>NZ_BAABET010000005.1:0-639536 GCF_039540295.1 Streptomyces venetus
CTCGGGCTTTCCTCCGGGCGCTTCCCTTCGGTCTTGCGTTTCCGACTCTATCAGATCTTTCCGATCCGATTTCCTCGGTGCTTTCCAGGTTCCCGCTTTCGCGTTTCCCTTTCCGGCGGTTCCGACTTTATCAGAAGTTTCGAGCCGGACTGACCGGCAACTCAATTCCGATTTATCGGGAGGGGCTTCAATGAAAGCGATGCTTCACGAAGCAGACAGATGCTCACTGTAGCCGGTTCGGGGCTGAACCCCGCCTCCAGGCAACTGTTCGAATCTACCTCCCCGCATTCGCCGTGTCAACGGCTCCTGTGGGGCGAAGAGGAGACTAGCAGTTGAACGGACGTGGACGCACATCAGGCGGTCGTGCCCTGCTTCAGGCCGCTGTCGGGACGGTGGCGCTGCGTTCCGCTGCCTCGACGTCGCCGGTCTCACCGGCGCGTGCGGCACGGCCACCCACGACATAGACGTAAAGCAGGAAGGCCAGTTCGGCGATGACTCCGATGGTGATGCGTGCCCAGGTGGGAAGGCCGGACGGGGTGACGAAGCCTTCGATGGCGCCGGAGACGAAGAGGACCAGGGCGAGGCCTATGGCCATGCCGATGGCGGCTCGGCCCTCTTCCGCGAGAGCCGTGCGCCGTGTGCGCGGGCCCGGGTCTATCAGGGTCCAGCCGAGGCGCAGACCCGTGCCGGCCGCGACGAAGACGGCGGTCAGTTCAAGCAGGCCGTGTGGGAGGACGAGGCCGAGGAACGTGTCGAGGCGACCTGCCGAGGACATCAGGCCGAAGCCCACGCCGAGGTTGAGCATGTTCTGGAAGAGGATCCAGATGACCGGTAGACCGACGAAGACCCCGAGGATCAGGCACAGGGCAGCGGCCCAGGCGTTGTTCGTCCAGACCTGGGCGGCGAAGCTCGCGGCCGGGTGGCTGGAGTAGTACGTCTCGTACTGGCCGCCCGGGCGGGTGAGCTCGCGTAGTTCGCTGGGGGCCGCGAGGGAGGCCTGCACTTCGGGGTGGGTGCCGATCCACCAGCCCAGGAGGGCGGCGACGGCCGTGGACAGCAGCGCGGTGGGGACCCACCAGTGGCGTGAGGTGTAGACGGCGGCGGGGAAGCCGTGGGTGAGGAACCGGGTGACGTCGCGCCAGGAGGCGCGCCGGGTGCCTGTCACGGCGCTTCGCGCGCGTGCCACGAGTTGGCTGAGCCGGCCGGTCAGCTGGGGGTCGGGTGCGCTGGACTGGATCAGGGAGAGGTGCGTGGCGGTGCGCTGGTAGAGGGTGACGAGTTCGTCGGCTTCGGCGCCGTTGAGGCGGCGCTGGCGGCGGAGCAGGGCTTCGAGGCGGTCCCACTCCGCGCGATGGGCGGAGACGAAGACGTCGAGGTCCATCGGTGTGCCTGCTCCTCGGCTGTTCGTCGGCGGCTCGTCGTGGATCAGCTTGTCGTACTACGGCGCGATGCGCCCTCAGCTTGGCAGACTGGCCCTGACGGGGGCAGGGCAGGGGAAGGACGGCGGGCGTGAGTGAGCTGGTGACGGGCGAGGCGGTGGCGTTGGAGCTGCGCCCGGCGAGGCTGCCCAGCAGGGCGTTGGCCGTGTTGCTGGATCTCGTGGCGGCCATGGCCGTCTACATCGCGGTGACCGTCGCGTTGGTGGTGTCCACTGCCTCGCTGGACGAGGCGGCGCAGACGGCGCTGTCGATCGCGACGTTCGTTCTGGTGCTGGTGGGTGCGCCGATAGCGGTCGAGACGCTCAGTCACGGGCGGTCGCTCGGGAAGATGGCCTGCGGGCTGCGTGTGGTGCGGGACGACGGTGGTCCGATCAGGTTCCGGCATGCCCTGGTGAGGGGCTTGATCGGGGTGATCGAGATTCTGATGACCTTCGGCATCGTCGCCTGTGTCGCCTCGTTCGTGTCGGCGCGTGGGCGGCGGCTCGGTGACGTGTTCGCGGGGACTCTCGTCGTACGGGAACGGATTCCGGTCGCGCGGACCGGTTTCGTGCCGACTCCTCCGCCGTGGCTGGCCGGGCGGTTCTCGGGGCTCGATCTGTCCGCGGTGCCCGACGGTCTGTGGCTCGCCGTCCGTCAGTACCTGACGCGCATGCAGCAGTTGGATCCGCAGGTGGGCCGGTCGATGGCGGAGCGGCTGGCGTCGGATCTGGCGGAGCGTACGGGGGCTCCGGTGCCGCAGGGTGTTCCGGCGGCGGCGTATCTGGCAGCGGTCGTGCAGGAGCGGCAGGCTCGGGAGGCCCGGCGGGCTTTCGTCAGTGTCAGGGGGGACGGGTCCGCCTCTTCCGCGACGTCTGCTGCGACACCGGCCGACGTCCAGGCTCCGGCCGACGTACGGGCTCCGGCCGACGTACGGGCTTCAGCCGACGTACGGGCTTCAGCCGTGGACGAGGTCGGGGCTGCGCACGGATCACCGGTGGTGCCAGGTGGCGCTGCGTCCGGGGCATCCGAAACTCCCGCAGCGACCGAAGCGACCTCGCCGGTTACGGGAGGCCGGCCTGCCGAGTCGCACGAGGTGCCGGTGGGTGACCGTCCCGGCACCGGGTTCGTGCCGCCGGCGTGACGGCGGGCGGGCTGCCCCGCTCATCGGCTGCCGGGGCGGTCGGCTCAGGTGAACGGCGACGGTGGTGATTCGAGGTCCTCGAGCTCGATGCCGGGGGCCGCGAGCACCACGTCGCCGGCGATGTGCACGGCGTGCTGCTCACCCGTGTCCAGGGCTGTGACCTGGTATTCGTCCACGGTCAGAGGGCCACTGTCAGTGGTGTGTGCTTCTCTTTTCAGCAAGGCCCACGACTGGTCCACGGTGCGCGGGGCGAGGACCGGGTCCGTGAAGGCTACGAGGCGTACGCGGGTGGCTGTTGCCGAGGGGGTGAGGCGCAGGAGACGGGCGGTGGCGACGAGGAATGCCGGGGAGGTCCCGGTGAAGGCATGGGCGGGCACATTGCCTTCGGTGGCCTCGGTTCCGGTGGGGTCGGTGCGGACCCAGGTGACGCCGTCGAGTGCGGCACCGCGGACCTGCCAGGCGGCGGCGTGGAGTTCGAGGCGGATGGGGCGGCCGAGTTCGTCGAGAGTGAGGTCCACGGAACCGCGGTGATCGCCTGAGGGGGTGGTCAGCTGGGAGACGTAGCGCCAGCCGGAGGGGCCGACGGCGCACTGGAAGTGCTCATCTGCGAGGGGGGTGTGATCGTGCGGATCATGGAGCGAATAACGGCCGCGGGGCATGGGGGTCCTGGGTCCTGACGGGCTGGGCCGGTCACCGGTCCGTCGAACGGGGCAGGCCCCCGGCACGGGGGTGCGGGGGCCTGCCTCGGTCTCGACGGTGCTGAACTACCGGCTCAGTAGCGGTAGTGGTCCGGCTTGAACGGGCCCTCGACCTGCACGCCGATGTATTCGGCCTGCTCGGGGCGGAGCGTGGTGAGCTTCACGCCGAGCGCGTCGAGGTGGAGGCGGGCGACCTTCTCGTCGAGGTGCTTGGGCAGCACGTAGACGCCGGTCGGGTACTCGTCGGGCTTGGTGAACAGCTCGATCTGGGCCAGGGTCTGGTCCGCGAAGGAGTTGGACATCACGAACGACGGGTGGCCGGTGGCGTTGCCCAGGTTCAGCAGGCGGCCCTCGGAGAGGACGATGATCACCTTGCCGTCGGGGAAGGTCCAGGTGTGGACCTGCGGCTTGACCTCGTCCTTGACGATCCCGGGGATCTTGGCGAGGCCGGCCATGTCGATCTCGTTGTCGAAGTGGCCGATGTTGCCGACGATGGCCTGGTGCTTCATCTTGGCCATGTCCGAGGCCATGATGATGTCCTTGTTGCCGGTCGTGGTGATGAAGATGTCGGCCTTGTCGATGACCTCGTCGAGGGTCGTGACCTGGTAGCCGTCCATCGCGGCCTGGAGGGCGCAGATCGGGTCGATCTCGGTGACGATCACACGGGCGCCCTGTCCGCGCAGGGACTCCGCGCAGCCCTTGCCCACGTCGCCGTAGCCGCAGACGACCGCGGTCTTGCCGCCGATGAGGACGTCGGTGGCGCGGTTGATGCCGTCGACGAGGGAGTGGCGGCAGCCGTACTTGTTGTCGAACTTCGACTTGGTGACGGCGTCGTTGACGTTGATCGCCGGGAACAGGAGGGTGCCGTCGCGCTGCATCTCGTACAGGCGGTGGACGCCGGTGGTGGTCTCCTCGGTGACGCCGCGGATCTCCGAGGACAGCTGGGTCCACTTCTGCGAACCGTCCGTGATGGTGCGGTTCAGCAGCTCGAGGATGACGCGGTGCTCGTCGGACTCGGCGGTGTCGGGCGAGGGGACCTTGCCGTCCTTCTCGTATTCGACGCCCTTGTGGACGAGGAGGGTGGCGTCACCGCCGTCGTCGAGGATCATGTTGGGGCCGCCGGTGGGGCTGTCCGGCCAGGTCAGAGCCTGCTCCGTGCACCACCAGTACTCCTCCAGGGTCTCGCCCTTCCAGGCGAAGACCGGGACGCCCTGGGGGTTGTCCACGGTGCCGTTCGGGCCGACGGCGATGGCCGCGGCGGCGTGGTCCTGGGTGGAGAAGATGTTGCAGGAGGCCCAGCGGACCTGTGCGCCCAGGGCGACCAGGGTCTCGATGAGCACGGCGGTCTGCACGGTCATGTGCAGGGAGCCGGTGACACGGGCGCCGGCCAGGGGCTGTGCCTCGGCGTACTCCTTGCGGATCGCCATCAGGCCGGGCATCTCGTGCTCGGCGAGGGTGATCTCCTTGCGGCCGAACTCGGCCAGGGAGAGGTCGGCGACCTTGAAGTCCTGTCGGTTGTCGACAGTCGTCATTCGAGCTGCTCCTCGGGTTGGGTCGAGGTGGGTACGGCTGGTCTGCGCGGCGGCGGACACAGGGGTGCCCCGAAGGAGGACACAGGCATGCCCGCGTACGCGCAGCGCAGTCCGTCGGAGGCCCTCTCTCCCTCGGCCGGTCCGCGTCGGGACCGCCCGACCGCCATCAGCAGCGACGTCTGGCTCCGTCCCAAGCTACACCGGGAGGCCGTGCCACCCCCAGCCCGCCTCCGAATAGATCGCGCCACCGGGGACGGGGTGAGCGGGCTGGGTGCGGGGGCCTTCGGGGGCGGCGGCAGGTCAGGTGGCGGTGAGGTGTGCGAGTGGTGGGCGAGAGCGATAACAGGACACCAACGAACGGTCGACAGGAGGCGGTAAACCGGTACGTTCAGGGACCTTTCGGCCTTTGAGTCTGCGGTGGGGTGGTGCAGGATGCCCCGGAGATCTGACCAACTGATCGATCTTGCGGGAGCGTCCGGGACGGCGGTTCCGTATGACAAAGGCGTTAGGAGATCGACGTGACGAATCCGGCCGGCCCTCCCCCCACGGGCGACGGCGGTGGCGAGCGGCAGCGGTTGAAGCTGCTCGCGGTGACCGCGTGCCCGACCGGCATCGCCCACACCTACATGGCGGCCGAGAAGCTCGCCCAGGCCGCCGAGAGCCGCGGCATCGACATGAAGGTGGAGACCCAGGGATCCATCGGGGCTGAAAACGTCCTCGACGACAACGATGTCAACCACGCGGACGGTGTCATCGTCGCCGCGGACAAGGACGTGGACCTGAGCCGTTTCGTCGGCAAGCGGGTGCTGACGGTCGGGGTGGCGGAGGGCATTCGCCACCCGGAGCAGCTCATCGAGAGGGTGCTGTCGGCGCCCGTGCACACCGAAGGGGGCACCCCCTCGGCCCCCACGAACTCCGCGGCCGGCGGCAAGGAGCGGAGCATCGGGTACAAGGCGCTGATGAACGGGGTCAGTTACATGATCCCGTTCGTCGTGGTCGGCGGGCTGCTGATCGCGATCTCGCTCTCGCTCGGCGGGCACACCGACCCGTCGGGCGGGCTGGTCATCCCGAAGGACTCCTTCTGGATGGACGTGAACAACATCGGCGTCATCGGCTTCACGCTGATGGTGCCGATCCTGTCGGGCTATATCGCGTACGCCATCGGGGACCGGCCCGCGCTGGTGCCCGGCATGATCGGCGGCTGGATCGCCAACACCGGTGAGCTGTACGGCTCCAAGGCGGGGGCCGGGTTCATCGGGGCGATCGTGACCGGGTTCCTCGCCGGGTATCTGGTGCTGTGGATCAAGAAGGTCAAGGTCCCGAAGTTCGCGCAGCCGATCATGCCGATCATCGTGATCCCGATCGTGGCGACCACGGCACTGGGGCTGTTCTTCATCTACGTCCTCGGCAAGCCGATCTCCTGGGTGTTCGAGCATCTGACCGACTGGCTCAGCGGTATGACCGGTACCAGCGCGATCCTGCTCGGCGCGATCCTGGGGCTCATGATCGCGTTCGACATGGGCGGGCCGGTCAACAAGACGGCGTTCCTGTTCGGCGCCGGGCTCATCGCGACCGGCAACCAGACGGTCATGGGCATGTGCGCGGCCGCGATCCCGGTCATGCCGCTGGGGCAGGGCCTGGCCACGCTGATACGGAAGCGGCTGTACACCGAGCAGGAGCGGGAGACGGGGCTCGCCTCGCTGTTCATGGGGTGCTTCGGCATCTCGGAGGGTGCGATCCCGTTCGCGGCGGCGCGGCCCGCGCAGGTCATCCCGGCCAACATGCTGGGTGGCGCGGTCGCCGGTGCGATCGCGGGTGTCGCCGGTGTCGAGGACGCGGTGCCGCACGGTGGTCCGATCGTGGCGGTACTGGGCGCGGTGAGTGGTGTGCCGATGTTCTTCGTGGCCGTGGTGATCGGCTCGGTTGTCACCGCGCTGGCCACGGTCGCCCTGGTGGACCTGAGCGAGCGCGGGGGACGCGGGGCGGCGGCAGGTGGCGCCGGTGCGGCTGTGCCCGTGCCAGAGCCCGTCCCGGCCGGGGTGGGTGCCGGAGGGGTCGGCGTCGGCGGCGGCACGGCGTCGCGGCCGGCCGTCCGGGAGACGGAGACGGTCGGCGCGGGTGCGTCACCCGCGGCGACGTCCGCACCGCCCGCAACGCCCGCACCCCCAGCGGATCGTGAGACGGCCGCATCCGAGACGCCTGAAGTGGCCGCCGACAGCGCTACGGCCGCGGAGACCGGGGTGGACGGAATTGACGGAGTGGACGGGGTTCTCTCCGGCTACCTCACCCAGGAGACCGTGAAGGTCGAGCTCGGTGCGGACGGCAAGGAGTCCGCGATCCGGGAGATGAGTGAGCTGCTGGCACGCACCGGCAAGGTCGCGGATGTGGACGAGCTGGTGGCGTGCGCGCTGCGGCGGGAGGCGCAGGGCACGACCGGGCTCGGTGAGGAGATCGCGATTCCGCACGCCAAGACGGATGCGGTGACGGAGCCGGTGGTCGGTTTCGCGCGGTCCGCGGAGGGCGTCGAGTGGGGCTCGCTGGACGGCACGAAGGCGAGGCTGGTGTTCATGATCGCCGTGCCGGAGGCGGCGGCCGGTGACGAGCACCTGCGGATTCTGGCGTTGCTGTCGCGGAAGTTGATGGACGCCGGATTCCGTGAGCGGCTGCTGGCCGCGCCGGACGAACCGGCGCTCCTCGGGGTGCTGCGCGAGGTCGGGTGACCGGAGGCCTCAGAAGAAGCCCATGGGGCCCGCCGACAGGTTCGGCGGGCCCCATGGGCGTGGAAGAGGCGAGGTGTCAGTGGTCGGCGGCGTGGGGGGTCGGACCGCCCGGGGTCGCCTCGGGGTCGGGGCCCTTGGCGGCTTCGGCCTCGCTGTAGATGTCCGGCTCGAGGTAGATGACGCGGGCGATCGGGACGGCTTCGCGGATGCGGGCCTCGGCGGCGTTGATGGCGGTGGCGATCTCGGTGGCCGTCTCCTCGTGACGGACGGCGATCTTGGCGGCGACCAGGAGTTCCTCCGGGCCGAGGTGGAGCGTGCGCATGTGGATGACGCGGGTGACCGTGTCGCCGTCGACGAGGGCGGTCGCGATCTTCTGGGTCTCCTCCGCGCCGGCGGCCTCACCGAGCAGCAGCGACTTGGTCTCGGCGGCGAGGACCAGGGCGATCACGATGAGCAGGACGCCGATGCAGAGGGTGCCGATGCCGTCCCAGACGCTGTCGCCGGTGAGCAGGGCGAGGCCGACGCCACCGAGCGCGAGGACCAGGCCGACCAGGGCGCCGAGGTCCTCCAGCAGGACGACCGGCAGCTCAGGGGCCTTGGCGCGGCGGACGAACTCCGTCCAGGAGCGGCCGCCGCGCAGGGTGTTGGACTCCTTGATGGCGGTGCGGAAGGAGAACCCCTCGGCGATGATCGCGAAGACCAGGACGCCGACCGGCCAGTACCAGTGCTCCAGCTCGTGCGGGTGCTTGATCTTCTCGTAGCCCTCGTAGAGGGCGAACATGCCGCCGACCGAGAAGAGCACGATGGACACGAGGAAGGCGTAGATGTAGCGCTCGCGGCCGTATCCGAAGGGGTGCTGCGGGGTGGCCTCGCGCTGGGCCTTCTTTCCGCCGACCAGGAGCAGTGCCTGGTTGCCGGAGTCGGCGACCGAGTGCACGGACTCGGCGAGCATCGACGACGAGCCGCTGAAGAGGAACGCCACGAACTTCGCTACCGCGATCGCTAGGTTGGCTCCCAGTGCCGCCACGATCGCCTTGGTGCCGCCTGACGCGCTCATATGCTCGCGTTGTCCCTTCGTACGCCGTTCCATGGCCCGGACGCCCGCCTTGGTGCGCCGCCCGTGGCTTTACCCGTGCTTGACGGTGGGCCATTGTTGCAGCCCGCTCAGGCGCGGGTACCCCAGGACCGCCCTGGGAAGGGTCAGGCGACGACCGTGGCCCGGAAGAGCGTGCCGGTTCCGGACACTTCGGCCTTTTCGCCTGCCGGGACGAAGACGGACCGGCCCGGGCTCAGGTCGTGCTCGCCCGCCCGGACGGAGCCGGCCGTGCAGAGCAGGATCTGCGGGGTCGCGCGGGTGAGGTCCTGGGCGGTGCCTCCCTCGGGGAGGACATGACGGGACAGGCGGAACTCGTCGATCGGGGTCTCGTAGAGCTCCTCGCCGTCCGGGGCGGCCTCGGGACGCAGGACGCCGGGGTCGCTGGGGCGGAAGCGGACGATGCGCAGGAGTTCGGGGACGTCGACGTGCTTGGGGGTGAGGCCGCAGCGCAGGACGTTGTCGGAGTTGGCCATGATCTCCACGCCGAGGCCGTTGAGGTAGGCGTGCGGGACTCCGGCGCCGAGATAGAGGGCCTCGCCGGGCTGGAGCCGGACGTGGTTCAGCAGCATCGCGGCGATGACGCCGGGGTCGCCCGGGTAGTGGTGGGCGATGTCCGCGTAGGGGGCGTAGCTGCCGCCGAGGCGGGCGCAGGCGGCCGCCGCCTCCTCCACCGTGCGGGACATCTCCTCGGGGTCGGCGGTGAGGATCGCCGTGAGGACCTCGCGCAGGGCGGCGCCCTCGGGGTGGGCGTGCAGCAGGTCG
Organism: Streptomyces venetus; assembly: GCF_039540295.1. Classification (NCBI taxonomy): domain Bacteria; kingdom Bacillati; phylum Actinomycetota; class Actinomycetes; order Kitasatosporales; family Streptomycetaceae; genus Streptomyces; species Streptomyces venetus. The sequence goes on from NZ_BAABET010000005.1 coordinate 9,368, forward strand.
ACGTACGGCTTGAGGGAGTCGACGCCGAGGTCGTCGAGCAGGGCGGCGGCCGAGAGCGGGGAGCGGAAGCCGCAGAGGCCGTCGAACTCGGTGAGCGCGCAGATCAGTTCGGGCTTGTGGTTGGCGTCCTTGTAGTTGCGGTGCGGGGCGTCCACGGGGATGCCGCGGCGCTCCTCGTCGGCGTAGCCCTCCTTGGCCTGTTCCAGGTCGGGGTGGACCTGGAGGGAGAGCGGGCCGCCGGCCGCGAGGATCTTGAGGAGGAAGGGCAGACGGGGCCCGAACTTGGCGACGGTGGCCGGTCCGAGTTCCTTCTCGGGGTCGGCGTCGATGACCTCGACGAGCGTGCCCCGGCCGGTGCGTGAGGGTGCGCCCGGGTGGGCGCCCATCCACATCTCCGCCTGCGGTTCGCCGGTCGGTTCGGTGCCGAGCAGGTGCGGGATGGCGGTGGTGGAGCCCCAGGCGTAGGGGCGGATGGTGTTGTCGAGGCGGTCCATGGAGGTCTCTCTGCGTGTCTGTGCGTACGACGTACGTACGACGTGCGTACGGCCGTGGCGTGCCAGGCCGGCTTACGGGGGCTGGGCTCGGGCGTCAGGGTGTCCCGGGCATGATCAGGCCCTCGAAGCGAGCGCCAGGTAAACCGCGGCGAAATCCGTGATGGCGATCAGTTCCGCGAGGGTCTCCAGTTCGTCGCCCGCCTCGGGTTCGAGCTCGCTGATCGGGGTGTCGTGGCTGAGGGCCAGGTCGCGGGCGCCGGGTGCGGCGGTGAGGCCGCCGATGGGGCGGTCGCGGAGGAGCACCACGCGCGCGTGGAGGGCAGGTGGTTCCTCGACGCGGTCGCGGAAGAAGTCGTCGGGGTCGGCGCTGGCGGCCAGCGGGCCGGCGAGCAGCGCGCCGTGGGCGGCGAGGGCCTCGGGGAGTTCGGCGACCACCGCGGGGGTGCCGGACAGTTCGGCGAGCGCGGCGGCAAAGCGGCGGCCCGCCGGGCCTGCCGAGATGCCCTCGGTCCAGACGACCGGGAGCGCGTCGGCGAGCTCGGCGGCCAGGGTCTTGGCGGGGTTGCTGTAGGTGGCGATGGCGGGGCCGCAGAACTCGGCGACGCGGTCGAGGCGGTCGGCGACCTTGCCGAGGGCGTCAGGCGGGGCGGCGAGCACTCCCGTACGGTCCAGGAGCGCGAGGAGCGGGGTGAGCAGAGCCCACAGGACGCCGGGGGCGGACGCGGCGAAGGGCTCCTCCTGGTCGTACGGGGCGGTCGCCATGGGCACGAACAGGCCGTGCGAGCCGGCTACGGCGTCGGCGAGCGGGGTACGGGCGGGGGCCACGGCGACGACGGTGCAGCCACGGCGGTAGGCCTGCTCGGCGAGAAGGGACAGGCCCGGTTCGGTGCCGTCCGGCGTGGTGATCAGGAGGAGGTCGACGGAGCCGGTCCAGCCGGGCAGTTCCCAGCGCAGGGCGCCTGCCGCGGGGGCGACCCCGGTGGGGGCCAGCCGGATGACCGGGCTGCCGGCGGCGGCGAGGGTGCCGAGGAGGTCGGCGGCGTGGGTGGCTGCCGCGCCCGGGCCCGCGATGAGGACGGCGCGGGGCCGGCCGTCGGGCTTGAGGTCGTTGACACCGGCCTCGGCGGAGTGGCGGGCCGCCGTGCGGACGCGGGCGCCGGCTTCTGCGGCGCCGCGGAGCAGGCCGCGGTGGTCGGCCTCGGCGAGGCCCTCCGGGGAGTCGAGCAGCGATTCGTCGAGCATGGGGCGGCAGCCTCCGATCGCCGGGGTCCATTGGTTCCGGGACTCTTCTGGGTGTCCTACGTCGGTGCCCGTTGTGCCGGGGTCCATGTGCGCCGCTGGGGCTGCCCCGGGCGGTCGGGTCATGCCGGGCGGCGGGCCTCGTCGACCAGGAGGACGGGGATGCCGTCGCGTACGGGGTAGGCCAGGCCGCACTCCTGGGCGGTGCAGAGGAGTTCGGTGTCCTTCTCCTCGAGAGGGGCGTGGCAGGCCGGGCAGGCGAGGATGTCCAGGAGGCCGGCTTCGAGTGGCATGCGGGTTCCTTCGGAGATCGGCGGGGTGGATGTGCCTGGTCAGGGTACCGCCGTGGGGTGGGCTGCGGGGTGGGTGAAGGGGCTCTGCCCCTTCGACCCCGCCAGGGGGCTCCGCCCCCTGGACCCCCGGCCTTCGCCCACCCACCACCCGAATCGGTCGGACAGGAGGCCGGGCTCGCCCCCGAAGCGGTCGGACCGGAAGCCAGACCCGCCCCGAAGCCGTCGGACCCGAAGCCAGGCCGCCCCGAAGCCGTCGGACCCGAAGCCAGGCCCGCCCGAAGCCGTCGGGTGGGAAGCTGGGGCCTTCTTCAGGAGGCCCGGCTCGAGCGGACTCAGCCTCTGATGATGCCCAGTGCCTCGTCGCGCACTTTGGCCATCGTCTCCGGGTCCTTGGCCTCCGCGTTCAGGCGCAGCAGGGGTTCCGTGTTGGAGGGGCGGACGTTGAACCACCAGTCGCCGGCGGAGACGGTCAGGCCGTCCAGCTCGTCGAGGTCGATGCCCTCGCGGTTCTCGTACGCGGAGCGGATCGCGGCGAGGCGGCCCGCCTGGTCGGTGACCGTGGAGTTGATCTCGCCGGAGCCGGCGTACCGGTCGTACTGGGACACCAGGGAGGAGAGGGGGCCCGCCTGGCCGCCCAGGGCCGCCAGGACGTGGAGTGCGGCCAGCATGCCCGTGTCGGCGTTCCAGAAGTCGCGGAAGTAGTAGTGGGCGGAGTGCTCGCCGCCGAAGATCGCGCCCGTGCGGGCCATCTCGGCCTTGATGAAGGAGTGGCCGACGCGGGTGCGGGCCGGGGTGCCGCCGTTCTCCTTCACGACCTCGGCGACCGAGCGGGAGGTGATCAGGTTGTGGATGATCGTGCCCTTGCCGCCGTGCCGGGCCAGTTCGCGGGAGGCCACCAGGGCGGTGATCGCCGACGGGGAGACGGGCTCGCCGCGCTCGTCGACGACGAAGCAGCGGTCGGCGTCGCCGTCGAAGGCGAGGCCCAGGTCGGCGCCCTCCTCGCGGACCCGCTTCTGGAGGTCGACGAGGTTGGCGGGGTCGAGGGGGTTGGCCTCGTGGTTGGGGAAGGTGCCGTCCAGCTCGAAGTACATCGGCACCAGGGTCAGGGGCAGGCCGGCGAAGACCTCGGGGACCGTGTGGCCGCCCATGCCGTTGCCCGCGTCGACGACGACCTTCAGGGGGCGGATGGAGCTCAGGTCGACCAGGGAGCGCAGGTGGGCCGCGTAGTCCGACAGCGTGTCGCGGCCGGTGATGGTGCCCGGCGTCGCGGCGGGCTCGGGGGCGCCCGACTCGCTCCAGCGCTCGACCAGTTCGCGGATCTCGGCGAGGCCCGTGTCCTGGCCGACCGGGGCGGCGCCCGCGCGGCACATCTTGATGCCGTTGTACCGGGCCGGGTTGTGGGAGGCGGTGAACATGGCGCCCGGCAGGTTCAGCGCACCCGAGGCGTAGTAGAGCTGGTCCGTCGAGCACAGGCCGATCTCGGTCACGTCGGCGCCCAGCGCGGCGGCCCCGCGCGCGAAGGCACGGGACAGGCCGGGTGAGGAGGGCCGCATGTCGTGCCCGGTCACGATGGCGCTCGCGTCGGTGACCCGGACGAAGGCCGCTCCGAAGAGCTCGGCCAGGGACTCGTCCCACTGGTCGGGGACGACCCCGCGTACGTCGTACGCCTTCACGACCTGCGACAGATCAGCAGCCACGGCCAACCTTCCTGAAAAAGTACTGTCGGTCGGCCCAAACTACCCTCGCCCACTGACAGCGCGCTGGGCGGACGGCGAGAGGGCTCCGAGAGGTCAGCTCAGGTCAGGGCAGCATCCAGGCCAGGACCGGGGTGCTCTGGCCCACGACGATCAGGCACATGACCAGCAGCAGGCCCAGGCTCCACGGCAGCACCTTGCGCAGCAGGTCGCCCTCGCGGCCCGCGAGCCCGACGGCCGCGCAGGCGATGGTGAGGTTCTGCGGGGAGATCATCTTGCCGAGGACGCCGCCGGAGCTGTTGGCGGCGGCCAGGAGGTCGGGCGGGAGTCCCGACTCGTGGGCGGCGGTGACCTGGAGGGCGCCGAAGAGGGCGTTGGCCGAGGTGTCCGAGCCGGACACGGCGACTCCGAACCAGCCGAGGACGGGCGACAGGAACGCGAGCCCCGCTCCGGCCGCCGCGACGAAGTAGCCGATCGTCGCGGCCTGGCCGGAGAGGTTCATGACGTAGGCGAGGGCGAGTACGGACGTCACCGTGAGGATCGCGAAGCGCAGCTCGTGGACGGTGGCGAGCCATTCCCTGACGGCCACGCGCGCGTGCACCCCGATGACGGCGGCCGTGCAGATCCCGGCGAGGAGCACGAGCGAGCCGCCGGTCGACACGATCGGCCAGCTGAAGACGTTGCCGCTGACCGGCTCGCCGTCCGGCCCGGCCACGTTCAGGAAGGGCCAGTCGTAGGTCTGGGTCGCCTCGGCCAGCCAGTCCTTGACGGCCGGGATCTGCGCGACGGAGAAGATCACGACGATCAGCGCGTAGGGGGCGTAGGCCCGCAGGACCTCGCGGGGCGGGTCCTCCTCGTCGAGCTCCTCGCTGCGGGCGCCGGTGAGCACGGAGGCGCGCACGGACTCGGCGGCGGGCACGCGCGCGTGCGGCGTCGCGACGAGGGCGCCCGCGCCGGCCAGGGCGGCGCCGATGTCGGCGAGTTGGGCGGAGAGGTAGTTGGAGGCGGCGAACTGGGCGACGGCGAAGGCGACTCCGCAGGCGAGGGCGGGCACCCAGGTCTCGCGCAGGCCGCGCCGGCCGTCCACCAGCCAGACCAGCACGAGGGGCACCAGGAGGGCCAGCAGCGGCGTCTGACGGCCCACCACGGACGCCACCGAGTCCAGCGGCAGCCCGGTCACCTGGGCGAGCGTGACGACCGGTGTGCCCATCGCGCCGAAGGCCACGGGCGCGGTGTTGGCGACCAGGGCGACGACGGCGGCGCGCACCGGTTCGAAGCCGAGGGCGACCAGCATGACGGCGCTGATCGCGACGGGTGCCCCGAAGCCGGCGAGTGCTTCGAGCAGCGCCCCGAAGCAGAAGGCGATGACGAGCGCCTGGATGCGCGGGTCGTCGGACAGCCGCCCGAAGGAGCGGCGCAGGATGTCGAAGTGCCGGGTGAGGACGGTCATCCGGTACACCCACAGGGCGTTGACGACGATCCACAGGATGGGGAAGAGGCCGAAGACGGCGCCCTGGGCGGCGCTGGAGAGGGTCTGCCCCAGGGGCATGCCGTAGGCGAGGCAGGCGACGAGGACGGCGGCGAGGAGCCCGGTCAGGCCGGCCAGGTGGGCCTTCATGCGGACGGCGCCGAGCAGGACCAGGACGGTGACGAGGGGCAGGGCCGCCACGAGGGCGGACAGGCCGAGCGAGCCGGCGACGGGTTCCAGTTCCTGGACGTACACGGGCGCCTCCCCGGCTTCCGTCATGCGAAAGCGATTTCTCGCGTCCTCAAAACGGAATGGTCATGTCCGCGCCAAGCCCGCGTCAATGGGTGTGCGTGGGGAGGAACCGGGGTGCGGTCAGTTGTCGGGCGAGCGCAGGACGCGCAGGTGCCCTCGTCGCGCGACCTCCATCGGGTCGGCCGCGCGCCCGCCGCCACCGGCCCCGGCCGCCCGCTCCTGGGGGCGGGCCGCCTCGCGCACGGCGTTCGCAAGCGCTTCCAGGTCGTCGCCGCTGGGGCGCGCCGGGGCGGAGCCGTCGAGAAGCCGGACGACCTCCCAGCCGCGCGGGGCGGTGAGGCGCTCGGAGTGCTCGGCGCACAGGTCGTAGCAGTGGGGTTCGGCGTAGGTGGCGAGCGGGCCGAGGACCGCGGTCGAGTCGGCGTAGACGTACGTCAGCGTCGCGACGGCGGGACGGCCGCAGGCGGTGCGCGAACAGCGACGTACAGGGCTCACGACGATGGACGGTACCTCACTCTTGACCGGGCCGCGACGACTCTCCACCAGGTCACTCCCCCGTGTCGCGCTGTGAGACGCCCCACACACCCCGTCCGGCCCACCCGGCTGACCTGCTCGAACAGCGTCGTCCGACGCGCCGGACGGGCCGGTAAGCGGTCAAGAGCCGTCACAAAACCCTCAATTGCCGTGAGGTCGGCACTCTCGTAGGGATACGGATTCGAGCCCAACCTTGGCTTGAATGGTCATGTAACGACATGCCGCGCGGGTCGGCCGGAAGCCGTCCGCGCGCCCGTGCGGTGCCGGGCGCACGGGCCTGGCGGGGACTACCCTTCACCAGTGATGGACAAGCCCGTGACGCCCCGTGACGCCGCCCCCGGGCCCCGCCGCCGTGATCGCCACGGCCGGGGCATGCGCGGCCCGATCGCACCACCGCAGGTGCCGCTCGCCGCGAGCCGCGCGGAGGCCTTCGCGGATCTGGTGCAGGACTCCGTGGAGCGCCTGGAGCGGCGGTGGCCGCAACTCGCCGACATCGACTTCCTGGTCCTCGAGGTGCCGCGCCTGGACGGCCCCGGCCAGGCCTGGAACGACGAGGCGGTACCGCTCGGCGGCACGATCGGCGCCCGCGAGGGGCGTCCCGCGCGCGTGGTGGTCTACCGGCGGCCGGTCGAGATCCGCACCAAGGGCCGCGACGAGCGGGCGGCGCTGGTGCACGAGGTCGTCGTCGAGCAGGTCGCCGAGCTGCTCGGGCTGACGCCGGAGACGGTGGATCCGCGGTACGGCGAGGACCAGGGCTGAGACCGGCCGAAACCGGTCGCCCGCCCTGCTTCCGCGGCACCGCCTGCCTCCGCGGCACTGCCCTACTTCTGCAGCACCGACAGGTCCTCGTCCGCCTCCGGCACCGCGACCGTCCCCCGGTCGTCCGGCAACGTCTGCACCGTGAAGCCGGGGACTCCGCCCTCGCTCGCGGACAGGGTGCGGGCGCCGTAGACCGGGCCGCCGGACTTCGGCTCGACCGTGAGCGCGTACGTGCCCTTCAGGCCGCTGGGGACCGGGGGCTCGATGTCCTGGGTCGTGCCCGCCTTGATCGTGTACGTCTTGGACACCGGCGCGCCCCCCTCGCTGCCCGCCGAGGCGGTGACCTCGACCGTGGCGGCGCCGGCGGGCGCGGTCAGGGACAGGGTGCTGCCCTTGGCGCTGTTGTCCGCCGAGGTCGCGCGCGTGCCGACCGGGCGGGCGGCCGGGATGAACGCCGTCTCCTGCTTGTCGCCCTCGCCGCGTACGACCCGCAGGGCCGCCACCACCGGCACGGCTCCGTCCGTCGGCGTCAGCACCAGGGAGCCCGCCTCGCCGCGTGTCACGTCGCCCAGGTCGACGGCGGTCGTCATACCGCCCTTGACGTGCACCGTCTCGTGTCCGGCCGGGGTGATCAGCCCGGAGGGGGAGGCGAGGCGCACCTTCAGGTCGGCGTCGTCGTCGCCGGGTGTGAAGGCGACCAGGCGCACCGAGGTCGCGTCCTTGGGGAGGCCGGGCAGGACCAGGCTGCCCGACGGGTCCGTGGAGGCGGCCAGCCAGTCGCCGCCCAGCTTGTCGTCGAGGGCCTGCACGGCGGCGCCGACGCGGCCGCTGCGGACGTTGACGTGCACCGTGACGTTGTCCTGCTTTTCGCCGGTGAGGGTGGACAGCAGGACCGGCTCGCTGGAGTGCGGCTGGACCGTGATGCCCTCCCCCACCGTGGACTTCAGGGTGCCGTCCTTGCCGTAGAGCTCGATGTCGACCACGGCGGCCGAGCCGTCGGGGTTCGTCAGATGGACGTAGTCGGTGCGGTCGGCCGCCGTGCTGGCGCCGGGGAACCAGAAACTCGTGTCCGGGGCCGTGCAGTTGACGCCCTGTAGGCCGCGCCCGGTCCCCGCGGCGACCTCCGTCGTCTCCTGGACGGTCCAGCCGGGCGCGAACCTGCCGTCCGCGGTGCCGACGAGCGCGGGCGTGTCGGCTCCCGAGCTGTCCCCGGTGACCGGCTTGCCGGGCTCCTCGGGGGTCAGCACGGGCTTCTCGGTCTTCTGCTCGCCGGACTTCTTGTCGTCCTTCTCGCCCTGGTCGCCGCCCGCGCCCGAGCCGTCCGCCGACTCCGCGGCCGCCGCCTGGAGTTCGGCCTTGCCGCCGCCTTCGGTGCCCTTGGTGACGGGCGTGAAGGAGGTGTACGACGTCTCGGCGAGGTCGGACATGCTGGGCGAGGGGCACAGCAGGCTCGTGCGCTCCACGGGCAGTTGGGCGGCAGCCTTGGCGGAGGTGTCCGCGCCCGGGGCGTCCGGGGCGGACAGGGCCGCGAATCCGGTGACGGCGGCGAGCGCGGTCGCGCCGGCGATCAGGGACAGGGTGGTGCGGTTCACTGCTGGCTCCCGTCGGGACGCTCACTGCCCGTGCCGTGGGGGTCGTTTTGCTGCTCTGCCGGGTCGTACGGCATGCCGTAGCCCTGGGTGTAGGCCTGGTCGTAGCCCGTCTGGTCGTACGACGGCGTCTGGGGCTGCCCGCCGTAGGCGTACGGGTCGTACTGGCCGCCCTGGTACGGGTCCGCCTGGTACTGCCCGTGGTACGCGTCCGCCGGGTACTGGGCTCCCTGGTACTGGTCGCCGTAGCCCGGGTAGTCGCCGCCCGGGTAGCCCGCCGCGTCCCACTGGCCGTGGTGCTGCTGCTGCGGGACCCCTGCGGGTTCCGGTGGCGGAGGCGCGGCCGGGAACTCCTCGGGTGTCGCGGTCTGTTCGGCCTCGGCCTCGGCCTGGGCGCGCAGGCGGCGGGCGCGGCGGCCCTCGCCGGCGACCGCCTGGGCCGGGACGGCGGGCTCGTCGGGCAGGTCGTCGTCGATGTCGCGGCGCCGGCCGGGCAGCGCGAGCACCACGAGTACCGCGGCGATCAGGCCCTGCGCCCACAGCCACAGGGTGTGGGTGAGCGGGTCGTCGTAGGTGACGTCCAGCTTGCCGCCGGTGGCGGGGAGTTCGAAGCCCTGGGCCCAGCCGTCGACGGTGGTGCGGGTCAGCGGCTTGCCGTCGAGCGTGGCCGTCCAGCCGTCGGAGGCGGTGTCGGCCAGGCGCAGCACGCGTCCGTCGGTGCCCGTCGGGATCGTGGTGTGGATGTCGACGGGGCCGGCGGCGACGGGCTCGGGGGTGCCGGAGCCGGAGGCCGGGACGATGGCGGCGCGCGCGACCTCCTGGTCGATCCGCCACAGCGCCCCACCGCCCTGCTGGCTCAGCCGGGTCAGCCCGGGCGTGGCGTCCAGGACGCGGGTGACCTCGCGGGGGGCGCCCTGATGGACGAGGACGTAGCGCACGGCGAAACCGCCGAGCTGGTCGGCCTGGTCGGCGCCGGAGCCGGCGACGAGGTTGGCGACGACCTTGTCGAGCTTGCCGTTCTCACCGTCGGCCGCGGCGATCTCACCGTCGCCGAGGCGGGCACCGGAGCCGCGGACCAGCATGTAGCCGACGTGGGAGGCGGAGTCGCTGTCGAGGACGAGAGTGCGGGCCTGGTCGCGGGTACCGCTCTCCTCGGCGACGAACGCGGGCACCTGGGTCGCGTCGCGACGCTCCAGGGGCCCGTCGGCGCCGCGGATCATCCAGCCGGCGGCGATGAGCAGCGGGCCCGCGGCCGAGGCGAAGGCGATCAGCGCGGCGACCGGCTGGCGCCAGCCGAAGCTCTGCTCGGCCACGCGCGAGCGTGCCCCGTCGGCGCCGAGGACGGCTGCCGCCAGGAGGGCGATGCCGTAGACCAGGGTCGCGGGTCCGGCCCAGGTGGAGCTGTTGGCCAGGACCGCGAAGACGAAGCCGGTCAGGGCGACCGCCCAGGCGGTCCGGATGCCCGACTGGCGTTCGGAGCGCAGCAGGGCGGCGAGCGCGGCCAGCACGATGCCGATCAGCATCAGGCCGCTGACGGTGCCGGGGCCGCCCGGGCTGGCGCCGAGCAGGTCGAGGGCGGAGGCGGCCGAGGGGCCGTAGTCCAGGCCGGCCTGCCGGAAGAAGCCGAACGGCAGCAGCGACAGCGACCAGGGCGCGAGGACCAGCAGGGGCGTGCCGAGCTGGGCGAGGAACCGCGGTCCGTAGGCCGTGATCTCCGACCGGCGCAGGACGAGCAGCCCGGCGCCGAGGAGCAGCGCGATGGGCCACACGATCGGGGTGAACGCCGTGGTGATGGTCAGCAGCAGGGCGTAGGCCCAGGTGGCGCGCCAACTGCCGCGGGTGCCCGCGGGGCCGGCCAGGCCGCCGGCCGCGATGCCCGCGCGGGCGATGAGCGGCAGCAGCACGGCCAGGACGGCGGTGCCGATCCGGCCGCCGGCGAGGGCGCCGGTGGCGGCGGGCAGGAAAGCGTAGGCGACGGCCGCCCAGGCGCGCAGCAGCCGGGACTCCACCAGGGGGCGGGAGGCGAAGTACGCGGTGACACCGGCCAGCGGCACCGAGCAGACGAGCAGCACCGTCACGGCGAGGCCGGTCGAGCCGAACAGCAGGGAGGCCAGCATCGCCACGAGCGCGACGTACGGCGGCGCGGAGGAGGTGCCTCCGGCGGCGACCGGGTGCCAGGCGTCCAGGTAGCGCGCCCAGAGGTCGGCGGAGTCGGCCGGGGCGGGCAGCAGGGCGCCGCCCGCGAGCGCGCCGCCGCCGAGGAGTTCGCGGCAGGCGGCCAGGGAGACGAGCAGCAGCACCAGGAAGAGCACGGGGCCGGGCTTGCGCGCGATGCGCTTGAGCCGGGCGAACTGCTCGATCTCCAGGAAGTCCGCGTCGTCGCCGCCCGGGCCCGACTCGACGGCGCCGCCGTGCCGTCCCGCGCCGGCGGCGACTTCCGGGTCGGAGCGGCCGACGACGTTGCTCGCGACCTGTTCCACGGTGGCCCGGACCGTCGCGCCGGGCGGCGGGAACAGCGCCCGCAGCTCGTCCTTGTCGATCTGGGGTGCGCCTCTGCGGCGCCGCCCGGCGAGGATCCGCTCGGGCCTGAGCAGCGTGCCCATGAGGCCGCGGATCTCGTCGACGGCCTGTCCGGGGACCTTGCCGACTAGGTAGGCGAGGGTCCGCAGCAGGGTGCCGAGCACGATCCGCAGCAGCACCCAGGGCAGCACGGCCGTGCGTGTGTTGACGAGGAGGGTGTAGACGGCGCCGGCCTTGTCGACCTTGTGCGGGGAGGCCGACGTGCGGCCCACGCAGTCGACGGTGCGGCGCTCCCGGGAGGACGCCTCGGCGTGCCGGACGACCGCCTCGGGGGCGACCAGGACGCGGTACCCCGCCGCGTGCGCGCGCCAGCACAGGTCGACGTCGTCGCGCATGAGGGGCAGATGCCGGTCGAAACCGCCGAGCTGTTCGAAGACGTCGCGGCGGACGAGCATGCCGGCGGTGGACACCGACAGCACGGTCCGGACGTGGTCGTGCTGGCCCTGGTCCTGCTCGCGGCGGTCCAGGCCGGTCCAGCGGCGGCCGGAGTTGGCGATGGAGACGCCGACCTCCAGCAGCTGCCGTTTGTCGTACCAGCCGCGGAGCTTGGGGCCCACCACGGCCACGTCCTCGCGGCCCAGCTCGTACTCGTTCTCCACGACCCGCAGCAGCTGGGCCAGGGCGTCGGGTTCCGGGGCGCAGTCGTCGTGCAGCAGCCACAGCCACTGCACCGGCTCGCCGTGCGGGAGGTCCGGCAGGTCGTACGCCTCGTCGCGCCAGGAGCGCGTGACCGGGTCCCAGCCGCTGGGCCGCTTCAGGTACGGCAGGTGCTCCGGGGTGAGGACCGGGGCGGTGCGGCCGCACTCCTCGACGGCCTGGCCGAAGCCGGTGCGGCGGGCGAGGTGCAGTACGCGGTCGGCGCCGAGGGCGCCGGTGACCAGCTGGGCGGAGTCGTCCGCGCTGCCGGTGTCGGCCCCCATCGCGTACTGGACGGGTCGCTCCTGGCCGAGCAGCCCGGCGAGCGCGTCGGGCAGCCAGCGGGCGCCGTCGTGGGAGACGAGGACCGCGGTCACCACATGACGCGGGAACTCAGGGGGGCGGGCCGGGTCGAACGCGGCTGTGGCAGCGGTGTCGTGATGGGCTGCCGGGTGGCTGTGCACGGACATCGAGGTACGGGCCCCGGTTCGGTGGACTTCAGTGGACGCCCGCGACCGGTGGGGGCAGCGGGGCGTCTCGGACGAGCGCCCACACTATCGGCTGCGCAACATGCCGGCCCGCCGCCTGTGGACAACCCACGGGCGACGGGCCGTTCACGACGTCAAGCGGAGTCAGACCGCGGCCTTCTTCAGACGGCGGCGCTCCCGCTCGGACAGGCCGCCCCAGATGCCGAAGCGCTCGTCGTTGGCGAGGGCGTACTCAAGACACTCGGAGCGGACCTCGCAGGAGAGGCAGACCTTCTTGGCCTCCCGGGTCGAGCCGCCCTTCTCGGGGAAGAAGGACTCGGGGTCGGTCTGGGCGCACAGCGCGCGCTCCTGCCAGCCGAGTTCCTCGTCCGCGTCGTCGACCAGCAGTTGCTGCACCAGCTCGGTCATGTGCGCCCCTCGTCTGTTCTTTCCGCGTCCCCGTGATGTAGCCGTTACCGATTCCGGCTGAACGACACGAGTGAAATTACAAGTGTGCTGCTCCGGGCGAGTCAAGCCGAGATCTGCTATTGAGCCCCTTATTCACTCTGCGGAACCAAGCCCATGCGGAAAGTGTTCAAATCACCATAAAACCTGACACACAGACGGAGCCCGCGAGGGCGTCCACCTTCCGCCGGACCCCTTGGAGTCCTGTACGGAGAAGGACGCCCAGAGGTTCGATCTCGTTCCGACACATGCGTCGAAGCGAACCGGATCACAGTCGGATCACGAGTACGCAACGGCGCTCGCGCGCACGGATGGACGCCATGTGTCCCGGACCGGCCATGAACAAACCTTTCATCTGAGCGGTGAACCGGAAGAGGTGAAACCCGTCGCACTTCCCGGGTGCCGAGTTGACAGTGGTGGTGTGAACCGGTGTCCTAGTGGGCATGCTCGCGAACTTGGCATTCACCTCGACCCGCACCGCCGGGTCCCACGGTGCTGCTCGCGCTCGCTGTAGCTGTCGCTGTTCCAGCTGTTGAGCCACACCCGCTCCAGCTGAAGGCCGAGCCACCCGTACTCGGCTCCCGTTCCCTCTGACCTTCTTTCACTGAGGAACCAGCCCACCCCATGAACAGCGACAGCGACCTCCAGATCGCCGGCGACATCCTCGAAGTCCCGCACCTGCTCCAGGCCCCGCGCGAGCACCCGGCCACCGTCGCCGAGTTCGTCGGCCTCGCCCGTTCCATCGCCGCCGACCGCTCCCAGTGGGAGCACCTCGTCCGGTACGACGCGACCAGCCGCTGGTACCACCGGCTGCGCACCGGCCCGGGCTACGAGGTGTGGCTGCTGTCCTGGGTGCCCGGGCAGGGCAGCGGACCGCACGACCACGGCCGCTCCTCCGGTGTGCTGACCGTGCTGGACGGCACGCTGACCGAGCGCACGGACCGGGGGACGCGCGCCTTGCGGGCCGGCGCGCAGCGCGTGTTCGCGCCGGGGTACGTGCACGAGGTGGACAACGACACGCTGGAGCCGGCGGTGAGCCTGCACGTCTACTACCCGGGGCTGACGGAGATGCCGATGCACGCGGCCCCGCACTGCGAGGCGCTGAGCGAGCCGGGCGCCCTCACCGCCTGACCGGTTGTCGTGGCCGCCGACCGGTTGTCGTAGGGGCCTGCAAGACTGTCGCCCATGCGCATTGTGGTTCTGGCAGGCGGCATCGGTGGTGCCCGGTTCCTGCGCGGTCTGAAGCGGGCCGTGCCGGACGCGGACATCACGGTCATCGGCAACACCGGGGACGACATCCACCTCTTCGGGCTGAAGGTCTGCCCGGACCTCGACACGGTGATGTACACGCTCGGCGGCGGCATCAACGAGGAGCAGGGCTGGGGGCGCGCCGACGAGACCTTCCACCTCAAGGAGGAACTCGCGGCGTACGGCGTCGGGCCCGAGTGGTTCGGCCTCGGCGACCGGGACTTCGCCACGCACATCGTGCGGACCCAGATGATGGGCGCCGGGTATCCGCTGAGCGCGGTGACGGACGCGCTGTGCGACCGCTGGAAGCCGGGCGTGCGGCTGATCCCGATGTCCGACGACCGCGTCGAGACCCATGTGGCCGTCGAGGTCGACGGTGAGCGCAAGGCGGTCCACTTCCAGGAGTACTGGGTGCGGCTGCGCGCCTCGGTCCCGGCGGAGGCGATCGTGCCGGTCGGCGCCGACCAGGCGAAGCCCGCGCCGGGCGTCCTGGAGGCCATCGCCGAGGCGGACGTGATCCTCTTCCCGCCGTCCAACCCGGTCGTGTCGATCGGCACGATCCTCGCCGTGCCCGGTGTCCGGGAGGCGATCGCGGACGCCGGGGTGCCGGTGATCGGCCTGTCCCCCATCGTCGGCGACGCGCCCGTGCGGGGCATGGCCGACAAGGTGCTCGCCGCCGTGGGGGTCGAGTCGACCGCGTCGGCGGTGGCCGAGCACTACGGCTCGGGCCTGCTGGACGGCTGGCTCGTCGACACGGTGGACGCGGGCGCGGTGGAGCGCGTGGAGGCGGCCGGGATCCGCTGCCGGGCCGTGCCTCTGATGATGACCGACGCCGACGCGACCGCGCAGATGGCCCGGGAGGCGCTGACACTGGCGGAGGAGGTGCGGGCGGTTTGAGCGGCGAGGTCTCCCACGACCGGCAGGGCACCGACGGGTACCGGGTGTGGGCCCTGGGCGGGATGCCGGAGGTCACGGCCGGGGACGACGTGGCCAAGCTGATCGCGGCCGCCGAGCCCGGCCTGGCCGACGGTGACGTGCTGCTCGTCACCTCGAAGATCGTGTCCAAGGCGGAGGGCCGGGTCCTGCGGGCGGCCGACCGGGAGGCGGCCATCGACGCGGAGACGGTGCGGGTGGTCGCCCGGCGGGGCAGCCTCCGGATCGTCGAGACCCGGCAGGGCCTCGTCATGGCGGCGGCCGGGGTCGACGCCTCCAACACGCCGTCCGGGACCGTGCTGTTGCTGCCCGAGGACCCGGACGCCTCCGCCCGCGCCATCCGCGAGGGGCTGCGGGACGTCCTGGGCGTCGACGTCGGTGTCGTCGTCACCGACACCTTCGGGCGACCCTGGCGCG
Source organism: Streptomyces venetus (assembly GCF_039540295.1). Taxonomy (NCBI): domain Bacteria; kingdom Bacillati; phylum Actinomycetota; class Actinomycetes; order Kitasatosporales; family Streptomycetaceae; genus Streptomyces; species Streptomyces venetus. Next base: position 24,436 of record NZ_BAABET010000005.1, read on the forward strand.
CGGGGCTCACGGACGTCGCGATCGGCGCCGCCGGAGTGCGGGTGCTCGACGATCTGCGCGGGGGCACGGACGCGTACGGCAATCCGCTCAGCGCCACCGTCGTCGCCACCGCCGACGAACTCGCCGCCGCCGGTGACCTGGTCAAGGGCAAGGCCGCCGGGCTGCCCGTCGCCGTGGTGCGCGGACTGCCGCACGTGGTCGCGGACGGCGACGACGCGGAGGGCGCGCGGGCCATCGTGCGCGGCGCGCGCGACGACATGTTCCGGCTCGGTACGTCGGAGGCGGTACGGCTGGCGGTGACCCAGCGGCGTACGGTCCGGGCCTTCACGGACGAGCCCGTCGACCCCGGAGCGGTACGGCGTGCCGTGGCCGCGGCGGTGACGGCACCGGCGCCGCACCACACCACTCCGTGGCGCTTCGTGCTGCTGGAGTCCGAGGAGTCGCGGACGCGGCTGCTCGACGCCATGCGCGACGCGTGGATCGCCGACCTGCGACGGGACGGCAAGACGGAGGAGTCCGTCGCCAAGCGCGTGCGGCGGGGGGACGTCCTGCGGAACGCGCCGTACCTCGTCGTCCCCTGCCTGGTCATGGACGGCTCGCACACCTACGGCGATCCCCGGCGCGACACCGCCGAGCGGGAGATGTTCGTGGTCGCCGCGGGCGCCGGAGTGCAGAACTTCCTGGTCGCGCTGGCCGGGGAGCGGCTCGGGTCGGCATGGGTGTCGTCGACGATGTTCTGCCGGGACGTGGTGCGCGAGGTGCTGGACCTGCCGGCGGAGTGGGACCCGATGGGCGCGGTGGCGGTCGGGCATCCGGCGGAGGAACCGCGGCCGCGGCCGGAGCGGGACGCCGGGGCGTTCATCGAGGTGCGGTGACGGACGCGGGGCGGCGTCTAGGCTCATAGGGCCGTTCCGCCCGCAGCCCGGCGGCTTCAGGGACCACGCGGCTTCAGGAACATCAGGGACTTCATTCATGGCAGGACGGTTCGCTCCCCGGCCCACGCGTACGACCGTGCGCGGTGGGGATGTCTCCGTGGCCGGGGGCGTGCCCCGGCAGGCCGCGGGGCCCGGGCGGGTGCGGGACTGGGTGCCGGACGGGCCGCTGGATCTCGGACTGGTGCTCGGGCCGCTGCGGCGCGGGCCGGGGGACCCGACGTTCCGTGCGATGCCGGACGGGTCCGTGTGGCGGGCCTGTCGTACCCCGGCCGGGCCCGGGACGCTGCGGGTCTGCGCGTACGGCGGTGGGGTGCGCGGCCAGGCTTGGGGGCCCGGGGCGGAGTGGCTGCTGGAGCAGTTGCCTGAGCTGCTCGGGGCCGCGGACGACCCGTCCGCCTTCGTGCCGCGGCACCGGCTGGTGGCGCAGACCCGGCATCGGAGGCCGGGGCTCAGGCTGACGCGGACCGGGCTGGTGCTGGAGTCGCTGATTCCGTCGATCTTGGAGCAGAAGGTCACGGCCGACGAGGCGTACCGGGCGTGGCGGCTGCTGGTGCGCAAGTTCGGGGAGCCGGCGCCGGGGCCCGCGCCCGAGCGGATGTGTGTGATGCCGGCGCCTCGGACGTGGGCGTTGATTCCGTCGTGGGAGTGGCATCGAGCCGGGGTCGACAACAAGCGGGCGTCGACGATCCTGCGTGCGGTGCGGGTGGCCGGGCGGTTGGAGGAGGCGGTCCGGATGGAGCCGGGGGCGGCTCGGGCGCGGTTGGAGGTCGTGTCGGGGATCGGGCCGTGGACGTCGGCGGAGACGGTGCAGCGGAGTCTGGGGGCGGCGGACGAGGTGACCGTGGGGGATCTGCATCTGCCGCGGATCGTGGGGTGGGCGCTTGCCGGGGACCGGGATGCGGATGACTCCGTGATGCTGGAGTTGCTGGAGCCGTATGCGGGGCAGCGGCATCGGGCGGCTCGGTTGATTCTGCTGAGTGGGAGGGTGCCGGGGCGGCGGGTGCCGAAGATGCCTCGGTGGGATATCGGGCAGTTGTGAACTGTTGCCCTTCCCCGGGGCCGGTTTCTGGTGCTCGGCGTTGGTGCCTGGGGCGGGTGGGTGCGCAGCTCGGCGGGACGAGGTGCCGCTGCGCCCACCCTCCCCCAAGCTCTCGACTTCGCTCGAGCAGGGGGGACCCCCATCGCCCCAGCGGCACGACTGCCCGCAGCTGGCGCTATTGGTCCGAGGAGAAGCGGACTGCTGCTGCGGGGATTTGGGCGTCGCACCAGATGCGGGTGCCCTCCAGGAGTTCGTTGTCGGGGCCGACCGTCGCGCCGTCGCCTATGACCGTGCCGGTGAGGACGGAGCGTTCGCCGACTCGGGCCCGGCTGCCTATGAGGGAGTCGGTGATGACCGCGCCGGGTTCGATCACCGCGCCGGCGAGGATCGTGCTGCCGAACACGCGGGCTCCCTCGGCGACGAAGGCGCCCTCGCCCACCACCGTGCCGCCCGAGAGCTTCGCGTCGGACGCGACGGTCGCCGTCGGGAGGACCAGGCGGTCACCGCACCGGCCCGGGACCGCGGGAGACGGGGCCCGGCCCAGGACCAGGTCCGCGGAGCCCCGGACGAAGGCCGCCGGCGTGCCCAGGTCCAGCCAGTACGTCGAGTCGACCATGCCTTGGAGGTGTGCCCCGGCGGACAGCAGGTCGGGGAAGGTCTCCCGCTCCACCGAGACCGGACGGCCCAGCGGGATCGTGTCGATGACCGAGCGGCGGAAGACGTACGCGCCCGCGTTGATCTGGTCGGTGACGATCTCCTCCGGCGTCTGCGGCTTCTCCAGGAACGCCAGGACCCTGCCGGTGTCGTCCGTGGGGACCAGACCGTAGGCGCGGGGGTCCGTGACCTTCGTGAGGTGGAGCGAGACGTCCGCGCCCGTCGACGCGTGCGTGTCCACCAGGGCCGGGATGTCGAGGCCCGTCAGGATGTCGCCGTTGAAGATCAGCACCGGGTCGTCGGGGCCGGAGTGCAGCCGTGACGCCACGTTGCGGATGGCGCCGCCCGTGCCCAGGGGTTCCTCCTCCGTCACGTACTCGAGGTGGAGCCCCAGTGCGGAGCCGTCACCGAAGTACGGCTCGAAGACCTCGGCCAGGTAGGACGTGGCGAGGACGATGTGCTCGACGCCCGCGGCTCTCGCTCTCGCCAGCTGGTGCGTGAGGAAGGGCACCCCGGCCGCCGGGACCATGGGCTTGGGCGTGTGCACCGTGAGCGGGCGCAGCCGGGTGCCCTTGCCGCCGACCAGGAGGATCGCTTCTGTCACGTGTCGTCTCTGCTTCCTGCCGGGACCGGCCGAACTGTCTTTCGGCCGGTCAGTGTATGCAGACCGTTCCGTGGCGCCTTCGCTGGCCGTGCGGCATTCCGCCCCGCTGCCCCCCGACGGCGGTGAACGTGTGTCTCAGCGGCCCTGGTACCCGGCCGCCTTGGAGCGGGCCGAGCCGAGCTTGCCGTAGAGCTTGCGTCCCGGGCATGACGTGTTGAAGCCGTCCCGGTGACCTGAGATCACGTTCAGTCGAACCTTCTTGCCTTTTCGGTAGAGGTTGCCACCTCCCGACTTCAGGTATGTCTTGCCCCGCGGATTCATCCCGTACAGGCCGAGCTTCCACGCCGCGAGCCGGGCGATGCCCTTGACGGCGGCGGACGACGGCTTCTTGGCCCCGTACGAACCGAGGACGGCGATCCCCATGCTGTTGCTGTTGAAACCACGGGTGTGCGCGCCGAGGACCGCCTTCGCCACGCCCCCCGCGCGGCCCTCGTAGATCTTTCCGCACTTGTCGATGAGGAAGTTGTAGCCGATGTCCCGCCAGCCCATGCTCTTGACGTGGTAGCGGTAGATACTGCGGATGAGTGAGGGGGCCTGCGAGCAGCGGTAGCCGTTGCCGCTGGCCGTGTGGTGCACGAAGGCCGCCTTGACCTTCTTCGTGTAGACGAACTTGCCCTCCCGCAGCCCCTCGTCGGCGCCCCAGCCGCGACGCGTGACGATCCGCGGCCGCGGGCCGACGTACGGCTTCGCCTGCAACTGCGCCATCAGTGCCTCGGCGTTGATGGCGTAGAGCTCCCGCTCGGTCTCGGCGCGGCTCAGTTCCGCGATCTCGGTGGCGCCGAGGGGCGCGAGTCCGGCGTTGGCCGCGTCGGCGGCGGTGACGGCGGAGACGTCGGCGTTCAGTTCGGCGGTGCGAGGGACTTCCTCCGGAGTGCCGGGGAGTGCGGCGGTCTCCGCGGCGTCCCCGGAGAGTGGGGCGGCTTCCGCCGCATCGCCGGGGTCCACGAGTTCGAGGCGCAGGCCGGAGGGGAGTGCGGACGCGCCCGTGCCGTGGGGGCCTGGGGCGGCTTCCGGGTCGTCGGGCTCGGGGACGACACGGAGTTCCACACCGTCGGACTTGCCCACCCACAGGGGTGCGGTGCCGCCTCGCACCCGGCCCGAGGTGCCCTCGGCGGTGCCCGGATCGGCTCTGTGGTCGGCGGTGTGGGTGTCGATGTCCTGCCAGCCGGTCCAGGTGCGGGTGCCGGCGGTGCGGGTGCGGACCTGGACGCGGCCGTGCAGTTCGGCTTCGGGGTCGTCCCAGATGACGCCGACGAGGGAGAAGCCACGCACGGCCCGGCGGGGCAGGCCCTGTTCGGTGGTGCCGGGGGCGGACGGGGTGGCGCGGCTCCGGGTGAGGGGTTCGAGGGGGAGGGACTGGGTGCCGCCGGGGGCGTACGGTTCGGCGGCGCGCCGGTCGGTCGTGGTGGTGGTCGCGGTCCGGTCGGTGGTCGTGGTCGGTGTCCCCGCTCGGGGCGCGGGTCTCGCTGCCGTGGCGGCTTCCGCGGTCGGTACCGGTCTCTCCGTCCCCGCCACGGCGGGGGGAGCGAGCGGGAGGGCCAGAGCGGCCGCACAGGTGACACCGATGGAAGAAGCAAGGAATCCACGCATGCCCCCGATGTTGGACATAGTCATATAACTCTGTCCATTTAGGATGTGACGCTCTGTCGCCCAGGATGCGGCCGAACCGGTGACGCACCGGCGGCGGGGCGGCGGCCGGGGCGTTGGGCGCGGGCTCGTGCGGCACGTACGCTTGCGCGGGTGAACGCCACCGATCGCACCCCTGCCGACCTGCTGGGTTCCGCGCTCGCCGCGGACCCGGGACGTCCCCTTGTGACCTTCTACGACGACGCCACCGGCGAACGCGTCGAACTCTCCGTGGCCACCTTCGCCAATTGGGTGGCCAAGACCGCCAACCTCCTCCAGGACGAGTTGTCCGTCGAACCCGGGGACCGGGTGGCGCTGTCGCTGCCCGCGCACTGGCAGACGGCGGTGTGGCTGCTGGCCTGCTCGTCGGTGGGGGTCGTCGCCGACGTGTCGGGGGACGTGCGGGCGGCCGACGTCGTGGTGAGCGGGCCGGAGGGGCTGGAGGCGGCTCGGGCGTGCTCCGGGGCGCGGATCGCGATGGCGCTGCGGCCGCTCGGGGGGCGGTTTCCGCAGGTTCCCGAGGGGTTCGTCGACTACGCGGTGGAGGTGCCGGGGCAGGGGGACCGGTTCGTGCCGTACGCGCCGGTGGATCCGGAGGGGCCCGCGCTGATCGTGGCGGGGCGGGAGTTCAGCGGGGCGGAGGTCGTGGAGCGGGCTCGGGCGGAGGCGACGGGGCTGGGGCTCACGGGGCCGGGGTCGCGGATTCTGTCGGGGTTGCCGTACGACACGTGGGAGGGGTTGAACGCGGGGTTGTACGGGCCGTTGGCCACGGGGGGGTCTGTGGTGTTGTGCCGGCATCTTGAGCGGGCTGGGGACGGGGTGCTGGACAAGCGGGTGGAGAGTGAGCGGGTTACGGCTATCGCCCGGTAGGGCGTTTCGCGCGGTGCTCGGCGTGGGTGCTGGGGGCGGGGCGTTGCGCAGCCCGGCGTTGCGGGGTGCCGCTGCGCCCACCCGTGCCGCCCCAGCGGCACGACTGCCCGCAGCTGGGGGCGGCGCCCCGTTCGGACCATTCCCATCCCGCCCCCGGGCTCCTTTCGCGCCACAGTCGTAGGAGAAGTGCGCGTGGCGCGTTCCTACGTCAGGGGTCAGGAGGGGTCCTGTCTTGGCCGGCACCAGTGGTGGGTCCTTCCGGAGGCCGGGGGCGAGTGCGGGGGCCTCGGCCAGTGGGCGGGGGCTGGTGCGGCGGCGTCGGCGGCGGTGGGCGCGGTGGACGGCGTTCGGGATCGCCGTCGTGGTCGCGGCGGCCGCGGGGGCCGGATGGGCGGTGTACGCGAAACTCAGCGGAAACATCACGCCCGACGAGGCAGCCGCGGCCGAGCTCGCGCGGTACGAGAAGGAACGGCCCACCTCACTCGTCAAGGACGCGCGGAACATCCTGCTCATCGGTTCGGACTCGCGTCAGGGCGACGACAACGCCCGCTACGGGCGGGACTCCGGGACCGAGCGGTCGGACACCACGATCCTGCTGCACCTGTCCGCGGGCCGGGGCAGGGCCACCGCCGTCTCCCTGCCCCGGGACCTGATGGTGGACATGCCGGGCTGCCGGCGCCCGGACGGTTCCCGCAGTGCGCCGAGGTTCGCCATGTTCAACCAGGCGTTCCAGCTGGGCGGCTCGGCCTGCACCATCCGGACCGTAGAGAAGCTCACCGACGTCCGGGTCGACCACCACGTCGTCGTCGACTTCCACGGCTTCAAGCGGATGGTCGACGCGGTCGACGGCGTCGAGGTGTGTCTGAAGGAACCGATCGACGACCGGGCGGCCAAGCTGCGACTGCCCGCCGGGCGGGTGACGCTCGACGGCGAGCAGGCCCTCGGTTATGTCCGCGCCCGCAAGTCGCTCGGCGACGGCAGCGACACGGAACGCATGGAGCGGCAACAGCGCTTCCTCGGGGCACTCGTCAACAAGGTGCGCAGCAATGACGTTCTGCTGAATCCGGTGAAGCTGTATCCCGTGCTGGACGCCGCCACGTCCTCTCTCACAACGGACCCGGATCTGGCGAGCCTTCGCGGCTTGTACGAACTCGTGCGGGGGCTGCGCGACATCCCCATGGAACAAGTGCAATTCCTGACCGTGCCTCGGCAGTCGTATGCGTACGACGCCAATCGCGACCAACTCGTGGAGCCGGCGGCGGAGAGGTTGTTCGAGAGGCTGCGTACGGACACTCCGGTGGCGATCACCGGGACCGGGGCGCACGGTTCCGCACCGCTGAGGCCTGCCGATTCGCGGGACGGGTCGTACGGGGATTCGCATGCGGGCCCGTTTGCCGAACCCGCCGTCACCGTTTCTCCTCCACCGACGTTCCGCGGGAACACGGCAGCCGAGGACACCTGTGAGTAAAGCGGGCACCAAGGTAACTCCAAGGCAACGAACTCTTCACCCAGGAAATGGGCGAATTGCCCAAGTGTAGGGACGTGCAATTTGTCACCGTCGTCGCTCGGCACTGAACTGGGCGGTTAGTGTGAGCGATCCCGGTGCGCCCCGGCTCTGAGGACGGTCCTGAGATCGCGCACTGTGTGACCGAGACCCGGGCGCCTTGGAGGGGAAGGCGCCGCGCCCCGACGGAGGAAACAGACGACCGTGGACGCGCAAGGCCGTGGGCGGGCGGACGACATCGACCCCGCAGACCAGTGGGTGCTCAATCCGAACACCGGCGAATACGAATTGCGACTGCCCCCTTCCGCACCGCAGTCGGGCGTTCCCGGGCCCCGCAGGCCGCCGTCCTCCGACTCGGGTCCGCCGGCGCGCGGCCGTACGGAGGCGCCCGGCCGGCCGCGGCCCGAGACGCCCGGCCGTGCGGTGCCGCCGCCGCGCAGGCGCCGCGGGGCTCCGGCTCCGGAGGAACCGCTGCCGGGGCGGCGCGGGCGCCGGCCCGCCAAGCAGGCCTCGAAGGGCAAGAAGGCCCTGCTGTGGACCGGTGGCGTGATGGCGTTCGTGCTGGTCGCCGGGGCGGGCGCCGCGTACTTCTACATCGAGCACCTGAACAACAACATCGCGTCGGTCTCCGACGACGGCGCGAGCACCGGTGGCTTCGAGAAGGACAAGGCCATCAACATCCTGCTGATCGGCACCGACAAGCGCACCGGCGCGGGCAACGAGAAGTACGGCGACGCGGGCAGTGTCGGGCACGCCGACACCACGATCCTGCTGCACGTCTCCAAGGACCGCTCCAACGCGACCGCGCTGAGCATCCCCCGTGACCTGATCGTCGACATCCCGGACTGCCCGACCACGCAGGAGGACGGGTCGCAGAAGGTCATCCCGGGCACGCCGCAGACCCGCTTCAACACGAGCCTCGGCCAGGACGGCCGTACCCCCAGCTGCACCATGCGGACCGTGACGGAGCTGACCGGGGTGAAGCCGGACAACTTCATGGTCGCGGACTTCAACGCGGTCAAGACGCTGACCAGCGCCGTCGGCGGGGTCGAGGTCTGTCTGGGCAAGGACATCGACGACCCGGACTCGCACCTGAAGCTGTCGAAGGGCAACCACACGATCGAGGGCGAGCAGGCCCTGGCGTTCGTGCGCACCCGGCACGCGGTCGGCTTCGGCGGCGACCTGAGCCGGATCGGGCTCCAGCAGCAGTTCCTGAGCGCGCTGATGCGCAAGCTGAAGTCGAACGACACGCTCAGCAGCCCCACGAAGATGCTCGACCTGGCCGAGGCGGGCACGAAGGCGCTGACCGTCGACTCGCAGCTGGACAGCATCAACAAGCTGAAGGACCTCGGTCTGGAGCTGGGCAAGCTCAACACCAAGAACCTGACGTTCGCCACGACCCCGGTGATCGACAACCCGGCGGAGAAGGTCAAGACCACGGTCGTGCTCAACGAGTCGTCGGCCCCGCAGGTCTTCTCCATGATCAGGAACGACGTCTCCTTCACCGCGGTCAAGGAACAGAAGAAGAAGGAGGCGGCCGCGGTGGCCGCCCGGCTCAAGGGCACCAAGGCCGACGCCTCCGAGGTCCGGGTGCGGGTCCTCAACGGCGGTGCCGTCGCGGGCAGCGCGCAGGAGACGCTCAGCTGGCTGCAGAACGAGGAGGGCGTGACCAAGTCGGAGAACGCGGGCAACGCGCCCGCCTCCCTGGCGAAGACCACGCTCGAGTACGCCCCCGACCAGGCCGACCAGGCCCGTCGCCTCGCCGACATCATGGGCCTGCCCGGGTCGGCGCTGAAGCAGGGCGAGAGTGTGACGAACTCGCAGGGCGTGCCCGCGATGACCCTGACCCTCGGCAAGGACTTCAAGGGTGCGGGCTCCTCCCAGGCCGCTCCGACGAAGGCGCCGGCGGACGTGGACAAGTCCACGGCGGACAAGGTCGAGTGTGCCGAGTGACCTGACGGGCCTGTCTTACGTCTCACAGGACGTAGGGCAGGCGTTGTCCGGTGACACGGGGGTGGGGAAGCGAGATGGCGCAGAGCAGCAGTGTGTACGGCGAGGGGACGAAACCGGGTGCGGTCCCGCGTGAGCCGGCCCGGGGCGGGTCCGCCGGGCCGGACGGCGCTGACGGCCGGCGAGGCCGTCGGCCGCGCCGCGGGCGTCGCGTCCTGCGCTGGTCGGCGACCACCCTCTCGGTGCTGGTCCTGGGGACGGCCGGCGCCGGCTACCTCTACTACGAGCACCTGAACGGCAACATCGAGAAGGGCCAGCGCAGCAGCGGCGACTCCAAGGCGACGAAGGCCGCTCCGAACGCGGCCGGCCAGACGCCCCTGAACATCCTGCTGATCGGCTCCGACAGCCGTAAGTCCGACGAGAACGTGAAGCTCGGCGGTGCCCGGAACGAGCGCGGCAACCCGCCGCTCGGCGACGTGCAGATGCTCATCCACCTGGCCGCCGACCGCAAGAGCGCCTCCGTGGTGAGCATTCCGCGCGACACCCGGGTCGACATACCCAAGTGCACCGACCCGAAGACCGGGAGGACGTACCCGCCGGTCAACAAGATCATCAACACCTCGCTGGGCCGTGGCGGTGCGGGCTGCACGCTGGCGACCTGGCAGAACCTCACCGGCATCTACATCGACCACTGGATGACGATCGACTTCGCGGGCGTGGTGCAGATGGCGGACGCCATCGGCGGGGTGGACGTGTGCGTCGAGCAGAACGTGTGGGACCGCCCGCTGCCCGGCGTTCCCGGCGGCTCGGGCCTGAAGATGAAGGCCGGCCACAAGAAGGTCAAGGGCGTGCAGGCGCTCCAGTGGCTGCGCACCCGCCACGCCTGGGGCAGCGACCCGCTGCGGGCCAGGGCGCAGCACATGTACATGAACTCGATGATCCGCACGCTCAAGGCGCAGAACGTCTTCACGGACACGGGCCGGCTGACGGACCTGGCCGAGGCGGCCACCAAGTCGCTGAACGTGTCGGAGGAGATCGGCACGGTGAAGAAGCTGTACGACCTGGGCATGCAGCTGAAGACGGTGCCGACGGACCGCATCACCATGACGACGCTGCCCACCTCCGAGGACCCGGAGGACGTCAACCACCTGATCCCGGCGGGCGCCGACGCCGACCGGGTGTGGGCCATGCTCCGCGACGACGTGCCCTTCGACGGCAAGGGCGGGAAGCCGCGGAAGAAGAAGACGGAGGAGTCGGAGAAGGACTCGGCGGATCCGGCCGCGGCGGACGGAGCGATCGGTGTGCTGGTGCAGAACGCCACGCGTTCCAGCACCCTCGGCCCGGTCAGCGGCCGCGCGGCCGCCGTCGCCCGGTCACTCGTGGGCGAGGGGTTCACGAAGGCCGCCGCGGACACCTCGCCCGCCCGCGCCGAGGAGCGGACCGTCGTGCGCTATCCGAGCGCCGAACTGGAGGGCGATGCGCAGCGCGTCGCCAAGTCACTCGGCATTCCTGTGAGTTCGGTGAAGCGCTCGACCGATGTCTCCGGTGTCACGGTCGTGGTGGGCGCCGACTGGCGTACGGGCACGGCCTATCCGAAGCAGGCGGCGCCGAAGGCCGGAGACCTGCCCGGTGACGCGGACGCGCTCAATGGTTCCGACGCCGGAAAGTGCATGGACGTGTACGCGCCGTACCGCTGGTAGCGGACGATGCGTCACACGCGCGTGAACTCCTCGAACTCCCGTTCATGAATTGGGCTGGATTGCCCAAATGTATGGACGTTGAATTTGTCATTCGGCGCACATCGGCGTTCAACTGGGCGGATAGTGTGAGCGATCCAGTGCTTCTGTGATGACCAAGTACCCGTGCGCTCTCCGGGGGGAGAGGGCGCCGCGTGCCCCGACGGAGGAAACAAGCAACCGTGGACGCGCAACGCCGTGGGCGGGGGGAACCGATCGACCCCGCAGACCAGTGGGTACTCAATCCGAACACCGGCGAATACGAACTGCGACTGGCTCCATCCGCAGCGCAGTCGCCGGGCCCCGGGGCACGCGAAGCCGCGGGCGCTCGTGGAACCGGCCGTGGTACCGCTGGTGGTACCGGCCGTGGTAGCGGCCGTGGTACCGGTGGCGGTACGACGACCCGTACCGAGGTCCCGCCGCAGCGCAGACGGCGCGGCGCCCCCGAGGAGCCGCCGCCGGGACGGCGTGGCGGACGGAAGCCGGCCCAGCGGAAGCCGAAGAAGGCGAAGAAGGTGCTGCTGTGGACCGGCGGCACGATGGCGTTCGTCCTGGTCGGAGTCGGCGCCGCCGGCTACCTCTACCTCCAGCACCTGGCGGGCAACGTCACGACGACCGACGTCGGCAGCGCGGGCGCGAGCAACTTCAGCAAGGACGAGGCCTTCAGCGTCCTCATCATCGGCACGGACAAGCGCACCGGTGAGGGCAACGAGGGCTACGGCGACAAGGGCAGCTCCGGGCACGCCGACACCACGATCCTGCTGCACGTCGCCGAGGACCGCTCCAACGCGACCGCGCTCAGCATCCCCCGCGACCTGATCGTGGACATCCCGGACTGCCCGACGAAGCAGGAGGACGGCTCGGAGAGGATCGTCGCCGGGCAGCGGGCCGTCCGCTTCAACCGGAGCCTCGGGGAGAACGGCCGGGACCCGGGCTGCACCATGCTCACGGTGGAGGAGAACACCGGCATCGAGGTAGACCACTTCATGATGGCCGACTTCAACGCCGTGAAGACGCTGACCTCGGCGGTCGACGGGGTCGACGTCTGTGTGGAGAAAGCGGTCAACGACAAGGACTCCAAACTCGTCCTGCCCGCAGGCGAGTCGAAGGTCGAGGGCGAGCAGGCCCTCGCGTTCGTCCGCACCCGCAAGAGCTTCGGCAACAGCGGCGACCTCGACCGGATCAAGGTCCAGCAGCAGTTCCTGGGCTCGCTCATGCGCAAGATGTCCTCCGGTGACACCCTCACGAGCCCGTCCAAGCTGCTGAAGCTCGCCGAGGCCGCGACCGAGGCGCTGACGGTGGACAAGGCGATCGGCAGCGTCGGCACGCTCAAGGACGTGGCGCTGGAGCTGAAGAAGGTGCCGACGAAGAACATCACCTTCACGACGGTGCCGGTGAAGGACAACCCGGCGGAGACCGTGAAGGCGACGGTCGTCTTCGACGAGACCAAGGCTCCCCAGGTGTTCGACATGATCGCCAACGACGTGTCGTTCACCGAGGTCAAGCGGCAGAAGAAGAAGGAGAAGGACGCCGAGGCCGCGCGGCTGAAGGGCACCAAGGCCCCGGCCTCCGAGGTCCGGGTGCGGATCCAGAACGGCGGTGCCGTCGCCGGCAGCGCCCAGAAGACCCTCCAGTACCTCCAGGTGGAGGAGGGCGTGACCAAGTCGGAGAACGTGGGCAACGCGCCCGCCGCACTGGCGAAGACCACCCTCGAGTACGGGCCCGACCAGGCCGACCAGGCCCGGCGCCTCGCCGACATCATGGGCCTGCCCGGGTCGGCGCTGAAGCCCGGCGAGAGCGTGACCAACTCCCAGGGCCTGCCCTCGATCACCCTGACCCTCGGCAAGGACTTCAAGGGCGCCGGTGTGAAGCTCGACGCCCCGGTCGAGGCGCCGGACGTGGAGAAGTCCACGGCCGACAAGGTGAAGTGCGCGAGTTGACCCGCTGAGGGCAACTGACAGGCCCGTCGTGCGTCTAACAGGAGGCAGGACGGGCCTGTCGCGTGCGCGGGGGGCGGGAAGGACCGGGGAAGTGACGCAGAGCGGTGTACGGGAGAACGAGACGCGGCGGGGCGTCCGCGGTGAACCGGGCCCGGGCGAGGCGGAGTCGGAGACGGAGACGTCCGACGACGAGGGCGGCTCGGCGAAGGACACCGGGCCGGACACCCGGGCGGGTGAACAGCACCCCGGCGCAGGCGGTGACGGCGGTGAAGGCGGTGACGTCCGCAGCGCCGCGGGCAGCCCCCGGCGTCCGCGGCGGCTGCTGAAGTGGTCCGCCGCCGTGCTCGCCCTGCTCATACTCGGGACGGCCGGGGCCGGTTACCTCTACTACCGGCACCTCAACGGCAACATCAAGAAGGACGCCCTGAACCTCGGCGACCACAAGGTCGCCGCTCCCACGCCGAACGCCGCCGGTCAGACCCCGCTGAACATCCTGCTCATCGGCTCCGACGCCCGCGACACCGAGGAGAACCAGAAACTCGGCGGCGCCCGCGAGACGTTCGGCGGCACTCCCCTCGCGGACGTCCAGATGCTGCTGCACCTGTCCGCCGACCGCACCAACATGTCGGTCATCAGCATGCCCCGCGACACCCTGGTGAAGATCCCCAAGTGCACCGACCCGGACGACGGGAAGGTGTACCCGGCGACCCAGGGCCGGCGGATGACCAACCAGAGCCTCGGCCACGGCGGTCCGGGCTGCACCGTGGCCACCTGGCAGGAGCTCACCGGCATCCACATCGACCACTTCGTCATGGTCGACTTCGCGGGCGTGGTGTCCATGGCCGACGCCGTCGGCGGTGTCCCGGTGTGCGTCGACGCCAACATCCACTCGCGCACCTCCGACGGCAAGGGCTCGGGCCTGAAGCTGGAGAAGGGCACCTCCTACGTCCAGGGCGAGCAGGCCCTGCAGTGGCTGCGCACCCGCTACGGCTTCGACGACGGCAGCGACCTCGCCCGCGCCAAGGCCCAGCACATGTACATGAACGCGATGGTGCGGCAACTGCGCGACAACGCCACCCTGAGCAGCCCGAACAAGCTCCGCAGACTGGCCGAGGAGGCCACCCGGGCCCTGACGGTCGACACCGGCCTCGACACCGTCAAGAAGCTCTACGACCTCAGCGACGAGCTGCGCAAGGTGGAGCCGAAGCGCATCACCATGACGACGATGCCCAACCGGTACGTCGGCGCCCGCGTGGAGCCCACGGACGACGCCGAGCAGCTGTTCCGGCTGGTGCGCGAGGACATCGCGCTGGACGGCAAGGACGAGTCGAAGAAGCAGACCACGGAGAAGGCCGCCGACCCGGCAGCGGCCGACGACGAGATCCCCGTCCAGGTCCGCAACGGCACCCGCACCGGCACCCTGGCAGCGGCGCGCGGACGCGCGAGCGAGGTGACCGGGCTGCTGACGGAGAAGGGCTTCGCCCAGGCCGTCGCCGACAGCACCGGCTCATGGAGCGAGGACAGCACCGTCGTCCGCTACCCGAGCGCCGACCTGGAGGGCGACGCCCAGCGGGTCGCCGAGGCCCTGGGCATCCCGCTCGGTTCGGTGAAGCGGTCGACGGACGTGTCCGGCGTCACGCTCGTCGTCGGTGCCGACTGGCGCGAGGGCACGGCCTACAAGGCGCCGAAGCAGAACGACAAGACCCCGAAGTCGGCCGAGGCGCTCAACGGCGCGGACGACAAGGCCTGCATGCACGTGAACCCGGCGTTCACCTGGTGACGGAAACGGGCCCCTCCCGCACGGGGAGGGGCCCGGACACGAGCGGTGTGCGTCAGCCGGTGGCCGCGTCCGCGCGGACCGCCGGGCGGCGGCTCGCTATCACCTTGCGGGCGAGCGCGCGCGGACTGGTCAGGAAGCCCCAGCCCCACGACATGTGCATGGTGGCCAGCGCCACCGGGATCTGCAGCCGGGCCTTCAGCGGCAGCCCCTTGCCCGCCGGAACCGAGCCGAGGAGGATCGCCGCGAGATAGCCGCCGGGCACCACGAAACCCCACGGCGTCAGCACCGCGCCCACCAGGATCCCGGCCGCGATCGCGCACACGGCGGCCGGCGGGGCGAGGTAGCGCAGGTTGATCGAGCCCTCGTGGAAGCGGGCGACGACGTGCCGCCAGCGGCCGTAGTCCTTGTACTGCTTGGCGAGCGCCTTCACGCTCGGCCGCGGCCGGTACGACACCCGCAGTTCCGGCGAGAACCACACCAGCCCACCGGCCTCACGGATGCGGAAGTTCAGCTCCCAGTCCTGGGCGCGGATGAACTCCACGTTGTAGCCGCCCTGCTGCTCCAGCGCCTCGCGCCGGAACACTCCGAGGTAGACGGTATCGGCGGGGCCCGCCTGCCCGCCGGTGTGGAAGGCGGCGTTGCCGACCCCTATCTTCGAGGTCATCGCGGCGGCGACGGCGTGCTCCCAGTCGTTCTCGCCCTCGGCGTGCATGATGCCGCCGACGTTCTGCGCCCCGGTCTCCTCCAGGAGCCGTACGGCGGTGGCGATGTAGTTCTGCGAGAGCATGCCGTGCCCGTCGACACGGACGACGATCGGGTGCCGGGAGGCGTTGATCGCGGCGTTGAGGGCGGCCGGCGTACGGCCGGTCGGGTTCGGGACGGTGTGGACACGCGCGTCTTCGGCCACGAGCTCGGCGGCGATCTCGTCCGTGCGGTCCGTGGACGGACCGAGGGCGATCACGACCTCCATCTCGCCGGCGTACTCCTGCGCGAGGATCGCTTGGACTGCTCCCCGCAGATGCCGTTCCTCGTTGAGGACGGGCATGATCACAGAAACGGCGGGGAGCCGCACGTCGGGATTGGCGTTCATAGAGCGCTCACGTTACCGCGAACGGGGGATACCGGTGCGCGCCGCCGGGGCGGTACCGCAGGCCGCAGATCGTATCGGCCTACGGTGTCACGGATCTCACGTACGGCCGCCGTCCGGAGGTATCCCCTTGCCCACGCCGCCGCGATCCCCTCGGACCACCGCCACCCCGCAGCGCCGCCCGCAGCCCTCCCCCGGCCGTGCCCGGCGCAGGGCCGCGCCGTCCGCACGGGCCCGCAAGCCGCGCTGGGGTCTGCGGGTGGTCACCACGCTGTCCGTGGTGGTCCTGGCCTCCGCCGGTATCGGGCACGCGGTGATGACCAGCCTGGAGGCGGACATCGTCCGGGTCGACCCCTTCAAGGACATGAAGAACCGGCCCGAGGCGGGCCACGGCATGAACGTCCTGCTCGTGGGCACCGACGGCCGCGACAAGATCGGCGCGGAGGAGCGGCGGAAGTACCGGCTCGGCGGCGCGCCCTGCCACTGCACCGACACGATCATGATCGTGCACATCTCGGAGGACCGGGAGCGGGCGAGCGTGGTCAGCCTGCCGCGCGACTCGTACGCGGTGACACCCCCGCACGTCGACCGTACGACGGGCGAGCGGCACGGGGGCCATCCGATCAAGCTCAACGCGGCGTACGCGGAGGGCGGTCCGCAGCTGACCGTGCGGACCGTCGAGGGCATGACCAAGGTGAAGATCGACCACTATCTGGAGGTCGACTTCACCAGCTTCATGAAGACCGTGGACGTGGTCGGGGGCGTGCGGATCTGCACCGCCGACCCCCTGAAGGACAGCTACACCGGCCTGGACCTGCCGGCCGGGCAGCACACGCTGGAGGGCGGGCAGGCGCTGCAGTACGTACGGGCCCGGCACGTCGACGGGGCCTCCGACCTGGGCCGGATGAAGCGCCAGCAGCGTTTCATGGCGGCGCTCGTGGACCGGGTCACCTCCTCCGGGATCATGCTGAACCCGATGAAGTTCCGGGACGTGACCCGGGCGGTGCTCGGCTCGGTGCGGGCCGACAAGGGCTTCGGCACGGACGAGATGCTGGACCTGGGCCGGGCCATGCGGAACTTCTCCCCGTCCTCCTCCGAGTTCACCACCGTCCCCATCGAGGGGATGGGGTACGCCGTCGAGGGGGTGGGCTCGACGCTGAAGTGGGACCCCGTGAGGTCCGAGCGCCTCTTCCACGCCCTGCGCGAGGACCGGCCGCTGTCCGCGCACCGGCCGGGCGGCGCGGTCCCGCTGGTCCCGGTCGCTCCGCAGCGGATCAGCGTCCAGGTGGAGAACGGCACGAGCACGCCCGGCCTCGGCCGCCGGGTGGACGCGGCGCTCGCGGCGGCGGGCTTCGTCACGACCCGCACCCCCGTGACCCATGCCACGGACGACGTGAAGCGCACGGTCGTCGCCTACGACCCCCGCTGGGACCGCTCGGCCAAGTCCCTCGCGACGGCCCTGCCGGGCAGCGAGCTCCGTCCGGTCGCGGGCCTGGGAGCCACCCTGAAGGTCATCGCGGGCTCCGACTTCGACCGCGTCCGCAAGGTGCGGGCGGAGGACCCGGGGCAGGGCGGGGGCGGGGTGGTCCGTGGGGACGAGGTGGCGTGCTCGTAGCGCCTCGGCGCGTCAGTCCTCGAACCCCTCCGCCGCCCGCTTCTCCCGCAGCTCCATGATCGCGCGGCGGCGGGCCAGGCGGTGGGTGCGGCGGATCTGGGCCTCCTGGTAGCGGCGCTTGTCGCGTTCGGTCTCCGGGAGGACCGGCGGGACCCGGCGGGGCTTGCCGTCGGCGTCGACGGCCGCGAAGACGAGGTAGGCGGAACCGACCTGGGTGGGCGGGGTCGACTCGTTCCAGCGCTCGGCGAGGACCCGGACACCGACCTCCATGGACGTCCGGCCGGTCCAGTTGACCTGCGCCTTGACGTGCACGAGGTCACCGACGCGGACCGGCTCCAGGAAGGCCATCTCGTCCATGGAGGCGGTGACGGCCGGCCCGCCGGAGTGCCGCCCGGCCACGGCCCCCGCCGCGTCGTCGACCAGCTTCATGATCACCCCGCCGTGCACCGTCCCCAGAAGGTTCGTGTCGTTGTGGGTCATGATGTGGCTGAGCGTGGTTCGGGAGGCCGAGGTCGGCTTGCCCGGGATATCCGGAGTGCCGGAATCCGCAGCTGAGGCCTGCTCTGTCATGGCCCCCACCTTATGCCGAGGCGACATGAGGGGGTTTTGTGTCAGCTTCGCCACAGCCGTGCTCTGATTTTCCGACGACCCTTGTATGGCGCACTACGGACACCTGCACACTGGGGCGCATGAACACATGGCCCGAGGGACGGTCCGGCGACAACCGCGGCGGCCGGTACGGACGCGGCAGCTCCAGCTCACAGCCCGAGAGTGCCCGTGTCATGCGGCAGGTCCGCCGCGGTCCGGCGGCGTCGCCCGGGCAGGCCGGCTACGGCGGTGCTCCGCAGTACGCCGGAGGAGTACCGCAGCAGCCGTCGTACGTCGACGGTGGATACGCCGAGCCGCCGGGCGGCTATGACAGCGGCTACAACACCGGCCAGGTCTACGGCTCCCCCGGCGGCAGAGGCCCCGGGGGGCCGGGCGACGGCATGTACGAGCCGCGGCCCGCGCCCAACTGGCGCCGCCGTATCAAGGTGACGACCATCACGCTGGTGACGCTGCTGGTCGTGACGAGCGTCGCCACCTACTTCTGGGCCGACTCCAAGCTCAACCGCGACGTCGACCTGTCGAAGGTCATCGACAGACCGGAGGCGGGCGAGGGCACCAACTACCTGATCGTCGGCTCGGACAGCCGCGCGGGCATGTCGGCCGAGGAGAAGAAGAAGCTGCACACCGGGTCCGCCGAGGGCAAGCGCACGGACTCGATGATGATCCTGCACACCGGCGGCGGCGCCCCGACGCTGGTCTCGCTGCCGCGTGACTCCAACGTCACGATCCCGTCGTACAAGGGCTCCGACTCCGGCAAGCTCTACCAGGGCACGGGCCGCCAGACGAAGCTGAACGCGGCGTACGCGGAGGACGGCCCGGAGCTGCTGGTCCGTACCGTCGAGGCCAACACGGGCCTGCACATCGACCACTACGTGGAGATCGGCTTCGGCGGCTTCGCGAACATCGTGGACGCGGTCGGCGGGGTCGAGATGGACATCCCGCAGGACATCAAGGACACCAAGTCCGGCGCGGACTTCAAGAAGGGCAAGCAGACCCTCAACGGCGAGCAGGCCCTCGCCTTCGTCCGCACCCGCTACGCGCTCGCGGGTTCCGACCTGGACCGTACGAAGAACCAGCAGAAGTTCCTCTCGGCACTCGCCAACCAGGTCGCCACGCCGAGCACGGTCCTCAACCCGTTCAAGCTCTACCCGACCATGGGCGCCGGCCTCGACTCCCTCGTGGTCGACAAGGACATGGGCCTGTTCGACCTGGCCGACATGTTCTGGGCGATGAAGGGCGTCAGCGGCGGCGAGGGCAAGTCCATGAACATGCCGATCGCGGGCAACGCCGGGAACGGCAACCTCCAGTGGGACACCGCGAAGGTGAAGACGCTGGTGAACGAGTTGAAGAACGACGACAAGGTCACCGTCTCGAGCAAGTGAGCACCACGCGGCGAAAGGGGGCACCCCGTGGGGTGTCCCCTTTGCTGTGAGCTGGTCGGCGTGAGCCGTTCGGCATGAGCCGGTGCTCACATCGTGGCGGCCGACATCGAGCGGCACGAGTCGGCGCAGCGGCGACACGCCTCGGCGCAGCGCATCATCTGGTCGTCGTCCGGCATGGACATACACGCCTCGGCGCTCATGTCACAGGCGCGGGCGCACATCGCGCACATCTCGGCGGACAGCGGCGAACGGCGCATCATCATGTCGGCGCACATGCGCGTCATCTCGGCGCAGTCCATGACGGCACGCATGATCTGCATCTGGGCCGGGCCGCCCAGCTGCAGGCAGGAGCTCATGGTCTCCTCGCACACGCCGTGGCAGGTCATGCACGCCTGGACGCAGTCCTGCATCTCCTTGCTCAGCGGGGCCGTGGTGGCGGGCTGCTGGGTCATGGCTTCCTCCCGGGGAGACGACGAGGGCCGGGGCCGGCCCCCGTGTCTTCCGTCCTACGCCTGCGCGGTCCCGACCGCCACGGGGCGGAAGGACCCAATCCGCTCGGCGGGCGCGGGGTTGGACACCGTGGCGAAACGCGGATCGCCCTCCTGGCCGGACGGGCGGGCAGGGGGGCGACCGGTGAAGCGGGGCGGCCTTACGGCAGGTTGCGGGCCATGACGATGCGCTGCACCTGGTTGGTGCCCTCGTATATCTGCGTGATCTTGGCGTCCCGCATCATGCGCTCCACCGGGTAGTCACGGGTGTAGCCGTAGCCGCCGAGCAGCTGGACGGCGTCGGTGGTGGCCTCCATGGCGACGTCCGAGGCGAAGCACTTGGCGGCGGCGCCCAGGTAGGTCAGGTCGGCATCGCCGCGCTCGGAGGCGGCGGCGGCCTGGTAGGTCAGGGCGCGGGCGGCCGAGATCTTCATGGCCATGTCGGCGAGCATGAACTGGATGCCCTGGAAGTCGGCGATCGGCTTGCCGAACTGCTTGCGCTCCTGGACGTAGCCCTTGGCGTAGTCCAGCGCGCCCTGGGCGATGCCGAGGGCCTGCGCGGCGATGGTGATGCGGGTGTGGTCGAGGGTCTTCATCGCCGTGGCGAAGCCGGTGCCCTCCTCGCCGATCATGCGGTCGGCGGGGATGCGGACGTTGTCGAGGTAGACCTCGCGGGTCGGGGAGCCCTTGATGCCGAGCTTCTTCTCGGGGGCGCCGAAGGAGACGCCCTCGTCGGACTTCTCGACGACGAAGGCGGAGATGCCCTTGGAGCGCTTGGTGGGGTCGGTGACGGCCATCACCGTGTAGAACTCGGACTCGCCGGCGTTGGTGATCCAGCGCTTGACGCCGTTGAGGACGTAGTGGTCGCCGTCGCGGACGGCCTTCGTCTTCATGCCGGCGGCGTCGGAGCCGGCGTCCGGCTCGGAGAGGCAGTAGGAGAACATGCCGTCGCCCTTGGCGAGCGGGGACATGTACTTCTTCTTCAGCTCCTCGGAGCCGGAGAGGATCACCGGGAGCGAGCCCAGCTTGTTCACCGCGGGGATGAGGGAGGAGGAGGCGCAGACGCGTGCGACCTCCTCGATCACTATGACGGTGGCCAGGGCGTCGGCGCCGGAGCCGCCGAACTCCTCGGGCACGTGCACGGCGTGCAGGTCGTTCGCGACCAGCGCCTCGAGCGCCTCCCGCGGGAAGCGGGCCTCCTCGTCCACGGCGGCGGCGTACGGCGCGATCTTCGCCTCGGCCAGCGAGCGGACGGCGTCACGGAGCATGTCGTGCTCCTCGGACGGGCGGTACAGGTCGAAGTCAGCCGATCCGGCCAAGGTCTCTCACGCTCCAAAACGCTGCGATGCTGGCGCTAACTACCGTTAAGTAATCAAAAGTTTATGGGGTCGTCCCCGGGAGTGATACGTGAGCTAGACGACAGCGAGAAGTTGCCCAGTGAAGCGCCTCCCCATGCCCCGGCTATGCTCGGGCGCGCACCGCATGCCGTAGACCCCTGGAGCACCCATGGCCCTGAAGATCACCGTGATCGGCACCGGTTATCTCGGCGCGACACACGCGGCGGCCATGGCCGAGCTCGGCTTCGAGGTGCTCGCCCTCGACGTCGTGCCCGAGAAGATCGAGAAGCTGGAGCGCGGCGAGGCCCCGATGTACGAGCCGGGGCTCGACGAACTGCTGCGCAGGCATGTCGCCGGGATCGAGGGCTCCAGCGGCCGGCTGCGCTTCACGCAGGACTGGGCCGAGGTCGGTGCGTTCGGGGACGTGCACTTCGTCTGCGTGAACACTCCGCAGCGGCACGGCGAGTACGCCTGCGACATGAGCTACGTCGACGCCGCGATCGCCTCGCTGGCCCCGCATCTGCACCGTCCGGCGCTGGTCGTCGGCAAGTCGACCGTGCCCGTCGGCTCCGCCGACCGGCTGGCGTCCTACCTGGCCGCGCACGCGCCCGCCGGTGCGGACGCCGAGCTGGCCTGGAACCCGGAGTTCCTGCGCGAGGGCTTCGCCGTGGACGACACGCTGCACCCGGACCGGCTCGTGGTGGGCGTGCGCAGCGAGCGGGCGGAGAAGCTGCTGCGGGAGGTGTACGCCACGCCGATCGCCGAGGGCTCGCCGTTCGTGGTCACCGACTTCCCGACGTCCGAGCTGGTGAAGACGTCCGCGAACTCCTTCCTGGCGACGAAGATCTCCTTCATCAACGCCATGGCGGAGGTGTGCGAGGCCGCGGGCGGTGACGTCGCCAAGCTGGCCGAGGCCATCGGCTACGACGACCGGATCGGGAAGAAGTTCCTGCGGGCCGGGATCGGCTTCGGCGGTGGCTGTCTGCCGAAGGACATCCGGGCGTTCATGGCGCGCGCCGGCGAGCTGGGCGCGGACCAGGCGCTGACGTTCCTGCGGGAGATCGACTCCATCAACATGCGCCAGCGCGGGCAGATGGTGGAGCTGGCCCGGCAGGCGCTGGGCGGCGGGCCGTTCCTGGGGAAGCGGGTGGCCGTGCTCGGCGCGACCTTCAAGCCCGACTCGGACGACGTCCGGGACTCCCCCGCGCTGAACGTCGCCGGGCAGATCCACCTCCAGGGCGGCCAGGTGACGGTCTACGACCCCAAGGGCATGGACAACGCCCGCCGTGTCTTCCCGACCCTCGGCTACGCCGACACGGCGCTGGAGGCCGTGCGCGGGGCCGACATCGTGCTGCATCTGACGGAGTGGCGGGAGTTCCGCGAGCTGGACACCGAGGCCCTCGGCGAGGTCGCGGCGGCCCGGCTCATCCTCGACGGCCGCAACGCCCTCGACCCGGAGCGCTGGCGCAAGGCCGGCTGGACGTACCGGGCGATGGGGCGGCCCCGGGCCTGAGTCCACCGCGGACTCCCGTACGCGCGAGGACAACCGCGGACTCCCGTACGCCCGAGGACAGGTGACGCCGGTTCGGCCGAGGCTCAGTCGGCCGAACCGGCGTCACGTGCATTCTGCCCCACCGGGCCCTTACGCGGGCGGGTCAGGCCCCTTTCGCCCGGTAACGGCGCATCTTCGCGCGGGCTCCGCACACCTGCATCGAGCACCAGCGCCCGCGGCCGGCCGGGCTGCGGTCGTAGTAGGCCCAGTGGCAGTCGGCGGCCTCGCAGGCCTTGAGCCGGGTCCAGGTGCCGGCGACCAGGGCCTCGGCGACGGCCGCGGCCACGCGAGCGGGCAGGGGGCGGTCGTCGGCGGGGGTCAGGGCGGCCGAGCCGTCCGTGGTGTCGACCGTGACGACGAGGGGGGTGCCGGCCAGCAGGTCGCCGAGCGGGGTCACCTCGCGGTGCGGAGGGTGACCGGCGTGGGCGAGCAGGACCGCGCGCAGTGACTCGCGCAGGGCACGGGCCTGCTCGGCCTCCCCGTCCCGGGTGATCCCGAACCGGGCCCGGCCCTCCGCGGTGTCCAGCGAGTCGGCGCCCGACTCGATGTCCAGCGTGTTCACCAGGGCCTCGACCAGGGCCAGGCCGCCGGGCGCGGGTGATCTCTCCGTCATGGCTGGACCGTACCTCTCGCGTATTCCCTTGCGAGGTTACCGTCAATGAGGGAGCATGCAGTAACGGTTACCGGTTACCCGGATCCGAAGGTAACAGCGACTTCGAGGAGGAAGTCATGGCTCTCGCCAAGCTGGGTGTCGTCGTCCTGGACTGTCCCGACCCGCACGCGCTGGCCGCTTTCTACGCCGAGGTGCTCGGCGGCACGCCGACGGTGGAGAGCGACGGGGAGGACGAGTGGGTCGACCTGAAGGTGCCGGGCGGCACACCGCTGGCCTTCCAGGCCGCCCCCGGATTCGTACCGCCGCGGTGGCCATCGCCGGACCACTCCCAGCAGTTCCACCTCGACCTGGACGTGGAGGACCTGGACGCGGCCGAGAAGGGCGTGCTGGCGCTCGGCGCGACGCCGCTGGACACGGAGGACCGGAGCCGGTCCTTCCGGGTTTACGCCGACCCGGCCGGGCACCCGTTCTGCCTCTGCGCCTGTTGACCCCTGGAGGCCCCATGTCCGCAGTGGCACGTTTCCGTTCCGTGGTCGTCGACTGCCCCGACCCGCGCGAACTGGCCCGCTTCTACGCGCAGGTCGGGGGCGGCACCCCCGAGGACGACGACCCCGACTGGGTGGTGCTGCGGATTCCCGGCGGGCCCCGGCTCGCCTTCCAGCGCTCGCCCGGCTACTCCCCGCCGGAGTGGCCCCGTTCGGACCGCAACGCCCAGCAGTTCCACCTGGACTTCGACGGCGGTTCGACCTGGGAGGAGATCGACGCGGCCGAGGAGCGGGTGCTGGCGCTGGGGGCTCGGGTACTGGACAAGGAGGACTACGAGAAGAAGGACTTCCGGGTCTACGCGGACCCCGTGGGGCACCCGTTCTGCCTGTGCCGGATCGAGCAGGGCTGATCCGGCCGGGTGGGAGGGCGGGCGGGACGGAAGGCGGGCGGGACGGTCACCCGTCCAGCTCAGAGATCTTCGCTCCTGACGGGGCGCGCCGCTGCCGTGCGGCGCGGGCCGTGAAGTCGGTGCCGCGCAGCAGGCGCTGGACGTTTCCCCAGGTCAGGAGGGCCACGTCGGCCTCCTCCCAGCCGCGCCGCAGCAGCTCGGCGACGAGCCGCGGATAGCAGGAGACGTCGCCGAGTTCCTGCGGGTGGGCCGAGCCGGCGTCGTACGTGCCGGCCAGGCCCACGCACTGCGCTCCGGCCACGGCACGGATGTGATCGAGGTGGTCGGCGACGTCGCGGACGCTCGGGCCGGTCTGCTCGGCGGTCAGCGGCACCAGACAGAGTCCCTTGGCCGCGCCCAGCTCCGCGAGCAGTTCGTCGGGCAGGTTGACCGGGTGGGGCCGGATGGCGCGGGCGGCGGAGCGGCTGCACAGCACGGGTGCCCGGGACAGGCTCAGGACCCGGCTGATGGTCTGCGCGGACGCGCCGGAGAGGTCCGCGATCACACCGAGCCGGTTCATCTCGCGTACGACCTCCTCGCCGAACCGGGTCAGTCCCGCCTCGCTCGCCCAGGAGACACCGGTCAGCGTCAGGGCCCGCAGGCCGAGGAGGTGCAGCTGGCGCAGGATGCCCAGCGAGTCGCCGATGGCCGGGGCCCCGGCGGGGCCGAGGAGCACGGCGACCCGGCCGCAGTTGCGCGCGTCCGCGACCTGCCCGGCCGTCGAGGCGAGCCGCAGACCGTCGTCGCAGGTCCGGGCGGCGGTCTTGGCCAGGTCCAGCTGCTCCAGGGTGGCGCCGACGGCCCGGTCGCCGTCGAAGCCCTCGGGCAGGTGCAGGGACCAGAACAGCGCGCCCACGTGTCCGTCGCGCAGTCGGGGCACGTCCGTGCCGACGGTGCCCTCGCCGAGCTCCAGGTCGTAGTAGGGCAGGCGTTTGAGCGCCCAGGGCAGTCCGTTGTAGCCGTCGGCGACGGGGTGGGCGGCGAGGATGGCGTGGGCCCGGACCATCGGCGCGTCGTCCGGGTCGGAGACCGGCTCGTAGGACTCGGCCGTGATGACGCCGTCGTCGGGGTACGGCTCGGCCAGATCGTCGACGTCGCCGGCCGTGGCGCTGGGGCGCAGGTCGTTCTGGAGGTCTGCCATGGGGGCTCCGTACGGTCCTCGTGCAGTACCGTCACCGTCGCACGGAGCGTGGGGCTGTTCCTGGTGGGCGGGGCGTTCGGAGTACGGCGGGAGGGCGGGCGCTCCGGGCGGCCGGGCCGCCCCGATCACCTGGTCAGGGCGTCCCTGGAGCGGACCAGGCCGGCGACCGTCCGGCCGATGCGGGCGCGCTCGGCCGGCCCTCCCTCGCCGATCCCGACCTGGCGACGCGGCTGCGGCTCGGGGCGCCGCTCGACGAGATGCGCGACCGGTACTTCATGTACGGGGCGGGGCGGCCGGCTGCACCGACCACCCCGCCCTCGACGCTCAGCCCGCGGGGGCGTCCAGCGACTCGATCGTGGCGTTGGACGGCGACCGGGTCGCCTGGAGTCCCCGTGCCACGTCCTCGGCCGCGTCCAGCACCCGGACCGCGTTCTTCCAGGTCAGCTTGGCCAGGTCGGCCTTCGACCAGCCGCGGTCCAGCAGCTCCGCGAGGAGGTTCGGGTAGCCGGAGACGTCGTCGAGGCCGTCGGGGGTGAAGGCCGTGCCGTCGTAGTCGCCGCCGATGCCGAGGTGGTCGATGCCGGCGACCTCGCGCATGTGGTCCAGGTGGTCGGCGACCGTCGACACCGTCGCGACCGGGCGCGGCTGCCGCTCCTCGAAGGCGCGGTGGATCTTCATGGCCTCCGCGGTGGTGTCGAGGTGGTGGAAGCCGTGGGCGCGCATGTTCTCGTCGGCCGCGGCCGTCCAGTCCACGGCCGCCTGGAGCACGAACTTCGGCACGAACGTCACCATCGCGATGCCGCCGTTGGCAGGCAGCCGCTCCAGGACGTCGTCCGGGATGTTGCGCGGGTGGTCGCACACCGCCCGTGCGGACGAGTGGGAGAAGATCACCGGGGCCGAGCTCGTGTCGAGCGCGTCCCGCATGGTCGTCGCCGCCACGTGGGACAGGTCGACGAGCATGCCGAGCCGGTTCATCTCCCGCACGACCTCCCGGCCGAACGCGGTCAGACCACCGGCCTTCGGCTCGTCGGTCGCCGAGTCCGCCCAGTCCACGTTGTCGTTGTGGGTGAGGGTCATGTACCGCACCCCGAGCCCGTACAGGCCGCGCAGGGCGCCCAGGGAGTTGGCGATGGAGTGGCCGCCCTCCGCGCCCATGAGGGAGGCGATCCGGCCCTCCCGGCGCGCGGCCTCCATGTCGGCGGCCGTCAGCGCGGGCCGCAGATCCTGCGGGTACCGGGCGAGCAACTGCCCGACGCAGTCGATCTGTTCGAGGGTGGCCGCGACCGGGTCGGGCGAGTCCGTGCGGACGTACACCGACCAGTACTGCGCGCCGACCCCGCCGGCGCGCAGCCGGGGGATGTCGGTGTGCAGATGGGCGCTCTGGTCGGCGGCGACGTCCCGGGCG
Organism: Streptomyces venetus; assembly: GCF_039540295.1. NCBI lineage: Bacteria > Bacillati > Actinomycetota > Actinomycetes > Kitasatosporales > Streptomycetaceae > Streptomyces > Streptomyces venetus. Next base: position 51,297 of record NZ_BAABET010000005.1, read on the forward strand.
TCGAGGTCGTAGCGGACCTGTTCGCGCAGCGCCCAGGGCAGGTCGTTGTGGCCGTCGACGACCGGGAACTCGCGCAGGAGTTCCCGGGCTGCCTCCTCGGAGGTCATCGCCGTCACTTCCTCGCGCCGAAGCCGAAGCCGCCCGAGCCCTCGACCTTGGAGCGCAGGCGCTTGCCCTTCTCGGTGGCCTGGTCGTTCAGCTCCTGCTGGAAGTCGCGCATCCGGCCGCGCAGTTCCTCGTCGTGGGCGGCGAGGATGCGGGCCGCCAGCAGACCGGCGTTGCGGGCGCCGGCGACGGAGACCGTGGCGACCGGGACACCGGCCGGCATCTGCACGATGGACAGGAGGCTGTCCATGCCGTCGAGGTACTTCAGCGGCACGGGCACGCCGATGACCGGCAGCGGGGTCACGGAGGCGAGCATGCCGGGCAGGTGGGCGGCGCCACCGGCCCCGGCGATGATCACCTTGAGCCCGCGGGCGTCGGCCTGCTCGCCGTAGGCGACCATCTCGCGCGGCATGCGGTGCGCGGAGACGACGTCGACCTCGTAGGCGATCTCGAACTCGTCGAGGGCCTTCGCGGCGGCCTCCATGACGGGCCAGTCGGAGTCCGACCCCATGACGATGCCAACAACAGGGCTCATTCGGTGATGGTGCCTCTCAGGTAGCCGGCTGCGTGACCGGCGCGCTCCAGCACGTCGTCCAGGTCGTCGCCGTAGGTGTTGACGTGACCGACCTTGCGGCCGGGCTTCACGTCCTTGCCGTACATGTGGATCTTGAGCTGGGGGTCGCGGGCCATGCAGTGCAGGTACGCGGAGTACATGTCCGGGTAGTCGCCGCCGAGGACGTTGACCATGACCGTCCACGGGGCGCGCGGGCGCGGGTCGCCGAGCGGGAGGTCCAGGACGGCTCGCACGTGGTTGGCGAACTGGCTGGTGACGGCGCCGTCCATCGACCAGTGGCCGGAGTTGTGCGGGCGCATCGCGAGCTCGTTGACGAGGATGCGGCCGTCGCGGGTCTGGAACAGCTCGACCGCGAGGTGCCCGACGACGCCGAGCTCCTTGGCGATGTTCAGCGCCATCTCGGAGGCCCGGACCGCGAGGTCCTCGTCGAGGCCGGGGGCCGGGGCGATGACCGTGTCGCAGACGCCGTTGACCTGGCGGGACTCCACGACCGGGTAGGCGACGGCCTGGCCGTGCGGGGACCGTACGACGTTGGCGGCGAGCTCGCGGAGGAAGTCGACCTTCTCCTCGGCGAGCACGGGGACACCGGCCTTGAAGGGGTCGGCGGCCTCCTCGACGGAGTCCACGACCCACACGCCCTTGCCGTCGTAGCCGCCGCGGACGGTCTTGAGGACGACCGGGAACCCGTCGCCCTCGGCCGCGAAGGCCGCCACGTCCTGCGGGTCGCTCACGATCCGGTGCCGGGGGCACGGCACGCCGATCGCGTCGAGCTTCGCGCGCATCACCCCCTTGTCCTGGGCGTGCACGAGCGCGTCGGGACCGGGGCGCACGGGGATGCCGTCCGCCTCCAGGGCCCGGAGGTGCTCGGTGGGTACGTGTTCGTGATCGAAGGTGATCACATCGCACCCTCGCGCGAACTCGCGCAGCGTGTCGAGGTCGCGATAGTCGCCGACGACGACATCGCTCACGACCTGCGCAGCGGAATCCTGCGGGGTGTCACTGAGAAGCTTGAACCTGATGCCCAGCGGGATACCAGCCTCGTGTGTCATACGAGCGAGCTGGCCACCGCCGACCATGCCGACTACCGGGAACGTCACTCCCCCAGGGTATCGGCCGCGCCAAGGTGGCTGGTTTCCCGTCCCTCCCGGCTCCGCCCGGACCGTCTCCGGCCGTCCACCGCCATCCACAGGAAGATCGCGCGGGAGGGTGGTTAGCATGACTGGGTTGACGCAGAAACGATTGAGGGACGGGGGCCTGCACGACCATGGAACATGGTGCCTCGCGGTTCCGACGGCTCGTTCACGAAGTCGCCAAGTTCGGCGCGGTGGGCGGTGCCGGGGTGCTGGTCAACCTCCTCGTGTTCAACCTGGTGCGGCACGTCACCGACCTCCAGGTGGTGCGCGCGAGCGTCATCGCGACCGTCGTGGCGATCGTCTTCAACTACGTCGGCTTCCGCTACTTCGCGTACCGCGACCGCGACAAGTCCGGGCGCACCCGGGAGCTGGTCCTGTTCCTGCTGTTCAGCGCGGTGGGCCTGGTCATCGAGAACGGCGTCCTGTACGTGGCGACCTACGGTTTCGACTGGAACAGCCCGCTCCAGAACAACATCTTCAAGTTCGTCGGCATCGGCGTCGCCACGCTGTTCCGCTTCTGGTCCTACCGCACCTGGGTGTTCCGCGCCCTTCCCCCGGGGGAGGCGGTGGCGGACGCGGAAGCGGCCCCGGAGCGGGAACGGGACGAGCGGTCCCGGGCCGGGCAGCGGGTGCCGTAGGGCCGTCGGCCGTGAGCCCGCCGGTCGTAGACCCGTCGTGAGCCGGGTCAGCGGATCATCGGCTCGTCCTCGCCGCCGAGGGACTTCTGGAGGGGCGTGCGGGACAGGAACAGGCCGAACACCGGGGGCTTGGTCTGGAGCATCTCCAGTCGGCCGCCGTCGGCTTCCGCGAGGTCACGGGCGACGGCGAGGCCGATGCCCGTGGAGTTGCGGCCGCTGATCGCCCGCTCGAAGATGCGTGCGCCGAGGTCGGCGGGGACCCCGGGGCCCTCGTCGGTGACCTCGATGACGGCCTGGTTGCCGGTGACCCGGGTGCGCAGGGCCACCGTGCCGCCGCCGTGCATCAGGGAGTTCTCGATCAGCGCGGCCAGGACCTGCGCCACCGCACCGGGCGTGCCCACCGCCTGGAGGTGCCGCTTGCCGGAGCTGACGATCGCCCGGCCCGCGCTGCGGTAGGCGGGGCGCCACTCGGCGAGCTGCTGCTGGATGACCTCGTCGAGGTCGAAGGTGACGGCGGAGCCGGTGCGGGGGTCGCGGGAGTTGGTCAGCAGCCGCTCGACGACGTCGGTGAGCCGCTCGACCTGCGTCAGCGCGATCGTCGCCTCCTCCTTCACCGTGTCCGGGTCGTCGGTGAGGGTGATCTCCTCCAGGCGCATCGACAGCGCCGTCAGCGGCGTCCGCAGCTGGTGCGAGGCGTCCGCGGCCAGCCGCCGCTCGGCGGTCAGCATGCGCGCGATGCGCTCGGCGGACCCGTCCAGCACGTCCGCCACCCGGTCCAGCTCGGGCACGCCGTACCGCTTGTGCCGGGGGCGCGGATCGCCCGAACCGAGCCGCTCGGCGGTCTCGGCGAGGTCGGTCAGCGGCGACGCCAGCCGGTTCGCCTGGCGGACCGCCAGCAGCACCGCGGCCACCACCGCCAGCAACGCCACCAGCGCGATGATCAGCAGGGTGCGGCCGACCTCCCGGGTCACCGAGGAGCGCGGCTCCTGGACCGTGACGGTCTCGCCCTCCTCGCCGGGCGCGCTCGCGCTGATGACGTCACCGTCCGGTTTGGTGCCGACCTCGATGGGCGACTCGCCGGGGATGCGGATCACCGCGTAGTAGCGGTCCTGCGTGACCTGCTCGCGCAGGACCTCCGCGTCGACCTGCTGCGCCCCGAAGAGCCGGCTGTCGACGATGCTGGCCAGCCGGACCGCCTCGGACTCCACCCGCTCCTGGGCGCTGTTGCTGATCGTCCGGCTCTCGACGATGACCAGGGAGACGCCGAAGACGGCGATCACGACGAGCACCACGGCGAGCGTGGACTGGATCAGTCGGCGGCGCATGTCCTCTTACCCGTTTGTCCGTGTCGGCCGTTTCCCCGTGTCAGCTGTGTGTCGTGTCAGCTGTGTCCTGTCGGCCGTTTCATCCGTGTCAGCCGCGCGTCCTCGCCCGGCCGGCGGCTCAGCTCTTCTCGAAGCGGAAGCCCACACCGCGCACGGTGGCGATGTAGCGGGGGTTGGCCGCGTCGTCGCCGAGCTTCTTGCGGAGCCAGGAGATGTGCATGTCGAGGGTCTTGGTCGACGACCACCAGGTGGTGTCCCAGACCTCGCGCATCAGCTGGTCGCGGGTGACGACCCGGCCCGCGTCACGCACCAGCACCCGCAGCAGGTCGAACTCCTTCGCGGTGAGCTGGAGCTCTTCCTCGCCCATCCAGGCGCGGTGCGACTCGACGTCGATGCGCACGCCGTGCGTGGCGGGCGGCTGCTGGGGCTCGGCGGCGCCGCGCCGCAGCAGGGCGCGGACCCGGGCGAGCAGCTCGGCGAGCCGGAAGGGCTTGGTGACGTAGTCGTCGGCACCGGCGTCGAGCCCGACCACGGTGTCCACCTCGTCGGCACGCGCGGTCAGGATGAGGATCGGAATGGCATGGCCCTCGCCACGCAGCCGGCGGGCCACCTCGAGGCCGTCCATGCCGGGCAGGCCCAGGTCGAGCACGACGAGGTCGACGCCGCCCTGCAATCCGGCGTCGAGAGCGGTGGGGCCGTCCTCACGCACCTCGACCTCGTAGCCCTCCCGGCGCAGAGCACGGGCCAGCGGCTCCGAGATGGACGCGTCGTCCTCGGCGAGCAGTACACGGGTCATGGAGTGATGGTAGACCTGCACCGCCCTGAGCTGGGGTGTGACCGGAAGCCTTGATTCTTACCAGTGGCATACCCGCTTCTTACGACGCGCGGGTATGCGACCACACCTCTGCCTGTGGGGTGCGATTCCGGTAAGGACCTTGGAAAAGAGGCGTATGGTTCCCCCGGCACCTGTGATCCCTGTCTCAAGTCCTTTCATTTGCGGTGGTGTCGTGCCGTATGGTGAATCGACGCCTGTAACACCACGGCGACCTTCGGCGGCTGCTTGCCCCTGAAGGTCTCTTTTGTGTGCGGGCTGGTTCCCGCCAGCCCCGACTCGAAACGACCTGTGGCCGGGCCTCCTCGTGGCGGCGACGCGCGTAGAGGCGTGGATCCCGGTGGCGACCGCCCACTGCTCCGTGACCCGGAGCGGCCCCCTCAGGCGTCGGGCGGACGGCCGTACGCACCGGTGCCGGCAGACCCCCACCGGGCGCACCACCGCTGTCGCGGGGCGCGTCCCGACCAGCAAGGAACGACCATGGCGTCCAGCCTGACGAAGGACTCGGCCCGCCCGGGCACCCCCGGTTCCGAGAAGACCTTCTTCGGCCACCCCCGCGGACTGGCCACTCTCTTCATGACCGAGATGTGGGAGCGATTCTCCTACTACGGCATGAGGGCCCTGCTCCCGCTGTACCTGGTGGCCCCGGGTGGCCTGCACCTGAGCGCGGGCGCGGCGACGGCGATCTACGCCGTGTACCTGTCGCTCGTGTACCTGCTCACCCTGCCCGGCGGCTGGTTCGCCGACCGTGTGCTCGGTCCGCGCAAGACGGTCGCCGTCGCGGGCCTGGTCATCATGCTCGGCCACCTGTGCCTCGCGCTGCCCGCGGCCGCGAGCTTCTATGTCGGCCTGGGCCTCGTCGCCATCGGTTCCGGCCTGCTGAAGGCCAACATCTCCACGATGGTCGGCCACCTCTACGACGGCCCGGAGGACCCGCGCCGGGACGGTGGCTTCACGCTCTTCTACATCGGCATCAACCTCGGCGCCTTCATCGCCCCGCTGGTCATCGGCACCGTCGGGGAGAACGTCAACTGGCACTTCGGCTTCGCGCTGGCCGCGCTCGGCATGGCGCTGGGTCTCGTGCAGTTCCTGCTCGGCGGCCGTCACCTGAGCGCGCGCAGCAGCGAGGTCCCGACGCCGCTGTCGCCGGCCGAGAAGGCGTCGACGCTGCGCAAGGGCCTGATCTGGCTGGCCGTCGCCGTGGTGTTCTACGGCGTCGTCGGCGGCACCGGCCACTTCACGCTGAACTGGGCGCTGATCCCGCTCACGCTGCTGGGCCTGATCGTGCCGATCCTGGTCATCTCCCGCATCGTGCGGGACAAGGACCTGGACTCGGGCGAGCGGTCGAAGGTGTCGGCGTACATCTGGTTCTTCGTCGCCGCCGCCGTCTTCTGGATGATCTACGACCAGGGCGGCTCGACCCTGTCGCTGTTCGCCGAGAAGAGCGCCGACAACAGCGTCTTCGGCTGGGAGTTCCCGGTCTCCTGGTACCAGTCGGTCAACCCGGTCATGATCATGGCGCTGGCGCCCGTCTTCGCCTGGCTGTGGCTGTGGCTGAACCGGCGCGGCCAGGAGCCGAGCACCATCGTGAAGTTCGCCTCCGGTCTGGTGCTGGTGGGTGTGTCCTTCTTCCTCTTCCTCGCCCCGCTGTCGATCGCGGAGGGCGGTCACAAGGCCGCGGCACTGTGGCTGGTCGCGATCTACTTCGCGCAGACCGTCGGTGAGCTGACGCTGTCGCCGGTGGGTCTGTCCGTGACGACGAAGATGGCGCCGGCGAAGTACGCCTCGCAGATGATGGGCGTCTGGTTCCTCGCGGTCACCGCGGGCGACTCCGTCACCGCGCTGCTGTCCAACCCGGCCATCGGCGGGATCAACCTCGACCGCATGGGCTTCGTGGCGCTGGAGGCCGCGCTCGCCGTGGTCGCCGGTTTCGCGGTGTTCATGTACCGCAAGAAGGTCAAGGCGATGATGGGCGACGTGCGCTGATCGCCCTCGTCCGAGCCTGAGGAAAGGGCCGTCGCACCCCGGGGTGCGGCGGCCCTTTCTCATGTCTTCTTCTGGTCGGCGTCCGGGGCGAACCAGGGCGGGGCGGAGCGTCTGGCGGTGGCGGGCAGGCGCAGCCGGACACGGCGGCGGGCCGGGCGGGCCGCGTGACCGGGGCGGCGCGGGCGTACGTGGTCCACGACGGCCAGGCCCGCGCGGAACAGCGCCGCCGGTACGACCAGCAGGACGAGGCCCCAGAACAGGGTCACGCCCCACGGGCGGCCCACGCCCCAGGGGTGCTCGGCGAGGACCTTGCCGCCGTACTTCAGGGACACGGTGTAGTCGCCGTGCGCGCCGGCGGCGAGCTCCACGGGCAGTTCGATCCGGGCCTTCCCGCCGGGCCGGATCGTGCCGCGCCACCGCTGGTCCTGCCACTGCGGCGCGAACACGCCGTGGGAGGTGCCGACCTGGAAGACGGGGTCCCGCACGGGCGACGTCCCGACGTTGCCGACGGTGACCTCCAGGTTCCGGGCGGGTGGGGAGCCGAACCAGGTCAGCAGCCCGCCGGAGCCGCGCAGCCGGGTGTCCGCGAGCAGGGACAGCCGACCGCCGGCCCGGTCCGCGGGCAACGGCTCGACCGCGTGCCCGGCGACCTGGAGGGCAGCGTCGGCCTCGGCCCTGGCCCCCGTCACCGTCTCCACGTGCACCACGCAGGGGCACGGCACGGGCGGTTCCACGACGGGCAGCCGGCGCCGGAAGCGCCCGTCGGCGTCGGTGGTGACGGCCCGGCCGTCGGCGTTGGCACAGGAGTTGGTGCCGCCGGTCACACCCCGGGACGGCTCGGCCTGCCCGCAGACCAGCAGCGTCAGCAGCGCGCGCGGCCGCCAGCCACTCCCCCGGACGGTGACCGAACCTCCCGCACCCGCCTGCGACTCGGAGACCGCCACACCGGGCCGGTCCGCGGCCCGCACGGGCCCGGCCCCGGGCAGGCTCAGCAGGAGCACGAGCAGGACGAGCGGCGACAGGCGGGGAACACGAGCGACGTACGGCATCGGCGGCTCCAGCGGGGGTGCGGGCGGGCGCGGCTCGTGCCCTGGCGGTCGTACGGTCCGCTCAGTGGCCTGCCCGTGCGCCTCGGTGACGTCGTGTCAGCCACAGGGTTCCTGCCGCGCCGGCCAGCAGGACCGTGCCGCCGAGGGTGCCGAGGGCCACGGCCGAGTCCTCGGGGCCGGTCTGCGGGAGTTCGGCACCGGAGCCGGAGCCGGAGCCGCCGCCCTGGGTGGAGCCGGTGGTGCCGCCGCCGCTCGCGGCCGTGACGTCGAGTTTCAGGGACGGGCCCGGGTCGTTGGTCGGGGTGCAGGTGGTCGTCGTGCCGAGCGCCTTGATGGTGAGCACTCCGGCCGTGAAGGTGACCTCGCCGCTCTTCTTCGGCGTGTACGTCCCGCTCAGGTCGTTGATCTTGATGGGCGTGTTGGCCGGGACGGCCGCGTCGTTGGCGGGGCCGGTCACCGTCAGGGTGCCGCTGTCGGCGCCGCCCAGGGCGATGGTGGCGCTCGGGGTCATCGCGCCCTTGCCGAGTTCGACCGGGCTGGAGGAGACGCCCTTCCGCCAGGACATGGTGATCCGGTAGCCGCCGCCGCTCCTGACGCCCTTGATGTCGATGGGCGAGACGGCGCTCTTGTCTCCGATCGGCGTCTTGCACTGGTAGTTGACGTCGACGACCTCGGCCCGGGCCACGGGGGCGGCCAACCACACCACCGAGCCGGCCAGGGCCGCGGCGGACGCGAGCGCGGCGGTTCGATTCCGGTACGACACGGTGCCGCTCCCCTTCCTTTTCCTGACGGAGCATCAGATCGGGCCGTCAAGGTACGCCCGGGCCCTTGAGGAAGGAAGACACAGGACACGGCGGATCTGTGGGGATGGAGGGGGTGCCCGGCGGGGCTTTCCGTGGGGTCGTCACCCGGACGGCGGATAAGAAGGCCACGGAAAGGTGCCGGGAGCAGGGCGAGGCTGCGGTCGCGGGGCCCGGCGACATCGGCCGGACCGGCCGCCGAGGGCCGCGGCGCTGATCAGGCCGGCGCGCCCAGTTCCGCCCAGACCGTCTTGCCGGCGACTCCCGGCGTGCGGACGACGCCCCAGTCGAGGCACAGCCGCTGGACGATGAACATGCCATGACCCCCCGGACGGCCAGCGCGGTGCGGGGTGCGCGGGGCCGGCTGGCCCGTGCCCCGGTCGGCGACCTCGATACGGATCACCTTGTTGTCGCAGGTGATCCACAGCTGGTCCGGCCCTTCGGCGTGCAGACACGCGTTGGTGACCAGCTCGGAGACGACGAGCAGCACGTCCTCGGCGGCGGCCCGCTGGTCGGCGGACGCGGCCGGCAGCCAGCCCCACGCGTACAGCGCCTGGCGGGTGAAGTCGCGGGCGAGCGGGACGACGCCGCTCTCCTCCTCGAAGCTCAGCCGGCGCACCTGCCTGCCGCCCCCCGGCGGCCCCGCGGCTCCGGACGGCGCCGCCACACCCTCGCCGGACGCCGCACCGCCACCCTCGGACGCCCCGGAAGCGCCGCTGGGCTCCGGCCCGCGGTCGCCCGGCGAGTAAGGCCGGGTGGTGCTCATCAGCGCTTCACCTCACCGATTCACCAGTTCACGATTCAAAAACTTCAGTACACAGTCAGTCACGCAGTGCGCGGCACGTCGGTTTCGCGGCGCCCCCGACAACCTGTCGGCCGACAGGTTCAGGATGTCTCCTGCCCGGGCGGACCGGCAGAACACCCCCGTATTCCGCTCGAAAGGCGTGAGGGGGGTGGGAGACCGGTCACAGCGGGGTGGCCGAGGCTCGGCGCGCCGACGCACCGCCGGTCAGCTCGACTCGTCGGCCAGCGCCGCCTGGAGCGTGTCATGGACGCTGAAGACCGCATCCGCTCCGGTGATCTCGAACACGCGTGCCACCACCGGCTGCATCCCGGCCAGCGACACGCCGCCCCCGGCGGCCTCGGCCTTCAGCCGCGCGCCCAGGAGCACATTGAGCCCCGTGGAGTCACAGAACTCCAGCCGTGCGCAGTCGATGACCAGGCGCTTGAATCCCTTGGCGAGGCAGTCCTCGAGTGGCTCACGCAACAGATCGGCGGTGTGGTGATCCAACTCACCCGCCGGGGTCACGACGGCACTAGAGCCCTCTTCCCGCACCTCCACCAGAAGCCGGCCAGACTGTGCGCTGCCGACCGTCCCGCGGTCCATGCCGTCTCTCTCTCCCGACGTCGAGGCTGCTTGCTGACGCCCTCGAACACTACGCCTTCCCGGGACGCTCCGACACCCGAACAACTACACACAAACGGACATATGCCCACAGAACGCACTTGCGGTGGGCTCAGGAAAGCGGGTAGGCCTAGTAAGGACACGTACCCGACACGGCCGGCTTTGGAGGCGCCGCACACCGCAGTGCACGTTTTGGCCCCGGCAGCCATATGCCGAGAACGATGGAGGACATCATGTCACCCCGGCTCGACGGATCGCGTACCCACAAAGCGACGTCGACACCCCCTGCGGAACATCTGGATCCCATCGAGCAGGACGAGACGCTCCTCACACAGGGCGCGCTCCTCGCCGGACTTCCGGACATTCCCCCGTACGAGGAAGTCGACGCGGTCGACGCGCGGGCCCTTTCCAAGACCCTCTTCGAGCGCCTGGAGTCGCTCGAGGAAGGCACGCACGAGTACTCGTACGTCCGCAACACGCTCGTCGAACTGAATCTCGCGCTGGTCAAGTTCGCCGCCTCCCGGTTCCGCTCCCGCAGCGAGCCGATGGAGGACATCGTCCAGGTCGGCACCATCGGCCTGATCAAGGCGATCGACCGCTTCGAGCTCTCCCGGGGTGTCGAGTTCCCCACGTTCGCGATGCCCACCATCGTCGGCGAGATCAAGCGCTTCTTCCGCGACACCTCATGGTCCGTGCGCGTTCCGCGGCGGCTCCAGGAGCTTCGGCTCGACCTGGCCAAGGCCGGTGACGAGCTGGCCCAGAAGCTGGACCGCGCCCCGACGGTGACCGAACTGGCCGAGCGCCTCGGCATCTCCAACGACGAGGTCGTCGAGGGCATGGCCGCGTCGAACGCCTACACCGCCTCCTCGCTGGACGCCCAGCCGGAGGAGGACGACTCCGAGGGCGCGCTCGCGGACCGCATCGGCTACGAGGACCACGGTCTCGAGGGCATCGAGTACGTCGAGTCGTTGAAGCCGCTGATAGCCGAACTCCCGCCGCGCGACCGGAAGATCCTGTCCCTGCGGTTCGTCGCGGGCCTGACCCAGTCGGAGATCGGCGAAGAGCTCGGCATCTCGCAGATGCACGTCTCGCGGCTGCTGTCGCGGACGCTGGTACGGCTGCGCAAGGGGCTGACCGTCGAGGAGTGATCCTCACCGGGTGACGCTGTCCCCAGGGGGGCGGACCGTGCGGTCCGCCCCCCTGGCGCGTGCGCTCCGCCCCTGACGCGTGCCGGGGCTCAGCCCGCCCGCTGCTCCTTCACCAGCTTCTTCGCCCGCTCGCGGCGGGACGGGGCCAGCACGTCGACCGCCACGCCGGCGCCCTGCCCGGGTGTGGCCTCGGCCAGCCGCAGCCGGTCGGCGAGCCCCCGGACCGACGCGTCGTCCGGCCCCCGGTCGACGTAGAACAGCGACTCGTCCACCGGACTGTCGTCGCCGCCCCAGCGCACCACGCCCTCGCAGTCGGCGAGGATGTCACGCACCGTCAGCACCTGGAGCGGGAAGAGGCTGCCGCTCGCGCCCGCGCCCGGACGGATCCGCACCGCGGTGCCCGAGGCGAGGTTGGACTCCGGCCGGCCCTTCTCCAGGCCGCCGATCCGCTGCCAGCCCGCCAGGTCGACGTGGTTCAGCTGCTCGACCTCGTAGTGGTAGCGCCGGACCACGTGGAGCAGGATCGCCTCCACATCACCGATCCGGACGTCGACCTCCAGGCCGGTGCCCGGGACGGGGCGCGTCCAGACGGTGGAGACGTGGTTGGCCTCCTCCTCCAGGATCCAGCCGTTGGCCGAGGTGGGAGCCTTCTTCCGGGGGGCGCTCAGGGGAGCGCCGGCGGGGGAGGCCACGGCGGTGGCCGGCGCGAATGACCCGGCGGCCGCCGCGACTGCGATCACCCCGGCCCCCTTGACCAGGATCCGTCTCGGTATGCCGCTCATGCTGCTGCGCGCGTTGTCGGACACGTTTTCAGTTCCTTCCCAAGCTGATGATGATGAGAGTGAGCGTGGGCAGTGCGGTGGCCACCGCGCTCAGCAGCCAGTACCTGCCGGGTGGCAGTTCCGTCCTGCGGCGGAACGGGCGGTTGACCAGCCACCAGATGAGGCCGAACAGGATGAAGACCGGTGTCGCGACCATCACCCAGGGGAGCACACCGTCGTTCTCGGTGGGCTCGCGGTCGGTCCAGCCCAGCGAGGCAAGGGGCCAGTTCGCCGCGAAGTACCACAGCATGAACGCGGGCACCACGGCCGGAATCCCCAGCAGGACGTTGGCGACCAGGGGGAGGCTCAGCCGGAGCCACGGGTGTGCGGTGCTCGTCTTCATCGGGTCTCACTAACCGCGCGACAGCATGTTGTAGTTCTCCAGTTGGTTGTACAGGCCGAGCAGCTCACGGCCGTACTTCGCGGCGTCTTCGCCGGTGCCGTTGTACCGGGCCAGCAAGGCCTGGGTCTGGGCGGGGGAGGTGGTCAGGCTCGGCCGGGGCGCGCCGATCTGGTGGGCGTTGTAGAGCGTCAGATACGCCACCGAGCGGATGTTGTACGTCGGGTCCTCGTTGAGCTGCTTCCACACGGTGGGGATGTCGTCGTTCGTGAGCGGCGAGCCGTTGATGATGCCCTGTTCCCGGCAGTAGTTGCGGGCGTCGATCGTCACCCAGGCGAAGATCTGGCCCCAGCCGGTGCTGCAGTCGTCGTCCAGCCCCTTCTTCACCGCCTCGTCGGCTGCGACGTCCAGGGGATTCAGCTTGCGCAGCTCCCACAGGACCGGCGCCTGGATGAGCGCCTTGCGGAGCTTGAGCTGCCGTGCGAGCGAGGTGAACAGCCAGTCCGCGCTCAGCACCAGATCGACCGCCTTGGTGGTGGAGATGCCGCCGAGCGTGGCCCAGTCGTCGTCGGGCTCCCAGTTCTCGCCACCGGTCTCCGGCACACCGATCGAGACCAGGTACGCCTGAACGTCCTTGAGCAGGGCGTCGCGGTAGGCGGCCTTGTCCAGGTCCGTGTCCAGTCCGCCGAAGTCCGCGCTGGGGTTGAAGCTGCTCTGGCCGAAGTCCCGGCCGGAGACGATGTTGTTGTCGATCTCGATCTGGCCCGCGCCCGAGCCGACCTTGATGGTGGAGATCTGGTCGAACGCCCAGTTGGTGGGCAGCGGGTAGCCGAGGTTGCCGGAGAAGCCGCTGGACATGTCGGAGACGAAGCTCGCCGCCGCGTAGCCGGCGTCGGCGACGCGCTGGCAGACGTTGCGGGGGCCGTAGACACCGACGCCGTAGCCGGAGCTCTCGCCGATGGTGCGCATGATCCCGCGGAAGTGCGGGAGGACGAAGTCGGTGACCTCGCCGTCCATCGCGTCGTAGTCGACGGCGAAGTAGATGATGGTGCCGGGCTTGAAGCCGTGGTACTGGGCCCACTCGATCGCGCGGAACGCGTCGGCGGTGCCCTGCTCGGGGCTGAAGTAGTTGGCCGACCGGCTCCACGTCTGGAAGATCGGGAAGCAGCTCAGCCCGTAGTCCTTGATGGTGGCCAGCTCGCCCGGCTGGATCTGCTTCTCCGGCAGGCTCGTGCTGGAGGGGTTGAAGAGGTAGCGGCCGATGTACTTGTAGCCGGCGTCCTTCAGTGCCTGCGCCCGGGCGGGCGTGATCATGGTGACGCCGTCACAGGCCGTGCCCTTGCGGGACTGGTCGCCGTAGGAGACGAGCAGCGAGGCCCAGGTCTGGAAGTCGCCCTTGCCGGTGACCGGGAGCTTGCTGAAGGACTGGAAGGTCTCCACGCCGGACTGCACCGCGGAGGTGAAGTTGCCGAAGGGGACGTTCCGCTTGTTCAGGATCATGGCCGCGGTGAACAGCTGCGCCCAGACGCCGGTGGTGCCGGTCGACACGGTGTGGCTCTTCAGGCCGGACTGCGTGCCGGGTCCGAACACGCCGTTGGCGACGCCGTCCGCCATGCCCAGCTCGTACTGGATCGCGAACAGCATCGACTTGGCGACGTCACGGGAGTGGTGACCGTCGCAGGGGATGATGTAGAAGTCCTTGCGCAGGATGTAACGGCCGTTCAGCCACTGCTGGATGGTCCGGATGGTGTCCGAGCCGTTGCTGACGGTGACGTAGGCGTCCATGTTGAACAGGCCCTTGACCACCTTGGGCCACAGGGAGCTGCCCGGGTACGTGCCGGAGACGCCCATGTTCTGGTTCAGCTTCACGACCGCGTCCTTGACCCGGTCGTTGTACTTGCCGTCGATCTCACCGCCGTCGTAGCCCTTGCAGTACAGGGCGGACTGGATGATGCGGCAGAAGTTGGCCGAGGGGATGGTCGTCTCGTCCAGCTTGCCGTACTTCTCCCCGATCTTCGCCAGGGTGGTCGGTCCGAAGGAGTCGGACAGGGCGGTGATGCCCATCTCGTACTGAAGCGCCCGGGTCAGGGCATACATCACGGGCCAGCCGGTCTGGCCGTTCTCGTCCAGCTTGGATATGCCCAGCGTGGCGCCGTTGTTGTAGGTCGTGTTGATGAATCTCTGGGCGCGCTGCACCATCTCGTCTGCCATGGGCTTCCTCCTGTCGTCCGAATGGTGAGGCGGGGAGGAAAAGCGCTGTCACCGCGGCGCGGCCACGGGCCCCCAAGGACCACGTGCCCGCGCTGGAACTGCACCCCCCGTCGGGGGGCATGGCGAAGAGACCCCCCTCGTCGCGTACGACCGGCGCCTGAGTCATGGTGCCGATGCGACTGGCGCGATCCTGCGTCGCGCCACGAGGGGGGTCAAGTCCTTTATGTGCGGAGGGTGTTGATCTGGCGGATCGTCAACTTTTATTTGTCATGCACTTGTTATGCGTACGGTATGCAAATCGTGCACAACTGTCGGGCGGGTTCGGTGGTCAGAGCACCCGCTCGCCGCGCCGCCACACTCCGGTGACCAGCGGGACGCCGGGCCGGTAGGCGAGGTGCACATGGCTCGGGGCGTCGAGGAGCGTCAGGTCGGCGTACGCGCCCGGGGTGAGCCGGCCGACGTCGTCGCGCCGGAGGGCGGCGGCCCCGCCCGCCGTGGCCGACCACACCGCCTCGTCGGGTGTCATCCCCATGTCCCGGACGGCGAGCGCGATGCAGAAGGGGACGGAGGAGGTGAAGGACGACCCGGGGTTGCAGTCGGTGGAGAGCGCCACGGTGACGCCCGCGTCCAGGAGGCGGCGGGCGTCCGGCCACTCGGCGCGGGTGGAGAACTCGGCGCCGGGCAGGAGGGTGGCGACCGTTCGGCTGTTCGCCAGGGCGTCCAGGTCCGCGTCGGTCAGGTGGGTGCAGTGGTCGGCGCTGGCCGCGTCGAGTTCGACGGCGAGCTGGACGCCCGGGCCGTACGAGAGCTGGTTGGCGTGGACCCGGGGGTGCAGGCCCGCGGCCTTCCCGGCGGTGAGGATCGCGCGGGCCTGGTCGCCGTCGAAGGCGCCCTGCTCGCAGAAGACGTCGATCCAGCGGGCGTGGGGCGCGCAGGCGTCGAGCATCTCGCCCGTGACGAGGGCGACGTAGGCGGCCGGGTCGCCGGCGTGGTCGGGCGGGACGATGTGGGCGCCGAGGAAGGTGACCTCGTCGGTGTGGGCGGCGGCGATGCGCAGGGCCCGGGCCTCGTCCTCGACCGTCAGGCCGTAGCCGGACTTGGTCTCAAAGGTCGTGGTGCCCTGGAGCAGCGCCTCGCGGAGGTAACGGGTCAGGTTGGCCTCGAGTTCCGCGTCGCTCGCGGCGCGGGTGGCGGCGACGGTCGTGCGGATGCCGCCCGCGCTGTACGGCCGGCCCGACATCCGGGCGTTGAACTCCTGCGTCCGGTCGCCGGCGAAGACGAGGTGGGAGTGGGAGTCGACGAAGCCCGGGAGCACCGCCCGGCCGCCGGCGTCGACCCGATTGTCAGTGGCGGGTGCTTTGCTTTGATCACCGGTCCACGCGATGCGGTCGCCTTCGATGACGACGGCCGCGTCCTGGACCAGTCCGAGGGGGGAACCGTCACCGGAGGAGGGGTCGTTGGTGACCAGGGCGGCGATGTTGGTGATGAGCGTGCTTGCGGTGCTCGCGGAGTGGGCGGGGCTGACGGTCGTCGCGTTGCTCATGGCGTCCTTGGTGGCCTGGTCGGCGGTGGGGGCGGGTTCGGGGGCGGAGGCGGGCCGCGCGGCTGGGCGGCCCGAGGTCATCCGCGCAGGGCTTCGACGGCGTCCGCGAGGGCTCGCGGCACATCCGGGACGAGCAAGTGCGCCCCGTCCCGTACGACGTGCCGACCTGCCACGACCGTGTGCGACACGTCTGCTGCCGACGCGGCGAATACGGCCGTCTCGGCCCCGAGCCGTGGAAGCGGCCCAGCCGTTCTGACCGAGTCGAGCGCGATCGTCGTGAAGTCGGCGAGCGCGCCGGGCTCCAGGGCGCCGGCCTCCGCCCAGCCGAGGGCCGCGTGCCCGTCGGCCGAGGCGGCCCGCAGCAGGGCCGCCGCCGTCCAGTGGCCCCGGGTCCGGGTGCGCAGCCGCTCGTTCAGCTCCATGGCCCGCGCCTCCTCGAACAGGTCGATCACGGCGTGGCTGTCGGAGCCGAGGCTGAGCGGGGAGCCCTCGTTCTGGAGGGCCACGGCCGGCCCGATGCCGTCCGCGAGGTCCCGTTCGGTGGTCGGGCACATGCAGGTGCCGGTGCCGCTGCCCCCGATCAGGGAGACGTCCTCCGCGGTGAGATGCGTGTTGTGCACGCCGGTGGTGCGCGGGCCGAGGACGCCGTGCAGGGCGAGCAGTTGCGTCGGGGTGCACCCGTGGATCTCCAGGCACGCCTCGTTCTCGGCGGTCTGCTCGGACAGGTGCACATGGAGCGGGGCCCGCCGCTCCTCGGCCCAGCGCGCCACGGTCTCCAGCTGGTCGGCGGGCACCGCCCGTACGGAGTGGATCGCCGCCCCGATCCGTGCGTGATCCCGTTCCTTGAGAAGTGAAGAGCGTGCGGCCCAGGCCCCGGCGTCGCCGTCGGAGAAGCGGAGCTGGTGACCGCTGGGCGGCCGGCCGAAGCCGGAGGACAGGTAGGCGGTGTCGAGGAGGGTGATGCGGATCCCGGCTTCCTCGGCCGCGGCGATCAGGGCCTCGCCCATCGCGTTGGGGTCGGCGTAGCGGGAGCCGCCGGGGGCGTGGTGGACGTAGTGGAACTCGCCGACCGCCGTGATGCCGGCCAGGGCCATCTCGGCGTACACCGCGCGGGCGAGGGCCTGGTAGGTGTCCGGGGTGAGGCGGGAGGCCGTGGCGTACATGACCTCGCGCCAGGTCCAGAAGGTCCCGGAGCCGACCTGGACGGTGCCGCGCAGGGCCCGGTGGAAGGCGTGGCTGTGCGCGTTGGCCAGGCCGGGGAGGGTCAGTCCGCGCAGGATCTCGGCGCCGGGGGGCGGGGCGTCGGTGTCCGGGCGGACGGCGGTGATGCGGCCGTCCCGGACGTCGAGGGCCACACCGGGCTCGACGTGTGTGCCGAGCCAGGCGTGCTCCAGCCAGTAGGTCTTCGATGTCACCTGCGGGCCAGCCCTTCCAGTACGTCGGCGAGTGCGAGGACCCCGGCCGCGCAGTCGTCCTCGGCGGCGAACTCGGCCGGGGAGTGCGAGACGCCCGTGGGGTTGCGTACGAACAGCATGGCGGTCGGGATGCGCCCGGAGAGGATTCCGGCGTCGTGTCCGGCACCCGTACCCAGGACGGGCACGGTGATGCCGGTGTCCTTGCCGAGGATGCGGGCGAGTTCGTCGCGCAGGGCGTGGTCGAACTCCACGACGGGGGTGAACGACTCGCGGACGACGTCGAGGGCGATGCCGTGGGCGGCGGCGTACTCCCCGGCCGCCTTCTCGATGCCGGCGACCACGGCGTCCAGCCTGTCCTGGTCCTCGGCACGGGAGTCGAGCCAGCCGCGCACCAGGGAGGGGATGGCGTTGACGCCGTTGGGCTCAACGGCGATCTTGCCGAAGGTGGCGACGGCACCGGCGAGTTCGGCCTCGCGGCGGGCGGCGAGCACGGTTTCGGCGTAGGAGAGCATGGGGTCGTGCCGGTCGGCGAGCCGGGTGGTGCCGGCGTGGTTGGCCTCGCCCCGGAAGTCGAACCGCCACCGGCCGTGCGGCCAGATCGCGCTGGCGATGCCGACCCGGTCGCCGGTCAGGTCCAGCGCCCGGCCCTGTTCGACGTGGAGCTCCACGAAGGCGCCGATGCGGGCGAGCCGCTCCGGGTCGGGGCCGACGGCGTCGGGGTCGTATCCGGCGGCCTCCATGGCGCGGGGCAGGGTGACGCCCTCGCCGTCGGTGAGCCGGTGCGCCTGCTCACGCGTGAGCTGCCCCGCGGTGAGCCGGGAGCCGACACAGGCGAGCCCGAACCGGGCGCCCTCCTCGTCGCCGAAGTTGACGATCGCGAGTGGCTTGGTGAGGTCCGTGCCCCGGGCACGCAGTTCGTCGAGCGCGGCGAAGGACGACACGACACCCAGGGGCCCGTCGAAGGCGCCCCCGTCGGGCACGGAGTCGAGATGCGACCCGGTGACGACGGCGTCCCCGGCGTCGGGATCGCCCAGCCAGGCCCACTGGTTGCCGTTGCGGTCGACCTCGTAGGCCAGTTGGCGGGACTCCGCCTGCTCCTTGAACCAGGCCCGGCAGTCGAGGTCGGCCGCGGTCCAGGCGAAGCGGCGGTAGCCACCGGAGGCGGAGCTGCGGCCGATCGGCAGCAGCTCCGCCCACATGCTGTGGAAGGTCACGCGCCGTCACCTTCGCGCATCGGGACCCGGACACTGCGCTCGCCGGCGACCGACTCCGCGATGTCGTAGCCCGCGTCCACGTGCCGGATGACGCCCATGCCGGGGTCGTTGGTGAGCACCCGGCGGATCTTCTCCCCGCCGAGCTTCGTACCGTCGGCCACCGTCACCTGCCCCGCGTGGATGGACCGGCCCATTCCCACGCCGCCACCGTGGTGGATCGACACCCAGGAGGCGCCCGACGCCACGTTCACCATGGCGTTCAGCAGCGGCCAGTCGGCGATCGCGTCGGATCCGTCGAGCATGGCCTCGGTCTCGCGGTAGGGCGAGGCCACGGAACCGCAGTCGAGGTGGTCACGCCCGATGGCCAGCGGCGCGGCCAGCTCACCGCTCGCCACCATGTCGTTGAACCGCTCACCGGCCTTGTCCCGCTCGCCGTAGCCGAGCCAGCAGATGCGGGCGGGCAGTCCCTGGAAGTGCACGCGCTCGCCCGCCATCTTGATCCAGCGGGCGAGGGACTCGTTCTCCGGGAACAGTTCGAGGATCGCCTTGTCGGTCTTGGCGATGTCGGCCGGGTCGCCCGAGAGGGCCGCCCAGCGGAAGGGGCCCTTGCCTTCGCAGAACAGCGGGCGGATGTAGGCGGGGACGAAGCCGGGGAAGGCGAAGGCCCGGTCGTATCCGGCGAGTTGTGCCTCGCCGCGGATGGAGTTGCCGTAGTCGAAGACCTCCGCGCCGGCGTCCATGAAACCGACCATGGCCTCGACGTGCCGGGCCATGGACTCGCGGGCCCGGGTGGTGAAGCCGGCCGGGTCCTTGGCGGCGGCGTCGGCCATGTCCTCGAAGGCGGTGCCGAGGGGCAGGTAGGCCAGCGGGTCGTGGGCGGAGGTCTGGTCGGTGACGATGTCGATCGGGGCGCCCATGGCGAGCAGTTGCGGCAGCAGCTCGGCGGCGTTGCCGAGGAGGCCGATCGACAGCGGGCGGCGGGCGTCCCGGGCCTCCACGGCCAGCCGCAGGGCGTGGTCGAGGGAGTCGGCCTTCACGTCCAGGTACCGGTGCTCGATGCGCCGCTCGATGGCCCGTGGATCGCAGTCGACGCAGATCGCCACACCGTCGTTCATCGTCACGGCGAGGGGCTGGGCGCCGCCCATGCCGCCGAGTCCGGCGGTCAGCGTGATGGTGCCCGCCAGCGAGCCGCCGAACTTCTTCGCGGCGACGGCGGCGAAGGTCTCGTAGGTGCCCTGGAGGATGCCCTGGGTGCCGATGTAGATCCAGGAGCCGGCGGTCATCTGCCCGTACATGGTCAGGCCGAGGGCCTCCAGGCGGCGGAACTCCTCCCAGTTCGCCCAGTCGCCGACCAGGTTGGAGTTGGCGAGGAGGACGCGCGGGGCCCACTCGTGGGTCTGCATGACGCCGACGGGGCGGCCGGACTGGACGAGCATCGTCTCGTCCTGCTTGAGGGTCCTCAGCGTGCGGACCATGGCGTCGAAGGAGCGCCAGTCGCGGGCCGCCTTGCCGGTGCCGCCGTAGACGACGAGCTTGTCGGGGTGCTCGGCGACCTCGGGGTCGAGGTTGTTCTGCAGCATCCGCAGGGCGGCTTCCTGCTGCCATCCCAGGGCGCTCAATTCCGTGCCGCGCGGTGCTCGGACGGGGCGGGGTCCTGACATGGTCTGCCTCCTGGTGGGTGCTCCCGGCGGAATGTTGCTTTGGTTATTCACATCCTGGCCTCCTGAATAGAGCTAGTCAATACGTGCGAGGGTCGGCGCGGCGGCGCCGTGGATGTTTGGCTGGACGCATGGGCGCACACCACGAGGGATTCGAGGCGGACGACGACGGCGCCGGGCGAGCGGCCCGGCGGGACGAGGCGGTGCGAGCCGCGGTGGAACAGGGCCTGCTCGGGCCCGAGAGCCCCATCGTCGGGCTGCTGGACGTCACCGGTATCCGGGAGTCGGCGGCCGAGCTGCGCGCGGCGTTCGACGCGGTGGTGGCGCCGGGCACGCCCGTGCTGCACGCCTTCGCGGTGAAGGCGACCCCGCTGGTGCCGGTGCTGCGGCTGCTGCGCGAGGAGGGCGTCGGCGCGGAGGTGGCGAGCCCGGGCGAGCTGGCGCTGGCCCGGGCCGCGGGGGTGGAGCCGGCCATGACCGTGCTCGACTCCCCCGCGAAGACCCCGGCCGAGCTGCGCGAGGCACTGGCCCTGGGCATCGCCGTCAACGCGGACAACCCGCAGGAGCTGGAGCGCATCGACGGCCTGATGGCCTCCGCCGCCAGTCGCTCGCCGCTCGGCATTCGCGTGAACCCTCAGGTCGGCGGGGGTTCCATCGAGGCGACGTCCACCGCCACGGCCACGTCGAAGTTCGGGGTGGCGCTGCGTGACGAGGGGGCGCGGGATTGGGTCGTACAGGCGTGCCTGGACCGGCCGTGGCTGACCCGGCTGCACGCGCACACCGGGTCCCAGGGCATTCCGCTGTCGCTGATGGCCCGGGGCGTGGCGGAGACGTACGGGCTGGCGGAGGAGATCAACCGGCGGGCCGGGCGACGGCAGATCGACACGCTCGACATCGGCGGCGGGCTGCCCGTGAACTTCGCGTCGGACGCGACGACACCGACGTACGCGCAGTACGCGCGCGTGCTGGCCGGGGAGGTGCCGGGGCTGTTCGACGGACGGTACGGCCTCGTCACGGAGTTCGGGCGGTCACTGCTCGCCAAGCACGGGACGGTGGTGGCGCGGGTGGAGTACGCGAAGTCCTCCGGCGGGCGGGCGGTGGCGGTGACCCATGCCGGGGTGCAGGTGGCCGCGCGGACGGTGTACGCGCCCGGGAGCTGGCCGTTGAGGATCGCGGCGTACGACTCGAAGGGGCGGGTGAAGGACGGGCCGGTCGTCGTGCAGGACGTCGCGGGGCCGGCCTGCTTCTCGGGGGATCTGCTGGCCGAGGGGCGGTCCATGCCGGTGCTGGAGCAGGGGGACTACGCGGCGGCACTGGACACCGGGGCGTACTACTTCGCGCATCACTATGCGTACAACTCGCTGGCACGGCCGGGGGTGTACGGGTTCTGGCCGGACGGGCGCTTCGCGGTGGTGCGGGAGGCGCAGACGGTGGGGGAGGTCGTCGCGGAGTCCGGTGGGGCGCAGGTAGGTGCGCTCACGGAATCGCCGTAGGAGGTCACGCGGTGGGCAGGGTGCGGATGCGTCGTGGCTGGTCGCGCCGTTCCCCGCGCCCCTGGACCCGCGCCGCGCGTGATGTCAGTCGACGAACAGGCCGCGCGCCGCCGCCTTCGCGTCGAACTCCTCCAGGCGGGACTGGGCCTGGGGCAGGTCGTCGCACATCGCCTCCAGCAGGACCCGGCCGAGCAGCATCGGCGCGCAGGCCGTGTCGAAGGCGAGGCCGGTGCCGACGGCGGCGGGCAGCAGCAGGTCGGACACCTTGGCGACCGGCGCGAAGGCGGAGTCGGCGACGGTGACGACGGTCAGCCCGGCCTGCCGGGCGTAGTGGAGGGTGTCGACGACCTCGCGGGGATGCCGGGGCAGTGCGAAACAGAGCAGTGCGCTCGCACCGGCCCGGACGGCGGCGTCGATGCGGTCCTGGAGCATCGTGCCGCCCTCGCCCAGGAGCCGTACGTCGGAGTGGACCTTGGCGGCGAAGTAGGCGAAGCCGCTCGCCTGGGCCGCCGCCGCCCGCAGTCCGAGGACGGGCAGCGGGCGGGAGGCCGCCAGCAGGCGCCCGGCCCGCCGCACCGGCCCGGGGTCGGCCAGGGCCTGAGCCAGGTGCCGCAGATTCTCGATCTCCGCCTCGACGGCCTGCTGGTACTCGTTGGCGGACCCGGCGTCGGCCGTGGGCTCCGCGGGGGTGACCTCGCGCAGATGGCGGCGCAGGGCGGGGTAGCCGTCGAAGCCGAGGGCGACGGCGAAACGGGTCACGGACGGCTGGCTGACCCCGGCCAGCTCCGCGAGCTCCACGCTCGACAGGAACGGCACGTCGGCGGCGCGCCGCACCATGCTGTGCGCGATGCGCCGCTGGGTCGGCGTCAGCCGGTGGCCCTCGAAGAGTGCCTGGAGCCGCGCGGCAGGGCTGTCGGTCACGCTCATGACGTGCTCCCCCTCGCCTATTCAGTAGCTGAGGATTCTGCATGAGCATATGCAGACCGGCAAGCGGGACCGAAGGGCCGCCCCCGCCCCGAGAGGGGGGCTAACCCCAGTGCGGCCGACGGCACCGCTTTCTACCGTGGGAGACATGACCGGAATCGACGCGCGGGACACCGACCTGAAGAAGGAACTCGACGCCACCCTGCAGACCCGCAGGGAGCTGGGCGAGGAGTACGAGTCCGCGCTGGTGGACTCGTTCCTGGAGAAGGTCGACCAGCGGATCGACGGCGCGGTGGAGCGCCGGGTGCGCCGGCAGCTCGCCGAACAGCAGATGCAGACGGCCCGGGACTCCCGGTCGCCGAAGGCCACCGACTCCTGGGGCGAGCGGTACGGTTTCGGGATCGTCTCGCTGGTCCTCGCGGTGCCGCTGTCCGCGATCGGCGGGGGTGTGGCCCATCTGCCGGGTCTGCTCGTCGCCTGGGCGGGCATCGTCGGCGTCAACGTCGTCCAGGCCGCCCGCACCAACCCGGGCCTGTTCGGCCGCCGCCGCAAGTCCTCCCGGGACGGCGACTGGGAGGACTGAGAGCGGGAGGGCCGAGACCGGGAGAGGTAACCGGTAGAGCTGAGACCAAAAGGGCTGATATCAGGAGGACTGAGACCGGAGGGACCGGACTCTCCTGCCTCAGGCCTGCCGGGTCGGCAGCGCGACGATCTGCCGCAGGTTGACCC
Source organism: Streptomyces venetus (assembly GCF_039540295.1). NCBI lineage: Bacteria > Bacillati > Actinomycetota > Actinomycetes > Kitasatosporales > Streptomycetaceae > Streptomyces > Streptomyces venetus. The sequence continues at coordinate 74,640 of NZ_BAABET010000005.1, forward strand.
GGCGCGGCCGGCTGGTCGCGTAGGCCACCAGGTCGGCGAGCTCCTCGGCGGACAGCGCGCCCACCTCGTCCCGCATGCCCTCCACCTGCCGGGACAGTTCCGCGTCGGCGATGTGGGTGAGCAGCTCGCTCTCCACGAACCCGGGCTCGACGTTGGTGACCCGGACGTCCCGCGGCCCGAACTCGCCCCGCAGGGACTCCGACAGATAGGTGACGGCCGCCTTGGTCGCGCCGTACACGGCGTAGTTCGGGAAGCTGAGGTGCGCGGCGATGGACGAGATGTTCACGAGGTCGGCCGTACGGCCGTCCGCGGCGGCGCTCACCAGGTCCTCGGTGAAGGCCCCGATGACCCGCAGCACTCCGGCGACGTTGGTGTCGAGCATCCGCTGCCACTCGTCGGTGCGCCGGGCGTCGACGGGGTGGGGCAGCATGACCCCGGCCGCGTTGACGACCAGGTCGACGGGCCCGTACTCCGCGTGGATCCGGTCGGCGGCGTCCGCGACGGACGCCTCGTGCGTGACGTCCGCGACGACGGCCAGGGCCTGCCCGCCGTCGGCGCGGATCTTTCCGGCGACGGCCTCGAGCCGTTCCTCGCGCCGGGCCAGCAGCGCCACGCGGGCGCCCTGGGCGGCCAGCAGCACGGCGACCGCCTCGCCGATCCCGCTGGCGGCTCCGGTGACGACGGCGGTGCGGCCGGCCAGGTTGTCGTACGACATGGGAGATCCCCTCTGGTGGGGGCCGGGGCGTCTCCCCGGCCTCGTCCACCACCCTCGGCGCCATCGGCCGCCGTACCCAGGGCGACGGTTTTCCTGGGTCTGGCAGTACCAGGCTCGCCGGCCCCGGGCCGCCTAGGCTCGGCGGCATGGACGGAGAAATCGGAGACTTCCTGCGCTCGCGCCGGGCCCGTATCCAGCCGGCGGAGGTGGGGTTGCCTTCCTACGGCCGCCGCCGTGTCCCGGGCCTGCGCCGCGAGGAGGTGGCGCAGCTGGCCGGGGTGAGCGTCGACTACTACGTCCGGCTGGAACAGGGCAGGGGCCCGAGCGTGTCCGACGCCGTGCTGGACGCGGTGGCGCGGGTGCTGCGGCTGGACGGGGCGGAGCACGACTACCTGCGGGCGGTGGCCCGGCCGCGCCGGCGGGACGCCGACCGGCGGGCCGCGTCCGGGGTGCGCCCGGGGATCCAGCTGATCCTGGACGGCATGGAGCGCAATCCCGCGTACGTCCTGGACCACCGCATGGACGTCCTCGGCTGGAACGCCCTCGCCGACGCGTTGCTCGACTTCGAGGGCACCGGCTCCGGCGAGCGCAACATCGCGCGCCGCGTCTTCCTCGACCCCGCCTCCCGCGACGTGTATCCGCACTGGGCCGAGATCGCCGGCCAGACGGTCGCCCATCTGCGCCTCCAGGCGGGCCACCACCCCGGGGACGCCGCCACGGCCGAACTCGTCGCCGAACTGTCGCGGGCGAGCGGGGACTTCCGCCGTCTGTGGGCCGACCACGCGGTCGACCCCTGCGACCACGGGGTGAAACACCTCCGCCACCCGGTCGCGGGCCTGCTGACCCTCCCGTACGAGACCCTCACGATCCCGGGGGCACCGGACCAGATGATCGTCGCCTACGCGCCGGAAGCGGGATCGGAGACGGCGGAGCGGCTCGCGCTGCTGGGGAGCTGGGCCACGAGCCACACGGGCTGACACCCGGCAGGCCGGGGAAAGCTTGCGCGGGGACCGCCGCACCCCCGTGCGACGGGGGTCGGGACGACGGCGGTCCCCGCGAAGGACGCGGGCCTGGTCAAGGCCGGGCTTACGCGTCCGTGGCGTCGGTGGAGGTCCGGGAGCCGCTCCGGAGGTCCGTGACGCCTACGGCGCCGGCCGGGGCGGGGAGCCGCTCCCGCCCTGCCGACACCCCCTAATGTGCAGGACCCGTGTTAAGCGGGTGCTGCGCGGACGTGACACGCTCGTACCACTTCCGCGAAGTCCACGAAGATCACGGACGCCGCAAGTTCACCCGCTTCACGGGCGATTCACCGGACGTTCGCCGTCACTTCCCGGCCCGGGCGAGGAAGGACAGCAGGTCCTGCCGGCTGACCACACCGGTCGGCTTGCCCTCGACGAGGACGATCGCCGCGTCCGCCTTGCCCAGGACGGCCATCAGGTCCGCGACCGGTTCGCCGGAGCCGACCTGGGGCAGCGGGGCGGACATGTGCTTCTCCAGCGGGTCCTCCAGCGAGGCGCTCTTGCTGAACAGCGCGTCCAGCAGCTCGCGTTCCACCACCGAGCCGACGACCTCGGCGGCCATCACGTCGGGGTGCCCGGCGCCCGGCTTGACGACGGGCATCTGCGAGACGCCGTACTCGCGCAGCACGTCGATGGCCTGGCCGACCGTCTCCTCCGGGTGCATGTGGACGAGGGAGGGCATGCGGTCGCCCTCCTTGTCGGCGAGGACGTCGCCGACGCGGGCGCTGGGGCCGGAGTCCTCCAGGAAGCCGTAGTCGGCCATCCACTCGTCGTTGAAGATCTTGCTGAGGTAGCCGCGTCCGCTGTCCGGCAGCAGGACCACCACGACGTCGTCCTCGCCGAGCCGCGCGGCGACCTCCAGCGCGGCGACGACCGCCATGCCGCAGGAGCCGCCGACCAGGAGGCCCTCCTCTTTGGCCAGGCGGCGGGTCATCTGGAAGGAGTCCTTGTCGGACACGGCGACGATCTCGTCCGCGACGGTCCGGTCGTAGGCGGTCGGCCAGAAGTCCTCACCGACGCCCTCGACGAGGTACGGCCGCCCGGAGCCGCCGGAGTAGACGGAGCCCTCGGGGTCGGCGCCGACGACCTTGACCTTGCCGTCGCTGATCTCCTTCAGGTAGCGGCCCGTCCCGGAGATGGTGCCGCCGGTGCCCACGCCCGCCACGAAGTGGGTGATCCTCCCCTCCGTCTGCTCCCACAGCTCGGGGCCGGTCGAGTGGTAGTGGGAGAGCGGGTTGTGGGGGTTGGAGTACTGGTCGGGCTTCCAGGCCCCGGGCGTCTCACGGACCAGGCGGTCGGAGACGTTGTAGTAGGAGTCCGGGTGCTCGGGGTCCACGGCGGTCGGGCACACCACGACCTCGGCGCCGTAGGCGCGCAGCACATTGATCTTGTCGAGGCTCACCTTGTCGGGGCACACGAAGACGCACTTGTACCCCTTCTGCTGCGCCACGATGGCGAGCCCGACCCCGGTGTTGCCGCTGGTCGGCTCCACGATCGTGCCGCCGGGCTTGAGCGCGCCGCTCTCCTCCGCCGCCTCGATCATGCGCAGGGCGATGCGGTCCTTCACGGAGCCGCCGGGGTTGAAGTACTCCACCTTGGCCAGGACGGTCGCCCTGATGCCCTTGGTCACGCTGTTGAGCCTCACCAGCGGGGTGTTGCCGACGAGACTGATCATCGAGTCGTGGAACTGCACCGTTGTCTCCGGATGCCGCAGAAGTGGTCTGAGTGGTGCCGCCAGCCTATGGCCTCGCGCCTCGTCATGGTCCGTGACGGTCGTTCACTCGCTGTTGAGATTGGACCACGGCCTGTACGGGGCAAGCACAGGGTGTACGGGTTCGAGGAGGTGGCGGCGACGCATGACGAGCATGTCGAGGGCGCGGGTGGCCCGGCGGATCGCGGCCGGCGCGGCGTACGGCGGTGGCGGGATCGGCCTGGCCGGGGCGGCCGCCATGGGGCTGCTGCTGGCGGAGGTGCAGCTGGCGCGACGCCGGGTGGGGGGCGGCACGTCCCCTCATGTGCCGAACGCGGACGGGCGGTACGGCGGTACGTACGCCGGTCCCGGGCAGACGCCGCTGCGGCTGACGATGCTGGGTGACTCCACGGCCGCGGGCCAGGGCGTGCACCGCTCCGGGCAGACCCCGGGGGCGCTGCTCGCCTCGGGCGTCGCGGCACTGGCGGAACGCCCGGTCGAGTTGCGCACGGTGGCGACGCCCGGGGCCCGCTCGGACGATCTGGACCGCCAGGTGGCCCTGGTGCTGGCCGGACCCGTGCCCGACATCTGCGTGATCATGATCGGCGCGAACGACGTCACCCACCGCATGCCCGCGACCCGCTCGGTGCGCTGTCTCGCGTCGGCGGTACGGCGGCTGCGCACGGCCGGTGCCGAGGTCGTGGTCGGCACCTGTCCCGACCTGGGCACCATCGAGCCGGTCCGGCAGCCCCTGCGCTGGCTGGCCCGACGGACGTCCCGCCAGCTGGCGGCCGCCCAGACGATCGGAGTCGTCGAACAGGGCGGCCGCACCGTGTCCCTGGGCGACCTGCTGGGCCCCGAGTTCGCCGCGAACCCTCGTGAGCTGTTCGGCCCGGACAGCTACCACCCCTCCGTCGAGGGCTATGCGACGGCGGCGATGGCGGTCCTGCCGACCGTCTGCGCCGCGCTCGGCCTGTGGCCGGCCGAGGAGGAGCGTCCGGACGCCTCCCGCCGCGAGGGCTTCCTGCCGGTGGCACGGGCGGCGGCGGAGGCCGCCTCGGAGGCGGGTACGGAGGTCACGGCCGCCCTGCCGACCGGGCCGCGGGGCCCGTGGGCGCTGCTGAAACGCCGGCGGCGCAGGCGGGTACCCGAGCAGGAACCGGCCCCGGCCACGCCCTCGAGCTGACTCGGGTCGAGGAGACCGAACCGGAGCACCAGGAAAAGCAAGCGCTTAGAAAGATGCGGCCAGGGTCACACCGCAACACCCGTGACCCAGCCCATACGTACGGGTAACTTCCCAGACAGCCCAGCCAGACCACCCGGTACGTCAATGGAGCCGTGATGCCCGAAGCCGTGATCGTCTCAGCCGCCCGCTCCCCCATCGGCCGCGCCGTCAAGGGCTCCCTCAAGGACATACGCCCGGACGACCTCGCCGCCACCATCGTGCAGGCCGCCCTCGCGAAGGTCCCCGAGCTGGACCCGAAGGACATCGACGACCTGATGCTCGGCTGCGGCCTGCCCGGCGGCGAGCAGGGCCACAACCTCGGCCGCATCGTGGCCGTACAGATGGGCATGGACCACCTGCCGGGCTGTACCGTCACCCGGTACTGCTCCTCGTCCCTGCAGACCTCCCGTATGGCCCTGCACGCCATCAAGGCCGGCGAGGGCGACGTCTTCATCTCGGCCGGTGTCGAGACGGTCTCCCGGTACGCGTTCGGCAGCTCCGACACCCCCGAGACGCACAACCCGCTCTTCGCCGACGCCGAGGCCCGCACCGTCGCGACCGCCCGGTCCGAGGGCTCCACCTGGCACGACCCGCGCGAGGACGGCCTGCTGCCCGACCCGTACATCGCGATGGGCCAGACCGCCGAGAACCTGGCCCGCGCCAAGGGCGTCACCCGCCAGGACATGGACGAGTTCGGCGTCCGCTCGCAGAACCTCGCCGAAGAGGCCATCAAGAACGGCTTCTGGGAGCGCGAGATCACCCCGGTGACCCTCCCCGACGGCACGGTCGTCGCCAAGGACGACGGCCCTCGCGCCGGCGTCACCCTGGAGGCCGTCCAGGGCCTCAAGCCGGTCTTCCGCCCCGACGGCCTGGTCACGGCCGGCAACTGCTGCCCGCTGAACGACGGCGCCGCCGCGCTCGTCGTCATGTCCGACACCAAGGCCCGCGAGCTCGGCCTCACTCCGCTCGCCCGGATCGTGTCGACCGGCGTCTCCGGCCTCTCCCCCGAGATCATGGGTCTCGGTCCGGTCGAGGCGAGCAAGCAGGCCCTCAAGCGGGCCGGGCTGACCATCGACGACATCGACCTGGTGGAGATCAACGAGGCGTTCGCCGCCCAGGTGATCCCCTCCTACCGCGAGCTCGGCATCCCGCTGGAGAAGCTGAACGTCAACGGCGGCGCCATCGCCGTCGGCCACCCCTTCGGCATGACCGGCGCCCGCATCACCACCACGCTCATCAACTCCCTCCAGTTCCACGACAAGCAGTTCGGTCTGGAGACGATGTGCGTCGGCGGCGGCCAGGGCATGGCCATGGTCATCGAACGCCTCAGCTGAGCTCCGCACCGTAGCCACAGCGGCACCGCCCGTGAGGCAATGGCCCAGAACCCGGAAAGCATCAGGGTTCTGGGCCCTTTTGTGATCCAATCTCCCCCAGGATGTGACCTATCTCCCTCCGTACGGGGAGAGCCGCAGGTCACAGTCGTCACACCCCCTCCCCCGGGACCGAAGGCCTGTCCGTTTCGTGACGTTACGCACTGACAGCTGCTTAGTCCGCCCTTCAAGCTGATGTAGGAAGTCGGGGGTCGACATTGAAACCGGGAGTACGTCAGTGAGCGCCATGCCGATCGCGTTGCTGGTCACCACGGCCGCCACGGGCGCCGTGGGTGTCGCCGTCCTGCGCACCGTCCTCCAGCTGCGCCGACAGGTGGCCGCCCTGCACACCGCGCTGGCCGAGAACCGCGCCGCCATGACCCGCGCCCTGCTGCCCGCCGCACGTACCGCTGACGCGGACGAGATACGGGCCGCCGTGGCCGCGGCGCTCGCCGAGGAACGGGAGCGCGAGCTCGCCGAGGCGCGGGCGTTCTGGGCCGCCCAGGAGACCCGTGACGCCTCCGACGCGCCGTCCCTGCTGGGCCTGCCCGACACCGACCTGTTCCTGCCCCGGCAGGCCGATTTCGCGGGTCTGGAGCCGGTGTCCGAGCCGGGCGCGGACACCGAGGAGCCGGCCGGTGAGTCCGCCGAGCTGGCCGCGGCCCGCCGACGCCACCCCTCCCACCCCGACTTCGTGCCGAACCCCTCGCCGGTGGTGAACGACCACGAGCGCACGGTCGCCACCCTGGAGGAGCTGGCGGCCTCCCGCGTCGAACTGACGGACGTCCGCCCGGGCCCCCTGGGCACCCTCGACGTCTACGTCTTCGCCGACGGCACGACCCTGTGCATGACCCCCGGCCACCGCGAGACCGCGGAACGCCTCGCCACCGCCCTGCGCACAGGCAAGACCCCGACCCTCCTGGGCGGCTCGGGGGTCTCGGGCGCGTACTCACTCACGTTCGAGTGCGGCGAGGAGAACGTCTACATCCTGGCGGACCGGGTCATCGCGTCCCTGTAGGGAAGCGCCACCAAAGGGGCGCCTAAACCCCCGCCCGCTTCTGCGCCTCCTCCACCACCCTCACGGCGTCGTCGACGTCCGACTCACTGGGAATCACCACCGCCAGGTCATGCCCGGCCACGGTGATCTGGTCTGCGGCAGCAAACATCCCCGCATCGGGCATCTCCCGAGGCTCCACACCGGGAGCCTCCAGACGCTGCGCCCTCCGGGCCAACTCCCTGGCCAGCTCCAGAGCCTCAGCGGCAGCGCCCCGCTGCAAGCGGCTCTGGGGCGCAGCCCTCAAACGATCGGCGAAGTGATCCACCGCACGGGTCAGAGGCGTCGTATCAACCACGTCGCGAGCGTACGCGTCGCACCGGGACTGTTGCCAACGGGCGAACACTCAGGCACCGTGACCTGAAGGACCGGCTTACATCCCAGCGTCCGGAGGCGCCGATGTCCCAAGTCTTCTCCGAAGAGACCCATCGCAACATGCTCGCCCGCATCCCCCACTGCACCGGTCGTCAGATCTCCGACTGGCTCCGCACCGTCGACGAAGGCCCCGCGCTCTTCCGCTTCGAGGAAAAGGTCAGCTGGCTCCGGCACGAACACAACCTGGCGTACGGCCACGCCAAGGCGATCGTCCACGAGTACGACCTGAGGAGGGCCGCGCGCAAACTGCTCTGAGCGCGCAGACGACAAGGGCCCCGGCCGAAGCCGGGGCCCTTCGCGTACGACCGTCGAGGACTAGTCGTTGCTGTTGAGGATCGAGATGAGCCTCAGGAACTCCAGGTAGATCCACACCAGCGTCAGCGTCAGGCCGAAGGCCGCGAGCCACGCCTCCTCGCGCGGGGCGCCGTAGGCGACGCCGTCCTCGACCTGCTTGAAGTCCAGGGCGAGGAAGCAGGCGCCGAGGATGATGCCGATGACGCCGAAGACGACGCCGAGGGCACCACTGCGGAAGCCGAGGCCGTCACCGCCGCCGAACACCGCGAACAGCAGGTTCACGGTCATCAGCAGGATGAAGCCGAGCGCGGCCGCCATCACGAAGCCGTAGAAGCGCCGGTTGACGCGGATCCAGCCGGCCTTGTAGGCGATCAGCACACCGGCGAAGACCGCCATGGTGCCGATCACCGCCTGCATGGCGGCGCCGTCGGCGATGCGGTTGTCGACGATGTTGGACACGACGCCGAGGAAGACACCCTCGAACGCGGCGTACGTCAGGATCAGCGCGGGCGAGGCCTTGCGCTTGAAGGACTGCACGAACGCCAGGACCATGCCGATCAGCGCGGCGCCGATGCCGATGCCGTAGCTACGGCTGATGTTGGCGTCGTCGACCGGCAGCAGGGCCCAGGAGAGCGCCGCGGTGAGGATGAGCACACCGAGCGTGCTCGCCGTGCGCAGGACGACGTCGTCGATGGTCATCCGGCCGGTGGTGGCCGGAGCCTGCGGCGGTGCGCCGTACTGCAGGTCCTGCTGGGCGTAGGGGTTCTGCGCGTACGGGTTCTGCGCGTACGGGTCGCCCGTCGGCTGGGCGTACGGGTTGCCCTGCGTGGCAACAGCGGGACCCCCGGCCTGCGGCGCGGTGTTGAAGCCCGCGTAGCCGTTGTCGCGGCTGAACCCCCGTCGCGAGAAGACCGGGTTTCTGCTCCTCATTTCACTCCTCCATGGCCACCGTGCGTGGCCTTGGCTCAAGAGTAATAGGTAGGCAAAGGATTGACCCTAGTGCTTGGGGAGGATCTTTCCCTCGTCGTGGTGCGCAACACGCTACGCCGCCTCGTGATTCCCCTCACTGGAGGGGGGTCGTTCCTCATCCGCCGAACGGGAGACCCGTGTACCCCTCGGCCAGGTCGGTCTCGGCGGCCCGCGAGGTGGCGATGCGCTCCAGCCGCGCGAGCTGGAGCCGGTCCTCGAAACCGGTCGCGCCGGGGGCCCTGTGCAGGAGGGTGGTCATGTCGTAGGAGAACCGCTCGGCCTGCCAGATCCGGCGCAGGCAGGTCTCCGAGTAGGCGTCGAGCAGGTCCGGTGAGCCGGTCTCCTGCTGGTGGGTCAGGGCCCGGGCGAATGTCACGACGTCACCGACGGCGAGGTTCAGCCCCTTGGCCCCGGTCGGCGGCACGATGTGGGCCGCGTCACCGGCGAGGAAGAGGCGGCCGTGGCGCATGGGCTCGTGGACGTAGGAGCGCATGGGCGTCACCGACTTCTGGGTGATCGGGCCGCGCTCCAGGCGCCAGTCGTCGGCCGTCTCGAAACGGCGCTCCAGTTCGTCCCAGATCTCCTCGTCGCTCCACTCCCCGGCGTCCGTGCCGTCGGGCACCTGGAGGTAGAGGCGGGAGACGGACGGCGACCGCATGGACAGCAGGGCGAAGCCGCGGTCGTGGCGGGCGTAGACGAGTTCGTCGTGCGAGGGCGGCACGTCGGCGAGGATGCCGAGCCAGCCGAAGGGGTACGTCCGTTCGAAGACTTGGACCAGTTCGGCGGGGATCGCCTTGCGGGCCACGCCCCAGAAGCCGTCGCAGCCGACGACGTACGCGCACTCCAGGACGTCCTCGCGGCCCTCGTGCCGGAAGCGGACGCGCGGTGCGCCGGTGCCCGCGTCCTCGACGGCCAGCGCCTCCGCCTCGAACAGCAGCGGGCCGCCGTCCTGGAGTTGGAGGGCGATGAGGTCCTTGCAGACCTCGGTCTGGGCGTAGACCGTCACGGACCGGCCGCCGGTGAGGGCGGGGAAGTCGACGCGGTGGCGTCTGCGGTCGAAGCGGAGTTCGATGCCGTCGTGGCGCAGCCCCTCGCGGTCCATGCGTGCACCGGCACCGGCCGCGCGCAGTACGTCCGCCGTTCCCTGCTCCAGGATCCCGGCCCGCTGCCGCCGTTCGACATAGGCGCGGTCGCGGCTCTCCAGGACGACCGAGTCGATGCCGGCGTTGTGGAGCAGCCGGGCCAGGAGGAGGCCGGCCGGGCCCGCTCCGATGATGCCGACGGTGGCGCGCATCAGGCACCTTCTCTCACGGTTCGTTCGCGTAGTGAAAATTATTTCACTACTTTCGGATGTGAGTTTCCGACGGCATGCGCCCGCTGTCAACGGGCATGCCGTGAAGTCTTCAATGAACCATGCAGGGGTCGGAAGGTGCCCGGAGCCGGACTCGAACCGGCACGCCCGCGAAGGGGCAGCGAGGTTTAAGCTCGCCGTGTCTGCATTCCACCATCCGGGCAGGCCATGGGCTCCGCATCGAGGTTCCGAGACTATCGGGACGGGTCCCCCGAACAGCGGAAGGGTGGGCCGATGTTGTCTTATTTTATTGACGTCTGAGGGTGCATCAGCACTCGGAACGCGCCATCCGCACTTGCCAATAGCCTTGCGTGCGGCACTCGGCCGCGTATGCGGAATGACGGAATTTCACCGTCTGAACGAGGGCACTCCACCTGTTCTTGACATGGCGCCGGTTCGGTTCTCGACGCCGGGCTCCCTCAGGGACGTTCGTCATCCCCAGGTATGACGCCACCTCTTGCGGTCAGACCGAAGTCGCCCTCCGGAACCGGAACTACGGGTGACTACACGGGCGCGAGGGAACCGGACGATGGATTCAGTCCGTCCAGAACACCGTCGTCCCGACAGGAGAGTCATCCGTGACCACCGCATCCCTCGCCGACCGGACCACCACCGTGGCCGCGCGCGCCACGGATCTGTCCAAGATCTACGGACAGGGTGAGACCCAGGTGGTCGCCCTGGACCGGGTCTCCGTCGACTTCCGGCAGGCCGAGTTCACCGCGATCATGGGCCCGTCCGGCTCCGGCAAGTCCACCCTGATGCACTGCGTGGCCGGGCTGGACACCTTCTCCTCCGGGTCGGTGCGCATCGGCGACACCGAGCTCGGCTCGCTGAAGGACAAGCACCTCACCAAGCTCCGCCGGGACAAGATCGGCTTCATCTTCCAGGCGTTCAACCTGCTGCCGACCCTGACGGCCCTGGAGAACATCACCCTCCCGATGGACATCGCGGGCCGCAAGCCGGACAAGCAGTGGCTGGAGTCCGTCATCACGATGGTCGGCCTGGCGGACCGGCTCGGTCACCGGCCCTCGCAGCTCTCCGGCGGCCAGCAGCAGCGCGTCGCCGTGGCGCGGGCGCTGGCCTCCAAGCCGGAGATCATCTTCGGTGACGAGCCCACCGGGAACCTCGACTCGCGCTCCGGCGCCGAGGTGCTGGGCTTCCTGCGCAACTCCGTCCGGGAGCTGGGCCAGACGGTCGTGATGGTGACGCACGACCCGGTCGCCGCGGCCTACGCGGACCGGGTCGTCTTCCTCGCGGACGGCCGGATCGTCGACGAGCTGTACCGCCCGACGGCGGAGACGGTCCTGGACCGTATGAAGGCCTTCGACGCCAAGGGCCGTACCAGCTGATCCCTCGTCAGGACCGACAGGACTGAGAAGAAAGAACCCATGTTCCGAACCGCCTTGCGCAACGTGCTCGCGCACAAGGCCCGGCTCCTGATGACCGTCCTCGCCGTGATGCTCGGCGTGGCCTTCGTGTCGGGGACCCTGGTCTTCACCAACACCATCTCCGACGCCTTCCAGAAGAGCTCCGCCAAGGGCTTCGACCAGGTCGACGTCGCCATGACCGCTGACTACCAGGACGCCGAGGGCGACAGGGTCGGCAAGCTCCACGACCTGACCCAGAGCGTGCTCGACAAGAGCGAGCGGGTCCCCGGGGCCGAGTCCGCCATCGGCGTCGTGCAGGGCTTCACCGCCGTCGCCGACAAGGACGGCAAGCTGATCGGCCAGGGCTTCCAGTCGCAGGGCGGCAACTACTGGGGCGCCGAGGACCCCCGCTACCCGCTGGTCAGCGGACACGCGCCGAAGGGCCCGGGCGAGATCCTCATCGACTCCGAGACGGCGAAGCGCGCCGGCTACGAGGTCGGTGACACCGTGCGGATGTCGGTCGACGGCCCGGTGCTGACGCCGAAGATCACCGGCGTCTTCACCACCGACGACGGCAATGTCGCGGCCGGCGGCAGCCTCACCCTGTTCGACACCGCGACCGCCCAGAAGCTGTTCGGCAAGCCCGGCGTCTACGACCAGATCGACGTCAAGGCGAAGGCCGGTGTCACGCAGGCCGCGCTGAAGGCCGAGCTGGACAAGGCCCTGCCCGAGGGCACCGTCTCCACCACCACCGGCAAGCAGCTCGCCGACGACCAGGCGGAGTCGATCTCCCGGTCGATGAGCGGCATGCGGACGGCCCTGCTGGTCTTCGCCGGCATCGCCCTGTTCGTCGGCACGTTCATCATCGCCAACACCTTCACCATGCTGGTGGCCCAGCGCACCAAGGAGCTGGCGCTGATGCGGGCGGTCGGCGCCTCCCGCCGGCAGGTGACGCGGTCGGTGCTCATCGAGGCGTTCGTGGTCGGCGCGGTCGCCGCCGTGACCGGACTGGTCGCGGGCATCGGCATCGGGGCCGGACTGCGCTCGCTGATGGGTTCGTTCGGTGGCGGGACCGTGCCCGAGGGGCCGCTCATCATCAAGCCCACCACGATCGTCGCCGCGCTCGCGGTCGGCATCCTGGTGACCATGCTGGCCGCGTGGCTGCCGGGCCGCCGGGCCGCGAAGATCCCGCCGGTGGCGGCCATGAACAGCGTGCACGCCAAGGCCACCACCAAGTCGCTGGTGCTGCGCAACACGCTGGGCGCCCTGGTCTCGGCGGCGGGCGTCGCGGTGGTCCTGGCGGCCTCGACGATGGACGGCTCGGACGGCCAGCTGCCCATGGGCCTCGGCGCGGTGCTGCTCATCATCGGTGTGTTCATCCTGACCCCGCTGCTGTCCCGCCCGCTGATCGCCGCCGCCGCGCCGGTGCTGCGCGTCTTCGGCGTCTCCGGCAAGCTGGCCCGGCAGAACTCGGTGCGCAACCCGCGCCGTACGGCCGCCACCGCCTCCGCGCTGATGATCGGCCTGACCCTGATCACCGGCATGACGGTGATGGCGGGCAGCCTCCAGCAGGCCATCGAGAAGATGGCGTCGTCGTCCATCAAGGCGGACTACGTGGTGTCCATGGCGAACGGCAACCCGCTGTCGCCGGACGTCGAGAAGAAGCTGGAGCGGACCGACGGCGTCAGCGCCACCAGCCCCATGCTGAACGCCCAGTCCCGGATCGACGGCCGGACCGAGTACCTCACCGGCGTCAACGGCGCGGCGATCGGCGAACTGGCCGGCCCGAAGCTCGACACCGGTTCCTTCGAGGTCGGCGGCGGCCGGGTCGTCGTGGACAGCGAGACCGCCGAGTCCAACGGCTGGAAGGCCGGCTCCGTCTTCACCGCCTCCTTCGAGGACGGCGAGAAGCAGCAGCTGACGGTCGCCGGCACCTACGAGAGCAACGACTTCCTGAGCGGCGTCCTGCTCGACCAGAAGACCCTCGCCCCGCACGTGTCGGACCCGTACAACATGAAGGTCATGGTGAAGACCGCCGGCGGCCCGTCCGGCGCGACGCAGGACAAGCTGGAGAAGGCCCTCGGCACCAACCCGGCCATCAAGGTCCAGGACAAGCAGGACATCTCCAACGAGATCGCGCAGATGTTCACACTGATGCTGAACATGGTCTACGGGCTGCTCGCCATGGCGGTGATCGTGGCCGTCCTCGGTGTCATCAACACCCTGGCCATGTCGGTCTTCGAACGCTCCCAGGAGATCGGCATGCTGCGGGCGATCGGCCTGGACCGCAAGGGCATCAAGCGGATGGTCCGTCTGGAGTCCCTGGTGATCTCCCTGTTCGGCGCGGTGCTCGGCATCGGACTGGGCGTGTTCTTCGGCTGGGCGGCCGGTGAGCTGCTGGCCACGAGGATGGCCACGTACGAACTGGTCCTGCCCTGGGCGCGGATGGGCCTGTTCCTGCTGCTGGCCGCGACCGTGGGTGTCCTCGCGGCGCTGTGGCCGGCCCGGCGGGCGGCCCGGCTGAACATGCTGGAGGCCATCAAGGCGGAGTGACGGGAACGACGAAGGTCCCCTTTCCCGGCGGCGGGAAAGGGGACCTTTTGTCGTGTCAGTTCCAGGTGCGGGCGCGCAGCGGCATGCCCGAGGCCCCCGACTCCGGGGTCCGCACGGCCAGGACCTGGTTGACGCCGATGCGGTTGCGTTCGAAGGCCAGCGCGGAGGCGGCCATGTAGAGGCGCCAGACGCGGGCGCGGCCCGGGCTGGTGAGCCGCACGGCACGCGCCCAGTCTGCCTCCAGGCGGGCGACCCAGCGGCGCAGGGTCAGGGCGTAGTGCTCGCGGATCGACTCGACGTCCCGCACCTCGAAGCCGGCCCGCTCCAGCTGGGTGACGGTGCTGCCGACGGGCTGGAGCTCACCGCCGGGGAAGACGTAGGAGTCGATGAACGCGTCGACGTTGTACACCGTCTCGTCCCGCTGCGGGCGGCGGGCGATCTGGTGGTTGAGCAGCCGCCCGCCGGGCACGAGCAGCCTGTGCAGGTCGGTGGCGTAGTCCAGGTACCGCTCGGCGCCGACGTGCTCGGCCATGCCGATGGAGGAGATGGCGTCGTAGGGCCCGTCGCGGACGTCGCGGTAGTCCTGGACACGGATCTCGACCTTGTCGGTGAGGCCCTCGTCTGCGACGCGCTTGCGGGCGTAGGCGGCCTGCTCCTGGGAGAGCGTGACGCCGACGACGCTCACGCCGTGCTCGCGGGCCGCGTGGATGGCCATCGAGCCCCAGCCGCAGCCGACATCGAGGAGCCGCTGACCGGGCTTCAGGCCGAGCTTGCGGCAGACGAGTTCGAGCTTGTCGTACTGGGCCTGTTCGAGGGTGCCGTCCGGGGCGGGCCAGTAGGCGCAGGAGTACACCATGGACGGGCCGAGGACGATCTCGTAGAAGTCGTTGCCGACGTCGTAGTGGTGGCTGATGGCGCGTCTGTCGCTGCGCTTGGTGTGCAGGTGGCGGCGGGGGCTGCGGGCCTCCTCGCGCGGCGGGGCGGGCGGCAGCGGGCTCCCGGCGAGCTTGACCAGGCCGCGTACGGCGGCGCGGACCTCGGGCTCGCGCAGGGCCTGGGCGAGGGTGCGGGCGTCGTCGCCGCGCTCCCAGACGAGTCCGGCCAGCAGGTCGAGGGCGGCGTACAGATCGCCCTCGATGTCGAGTTCGCCGGCCACCCAGGCGCGGGCCAGGCCGAGTTCGCCCGGCTTCCACAGCAGGCGGCGCAGGGCGCGGCGGTTGCGTACGACCAGGGTCGGCGCACCCGGCGGACCCGCCTGCGAACCGTCCCAGGCGTGGATGCGCACGGGGAGCGGTGCTCCCAGCAACTGTGCGAAGAGGCCCTGTAGCCGCGGTGCGGCGTCTGCCATGGTGTACACCTCCGTGACAGCGAATCCCGGAATGTCCGACACCACGTAAACACCCGCGGGGCTCTGCCGCAGTCCCCGGCACGCGTCATGTCTGGGCAAAACCGCTACTTCGGCCGCGCGGTCGTGCCACGGCCGGCCCACACGCCGAAGGACCTCCCGCACCACGGATGGCGGGAGGTCCTTCGGTCAGGACGGGGCGGGACCGGGCGTCAGGAGGCCTTGGCCTTCTCCTCGGTCTTCTCCGCCTTCTTCTCGGTGGTCTTCTCCTTCGGCGGAGCGGCCACCGGGGCCGGCTTGGCGGCCTCGTAGAACTCCTCGCGCGGGGTCTCCATCGCGCCGAGGGAGACGACCTCGCGCTTGAGGAACATGCCGAGCGTCCAGTCGGCGAAGACGCGGATCTTGCGGTTCCAGGTCGGCATCGCCAGGCCGTGGTAGCCACGGTGCATGTACCAGGCGAGACGGCCCTTGAGCTTGATCTTCATCTTGCCCATGACGATCATCGCGACGCCCTTGTGGAGGCCGAGACCGGCCACCGCGCCCTTGTTGGCGTGCGAGTAGTCCTTCTGCGGGAAGCCCCGCATGCCGGACAGGACGTTGTCGCCGAGGACGCGGGCCTGACGCAGCGCGTGCTGGGCGTTCGGCGGGCACCAGGCGTTCTCGTTGCCGGCCTTGCGGCCGACGAGGTCCGGCACCTGGGCGTTGTCGCCCGCGGCCCAGATGTAGTCGGTGCCCTGGACCTGGAGGGTCGTCGCGCAGTCGACGTGGCCGCGGGGCCCGAGGGGCAGGCCGTAGCGGGACAGGACCGGGTTGGGCTTGACGCCGGCGGTCCAGACGATCGTGTTGGAGTCGACCTCGAGGCCGTTCTTCAGCACCACGTGGCCGTCGACGCAGGAGTCCATGGAGGTGGACAGGTAGACCTCGACACCGCGGCCCTCGAGGTGCTCCTTGCCGTACTTGCCGAGCTTGGGACCCACCTCGGGGAGGATCTTGTCGGCGGCGTCGACGAGGATGAAGCGCATGTCCTCACGGGACACGTTCCTGTAGTACTTCGAGGCGTCCCGGGCCATGTCCTCGACCTCGCCGATGGTCTCCGCACCGGCGAACCCGCCGCCCACGAAGACGAACGTGAGGGCCTTGCGGCGGATCTCCTCGTCGGTCGTGGAGTCGGCCTTGTCGAGCTGCTCGAGGACGTGGTTGCGCAGGCCGATGGCCTCCTCGACGCCCTTCATGCCGATGCCCTGCTCGGCGAGGCCGGGGATCGGGAAGGTGCGGGAGACCGCGCCGAGCGCGACGACGAGGTAGTCGAAGGGCAGCTCGTACGCCTCGCCGACCAGCGGGGCGACGGTGGCGACCTTGCGGTCCTGGTCGATGGTGGTGACCCGGCCGGTGAGAACCTCCGCCTTGGGCAGCACGCGTCGCAGCGGGACGACGACGTGGCGCGGGGAGATGTTGCCGGCGGCGGCTTCCGGGAGGAAGGGCTGGTAGGTCATGTACGACCGGGGGTCGACGACCGTGACGGTCGCCTCGCCGTAACGCATCTTCTTGAGGATGCGCCGAGCTGCGTACAGGCCTACGTACCCACCGCCTACTACGAGGATCCTGGGACGCTCCGTGGTGCTCATGCCATCGAGTATCCACCCGCCTCAGGGGGGTGGCTCGTGCGCCCCTTCACAAGCTCCGACAAGGGGTGTGTTATCCTCCGCGACTCGCGTGATCCATGTCATGGTGACAACCGGGATCCTTTGTGCGTCCCGAGCCGTTGTCAATGCCGCGTGAGCTGCCTCTCTGGCTCGAAGAGGCCTCCGTGAGGTGCCGCCGGAGCCCGCTTCCCGACCCCCTCCGAAGCACCCCCATATCACGCTTCTGAACGCGTTCAAGGGCTGGTTGGGCCCCCAGGTGGGTCAACCGGACCCTTGTTGTCGCTCTGGAGGGCCGAATTCCTTGTGAAGAACTTCACGAACTTTCCCGACGAGCTGTCGCCGAGGGGCCCGTCCGAGCCCCCCGGAGACGCTCATCCGTGATCCATGCCTGCTCAGAAGCGGCCTACGCCAGCGACCAGCCGATGCCGTCGAGGATGTCGTGCTCGCTCACCACGACCTCCTCCGCGCCGATCCGCTCCATGATCGACAGGAGCACGAGGGCCCCCGCACCGATCACGTCGACCCGGCCCGGGTGCATGGAGGGCACGGCCGCGCGCTCGGCGTGCGTGGAGCGCAGCAGCCACTCGGTGATCTCGCGGACCTTCTCGTGGGAGACGCGGGAGTGGTGGATGACCTCCGAGTCGTACTCGGGCAGCTCCTGGGCGATCGCCGACACGGTCGTCACGGACCCGGCCAGGCCGACCAGCGTGCGGGCCTCGCGCAGCGGAACCGTCTCCTCGGCGAGGTCGAGGGCGGCCTCGATGTCCGCGCGCATGGCCGCGATCTGCTCCTCGGTGGGCGGGTCGCTCACCACCCCGTCCCGGACCAGGTGCCGCTCGGTCATGCGGACGCAGCCGACGTCCACCGAGCGCGCCGCGCGCACCCGGTCCTCGCCGACCACGAACTCGGTGGAGCCGCCGCCGATGTCCACGACGAGGTAGGGCTTCGCGAGGTGGTCGCGCCCGGCGAGCTCCTTGGTGGCGCCGATGAAGGAGAACTCGGCCTCCTGGTCCCCGGAGATCACCTCGGGCTCGACGCCCAGGATGTCCAGCACGCCGCGCACGAACTCGTCCCGGTTCTCGGCGTCCCGGGAGGCGGAGGTCGCCACGAACCGCAGCCGCTCCGCCCCGTGCTCCTTGATGATCCCGGCGTACTCGCGGCACGCCGCGAAGGTCCGCTGCAACGCCTCGGGAGCGAGCCGGCCGGTGCGGTCGACGCCCTGCCCGAGCCGCACGATCGTCATCCGGCGGTCCAGGTCGACCAGCTCACCGGTGGCCGGGTCGGCGTCCGCGACCAGCAGGCGGATCGAGTTCGTACCGCAGTCCACGGCGGCGACACGGGTCACTTGGCGTCCTCCTCGACGGCCGTCACACACGGGCCCTTGCGCCACCACTCCGGCAGCATCGCGATCGCCTCGTCCCCGAGGGGGTTCACCCCGGGGCCCGCGGCCAGCGAGTGCGCCACCAGCACGTGCAGGCACTTCACCCGGTCCGGCATGCCGCCCGCGCTGGGGAAGTTCTTCAGCTCCTCGATCTCGTCGCGGCGCCGGACGTAGTCCTCGTGGGCCGCCCGGTAGGCCGCCGCCAGCTCCGGGTCCGCGGCCAGCCGTTCGGTCATCTCCTTCATCACGCCGTTCGCCTCCAGCGTGCCGATCGCCGAGGCGGCGCGCGGGCACGTCAGGTAGTACAGCGTGGGGAACGGCGTGCCGTCCGGCAGCCGCGGTGCCGTCTCGACGACGTCGGGCTGCCCGCACGGGCACCGGTGCGCGATCGCGCGCAGACCGCGCGGGGGCCGACCGAGCTGCTGCTTGAAGGCCTCGACGTCCGCGTCGGTGGGCTCGGTGCGCGGGGTGGTCGGCGGGGGCGTTTCCATGACTGTGTTCTGACTGTCTTTCTCTGATCGCCGGCTGGGGGTTCAGGTCACTGACCGGAGGCGTCGGACTTGTCGACGCCGTCCCAGACGTTGAGGTACCAGGGGCGGTCGGCCGCCCCGAGGTCGGTGCGCGACTGCTTCGCCGCGTGCGGGTCGACGACGATGAATCCCGTCTCCCCCGGCATCACGTAGTGCAACCGCTGCCGGATCTGCTGCTCGGCATACGCGTCGTCCTGCCAGCGCGCCTTCTGGTCGCGCAGCCGTTCGACGCGCTGCCGCGCCTGCTGCTGTTCCTTCTGGAGGTCGTCGATCTCGGCGCCCTGCGAGACGTACTCGCGCATCGGGTAGGCGAGCGCCACGATCAGCGAGCACATCACCAGGGCGAGCAGCGCGGCCCGGCCGGTCAGCCGGGAGCGGCGGGCCTGGCGCCGGGTCTGGGAGCGGTAGACCCGGGCCGCGGTCTGCTCTCCGAGCAGCCGGATCCTGGTCGCGGTGGAGAACCGGTCCCGGTCCTTCACGGCCATGTCTGCCCGCCTCCCGCTCACGTCCGATGCGCGTACGTCCCCGCACACGGTACGGGACCGAGTACGGGGACGTACGTACGACGCTTCCTCGCGGGGCCGTGCCTCAGCCCTCGCCGTGCCTACTGGCCGGCGGAGCGGAACCGCGGGAACGCGCTGCGCCCGGCGTACACCGCGGCGTCGTCGAGGATCTCCTCGATGCGCAGCAGCTGGTTGTACTTGGCGACACGCTCGGAGCGGGCCGGGGCGCCGGTCTTGATCTGGCCGCAGTTGGTGGCGACGGCCAGGTCGGCGATGGTGACGTCCTCGGTCTCGCCGGAGCGGTGGGACATCATGCACTTGAAGCCGTTGCGCTGGGCCAGCTCGACGGCGTCCAGGGTCTCGGTGAGCGAACCGATCTGGTTGACCTTGACCAGGAGCGCGTTCGCGGCGTTCTCCTCGATGCCGCGGGCGAGGCGCTCGGGGTTGGTGACGAACAGGTCGTCGCCGACGAGCTGGACCTTGTCACCGAGCTTGTCGGTGATGGTCTTCCAGCCCTCCCAGTCGTCCTCGAACAGCGGGTCCTCGATGGAGACGAGCGGGTACGCGTCGACGAGCTCGGCGTAGTACTCGGTCATCTCGGCGGCGGAGCGGGTCTTGCCCTCGAAGGTGTAGGAGCCGTCCTTGTAGAACTCGGACGCGGCCACGTCGAGGGCGAGGGCGATCTGCTCGCCGGGGGTGTAGCCGGCTTCGTTGATCGCCTCGAGGATGAGGTCGAGGGCCTCGCGGTTGGAGCCGAGGTTCGGGGCGAAGCCGCCCTCGTCGCCGAGGCCGGTGGCCAGGCCCTTGCTCTTCAGGACCTTCTTCAGCGTGTGGTAGACCTCGGCGCCCCAGCGCAGGGCCTCGGAGAACGACTCCGCGCCGATCGGGGCGATCATGAACTCCTGGATGTCCACGTTGGAGTCGGCGTGCGAGCCGCCGTTCAGGATGTTCATCATCGGCACCGGCAGCAGGTGCGCGTTCGGACCGCCCAGGTAGCGGAAGAGCGGCAGGTCGCTGGCCTCGGAGGCGGCGTGGGCGACGGCGAGGGAGACGCCGAGGATGGCGTTGGCGCCGAGGGAGCCCTTGTTGTCGGTGGCGTCCAGGTCGAACATCGCCTGGTCGATCAGGCGCTGCTCGGTGGCGTCGTAACCGACGAGCTCCGGGCCGATCTGCTCGATGACCGCGAGGACGGCCTTCTCCACACCCTTGCCGAGGTAGCGGTTCGAGTCGCCGTCGCGGAGCTCGATGGCCTCGAAGGCGCCCGTGGAGGCGCCGGACGGGACGGCGGCACGACCGGTGCTGCCGTCGTCGAGGCCGACCTCGACCTCGACCGTGGGGTTGCCTCGGGAGTCCAGGATTTCCCGGGCTACGACGACGTCGATGGACGGCACGAGCATCTCCTTCTTGATGTGACGCGGTTACGCGGGCCGCTCGGGCCCAGCGAGGTGCGGGCCGGTGGCTCGCGACATGAGCCTAACCGGCTCGCGGCGATCGGCCACCGGGTCGCCCACCCCATGGACAGAACCGAGAGTAAATTGTTTCCGAACGGAACAAAGCCGGGGCGCAAAGGCCGGCGGAAAAAACCCCGCCCCGGCGCGTACGGGGGAGGACGCACCGGGGCGGGGAGCCCGTGGGGACGGGGGCCGCCCGAGGTGGGCGGGGGCCGCTGCTTACTTCAGGTGCAGCTGCTGGCCCGTGTAGATGAGGTTGGCGTCGTCGATGATGTCCTTGTTCAGCTGGTAGAGCTTCTCCCAGCCGCCCTGGACCTTCTTCTCCTCGGCGATGGAGCTGAGGGTGTCGCCCTTGACGACCTTGTACTCGCCGTCACCCTTCTTGACCTTCTTGCCGGTCGGGGTGGTGACGGTCTTCTTGGCGGCCGGGCGCTCGTCGGAGCGGGAGGCCGGCTGCTGCTGGGTCTCGCGGGACTCGGTGCTCTGCTGCTGGCTCTGCTGCGAGGAGCTGCCGGAGTCGCTCGAGGAGCCGCCGCCGGTGGAGGCGCCCGACAGGCCCTTGCCGCAGACCGGCCAGGCGCCCTTGCCCTGGCTCGCCAGGACCTTCTCGGCGACCTGGATCTGCTGGTCCTTGCTGGCCTGGTCGGCGGTCGAGGCGTACTGGGTGCCGCCGTACGCGGACCAGGTGGAGGCGGAGAACTGCAGACCGCCGTAGTAGCCGTTGCCGGTGTTGATGGACCAGTTGCCGCCGGACTCGCACTGGGCGACGGTGT
This sequence comes from Streptomyces venetus, assembly GCF_039540295.1. Taxonomy (NCBI): domain Bacteria; kingdom Bacillati; phylum Actinomycetota; class Actinomycetes; order Kitasatosporales; family Streptomycetaceae; genus Streptomyces; species Streptomyces venetus. Next base: position 96,248 of record NZ_BAABET010000005.1, read on the forward strand.
CCCACTCGGAGGTGGTGGCGGCGGAGGCGGTGCCGGTCGCCATCAGCGGGGCGGCGACGGCGGCGCCGGTGACACCGGCGACGGCGATGGCACGGCTGGCCTTGGACGGACGGCGGTGCTTGCCCTTGCTGGAAAACAGCATGGAGAGATCCCCTCACCGACGCCTGCGAGGTGAGCTGTCGGGTTCGGGCCGGTTGAGTTGCCCGGCCGCGCCCCTCCCGGGACACGGCTTCACCCCTAGCCCTTCCGGCACAAGTGGCCGGTCGGGCACCTACCTTGGGTCCCCCGCTCCTGCCTACGGCGCTTGACGCGACGACTGTTCCCGTACGGCCGCTGGCAGGATTCGGCGTTGCGGCAGCCGGGGCTCGTGGTGACGAGCGGTCACGACGTTAGGCACGGGATCCGCGGAATTTCAAAGACGATCAAGGCTTCTGAGATCTATCTCTCACGGACCCCAAACGGGACATTCGCCGCGAACCATGACGCGAACTCGTGGGGTTACGGGGTGACTTCCGCCCCCGTTTCCGCACTGCCCGAACAGCTACTTCTCGTCCGCTTCGCCCTCCACCGCGAGCTTCTCACCGGGACGGATGAGGTTCGGGTCGTCGCCGACGGCCTTCTTGTTGCCGTCGTAGAGCTCGTGCCATCCGCCGCTGATGTCAAGGGAGTCGGCGATGGACCAGAGGCTGTCGCCGACACCCACGATGTAGGCGCCTTCGGAGGCGTCACGGGAACTCTCGGCGCCGCGCGAGGCGTGACGGCCCGTGGACTCGTCCGCACGGCCGCTGTCGGACGTCGAGGTTTCGTCGGCGCTGGGGCCGCGGTGCCTGCCGGAGCCCGTGTCGGCCGGCGCCGAGGAGTCGCCGCCCTGCTTGGAGTCGGACGTGTCACGCTCGGGGGTGGCCGACGGAGAGCTGCCGGGCTGCTGCTTCTGCGACGACTCCCCGGATTCACCCGAATTGCCGGACTTGCCGGTCTCGTCCTTCGAGTCCGACGACGTGTCGGGCGACGACGACGGGGAAGAGGAGGGGTCGTCGGAGGGGGAGGAACCGAGCGAGTCGAGCAGACCGGGCGAGTCCGTCGAACCGGAGGAGTCGGAGGAGGAGTCGGAGGAGTCCGATCCCTTGCCCTGCTCCAGGCCGGAGAGCAGCCCGCAGGTACGCCAGGCGCCGACTCCCTGGTCGGCGAGGATTCTCTCGGCCACGGCTATCTGCTGGGAGCGGCTGGCCAGGTCGGCGCTCGCCGCGTAGTCGAGGCCACCGTTGTTCTCCCAGTCCTCCTGGGAGATCGCGAGGCCGCCGTAGTAGCCGTTGCCGCTGTTCTGGCTCCAGGCGCCGCCGGTCTCACAGTCCGCGACCCGGTCCCAGGTCGTGCCGTCGGCCGCGCTGGCGCCGGAGGCTCCGAGGAGCGGGATCGCGATGGCGGAGCCGGTCACTCCGGCCGCGAGGAGGAGAGCCGGAGCCTGGCGGGGGCGACGGTGCCGACCGTTCCCGGAGAGCATACGGAGACCTTTCGCGAGGGAAGCAGTGACCGGCGCGGCGCAGGTGACCCTGGCGCGCTGATGGGTGAACGTATCGGCAGACGATCACTTGTCACAAGTTCATGCCGCGTAGATCACGTGAAGATCACAGTGCTGATGTTTCGTCACTCTTGGCCGGCGCGAACTCCACCGGCAGCGTGCGCAGCCCGCGCATGATGAGGCCGCCGCGCCATCTCAGCTCGGCCGGATCCACCGCGAGCCGCAGGTCGGGGAGGCGGGTGAGGAGGGTGGCGAGCGCGGTCTGGCCCTCCAGCCGGGCGAGCGGGGCGCCGAGGCAGTAGTGGATGCCGTGGCCGTAGCCGAGGTGCTGGTTGTCGCGGCGGGAGAGATCGAGCACATCCGGGTCCGTGAACCGCTCCGGGTCCCGGTCGGCGGCGGCAAGGACCACGAGGACCGGGTCGCCTGCCGCGATGCGCTGCCCGCCGATGGTGAGCGGCTCGGTGGCGAAGCGCCAGGTGGCGAGCTCGACGGGACCGTCGTAGCGCAGCAGTTCCTCGACGCCGGTCTCCAGGAGCGCGGTGTCGTGGGCGGCCAGGGACCGCTGGAGCCGCTCGCGCTGCTCGGGGTGGGTGAGCAGGGCGTAGGTGCCGTTGCCGATGAGGTTGACGGTCGTCTCGAAACCGGCGAACAGCAGGATGAAGGCCATGGCCGCGGCCTCGTTCTCGGTGAGGTGCTCACCGTGGTCGGAGGCGCGGATGAGCCCGGAGATGAGGTCCTCGCCCGGGGCGGGTTCCGCGGGCAGCGCCTCCCGCTTGCGGTGGATCAGATCGGCGAGGTAGCCGCGCATCTTCTTCACGGACCGCGCCACCCCGCCCCGGGGCCCGCCCTGGTGACGGATCATCATGCCCGCCCAGTCGCGGAAGTCGTCCTGGTCCTCGCGAGGGACGCCGAGCAGGTCGCAGATGGCGTAGATGGGGAGCGGAAACGCGAACTCGTGGATGAGGTCGGCGGACCCCTTCTGCGCGAACCCGTCGATGAGACGGTCGGTCAGCTCCTGCACCCGTGGCGCGAACTCGGCGACCCGGCGGGGTGTGAACGCCTTGGACACCAGCCGCCGCAGCCGGGTGTGGTCCGGCGGGTCGATGTTCAGCAGATGCGTCATCAGCTCGGCCTTGCGCTCGCCGGGGATTCCGGTCTTGCCCTTGGCGTGCGCGGGCTCGGCGTGGTGCGCCGGGTTCTTGGAGAGACGGTGGTCGGCGAGGGTCTGCTTGGCGTCGGCGTACCGCGTGACCAGCCAGGCCTCCACACCGCTGGGAAGCCGCGTCCTGTGGACGGGGCTGTGCTCGCGGAGCCAGGCGTAGGCGGGGTAGGGGTCGCTCGCGAACTCCCAGGTGAAGAGGTCGGGAGCGGCGGGAGTGCTGGGCTGGGGCTGGTCGGTCACTCCTCGACGGTATCCGGCGTGCCGCGGGCCCCCTGCCCGCCCCGGGGCCTGCTCAGCCCTCGGCCTCCCGTATGGCGTCCCGGTACGCGCGGGCCGCCGCCCTCAGGGCCGCCTCCGGGTCCACGCCCTCCGACTCCGCGCGGACCGCCAGGGCCAGCAGCTCGTAGCCGATGCCCTCGACGGGCGGGAGCGGTATGTCCAGGTGCGCGGTGCGGGCGCGGGACGCCAGCTTGGCGGCGAGCGCCAGGCCGGGCTGGCCCAGGGGGATGCCCTCGGTGACCGAGGTGCGCTGCTTCTCGACCGCCTTGGTGCGCAGCCAGTGCGCCTTGACCTCCTCGGGCGTGGTGGCCGTCGCGTCACCGAAGACGTGCGGGTGGCGGTGGATCAGCTTGGCGACGATGCCGGCGGCCACGTCGTCGATGGAGAAGGCGTCCTCCCCGTCCTCCGGGCGGCCCTCCTCCGCGATCCGGGCGTGGAAGACGACCTGGAGGAGGACGTCACCGAGCTCCTCGCGCAGCTCGTCGCGGTCGCCCTCCTCGATCGCCTCGACGAGTTCGTACGCCTCCTCGATGCCGTACTTGGCGAGGCCCTTGTGGGTCTGCTGGGACGACCACGGGCACTCGGCGCGGATGCGGTCCATGACCTGGACGAGGTCGAGGAGGCGGGCGCCGGGCAGGTCGTAGGAGGCGGGGAGCAGTTCCAGCTCGGGCATGGCGACGCGTCCGCCGCCGGCGAGGCGGGCCAGGCCGTCCGTCAGGGCGGGCTCGCCCTCGCCCGTCGCCACCACGACCACCGTGCGGCCCCCGGCGCAGGCGCCGACCAGTTCCTCGGCGGTCGGGGACGCCTCGTCCACCGCTATGCCGGCCTCGCGCAGGTAGGGCAGCTGCGGATGGGCGCCGTCCGCGCACAGCACCCGGTCGGCCGCGTGCAGGGCCTGCCAGGCGGGCCAGGACAGCAGGCCGGGGGCGACGCGGTGGCTGGTGGTGAGCAGGACGATGCGGCCCGGGGCGGAGTCGGTCGCCTGGTCGGGGCCAGGGGCCTGGGCGGGGCCCGGGGTGGCTTCGGGGCTGTTGGCGTTCACGGTTCGAAACTAACCCACGCCGCCGACAGCGCCGGAAGTTATCCACAGGCCCCCGCGGTCGTACCGCTACATGCTCTGCTGCGTCTGGGCCGCCGTCACGTCCCGGACCCACGGTGTCTTGGCGTCGGCGCGGCTGCTCTTCTGGACGTTCCAGGTGCCGTAGCGCGGGTTGAGGTCGACGTTCAGGTCCTCGGAGGCCTCGGACAGGGCCTTCCAGAACTCGGGGCGGCTGGTGTCGGTGCCGAGTTTCTCGGCGAGTTTCTGGGCCTCCAGCTGGAGGCGGAGGTTCTCCTCGAGGCGCTGCGGCGGGATGCCGTACTGCTGGAGCCAGGTCGTCTCCAGCGCCTTGGCGCCGCCCGCCTGCTCCTCCAGGCCGGAGCGCATCTCCTGCATCTCCCTGCGGGTGACCGTCACACCGGCGTTCTCGGCCGCGCGGTGCAGCACCCGGTCGAGGACCATGGTGTGCAGGGTGTCGCGGGTGAGGGTGCCGGTTCTGGCGATGGCCTGCTGGTACTGGGCGTCGTTCTGCACGGCCGCCCGCTGGGCTGCGCGTACCTCGCCGACCCGCTCCTCCAGCTGGGAGACGGTGATCCGCTTGCCGCCGACCACGGCCGCCGCGCCGGGATGGGCGTCGTTTCCGCAGGCGGTGAGCAGGGGCGCCGCGGCGGCGATCGCGGCGGTGAGGACGAGCGCGGTGCGGCGGTGCAAGGGAACCTCCCGAGGAGATTGTGCGACGGTGCACAAAGTCTTGCGGTGATCGATGGTAGGCAGTGGGCAGGCTCTGGCCAACCCATTCGACCAACGATTCACCAGGACTTCCGGCACCGCCGCGCCTCTCCCGGGGCGGCGGTCAGCCGCGGACCTGCCCCAGCCACTGCAGCGTCCGGCGGAGCTCCGCGCCCAGCGGGTGGCCGGTGCCGTGGGTGCGCTCCACGTCGTGCAGCAGCCGGGCCAGGGTGTCGTGGGCGGCGCCGCGGTCACCGAGCGCGAGCAGGAGGTGCCCGATCCGGCGGCGGACGTCATGGGCGAGCTCGGGCCCGCCGGCGGCGACGTACTGGTTCTCGTAGTACGGCAGCACCGCCCGGTACTCGGCGAGCGCGGCGGCCGGTTCGCCCAGCTGTTCCAGGCACTGGGCGACCTCGTAACGGAACCGCAGGGCCTGCGGGTCGGCCTGGCCGGCCTCGGCCGCGCGTTCCTCGGCGAGGCGGCGCAGCTCGGGCAGGGCGCGCCGGTACTGGCCGTCGTCCAGGAGCGTGGCCGCGTACTGCTTGCGCAGGGTGCGCACGACCGGGGAGTGCTCGCCGTGCTGTTCCGCCGCGGCGGGCAGGATCGCGCCGAGGATGTCGACGGCCTGGGTGATGCGGCCCTCGCCGAGGAGCCGTTTGGCCTCGTCGACGGCGTGGGCGATGTCCGTGTTCCCCGCTGTCTCGATGACGGGTGCGGCGGGCGCGGGCTGGGGCGCGGGGGTGCGCGCACGGTAGGGCCAGGGGGCGTGCGGGCGCAGGAACGGGCGAGTGGGGTCGAGGGCCGCCCCGGTGGGGGCACCGCGCGCGGGCAGCAGCGGCTCCAGCTGTTCGTACACCTCCTGCGCGGAGGCGGGCCGGTGCTGCGGGTCCTTGGCGAGCAGGCGCAGGACGAGGGACTCCAGCGCCTCGGGGACTTCGGGGCGGATGCGGCGTACCGGCAGCGGCGGTTCGTACAGGTGCCGGTGCAGGACGCCGAGTGCCGTGGAGCCGGAGAACGGCACGTCGCCGCTGAGCAGTTCGTGCAGGACCACGCCCAGTGCGTACAGGTCGGTGTACGGGCCGACCGCACCGCCCATCGCCTGCTCCGGGGCCATGTAGGCGGGTGAGCCGATCGGGGTGCCGGTGTGGGTGAGGCGCGTGGTGTCCGTGTCCATGACGGAGGCGATGCCCAGGTCGAGGACGGTGACCGTGCCGTCCTGCTTCACCATCACGTTGCGCGGCTTGAGGTCGCGGTGGACGATCGGCACGGCGTGCACGGCGCTCAGCACGGCGCACAGTTGTGCCGCGACCGAGACCGCCCACTGCCAGGGGTACGGGGTGCGCTCGGCGAGATGACCGGCGAGGTCGGCGCCGTCTATGTACTGCATGACGAGGAACAGTTCCTCGCCCTCACTGCCCGCGTCGTGCACCGTCACCAGGCCGGGGTGGTCGACCTGCGCGGTCACGCGGCACTCGCGCACGAAGCGGCGGCGCAGTTCCTCCGCGTCCTGGCCGGCCACCTTGTCGGGGCGCAGCAGCTTCACCGCCACACGCCGGTCCAGCCGCTGGTCGTACGCCGTCCAGACCTGTCCCATGCCGCCCTGCCCGAGCAGCGTGGACAGCTCGTAACGGCCGGCGACGACACGTCCTGCCGCCGCGCTCACCTGCCGCCCTCGGAATCACCGGGGGCGCCGTCCGTGCGGCCGTCCTGCCGGCGCAGGTAGTCGCTGAGCTCGTCGAGTTCGGCGCGTACCTGGTCGATGCGGGCGGGCGCGGGGCGCTGCGGGGACGGGGGCACGGGGTGCTGCGGCGTCTGGTGCGGCGAGGGCTGCGGGACGGGCGTGGACGAGGGGGTGTAGGGCGGCGCGGGGTGCGGATAGCCGTACGGGGACTGCGCGGGCTGCTGGGTGGGGACCGTCGGCGCGTGGGGCAGCGCGTGGGCGAACTGCTGGGGCGGTGTGCTGTGGTGGCCGATGTCCACGATCAGGAACCAGACGGCCGCGCCCACGCCGAGCAGCATGATCACGGCCAGCGCGATGTCGGTCCGGAAGTCGCTCTCCGGCAGGACGCCGATCACCGCGAAGCACGCGATGGACAGCGGCAGGCTCACCCAGGCCGCCGCCCAGTCGAGGGCCCGTCCGCGCAGGAAGGCCACCCGGAACAGCGGGACACAGGCGAGGAAGCCGCAGGTGAGGAAGCCGGCTGCGGCGAACAGCACGCGCAGGGAGATGACCGTTGCCGCGCTACGGGAGGGCGGCGCCGCGCCTTGGCCGTACATGACTGCTCCTGGACCGGTGTAGCCGATGGGAAGGGACGTGCGAGTGACAGAGCCCGGTGGGGAATCCGAGCGTATAGCCCGACACGGACAACCGGTCACGGGTTGTACCGAACCGTTGTCGTGCTGATCACTACGCGTGCCAGGAGCGTGCGACGAGGGGCCCTTGGTCGGCCCTCGGCTCCTACAACGGATGCCGCATCCACACGTTGGGCTCGACGTACACCGCGTACCCGCGCTCCGGCTCGCAGCGCACCGGCACCAGACCGCCGGGCACCTCGATGTCGCCCTCGGTGTCGAAGGGCAGCCCGGTCCAGCGGCGCCAGTCGGCGAGTGCGGCGGACACCGTCATGGACGCCGGTGCCACGGAGTCGATGGTGGCTCCGGCCCGGGCGTGGACGCGCAGCCACGGGTCCTGGGGCAGACCGTCGGGGCGCACGCGGCGGGCGTACTCCTCCATCGGGGTGTGCGGCTCCAGGTGCTTGGCGTTGGGGCGGACCGGGGCGACGACCTCGCGGAAGCCGCGGGTCCGGGCGTTGTCGCGCAGGGCCGAGAGCATCAGCCCGGACAGGCCGCGGCCCTGGGCGTGCGGGGCGACCGACACGGAGATCGCGCTGACCGTGTCGGGGCGGACCCCGCGACGCAGGTCGGAGAAGGCCCACACGAGGACCGTGTCCCAGCCGTTCGCGGGCAGCCGGCCGCGGCCCTCGGCGTCCAGCGCGAAGGGCACGCTGTAGGCGTTCGCGACGACCTCGCCCCGCTCGTCCTCGGCGAACAGGACGTACTCCGGGAGTTCGGCGGCGATCCGCGGGAAGTGCGCCGCGCCCACGAGGTCCTGGGTCACGAACTCCGGCCAGCTGTCCGCCATCCCGACGATCCGCTCCAGCATCTCCGGGCGGTCGGCGAGGCTTGATGTCTTCGGCTGCATGCGGTCACGGTAGGCGCGGACGCGAACGCCCGGAATCGAATTACCGCGCGGGGGCGCGGTCTTCCGCCTGCGGAGTCCTGGCTCGCCGCGCGGCGACGACCATGACGACGGTGGAGGCCAGGGCGATCCCGGCGCCGACGTAGAGGGGCGAGGTGTAGCCGAGCCCCGCGCCGATGGCCAGGCCTCCGAGCCAGGCGCCGAGCGCGTTGCCCACGTTGGACGCGGACACGTTGGCGCTTGCCGCCAGCGCCGCCCCGTGCGCGTGGTCGGTGACGCGCGTGATCATCCCGGGCACACTGGCGAACCCGGTCACACCCATCAGGAACACCAGGAGCACCGAGGCGGTGGCGTCGGCTGCCAGCAGGCCGAACAAGGCCAGCGTGCAGGTGAGTCCGAGCAGGGCGAGGACCAGGGCGCGGTCCCGGTCGCGGTCGGCCGCTCGGCCCCCGACCAGGTTCCCGACGACCAGCCCCACGCCGTACACCATCAACAGCCAGGCGACGTCCTGTGGATCAAAGCCACTGACCTCGGTGAACGTGTAGGCGATGTAGCTGAACGCCCCGAACATCCCGCCGTAGCTGAGCGCTGTCGCCACCAGGGTCAGCCACACCTGCCCGGAACGGAACGCGCGCAGCTGCGGTGCCAGACCGGCCGGTTGTCCCGGAACCGCCCCGTCCGCCCCGGAGGCCGAGGGCGTCCGGCCCGCCCCCGCCGGGACCAGGGTGGCGATACCCGCCAGCGCGAGCACACCGATCCCGGTGACCGCCCAGAAGGCCGCCCGCCAGCCCCAGCGTTCGCCGACCAACGCGCCGAAGGGCACACCCAGCACGTTCGCGACCGTCAGCCCCGCGAACATGACCGCCACGGCCCGGGACTTCTTCTCCGGCGCGACCAGACCGCGCGCGACCAGCGAGCCGATCCCGAAGAACGAACCGTGGCACAACGCCGCGACGATCCGCCCGAGCAGCATCACCGGATAGTTCGGGGCGACGGCCGAGAGCAGGTTGCCGATGACGAACAGCGTCACCAGGCCCACCAGGACCTGTTTGCGGGGCAGCCGTGCCGTCGCCGCGGTCAGGGCGATCGCTCCGACGGCGACACTGAGCGCGTACCCGGAGATCAGCCAGCCGGCAGCCGCCTCGGACACCGTGAGGCTCGACGCCACCTGCGGCAGCAGCCCGGCGATCAGGAACTCGGTCAGACCGATCCCGAAGCCGCCGAGGGCCAGCGCGACCAGTCCGCTCGGCATCGCGCTCTGACGGCCCCTCAACGCGCTCCCGGAGGAGTCCGGTTCCGGGTTCACCCGCCGCACTGCGTCAGCATCATCCGCTTGTCCGCCGACGTGACGGGGAGGTCGTACTTCAGGGACACCTGGGCGAAGCGCACCGCGTAGGAGCAGCGGATGCGCTTGCTGGGCGGCAGCCAGGACGCGGGGCCGGAGTCGCCCTTGGAACCGTTGGTCGGGCCGTCCACCGGGACGAGGTTGAGCGGGTCGTTCGCTATGGCCTCCCGCTTGTCCTTCGTCCAGCGCGAGGCGCCCATCTGCCAGTCGTACGACAGCGGCATGACGTGGTCTATCTGCACCTTCGTCGCCCGGGACTTGGTCCACTCGATGGCCTTCCCGGTGTACGGGTCGTGCAACGTCAGTTTCACGACGACGCAGTCCGAGCCCTGCCGGAAGCGGAGCTCCTCACCGTCGCGTTTCAGGAGGTCGTTGCGCGTATCGCACCCGTTGCGCGCGAAGGGCACGTCGCCCGGAGCCGAGTCCATCCAGGCGTAGCCGAACTCGTCCCGCTCGTAGCCCGTCCTCGGGCCACGCCCCTTCGTCTCCACCTTCTCGATCACGGCCCGCGCACGCGCCCGGTCCCCGGTGGACGTGATCGCCGCCAGGCCCGGCTTCGTGCCGTCCGGGTTGTCCAGCGGGCTCACGGCTCGTCCGTCGCCGGCGGTAGGGACACCGGAGCCGGAGGGGCCACTGCCGTCGGCGGGCGGGGCCAGGCCCTCGCACCCGGTCAGTGCCGAACCGGCGAACACCATCGCGGCAGCCAGTACCGCCCCGCCCCTCAGACGCGCCACCGTGCGCCCCTCCCTTGCTCGCCGTCCCGCCCGGTGCGGGGCAGCCTCTGTCCGGGCTCCACGGTAGCGAGGGAGAGGTACAGACCACAGTGGGACTAAATGAGCATTCTTCGCATGTCACGCGTATCGTCGGTCGTGAATGACCTCTGGAAGGAGCTCTGCATGGGTATCTTCGACCGGTTCAAGAGCCAGGGGCGGCACAAGGCCAAGCAAGGCTCGGACACCGCCGAGCAGAGGATGAACGAGAAGACCGGCGGCAAGTACGAGGAGCAGATCGACCGGGGGCAGCAGCGGGCCGAGGGCTCACTGGGCATGGACCGCGACCGCGACCGGCCCGAGGGTCAGTAAGGCCTCCTGACTTCAGAGGCCGCCCGCGGAGGCACCACTCCTGCGGGCGGCTTCGCGCGCCGAGGGGCGTCATGGCGCACTCTCTTGCTTGACCTTGACACCGGCGTCAGGGTCCGACGATCCCCGTATGACAGCTCCGCACCAGAAGACCCCGCGCACCGTTCTCGTCACCGGCGCTGGTACCGGCATAGGCCGCGCCACCGTCCGCGCCTTCGCCGACGAGGGGGCTCACGTCGTGGCGGTGGGCCGCCGCGAGGCGCCCCTCGCCGAGACCGCCGCCCACGACCCGTCCCGCATCAGCCCGCTCGTCGCCGACGTCACCGCGGCCGACGGCCCCGAGACCATCGTCCGCACGGCACTCGACCGGCACGGCCGGATCGACGTGCTCGTCAACAACGCCGGCATCGTGAGCCTCCAGTCCCTGCGCACGTACACGCGTACCGCCGTCGAGCCCCTGCTCGCGACGAACCTCATCGCTCCCGTGCTGCTCGTCCAGGCCGCGCTCCCCGCTCTCGAGGACAGCCGCGGCGTGATCGTGAACGTGACGACGTCCGTCGGGCAGCGTGGCTGGCCGGGCAACTCCCTGTACGCGGCCGGGAAGGCGGCCCTGGAAGTGCTCACGCGCAGTTGGGCGGTCGAGCTCGCCCCGCTGGGGATCCGGGTCGCCGCGGTGGCCCCGGGTGCGATCGACACACCGATCGGCGAGCACTCGGGCCGGACTCCCGAGCAGCAGGCCGCGGTCCGGGCGTGGCAGCTCCGGCACACGCCCCTCGGCCGGGTCGGACGGCCCGAGGAGGTCGCCTGGGCGATCACCGGACTGGCCTCGCCGCAGGCCTCGTTCGTCACCGGCGTGGTCCTGCCGGTGGACGGTGGTGCGGTGGTCGCATGAGACTGGCGCTCATGGCAGAACCCCTCACGCGGACCATGCGGATCGGTGAACTCGCCGAGGCGACCGGCACGACGCCGCGCGCCCTGCGCCACTACGAGCAGGCGGGGTTCATCACCTCCGTGCGCGCCGCGAACGGCTACCGCCTGTACGACGCCGGTACGGCCGTCCGTGTCCGCAACGTCCGCCGGCTGCTGGAGGTGGGCCTGACGCTGGACGACGTACGGGTGTTCCTGCCCTGCCTCGACGGTGACGTCACGGCAGGGCCCGCCTCCGACGAGGCGCTCCGGGTCGCCGCCGGGCGCCTCGCGGTGCTGGACGCGCGCATCGCCGCGCAGGTCGCGGTCCGCGACCGGCTGGCTGCGGCACTGCGCGAGGCCACCGGCGCCCGCGTACGGCCGGTGGCCTGACGGCCCCTCGGGCCAGGGCCTGTCCCCCCGAAGCCCTGGGCCGGCCGTCAGGAGCCCAGTACCGACGTCAGGAACTCCCCGACCCACGCCAGCAACTCCCGCCCGACCAGCGGCTTCCCGCCCACCTTCGCGGTCTTCGGGCGCGGCACCAGCACCTGGTGGACCGCGGGCTTGATGACGACCCCGGGGTACAGCCGCTTGACCCGCAGCTCCTGCGACTCGCGCAACTCCACCGGAGCGAAGCGGATGTTGTTGCCCTGGAGCACGATCTCCCCGACGCCGCACGCCCGCGCGAACATCCGCAGACCTGCCACGAGCAGCAGGTTCTCCACGGGTTCGGGCAGCTTGCCGTAGCGGTCGACGAGTTCCTCGCGGACGGCCTTGATGTCCTCCTCCGAGTTGGCGGAGGCGATGGCGCGGTACGCCTGGAGGCGCAGGCGCTCGCCCGGCGCGTAGTCGTGCGGGACGTGCGCGTCGACGGGCAGCTCGATCTTGACCTCGAGCGGCGGCTCCTCCTCGATCTCGCCGGTCTCCAGCTGGCGCCGGTAGTCGGCGACGGCCTCGCCGACCATCCGCACGTACAGGTCGAAGCCGACGCCCGCGATGTGGCCGGACTGCTCGCCGCCGAGCAGGTTGCCCGCGCCGCGGATCTCCAGGTCCTTCATCGCCACGTACATGCCCGCGCCCATCTCCGTGTGCTGGGCGATGGTGGCGAGCCGCTCGTGCGCGGTCTCGGTCAGCGGCTTCTCGGGCGGGTAGAGGAAGTAGGCGTAGCCGCGCTCGCGGCCCCGGCCCACCCGGCCGCGCAGCTGGTGCAGCTGGGAGAGGCCGAAGTTGTCGCCGCGCTCCACGATGAGGGTGTTGGCGTTGGAGATGTCGATGCCGGACTCCACGATCGTCGTGGACACCAGCACGTCGAACTTCTTCTCCCAGAAGTCGACGACGACCTGCTCCAGCGCCTGTTCCGACATCTGCCCGTGCGCGGTGGCGATGCGTGCCTCGGGGACGATCTCGCGCAGCCGGGCCGCGGCCCGGTCGATCGACTCGACCCGGTTGTGGATGTAGAAGACCTGGCCCTCGCGCAGCAGTTCACGACGGATGGCCGCGCCGATCTGCTTCTCCTCGTACGGGCCGACGAAGGTCAGCACCGGGTGCCGTTCCTCCGGCGGTGTCGTGATCGTCGACATCTCGCGGATGCCGGTCACCGCCATCTCCAGCGTCCTCGGGATCGGGGTGGCGGACATGGTCAGCACGTCGACGTTGGCCCGGAGCTTCTTCAGCTGCTCCTTGTGCTCGACGCCGAAGCGCTGCTCCTCGTCGACGATGACGAGGCCCAGGTCCTTGAACTTCGTCTCGGAGGAGAACAGGCGGTGCGTGCCGATGACGATGTCGACCGAGCCCTCGCGCAGGCCCTCCAGGACCGCCTTGGCCTCGGTGTCGGTCTGGAAGCGGGAGAGGGCCTTCACGTTGACCGGGAACTGCGCGTAGCGCTCGCTGAACGTCCCGAAGTGCTGCTGCACCAGCAGGGTCGTGGGGACGAGGACGGCCACCTGCTTGCCGTCCTGGACGGCCTTGAAGGCGGCCCGGACCGCGATCTCGGTCTTGCCGTAGCCGACGTCGCCGCAGATCAGGCGGTCCATCGGGACCGTCTTCTCCATGTCTTCCTTGACCTCGGCGATGGTGGTGAGCTGGTCGGGCGTCTCCGCGTAGGGGAAGGCGTCCTCCAGCTCGCGCTGCCAGGGGGTGTCCGCCCCGAAGGCGTGCCCGGGGGCGGCCATGCGCGCGCTGTACAGCCTGATGAGGTCGGCGGCGATCTCCTTGACGGCCTTCTTCGCGCGGGCCTTCGTCTTCGTCCAGTCGGCGCCGCCCAGGCGGTGCAGGGTGGGGGCCTCGCCGCCGACGTACTTGGTGATCTGCTCCAGCTGGTCGGTGGGGATGTAGAGGCGGTCGCCGGGCTGGCCGCGCTTGGCGGGGGCGTACTCGACGACCAGGTACTCGCGGGTGGCGCCCTGCACGACGCGCTGCACCATCTCGATGTAGCGGCCCACGCCGTGCTGCTCGTGGACGATGTAGTCGCCCGCCTCCAGGGTGAGCGGGTCGATGGTCTTGCGGCGGCGGGCCGGCATGCGGGCGCCCTCGCGGCCGGACGCCTTCTGACCCGACAGGTCGGTCTCGGTGAGGACGGCGAGTCTCAGGGCCGTGTCGACGAAGCCGTGGTCGATCGAGCCGCACGCCACGTGCACGACGGACGGGGAGATCTCGGCGAGGTCGGAGTCGAGGCGGGCCGCGATGCCCTCGCCGCCCAGTACCTCGACCGTTCGGGCCGCCGGGCCGTGGGCCTCGGTGACGAACACGGTGCGCCAGCCGTCGGCGAGCCAGCCCTTGGTGTCCGCGAGGGCCTTGGCGGTGTCGCCGCGGTAGGTCTCGGGGGCGTGCATGCCCAGCTTCAGGGTGTCCCCCGCCGCGTCAGCGGAATATGTCGCCGTGAGATCCTCGTCCGCGGCGAACGGCGACACCGACCACCACAGCATGTCCAGCTCGCGGGCCCGGTCGCGGACGTCCGCGATGGACCACAGGGAGGCCGCGTCGACGTCGATGGGCGCCTCGCCGCCGCCGGCGGTAGCCGCCCAGGAGGCCTGGAGGAACTCCTGCGAGGTGGCCACGAGGTCCGACGCGCGCGTGCGGACCCGCTCCGGGTCGCAGACCACGGCCATGGCGCCCTTGGGCAGCACGTCGAGCAGCAGCTCCATGTCGTCGACGAGGACCGGCGCGAGGGACTCCATGCCCTCGACGGCGATCCCCTCGGCGATCTTGCCGAGGAGTTCGCCCAGCTCGGGGTGTTGTTCGGCCAGGGCACGCGCACGCGCGCGGACGTCCTCGGTGAGCAGCAGTTCACGGCACGGCGGCGCCCACAGGCCGTGCTCGGCGACTTCGAGGGACCGCTGGTCGGCGACCTTGAAGTAGCGGATCTCCTCGACGTCGTCGCCCCAGAACTCGACGCGCAGGGGGTGTTCCTCGGTGGGCGGGAACACGTCGAGGATGCCACCGCGGACGGCGAACTCGCCGCGCTTCTCGACCAGCTCCACGCGCGCGTACGCCGCGGCCGCCAGGGCGTCGACGATCTCCTCCAGGTCGGCGCTCTGCCCTGTCCTCAACGAGACGGGTTCGAGGTCGCCGAGGCCCTTGACCTGCGGCTGGAGCACGGACCGTACGGGCGCCACGACGACGGAGACGGGGCCGGTCTCGGGGTCGTCGGGGCGGGGGTGGGCCAGCCGGCGCAGCACGGCCAGGCGGCGGCCGACGGTGTCGCTGCGGGGGCTGAGCCGCTCGTGCGGGAGCGTCTCCCAGGACGGGTACTCCACGACCTCCTCCGGCGGGAGGAGGGAGCGCAGGGCGGCGGCCAGGTCCTCCGCCTCGCGGCCCGTCGCCGTCACGGCCAGCACCGGGCGGCCCGTGTCGCGGGCCAGGCCGGCGACCGCGAAGGGACGGGCGGCTGGGGGGCCGACCAGGTCGACGTGCATGCGGTTGCCGTCCGCGGCTGCCTTGATCGCTTCCGCGAGGGCGGCGTCCTTGACTACGGCGTCGAGCAGACCGTGCAAGCTCATGGGGGCTTTATCCGTCCAGGGGTGGGCAACACGACGGGCCCGACGCGCGCCGCGGGCCGGGGGTCTCCAGCGTACGACGCTGCGCGGCTCGGCGTGGGGGCCTGTGGATGACGCCGCTCGGTGTGAGGTGCTCGGCGTCGGTGTCCTGGCCCGCCAGGGGGCTCCGCTCCCTGGGCCCCCGGGACCTGTGCCCGCCTACCGCCCGAAACGGCCGAACAGGAAGCCGGGCTCGCGGTCGCGAAAGCACCCGGTGCCGGGGAGTCCAGGACTGGACTCCCCGGCACCGGGCCCCCGCAACCCCCGTGTGCGGTGGTTCTGGGTGGTATCGGCGTGCGGCCGCTACTCCGTCGCGATCGCGTTCAGGACGTTCATCCGGCCCGCCCGGAACGCCGGGATCAGTGCCGCGAACAGTCCGACGAACGCCGAGCCGATGAAGACGCCGATGATGGTCGGCCAGGGGATCTCCAGGACCCCCAGGCCCTCCAGGGCGAGCAACTGCTGCGCGGTGGCGCCCCAGCCCATGCCCAGTCCGAGGCCCAGGAGGGCGCCGAAGAGGGCGATGACGACGGACTCCATGCGGATCATGCGGCGCAGCTGGCGGCGGGAGAGGCCGATGGCCCGCATCAGGCCGATCTCCCGGGTGCGCTCCACCACGGACAGCGCCAGGGTGTTCACCACGCCCAGGACGGCGACGATGATCGCCAGGGCCAGCAGACCGTAGATCATGTTGAGCAGCTGGCCGATCTGGTCCTTCAGGGCCTGCTTGTAGTCGGTCTGGTCGCGCACGGTGTACTGCGGGTAGTCGTGCAGCGCCGACTTCAGGGACGTGTAGGCGGCGTCCTGCCGTCCCTCCTCGGCGGTGGCGAAGAGCAGCGAGTCCAGCGGCATCTTGTCGGCCGGGACGTACTTGGCCATCGTCGAGATGGACGTGTACATCGCGCCCGCGTCGATCACGACGTCACTGCTGGTGATCGCCCGGACCGTGAGGTCGGCGGTCCGGCCGTCCTTGAAGGCCACCTTGATCTTGGAGCCGAGGCTGATGCCGTGGTCCTTGGCGAACTTCTCGTGCACGGACATCGAGTCGGGCTTGTAGGCGTCGGGGAGCTTGCCGGCGACGGTCTCGGTGCGCAGGTCCGTCGCGTAGGACGGGTCGGCCGCCGTGATCGCCGTGTCCTTGAGCGTCTTGCCGTCGGGGGTGGTGAAGTCGGCCTTGCTCCACTTGTACTCGGTGACCCGCTCCACGTTCTTCGCCGACTTCGCGGCCTCGACCGCCTGCGGGGTGATCAGCTGGCCGCTGTCGGACTGGAGGATGAAGTCCGTGCCGACGGTCTTGTCGAGCTGGTCGGTGGCGGACGCCACCATGGACGAGCCGACCACGGACAGGCACGCCACCAGGGCGAGGCCGATCATCAGCGCGGCGCCGGTCGCGCCGGTGCGGCGCGGGTTGCGCAGGGCGTTGCGCTCGGCCATGCGGCCGACGGGGCCGAACATGCGCAGCAGGACGGCGCCGAGGACGCGGACCACACCGCCGGCGAGCAGCGGGCCGATGACGACGAACCCGATCAGCGACAGCACCACGCCGAGGCCGAGCCACAGCGAGCCCTCCTTGGCCTTGTCGGCCGCCGCCGCCAGGTACAGGCCGAAGCCGCCGGCGCCGGTGAGGACGGTGCCGATCACGCCGCGGATCCAGCTGGACTTGGAGTCCGCGGGGGCTCCCGCGTCGCGCAGGGCGGCCATCGGGGAGATCTTGCCGGCGCGCCGGGCGGGCAGGTAGGCGGCCAGGACGGTGACGACCACGCCGAGGACGAGGCCGACCACCGGGGTCGTCCAGGCCACGGTCAGGTCGTCGGTGGACAGTTCCATGCCCATCTGGCCCATGAGCTTCATCAGGCCGACGGCGAGGCCGACACCGGCGCCCACGCCGAGCACCGATCCGACGAGGCCGAGCAGCAGCGCCTCGGCCAGCACCGAGCGGTTGACCTGCTTGCGGGAGGAGCCGATGGCCCGCATCAGGCCGATCTCGCGGGTGCGCTGGGCGACCAGCATGGAGAAGGTGTTGATGATCAAAAAGATGCCGACGAGGAAGGCGATCCCGGCGAAGCCGAGCATCGCGTACCTCATGACGTTCATGAAGCCCTCGACGTCCTTCTGGTTGGCGTCGGCGGTCTCCTTGGCGGTCTTCACCTGGACGTCGCCGCCGAGCGCCGCCTTGACGTTCTTCTTCAGCTGGTCGTCGCTGACGCCGGAGGCCGCGGTGACGTTGACGTCGGTGTAGACGCCGGTCTCGCCGACCAGGGTCTGCTGGGCGGTCCTGGTGTCGAGGTAGAAGATCGCGGCGCCGGGGTTGGTGACGGTGAAGTCGGCGATGCCGGAGATCTTCGCCTCGTGGGTGCCGACGGCGCTGATCACGCCGATCTCGTCACCGAGCTTCAGGTCGTGCTTGTCGGCGGTGTCGGCGTCGACCATGATCTGGTCGGGGCCCCTGGGCGCCACACCGGAGGTGATCTTCATGGTGCGGGCGTCGTTGCCGTTCCAGCTGCCGACGATGGTCGGGGCGCCGCTGGAGGGCGAGAGGCTGTCCTTGTCAGCGTCGACGACGGTCACCGAGGTGGAGAACACCGTGCCCTCGGCGGACTTCACGCCCTGCACCTTGCGGACCTCGCCCAGCACGGAGGCCGGCATGACCGGCGGCTTGCCGTTGTCGGAGGTCGTCTCGCCGCTGTCGGAGGCGCCCTTGCCGCTCACCGTGACGTCCGAGGACGTGGCCGCGAAGAGCTTGTCGAACGTGGTCGACATGGTGTCCGTGAAGACGAGCGTCCCGCAGACGAAGGCCACCGACAGCAGGACGGCGATCGCGGAGAGCGCCATCCGGCCCTTGTGCGCGACGAAGTTGCGCAGGGAGGTCTTCATGACGGTCATGACGTACGCCCCCGGGCGTCGAAGTCCTTCATGCGGTCCAGGACGGCCTCCGCGGTCGGCTTGTGCATCTCGTCGACGATGCGGCCGTCTGCGAGGTACAGCACACGGTCCGCGTAGGAGGCGGCGACCGGGTCGTGGGTGACCATCACGATGGTCTGGCCCAGTTCGTCGACCGAGCGGCGCAGGAAGCCGAGCACCTCGGCGCCGGCGCGCGAGTCGAGGTTCCCGGTCGGCTCGTCCCCGAAGATGATCTCGGGCCGGGCCGCCAGGGCCCGCGCCACGGCGACGCGCTGCTGCTGGCCGCCGGACAGCTGGGTGGGCCGGTGCCCCAGCCGCTCGGCGAGCCCGACGGTCTCCACGACCCGCGCCAGCCACTGCTTGTCGGGCTTGCGGCCCGCGATGTCCATGGGCAGCGTGATGTTCTCCAGCGCGTTCAGCGTGGGCAGCAGGTTGAACGCCTGGAAGATGAACCCGATGCGGTCCCTGCGCAGTCGGGTGAGCTTCTTGTCCTTCAGGCCGGTGATCTCGGTGTCGTCGAGGTAGATCTGACCGCCGGTGACGGTGTCGAGTCCGGCGAGGCAGTGCATGAGCGTGGACTTGCCGGACCCCGAGGGGCCCATGATCGCGGTGAACTGGCCGCGTGCGATGTCCACGTCGACGTGGTCGAGGGCGACGACACGGGTCTCACCGGACCCGTACGCCTTCACGACCTGCCGAGCCCGCGCGGCAACGGCCGTACGCCCTCCAGTACCCCCGTGCCTGGGAATGGTCACAGCCGATGTCACGGTATGTCTCCTATGTCGGTCAGCAGTTGATGACGTGCCTCAAGTCTTCCGGCGGGGTGGGGTCCCGCGCCCTGGTGCTCAGCGCAGTCTTTTCCTGTGGAAAACCCCACCCCCGCCGGTGTGTGAAACCGCCCCCCAGCGGCGTAAAGCCAGGTTAAGGACGGCCCCCCGGGCGTCTCGTCCTCCGCCGGTACGAACCCTCCCCAGGTCGTAGTACGGAGGTACCCCTAGGGGCAGTCCACCGAAGGGTGGAGACGCTCTCAGGGTTCGCTCCACCCCACGGCCCATTCAGGCTCCACCCTCCCGCGATGTCAGGGTCAAGTGGGAAGCTGTCCGGCGGCAGATAGGTGCAAGGGGCAGGCAGAACCGAGGGAAGGGTTCCGGGGTGGGAAGCACCAGACCGGCGACACATGAGGCAGCGCGTCCCGCCACGACCGGCCGGCGCGGAGCCGTCGTCGCCGCCCTGATGCTCTCGATGGCGCTGGCGGCGCTCGACGCCACCATCGTCTCCACCGCCGTCCCCCAGATCGTCGGGGACCTCGGCGGCTTCTCCGTCTTCTCCTGGCTGTTCTCCGGCTACCTGCTGGCCGTCACCGTCACGCTGCCCGTCTACGGCAAGCTCTCCGACACCTTCGGCCGCAAGCCGGTCCTGGTCGCGGGCTCGGTGCTCTTCCTGCTGGGCTCACTGCTGTGCGCGCTGGCCTGGAACATGGGGGCGCTCATCGCGTTCCGCGTCGTGCAGGGCCTGGGCGGCGGCGCCCTCCAGGGCACCGTGCAGACGCTCGCCGCCGACCTCTACCCGCTGAAGGACCGCCCCAAGATCCAGTCGAAGCTGTCCACCGTGTGGGCGGTGTCCGCGGTCGCCGGCCCGGGCCTCGGCGGGGTGCTCGCCGCGTACGCGGACTGGCGCTGGATCTTCCTGGTCAACCTGCCGATCGGCGCGGTCGCGCTGTGGCTGATCGCCCGTCACCTGCACGAGCCGCAGCGGGAGAAGGGCACGCACGCGCGCGTGGACTGGGCGGGCTCGCTCGCGGTGTTCGCCTGCGGCGGCGTCCTGCTCATCGCCCTGGTGCAGGGCGGGGTGGCGTGGCCGTGGCTGTCGGCGCCCTCACTCGCCCTGTTCGCCACGGGACTTGCCCTGGTCGCGGTCGTGGTGCTGGTGGAGCGCCGGGCGGCCGAGCCGATCATCCCGGGCTGGGTGTGGCGGCGCCGCACGATCGCGGCGGTCAATCTGGCCCTGGGAGCGCTGGGGCTGCTGATGGTCGCGCCGACGGTGTTCCTGCCCACCTACGCCCAGTCGGTGCTGGGCCTCGCGCCCGTGGCGGCCGGATTCGTGCTCTCCGTGTGGACGTTGAGCTGGCCCGTATCGGCCGCGCTCAGTCAGCACGTGTACCGGCGGATCGGCTTCCGCAACACCGCGATGCTGGGCATCGGAGCGGCCGCGCTGATCCTGTTCGCGTTCCCGTTCCTGCCGTATCCCGGTCGGGCGTGGCAGCCCACGCTGCTGATGCTGCTGCTCGGCGCCGCGCTGGGGCTGTTCCAGTTGCCGCTCATCGTCGGTGTGCAGTCGACGGTGGGGTGGGCCGAGCGGGGTACGACGACGGCGTCCGTGCTGTTCTGCCGGCAGACCGGCCAGACGATCGGCGCGGCGGTTTTCGGCGCGATCGCCAACGGGGTGCTGGCCGCCAGGCTCGGTGGCGCGAGCGACCTCGACTCGGTGACCCGGGCGCTCGCCTCGGGCACCGCACCGGAGGTGACCCGGCGGGCGATCGCCGACGCGGTGGACGCGGTCTACCTGGGTGCCTCGTGCGCGGCGGCCCTGGCGTTCCTGGTGCTGCTGTTCCTGGCGCCCCGGAAATTCCCGGTTCTCACGGACTGACGGTACGTATCCTCCCGCCCATGGTGACGTTGGAGCCCCTTCACGCGGATCACGCGGACGCACTGCTGGCCTTCGAGTGGGAGAACCGGGCGTACTTCGCCCGCACGGTGCCGGACCGCGGGGACGCCTACTTCACCGCGGCGGGCTTCGCCGCACGCCTGCGGGCGCTCCTGGCGGAGCAGCACGCGGGCGTGTGCCGCTTCCATGTCGTCCTCGGGGAGGAGGGCGAGCTGATCGGCCGGGTGAACCTGATGGACCTGGTGGACGGCAGCGCCGAACTGGGCTACCGCGTCGGCGAACGCGCGGCGGGCCGGGGCGTGGCGTCGGCGGCCGTCGCGCAGGTGTGCCGGCTGGCCGCCACCGACTACGGGCTGACGTCCCTCACCGCCGTCACGACCCTGGACAACGAGGCGTCCATGAGGGTCCTGGCCCGCAACGGCTTCACACGCGTCGAGGACACGACCGTCGACGGCCGTCCCGGGGTCCGTTACGTACGCCGGCCTCTCGACTCCGGGCCCGGGCCCGCGTCGGCGTGACGCGTCGGCACGGGTAACACCCGAGGTCGAAAGGGTAAGCGCATACCGACCAATCAGTTTGGCGAAACCCTCGCGCAGTCCGGGTACTCCGAAGTAACGTGCGTGGCCGCCTGCCCCCCACCTCCCTGCGGTCCGCCGCACCGGACCCGACCCGCGCAAGGAGCACCGGGATGTCCTACGACCCACCGCCCTCCCACCCGTACCGACCGCCCGGTTACTCCCCCTCCTACGACAGCTATCCCTGGGTGCCGCAACCGGAGCCGGAACCGGCGGCCGCGAGGCGTCCCCAGCACCACTACCCCGCGCTCGGGCACCACAGCGACCTGAGGGTCCTGCGCAGCGCCTACCGGTGGCAGCGGCGGGTGGCCACGCTCACGGCGCTCGGCTACTTCATCCTGTTCCTGCTGCTGTCCGCGTTCGCGCCGTCCTTCATGACGAGCACCGTCACCGACGGCCTGCCCACCGGCCTGCTGCTCGCGCTCGTCCAGGTCCCCGTCACCTGGCTGGCGATCGCCCTGTACGAACACACGGCCCGCCGCCATGTCGACCCGATCGCGGAACGGATCCGCAAGCAGGCCGAGCTGGACGCCAGGCGGGAGGGGGCACGGTGACCACCGAGTTCAGCGGCAACGCCCAGGCGATGTCCCTGGTCGGCTTCTCCGCCGTCGCCACGATCACGCTGCTGCTGTGCGTGATGACGGGCCCGGACCGGGACGACCTCGACGAGTTCTACACGGGCTACAGCTCCCTGTCCCCCATGCGCAACGGCCTGGCGATCGCCGGTGACTACATCTCCGCCGCGACCGTCCTCGGCACCGGCGGCGTGATCGCCCTGTTCGGCTACGACGGGACCGTCCTGGCCCTGAGTACGGCCCTGTCGCTGATGCTGCTGATGTTCCTGCTGGCCGAACCGCTGCGCAACGCGGGCCGGTTCACCATGGGCGACGCGCTGACCCGCCGTATGCCGGGACGCGCTGTCCGCATCGCCGCCTGCGCGGTGACCCTCGCGGCGCTGGTGCCGCTGATGCTGGTGCAGTTGGCGGGGACCGGGCAGCTGATGGCGTTCGTCCTCGGCTTCTCCGGCGAGTCGCTGCAGACCGGCTGCATCATCGGCGTGGGCGCGCTGATGATCAGCTACGCGGCGATCGGCGGCATGAAGGGCACCGCCCTCATCCAGATCCTGAAGATCGTGATGCTGCTCGGTTCCGGCATCGTCGTCGCCGTACTGATCCTGAACCGCTTCGACTGGAATCCGGGGGCCCTGTTCGACGCGGCCGCCGACCACAGCGGCGTGGGCCCGGCGTTCCTCTCCTCGGGCCTGCAGTTCGCCGGCGGACCCAGCCCCCGCCTGGACATGATCACCACACAGCTGACGGTGGTCCTCGGCGGTGGCGTCCTGCCACACGTCACCATGCGCATGTACACGGCCTCCAGCGCCCGGCAGGTACGGCGTTCCATGTCCTGGGCGGTGTCCGGCGTGGCCCTGTTCGTCCTCGTCATCACGGTCGTCGGCTTCGGCGCGACGGCCCTGGTCGGACGGGCGGTGATCGCGCAGGTCGACCCGCGGGGCAACACGGCCTATCTGCTGGGCTCCCAGGCGGCGTTCGGCGCGGACGTGTCGACGGCGGAGACGTTCCTGTTCACGACCGTCACCACGGCCGTCTTCCTCACGCTGCTCGCCTCCGTCGCCGGGATGATCCTCGCCTGCGCCAACTCCCTCGCGCACGACGTGTTCGCCGCCCGGGTGCAGGAGATGTCACCGCGCCGCGAGATGACGCTGGCCCGGATCTCGGCGCTGGCGGTGGGCCTCCCGGCGATCCTCCTGGCCACACAGGTCCAGCACCGCAGTCTGCAGCCCCTGGTGACGCTGTCGTTCTGCCTCGGCGCCTCGGCCATCGCGCCCGCCCTGGTCTACAGCCTCTTCTGGCGCCGCTACACCCGGACGGGCCTGCTCTGCACCCTCATCGGCGGTTCGCTGGCCGTCCTGCTGCTGATGCCGGGCACCAACCTGGTCTCCGGCTCGCCCGTGTCGGCGTTCCCCGACGCCGACTTCAACTGGTTCCCGCTCACCACCACCGGCCTGGTCACCATCCCCCTGGGCTTCGCCTTCGGCTGGCTGGGCACGCTGCTCTCCGGCCGTCGCAAGTCGGAGGAACAGCGCCACCAGTACGAGGCGGTGGAGGGCTGGATCCTCGCGGGGGCGACACGCAAGGACCGCTGACAGCGACCCCGCCCCGGCCGGCGGCCGCCGCACAACGGACACGCAGACGGCACGGCAGCCGAGAAGCCGCCGTGCCGTGCCATGCGGCACCGCACCTCGGGGCGGCACCGCACCTTCCATGCAGGACCGCACCTTCCGGGCGGCACCGCACCCTCCGTGCGGGACCGCACCCTCCGTGCGGGACCGCACCCTCCGGGCGGCACCGCACCTTCCGTACAGGACCGCCCCCTCCGTGCGGGACCGCCCCAGTACCGCAGGTCAGTCCGCCGCCGACTGCCCCGCCCACGCCGCCAGGTTGGCGTGGACGCGGTCGATGTGCGCCCGCACCACCTCCGCGTGCCGGGTGTGCTCGCGGAGCACCCGGTCCGTCTCCTGGTCGACGGACTCCGCGCGCTCACGGGCCTCGGCGACCAGCACCTCGGCACGCGCCTGCGCCTCCTCCTGCCGGGTCCGGGCCGAGATCTGGGCGTCGGCGAAGGCCTGTTCCGCCTCGGCGAGGGCCGCCTCGGCGCGCTCCACCGCCTCCGCGTGCCGCGCGTCGAGTTCCGCCGCCCGGGCCTCCTCCTCCCGCTCCACCTCGGCCCACCGCTCGGCGCGTTCCTTGTCCTGCTCGGCCAGCCGCCCGGACGTACGCAGCCGCACCTCCCGCAAGGCGGCCAGCGCCTCGCCCCGCTGTTCCTTCGCCTCGCCGCGGGCCGAGGCGAGGATCTCGTCGGCCTCGGCGCGCGCCGCGAGCAGCCGGTGCCGGGCGCGGTCGTCGGCCTCGGCCCGCACGGTGTCGGCCTGCGCCTGCGCGGACTCGCGCACATCGGCCGCGGACGTCCGCGCCTCGTTCACGAGTTGCCACGCCTCCTCCCGCGCCCGCTCCCGTACGGCCGCGGCCTCCTCCTGGCCGAGTTCGAAGAGCCGCCGGGCCCCCTCGCCGAGCGACTCGTAGGTCTGCGGCGCCAGTCCCGCCACGACCTCCCGCAGTTGCTCCAGCTCCGCGCCCATCTCCCGGGCGAGCACCGTCAGCCGGGCGGCCCGCTCCCAGGCCGCGTCGCGCCCCGCCGAGAGGGCGCCGACGTACTCGTCGACCTGCTGGGGACGGTAGCCGCGTCCCCGCACGGCCACGAAGCCGTGCGGAGACACCGATGCGCTGCTCATCCGGGGACCCCTCTCCACCACACCGACGCGAAACCGAGTACAAAACTGGATGATTTCGCACATCTTGGTGGATAAGGGGGAAGTGTTCATAACGCGACACTCCGCACCGGGGTAACGGCCCACGGCCGGGCCGCACGCCCCTCACCCCCAGGTGGTGCCCGCGGGCTCCTGGACGGTCGTGTTGATGCGGTTGAACATGTTGGTGACCGCGACGGTCAGGATCAGCGCGGAGAGCTCCTTCTCGTCGAAGTGGTCGGCCACCTCGTCCCACAGCGCGTCCGGCACCGACTCCCCCGACAGGTCCGACAGCCGCGTCATCGCCTCCGCCAGCTTCAGCGCGGCCCGCTCGGCGTCCGAGAAGAACGGCGCGTGCCGCCAGGCGGCGACGGCCGCGATGCGTTCCTCGCTCACCCCCGCCTTGCGGAGATTGGCGACGTGCCCGTGCACACAGGCGCCACAGCCGTTGATCTGACTGGCCCGCAGCCCGACGATCTCCGCCACGTCCTGCCGAAGCCCGCCCTCCCCGATCGCCTGGAAGAGGGTGCCGATGCCCTTCATCGCGCCGGGAAGGACGTACGCCGGGTTGGTCATTCGTGCCTGCATGGTCTCTGCCTCCTGCGTCGGCGGTGCTGCGCTGCTGCGCTGTCACTGCACTGACGGAGCGGCGGACCAAGGTGTGACAGCCCGGCCCGAAGAACCTGGAAGAAATCTCCGGAGAACCTTCCACCGCCCTCCCGGTACGAAAAAAGCCGGGCCCGGCCGCCCTACCAGCGACCGGACCCGGCTCCACGGACCACCTCAGCGGAGGCGCGTCACAGCAGTCCGTCCCACATCTGTTCCAGCAGCACCGACCACCAGCTCTCCGGCGATCCCAGCGCCGCCGGGTCCAGCGCGGCCAGCTGCGCCTGGAAGTCGACGGTCCAACGGCCCGCCTGCTCCTGGTTCAGCCCGAACCGCAGCCGCCACATCCGCCCGAGCAGCGCCAGGCACCGCGCGAACTCCGGCAGCCCCGTGTTCACGAACTGCGGCGGTACGGGCGCCCCGCCGGGCCCCGCCTCCACCGGCACCGCGACGATGTTCGCCGTGCCGTACTGCACACAGATCGCCTTGCCGAAGTCACTGCCCATCACCAGGTACGACCCCGCGTCCGGGGCCGGCTGCACCCCGCGCTCGGCCGCCAGCTCCGCCAGCGTCGGAACGGGCCGCCCCGGCTGGGCCTGCGCCCAGAAGAACGGACCCATGTCCACCGGCAGACCGGCCACCACCAGCGTGTGCGCCACGACCGGCGGCACACCCTGCCGGGACACGGCGGCCTGCTCGAACCGGAACACCCCCGGCCCGAACGCCGCACCCAGCTCCTGCGCGACCGCCTCCGGCGGAACCGGCGGCACCGCCTGCACCGGCGGCAACGGCGCCCGCACCGGAGCCGGACGCGCCGGACCGTCCGCCACCTGATGCAACTCGCCCTGGTGGGCCAGCAGTTGCTGCATGCCCTGCTGCCGGCTCGCATGGTCCGTGCCGTACGGCGCGATGCTCGTGATGCGCGCCTGCGGCCACTGCTCCCGGATCATCCGCGCGCAGTACGCGCCCGGCAGCTCGCACGACTCCAGCTCGGTGTGCAGCTCCAGCACCTGGCCCGGGGGCACGTTCATGGCCCGCAGCTCGTGGAAGATCTGCCACTCCGGGTGCGGCGTACCGGGCGCCGAACGCCGGATCAGCTGCTGCTCCGACCCGTCCTGCGCGCGGTAGCGCAGCACGGCCTGGTAGCCGGGACCGACCGTCGGCTGACCGGTGGGCTGCTGCGGATACCCGTACGCCGGCGGCTGCCCGGGAGCGGGCTGACCGGGCGGCGGCACCGCACCGGGCGGCGGCACCGCACCCGGCATCGCTCCGGGCGGCATGGGCGGGGCGGCGCCGGGCACACCGGCGGCACCCGGGGCGCCAGGAGCAGCGGGGGGTGCCCCGGGCGGCGCGCCCGGGGCCTGCGGCGGCGGAGGCACGCCCGGGCCGCCCGGCGGGGGCGTGGCCAGCATGGTCTCCGCGTGATGCACCGGGCCCGCACCGCCACCGGGGGCACCCGGGGCACCGGGACCACCGGGCGGATTCGGAGCTCCGGGCGGCTGCGGCGCACCCGGTGCCCCAGGAGCACCCGGAGGCGGCGGAGGCGCGCCCGGGCCCGGCCGACCGGGGTCGGCGAACACCGTGGCCGCGTGGTGGACACCGCCGGGAGGCGTGCCACCCGGCGCACCGGGCGGGTTCGGGGCACCAGGAGGCTGCGGCGCACCAGGAGGACCGGGCGGCTGCTGGGGAGGCAGCGGCGCACCCGCGACACCCGCACCCGAAGAGCCCCCGGGAACACCAGGACCACCGGGGCCACCGGGACCACCAGGAGCGGCAGGCCCGCCCGGGCCCTCGGCTCCAGGCCCCCCGGGCCCCTCAGGACCGAGCGCCGACACAAGCTGCGTGGGCACGTAACCACCCGCCGGAGTACCCGGCGCCCCGGGCCCCGACGGAGCAGGCGTGCCGCCCGGCCGCGCACCCGGCGTCCCCGGGGCGCCCGGCGGAGGCGGCGTCGTCGGACCCGCACCCCGCCCACGACCCGGCGGCGGAGCGGCCTTGCTGGTCGCGGCGTCCGCGATGTCACCGGCGTTCGGCGCGGGCGCGGGCGTACTCCCCTGCCCACCCTGCGGATACCCGTACGGCTGCCCACCCGGCGCGGGCGGAGGCGTACCGCCCTGCGGCACCCCACCGGGCGGCGTACCCGGCCCCCCGGGAGCCGCACCCGGCCCCGGCGGATAGCCGTAGCCCGGCGCACCACCCCGCGCGTTCGGCTCCTCGACCGCCGGCGACACCGCCGTCGGCGGAAGCCGGCTCCCCCCCGAGATCAGCGCCGTCTTGGCGTCGGGGGTCGCTGTCGGCGGCTGCGGCGCGTCACCGTCGGCCTCGCTCAGCGGCGGCGCGAAGACCGTCGCGGGCAGCGGCACGGAACGGTCGTCACCGGCATCCGCGTTCGTGTCCGTACCGGCCCACGGCGTCGCCCCGGCAGGCGCACCCGGCGCCACCTCCCCGGAGTCACCGGAGTCGCTGCCTCCAGCAGCCGGCCACGTCGTACCACTCCCGGAAACGGAATCCCCTGTGGAACCACCACCGGCAGGCTCACCGGCAGAAGGAGCGGCAGAAGGAGCGGAAGAAGCCGGCGCGGCGCCCGCCCCGGCACCGCCACCACCCCGCCGATCCGGAATCCCCATCTTGTCGGCGGCGTCCTGCAACCACTCCGGCGGAGTCAGCAGGAACGACGTCTGATTCAGATCCACCCGCGCGGGAGGCGCCGGCGCCGGATCCTCCGCCGCGTCCCGACGGCCGTACTCCTCCTCGTACCGGCGGATCACCTCACCCACCGGCAGCCCCGGCCACAGCGTCGCCTCGCCACTGTCACGCGCGATCACCAGCCGCTGCGCACCCCCGTCCGAACGCGGCCCGTCCGCACGGTCCTCGGCCCACACCACGAACCCGAGGTCGAACTCCCGCACCCGCACCTCACGATGCTGGTACGACGGCAGCTCCCCGTTGATCCACTCTTCCGCGCGCTCCTGCGCCTGCGCGAAGGTCACCATCGCTGACGTCACTCCCCCACAGCCGAGGACGACACCGCGCCCACCGGCGCCACACGCGCGAACCCACCGTCCACCATCAGGTTCGCCACCGTCTCCAACTCCGGCGGATTGCCCGCCAGCCGCGACAGGAAGACATCGAAGTCGTCCCCGCACGGCAGCAGCAACCGCTCCACCCGCTCCGCAGGCGGCAGCGAGGGATCCACGTCCCGCGCGTCGTCGTACGCGCAGAACCACACGGACCCGATCCGCTCGCCCTTCACCTTCACGGCCAGCAGCCCGCCCTGGACGAACGCGATCCCCAGGTAGTCCTTGGTCAGATGGTCACGCAGACACTTGTTGACGTACACCAGGTCATTGACCGCGGCCTCGTCGCGCACCGTGAAGAACGGCTGATCGATCAGCAGCCCCAGCTCCGCGTCCAGCGCGGCACCCACCGGCGCACAACCCCCCGCCGCCTTCAGGAACGACCGGTACGCGCCCGGCAGCCGGTAGCCGAGATCCTCCTCGACCCCCTGCACCTGCGACTCCGTCACCGCCACGCCCGACTTCGGCAGCCCGAAGTGCGCCGGACGCGTCTCCTGCAACGGCCGCGTGCCACGCTTGCCATGGTCGACACCCGACGTGGCCACACCGCCGTGATGCCGCAGCAACGCCTTCACCTCGACCGGAACCAGCTCCAGCCGCCGCGTGCCCACCGCGTGGTGCCACGTCCAGCCGTGCGGCGTCGCCACCGCCGGCACCGTGTCCCACAACTCGTGCCCGGACGCCGCCAGCGCCGAATTCGCCGACACGTAGTCCGTCAGCCGCAACTCGTCGACACCGAAACCCTCCGGCGGCTCCGCGATCTCCGCTGCCGCACGCGCGTAGGGCGAGAAGTCGGGGTAGCCATGCTCGTCGACCCGCACCCCCCTCGGGTGACGTGCCGCCCGGACCGGGTCCGGGAAATGCACGACCTGCCCGGCGTAGGCCGCGTTCGGCGGCGCGGCTCGCTGCCCGAGCCGACCTGTCGTCATGGCGGTTGCCCCCTGCGGCACTCTGTACGACCCGTATTCGACCACCCTCGGCGTCCTACGGCCCGTATCGACTGTCACGTCTGCTGTCTCGACTTCTCTGCACTCCACCACGCGCCCACCGCGCGGATCACCCTCCGGTTCACTGCATCGATCTCCGAACGGATCACCGCATGGCCCGCGGTGCCGACAGCCTATGCGGTACGGCGACACCGGTCACCGGCACCGGTCAGCACCCCCTCCGCTTCCGTGACCAGGCGTCACCCCACCGTGACGCCACGCCCCGGTACGGGCGTGTCACCACGCCCCAGCTTCCGCACCAGCCACGGCATTTGGCAGTCTGTGACCCCCGGGGGGATGCACGGAGGGGAAGACGATCATGAACGCGACACAGACGGGACCGCACACCGGCAGGTCCGCCGCCCCGCAAAACGGCGACCCGCGGCACGGCGACCCACGGCACGGCGACCCACGAGGCAACGACCCTCAAGCCGACGACCCACGGCACGGCGACCCCCGCATCGGCTGGAGCGCCACCGCGGCCACCCACACCCCCGTCCTCCACCACCGCCGCGACGGCATCCTCCCCACCGTCGCCGCCGCCCTCTCCGTCCGCGGCACCACCCTCACCGGCACCGCCGCCCGCGGCGACACACCCCCCACCCTGCACCCCCTCGTCCAGGACTTCCTGGACACCCTCACCAGCGCCCAACGCGACCGCTTCACCGGCCGCTGCGCCGAAACCATCCTCATCTCCCGCCACATCGCCGCCGCCGACACCGCCCGCAGCAAACGCGCGGCACGCAAACCCATGACCAACGGCGAAGCCCGCAAAGCCCTCAAACAGGCCAAACTCACCGCCCGCCGCATCCGCGAAGACGGCGACCCCCTCCACGGCAGCTTCGCCACCCCCTGCCGCGCCTGCACCGCACTCAGCGCCCACTTCGGCGTCCGCGTGGTCGACCCCGCCTCCCAGAACACCTGAGGCCACCCCCACCCCGAACACCACGCAACACGGCACCTCGACGAGACGAAGGGCAGATGCACACCGACCGCACCTCCAGCACCCGCTTCGCCGTACCCGTCGACGCCGCGCTGCGCGCCGCCGGCTGGCAACCCGGACGCTGGGACATCAAACAAGCCGAGATCTGGGCCGACGCCCTGCGCGACCACGCCTCACCCGCCGGCCACCGCCACAGCGTCTTCCCCGCCGCCGTCGAAGCCTGGGCCGAATTCGGCGGCCTCCACATCACCCCCACCGGCCCCGGCCGCCAGGTCGCCCCCGCCACCCTCCACCTCGACCCCCTGCACGGCCTCCACATGGCCCGCACCCTCGGCGACCTCGGCCGCGCCCTCGGCACCCAGGTCTGCCCACTCGGCGCCGAGACCGACCACCAAGGTCTCCTCGCCATCGACACCGACGGCCGCGTCTACACCCTCGACCACACCGGCGACTGGTACCTCGGCGCCGACATCGACCAAGCCCTCTCCACCCTCATCGCCGGCACCGAACCCAGCCGCCTGACAACCGCCTGACAACTACCTGACAACCGCCTGACAGCCACCTGACCGGCTACGACGCCGGAATCACCGCCGACACCCGAAAACCCCCCGCATCCGTCGGCCCCGACACGAACACCCCACCCAACGCCGACACGCGCTCCTTCATCCCCACCAGCCCGTTCCCCCCGGACGGCAACCGAGCCGACGACGCCGCCTCCTCCGGCGGCTCGTTCTCCACCTGCATCGCAAGCTCCGACACCCGATGCGCCAACCGCACATACGTCTTCGCACCCGCCGCGTGCTTATGGACGTTCGTCAACGCCTCCTGCACCACCCGATACGCCGTCTGCTCCACCTCCGGCGCATACGACCGCACATCCCCCTCCACCGACAGAGCCACCACCATCCCCGCCGCCGCCGACTGCCCCACCAACTCCTCAAGCTCCGCCAGACACGGCCCCTCGTCATCAGCCGCCCGCGAAGCCGCCGCCGCAGCAGCCACCCCCACCGCCGCCAACGGCACCGACGCGGCAGACACCCGCCGCCCCTCCCCACCACTGCGCAGCACCCCGAGCATCTCCCGCAACTCGGTCAACGCCTGCCGCCCCATGTCCCCCACCAGCGCCGCATTCCGCACCGCCTTCTCGGGATCCTTCCGCGCAACGGCCTGCAACGCCGCGGCATGCACCACCATCAGACTCACCCGATGCGCGACCACATCGTGCATCTCCCGGGCGATCCGCGTCCGCTCCTCGTTCCGGGCCCACTCCGCCCGCTCCTCAGCCCGCTCCGCCAGCAACTGAAGCTCCCGCTCCAGACTGTCCGCACGCTCCCGCAAGCTCTCCATCAGACGCCGCCGCGCCCCCACGTACAGCCCCAGCAGCACCGGAGGCGCCGTGAACCCCAGCGACATCGTGATCGCCGCGAAGGGCACGAACCAGTCCCCCAGCTCCAGATCCCCCCGCACCATGTCCTGCTGCGTCTTCACGAACGTCACGATGAGCGTCCCCACCAGCGACATCCCCGCCAGCGAACCGATGATCCGCCGGGGCAGCTCCGACGCGGCCAGCGTGTACAGACCGACCACGCCCATCAGGAAACCCATCTCGGCGGGCGTGATCGCGATCGAGACCAGCACCACGGCGATCGGCCACCGCCGCCGCACCACCAGCACGGCGCCGGCCAGCAGCCCGAACACCACCCCCGCCGCGACCGGGATCCCCGCGTCCCTGGCGAACGGGATCCCTTCCAGCGCGCACTCCAGCGCGGACACCACGGCCAGACTCACATCGAACACGGCACTGCGCCGTCTGCCCCACCACCACGGCCCTCCCCGGGCCGTCACATGGTCTTCCCCCGTCGCGGTCATGCCTCCAGCCTACGGGCGCCCACCGCCGGTTTTCCGATGAGTTTCCCGGACTGGCCTGCACCACACTCCGTGACCGTTCGGACGCGTTACCGCCCGATATCCCTCGAACTGCTGAATCGCTCACCGTTCGACCCCGGAAGCCTCCATTCCGCCCGGACGGTATGCGTATGACACATGCGTCTGGCAAATACGCCGACTTCGAAGGGCTGCGGGAGAGGGCGGTGGCGTTGCGACGAGCCGGCCTCAGCCTCCGCCAGATCCGCGACGAACTGAAGATCTTCAACAACGACATCCTCAACCAGCTGGTGAAGGGCGAACCGCCACCGGCCTGGACGAAGCGCCCGAACGCGAAGGACGACCTACGAGAGAAAGCGAGGGAGCTCCGACTCCAGGGCTGGACGTACGACCAGATCGAGGTGGAGCTGGGGTGTTCGAGGAGTTCGGTGTCGCTGTGGGTGCGAGATCTCCCGAAGCCCAAGCCTCGATACACCCCAGAGGAACAACGGGCGCTCATGCAGGCAGGCCTCGCACGCCTCCGCGCCACGCAGGACGAGGAGCGCAAGCAGACCAAGGAGAGTGCAGCGCAGGAGGCCGGCGACCTCACGGACAGGGAATTGTTCCTTACAGGCGTTGCCCTGTACTGGGCCGAGGGCGCCAAGAGCAAGCCGTACGACCGGCGCGAGCGGGTCGTCTTCGTCAACAGTGACCCTGGCGTGATCCAGGTCTACCTGGCCTGGCTCGACCTGCTCGGGGTGAGCAGGGAACGCCTGCGCTTCCGGGTGCTCATCCACGAATCTGCGGACATCGACGCGGCCCACCGCTTTTGGGCAGACCTGGCTGACGTCGACCCCTCAGTCTTCGCCAGGCCGACGCTGAAGAAGCACAACCCGAAAACCGTCCGCAAAAACACCGGCGCCGACTACCACGGCTGCCTCGTCGTCACCGTGGCCCGAAGTGCCGAGCTGTACAACCGCATCGAGGGCTGGTGGAGCGGCATCGTTGCCCACGCTCAAGCACGTCTCCGGTAAGGTCTGAGGCGCTGTCCCCCGTGGTGTAACTGGCAGCACACTGGTTTTTGGTACCAGCAGGACAAGGTTCGAATCCTTGCGGGGGAGCCACCAGCACCCAAGACCTCAGTTCGGGTCCCGACCGACAAACCCCCGGTCGGGACCCGCACCCATACCCCCCACAAAACCCCCCGGTATCCTGCGGATGTCACCCCACCCCATCCACAGCCGAAGGGCATCCCGTGAGCGCCAACCGCCCGGCAGCCGTCGTCGTTCTCGCAGCGGGTGAGGGCACCCGTATGAAGTCGGCCACACCCAAGGTCCTGCACGAGATCTGCGGCCGCAGTCTCGTGGGGCATGTGCTCGCCGCCGCAGGTGAGCTGAACCCCGAACACCTGGTCGTCGTGGTCGGCCACGCCCGGGAGAAGGTCACTGCCCACCTCGGTGACATCGCCCCGGACGTCCGCACCGCCGTGCAGGCCGAGCAGAACGGCACCGGGCACGCCGTACGGATGGGCCTCGAAGAGCTCGGCGGGTCCGTCGACGGGACCGTCGTGGTCGTGTGCGGGGACACTCCCCTGCTCAGTGGCGCGACGCTCCAGGCCCTCGCCGCCACTCACTCGGCCGACGGCAACGCGGTCACGGTGCTGACCGCCGAGGTGCCGGACGCGACCGGCTACGGCCGGATCGTCCGCGACGACACCGGGGCCGTGACCGCCATCGTCGAGCACAAGGACGCCACCGACGCCCAGCGGTCGATCCGTGAGATCAACTCGGGTGTGTTCGCGTTCGACGGGCAGCTGCTGGCCGACGCGTTGAAGAAGGTGCGGACGGACAACAGTCAGGGCGAGGAGTACCTGACCGATGTGCTGGGGATCCTGCGCGAGGCCGGTCACCGGGTGGGTGCGTCGGTGGCCGGCGATCACCGTGAGATCGCCGGTATCAACAACCGTGTGCAGCTGTCGGAGGCCCGCCGGATTCTCAACGACCGGCTGCTGACCGGAGCGATGCTGGCGGGTGTGACGGTGATCGACCCGGCGACCACCTGGATCGATGTCACCGTCACGTTCGAGCAGGACGCCGTCGTCCACCCCGGCACGCAGCTGCACGGCGCCACGCATCTCGCGGAGGGCGCGGAGGTCGGTCCCAACTCCCGGCTGACGGACACCCGGGTGGGTGCGGGTGCGCGGGTGGACAACACCGTGGCGGTGAGTGCCGAGGTGGGTCCGGAGGCGTCGGTGGGGCCGTATGCGTATTTGCGTCCGGGGACCCGGCTGGGTGCGAAGGGCAAGATCGGGACGTTTGTGGAGACGAAGAACGCGACGATCGGGGAGGGGACGAAGGTGCCTCATCTCTCGTATGTCGGGGACGCGACGATCGGTGAGAAGTCGAACATCGGTGCCGCGAGTGTCTTCGTGAACTACGACGGTCAGGAGAAGCACCACACGACGATCGGTTCGCACTGCCGTACCGGTTCGGACAACATGTTTGTGGCGCCTGTCACGGTGGGGGACGGTGCGTACACCGCCGCTGGGTCGGTGATCACGAAGGATGTGCCGCCCGGTTCGCTGGCCGTGGCCCGTGGTCAGCAGCGGAATATCGAGGGTTGGGTGGCTCGTAAGCGTCCGGGGAGTGCGGCGGCGAAGGCGGCTGAGGAGGCTTCCCGGGGGTCGGCCGAGGAGGGCTGACCGGAAACCGGTGCTACAAACACGGCGTACGGTGATAAGTGCATACCCGCACCCCCACCAGCTGAGACAGCCTCTCGCAAGCCGGCTGAGAGGTCATTCGAGCTGCGAAACCTCTGAGGAGAAAGTGCTGTGACCGGGATCAAGACGACCGGCGAGAAGAAGTTGATGTTCTTCTCCGGCCGCGCCCACCCCGAGCTTGCCGAGGAGGTCGCCCAGCAGCTGGGTGTCGGGGTCGTCCCGACGAAGGCCTTCGACTTCGCGAACGGTGAGATCTATGTGCGTTATCAGGAGTCGGCGCGTGGTGCCGACTGCTTCCTGATCCAGAGCCACACGGCTCCGATCAACAAGTGGATCATGGAGCAGTTGATCATGATCGACGCGCTGAAGCGTGCGTCGGCGCGGTCCATCACGGTCATCGTGCCGTTCTACGGTTACGCGCGGCAGGACAAGAAGCACCGGGGGCGTGAACCGATCTCGGCGCGTCTGATCGCGGACATGATGAAGACCGCGGGTGCGGACCGGATCCTGACCGTGGATCTGCACACGGACCAGATCCAGGGTTTCTTCGATGGTCCGGTGGATCACCTGTTCGCGCTGCCGTTGCTGGCGGACTATGTGGGCGCCAAGGTCGACAAGGGCAAGCTGACGGTGGTGTCTCCGGACGCGGGCCGGGTGCGGGTCGCGGACCGTTGGTGTGACCGGTTGGGTGCGCCGCTGGCGATCGTGCACAAGCGGCGGGACAAGGACGTCGCGAACCAGGTGACCGTCCACGAGGTCGTGGGTGAGGTCGAGGGTCGGGTGTGTGTCCTGGTGGACGACATGATCGACACGGGTGGGACGATCTGTGCCGCTGCGGACGCGTTGTTCGCGCATGGTGCGGAGGACGTGATCGTGACGGCGACGCACGGTGTGCTGTCGGGTCCGGCGGCGGACCGGCTGAAGAACTCGCGGGTGAGTGAGTTCGTGTTCACGAACACGCTGCCGACGCCGTCGGAGCTGAGCCGGGATCTGGACAAGATCTCGGTGCTGTCGATCGCGCCGACGATCGCGAGTGCGGTGCGTGAGGTGTTCGAGGACGGTTCGGTGACGAGCCTGTTCGACGAGCAGTAGGAGTCCCTGGTGGGGCTTGTGTAGATCGTTTTGGGTGTGGCCTCTCTGGCCGAGTAGACTGCTGCAGTTGCTCGGCGAGGGAGGCCGTTCCCGTTTGTGGGATGCGGTGGTCCGTTATCGACGCGCTCTTCGTAGCAGGCCGTTCGTGGCCGGGTGACCACGTCCATACCTGACTTTCGAGGAGTGAGCATGTCCGAGGTGAAGATCTCCGCCGCGACGCGCACCGAGTTCGGCAAGGGTGCCGCGCGCCGTATCCGTCGTGAAGACAAGGTTCCGGGTGTCCTGTACGGGCACGGTTCGGACCCGCTGCACGTGACGCTTCCGGGCCACGACCTGCTGATGGCGCTGCGTACGCCGAACGTCCTGATCGCGCTGGACATCGACGGCAAGACCAAGGAGCTGGCGATTCCGAAGGCCGTGCAGCGTGACCCGCTGAAGGGCTTCCTGGAGCACGTCGACCTGCTGCTGGTGAAGCGCGGCGAGCGGGTGAACGTGGACATCTACGTGCACACCGAGGGTGAGCTGGCCCCGGGTGGCTTCCTGCTGGAGCACGTGCTGAACGCGCTGCCGGTCGAGGCCGAGGCGACGCACATCCCGGAGTCGGTGACCGTCTCCGTCGAGGGTCTGTCGGCCGGTGACTCGATCCTGGCCAAGGACATCACGCTGCCCAAGGGCACGACGCTGGCTGTCGAGGAGGACACGGTCGTCCTTCAGGTTCTGGCCGCGCAGGCCGAGGAGGCCGTGGAGGGCGAGGAGACCGAGGGCGAAGAGGCCGCCGAGGCCTGATCCTCATCGTCGTCGTTTCGTCGGCCGCTGTTCCCGTGCGGAGCAGCGGCCGACGCGTATGAAGGAGACATGGACGTGACGACCGATGCCGCCGCTCCCTGGTTGATCGTGGGGCTGGGTAATCCGGGGCCGGAGTACGCGGGGAACCGGCACAACGTGGGTTTCATGGTGGCCGATCTGCTGGCGGATCGGGTCGGGGGGAGGTTCAAGCGGGCCGGGAAGGCGCAGGCGCAGGTGATCGAGGGGCGGATCGGGCCTGCGGGGCCGGCGAACCGTCGGGTGATTCTGGCGAAGCCGATGTCGTACATGAATCTGTCGGGCGGTCCGGTGAACGCGCTGCGGGACTTCTACAAGGTGCCGGTCGCGCATGTGGTGGCGATTCACGACGAGTTGGACATCGATTACGGGACGTTGCGGTTGAAGCTGGGGGGCGGGGACAACGGGCACAACGGGTTGAAGTCGATGACGAAGGCGTTCGGGTCGGAGTATCACCGGGTGCGGTTCGGGATCGGCCGGCCGCCGGGGCGGATGCCGGTGGCGGATTTCGTGTTGAAGGATTTCTCGTCGGTGGAGCGCAAGGAGCTGGACTACTTCGTGGACCGTGCGGCGGACGCGGTGGAGTGTCTGGTGATCGAGGGGCTGGAGCGGGCGCAGAGTACGTACAACTCCTGACTTGTCACCCGTCGAGGTTGACGGGCCCTTGAGGCATGGCCAATGATCCCGGCCATGCCTGCCTCTGCCGCCTCCTCTCGCCAGGCCTCGGTCACCGTGCTGCGGTTCGGGCGGTTCGCGGCGATGGGTACGGTCGCGGTGCTGATTCTGATCGCGGGTGTGTGGGCGTCGTGGGGTACGGCGCAGCACGTGATGCTGACGAAGGGCCGGGAGAGCGGCACGGTCGAGGTGACGCGGTGCGGTGCGGACATGTGCACGGGCCGGTACACGCCCTTGTCGGAGGGGTCGCAGCCGCGGGCGCGGGTCGAGCTGGAGAAGTCGGTCGCGGTGGAGAAGGGCCGGACCTACACGGTGGTCATGAAGCCCGGCGGTGATGACGCGGTTCGGTCGGGTCCGGCCGGGGTGTTGTACGCGTGGATTCCGCTGGGTGGTGCGCTGTTGCTGGCGTCGGTGGTGGTGGCGGGTGGTCTGCGGCGGACGCGGGTGGCGTGGGCGTTGGCGTTGTCGGGGGTGGGGTTGCTGACGGCGGCTTTCGTGGCGGTCTGAGGTGTTCTCGGTGTTGTCCCCTTCCTTGGTTTTCTTGGTGTGGCCGAGCGTTGTGTGTTCGTGATTGACGTGGCTTCGGGTGGGGCTGGAAGCTGAGCCGCCCCCTCCACATCTTCCCGGTCACTTCTCGAAGATGGACTGCCTGCCCATGCGTACCCTTCCCCGCCTCGGCGCTGTCTGCGCCGCTGCTTCCGTGGTCCTCCTGCTCGCTCCGGTCGCCCGTGCCACCCCTCCCGGTGACAACGGCACGGTCAAGATCCATGACGCTTCGACGGGTGAGGAGTTGCGGCGTAACGAGCCGCATGTGTGCACCTTCTACCTGGATGCTTTCGGTTTTGACGGCGGTCAGCAGGTCGACTGGCACATCGACGCCGTTCCCCCGAGTGAGAACAGGGGGGAGACGGTCGGGTCCGGTTCGCTGACGCTGGACGGCGAGGGGCACGGCCGTTCGGAGGATCTGTCGCTGCCCGACGGGCACTACAAGCTGTTCTGGAACTTCGACGGTGAGAAGGGTGCCGCGAAGCACAAGGTGTTCTGGACGGACTGCGAGGACGGGCAGGAGCCGGGTGGTTCGACGCCGTCCGGGCCGGCTTCCTCGTCGCCGTCGTCCGGGGTGTCCGAGGCGCCGTCGGGTGAGCCGGGGGCGTCGGGCGAGCCGGGGGCGTCGGCGTCGCCGAGTTCGCCGGCCGGTGGGGGTGTGACGGCGTCCTCGTCGGCGTCTGCGCAGGGCGGTGCCGGGGGTGATCTGGCCGAGACGGGCAGTGGGGCTCCGGTGGGTCTGCTGTCGGGCGGTGCGGTGGCGCTGGTGGGGTTGGGCGGGTTCCTGGTGTTCCGTCGCCGGAGGTTCGGTCGCGGCTGATGCACGACATGACCGTGCCCCCGAGCCTGTACGGGCTCGGGGGCACGGTCGTGTCCGGGAGAGGGCTCAGCCGGTGTTGCGCAGGCCGGCTGCCACGCCGTTGACGGTGAGGAGCAGGGCGCGGGAAAGCAGCGGGTCGGGCTGTTCGCCGGCTTCGACGGCGTCGCGCTGCCGCTTGAGCAGGGCGACCTGGAGGTAGGAGATGGGGTCGAGGTAGGCGTCGCGGATGGCGAAGGTCTGCTTCAGGACGGGTGCGGCGTCGAGGAGTTCCTGTTCGCCGGTGACGCGCAGTACTTCGCGCACGGTGAGTTCGTGTTCGGCCTTGATGGTGTCGAAGACGTGCTTGAGCTCGTCGGGGACGAGGGTGTCGACGTAGTGCTGGGCGATCCGCAGGTCGGTCTTGGCGAGGGTCATCTCGACGTTGGAGATGAAGTTGCGGAAGAAGTGCCACTCCTGGTGCATCTCGTCGAGGACGGTGTCGAGGCCGGCCTCGCGCAGTGCCTTGAGGCCGGAGCCGACGCCGAACCAGCCGGGGACGATCTGCCGGGACTGGGTCCAGCCGAAGACCCACGGGATGGCGCGCAGGCCGTCGAGCGAGACGCCGGAGCCGGGGCGGCGGGAGGGCCGGGAGCCCAGGTGCAGGTCGGCGAGCTGGTCCACCGGTGTCGACGCGAGGAAGTACGTCGGCAGGTCGGGGTCCTCGACGAGGCGGCGGTAGGCGGCGTGGGCGGCGTCGCTCACGACGTCCATGGCGGCGTCCCAGCGGGACAGGGCCTCGACGGACTGTCGGGGGGCGGTGTGCAGGGCGGAGGCCTGGAGGGTGGCCGCGACGGTGAGTTCCAGGTTTTCCCTGGCCAGGGACGGGATGAGGTACTTGTCGGAGATGACCTCGCCCTGTTCGGTGACCTTGATCTCGCCTTCGAGGGTTCCCCAGGGCTGGGCGAGGATGGCGTCGTGGGTGGGGCCGCCGCCGCGGCCGACGGTGCCGCCGCGGCCGTGGAAGAGGCGCAGGCGGACGCCGTAGCGGTGGGCGACGTCGCGCAGACGGCGCTGGGCGCGGTGGATCTCCCACTGGCTGGTGGTGATGCCGCCGAACTTGGAGGAGTCGGAGTAGCCGAGCATGACCTCCTGGACATCGCCCCGGAGCGCGACGAGGCGCCGGTAGGACGGGTCGGAGAGCATGTCCTCGAGGATGGTGTCGGCGGCCTTGAGCTCGTCGGTGGTCTCCAGCAGCGGGACGATGCCGATCTTGGCCCAGCCGGCGTGGAGGTCGATGAGGCCGGCTTCGCGGGCGAGGACGGCGGCGGCGAAGACGTCGTCGGCGCCCTGGCACATGGAGATGATGTAGGACTCGATGACCTCGGGTCCGAAGACTTCCAGGGCCTTCTTCACGGTCTGGAAGACGCCGAGGGTCTTCTCGCCGGGCGCGTCGACGGGTGCGGGGGTGGGGGCGAGGGGCCTGCGTGACCTGAGTTCCTTGGCGAGGAGCTTGGCGCGGTAGTCGCGGGGCATGTCCGCGTAGCGCCAGGATTCCTCGCCGAGGCGGTCGAAGAGCTGGCCGAGGGCGTGGTGGTGGGCGTCGGCGTGTTCGCGGACGTCCATGGTGGCGAGCTGGAGGCCGAAGGCGGCGAGGGTGCGGATGGTGCGGGCGAGGCGGCCGTCGGCGAAGAGACCGCCGCGGTGCTCGCGCAGGGAGCGCTGGATGATCCGCAGGTCGTCGAGGAGTTCGGCGGTGCCGAGGTAGTCGCGGCCGTCGCGGTGGGCGGTGCCCTTGGCGAGGCGCTTCTTGGTGTTCTCCAGCTTCTGCCGGATGCAGGTGGCCTTGAGGCGGTAGGGCTCTTCGGCGTTGAGGCGCTTGTAGCGGGGGCTGATCTCGGGGAGGTTCTCCAGGTCGGTCTGGAGGGAGGTCAGCAGTTCGTCGGTGGCGCCGGCGTAGCGGATGGAGTTGGAGAGGAAGCCGCGGAGTTCGTCGATGGTCTCCAGGGCGTCGTTGATGCCGTGCTCGTGCTGGAGGATGAGGACGTCCCAGGTCACCTGGGGGGTGACGTTGGGGTTGCCGTCGCGGTCGCCGCCGATCCAGGTGCCGAAGGTGAGGGGGCGGGTGTCGTCGGGGAGCTTGACGCCGGCGCGCTCCAGTTCGGCGGTGAGGTCCTCCAGGACGTCGCCGACGGCGCCCGCGTGGAGTTCGTCGAGGTAGTAGATGGCGTTGCGGGCCTCGTCGGCGGGCTCGGGGCGGACGACGCGCAGTTCGTCGGTCTGCCAGACGAGGTCGATGTTCTCGGCGAGCCGGATGTCGAGGCGGCGGCGGTCGGACTCGATGACGGGGGTCTCGAGGAGCGCGGCGACGCGCCGGAGCTTGTTGAGGACCGACCGGCGTGCGGCTTCGGTGGGGTGTGCCGTGAACACGGGGCGAACATTGAGGTGGCGAACGGTCTCGCGCAGGTGTTCGGGGTCGGCGTCCTTGAGCCGGTCGGCCGTGCGGGCGAGGAGTCCGCCTTCGGCGGCGCGGCGGGCGCGCAGCTCGCGGCCGCGGTGGACCTGCTCGGTGACGTTGGCCAGGTGGAAGTAGGTGGAGAAGGCGCGGACCAGCTTGGCCGCGGTGTCGAGTTCGGTGCCGCGCAGCAGCTCGGCGGCGGCCTCGCCGTCCTCTCGGGTGAGGCGGCGGACCTTCTCGACCAGGTCCAGGAGCTCGGGGCCCTCCTGCCGGACGAGGGTTTCTCCGAGGAGGTCACCCAGTCGGCGGATGTCGGCACGCAGCTCACTGCTCGTCGTCGTGGTCTGGTCGTCGGCACTGCTCACAGGTGCGGCTCCTTGCAGTGTTGAAGCTCGTCTGGGAGGGGAACCCGAACGGCGTCTCGCGCGGCGGGTGCCGCATACGGGCCGGACATCCGGGAAGAAATCAGAGCGGACCGCGCTGTCCGACCGACTCCAGGATAGGTGTCGGCGGGGACGCGCAGGCTCTCGGGCTCTTGCCGCCGGGCGGCGCACTGCCATACTTACGATGCCGTAGGTTACGGAACCGTAGGAAGCACCGTGCGGGTCCCCGTAGCCCGGCTACCCCCACTTCTCCATCCACATACCCCCCAGGGGACGCGTATGACCAGTAGTTCCGACGTGATCGAGAACGCCCCGAAGGCGCCCGGTCAGGCCACCGACGCCGCTGCGCCCACCGCCACGCTGGGTGGCGAGAAGAAGCGGTCCATCGAGCAGATCGCCCTCCTCCTCTTCATCACCGTCCCGTTCCTCGCTCTGCTGGCGGCGGTGCCGCTGGCGTGGGGCTGGGGGGTGAGCTGGCTGGACCTCGGTCTGCTGGTTTTCTTCTACTACCTGGGCTGCCACGGCATCACGATCGGCTTCCACCGTCACTTCACGCACGGTTCCTTCAAGGCCAAGCGGCCGTTGAAGATCGCGCTGGCGATCGCGGGGTCGATGGCGGTGGAGGGTCCGCTGGTGCGCTGGGTGGCCGATCACCGCAAGCACCACAAGTTCTCCGACGCCGAGGGCGACCCGCATTCGCCCTGGCGGTTCGGCGAGACCCTTCCGGCCCTGATGAAGGGCCTGTGGTGGGCGCACATCGGATGGATGTTCGATGAGGAGCAGACGTCGCAGGAGAAGTACGCCCCGGACCTGATCAAGGACAGGACGCTCCGCGCCATCTCCCGCCAGTTCGTCCTGTGGACGGTGCTGTCGCTGGCCCTTCCGGCGCTGATCGGCGGGCTGGTCACGATGTCCTGGTGGGGCGCGTTCACCGGGTTCTTCTGGGGTTCGCTGGTGCGGGTGGCCCTGCTGCACCACGTGACGTGGTCGATCAACTCGATCTGCCACGCGGTGGGCAAGCGGCCCTTCAAGTCCCGCGACCGCTCGGGCAACGTGTGGTGGCTGGCGGTGCTGTCCTGCGGTGAGTCCTGGCACAACCTGCACCACGCCGACCCGACGTCCGCGCGGCACGGTGTGATGCGCGGCCAGCTGGACTCCTCCGCCCGGCTGATCCGCTGGTTCGAGATGCTGGGCTGGGCGTACGACGTGCGCTGGCCGTCACGCTCGCGTATCGATTCGCGCCGTAACACCGGGGAAGGCGGCTCCCGGCGCGGGAAGGAGCCCGCCAAGGCGGCATGATGGTCGCTGTGGCGACCGACTCGAGCAGCACCCCCAGCAACGACAAGCCGCGGCGAGTGCGTCGCACCCGGATGACCGGTGCCGAGCGCCGTCAGCAGCTGCTGGAGATCGGTCGCACGCTCTTCGCCGCGAAGGGCTTCGAGGGCACGTCGGTGGAGGAGATCGCGGCGAAGGCCGGGGTCTCCAAGCCGGTGGTGTACGAGCACTTCGGTGGCAAGGAAGGCCTCTACGCGGTCGTGGTGGACCGCGAGATGCGCCGCCTGCTGGACATGGTCACCAGTTCGCTCACGGCCGGTCACCCCCGCGAACTGTGCGAACAGGCGGCCTTCGCCCTGCTGGACTACATCGAGGAGTACACGGACGGTTTCCGCATTCTGGTCCGTGACTCCCCCATCCCCCAGTCGACCGGTTCGTTCGCCTCGCTGATCTCGGACATCGCCACGCAGGTGGAGGACATCCTGGGCCGCGAGTTCAAGAGCCGCGGTTTCGACTCCAAGCTGGCCCCGCTGTACGCCCAGGCTTTGGTCGGCATGGTCGCGCTGACGGGCCAGTGGTGGCTGGACGTACGCAAGCCGAAGAAGGCCGAGGTGGCCGCACACCTGGTGAACCTGGCGTGGCACGGCCTGGACGGGCTGGAGGCGAAGCCGCACCTGATAGGGCGTCGCAAGGCGTGACGCCCTGCCGGGGCAGGTCGTCGAGAGCCTCGGCCGTCAGCCTTCCTTGCGGGCCACGGCGAACACGCGCCGGAACGGGAAGGGTGTGCCGTGCGGCCCCGCCGGATAGGCCTCGCGCAGGGCGGCCCGGTACTCGGTGACGAAGTCCTCCCGCGCCTCGGGGTCGTCGGCGAGGGCGGTCAGCACGGGCCGCAGCCCGGTCCCCTTCACCCAGTCGAGCACGGGGTCCTCGCCCTGGAGGGGGTGGAGGTACGTCGTCTCCCACACATCGGCGGTGCAGCCGAGTGAGGTGAGGTGCCCGAGGTAGGCCTCGGGCGTGAGGACGGCGTCGTCGTGGCGCAGGGTGCCGGCGAGCCGGTCGCGCCAGCGCGGCGCGTGGGTGAGTTCGCGCAGGATCCGGTGGCTGGGGGCGTCGAAGTTCCCCGGCACCTGGAAGGCGAACGTCCCGGAGGGTTTCAGCGCGTCCACCCAGTCGGCGAACCGCTCGACGTGCCCCGGCACCCACTGGAGCGTGGCGTTGCTGAGGATCAGGTCGTACGGCTCGTCGGGTACCCAGGTCCGGACGTCGGCGTATGCGAAGCCGAGGTGTCCGCCGCCCGGGGTGGTCCCCTCGTGGTCGACGTGGGCCTTGTCGAGCATCTCGGTGGAGTTGTCGTAGCCGGTGATGCGGGCGGTGGGCCAGCGGGCGGCGAGCAGCGCGGTGACGTTGCCGGGGCCGCAGCCGAGGTCGGCGATGCGGGGCCGGGCGCCGGGCAGGTCGGGGACCCGCGCGAGGAGGTCGGTGAAGGGGCGGGCGCGGTGGTCGGCGTGGCGGAGGTACTGGGCGGGGTCCCAGGTGGGGGCTGCTGCGGGCATGAGTCCTCCTGACGTCCTCGTGATGACACTCAGCGTGACAGTGAGCTTATCTTGATGTCAAGAAAATGGATGTCAAGAGACTCTACGTCGACACAACCCTTACACTGATCGTCATGGAGGACGAGGTCGACCGGCTGGTCGCAGCGTGGCGTCGTGAACGCCCTGACCTCGACGTGGAACCGCTCGAGGTGCTCAGCCGCGTGAGCAGACTGGCCCGGCATCTGGACCGGGCACGCCGACTGGCCTTCTCGGAGCACAATCTGGAGCCGTGGGAGTTCGACGTCCTGACGGCCCTGCGCCGCGCCGGCACGCCGTACCAGCTCTCGC
Source organism: Streptomyces venetus (assembly GCF_039540295.1). Taxonomy (NCBI): domain Bacteria; kingdom Bacillati; phylum Actinomycetota; class Actinomycetes; order Kitasatosporales; family Streptomycetaceae; genus Streptomyces; species Streptomyces venetus. The sequence goes on from NZ_BAABET010000005.1 coordinate 141,125, forward strand.
CGGGACAGCTCCTCACCCAGACCCTGGTCACGTCGGGCACGATGACGAACCGCATCGACCGGCTGGCGAAGAAGGGCCTGGTGGAACGCCTTCCGGACCCCAACGACCGCAGGGGCGTCCTGGTCCGTCTGACGGACGAGGGCAGGGACCGCGCGGACCAGGCCCTGGCGGGTCTGCTGGACCAGGAGCGCGCGATCCTCGCGGAGCTCTCCCGCGCCCAGCGCGGCGAACTGGCGGGGTTGCTACGCCAGCTGACCGCCCCGTTCGACAACATCCCCGGCTAGGTCGACGGGCCCGACCCCGGCCCGCCGGGCCAGGGCGACCGCGGCGAGCGTGGAATGCACGCCGAGCTTGCCGAGCACGTTCTGCATATGGGTCCGCACGGTGTGCGGCGACAGATACAGGCGCTCGGCGACGGCCTTGCGCCCCAGCCCCGCGACCATGCACCGCAGCACTTCCCGCTCACGCGGAGTGAGGGACTCCACCAGCCGCTCGCTCTCGGTGCGGTGCTTGCGGGCGGCGGTCAGCTCTCGCAGCACTCCGGTGAGCAGGGCGGGGGGCAGGTGGGTCTCGTCGCGCAGCACCCCACGGATGACGGTGAGCAGCCGGGACAGCGAGCAGTCCTTGGCGACCCATCCGGAGGCCCCGGCCTGCAGGGCGAGCGCCGCCCGCCGCGGATCGTCCTTCTCCGCGAGCACGACGATCCGTACGTTCGGCTGCGCGGAGCGCACCCCCGTGACGAGGGAGATCCCGTCGACGAGCCCGTCCTCGTTGCCCTCCTGCACGGGTACGGCCGGCCGGGCGCCCGGCACCTTGCCACCCAGGTCGGCGTCGACGAGCAGCACGTCGAACCGCCGCCCCTCCGCGACGGCGCGCTCCAGGCTGCGCAGCGCGGCCGGGCCGCTGCCGGCCGCGGAGACGTCGACATCGGGCTCGGCGGCCAGGGCCGCCGCGAGTGACTCGGCGAAGATGCGATGGTCGTCGACGACCAGGACTCGGATGCGAACCACGTAACCCCCTTCCCCGAGCTCACGAAGAGCGGGGATACCCCATCGTCGGATGCCGACACCGCGCGGGTACGACGCCGGAGTGACCAGATCCGCGGCGTCTGTCCGTCCGTCCTCGCCGCGGCCTGACGGGGCGCCGCAGCCGCACGGCCGCCGCCGTGCAGAAACCGGTACCCCCACCCCGGGCGTCGTACCCGGCTGTCTCGCCCCCTGATCGGCACCAGCCCCCACCGGTGCTGTTCATCAGGGTACGGACGGGGGCCCGGAGCGGAAGGTTATTTGCAGAACTGACTGTCCGACGCGTTTATGGTGTGCCGCATGTTCCGTCTTGAGACAGAAGTCGACAAGGCCCGACGTGATCTGCTCCGCACACGCCTGCGAGAGACGAACACAGCCGCCTCCCCGGTCCTGCGCGCCCTGCGCGGAACACCCGGCGAGCGGGACGTCCCGTTGCACGTGTGGGCTGTGAACGACACCGACGAACTCGCCGGCGGGCTGGTGGGTTACACCTGGGCGGCCTGGCTCCACGTGACGTACCTGTGGGTCGACGAACGCCACCGCGGCCGAGGCCTCGGCGCCCGGTTGCTCGCGGAGGCGGAACACCTCGCCACCACGACCCGCGACTGCCGCGCGGCCCGCCTGGAGACGTGGGACTTCCAGGCGCCGCGCTTCTACGTGAAGCAGGGTTACCAGATAGCGTGCGCGATCCCTGACTATCCGCCAGGCATCACGGAGTACTTGCTGACGAAGCGGCTGGGCTGAGCGGCGGGATCGGAGTGCGTCTCCTCGGCGATCCAACGTCCCAGGTCACCGATAGCGTTGATCCGTTTGAGCCACCCCCTTCAACAGGAGCACACAGTGAACCGCCCCGCTCGGCTCGTGACGGCCGCGCTCACCACCTCCGCGGCCCTGCTGCTGACCGCCTGCGGCTCAGAGAGAGCTGAAGCACCGTCGGCTTCGCCGCCGACATCCACCTCCGCTTCCGCTTCCGCTTCCGCGAGCACGGGCGGGACGCCCCGACCCGACATCGAACTGCCTTCGGACATGAAGCTGAAGTTCGAGGGGCAGCAGACCGGGGACGCCACGAAGGACGCGATTCTCGCGGACAACGAGCAAGCCGAGGGCACGGTGTGGCAGGCCATGGCGTACGGCGACATGAAGAAGTCAGGCATGGCCTTCTACTACACGGACGACGCCCTGGCCGGCGTCTACGAGTACGCGAAGGGCGCCATCGCGAAGAAGACCAGTTGGGCCGGCACCCTGCGCTACTTCGACCGCCGGGTGACGGTGTTCGACAAGGAGTCGGCGGCTCTGACGTTCTGCGTCGACGAGAGCAGGGCGGACCTCAAGAACCGCGAGACGAACAAGATGCAGCGCACCAAGACCACGCCCAACAGCTACGTCTTCTACAACCTGGGCGTGAAGAAGAACGAGGCCGGTGTCTGGCAGACCTGGGATCTCACCGAGGACAGGGGGTCGCAGAAGTGCCAGCCCTGACCCTGTGCGCGAAGACCGCGGGCGCAAAGAACCAGGAGAGCTCGGATAACGTTGCTTCGCTTGAGCTAACTTCACCTCAACGGGAGTCCCACGTGAATCGCCCCGCCCGGCTCGCCGCAGCCGTGCTCACCGCATCCATGGCCGTGTTGATGACCGCATGCGGGTCGGGAGGAGGCGACTCGACCTCAGACCCGATCGAGGGTGCGGACAGTGGAGACGGGAAGACGTCGGCCAGCCCCGCCGCCTCGACTTCGCCGGGCGGTGTCAAGCGGCCGGAGATCACGCTCTCCAAGGACTTTCAGGCAGACTTCCAGACCTGGACGAACAGCGATCCGAAGCTTCAGGCGATCCTGAACGACGGCCGCGAGCAACTGCGGGCGAAGTACGCCGCAGTCATCAACTCGGATCTGAACTCCCAGGCAGTTGCCTTCTACAGCTCGGAAGCCACCCAGGTATCTGCTCGCAAGTGGATCAAGCAGTTCGTCCAGGACGACGACGACATCATCGGCAAGGTCACTGCCTTCAACCCCAAGGCTCTGATCAGCGACACCGGATCCGGCGTCCTCTTCTACTGCGTTGACGAGCGCCAGGCCTCCACGAAGAACCGCAAGACCGGAAAAGTCGTGAAAACTCCGGACAAGCCCGAGTCGGTCCTCCAGTATCGAACCCGGCTGGACAAGACCTCGCAGGGCGTGTGGAAGACAACGTCCGTGACCGTGGTGGCAGGTGGATGCAGCCGATGAGGCTGGCTGCGAAGGCGGGCGCTCTGGTCACCGTCTCACTCTGCGCAGTGGTCTTGTCCTCCACAGCGGCGTATGCCCTCGGAGATGACGGCATCGAGCCGCCGTCCTCGGGGGACGCGTCTGGCGCTGCATCCGGCAACACGCTGACCGCTTCGGCCACCACCACAGGCATCAAGGTCAAGCAGGTCAGCGGTGGTACCTCGGGCGGCTCCACCAAGTCGCTCGCCCCGGTGGACCCCAACTGGGAGCCTCCGGCGTGCTGGTACGAGCCCGTGGCGACGCCTCAGCAGCTCAAGAGCGCAGTGGACCGCCTGAAGAAGAACCCCAACGAAAATCTGGTGCCCGTCACCCCCACACTCAGCTGGGGGGAGGAATTGATGGTGGATCACTACGAGAAGGGGCAGGACAACACCGACAGCGGGTTCAGCTACAAGAACTACAACCTGGGCAAGAAAGGCATGTTCTGGCGAGGAGTGGTCAACAAGAACCGGGAAGACGACCCCGAGTCCGCCGCCTGCGAGCGGAACCTGTTCTGGCAGAACTCCAACACTCTCCCTGCCGACGACCACGCTCCCACCCCTGACGTCCTGGCCGGCTACGCGTACGACAAGATCAACGTGCCGCAGACCGAGGTCGAGTTGAAGCCCTCAGTCAGGTCGACCGTGAACCTGCCGACCTGGGTGTGGCTGGACAAGGCGGCCTTCAAGGAGGTCAAGGTCCGCGCCGAACTGCCCGACGCCGGCGTCTGGGCGGAGACCACGGCCAAGCCAGTCGCCCTGCACCTGAACCCGGGCACCGAGGACGCCGAGACCTATCCGGCCTCCGGCGACTGCGCGATCAATGACGACGGCTCCATCGGTACGCCGTACACCAAGGGCGATGCGAGGCGGACTCCGCCGTGTGGCATCCGGTATCTCCGCGCCACGACCGGCGCGCCATACCAGCTCAAGGCGTCGATCACCTGGCAGATCTCCTGGGAGGGATCGGGAGGCGCGCAGGGCGATCTGCCCGACGGGACCTTCGAGACGACCCAGGCGATGACGGTCCAGGAGATCCAGTCCGTCAACCGCTGACGCATGCGGGAATGCCGGGCGCCCTCGCGATGAGGGCGTCCGGCATTCAGGCGGGTCAGCGCAGGCGGCGGGCGCCCGCTGACGGGACCGCTTCGAAGACGCGGGGTGTCGTGAAGCCCGCTGCTGTGAAGGCCTCGGTCACTGCCTTGGTGATCGGGTCGACGTCCGTCTCCTCCGTGAGGACGATCGCCGAGCCGCCGAAGCCGCCGCCGGTCATGCGGGCGCCGAGGGCGCCGGAGGCGAGGGCCGTGTCGACGACCAGGTCGAGTTCGGGGCAGGAGATGCGGAAGTCGTCCCGCAGCGATGCGTGGCCCTCGACCAGGATCGGGCCGATCGCGCGGGTGTCGTCTCCCGACTCCAGCAGGGACACCACACGTTCGACGCGCTCGTCCTCCGTGACCACGTGCCGGACCAGGCGGCGGACCTCCTCGTCGTCACCGAGGCGGGCGAGGGCCGCGTCCAGCTCCTCGTAGGGGATGTCCCGGAGGGCGTTGACGCCCAGCAGGGCCGCGCCCTTCTCGCAGCCGGCGCGGCGCTTGCCGTACTCGCCCTCGCTGTGGGAGTGCTTGACCTGGGTGTCGACCACGAGGAGGCGCATGCCCTCGGCCGCCAGGTCGAAGGGGATCTGCTTCTGGGAGAGGTCGCGGGTGTCGAGGAAGAGGGCGTGGCCCGCCTCGCAACACGCCGACGCCGTCTGGTCCATGATGCCGACCGGAGCGCCGACGTAGACGTTCTCCGCGCGCTGGCAGAGGCGGGCCAGTTGCCAGCCCCTCAGACCGAGGGAGAAGAGGTCGTTCAGGGCGAGTGCGACCACGACCTCCAGGGCCGCGGACGACGAAAGGCCCGCGCCCGACGGGACGGTGGAGGCGAGGTGGATGTCCGCGCCCGTGACGGCGTGCCCGGCCTCGCGCAGGGCCCAGACCACGCCCGCCGGGTACGCCGTCCAGTTCTTGTCCGACTCGGGGGCCAGGTCGTCGAGGCGGAGTTCGGTGACTCCTCCCTCGGCTCCCTCGACGTCCGCCGAGTGCAGGCGCAGCACCCCGTCCTCGCGGGCGGACACCGCCGCGACCGCCGTGTGCGGCAGGGCGAACGGCATGACGAAGCCGTCGTTGTAGTCCGTGTGCTCGCCGATGAGGTTGACGCGGCCGGGCGCAGCCCACACGCCGTGCGGCTCGGCGCCGTACAGCTCCGTGAACCGTTCGGCGACCGCCTCGGCGACCGTGTCGGCAACAGCCTCGCTCATGCCTGACCCCTGACCCTTCCGTACGTTCTAGTTGCCGCGCCGCTGCGCGAAGTCCCACGCGTCGGCGACGATTCCCGCGAGATCCGCGCGGGACGGGTTCCAGCCCAGCTTCTCGCGGGCCGTGGCGGCCGAGGCCACCAGGACCGCCGGGTCGCCGCCCCGGCGCGGGGCCACGACCTCGGGGATCGGGTGGCCCGTGACCCGGCGGACCGTGTCGATGACCTCGCGGACCGAGAAGCCGTTGCCGTTGCCGAGGTTGCAGATGAGGTGCTCGCCGGGGGTGGCGGCCTTCAGGGCCAGCAGGTGGGCCTCGGCGAGGTCCGCCACGTGGATGTAGTCGCGTACGCAGGTGCCGTCGGGCGTCGCGTAGTCGTCGCCGAAGACGGAGATCGAGTCCCGCCTGCCCTGTGCCACCTGGAGCACCAGCGGGATGAGGTGGGACTCGGGGTCGTGGCGCTCGCCGTGCTCGCCGTACGCCCCGGCCACGTTGAAGTAGCGCAGGGACACCGCGCCCAGGCCGTGTGCCGCCGCCTCGCCGGTGATCATGTGGTCCACCGCGAGCTTGGTGGCGCCGTAGGGGTTGGTGGGGGACGTGGGCGCCGACTCGACGATCGGGACCTCGTCCGGCTCGCCGTAGGTCGCCGCCGTGGAGGAGAAGACCAGCGTGCGGACGTCCGCCTCGCGCATCGCGGCCAGCAGGGCCATGGTGCCGGCGACGTTGTTGTCCCAGTACTTCTCGGGCTTCGCGACCGACTCGCCGACCTGCGAGAACGCGGCGAAGTGCAGGACGCCGTCGTACGAGGAGTCCAGCCATTTGGCGGCGTCGCGGATGTCGCCCTCGATGAAGGTGGCGCCCGCCGGAACGCCCTCACGGAAGCCGGTGGAGAGGTTGTCCAGGACGACGGCCTCGTGCCCCGCCTCCAGCAGGTGCTGGGCGACCACGCTGCCGACGTATCCCGCGCCGCCTGTCACCAGGTACTTCCCGCTCATGAACTCGCTACCTCTCGCAGTCGCTCGGCCGCGCGCTCCGGCGGCACGTCGTTGATGAACACGTTCATGCCGGACTCGGAACCCGCGAGAAACTTCAGCTTGCCGGAAGTGCGGCGGATGGTGAAAAGCTCGAGGTGGAGCGCGAAGTCCTCACGGACGACCCCGTCGAACTCCTCCAGCGCGCCGAACGGGGCCTGGTGCCAGGCCGCGATGTACGGCGTCGGAGGCTCACCCTCACCGAAGATCCGGTCGAAACGCCTCAAGAGTTCCAGATATACCTTGGGGAACTCTGTGCGCGCGGCTTCGTCCAGGCCGAGCAGATCGGGGACGCGGCGCTTGGGGTACAGGTGGACCTCGTATGGCCAGTGCGCCGCATAAGGCACGAATGCCACCCAGTGTTCACCCTCCAGGATGACTCGTTCGTCGGCGAGTTCACGCTCCAGGACGGCGTCGAAGAGGTTCTCCCCGCCCGTCATCTCCTTGTGGGTCGCGACGGAGCGGAGCATGAGCGCGGTACGCGGGGTGGTGAAGGGGTAGGCGTAGATCTGCCCGTGCGGGTGCTGGAGGGTCACGCCGATCTCGGCACCCCGGTTCTCGAAGCAGAACACCTGCTCGACGGAGGGGAGATGGGACAGCTCCGACGTGCGGTCCGTCCACGCCTCCAGCACGAGGCCCGCCTGCTCCTCGGAGAGGGCGGCGAAGGACGCGTTGTGGTCGGAGGTGAAGCAGACGACCTCGCAGCGGCCCGAGTCGCCGGCCAGCGAGGGGAAGCGGTTCTCGAACACGACGACGTCGTACGACGAGTCCGGGATCTCGCTCAGCCGGTCGCCCTCGGAGGGGCACAGGGGGCACTCGTCGGCCGGCGGGTGGTAGGTGCGGCCCTGGCGGTGCGAGGCGATGGCCACGGAGTCGCCGAGCAGGGGGTCGCGGCGGATCTCGGACGTGGTGACGGTGCGGTCCAGCGGGCGGCGGTCGGTGGCGTCCCGCACGCTGTCGTCACGCAGGTCGTAGTAGATGAGCTCGCGACCGTCGGCCAGCCGGGTCGAGGTCTTCTTCACGCCGGACTCCTCATCCTTCAAACATAACCCAACATATCAAAACAGCCACTCTCTCAATCGTCAACATCACGATCCAACAAAGAGCATCATCAGAACGGTTCAGTTACTGAACGTGGAGGCGTAAATTCCGCGAGGTATCGGTTCACGCAACGAAGCGAGGGCTAGTGCAAACCCCCACATATCTGGCAGCCGAGCTACGTCTCCCCACGAACTGGCTCGACTACACGATCCTCGGCATCTACTTCGTCGTCGTCCTCGGCATCGGCTTCGCCGCCCGGCGCTCGGTGAAGACCAGCCTCGACTTCTTCCTCTCCGGCCGTTCCCTGCCCGCCTGGGTCACCGGTCTCGCGTTCGTCGCCGCCAACCTGGGCGCCACCGAGATCCTGGGCATGGCCGCCAACAGCGCGCAGTACGGCGTCTACACGACGCACTGGTACTGGATCGGCGCCATCCCGGCCATGGTCTTCCTCGGCCTGGTGATGATGCCCTTCTACTACGGGTCCAAGGTCCGCTCGGTCCCCGAGTTCCTGCTGCTGCGCTTCGACCGGGCCGCGCACCTCCTCAGCTCGGTCCTCTTCGCCTTCGCCGCCATCCTCATCGCCGGCGTCAACCTCTACGCCCTGGCCATCGTCGTCGAGGCGCTGCTGGGCTGGCCGGAGTGGGTGGCGATCGTCGTCGCCGGCTTCTTCGTCCTGGCGTACATCACGCTCGGCGGCCTGTCCTCGGCGATCTACAACGAGGTCCTCCAGTTCTTCGTCATCCTCGCCGCACTCATCCCGATCACCGTGCTCGGCCTGAAGAAGGTCGGCGGCTGGGACGGCCTGTCCGACTCCCTCACCAAGACCCACGGCGCCGACTTCATGACCTCCTGGGGCGGCACGGGCATCGGCAGCGACAACCCGCTGGGCGCGAACTGGCTGACGATCGTCCTGGGCCTCGGCTTCGTCCTCTCCTTCGGCTACTGGACGACGAACTTCGCCGAGGTGCAGCGCGCCCTGTCCGCGAAGAACCTCTCGGCGGCGCAGCGGACCCCGCTGATCGCCGCGTTCCCGAAGATCTTCATCGTGTTCCTGGTCATGATCCCGGGCCTGGTCGCGGCCGTACTCGTCCCGAAGATCGGCACGTCCGGCTCCGACCTCCAGTACAACGACGCCATCCCGTACCTGATGGAACAGCTGCTGCCCAACGGTGTGCTGGGCATCGCCGTGACGGGTCTGCTCGCGGCGTTCATGGCGGGCATGGCGGCCAACGTGTCGTCGTTCAACACGGTGTTCACGACGGACATCTGGGCGAAGTACGTGGTGCGGGGCCGCGAGGACGAGTACTACGTGCGCTTCGGCCGGCTCATCACCGCGGTCGGGGTCCTGGCCTCCATCGGCACGGCGTTCCTCGCGAGGTCCTTCTCGAACATCATGGCCTACCTCCAGACGCTGTTCTCCTTCTTCAACGTGCCGATGTTCGTCGTCTTCATCATCGGCATGTTCTGGAGGCGGGCCTCCATGAAGTCGGGCTTCTGGGGGCTGATCGCGGGCACCACCGCGGCGATGGTCAACTACTTCGTCCTCTACAAGCAGGACATCGTCGAGATCCCCTCCGACCAGGGCGCCAACTTCGTCTCCGCGATCGCCGGGTTCGTCGCGGGCGCGGTCGTCATGGTGGCGGTGTCGCTCTTCACAGCGCCGAAGCCGGCCGAGGAACTCCAGGGGCTGGTCTACGGCACGACCTCCCCCGGCATGGCGGAGCCACCGGCGCCCGGGGACGAGGCCTGGTACCGCAAGCCGGCGTTGCTGGGCTGGGGCGCGGTCGTGCTGGCCGCGGCCTGCTACATCCCCTTCTCGTTCTGACCGACGGAGGATTGAGAGATGTCCGAGTTCTACTCCGAGAAGGACGTGCAGCGGGAAGTCACCGACCTGGAGGGCAAGTCGGCGACCGCTGCGAAGCTGTTCGACATCCGTCGGATCATCGGCGGACTGTTCGTGATCTACGGGGTGATCGTCACGATCGCCGGCCTCACGGCGTCCGACGCCGACATCGACAAGGCGGAGGGGGTCAACATCAACCTGTGGACCGGCTTGGGCATGCTGGTGCTCGGCCTGTTCTTCCTGGTGTGGCTGAAGCTCCGGCCCGTGGCTCCGCCGCCGCCGGGGGGTGTGCCGGAGGGTGAACCGAGGGAGTGATGGCGGGCGCGCGGGTGCGCGACTGGGCGTCGCCTGCCGGTGAAGCGGAGGGGAGGGCCCCGTTCCGCTCCACCGGCTGCCGCCGACGGGCAGCTACAACTGGTGGTCGCCCCGCCAGGTGACCGACGTCATCGCGGCGAGACCACCGTTGGCGATGCCTCGGTACGTTACGGTCCGAGCCGGGCCGAGCTCCCGGGCAAGACGCTCCGACAGGTCCCTGCCTTCCTCGAACAGGCGCTGCCACTCATCGTCGTCGCCGTCGTTCATCAGCGTCGTCTCGATCGCCCCCTTCCACTGGTAGAAGGCCGTCACGAGATCATCGGACAGATGGAGGGCGGCAGCAGGATCGTCCGGAGCCAGGCTGCCGAACCCCTCCGCGTGCAAGGGATACAGGCCGTACTCGCCCTCGACGGTGATGTCGAGCGGGTGGGGTGGAGCGTCATGGGCGTCGACGGTCCAGTGCAGCCGCTCGCACCCCCAGCACACGAACTTCTCCTCCTGGTGCCGTTCGTCCCAGAAGCGGACCACCCAGCCGGGCCCGAGGTGCTTCGCCACCAGCCGGGCGATCTCCAAACCTTGCTTCACGTGCTTGCGCAGGGCCGGGCGGGCCTCGAAGCCGTCGGTGGGACGGGCCCGGTTCCATTCGGTCAGCCTGCGCACGACGTCGTCGGGCAGTCCAAGTGCGTGGTCGGCGACCGGGAGAGTGCGGGTGAAGTCCTCGACTCGGGCGTACGCCCCGGCGTCCGTGGCGTACAGCGGTGAGCCGTCGCCACGGGCCCGTACGAGGAGGTGCTCAGGATCCCTGTGAGTCATGCCGGATTCGCTCCAATCACCCGTCCCTTGTTCTGGCCGTGCTCGCCGATGGTGATGGCCACCCGTTGGGATGTCCCGTTGTACACCGTCTCGAAGATCGGCCTGGTCGGGGTCTGGTGGCCGACGATCTTCCCCTCACTCAGTGCCTTGTTGAGGAGCTTTGGAATCTCCTCGATCGGCACGCCACGCTGGGCGAAGTCTCCTCCGTGGCGGAAGACGACGTGGACGAGGCCCTTCTTCACGTCGCCGCCGTCGAGCCACGCGAGCGGCATCCCTGGCCGGGAGTACGGGACCACCCAGAAGAGGCTCTTCTGGTCGAAGTCGATCCCGGCTTCCTTGAGCTTGTTCACATACCTCATGTCCAAGCCGGGAGCAGCGGCCTTGGCACGCTCCACCATACGGATCGACAGGCGAAGCCCCATGCCGGCCTCACTGGTGGCATCCGCGAGTTTGTCCGCAGTGACGCTCTCACCGTAAATCTTCTTCAGTTCGGCCAGGACCTTCTCCGCGTCCCGGCCGGTCCTGATGGCGTCTTCGACCCGCTCGGCGAGCTTGATGGCCTTGGCGAACTTCGCCGCCATCGTGGGACCGCCGAAGGCCGCCGCTGCCCACGCGCACCCTGATCCGGTGCCGCCGTCCTCGCTGGGCGTCGCCTTGTGGTAGCAGTCGGCGAAGTCCTTGACGAACATCTCGTAGCCGAGGCTGGCCGCGAGCCCGGCGAGGTTTTTGAGCCCGGCCTTCTCCACCTCCCAGAAGCTGAAGTGGTAGGTGCGTTCCTCCTTCATCCCCTTCTTCGTGTCCGAGGTGAGGAAGAACGTGTCGGCATTCGGACAGCCGGCCTCGGTGGCGGGCACGTCTGGGTTGGCGCAGTAGTAGTAGCTGACGTGGGCGTCGAAGTGGAACTCGAACGTCACGGTGCAACCATCGAGCGTGAGGGTGCATCCGTTGAGCTGCTTGGGCTGTTCGACGAGCTCGATCTTGTCGAGGACAAAGAACGTACGTTCGACGCTGGTCCCGGACCCTGATGAGACGTTCTTATTGGCTTCCTTCCGTTCCGCGGACTCCGCTGCTTCCTGCGCTTCGTCCGCGTACTTCTGCGCGTCCTTGGCCGCTTCCTCGGCTTCAGTCGCGGCGGCATCGGCGCGGTTGGCCGCTGCCCGGGCGTCCTTGGCGGCTTCCTCGGCCGCAGCGGCGGCAGTGCGGGCGGCTTCGGCGTCGAGGGCTGCCTGGTCGGCCGAGTCGCGGGCGTTCTTGGCGTGGTTCTCGGCGCGGCCTGCTGCCTGGTCGGCGGCTTGGGCGTCCTCGGTGGCCTGGCGGTTGTACTCGACGGTGCGGGCGAGGGACGCGGCTGCCTTGGATGCGGCCTTGGCGGCGTCCGCGGCGTAGCCGAGGGCCTCCTTGGCGTAGGTGCGGGCGTCCGAGGCGTGGCCGGCTGCGTTGGCGGCGTGCTGGTAGGCGGCCTTGGCGTCTCCCTTCGCCTGGTCGGCGAGGTTCTTGGCGGCTGAGGCTTCGGCCGCAGCGTTCTTGGCGTGGGCGTCGGCGACGGACTTCTGCTGGTCGGCGATCGTCTTGGACGCCTGGCCGGTGAGGACCACCAGACCGGCGGCCGAGTCGGTGTCGACGTAGGGCGAGCCGAGCTGGATGGCGTCGTTGGCGGGCTTGGCGACCTGGGCTGCGGCTTTGCCTGCGTCCACGGCGGCTTGTGCGGTGACATGGGCGAAGCCCGCCGCCTTCGCCGAGGCGGCCAGTGCCTTGCCGGCCTCCTTGAACGCCGCGTCCGCATGGGTCTTGGCGGTCTTGGCCTGCTTCTCCGCCTCGTCGGCCAGTGCGACCGCCGTCTTGGCCTCGGAGGAGGCGTGCTCGGAGGCGTCAATGGCCTCTGCTGCGGCGCTCGTCGCGGTCTTCACCGCAGCGTCGGACTTCAGCTTCGCGGCCTGGGCGGCATCCGCGTGCGCGCGGGAGCGCTTGGCGGCTGCCTCGGCGCGGGTGGCTGCCGCGTCGGCGTCTGCGGCAGCCTTGGTCGCTGCGTCCGCTTCGGAACGTGCCCGGGTGGCGGCTGCTTCGGCGTCGTCGGCGTGCTTGTCCGCCGCATCGGCCGCGGCGCGGGCGCCTTCGGCCGCGTCGCCGGCCTCCAGGGAGTCGGCGTAGGCGGCCTTGGCGTCGGCCTTGGCTCGGGCCGCGTCGGCCTTCTGCTCCGCGTCCCATGCGTCGTCCCGCATGGCCTTGGCGTGGTCGCGGGCCGTGACCGCGGCGTTCTTCTTCTCGACCGCCGTGCCTTCGGCCGCCTCGGCCTTGTCCTTGGCGTCCTTGGCCTTTGCCGCCTCCCCTTCGGCGTTCTTCCGGTGCTGGGCGGCCTCGGCCTGCTTGGCCGCGGCCGTCTTCTTCTCCGCCTCGGCCGTCTTCTCCTCGGCCTCGGCGGCCAGGCGCTTGGCGTGGGCCTCGGCGGCGGCCGCCTTGGCCTCGCCCTCGGCCTTCAGCGCCTCGGCGAGCTTGGCCTCGGCGGTCTCCTTGTCCTTCTTGGCGTTGTCGCGGTGCACCTTCGCGCCGTCGGCCGCGGCCTTCGCCTGGGCCTCGGCCACCGCTGCGGCGGCCTTGCGGAACTCTGCCTTCGACTGAGCCGCCTGGGCCAGGGCCCGTTGTGCGATGGTCGCGCTGTCACCGGCGGAGGCGCGCGTGGCGGCTTCGGCGGTCGTGCCGGCCTTCACCATCGCTTCGAGGGCCGCTGCCGCACCCTTGGTGACCTGGGCCTTCTGCTGGCCGACCAGCAGGCCCCGGCCGCGCGGGGCACCGGCCTCGTCGGCGACGGCGTACGCGGCCTGCTGCGCGATGTCAGTGGCGGTGGCGTTTTTCTGCGCCACCGCCAGCTGGGCCTTGAGAACATCGAGTTGCTTCTTCGCCTGCGCCTGCGCCGCCGCGACGCCCTTCTTGGCCTGGTCGAACTGCGCCTTGTCCGGATAGAACTGGGTGCCCGCGCCCTCGTGGCCCTTGGGGACCATCCGGAACTTCTGCGGGTTCGTGCCGTTGCACGTCCACAGCCAGGAGTCTTGACTGTTGTCGAACTTGTGCAGGTCCAGGCACTTGTCCGTGACCACGTTGCGCAGTTCGCTGACGGCGCGGACGTCGAACTTCCACTCCTGCGCCGCGCTCTCGTTGCACGTCCAGATCTGGATCTTCGTGCCGTTGGCAGGGTTGCTGTTCTCGACGTCCAGGCACTTGTCGGACTTGACGTTGACGAGGGCGTAGCTGTCGCTGGAAGCAGCGCGAAGCCGCCACTGCTGCCCCAAGGCGTTGTTGCAGTTGTAGATCTGCACTGGGGTGCCGGAGGTCGTCTTACCGCCCTCCGCGTCCAGGCACTTGCCCTCGGCCGCCTCGACCTGGATGACAGCCGGGGAGTCACCGATCCAGCCCGCACCGCCGGGAGCCCAGTAGTCCTGCCAACGGACCAGACGGTCGGCGACCCACGAGTGCCCCAGCAGGTTCCCCAACGCCTTCGCGCCGGCGGCCAGGGCATTGGTGGCGCCCTTGCCGGCATTCAGGATCTGATTGCGCTGGGTGGCCTGCGAGGTGATCTCCCGCTGCCACTCCGAAGCGGCCGTGTCGGCTATGCCGCCCAGGGCCCTGTTCGGGTCGATCGGATCCCGCCAGGCACATGACGCGTATCTGGTCTTCAGGTCCTCGACCGCGATCCGGTGTTCCGCCGTACCGGGCTCCGGCGCGGTGCGGGGGAAGCCGCCCGAGGTCAGGAACAGACGGGCGTCATCGGCGCCCTTGCCGCCAAAGGTACTGACGAAGGCCTCGAACGCGCGATGTTCCTCGTACTGCCGCTGCCGCTCCTCGTTGGGCAGGTCCGGGTCATATGGCTTCTCGCCGTAGAGCGGGGTGCCCTGATCGGTGACGACCTTCAAGGTCTTCTCGTCGGCCTTGGGTGTGGGGTCCTCGTAGAAGTCGCCCTCTTGCTTCCAGAACCTGTCGGCGATCCACTGGGTCAGACCCGTCTGGCTGTGGAAGTCCTTCTCCTCATCACCTGGCCCTCCAGGAGGCCAGTGGAAACCGGTGACGGTGAACCCGCCGGGAGTCTCCAGGCCATCCAAGGGCTTGGCCCACTCGTCCCGAAGGGCGTAGGCGGCATCGAGCTCCTTCTTTGCCGCGTCCCTGTCCCGCTTGTACGCGACGGCCAGCTGGGTGTCTTCCCAGTACTTCCGGTCGGCCAGGGCGTGCAGCTTGTCCGGCGGTTGGTTGAGCCCGTCCTGCGCGGTCGCGGTCATGGACGGCCCACCCAGGCGGAGCACCTCCGCCATCAAGCACTGGTCCTGCCGCAGTTGCTCGGCGGCCGTGTCGTCGGCCCAGTCGTTCGAGTCGGCCGCCGGGGCTGCTGCCTCCGTGCCGGTGAGCCGATCCAGCACATCGGGCTGGACCGCCAAGCCGGCCAGTACGGCCACGGCCACCGCGGATGTGACGACAGAGGTCAGGAACCGGGGTCGGCCCGATCTGGGCGTGAAACGGGTTCTGGGCAGGAAAGGCCCGGGTCTTGGGCGCAAGAAAGCATCCCCCTCATCGCAAAGGAAGGCGTCCGGGGGTGCCCGTCAGACGGGGCGGAGGAGATGCGTGAAGAGCCGGCTTCGCGGCATGACGGTGCAGCCTCCCCGTGGCGACGGTGTCCCCCCGGTCGCCGATGACACGCGCTGTGGCGGAGTGGTCAGCTCCTCCGGCGCGACGATCACTTTAGGTACAGGAGTTCGAACCAACCAGGGCGTTTCTTCGAGGCCGGAGCGGTATGGCGCGAAGGGAGCCATAGGGCTTCACCGACCCGGCGGGCACAAGATCCCGTATCACCTGGGGATTTACTGTGTACGTCCCGTGAAAACGGCGTCGGTCAGGGGGCCACGCCGGGATGAGATCGACCAGAAGCCAACCGTGCCATACCGCTCGGCGTACAGCCGGTCAGGCCTCCGCCCCCGGGGCCCGGGTCACCGGGCCCGCCCTGTCCAGCAACCCCGTGCGCGCAGCCAGTGCCGCTGCCTCCAGGCGGGAGCCGACGCCCAGTTTCATCAGGACTCGTTGGACGTGGGTGCGGGCCGTCGACGGGGCGATGCCCATGCCTGCTGCGATCAGGCGGGTGTCCTCGCCGTCCGCGACGCGGACCAGGACCTCGACCTCCCGAGGGGTGAGGAGCTGGAGCAGGCGCTGGCCCTCGTCGTCCGGTTGGGCGGCCGGGTTCAGCAGTTCGCTGAAGGCTCCCTGGAGCAGCTGCGGCGCCACCGCCGCCTCACCGGCCCTGGCCTTCATGATCGCGCGCTCGACGCCCTCTATGCGCTCGTCGTGCCGGACGTAGCCGGAGGCTCCCGCCGCGAATGCCGCCGCGATGCCGCGGGGGCTCGGCACCGGCCCCAGGACCAGCACCGCCACCTGCGGACGCTCCCGCTTGATCCGCACCACCGGGTCGAAGATCCCCGGCTCCGCCGGTGTCGCCGTTCCCAGCAGGCACACCTCCGGCGCCCGCGTGATCACCAGCTCCGCCGCCCCCGCGGCCGGCGCCGCCGCGGCCAGCACCCGGTGCCCCCGCAGCTTCAGCGCGGAGGCCAACGCCTCGGCCAGCAAACGGTGGTCGTCGACCACCATGAGCCGCACTCCCATCGAGTAACCCCCCAGTCACCCCGGTCCCCCAGATGGAAGCCCCCCGGCTCCCCGCCTTCATGCCCCCGGAAGCTACACGCTTGTTCGACGTTGCGCTCCCCCTACCGGCGAGAATCGCCCCGATCACCGAAATTCCTGTCATGAGAGGTTGACGGGACCCACGCGAACGGCCCCGCCCCTGAACAGGGACGGGGCCGAACCGGCACTCATTCGGTCAACGAGCAGCCGTGCAACGATCAGCTCGTGCCGAAGCCCACCGCGAGGTACTCCTTCTCGGTCGCGCTGCCGGACGGCTTGCTCGCGAACACCTTGGACATGAACAGGTGCCCGTCGGCGAACAGCAACTCGGAGTAGTCCGGCGACATCCTGGCCTCCACGTCGCGCACCGCTTCCGTCGCCGGGTTCTCCAGCAGCTTGGTCTGCTTGAGGTCGCCCCCGTCGAGGCTCACGATCTGCCCGCCCTTGTCGTAGGGCGGCCGCTTGTACGCGATCAGGTTTCCGCCGTCCATGCGCAGCGGCGAGATGGTGTAGCCGTTACCCGCGTCCGCCCGCTGCCCGGTCTGCTTGCCGGTGGCGAGGTCGAAGGACACGATCTCGTTGGTCTGGCTGTACTCCTCGCCCTCGCCGTCGTGCTCCTCGGTCGGGATGTACAGCCGGTCGTTGCCGACGGCCAGCTGGTTGCAGGACTCGACGCGGCTGACGCCCTCGCAGCGGGCGGCGAACTGCTTGCCCGGCGCGGAGATGCGCGTGCGCAGCTTGCCCGTCTTGTTGTCGATGGAGAAGAAGTCCGAGATGCCGCTGCCGTCGCCCGCGGAGTCACCGACGTCGGCGGCGACGACGAGCGGGTTGGTCGACACGATGCTCGCGTACTCGATGCCCTCGGCCATCTGGTACTCCGAGATCACCTTCCCGGACTTCGGGTCGATGGTCTGGATGTGCAGCTGCCGCTGCTCGTACGAACCGCACTTGCGCACCGCGACGAGCTTCTCGCCGCCGCCGTACCCGGCGTCGTAGCAGGAGTCGCTCGGCTTGGGGCTCCACAGGAGCTTGCCGGAGACGTCGAAGGCGGCGCCGCCGCTGGTGCTGCCGGCGGCGACGGTGTCACCGCTGATCGTGACGTTGTCGAAGCTGATCAGCTGGTCACCGGTCTTGGCGGTCTTGGTCCACAGCTTCTTGCCCGCGTCGAGATCGATCAGGGCGACCTGGCTGCACCCGTGCGAGGGCTCGGCCTTGGTGGGCATCGCGGGCTGGTAGAGGATCGCCGTCAGGTTGTCGTCGGTGACCTGGCGGCTGGCCTGGCAGACCGGGCCGGACAGCGGGATCGTCCACAGCTTGCTGCCCTTGTCGCGGTCGTAGCCGTTGATCTCGGCGATGCCGCTCTTGACGTACGCCTTGTCGGTGAGCCACGAGCCGGAGACGACGATCGAGCTGTCGTTCTTCACCTCGGGTGCCGGGATCTGGAAGAGGACCTTGGAGGCGGGGTCGGCCGGTGCCTTCTCCTTGCCGCCGGGGCTGGTGCCGCCGTTGCCTTCGTCCGTGCCGCCGTTTCCGCCGCTGGAGTTCGCGGTGTCGTCCTTGCCGTCGTCCTTGGACGAGGAGTACCAGACACCGCCGCCGATGATCAGGGCGATCGCCACGACCGCGGCGACGATGATGGCCAGCTGCGCGTTGAACTTCCCGCCCCCGCCGGGCTGACCGGGCTGACCGGGCTGCGGCTGGAGCGGCACGGTCGCCTGCGGGTATCCGTAACCCGGCTGCCCGTAAGGCGGCTGCTGCGGCTGCCCGTACGGCCCCGGCTGCTGTGCCGGATAGCCGTAACCGGCCGGAGCCTGCGGCGGCTGAGGAGCGGCCTGCGGATAGCCGTATCCCGGCGTCGGCTGCTGCGTGGGCGGTGCGGGCGGCGTCTGCGGAGCCGGGGGTGTCTGCGGTGCCTGTGGAGTCGGCGGCGTCTGCGGTGCCTGCGGATAGCCGTACCCCGGCTGCGGCTCCGGGGCCTTCCCGAGATTCGGGGGCTGGTCCTGAGGCGGTCCGAAGCCTCCGCCGGGGGCGGGCTGCTGAGGCGGCGGGGGCGGCGGCTGGGTCATGACGTGAGTACCTCGGGGAAGGGGACGGACGACGAGGGGAGTTCGAGAAGGAGGAACAGAGGAGGAAGAGTCACTTGCCGTAGGCGAGCATCAACTTCTCCTTCGTGTCGTCGTTCCCGCTCAGCCGGGTGCTCGAGATGTAGAAGCGCCCGTCCACCCAGTCGATGTCCTTGGAGAAGAAGCCGTTCTCGATGTCCGCGGCGCCCTGTGGGTTCTGGAGCAGCTTGACCGGCTTGTGGCCGCTGCCGCCGGTCGGGATGGACACGACCTGGCCGCCCGCGTCGTACGACGGCTCCACATAGGCGATGAGCTTGTCGCCCTCGATCTTCATCGGCAGCATCGACTCGTCGGCCGGGGACTTCACGCGCCACTTCTCCTTGCCGGTGGCGAGGTTGACCGCGACGATCTCGTTGGCGCCGGTGGTCGCCTCGGTCGGCAGGTAGAGCGTGGTGTCGTCGGCGGCGACGCCCTGGCAGCCCTGGAGGTCGCGCTCGAGGATGGCCCAGCCGCACTCGGGGGCGAAGTCCTCGTCGAAGCCGACCTGGGACTGGAACTTGCCGCCGGAGGTGAAGGTGGAGATGTTCCAGGCCTTCTTGTCCTCGTTGGTGCTGTAGACGACCAGCGGGCTCACGGAGTAGGTGCGCGCGACCCGCCAGCCCTTGTCGAACTTCTGGGTCCACTCGACCTTGCCGGTGCGCGGGTCGAGCTGCTGCACCTCGTCGTGCTCGTTGGTGCCTCCGGCGCCGCAGGAGGAGACGGCGATCAGCTTCTCGCCGCCGGCGAACGCGGTGGGGAAGCAGGACGCGCCGTAGCGCTTCTTGTCGAAGAGCTTGTCGCCGTTGGTGATGTCGTACGCCGTGCCGGACTGGGAACGGCCCACCATCAGCGTCTTGCCGGTGACGGTCAGCTCGACGGAGAGCGTGGAGTCGAACAGGGCGCCGTCGGCGACCTCCTGCTTCCAGCCCTTCTCCCCGGTGTTCAGGTCGATTTCCTGGAGCTGGTTGCACTCGGCGCGGTCGCTGCTGCCGCTCATGTACGCGACGATGATCTTGTCGTCGGAGGTCTTCTCCGGAGTGGTCGCGCAGATCTTCTGCGGGAAGGTGATCGGGTCCCAACTGGGCTTGCCGTCACCGACGTTGTAGGCGAGGAGCTGCTTGTACGCCGCCTTCACCGCCGTCTTGTCGGTGATCCACATGCCGGGGGCCTCGGCGCCGGAACCGGGCGCGTCGGGCCCCTCCTTGTACCAGAGGACCTTCGCCTCGCCGGCCTGGCGGCCCTCGTTGAGGTTCTCCGGGTCCTCACCGCCGTCGCCGTCGCCGTCACCGGGGTTGACCGGGGAGGCGCCCTGCTTGCCGTCGCCGCTCTGCTGGGCGACGGGCTTCTTCTTGCCCTTGCCGTCGTCGCCGCCGGTGACCGCCCACACGGTGCCGCCGACCACGAGCAGCGCGGCGACGGCCGCGCCGATGATCAGGGCGGGCTTGCCCTTGAAGGGGTTGCCGGAGCCGCCCCCGGGGGGCGGGGTGCCGGGCCCGCCCGGGTACTGCGGCTGCGGCGGCGGGTAGCCGTAGCCGGGCTGGCCGTACGGTCCGGGCTGCTGCGGCTGGCCGTAGGGGCCGGGCTGCGGCTGCGCATACGGACCCGGCTGCTGCGGCTGCGCATACGGACCCGGCTGCTGCGGCTGCGCATACGGTCCGGGCTGCTGCGGGTAGCCGTATCCCGGCTGCGGCGGGCCCTGCGGAGGCGGCGGCGTCTGAGGCGGGCCCTGCGGCGGTGGCGGAGTCTGCGGTGCTCCAAAACCACCACCCTGCGGCGGCTGGCCCTGCGGTGCGCCGAAACCACCTTGCGGCGGCTGACCGGGCGGCTGGGTCATCAGCGGTTTCCCCCGTTCGATCACTGATTTTTAGCCACGCCCTGAGGTACGCGATGAGCTCAGAGTCGCTTCATAAAGTTCTAAGACGACTCTTTCTATCACCAGGTTCCGACAGCGCACCGGGCCGATCACCCCCTGTTCCCAAGGGAGGACCGGCCCGTGATGCCGTCGTTACGCGCCTTCACGCACCCTTCACGCGTCCTCGGCGAGTTCCAGCCACCGCATCTCCAGCTCCTCGCGCTGCCCGACCAACTCGCGCAGTTCGGCGTCCAGTTCGGCCACCTTCGCGAAGTCCGTGGCGTTGTCCGCGATCTGCGCGTGCAGTTTGGTCTCCTTCTCGGAGACCTTGTCGAGCTGCCGCTCGATCTTCTGGAGTTCCTTCTTCGCGGCGCGCTGGTCGGCGGCGCTCTTCTCCGGGGCCGCGGTCTGCGGCGCGGAGGCGGGGCCCGAGGAGGCGGCCGCGGCCTCCTCCATGCGCTGTCGGCGCTCCAGGTACTCGTCGATGCCGCGCGGCAGCATCCGCAGGGTGCCGTCGCCGAGCAGGGCGAACACCCGGTCGGTGGTGCGCTCGATGAAGAACCGGTCGTGGGAGATGACGATCATCGAGCCGGGCCAGCCGTCGAGGACGTCCTCCAGCTGGGTCAGCGTCTCGATGTCTAGGTCGTTGGTGGGCTCGTCGAGGAAGAGGACGTTGGGCTCGTCCATGAGCAGGCGCAGCAGCTGGAGCCGCCGCCGCTCGCCGCCGGACAGGTCACCGACCGGCGTCCACTGCTTCTCCTTGCCGAAGCCGAACGTCTCGCACAGCTGCCCGGCGGTCATCTCGCGGCCCTTGCCGAGGTCGACCCGCTCGCGCACCTGCTGCACGGCCTCCAGCACGCGCGTGTTCGGATCGAGTTCGGCGACCTCCTGCGAGAGGTAGGCCAGCTTCACGGTCTTGCCGACGCGGACATGCCCGCCGGCGGGCTGTGCCTCGCCGTCGGTCCGGGCCGCTTGGGCCATGGCCCGCAACAGGGACGTCTTCCCGGACCCGTTGACGCCGACGAGACCGATCCGGTCGCCCGGACCGAGCTGCCAGGTGACGTGCTTGAGGAGGACCTTGGGGCCCGCCTGGACGGTGATGTCCTCCAGGTCGAACACGGTCTTGCCGAGCCGCGAGGACGCGAACTTCATCAGTTCGCTGCTGTCCCGGGGCGGCGGGACGTCCTTGATGAGCTCGTTGGCGGCCTCGACGCGGAAGCGCGGCTTGGAGGTCCGGGCGGGCGCACCGCGCCGCAGCCAGGCCAGCTCCTTGCGGACGAGGTTCTGCCGCTTGACCTCCTCGGTGGCGGCGATGCGCTCACGCTCGGCGCGCGCGAAGACGTAGTCGGAGTAGCCGCCCTCGTACTCGTAGACCGCGCCCCGCTGCACGTCCCACATGCGCGTGCACACCTGGTCGAGGAACCAGCGGTCGTGGGTGACGCACACCAGGGCCGAGCGGCGGTTCTGCAAGTGCCGGGCGAGCCAGGAGATGCCCTCGACGTCGAGGTGGTTGGTGGGCTCGTCGAGGACGAGCAGGTCCTGCTCCTCGATGAGCAGCTTGGCGAGCGCGATACGCCGCCGCTCACCGCCGGACAGCGGCCCGATGACGGTGTCGAGCCCCGCGGGGAATCCAGGCAGGTCGAGCCCGCCGAACAGGCCGGTCAGCACGTCCCGGACCTTGGCGTCGCCGGCCCACTCGTGGTCGGCCATGTCGCCGATGACCTCGTGGCGGACGGTGGCCTCGGGGTCGAGGGAGTCGTGCTGGGTGAGCACACCACTGCGCAGTCCGCCGGAGTGCGTGATGCGCCCGGTGTCGGCCTCCTCCTGCTTGGCGAGCATCCGGATCAGCGTGGTCTTGCCGTCGCCGTTGCGGCCGACGACGCCGATGCGGTCCCCTTCGGAGACGCCGAGGGAGACCCCGTCGAGCAGGGCGCGGGTGCCGTACACCTTGCTGACGTTCTCGACATTGACCAGGTTGACGGCCATTACTCTCCTGACAGGCGGGACGATCGACTCTCCAGGGTAGTCGGGCCGCGGGGTGCTCCGGCCGGGGTCCTCAGAAGCTCTCGGACGCCTCCCGGGGTCGTCGGCACCGCCCGATCAGGCGGCGCCGGCGACCGTGGCCCCGGGCGCCGGCCCCAGGGCCGTGCGCACGGTCCGGCACGTGCCGGACGCCACCAGCGCCTGCGCCACCGCGGCCGCCGACTCCGGGTCGCGGACGAGGAAGGCCGTGGTCGGGCCGGAGCCGGAGACCAGGGCGGCGAGGGCCCCGGCGGCACGGCCGGTGGCCAGGGTCTCGGCGAGCTCCGGGAAGAGGGAGAGGGCGGCGGGCTGGAGGTCGTTGGAGACGGCGGCGGCGAGCGCGTCCGGGTCGCCCTTGGCGAGGGCGGCGATGAGTTCCTGGGAGGCGACCGGGTCCGGGATGTCCGTGCCCTCGCCGAGACGGTCGAACTCCCGGAACACGGCCGGGGTGGACAGGCCCCGGCCGGCCATCGCGAACACCCAGTGGAAGGTGCCGCCGGTCTCCAGGGGCGTCAGCTGCTCGCCCCGCCCGATCCCGAGGGCCGCCGCGCCCACCAGGCTGAACGGCACGTCACTGCCCAACTCGGCGCAGATGCCGAGCAGTTCCTCGCGGGAGGCGCCGGTCCCCCACAGCGCGTCGCAGGCCACCAGGGCACCGGCGCCGTCCGCGCTGCCGCCCGCCATGCCGCCGGCGACGGGGATGTCCTTGGCGATGTGGATGTGGACGCCGGGGTCACGGCCGTACCGCGCGGCGAGCGCTTCGGCCGCTCGTGCGGCCAGGTTCGTACGGTCCAGCGGGACCTGGTCCGCGTCCGGGCCCGCGCAGGTGATGCGCAGCTCGTCGGCGGGGGTGACGGTGACCTCGTCGTAGAGGCCGACCGCGAGGAAGACGTTGGCCAGGGGATGGAAGCCGTCGGAGCGGGCGGGGCCCACCGCCAGCTGGACGTTGACCTTGGCGGGGACGCGGACCGTGACGCTCACGCGGGCTCCTTCTCCTCGTGCCGGTTCGCCTTGTGCTCGGCGATGCGCGCGAACTCTTCCACGGTCAGCGACTCGCCCCGGGCCTGCGGGGAGACACCGGCGGCGACCAGGGCCGTCTCGGCGGCGGCGGCGGAACCGGCCCAGCCGGCGAGCGCGGCCCGCAGTGTCTTGCGGCGCTGGGCGAACGCCGCGTCCACGACGGCGAAGACCTCGGCCTTCGACGCCGTCGTCTTCACCGGTTCGGTCCGGCGGACCAGGGAGACCAGGCCGCTGTCGACGTTGGGCGCCGGCCAGAACACGTTCCGGCCGATGGCTCCGGCGCGCTTGACCTCGGCGTACCAGTTGGCCTTGACCGAGGGCACGCCGTACACCTTCGAGCCGGGGTCGGCGGCGAGACGGTCGGCGACCTCCGACTGCACCATGACGAGGGTGCGTTCGATGGTCGGGAAGGTGTCGAGCATGTGCAGCAGCACCGGGACGGCCACGTTGTAGGGGAGGTTGGCGACCAGTGCGGTCGGGGCGGGGCCCGGCAGCTCCGTGACGTGCATCGCGTCGGAGTGGACGAGGGCGAAGCGGTCGGCGCGGTCCGGCATGCGGGCCGTGATGGTCGCGGGCAGCGCGGCGGCGAGCACGTCGTCGATCTCGACGGCCGTGACGCGGTCGGCGACCTCCAGCAGCGCGAGCGTCAGTGACCCGAGCCCCGGGCCCACCTCGACGGCGACGTCGTCGGGGCGGACCTGTGCGGTGCGGACGATGCGGCGGACGGTGTTCGCGTCGATCACGAAGTTCTGGCCGCGTTGTTTGGTGGGGCGTACGCCGAGGGTGGTCGCGAGCTCGCGGATGTCGGCGGGGCCAAGGAGGGCGTCGGGGGTGGGGCTGGTCACGGGGACAAGGGTACGGGGGGTTTTCGCGGGTGGGTTTCCTGGTCCTCGGGGTCGGGGCTGGGGGCGGGGTGTTGCGCAGCCCGGCGTAGCGGGGTGCCTCCCCCAAGCTCTCGGCTTCGCTCGAGCAGGGGGGACCCCCATCGCCCCAGCGGCACGACTGCCCGCAGCTCACGCAGCTAGCTGTGCAAGCGGCCGCCGCAGTGGGGCCATGGGCTTGTGCCCTGTCTCACGTAGAGCTTCTTCGCTCGGTAGGTCTGTTCGGCCGCGGGGGCGTCCTGGGGGCGGCCTCGGCCGCCGAGGGACTGCCAGGTCTGGGTGTCGAACTGGTAGAGGCCGCCGTAGGTGCCCGAGGAGTCGACCGCGTCGGGGCGGCCGCCGGACTCGCAGGCGGCGAGGCCCTGCCAGTCGAGGTGGTCGGCGCCCTGCACGGAGTCCGGGGGCGGTTTGGTGCCGACCTTCACCAGTTGCGGGCGCGCCGCGCGCACCAGCTCGGCCTTGATGCGGCGCGGCTTCTGCTTGACGCCGTTGACCGTGCGCAGGGAGTAGGTGACGCGACGCAGACCGGGCTCTCCGGCCTGTTCGACGACCTCCGTGCCGCGGAACAGGGCCGGGTCCTCGGTCCGCCGCACGGGGAACGGGATCGGTTCGTCGCGGACCTCCCTGCCGCCGGTGATCCGCAGCACCGTGACGGTCTGCCCGTCGCGCGGGAAGCTGCCCTGCGGGACCGACGTGGTGTCCTGGCCGCGCAGCGTGATGCCGGCCTCCTCGACCGCGTCCAGCACGGTGGCCGCGTTGGTGCGGACGGTGCGGGCCCGGCCGTCCGCCATGATCGTGACCGTGCGCTCGGTCCGTACGTCCAGCGCGAGCCCCGCACGGCCGATCCGCCGGGCGCGGGACGCGGAGACGTACGCGCCCTCCTGGCGCACCCCGAGTTGCCTGAGCGCCCCGGCGACCGTGTGCGCCGTCGTCCACACCTCGCGCCGGTCGCCGTCGAGGGTGAGCCGCACGGGGCGGGCGTAGTGCACGGCGATCTCGTCGCCGCTGGTGATCCGCGCGCCGGGGCCGGGCGCGACCACGTCGTGGGCGCCGATCTCGACGCCCTCCTCCGCCAGCAGCTCGGTGACGTCGTCGGCGAAGGTGTGCAGGGTGCGGGCCTTGCCGTCGACGTTCAGCTCGATAGCCTTGTCCTTGGCGACGAACGCCGTGGTGCCGCCCGCCAGGAAGGCGACGACCAGGGCCTGCGGGAGCAGCCGCCGCATGGAGCCGTCGCCCGGGCGCTCGACGTAGCGCGTCTTGCGCCGGCGCGCGGATCTGCGGTGGGAGCCGGTGTGCGCCCCCATACGCGATCCGGCACGTGCCTCGGCGCGGGCTTCGGCACGTGATCCCGCGCGAGCTTCGGCGCGTGATCCGGCACGTGCCTCGGCGCGTGATCCGGCCGGCGTTTCCGTGCGCGTGTCCGGACGCGACTCCGGGCGCGGCTCGGGGCGGGGGCCCACGCGGGGCGGGCCGACGGTGAACGCCGGTGCCGGTGCGGGGCCCGTGGGGCCCTGCCGGGGCAGCCCGGGCAGCCCGGGCAGGGGCGCTTCCTCGTAGGCGGGCCGGTAGGTGTCCCCGTGGACGCCGGCCGTGCCGTGACCCAGCGTCTCGGCGGTGTGCGGATCAGCCGGGGGCGCGTCGTAACCGCCGTACAGCGGGTCCAGGTAGGCCGGGCCGTACGTCTCGTACGTCTCGTAGTGCGAGTTGCTCACGCCGACGCGCTCCAGGGGCCGAGGGGGTCCAGAGGGGTCCGGATCGGGCCCCCAGAACCTAGCGGAGCGGCCGTCACTCTCCAAAGCGACGCGACTACGCACAGTCGTGCGGTGCGGGTGACGGAATCGACGGAGGCGGCGGATCAGCCGCGGATCAGTAGCCGAAGGCGCGTGCCGTGTTCGCCGCGAGGGCCGTCGCCAGCGTGTCCTCGTCGATGCCGCGCACCTCGGCCATGGCCCGCACGGTGATCGGCACGAGGTACGGGGCGTTCGGCCGACCGCGGTACGGCGCCGGGGTGAGGAAGGGGGCGTCCGTCTCGACCAGCAGCAGCTCCGGCGGGGCCACCGCCACCGCGTCCCGCAGGTTCTGGGCGTTCTTGAAGGTGACGTTGCCGGCGAAGGACATGAAGTAGCCCGCGCTCGCGCAGATCTCCGCCATCTCGGCGTCGCCGGAGTAGCAGTGGAAGACGGTCCGCTCGGGAGCGCCCTCCTCCTTCAGGACGCGCAGAACGTCGGCGTGGGCCTCGCGGTCGTGGATGACCAGGGCCTTGCCGTGCCGCTTGGCGATCTCGATGTGGGCGCGGAAGGACCTCTCCTGGGCCTCCTTGCCCTCGGGCCCGGTGCGGAAGTAGTCGAGGCCCGTCTCGCCGACGCCCTTGACCTGCTCCAGCGCGGCCAGCCGGTCGATCTCGGCAAGGGCCTCGTCCAGTGCGGCCTGCCCGCCCGGTTCGCGCGCGCCCTGGCGCGACCAGCCGTCCGGGTCGCCGTGGACGATGCGCGGGGCCTCGTTCGGGTGCAGGGCGACGGTCGCGTGCACGGCGTCGTACGCCGCCGCCGTCTCGGCGGCCCACCGGGAGCCCTTGAGGTCGCAGCCGACCTGCACGACCGTCGTCACTCCGACCGACGCCGCCTTCGCCAGCGCCTCCTCGACCGTGCCGGACTGCATGTCCAGGTGGGTGTGGGAGTCGGCGACCGGTACCCGCAGGGGTTCCGGGAGGGGCGGGGCCGCGTTCTTGTCCTGCCGGCCGGAGTCGTTCGAAGGCATGCCCCGATCCTACGAAAGGGCGACGCCCGCCCCGATGGGGGAGGACCGGGGAGGGCGTCGACAAGGGGAGCCGGACGGGTCAGCTCGCCTTGCGCTGGAAGGGGTGCAGCAGGTCGGACAGGTGCCAGTGGTGCTCGCGCTTCTCCTCGTCGCCCGCCTCGTCGGTCCCGGCGTCCGCCGTCGGGGCCTGCACGGGCCCGGCCGGGGACACGCGCTGGGGCCGGTGCGCCGCGTCATGGGCCGACGCGACCCGCCCGGCCCGCATGATCCGCAGGACGTGACCGTCACAGTTGTGGCAGGTGGGCTTGGACAGAGGGGAGGGCACGACCTTGCCGTCCACGACGTAGAGGACGAACTCGTGCCCGGTGGCGTCGGTGTGGTGCTCTATCTCGAACGACTGCTCCCAGCCGTGCCCGCATCGCATGCAGGCGAAGGAGTACGACTCGTGGACGACGGCGTTCGCACCGGCGCGGAGCCCGGTCTGCCCTGCGATCTCACTCATGCCAGCTCCTGTTGGTCCGCTGAGGCGTGAGGACGATTCCGTCCCCGCGACCCAGTGGACTCCTCAGCCGGCCGGAAGGCAGCAGACCTGCTGGAGTATTGGCGCCGATTTGGGCCTTCCTTGCCTCAGCGGCGGGTCCCCTTTGCTCACCCATGGGGCGCGCGCTCAAACGAAAAGCGCCCTGCTCAGAGGCTATTCAGCGCCCTCTTACAAGACACGCCCTGGGGGACGTGTCCCAAGGGGCGCGGGGCTGTGCCTATATGCGGCTCCGCCGCGTGGGCCCGAGCAACCCCGCACAACCCGTCACCCGGAATTCTTCGCGGCGACAACAGCATCAAAAACCACCCGCTTCGGCACCCCTGCCTCCTGCGCCACAGCGGCGATCGCCTCCTTGCGCCGCTCCCCCGCCTCCTCCCGCACCCGGACCCGCCGCACGAACTCCTCGGGCCCGACGTCCTCCGGCCCCTTCTCCGGAGCCCCCTCCACCACGACGGTGATCTCCCCCCGCACCCCCTCCGCGGCCCAGGCCGCCAGCTCCCCCAGCCCCCCGCGCCGGACCTCCTCGTACGTCTTCGTCAGCTCCCGGCACACCGCGCCCCGCCGCTCCGCGCCGAACACCTCGGCCATCGCGGCGAGCGTGTCGTCCAGCCGGTGGGGAGCCTCGAAGTACACGAGCGTCCGCCGTTCCCCGGCCACCTCCCGCAGCCGCCCCAGCCGCTCCCCCGCCTTGCGCGGCAGGAACCCCTCGAAGCAGAACCGGTCGACGGGCAGCCCCGACAGCGCGAGCGCGGTGAGCACGGCCGACGGCCCGGGCACGGCGGTCACCCGCACGTCCCTCTCGACGGCGGCCGCGACCAGCCGGTACCCGGGGTCGGACACGGACGGCATCCCCGCGTCCGTGACGA
Organism: Streptomyces venetus; assembly: GCF_039540295.1. NCBI lineage: Bacteria > Bacillati > Actinomycetota > Actinomycetes > Kitasatosporales > Streptomycetaceae > Streptomyces > Streptomyces venetus. Next base: position 169,419 of record NZ_BAABET010000005.1, read on the forward strand.
GCAGCACCCGCGCCCCGCCCACCAGCTCCTCGACCAGCTCCGGCGTGCGCGCGGACTCGTTGCCCTCGAAGTACGACACCACCCGCCCCTTGGGTGTGACGCCCAGCGCCTGGGTCAGCCGCCGCAGCCGGCGCGTGTCCTCGGCGGCGACGACGTCGGCTCCGGCCAGCTCCTCGGCGAGCCGGGGCGGCGCGTCCGAGATGTCGCCGATGGGGGTGCCTGCGAGTACGAGGATTCCGGTCACGCCCCCATCCTCCCAGGGGCGGGTGTTGCGGACGCATACCGGCCATGCACGGGACTCACACAGCACGGTTCCCTACGATGGCGCGGTGACCAGTACCGCGTCCTCCACGGACACCCGGCAGGGCCAGGCCCCGCACGAGCAGCGGCCGTCCTGGCAGCAGCGGCTGCGCCGCTTCGGCTATCAGCAGCCCGCGAGCGACGCCCGTGAGCCTCGTGACGTCCGTGATCGCCTGGTGCCGCCGTACACCGAGCCCAGCCCGCGCCTGTGGGCCGCGCTCGGCATCCCGTACACGAGCGCCGGGCGGCTGGTGCGCTGGTCGGGCTGGATCGGCCCGCTGCTCGTCACGCTGCTGGCGGGGGCGCTGCGGTTCTGGAACCTGGGCAACCCCAAGGCCGTGATATTCGACGAGACGTACTACGCGAAGGACGCGTGGGCGCTCGTCCACCGCGGTTTCGAAGTCAACTGGGACAAGAACGCCAACGACCTGGTCCTCTCGTCCGGCGGGCACGTCACCATCCCGACCGACGCGGCGTACGTCGTGCACCCGCCGGTCGGCAAGTACGTGATCGGGCTCGGGGAGCTGCTGTTCGGCTTCGACCCGTTCGGCTGGCGGTTCATGACCGCGCTGCTCGGCACGCTCTCCGTGCTGCTGCTGTGCCGGATCGGCCGGCGGCTGTTCCGCTCCACCTTCCTGGGCTGCCTGGCGGGCGCGCTGATGGCGGTGGACGGCCTGCACTTCGTGATGAGCCGCACGGCGCTGCTCGACGGCGTGCTGATGTTCTTCGTGCTGGCCGCGTTCGGCTGTCTGCTGATCGACCGGGACAAGGCCCGCGCGAGACTCGCCGCGGCGCTCCCGGTGGACGCGGACGGCCGGGTCCGTCCCGACCGGCACACGGCGGAGACGGCCCGGCTGGGGTGGCGTCCCTGGCGCTGGGGCGCGGGCCTGATGCTGGGCCTGGCCATCGGCACGAAGTGGAACGGCCTCTACATCCTGGCCGCGTTCTGCCTGATGGCGGTCCTGTGGGACGTCGGCTCGCGCAAGGTGGCCGGTGCCCGGCACCCCTACGCGGCGGTCCTCAAGCGCGACACGGGCCTCGCGTTCCTCGCCACGGTCCCGGTCGCGATCGTCACCTACCTGCTGTCCTGGACCGGCTGGATCCTCTCCGCGACCGACGGCTCGGGCGGCTACTTCCGCAACTGGGCGGCGACCAGCGGCAAGGGCGGCAGCTGGACCTTCCTGCCGGACTGGCTGCGCAGCCTGTGGCACTACGAGCACCAGGTGTACGAGTTCCACGTCGGCCTGTCCTCGCCGCACACCTACCAGTCGAACCCGTGGAGCTGGCTGGTCCTGGGCCGCCCGGTGTCGTACTTCTACGAGTCCCCGGCGCCCGGCCGGGACGGCTGCCCCGCCGACGCCGGTGAGAAGTGCGCCCGCGAGGTCCTCGCCCTCGGCACGCCGCTGCTGTGGTGGGTGGCCTGCCTCGCGGTGCTCTACGTCCTGTGGCGCTGGCTGCTCCGCCGCGACTGGCGCGCGGGCGCCATCGCCTGCGGTATCGCGGCCGGCTACCTGCCCTGGTTCATGTACCAGGAGCGCACGATCTTCTTCTTCTACGCCGTCGTCTTCCTGCCGTTCCTGTGCCTTGCGGTGGCCATGCTCCTGGGCGCGATCATCGGACCGCCCCGTTCCTCCGACACCCGCCGTGTCGTGGGCGCCACGGGCGCGGGCGTCCTGGTCCTGCTGATCGCCTGGAACTTCATCTACTTCTGGCCCCTGTACACCGGCCAGGCCATCCCGATCGACGACTGGCGGTCGCGGATGTGGCTGGACACGTGGGTCTGACGGATGTGACCTATGTTCGGCCACGAATCGAAAAGCCCACCCGGGCAGTAACCGCTTCCGCATAGAGTGCCCCCGGTACAGAGCTTTCTGAACGCGTTCAAAGGAGCGCGGAAGGCTCAACGGGGAGGGGACCGCCCTATGGGCAAGGGGGTCAAGGTCGCCGTCATAGGCGGCGTGTTCGCGGTGATGGTGGGTGGGGCCGGGTACGGGGCCTACAACCTCGTGAGCGCGCTGAACGGCGACGGGGGCACGAGCGGGGTCTCCGCGGAGAAGCGGTCGGGGCCGCCCGGCAAGGACGAGGTCGAGGAGACCACGTCCAAGTTCTTCGCGGCCTGGCAGAAGGGCACGGTCGCGACGGCGGCGTCGTACACCAACAACGACGCGGCCGCGGATCGGCTGCTGAGCGCCTTCGCCGACGACGCGCACATCACCGATGTGAAGATCACGCCGAGCCCGGCGAAGGGCACCACCGTGCCGTACACGGTGAAGGCGAAGGTGGCCTACGACGGGAAGTCCAAGCCGCTGAGCTACAAGAGCGAGCTGAAGGTCGTGCGCGGGGTGACCACCGGCCGGGCGCTGGTCGACTGGCAGCCGTCCGTCGTCCATCCCGAGCTGAAGAAGGACGACACGCTGGTCACGGAGCAGTCGGCCAACCCGCCCATCGAGGCCGTGGGCCGCGACGGCTCGGTGCTCACGAAGGAGAAGTACCCCTCCCTCGGCCCGGTCCTGGACGCCCTGCGCGAGAAGTACGGCGAGAAGGCCGGCGGCACGCCCGGCATCGAACTGGTCGTCCGGCACGAGGGCAACGGCGCTCCCGACACCCCGCTGCTGACCCTCGCCAAGGGCAAGCCCGGCAAGCTCACCACCACGATCAGCACGAGCGCGCAGGCGGCGGCCGAGAAGGCGGTCAAGCGGTTCGACGAGTCCTCGGTGGTGGCCGTCAAGCCGACCACGGGCGAGGTGCTGGCCGTGGCGAACAACCGTACGGACGGCTTCAACGCGGCCTTCCAGGGCCAGGCGGCCCCGGGCTCCACCATGAAGATCATGACCGCCGCGATGCTCATCGACAACGGCGTGACCTCGATGAACGGACCGGCGCCCTGCCCGTCCGACGCCGTGTGGCAGGGCCAGACCTTCAAGAACCTCGAGGGCATGAAGCCCGACGAGTCCGCCACGCTCGCAGGCAGCTTCATGCGGTCCTGCAACACCGCCTTCATCAAGCTCATCGACGAGAAGCCGCTCACCGACGCCTCCCTGACCGAGGAGGCCGAGAAGCGCTTCGGCCTCGGCCAGGACAACTGGAAGACCGGCGTCGCCTCCTTCGACGGCCGTGTCCCGACGGTCAGCGGCCCGGACCGGGCGGCGGGCGCCATCGGGCAGGGCCAGGTCCAGATGAGCCCGCTGAACATGGCCTCCGTGACCGCGACCGCGATCACCGGCACCTTCCGCCAGCCCTATCTGGTCTCCCCGGAGCTGGACGACCGTGAGCTCGCCCGGGCCGAGGGCCTGAAGGCGAGCACCGCCGCCCAGCTCAAGCAGATGATGCGGCTCACCGCCACCCAGGGCACCGCCCAGGAGGCCATGCGGGGACTCGGCGGCGACATCGGCGCCAAGACCGGCTCCGCCGAGGTCGACGGCAACGCCAAGTCCAACAGCTGGTTCACGGGATTCCGGGGCGACATCGCGGCCGCGGCCATGACGGAGGAGGGCGGTCACGGCGGTGACGCGGCCGGTCCGATTGTCGCAGCCGTGCTACGAACCGGCGGCTGATCTCATCCGCGCCGGACGGGACTCTAGGGTGGTGGCCGTCGTTGGGACAGTTGAGGGCATCGGGGACCCTGGGATTTCGCGGAGGAACGGACAGCAGTGGGCAACAGAAGGCGCGTCGCCGAGCGACGGAAGACGAAGCCCGCCGTGATCGGCGGGATGATCGCCGTGGTCGTCGGCGGAGCCGGATTCGGCGCCTACGCGCTGTACGGCGGTGGCGCGGCGGCCGACGACGGGTCCAGATCGGCCTCCGCCGACCAGAAGCCCAAGGTGAAGACCGGGCCCCTGTCACCGTCCGAGGTCACCACCACCGCGCGGGCCTTCCTCACCTCCTGGCAGGCGGGGAAGGTCCCGCAGGCCGCCGCGGCCACCGACGACCCGGCCGCGGCGAAGCTGCTGCTCACCGGCTACACCAAGGACGCCCGCGTCAAGGACGTCACCGTCACCCCGGGCACGCCCACCGGTGACAAGGTGCCGTTCTCCGTCAAGGGCACGGTGGCGTACAAGGACACCGAGAAGCCGCTGGCGTACCAGAGCGCGCTGACCGTCGTGCGCCGCACCAGCGATGGAAAGCCGCTGGTCGACTGGCACTCGGCGGTCGTCCACCCGGATCTGAAGGACGGCGACACCCTGGTCACCGGCGAGGCGGGCACGCCCCCGGTCAAGGCGCTCGACCGGGACGGCGGTGAGCTGACCAAGGAGAAGTACGCCTCGCTCGGCCCGGTCCTGGACGGGCTGCGCGAGAAGTACGGCAAGGAGGCCGGCGGCAAGGCCGGCATCGAGCTCCGGGTCGTGCGCGGGAAGGCCGCCAAGGAGAAGGACCTGTCCGACAAGACCCTGCTGGAGCTGAGCGAGGGCACACCGGGGACGGTGAAGACCACGCTGAACCCCGCCCTCCAGGCCGCCGCCGAGAAGCAGGTCGCGAAGAAGGCCAAGTCGTCGGTGGTCCTGATGCGGGTGTCGACCGGCGAGATCCTGGCCGCCGCCAACGCCTCGCCCGGCTTCAACACCGCCTTCCAGGGCTCCCTCGCCCCCGGCTCCACGATGAAGGTCATCACCTCGTCGCTGCTGATCGAGAAGGGCCTCGCCTCGGCGGACAAGAAGCACCCGTGCCCGAAGTACTTCACGTACGGACACTGGAAGTTCCAGAACGACGACAAGTTCGAGATCAAGGACGGCACGTTCAAGGCGAGCTTCGCCCGCTCCTGCAACACGGCCTTCATCAGCCAGGCGCCGAAGCTGAAGGACGACGACCTGACCAAGCAGGCCCAGCAGGTCTTCGGCCTGGGGATGAACAACTGGGCCATCGGAGTGCCGTCCTTCGACGGGGCGGTGCCGGTGCAGTCGGCGGCCCAGAAGGGCGCCTCGCTGATCGGGCAGGGCGGGGTCCGGATGAACCCGCTGAACATGGCGTCGGTGTCGGCGACCATCAAGTCCGGCACCTTCCACCAGCCGTACCTGGTCTCCCCGGACGTGGACGGGCGGAAGCTCGCGAAGGCGTCGCGCACCATGTCCGCGGGCACGCTGGGCCAGATGCGTGAGCTGATGTCGTACACGGCCGACTACGGCACGGCCGCGGAGGCGATGGCCGGGGTCAGCGGTGACGCCGGCGCGAAGACCGGCTCCGCCGAGGTCGACGGGCAGAAGAAGCCCAACGGCTGGTTCACGGCCTACCGGGGCGACCTGGCGGCCGCGGGCGTGGTCCAGCAGGGCGGCCACGGCGGATCGACGGCCGGGCCGATCGTGGCGGCACTGCTGAAGATGGGCGGCTGAGCCCGCGGGTTCAGACCCCTCAGTGCGTCACGGGTTCCGCGGCGGCCATGTAGGTCCGCCGCAGGAACCGCAGCAGGGCCTGCCGCTCGAACTGCACCACCAGCACACCCTCGGCGGTGTGGAACTCCACCACGGCCTGCACCCGCCCGCACGGCCACACCCGCACGTCACCGCTGCCCGTGGGGGCCCGCAGCCCCTCCTCCAGCAGCGCGCGGTCGAAGGTCCACTCGCGCGCCCCGGCCCCCGGGAGACCGATCCGCACCGACCGGGGGTCGCGTTCCGGGTCGTACCGCAGCGTGACCGGAATCGCTTCCAGCTCATCGATCAGCGGGACGGACGCGTCCGTGACGATGTGGGCTCGCGCGTACTGCTCGACTACGGACATCGGACGGCCCCTTCACCGTGCGCTACGTGGGCGGAATCTGTGCGTCCGCCCCCTCTTCAATTTCCCATATTTTCCGGATTGCACCCTTTGGGACCGAATATCTGGAGTGGGATAAAACAAGCAGCACGCTCTTGCAAACCATTCGCATCTAGCCACATCATCGAACGGTGCATGTACCTGACGGATTCATCAACGCGCCCACCTCCGCCGCCACCGGTGTGATCGCCGCGGGCGCCGTCGCCGTGAGCCTGCGCGGCGCGCGCCGCGAACTCGACGAGCGGACCGCACCGCTGGCCGGCCTCGTTGCGGCGTTCATCTTCGCGGTGCAGATGCTGAACTTCCCCGTCGCGGCGGGGACCAGCGGCCATCTGCTGGGCGGCGCGCTCGCCGCGATACTCGTCGGCCCGTACACAGGCATCCTGTGCGTCTCCGTCGTCCTGCTCATGCAGGGCATCCTCTTCGCCGACGGCGGCCTGACCGCGCTCGGCGTGAACATCACCAACATGGCGATCGTCACCACGGTCGTCGCCTACGCCGTCTTCCGCGGCCTGGTGAAGCTGCTGCCCCGCACCCGCAGGTCGGTCACGGTCGCCTCCTTCGCCGCCGCCCTGCTCTCCGTCCCGGCCGCCGCCCTGGCGTTCACGCTGATGTACGCGATCGGCGGCACCACCGACGTGTCGATCGGCAAGGTCGCCACCGCCATGGTCGGCGTGCATCTGCTCATCGGCGTCGGCGAGGCCGCGATCACCGCCCTGACCGTCGGCGCGGTCATCGCCGTACGCCCGGACCTGGTGTACGGGGCGCGCGGTCTCACGCGGAAGCTCAAGCTGCGGGTGAACGGCGAGCTGGTCGACGCGCCCGGCGCCGAACCCGCCCCCGTGGCCGCCCGGACCTCGCAGCGCGGGGTCTGGGCCGCGGGCCTGGTCACCTCGCTGGTCCTGGCCGGGTTCGTCAGCTTCTACGCCTCCGCCGACCCGGACGGTCTGGAGAAGGTCGCCACCGACCACGGCATCGACAAGAAGGCCGAGGAGCACTCCGCGGCCGACTCCCCGCTCGCCGACTACGGCGTCAAGGACGTCACCGACGCCCGCCTGTCCGGGGGGCTGGCGGGCGTCATCGGCGTGGGTGTCACGGTCGTCGCGGGCACCGGTGTGTTCTGGGCCGTGCGCCGCCGCCGCTCGGACGACACGTCCCCGTCGCGGACGACGGACCCGACGACCACCACGGGCGTCTGACATGGGAGCGGGGCACGCGCACAAGCTCTACCGGCACGGGCACTCCCCCGTGCACGGCCTGCCGCCGCACACCAAGCTCGCCGCGGTCTTCGCCTTCGTCGTGGTCGTGGTGTCGACACCGCGGGAGGCGATGTGGGCCTTCGGCCTGTACGCCGTACTGCTGGGGGTCGTGGCGTACGCCGCGCGCGTGCCCGCGGGGTTCCTGCTCAGGCGGCTGCTGATCGAGGTGCCGTTCGTCGCGTTCGCGGTGCTCATGCCGTTCGTGGCCGAGGGCGAGCGGATCGACGTCCTCGGCCTGTCCCTGAGCGTGAACGGGCTGTGGGGCGCCTGGAACGTGCTCGCCAAGGGCACGCTCGGTGTCGCGGCCTCGGTGCTGCTGGCCGCCACCACGGAACTGCGCGAGCTGCTGCTCGGCCTTCAGCGCCTGAAGCTCCCGCCCCTCCTCGTGCAGATCGCGTCCTTCATGATCCGCTACGGCGACGTCATCACGGACGAGATGCGGCGCATGCGGATCGCCCGCGAGTCACGCGGCTTCGAAGCCAGGGGCGTTAGGCACTGGGGCGTGCTGGCCAAGTCGGCGGGCGCCCTGTTCATCCGCTCCTACGAGCGCGGCGAGCGCGTGCACCTGGCCATGGTCAGCCGCGGCTACGCCGGTGCGATGCCGGTCATCGACGAGGTGACCGCGTCCCGGGCGCAGTGGTCGTACGCCCTCGCCCTCCCGGTGTCCGCGCTCGCCGTCTGTCTGCTGGGATGGTCCCTGTGACTGCTTCCCTCGAGGTCTCGGGCCTCGCCTTCGCCTACCCCGACGGGCACCAGGCCCTCTTCGGCGTCGACTTCTCGATCGCGCGCGGCGAGCGGGTCGCCCTGCTCGGGCCGAACGGCGCCGGCAAGACGACCCTGGTGCTGCACCTCAACGGCATCCTGACCGGCGGCACCGGCGCGGTGCGGGTGGCCGGGCTGCCCGTCGGCAGGCAGCACATGGCGGAGATCCGGCGCCGGGTCGGCATCGTCTTCCAGGACCCGGACGACCAGCTCTTCATGCCGACCGTCCGGGAGGACGTGGCGTTCGGGCCCGCGGCGGCCGGGCTGAAGGGGCCGGAGCTTCAGGCGCGTGTGGACCGGGCGCTGGAGCGGGTCGGCATGGCGGAGTTCAAGGACCGCCCGCCGCACCACCTCTCCTTCGGCCAGCGCCGCCGGGTCGCCGTCGCGACCGTGCTGGCCATGGAGCCGGAGATCCTCGTCCTCGACGAGCCCTCCTCCAACCTGGACCCGGCCTCCCGCCGGGAACTGGCCGACATCCTCCGCTCCCTCGACGTGACCGTGCTGATGGTCACCCACGACCTCCCCTACGCCCTGGAGCTGTGCCCGCGCTCCCTGATCCTCAGCGACGGCGTCATCGCGGCGGACGGACCGACCGGTGAGCTGCTCTCCGACGAGGAACTGATGCGCGCCCACCGCCTGGAGCTGCCGTTCGGCTTCGACCCCCGGTCCGTACCGGCCGCACCGGCCCGTCCGTGACGGAGCCCGTCCGTGACAATGGGCGCGTGACGAACGAGGAGACCACGAGTCGGGGTGCCTCGCTGCTGCTGGACCAGCAGCTGTGCTTCGCGCTGTACGCCGCCCAGCGCGCGGTGACGGCCGCGTACCGTCCGCTCCTCGACGAACTGGGCCTCACCTACCCGCAGTACCTGGTCCTGCTGGTCCTCTGGGAGCGCGGCGAGATGCCGGTCAAGGAGCTGGCGGCGGCGCTGCGGCTCGACTACGGGACGGTTTCGCCGCTGCTCAAGCGGCTTCAGAGCGCGGGGCTCGTACGGCGTGAGCGGTCGGCGCGGGACGAGCGGTCGGTGCTCGTGGCCGCGACCGGGCGCGCGGAGGAACTCCGGGAGCGCGCGGCGCGCGTGCCCGGTGCGCTGCTCACCACGACGGGGCTCGACGACACGGAGGTCGCGCGGCTCCGCGAGGAGCTGTGGCGGCTGGCGGAGCGGGCCGAGTCGGCGGCGGACAGCGCCCGCTGATCACGAGGGTTACCCCCGGTTGCATCCCCTGGTGACGAAAGACCGGTTACCGGTCAGTACCTTGTGCACGATGTGTTTGTGCGCACTTGTTTGTGGGGGAGGACAGCATGACTGACGGCCCCGCCGTCGACACCCGTCCGACGAAGATCATGTACGTCGCGGAGGCCACCGCCCACGGGGGCCGCGAGGGCTACGTCACCAGCCAGGACGGCCACATCGACCTCAGGGTCGCGATGCCCCCGCAGCTCGGCGGCGACGGCAACGGCACCAACCCGGAACAGCTCTTCGCGGCCGGCTACAGCTCGTGCTTCCACAACGCGCTGATCCTCGTCGGCAACCGCGAGGGCTACGACCTCACCGGTTCCACGGTCGCCGCGAAGGTCGGCATCGGCCCCAACAAGCAGCACGGCTACGGCCTCGCGGTCGCCCTCAGCGTCTCCCTCCCCGTCCTCGACCCCGACCTCGCGACCAAGCTGGTGGACGCGGCCCACGAGGTCTGCCCGTACTCGAACGCGACCCGGGGGAACATCGACGTGACGATCCTGCTTGGGTGAAGGGGAGCACCCGAGTGAGACGAGGAGTACGGGCGTGGACGTGCACGGCACAGTGGCCGAGGGCTTCGAGCCGGTCAGGGAAGCGTTCGTACGGAACTTCGAGTCGCTCGGGGAGCGGGGCGCCGCGGTCGCCGTCTACCGGGACGGCCGGCGGATCGTCGACCTGTGGGCCGGCACGAAGGACGTCGACGGCACGGACCCCTGGGAGCACGGCACCGCCCAGGTCGTGCGCTCGGCCACGAAGGGCGTCGCCGCCGCCGTACTCCTGCTGCTGCACCAGCGCGGACAGCTCGACCTGGACGCGCCGGTGGGCCACTACTGGCCCGAGTTCAAGGCGCGGGGCAAGGAACGGGTGCTGGTCCGGCACGTCCTGAACCACCGGGCCGGACTGCCGGTGCTCGACCGGCCCCTGACCCCCGAACAGACCCTCGACCCGCTCCGGGGCCCCGAGGCGGTCGCCGCCCAGGCCCCCGCCTGGGAGCCCGGCACCGACCACGGCTACCACGCCCTCACCTACGGCTGGCTGCTGGACGAACTGGTACGGCGCGTGACCGGGCAAGGCGCCGGCCCATGGCTCGCCGCAGAACTCACCGGCCCGCTGGGCCTGGACCTCTGGCTGGGCCTGCCGGACACCGAGGCCGGCCGGGTCGGACGCGCGGGCCGCGTCGAGGGCCCCGAGCCGGCCGGCGGCCTGCGCAGCCGCCCCAAGCGCTCGGTCACCGAGGCCTACGAGGACCCGGACTCCCTGACCCGCCGGGCCTTCGCGGCCATCACCCCGTTCCCGGACCAGAACGACCCGGCCTACCGTGCGGCGGCCCTCCCCGCGACCAACGCGATAGCGACGGCGGACGGTCTGGCCCGCTTCTACGCGACGCTGATCGGCGACACGGCCGGCGCCGCCCGCCTCTTCACGCCGGAGACGGTCGAGCTGGCCCGGGCCGAGGAGTCGGCGGGCCCCGACCGGGTCCTGGTGGTCGGCACCCGCTTCGGCCTCGGCTACATGCTGCACGGCAGCGCCTCCCCCTTCCTCACCCCGGGCTCCTTCGGCCACCCGGGCCGCGGCGGCGCCCTCGGCTTCGCCGACCCGGACACCGGGATCGCCTTCGGCTATGTCACCAACGGCTTCCGCAAGACGGTGACGGCGGATCCGCGGGCGGAGGGGCTGGTGAGGGCGGTGCGGGGGGCCATCGGTCTGTGAGGCGGCTCCAGAGACGGCTCTAGACGTGGATCGGGTGGGACGTCCGCCCGGACGCCTGGTCGATCTCCTCGTGGGCCTTGGTCAGCAACTGCATGGCGAGTTCGTTGAGCGCCCGGGCCGCGGCGATCTCCTCCCCGACCCTGGGCTGATTGACGTCGGTCCGGTGCCGACTGGCCTGCCCGTGCGCCCGTACCTCGCTGCCGTCGGGCAGCCGGACCAGCGCGACCGCCCGGGTGTGCTGGTCGTCCTCCCGGAACTCCATCTCGACGTGCCATCCCACAGTGGTGTGCATCATGACGATCACCTCCGGAACACCTAGTTCCAGGGTGCTCCTCAGGTGGGTCGGGCGCACCCGTCCGTTCCCGCCTATCCGGCGTGCAGCATCAGCCCGATCCCGACGACGAGCAGCCCGGCGGCGGCGATCCTCGGCGCCCCGAACCGCTCCCTGAAGAACACGGCCCCGATGGCGGCGCCCACGATGATGGACGACTCGCGCAGGGCGGCGATGGGGGCGAGTTCGGCCTTGGTCTGGGCCCACAGCACGAGGGCGTAGGCGGCGACGGAGAGCGCGGCCCCGACCAGCCCGATCCCCGCGAACGGCCGCAGGGTCGCCACGGTTTTCCCGCGCCGGCGGATCACCGCGTACGCCGGGATCACGACCCCCTGGACCGCCATCAGCCAGGCGATGTACCCGAGGGAGGACCCGGAGGCGCGCACGCCGAGCCCGTCGACGACGGTGTACGCCGCTATCGTCAGCCCGGTCGCCAGGGCCGCTCCGATCGCCGCCCAGTCGGGCCGGCTCCCGCGCAGGCCCCACAGGGCGACGCCGGTCAGCCCCGCGCAGGACAGGGCGATACCGGCCGCGGCCCACCGGTCGGGCACCTCGTCGGCGAAGACCGCGGCGAGCACCGTCACCACGAGGGGCGCGGTGCCGCGGGCGATGGGATAGGCCTGCCCGAAGTCGCCCAGCCGGAAGGACGTCATCAGCAGCGCGTAGTACGCGATGTGGATGACGGCGGAACCGAGCAGGTACGGCCAGGCCCGGTCCGCCGGGAACGCCACGAAGGGCGCCATGGCCAGCCCGATGAGCAGCCCGCCGCCCGAGATCAGCGCGAACCCGGTCAGCTTGTCGGTGATCTTGTGCGCGATGGCGTTCCAGCTGGCGTGTGTGACGGCGGCGAGCAGTACGGCGGCAGTGACCAGCGGCGTCACGAGGCGCTCTCGCGCACGTCCACGAACGTGCCGCCGGCGTGGGCGACGAGCTCCTCGGGCGCCATGGGGAAGACGGTGTACGGCGTGCCGGCGGCGGCCCAGACGGTCTCGTGCCGGAGCAGGGACCGGTCGGCGAGCACACGCGTCCTCGTCCGGTGCCCGAAGGGCGGCACCCCACCGATCGCGTACCCGGTGGTCTCCCGGACGACATCGACCTTGGCCCGGGTGACCTTCTGCGCACCGAGTTCCTCGCGCACGAGCTCGAGATCCACCCGGGACGCCCCGTCCATCAGCACCAGCACGGGCACCCGTCCCGCAAGCTCTCGGCTTCGCTCGAGCAGGGGGGACCCCCATGCAGCGAAGATCAGCGACTTGCAGATCTGACTCAACTCGCACCCGACAGCGGCGGCGGCCTCGGTGGCGGTACGGGTGGCTTCCGGAAATCGGCGGATCCGAGTGAGCACGTCCGCGAGCCCCAACTCCCGCAGGGCCTGCGCGAACAGGGGGTGCGCTTCGGGGTTCTCGGCGTCAGTGGCGGCTGTCGTCGTCATGGGGGCACGGTAACGGTGGGTGTACGGGCCACGCGAGCGCCCTCAGCACTTCGAGACGTTCCTCGACTCGCCTGAAGAAGCCGGTGAGGGCTCCCGTCCCGCGGAGCCCTCACCGGACTGTTTCTCAGAGAGTGGGAAGCGTCAGGTGCGTGCCAGCTCCCGGTCCGCGTCCCCCTGGTCGGAGTCCGAGCGCCGCAGGCCCTCGCCCTCGACGTCGACGTTGGGCAGGGCCCGGTCCAGCCACTTCGGGAGCCACCAGGCCTTGCGGCCGAGGAGGGCCAGGACGGCCGGGACGATGGCCATGCGGACGATGAACGCGTCGAAGAAGACCGCGATCGCGAGGCCGAAGCCGATCATCTTGACCATGGACTCGGACGAGCCGATGAAGCCGGCGAAGACGGCCATCATGATGACGGCCGCGGCGGTCACCACCCTCGCCCCGTGCCGGAAGCCCGTGACGATCGCCTGGGCGGGCTTCTCGCCGTGGACGTAGGCCTCCCGCATCCGGGTCACGAGGAACACCTCGTAGTCCATCGCGAGGCCGAAGACCACGCCGACCATGAAGATCGGCATCATCGACATGACCGGGCCGGTCTGCTCCACGCCCATCAGGTCCGACAGCCAGCCCCACTGGAAGACCGCGACGACGGCGCCGAGGGCCGCCATGACGGAGAGGAGGAAGCCGAGGGCCGCCTTCAGGGGGACCAGGATCGAGCGGAAGACGACGATCAGGAGCAGGAAGGCCAGGCCGACCACCAGGACCAGGTACGGCACCAGCGCGTCGTTGAGCTTCTCGCTGACGTCGATGTTCATCGCGGTGCTGCCGGTGACCAGGACGTTGGCGTTCGTGTCGGCCTTGATGTCCGCGCCCGCGTCCCGGATGCCGTGCACCAGGTTCTCCGTCGTGACGGAGGACGGCTTGGAGCCGGGGATGACGGTGATGGTGGCCGTGTCACCGGCCTTGTTGGGCGCCGGGGGCGTCACCGTGACGACGTCCTTCAGGCCCTTGATCTCGTCGCCGACCTCCGTGAAGGCCGCCTTCGCATCGTCGCTGCCCTTGGCGTCGACGACGACCATCAGCGGGCCGTTGAAGCCCGGCCCGAAGCCCTCGGACAGCAGGTCGTAGGCACGGCGCTGGGTGGTGGAGGTGGGCTGGGAGCCGTCGTCGGGCAGGCCCAGTTCCAGGGAGCTCGCCGGGACGGCCGCCGCGCCGAGGCCGATGACGCCGAGCAGCAGGACGGCGACGGGGCGGCGGACGACGAAGCTCGCCCAGCGCGTGCCCAGGTTGGGGCGCTCCGGCTTCTGCGAAGGCTCCTTCGAGGCCTCCCTTGAAGCCTCCTTCGAGGCTTCCTTCGAAGCCTTCTTCGCAGCCCGGCCCAGCAGCTTCCCCTTCTCCCCCGCCGGCTTCACCCTGCGGCCCGCGTACCCGAGCAGCGCCGGGATCATGGTCAGGGCGATCAGCACCGCGATGGCCACCGTGCCCGCCGCCGCGATGCCCATCTTCGTCAGCATCGGGATGTTGACGACGGAGAGGCCGACCAGGGCGATCACGACCGTCAGGCCGGCGAAGACCACGGCGGAGCCCGCGGTGCCCACCGCGCGGCCCGCCGCTTCCTCGCGTTCCCGGCCCTCGGCCAGTTCCGCGCGGTAGCGGGAGACGATGAAGAGCGCGTAGTCGATGCCGACCGCCAGGCCGATCATCATCGCGAGGGTGGAGGTGGTCGTGCCCAGGTCGAGGGCGCTGGCCAGGCCGGTGATCGCGGAGACCCCGATGCCCACGCCGATGAGCGCCGTCAGCAGCGGCAGACCGGCCGCGACGAGCGAGCCGAAGGTGATGACGAGGACGACCGCGGCGACCGCGATGCCGATGATCTCGCTGGATCCGGTGTGCGGCACCGCCTGGAGGGCGTCACCGCCGATCTCGACGGTCAGCCCGGTCTCCCGCGCGTCCCGCGCGCTGTCCTCCAGGGCGTCCTTCGCGGCGTCGTCGAGCTCCATGCCGGAGACCTTGTACGACACCTGCGCGTAGGCGATCGTGCCGTCCTTGCTGACGGCCTTCGCCTGGTACGGGTCGGTGACGCGGGCGACCTCGGAGCCGTCGGACAGGGCCCGCACGGTCTTCTCGACGGTCGCCTTGTTGCCGGCGTCGGTCATCTTCTCGCCGTCCGGCGCCTTGAAGACGACGCGTGCGGTCGCTCCGTCGGCGCTCGCGCCGGGGAAACGCTGTTCCAGCAGGTCGAAGGCCTTCTGCGCCTCGGTGCCCGGGATGGAGAACGAGCTGTTGCCCGCGGCGGGGGCGCTGGCCGCGCCGACTCCGGCGAGGGTCAGCAGAGCCACCCAGATCAGGGCCGCGAAGTGCCGTCGCCGGAACGAGAGCCGGCCGAGTTTATAAAGGAATGTCGCCACGAGGGCTACTCCCGTTCAGGTCGTGGGGTCGGTTCTGGGCAGGGCTGATCAGCCCGACGACGTGAGCGGTTACGTCAGGTGGAGAGCTTGCTGAAGGGGACTCGTCAGCCGGCGGGGACGCCGAGGGCGGGGAGGACCACGGCGTCGATGTACGAGATGAGGAACTCCTGGGTCGGCGGCTGGTCGTCGATCAGCGTGCGCGTGGCGAACGCGCCGACGAGCATGTGCACGACGTACTCCAGGGCCGGACAGTCGGCACGGACCTCACCGCGGTCGACGGCTCGCCGCACCATGCGGTGGAACTCCTCCATCTCCGGCTCGATGAGCAGTTCCTTGAACGCCTGGAGGAGGTCCGGGTTGCTGTGGACCGCCATGAACAGACCCCGCATCAGCGCGGCGTTCTGCTGCATGGTGCAGTCGTCCTCGCGCGAGGTGACGGCGTGCAGGTCGCCCCGCAGGGATCCGGTGTCGACGTCGGAGAGGTTGCCCGGCTTGTTGTGCCGGATCGCCTTCGCCACCAGCTCCGGCTTGCCGCCCCACTGGCGGTAGAGCGTGGCCTTGCTGGACCGGGTGCGGGCGGCCACGGCGTCCATGGTGAGGGCGTCGTAGCCGACTTCGCGGAGCAGGTCGAGCACGGCCGTGTACAGCTCGGCCTCGCGCTCGGGGGTGATCCGGCTGCGACGCCCGGCGGCGACCTCGGTCATCCCTGTCACCTTCCTGCTCCGACCGCGCCCCCGAACGACACGGTTTCGTACACGACTTCGTACACGACGAATGTAGCGCAGCCCTCGATAGAAACGAAACGGTTTCGTACGTGTCATGGGTCACGGCAGCCCGTTTGCCCTGACTTGCTGCGGTTCGCCCCCGGGCAAAGCATGGGGAGGTGAGCTATCTGCGTCTGCCGCACCTCCATGACGACCTGCTGTCCTTCGTGGCCGAGGACGACCTCTGGCTCGCCCCCCTCGACAGCCCCGGGCGCGCCTGGCGGCTCACCGTCGACCGCACCAGGACCGGCCCCGCCCGCTTCTCGCCCGACGGCCGGCACCTCGCGTACACGAGCTGGCGCAGCCTGGTGCCCGAGGTCCATCTCGCCCCGGTGGACGGCGGCCCGGCCCGGCAGCTGAGCCACTGGGGCAGCACCGACACCCGGGTCTGCGGCTGGACCCCCGACGGCGAGATCCTGGCCGTGGCCTCGCACGGCGAGCCGTTCTCGTACTTCACCTGGGCCTACAAGGTCTCCCCGGACGGCGACCCGGGCCGCAAGCTGCCCTGGGGGCCGGTGGCCGACATCCAGGTCGCCGACATCCACGGAGAGCGCAAGTCCCTTCTCCTGACCGGCACCCCGCCGCACGAACCGGCCTCCTGGAAGCGCTACCGGGGCGGAGCCACGGGGCGGCTGTGGCTGCACGGCGAACGACTGCTGGCCGGTCTCGGCGGCCATCTGCACTCCCCCATGTTCGTCGGCGGCCGGATCGCCTTCCTCTCCGACCACGAGGGCGTCGGCAACCTCTACTCCTGCGCCTACGACGGCTCCGACCTGCGCCGCCACACCGACCACGACGCCTTCTACGCCCGGCACGCCGCCAGCGACGGCACCCGGGTCGTGTACCAGTGCGCCGGCGACCTGTGGCTGGTCGACGACCTCTCGCCGGACTCCGAGCCGCGCCGGCTGGACGTACGGATGGGCGGTCCGCGTGCGGGGCGGCGCCCGTACCAGGTGGCGGCGGCCCAGCACGTGGACGGGATCTCGGTCGACGAGACCGGGCGAGCCAGTGCCGTCGTCGTACGCGGCAGCCTGTACTGGCTCACCCACCGGGACGGTCCGGCCCGCACCCTCACCGACACCCCGGGCGTCCGGGTGCGGATGCCGGAGATGCTCGGCGCGAGCGGCCGGGTGGCGTACGTGACGGACGCGGAGGGCGAGGACGCCATCGAGATCGCCTCCCTGCCCCGGGCGAGCGGCGACCGGGGCCCCAGGCGGCTCGCCTCGGGCGCGCTGGGCCGGGTGCGCGAGCTGGCGTCGGACCCCGAGGGCGAACGGCTCGCGGTCGCCTCGCACGACGGGCTCCTGCTGCTGGTCGACGTCACCGAGGAGTCAGAAGGCGGGGTCAGCGAGCTGATCCGGTCGGTCAACGGGCCCGTGCGGGACCTCGCGTTCTCCCCGGACGGGGCATGGCTGACCTGGTCGCACCCGGGTATCGGGCGCACCCTGCGGCAGATCAAGATGGCCAGACTCGCCGGAACGCCGGACGCGGGCCCGCTCGTCGTCGACGTCACCAACGGCCGTTTCGAGGACGAGAACCCGGTCTTCACGCGCGACGGCCGCTACCTCGCCTTCCTCTCCTGGCGCGGCTTCGACCCCGTCTACGACGTGCACACCGGCGACCTGTCCTTCCCGCTGGGCTGCCGCCCGTACCTCGTCCCGCTGTCCTCGGCGACGCCCTCCCCCTTCGCGGTGAACCCGGAGGGACGCCCGGCGGCCGGGGGCCTGGACCCGGTGGAGGACGACGAGAACGAGGAGAACGGGGCCGCCGTGACCGTGGAGCTGGAGGGGCTGGAGAGCCGGGTCACGCCCTTCCCGGTGGCCGCCTCCAAGTACTCGGCGCTGTGTCCGGTGGCGGGCGGCGGACTGGTGTGGCTGCGCTGGCCGATCTCGGGCGCGCTCGGCGAGACCTTCGCCAACCCGGACGACACCAGCGGCCGGCCGACACTGGAGCACTTTGGCATCTCCAAGGCCAGAAGGTCCGAACTCGCGGTGCACCTGGACTTCTTCGCGGTCAGCGGCGACGGCACCCGGCTGGTCGTGGCCGACGAGGGCGAGCTGCGCGCGGTTCCGGCCACCGAGCAGGGCGACTCGGACACCACGGTGTGGATCGACGCGCGCCGGATCCTGCACGTGGTCGACCCGGCGGCGGAGTGGCGGCAGGCGTACGAGGAGGCGGGGCGGCTGATCCGGGCCTACTTCTGGGATCCGGGCATGTGCGGCATCGACTGGGACGGGGTGCTGGACCAGTACCGTCCGCTGGTCGAACGGGTCGCGTCCCCGGACGAGTTCGCGGACCTGCTGCGCGAGGTGCTGGGCGAGCTGGGCACCTCCCACGCCTACGTCACCGCCGCCCGGCGCAATGAAGGACCGCCGCACTACCAGCGCCGGCAGGGCCTGCTGGGCGCCAACTTCGTACGGCGGGACGGCGGCTGGACCGTCAAGCGGATCCTGGCCGGCGACTCCTCGGACTCCAAGGCCCGTTCCCCGCTGGCCGGTACGGGCATCCGGGAGGGGGCGGTGCTGACCCACGTCGACGGCCGCCCGGTGGATCCGCAAGCGGGCCCGTATCCGCTGCTGGCGGGCGCGGGCGGCACGACGGTGGAGCTGACCTTCTCCCCGCCGGCGAAGCCGCCGGAGGGCGGGGGCCCGCCGCGCCGGGTCGCCGTCGTCCCACTGGTCGACGAGCGACCGCTGCGCTACCAGGACTGGGTGGCCAAACGCCGGGCGGTGGTCAGGCAGTTGAGCGGGGGCCGGTGCGGCTATCTGCACATCCCGGACATGGGCGGTTCGGGCTGGGCCCAGTTCAACCGCGACCTGCGCATGGAGGTGTCCCGCCCGGCCCTGATCGTGGACGTGCGCGGCAACGCCGGCGGCCACATCAGCGAGCTGGTCGTCGAGACGCTGAGCCGCACCGTCCTGGGCTGGGACCTGACCCGCGACGCGCAGCCCGTGTCGTACCCCTCGAACGCGCCGAGGGGCCCGGTGGTGGCGCTGGCGGACGAGGCGACCTCCTCCGACGGCGACATGATCATCGCCGCGTTCAAGCTGCTGAAGCTGGGCCCGGTGGTGGGGCAGCGCACGTGGGGCGGTGTGGTCGGCATGACCGGCCGTCACGAGCTGGGGGACGGCACGGTGATCACGGTGCCGATGAACGCGGCCTGGTTCGACGCGTACGGCTGGTCCGTGGAGAACCGGGGCGTCGCCCCGGACATCGACGTCCTGCGCACCCCGCTGGACTGGGCGGAGGGCCGGCACGCCCAGTTGACCGACGCGGTGGAGCAGGCCTTCGGGCTGCTGGAGACCAACCCTCCGGCGACGCCGCCGACTTACAGCGACGTACCGGACCGCTCCCGTCCGAAGCTGCCGCCCAGGGCATGAGGGATGCGGGGGGGAGGACGCGAGAAGGGGTGCCCCGCGCGAGGCACCCCTTCCGTTCAGCGCGCAACGTCAGGCGTCGTAGTCCTGGTCGAAGCGGTCCTCCTGCTCGCGCTCCCGCTCACGGTCGCGGTCACGCTGCGGGTGCTGCGGCGAGTCCATGTCCTCGTCGCGCCGGCGGCCGCGGCCCTGCATCTGCTCGCGGGCCTGGTCGGCCTTCTGGCGGGCCTGGTTCTGCCACTGCTCGGACTTCTCCTGGAACTGGTCCTTCATACCCATGTGGGTTCACTCCCGTTGGGGGTGAGGGGATCTGGCTCGATCAGATTCACACGGGCCGTGACCCTGCGCATGTCGATCACTTACGGAGCGTAGTCCTGTGCTGCTCGTCGGCCGCTCCGCCCGCCCCGACCAGGCCCGTACGCAGACCCGTCAGCCGGTCCGCGAACCGCCGCATCTCCCGCTGCCCCACCGTGCCGATCACCCCGGGCAGGTAGCCGCGCACGCCCTGCATGCCGCGCAGCCACCACTGCCCGTACACATGGCTCGACCTCCGCTCGATCCCGGCCACGAGCCGGTCCACGGCAGGGCCCAGCGGGTAGGTCTTGCTGGACGGCCAGGGCAGCCGCTGCCTCAACTCCCGCATGACGTCGTCCTGGTCGGCCCCGCGCACCATGTCGGTGTCGGTCCACGACAGATACCCGACGCCGACCTTCACACCCAGGTGCCCGACCTCGGCCCGCAGACTGTGCGCGTACGCCTCCACACCCGCCTTGGAGGCGCAGTACGCGGTCATCATCGGCGCCGGGGTGATCGCGGCCAGGGACGCGATCTGCAGCAGATAGCCCCGGCTCCGCGTCAGCAGCGGCAGGAACGCACGGGCGGTCACCGCCGATCCGACCAGATTGACCTCGATCACCCGCCGCCAGGACTCCGGGTCGGACTCGGCGAACGGCCCGCCCAGGGCGACACCGGCGTTGGCGACGACGATGTCGACCCTGCCGAAGCGCTCCTCGACCTCACTCGCGACCCGGGCCATCGCCTCATGGTCGGTGACGTCGGCGTACCAGTGGTCGCTGTCGCTGTGCAGCCGCCCGGACACCTGCTTCAGGGCGTCCGGCTCCAGGCCGACCAGCGCCACCTTCACGCCGCGCGCGGAGAGCTTGCGGGCCAGCAACTCCCCCACGCCGCGCGCCGCCCCGGTCACCACGGCGACCTTCCCTTCGAGGTTCACCCTGCTCATGCGCTCTCCTCGGTCACGACGTGGATGTGTGCGCCGGCGAGTTCCCGGATCTTCGCGCCGACGAGTTCGGGTGCCTCGACCGGTGTCATGTGGCCGATGCCGGGCAGCTCGGTGAGCCCGAGGCAGTGGGGCAGCGCGGCGGCCAGGGCCCGGGCCTGCACCGGCGGCGTCAGCCGGTCCGCCGTACCGACGACCACCGCCGTGGGCACGTCCAGTTCCCGTACGCCGTGGTCGAGGTCGAGCAGGTCCAGCACGTTCGACCAGGTGTGGCGGACCTTGCGGGGGCAGGCGTGCACGATGCGGGCGCACGCCTCGACCATGTGCGGGGCCGAACCGGGGCCCATGGTCCCGTACTTGAGGATCCGGCGGGCCAGCGGCGTGACCGGGCCGAGCGGGGCGCGGGAGCCGAGGATCCGCCGGGTCAGCCAGGTGCGCAGCCGCCCGGGCCGCAGGGGGACGACGGTGGAGGCCGCGACCAGCTGCGAACTGCCCGTGCTGCACAGCAGGACGGCGGCGGTGTGCGCACGGAAGGCGGCCCGCCCGGAGGCCGCCATCACCGTCATGCCGCCCATGGAGTGCCCGGCGACGACGGCCCGTTCGCCCGGGGTGAGGGTGGCGGTGAGGACCGCTTCCAGGTCGTCGGCGAGCGCGTCGGTGCTGCACGCCGGGCTCGCGGGGCTGCGTCCGTGGCCGCGCTGGTCGTAGGCGATGACCCGGTGGTCGGCGGCCAGTTCGCGGATCTGCGCCGCCCAGAAGGCGGTGGAGCAGGTCCAGCCGTGGGCCAGGACGACGGCGGGGGCGCTGTCGGGCCCGTGGATCTCGACGTGGAGACGGGCGCCGTCGGCGGAGACGGCGGTCAGTTCCCGTGCGGGGGCGGGTGGGGCGTAGGGGCCGGAGTCGACGTGCAGAAGACGGCTCACGCGTCCACCCCGGCTTTGTTCGGGGCCTGCGAGGCCCTGTTCTCGGTCTTCTTCGTCACGGGGGCCCGCAGGACGGCGTACTCGGTGAGGTCCACCCGCCGCGTCGCCCGCCGGAACTCTCCGGTGGTACCGGGCCAGATGGTGGTGTTGCGGCCGCTCGCGTCGAGGTACCAGCTGGTGCAGCCACCGGTGTTCCACACGGTGCGCTTCATGCGCTCCTGCACCCGGTGGTTCCAGGCCCGCACGGCGCTCGGGCGGGCGTCGAGGGCGACCCGGCCGCCGAGGACGTTCAGTTGGCGGACGTAGTCGGCCAGGTAGTTCAGCTGGGACTCGATCATGAGGATCATCGAGGAGTTCCCGAGGCCGGTGTTGGGCCCGATGATCGTCATCCAGTTGGGGAAACCGGCGGCACTGGCGCCGCGCAGGGCTTCCATGCCGCCCTTCCAGCTCTCGGCGAGGGTCCGCCCGTCCGCGCCCACGACCCGCTCGGCGATGGGCATGTCGGTGACGTGGAAGCCGGTCCCGAAGACGATCGCGTCCACCTCGGCCTCGCTGCCGTCGGCGGCGACGAGGGTGGATCCGCGGACCTCGGCGAGCCCGCTCGCGACCACGTCCACGTTGGGCTGCGCGAGCGCCGGGTAGTAGTCGCTGGACAGCAGGATCCGCTTGCAGCCGATGCGGTAGTCGGGGGTGAGTTTCGCCCGCAGGGCCGGGTCCTTGATGGAGCGGGCCATGTTGCGCCGGGCCAGGTCCTCCACGAGGCCGAGCTGCTTCGGGTGCTTGGTGAACGCCTGGACCTGCACCTCCCGGATGCCCCACAGCAGTCCGCGCCTGAGCTGCGCGGTGAAGGGCAGCTGCCGGTGCAGCCACCGCTCGGCGCCGCTGATGTCCCGGTCGACGCGGGGCATGACCCAGGGAGGGGTCCGCTGGAACAGGGTCAGCCGCCCCACCTCGGGCTGGATGGCGGGCACGATCTGGGCGGCCGACGCCCCGGTCCCCACCATGGCGACGCGCTTGCCGCGCAGGTCGCTGTCGTGGTCCCAGCGGGCCGAGTGGAAGACCTCGCCGGGGAAGGAGTCCAGCCCCGGGATGTCCGGGATCTTCGGGTCGGACAGCGGCCCGGTGGCCGACACGACGAGGTCCGCCGACAGGCTCCCGCTGCTGGTCTCGATGTCCCAGCACAGCCGGTCGCCGTTCCACGTCATCCGCTTCACCTCCGAGTCGAAGCGGAGGTGCGGGCGGAGCCGGAACACGTCCGTCACGTGCTCCAGGTAGGCGCGGATGTGCTCCTGACCCGAGAAGGTGCGCGGCCAGTCGGGGTTGGGCGCGAAGGAGAACGAGTACAGATGCGACGGCACGTCACACCGGCATCCCGGGTAGCTGTTGTCCCGCCAGGTGCCGCCGACGCTGCTCGCCCGCTCCAGGACGACGAAGTCGGTGACGCCCTCGCGGCGCAGCCGTACGGCGGCCCCCAGTCCGCCGAACCCGGACCCGACCACCGCGACCCGCACATGCTCGCGTTCGTGTTCGCGTCCCTGTTCGCGTTCGCCCATGCCGACACCTCCACACACCACGAGAACCGCGCCAGTGAACACTGGCGCAATGGGAGCGTAGGGCAGCGGCGTACTGATGGGTAGGGGGCGGGGCGAGGAAGTTACCCCTGGTACGCCGTAAGGTGCCCAGGTGGCCGAGAAGCGTGAATACCGCATGGAAGAGCTGGCCCGCCTGGCCGGGATCACGGTGCGCACCCTGCGCTTCTACCGCGAACGCAAACTGATCCCGCCACCCCGCCGCGAGGGCCGTATCGCCTGGTACGACGACGACCACCTGGCCCGGCTGCGCACGATCACGGCCCTGCTGGAACGCGGCCACACCCTCAGCGGCATCGCGGAGCTCGCGGAGGCCTTCGACCACGGCCGGGACGTCGGCGACCTGCTCGGCGTCGGCGCCCCGACCGAGGAGGAGCCGATCCACCTCACCCCCGAGGAACTGGCCGACCACTTCGCCGGCGAGGCCACCCCCGAGAACCTCGCCGCCGCCATGGAACTGGGCTACCTCGGCACCGACGGCGGCGAGATCGTCCACATCAGCCGCCGCCTCCTGGACGTCTCCTCGGCCCTGGTCCACGAGGGCATCCCCCTCGCGGAGGTCCTCCGCGCCGCCAAGCAGGTCCGCACCCACGCCGACGCCCTGGCCGAACTCTTCACCGACCTGGTCCTCCACCACGCCACCGAGACCGACCTCCCCCGCCTGCGCCCGCTGGCCCGAAGCGTGGTGGAGGCGGAGCTGTCGCTGGCGCTGGACCGACGGATGCGCAGGCCTTGAGCCGCTAGCGGTCGTAGACCACTGTCACCGGCGCGTGGTCGGACCAGCGCTCGGCATGCGTCGCGGCCCGCTCCACCAACCCCTTGACCGCCCGCTCGGCCAGCCCCGCGGTGGCCAGGTGGTAGTCGATCCGCCATCCTGAATCGTTGTCGAAGGCCCGCCCCCGGTACGACCACCACGAGTACGGCCCCTCGGTGTCCGGGTGCAGGGCGCGTACGACGTCGACGTAACCGCCGTCGGCCGGGTCGAGTACGCGGCCGAGCCACTCACGCTCCTCGGGCAGGAACCCGGAGTTCTTCTGGTTGCCGCGCCAGTTCTTCAGGTCGGCCTGCTGGTGGGCGATGTTCCAGTCGCCGCAGACCAGCACCTCGCGCCCCTCGGCGGCGGCCCGCTCCCGGAGCCCCTTGAGGTAGGCGAGGAACTCACCCATGAAGCGCTCCTTCTCGTCCTGCCGCTCGGTGCCGACCTCGCCCGAGGGCAGGTAGAGGGAGGCGACCGTGACGCCCGGCAGGTCCGCCTCGACGTACCGCCCGCTGCCGTCGAACTCCTCCGACCCGAACCCGACCTGGACCCGGTCGGGCTCGCGGCGGGTGTAGAGGGAGACGCCGGCCCGGCCCTTGGCGGCGGCGGGCGCATGCGTCACGTGCCAGCCCTCGGGCTCCCGGACGTGCTCGGGCAGCTGCCCCGGCTCGGCGCGCACCTCCTGGAGGCACAGCACATCGGCTTCCGTCTGCCCGAGCCACTCCACGAAGCCCTTCTTCGCGGCGGCACGCAGCCCGTTCACATTCACAGAGGTCACAGTGAGCACCCCGGCACGATACCGGCACACTGGACCAGGTCCAGATCCGGATCGAATACGGTAGCTCGCATGCGCATACGCCGGGTCTCCTTCGACCACCCCGACGCCGTGAAGCTGAACGACCTGGTCCAGGCCGAGTACGCCGTCCGCTACGGCGACGACGGCGACGCCACCGTCCTGGCCGCGTCCGACTTCCAGCCGCCGCACGGCATCTACCTGATCGCGTACGACGAGCTCGGCAGCCCCGTCGCCTCGGGCGGCTGGCGCAGCCAGGACGCGAACGACGAGGGCAACCTGGACGGCGACGCCGAGCTCAAGCGCATGTTCGTCGTCGAGCAGGTGCGCGGCCGGGGTCTGGCCCGCCGGATCCTGGCCGCCCTGGAGGAGGACGCCCGTACGGCCGGCCGGGTCCGCATGGTCCTGGAGACGGGCCTGAAGCAGCCGGAGGCCATAGCCCTGTACACGTCCAGCGGCTACGAGCCGTGCGCGAAGTTCGGCTACTACCGCCACTACGACGACAGCCGCTGTTTCGCGAAGGGCCTCTGACGCGTGTGGTGCTGAACACATGTCAGAGCCCCGGTCGGGGATCCCGACCGGGGCTCTGAGCTGCGTGGACCTGAGGGGATTTGAACCCCTGGCCCCCTCGATGCGAACGAGGTGCGCTACCGGACTGCGCCACAGGCCCTTGCAACGAGTGAAACTTTAGCACCCCGATCGGCCTGCTTGGAAATCCGTTCCCGCGGGGCGGCCACCTGCGGCTTCGCGGTCCTATTCGTTGGCGGCCCGGGGCCGGTCCCCGTCCTCGTACTGGTCGAACAGGGGCGTGCGGCCGCGCTCTCGTGCCCGCCGTGCGGAGGCCGCGCGGCGGGCGTCACTGCGCCCGTCGTCGTCACCTCTCTCCTGCGAGCGGTGTTCCGCCTCACCGGGGTCGGCGGGGTGGGTTTCGTCCTCCAGCTCCGGGGTGACCGCGCTCGACCGCGCCGAGCTCCAGGTGTCGGGGGCGCCGAGGTCCACGTCGCTGGTGGCCCGGGGCGCGACGGGTGCGGTCACATAGGTCGGCAGGGGTACCGGCACGGGCTCCCAGCTGTCGCCCTGTCCCGGCCGCCGCTGGCGCTCGCGCTGCTGGTCGACCCACTCGGCGTGGTCGGTCTGCTCGACGAGGGCGCGCCGGTCCGCCGCGAGGGCCGACAGGCCGGGGTCGGCCATCGGCTCGGGGCCGCCCTCCGGTTCGTCGGTCTCCTCGTCGGCGGAGGCACGCCGACGGGGCTGGCGCTGCCGCTCCCGCAGCCGCTGGGCGGCGGCCTCGGCCCGGCGGCGGTCCATCTGGTAGGCGAAACGGCGGCGCTCCTGGGCGCGCAGGTACGCGATGTAGACGCTGAGCATCACGGCGGGCACGCCCGGGGCCCACAGGAACGCGAGGCCTCCGACCGCGGCCACGATCGCGCCCAGGGTGAAGGCGAGGAACAGCATGATGGTGGTGCGCCGGCGGCGCGCGAGCACCTTCGAGCGCCGGGCTCGTGCTGCGGCCGCCTGGGCCTGGGGTGACGGGCCGCGCCGCGCGGCGGGCACCCGGTCGTGCCGGCGGTCGGTATGCGCCGCGTTCGGCCCGGCTGCCGGGTGGGCCTGCTCGGGGGCGGGCGACGGTACGGGTGCCTGGGTCTGGGGACGGGTCTTGGACACGGCGAAGGCCCGGACGTCCACCGAGTCGGTGACGGCGTCCAGGTCGTCGGCGTCCTGCTCCCCCTCGTCGGTGGAGCGCGCCCGCAGGTCCTTGGCGTACCGGCGCTCCATCCCCGCCCGTCCGGACAGCAGCCGGATGGCGGTGCTGAAGCGTTCCGTCGGACGGGCCTCGTTCAGCTCGTCCTGCCTACGGAGCCACATCGGCACCAAGTAGGCGGCCCAGGCCCCGACAATGACTGCGTAGATGAGGCCGCTGCTGCTCACGTCTCACACCGTAGAGGGGTTTGCGTGAGGCCATCCGCCAATTGCGCCGGTGTGTCGCACGATCTGGCTGATATTTCGAACTTTTTTTGTGACCGATGCGATCAGCAGACCGCCGAGGTCGGGAATTCAATGCCCTGAGACGGTCATCGGCCGATCAATTTCGAACACTTATTCAATTACCGGGGCGGTGCCGGATTCCCGGATTACTCTGCGATCGTGCCCGGTGCCAGCGTCTGAGCAACCCGTCCGGCACCTCTTCCGCCGTGAGCGCGAAGACGAGGTGGTCGCGCCAGGCGCCGTCGATGTGGAGATAACGCGGCCTGAGCCCCTCCTCCCGGAATCCGAGTTTCTCCACCACCCGGCGGCTCGGCGCGTTCTCGGGGCGAATGCAGACCTCGATGCGGTGCAGTCCGACGGTGCGGAAACAGTGGTCCACCACGAGCGCCACCGCCGTCGGCATCACCCCGCGGCCGGCCACCGACTCGTCCACCCAGTACCCGACGTGCCCCGAGCACATCGAGCCCCAGGTGATCCCGGCGACCGTCAACTGCCCCACCAGCCGCCCCTGGTACTCGATGACGAACGGGAGCATCCGGCCCGCGTTCGCCTCCGACCTGAGATGGCGGACCATCTGGCGGAAGGTCGGGCGGTGCGCGATCGGCCCGCCGGGCGTGGGCGGCGGAATGGTCGCCTCCCAGGGGCGCAGCCAGTCGCGGTTGCGCCGGTTGACCTCGCGCCACGCCCGCTGGTCGCGCAGCTTTATCGGCCTGAGGACGATGTCGCCGTCCACCAGCTCGACGGGCCAGGATGGGCTGTTCAGCTCGCACCCCCGCTGCTGGGTCTGGGGTGGTCGCCGCCGCGGAGCTGCTCGACGGCATGGACCAGCAGCGGCTCCAGGACCGCCAGTCCGTCCTTCACACCGCCGCTGGAGCCGGGCAGGTTGACGATCAGCGTCCCGGCGGCCACTCCGGCCAGGCCCCGGGAGAGCGCCGCGGTCGGCACCTTCTCCCGGCCGAACGCCCGGATGGCCTCGGCGATGCCCGGCACCTCGTGGTCGATCACCAGGCGAGTCGCCTCGGGGGTGCGGTCGGTCGGCGAGATGCCCGTGCCGCCGGTGGTGACGATCACGTCGTAGCCGGCCTCGACACCGGCGCGCAGCGCCGCCTCCACAGGGTCGCCGTCGGGGACGACCTGCGGGCCCTCCACCTCGAAGCCGAAGCGCTTCAGGCCGTCGGCGATCAGCGGGCCGCCCTTGTCCTCGTAGATCCCGGCGGCGGCCCGGTTCGAGGCGGTGACGACGAGAGCGCGGTACGCCGCGGACAGCGCACCGCCGATCGGTGCGTCCGGTGTCATGCTCGGCTCCAGTCGCCCGACTTGCCGCCCGTCTTCTCCTCCACCCGTACGTCCGTGATGACCGCTCCCTTGTCGACCGCCTTGACCATGTCGATCACGGTGAGCGCGGCGACGGAGACCGCGGTGAGGGCCTCCATCTCGACGCCCGTGCGGTCCGTCGTCTTCACGGTGGCGAGGATCTCCACGGCGTCGTCCGCGACCGACAGGTCCAGTTTCACACCGGACACCGACAACGGGTGGCAGAGCGGGATCAGGTCCGGGGTGCGCTTCGCGCCCATGATCCCGGCGATCCGCGCGGTCGCGAGGGCGTCGCCCTTGGGGACGCCCTCCCCGCGCAGCAGCTCGATCACCCGGGGCGAGACGAGGACGCGTCCGCTGGCGCGGGCGGTGCGCGCGGTGACGTCCTTCTCCGAGACGTCGACCATGCGGGCGGCGCCCGCCTCGTCGATGTGCGTCAGTCGGTCCTGCGTGGGGGTGTCGTGCGGAGGGGGGTCCTGCGTGCTCATGCTGTGTGGCGCTCCCGGTCCGGGCCTGCTGTGCGCGACACGGTACCCCCAACCAGCCGGGCTCAGCCGAGCAGGACCACCTCGACCTCGGTGCCCGGCTCGACGGACTCGGTGTCCTCGGGGACGACGATCAGCGCGTCCGCGTGGGCGAGGGCCGCGACCAGGTGCGATCCGGCGCCGCCGACCGGGCTCACGCGTCCGCCCGAGCAGGTGGCACGCAGGAACTGGCGGCGGCCCTTCGGGGAGGTCAGCGCCTTGTCGGCGGTCAGGGTCGCCCGGGTCGTCGGCCGGTGGAGGTCCTCCAGGCCCATGAGGGCGCGGATCGCGGGGCGGACGAACAGCTCGAAGGAGACGTACGACGACACGGGGTTGCCGGGCAGGGCCAGCAGCGGGGTGTGGTCGGGGCCGATGGAGCCGAAGCCCTGGGGCTTGCCGGGCTGCATGGCGAGCTTGCGGAAGTCGATGCCGCTGCCCGCCTCGTCCTCGTCGCCGACGTGCGACAGCGCCTCCTTGACGACGTCGTACGCGCCGACGCTCACGCCGCCCGTGGTGACCACCAGGTCGGCGCGGACCAGCTGGTCCTCGATGGTGGAGCGCAGGGTCTCGGCGTCGTCGGCGACGGCGCCCACCCGGTAGGCGATGGCGCCGGCGTCGCGGGCGGCCGCGGTGAGGGCGAAGCTGTTGGAGTCGTAGATCTGACCGGTGCGCAGCTCCTCGTCGGGCTGGACGAGTTCGCTGCCGGTGGAGAGCACCACCACGCGCGGGCGCGGGCGCACCCGGACGGTGCCACGGCCGATCGCGGCGAGCAGGGAGATCTGCGGCGGGCCGAGGACGGTGCCGGCCTCCAGGGCGCGGTCGCCGGCCTTCACGTCGCTGCCCTTGGCCCGCACGTGCGCCCGGGGCTCGGCCGGGCGGTACACCCGCACCTGCCCGGTGGCGCCCTCGGGGGCGAGGGCGCGGGCGCGCATCCCGCGGACCGGGCCCTCGCCGAGCCCGCCGTCCGTCCACTCGACGGGCACGACCGTCTCGGCGCCGGGCGGCAGCGGGGCGCCGGTCATGATGCGGGCGGCCTGGCCCGGGCCCACCTGGAGCGGCTCGGCCTGGCCCGCGGCGACGTCCCCGACGACTTCCAGGGCCGCAGGGAACCGCTCGCTCGCGCCCGCCACGTCGGCGACCCGCACCGCGTACCCGTCCATGCTGCTGTTGTCGAACGGCGGCAGGGACACCGGCACCGTGATGTCGTCGACCAGGACGCAGCCCTGGGCGTCGAGCAGGTGCAGCTCGATGGGTTCCAGGGGGCGGACGGTGGCGAGGATGTCCTCCAGGTGCTCGTCCACCGACCAGAGGTGGTCGGGGCCCGAGTGGTCCTGGCCGGTGACGTGGGGCGCGGCGCTGCTCAACGGGTTACATCTCCTCGGCTACGTAACTGCGAAGCCAGGTCCGGAAGTCCGGGCCCAGGTCTTCACGTTCGCACGCGAGGCGGACGATGGCACGCAGGTAGTCGCCGCGGTCGCCGGTGTCATAGCGGCGGCCCTTGAAGACGACGCCGTGCACCGGGCCGCCGATCTTCTCGTCGGCGGCGAGTTGCTGGAGCGCGTCCGTGAGCTGGATCTCACCGCCGCGGCCGGGCTCGGTCCGGCGCAGTATGTCGAAGATGTGGGGGTCGAGGACGTAGCGCCCGATGATCGCGTAGTTGGAGGGGGCGTCGGCCGGTTCGGGCTTCTCGACCAGGCCGCTGACCTTGACCACGTCGCTGTCCTCGGTGGTCTCGACGGCCGCGCAGCCGTAGAGGTGGATCTGCTCGGGCGCGACCTCCATGAGTGCGACGACGCTGCCGCCGCGCTGCTCCTGGACCTCGACCATGCGCTGCAGCAGGGGGTCGCGGGGGTCGATCAGGTCGTCGCCGAGGAGGACGGCGAAGGGCTCCTCGCCCACGTGCGGGGCGGCGCACAGGACGGCGTGACCGAGGCCCTTGGGGTCGCCCTGGCGGACGTAGTGCATGGTCGCGAGGTCGCTGGACTCCTGCACCTTGGCGAGGCGGCTGGCGTCGCCCTTCTTCTGGAGAGCCGACTCCAGCTCGTAGTTGCGGTCGAAGTGGTCCTCGAGGGGGCGCTTGTTGCGGCCCGTCACCATGAGGACGTCGTCGAGACCCGCGGCGACGGCCTCCTCGACCACGTACTGGATCGCGGGCTTGTCCACGACCGGCAGCATCTCCTTGGGAGTGGCTTTGGTGGCCGGCAGGAACCGGGTGCCGAGGCCTGCTGCGGGAATGACAGCCTTGCTGATCCGAGGGTGCGACTGAGTCATGCCCGCCACCCTATCCGGTGCCTTTGGACGGAATCTGCGGCTCCGGTTCATAGACGCTCATATGAGCGTATTAACACGGTACGGGAGCAACCTTTGTGTCACATCGAACGTCCGGGGGAGCCTGACAAGCGGATGTTGCGACGAGAGTTCCTCGCGGTGAGGAACAGGTTGACGGCGGATGACCTGCGGGAAACCTCGGCCGCGCTGGCCGGGCGGGCACTGGAACTGCCCGAGTTGGCCGAGGCCCGCACGGTGGCGGCGTACGTCTCCGTGGGGAGTGAACCGGGGACACTCGCGCTCCTCGACACGCTGTGCGCCCGGGGCGTGCGCGTCCTGCTTCCGGCCCTGCTGCCCGACAACGACCTGGACTGGGGCGTCTACACGGGCGAGGGTTCGCTCGCGCGTGTCCAACACGGCGGCAGGATGGCCCTCTTCGAGCCCGCGGGCGAGCGCCTCGGCCCGGACGCCGTGACCACCGCCGACGCCGTGCTGCTGCCGGGTCTGGCCGTCGACGCGCGCGGCATGCGCCTCGGGCGCGGCGGAGGCAGTTACGACCGGGTCCTGGCCCGGCTGGAGCGGGCCGGGGCGCATCCCGCGCTGGTGGTGCTGCTGTACGACACGGAGGTCGTCGAGCGCGTCCCGGCGGAGCCGCACGACCGGCCGGTGCACGCGGTGGTGACGCCCTCGGGAGTACGCCGGTTCCGGCCCCGGGCCGACTGACGCGCCCCAGGCCGACTGACGCGCCCCAGGCCGGCTGACGCGAAGAACGGCCCTCCACGCGCGCGTGGAGGGCCGTTCTGGTGTTCTCAGTGACTCACGGTCGGTGGCTCACGGTTTGAGCACCAGCTTGTCGGTCGTGCCGGTCTCGACCGCCTTGTCCGAGTAGGACCACGGCAGCAGCTCGCCGTCGGACCACTTGTCGGTCTGGTCGACGTAGTGGGCGCTGTAGGCGTGCCCGGAGGCGCCGGAGAGGTTTATCCAGCGCGACTTGTCGAGGTCGCCGAGATTCACGACCATCCGCATGGACGGCACCCATACGACCCCGTAGCCGCCGGCGGCGTTCCAGCCGGTCGCGTTGACCGTCGCCTCGCCGCCGCTCAGCTCCCACGGGCCGCGGTTGAGGGTGTACTGGAGGAAACCGGGACCCTCGGTGCCGAGGGTCTGGTTCTTCAGGAACAGGCGGTGCAGCCGGCCCCAGCTCCAGGTGTCGATGTCCTTGCCGAGCTTGGCGGTCAGCTCCCAGCGGGCGTCCACCATGGCCCGCTTGAACAGCTGGTCGCGGTTGACGGCACCGTCGCGGGTGCCCACCTCGGGCGTCTTCCACCAGTCGCTGTCCGGCTGCTGCATCAGCCTGCGGACCACCTCGAACCAGCGGTCGCCGCCGTCTGGCTGCGCCTGGTCGGGGTCGCGCTGGCCGCACTCGCGCATCTCCTGGGCCTCGTCGGCGGGGCCGGTGGTGTTGACCGGCTTGACCCACAGGCACTGGCCCTTGGGACGCAGCTCCTTGGGCAGCTTGTTGCCGAAGGCGAGCTTGAGGATGTTGCGCCACACCGCATTGAAGTAGGCGGCCGCGGCCGAGTCGGCGTCCTGGGTGTAGTCCCAGCCCTCGAGGAGCTTCTGCGCCTCGCGGACGTCCTTGCTCTTGGGGTCGATCTTCAGCAGCGTGGGCACCAGCAGCCGGGCGATCTCACTGCTGCTGTCCAGTTGCATCTGGCGCATGTCGTCCGTCGAGATCTTGCCGCCGTCCTTGATCTTCGACTGGATCAGGTCGGTGATCCGCTGGCTGCGCGTGCCGTAGCCCCAGTCCGCGGTGAGCGTGTACGGGTACTTGTCCGAGTCGACCACGGCCTGGTTGGCGGTGACGATGTAGCCGCGCTCCGGGTTGTACTCGTAGGGCAGCGCGTCCTGGTCGATGTAGCCGGTCCAGCGGTACTTCGGGTCCCAGCCGGGCGCCGGGACGGAGCCGTCGTCGTCCTTGGAGCGCTCGGGGATCCTCCCCGGCAGGGTGTAGCCGATGTTGTCCTCGGTGTCCGCGTAGATCAGGTTCTGCGAGGGGACCTCGAACTGCGCGGCGGCCTTGCGGAAGTCGGTCCAGTTCTTCGCCTTGTCCATGGCGAAGACGGCGTCCATGGTGGTGCCGGGCTGCAGGGCGGTCCAGCGCAGCGCGACACCGTAGCCGTCGCCCCGGTCGGGTGCGGCGGTGTCGACGGAGGCCTTCTTGCCGACCTTCACGAGCTCCTCGGCACGGTCGGAGAGCAGCGGCCCGTTGTTGGTCTCGCGGACGACGATCTTCTTCGGCGGGCCGCCGGCGACCTTGATGGTCTCCTCGCGCGTCTCGAAGGGCTTGACCTTGCCGTCGTACAGGTAGCCGTTGCCGGTGATCTTCTCCAGGTAGAGGTCCGTGACGTCGACCCCGGAGTTGGTCATGCCCCAGGCGATGTCCTGGTTGTGACCGATTATCACGCCCGGCATACCGGCGAAGGTGTAGCCGCTGACGTCGTACTGGCACGCGCTGGAGACGCTGCGGCAGTGCAGGCCCATCTGGTACCAGACGGACGGCAGCGAGGGCGACAGGTGCGGGTCGTTGGCCAGCAGGGGCTTGCCGGTGATGGTGTACTTCCCGCGGACCACCCAGGAGTTGGAGCCGATGCCGTCGCCGTTGACGCCGACGGCCGGCGGGAGGTCGTCCAGGACCTTGGTGAGGCCGCCGAGCTGACCCTGGAGACCGGCGGTGCCGGAGCCCGAGGAGCCTGAGGCGCCCGAGGTGCCGGAGCTGCCGGAGCTGCCGGAGGAGGCGCCGGCGGTACCGTTCGCGCCGTTCGTACCGCTCGCTCCGCCGGTGGTGCCGCCCTGCTCGTACGTCCCGGTCAGCTCGTTGTACTGGCCCTCCTGGACGATCGCCTTGTTCCGGCCGTACGGGTACTCCGGGTACAGGTCGGCGATCTGCTTCGGGCCGAGGCGGCTGGTCAGCAGGGCGCGGTCGACCTCGTCCTGCATGTTGCCGCGCAGGTCCCAGGCCATCGCCTTCAGCCAGGAGATCGAGTCGACCGGGGACCACTTCTGCGGCTTGTAGTCGTTGGTGAACCCGAGCGCCGCGTACTCCAGGGAGATGTCCTTGCCGTCCTTGCCCTGGAGGTAGGAGTTGACCCCCTGGGCGTAGGCCTGGAGGTACTTCTTCGTGGCGGCCGACAGCTTGGTGTCGTACTCCTGCTTGGCGACCCGGTCCCAGCCGAGGGTGCGCAGGAACTCGTCGTTGTCGACCTGGCTCTCGCCGAACATCTCCGACAGCCGCCCGGCCGCCATGTGGCGGCGCACGTCCATCTCGTAGAACCGGTCCTGCGCCTGGACGTAGCCCTGCGCCATGAACAGGTCCGCGTCGGAGGAGGCGTAGATCTGCGGGATGCCGTAGTTGTCGCGTTTGACCTCGACGGGTCCCGAGAGGCCCTTGAGCTGGAGGGTGCCCTTGGTCTGCGGGAAGGAGGCCCGGACGGTGCTGACGGACCAGTACCCCCCGAAGGCGACGCCCCCGATGAGGGCCAGCGCCAGGAGGAGCACGACGAGACGGGCTTTGCGCCCCTTTCTCCTGCCGGACTTGCCGGGCTGCTGACCCGTGGAGGCGGTGGTGTTGGGGGGCATCGCTGTCCTTGCTGTCCTAACGCGAGCGGCAGGTTCGGCTGTGCTTTTAACTGAGCGCTGGAGCAACGATAGGCGCAGGGCCTTGCGCCCCTTGACGCGGAGTCGGGAACAAGCCCGGACGAACGTTCGATCTTGCACCCGGAAGCGTCAAGAAATCGTCAAGAGTTAGGTAAGGTAACGAAGTAGTTGGCGCGGTGCGCCGACAGCGTCATGTGCGATGTACGTGAGCCCACGCGCGGGTACGTGTGAGCCAGGGAAGGATTCGGCCGCTGACTATTCACCACCTCAACCAGCTCCTGCTCGTCTGCTCGCTCGTCCTGCTCGTCGCCGTCGCAGCGGTACGGATCTCCTCGCGCAGCGGGCTCCCCAGCCTGCTCGTCTACCTGGGGATAGGCGTCGCCATGGGCCAGGACGGCGTGGGCGACATCCACTTCGACAACGCCGAACTGACCCAGGTCATCGGATACGCGGCCCTGGTCGTGATCCTGGCCGAGGGCGGTCTGGGCACGAAGTGGAAGGAGATCGAGCCGGTCATGCCGGCCGCCACGGCACTGGCGCTGGCCGGTGTCGCGGTGAGCGTCGGGGTCACGGCGTCGGCGGCGCACTACCTGATCGGGCTCGAGTGGCGGCAGGCGCTCATCATCGGGGCGGTCGTCTCCTCGACCGACGCGGCGGCCGTGTTCTCCGTGCTGCGCAGGATCCCCCTGCCCACGCGCGTGAAAGGCACGCTGGAGGCGGAGTCCGGCTTCAACGACGCCCCGGTGGTCATCCTCGTGGTCTCACTGTCCACGGCGGGCCCGGTCGACCACTGGTACGTCCTGCTGGGTGTGATCCTGCTGGAGCTGGCCATCGGCGCGGCCATCGGGCTCGCGGTGGGCTTCCTGGGCTCCTGGGGGCTGCGGCACGTGGCGCTGCCGGCCTCCGGCCTGTATCCGATCGCCGTGATGGCGATCGCCGTGGTGGCGTACGCGGCGGGCGCGCTGGCGCACGGCAGCGGCTTCCTCGCCGTCTACCTCGCCGCGATGGTGATGGGCAACGCGCGGCTGCCGCACTGGCCGGCCACCCGCGGTTTCGCCGACGGGCTCGGCTGGCTGGCCCAGATCGGCATGTTCGTCCTGCTGGGCCTGCTGGTCACCCCGCACGACCTGGGCGACGACATCGTGCCCGCGCTCGTCATCGGCCTGGTGCTGACCATGGTGGCGCGTCCGCTGAGCGTGGTGCTCTGCCTGACCCCGTTCCGGGTGCCCTGGCAGGAGCAGGCCCTGATGTCCTGGGCGGGACTGCGCGGGGCCGTCCCCATCATCCTGGCGACCATCCCCATGGTCGAGGGCGTCGACGCCAGCCGCCGGATCTTCAACATCGTCTTCGTCCTGGTGGTCGTCTACACCCTGGTCCAGGGCCCGACACTGCCCTGGCTGGGCCGCAAGCTGCGCCTCGGCGAGGGCTCGGAGGCCGCGGACCTGGGCATCGAGTCGGCACCGCTGGAGCGGCTGCGCGGGCATCTGCTGTCCGTGGCGATCCCCGAGGGGTCGAAGATGCACGGCGTGGAGGTGGCCGAGCTGCGACTGCCGCACGGCGCCGCCGTCACGCTCATCGTGCGCGGAGGCGAATCCTTCGTTCCGCTGCCGACGACGATTCTGCAACGGGGGGACGAGCTCCTCGTGGTCGCCACGGACCCCGTCCGGGACGCGACGGAGAGCCGGCTGCGCGCCGTGGGACACGGCGGGAAGCTGGCCGGGTGGCTGGGGACGGACGGGGCGGGGCGCCAAGGGCGGCGTTGAGCGGCGTGAGCGTTACGGATGGGTTTCGCACCTTTCACACCCCGGGGTTTCACAGGCGTACGACTCCGTGGTGCTCTTTTTCACAGGCCGCTCGACCCCGTCGCCTGTACGATGAAGGCGTCACCCAAGATCGAACCAACTCTGCCTGACGCAGAGCTGGCGCGACCGTATGGCGGTCGGGTCACCCCTCCTCACCGGGCCCCGGCATCTACCGCAGTTCCGCGCAAGAGGACAGCTCTCGGCGCCGCCCGCTGACCGGGTCGCGCTACCAGGCGGCAGAAAGGCACGGGCCGTGGCGTCCACGGTCACCTCGAAGAAGTCGCGGAACCCGCAGACTTCGGAGAAGCGGAACCCGAAGATCTCGGAGAATCGGAACCCGAAGACCTCGGAGAACTCGACGGCTTCCGCCCGCCCGGGATACGGCCGGCTGCTGCGCACCCGCGGCGCCTGGACGTTCCTGCTCCCCGGTTTCGCGGCACGCCAGCCGTTCGCGATGCTGACGATCTCCATCGTGCTGCTGGTGCAGCACACCACCGGCTCGTACGGAGCGGCGGGCGCCGCCGCGGCCGTCACCGGTGTCTCCATGGCCCTGTTCGCGCCCTACAGCGGGCGTCTCGCCGACCGCTACGGCCAGCGCGCGGTACTGATCCCCGGCGTACTGCTGCACGCGCTGGCCGGGCTGGCGCTGACGGCGCTGGCCCTGGCGGACGCTCCCCTGTGGGCGCTGTTCGCGGCGGCCGTCCCGACCGGCGCCTCGGTGCCGCAGGTCGGGCCCATGGTGCGGGCCCGCTGGGGCGTGAAGCTCAAGGATTCGCCGCTGATGACCACCGCGGCGGCCTTCGAGTCGGTCACGGACGAACTGACCTTCGTCGTGGGCCCGCTGCTGGCCACGGCCCTGTGCACGGCCGTCGACCCCGCCGCCGGCCTGGTCACGGAGGCCTCGCTGACCCTGCTCGGCGGTCTGCTGTTCGCCGCGCAGAAGGGCTCCCAGCCCTCGGTCTCACGCGAGGGCCACGCGCGCGTGGAGCACGTCTCCGCGTTGCGCGTCCCCGGCGTGCGCGTGCTGATCGTGACCTTCCTCGGCATCGGCTCCGTCTTCGGCGGTATGCAGGTCTCACTGGCCGCGTTCACCGAGTCGATCGGCGAACCCGGCCTGAACGGCGTCCTCTACGGCGTCTTCGCCGCGGGCAACATGCTCTCCGGCATCGTCTGCGGCGCCATCGCCTGGAAGGCGGCCCCGCAGCGGCGCCTGGTCGTCGGCTACACGGCCCTGGCGCTCACCGCGTCGGGCCTGTGGGCCGCCCACTCGGTCCTCGTCCTCGCCGGCCTCGGCCTGCTGGTCGGCATGTGCATCGCGCCCGCCCTGATCACCGGCTACACCCTGGTCGAGAGCCTGGTCCCGGCCGGCGCCCGGACCGAGGCCTTCACCTGGCTGACCGGCGCGGTGGCGCTGGGCCAGGCGGCCGCCGTCACGGTCGCCGGGCAGCTGGAGGACCGCTTCCGGGACGGGGCCGGTTTCCTGGTCCCGATGGGCGGCACCGTGCTGGCTCTGCTGACCCTCCTGGCCCTGCGTTCCCGGCTGGTGGCACCCGCGCACGGCCGGACCGTGGCACGTGGCGTGGGTCACCGCGTGCCGGTGGCAGTGGACTGAGCGGCCGGAATACGTCACTATGGAGCGTCGTTAGCACTCATCGAGTGAGAGTGCCAGGAGGAAGACAGTGCCGACCTACCAGTACCAGTGCACCGAGTGCGGCGAGGGCCTCGAGGCGGTGCAGAAGTTCACCGACGATGCCCTGACCGAGTGCCCGAACTGCAAGGGCCGCCTGAAGAAGGTGTTCTCGGCGGTCGGCATTGTCTTCAAGGGCTCCGGCTTCTACCGGAACGACAGCCGCGGCTCCTCGTCGAGCAGCTCCCCGGCGTCGTCGAAGTCGTCGAGCTCGTCGTCCTCGGACTCGGGCTCCGGGTCCGGGTCGAGCTCCAGCTCCGGTTCGAGCTCGTCGTCGAGTTCCGGCAGCTCCGCCAGCAGCACCACCGCCGCGTAAGGCCTGATTCTTACGGGACCCTGTCGCCTCTCCGGCGACGGGGTCCTCGGCGTTTCCGCGTGCGGTTAAGGTGCGGGCATGGTGAACAAGGCGAACGTGGCGGGCTCGGCGGGATCGGTCGACTCGGCGGGATCGGCGGGATCGGCGGGATCGGCGGACAAGGGGAGCGCCGGGATCGGTGTCATAGGCGGCTCGGGGTTCTACTCCTTCCTCGACGAGGTGACCGAGGTCCAGGTCGACACCCCGTACGGGCCGCCCAGCGACTCCCTCTTCCTCGGTGAGGTCGCCGGCCGGCGGGTCGCCTTCCTGCCCCGGCACGGGCGGGGCCACCACCTGCCGCCGCACCGGATCAACTATCGGGCCAACCTGTGGGCGCTGCGGTCGGTCGGCGTGCGCCAGGTGCTCGCCCCGTGCGCGGTGGGCGGTCTGCGTCCCGAGTACGGGCCGGGCACCCTGCTGGTGCCGGACCAGCTGGTCGACCGGACCAAGTCCCGGGCGAACTCGTACTTCGACGGACTGCCGCTGCCCGACGGCTCGGTGCCGAACGTGGTGCACGTGTCGCTGGCCGATCCCTACTGCCCCGCCGGGCGCGCGGTCGCGCTGAAGGCGGCGCGCGGCCGGGACTGGGAGCCGGTGGACGGCGGCACCCTCGTCGTCGTCGAGGGGCCGCGCTTCTCGACCCGTGCGGAATCGTTGTGGCACCAGGCGCAGGGCTGGTCGGTGGTGGGCATGACCGGTCACCCCGAGGCGGCGCTCGCCCGTGAGCTGGAGCTCTGCTACACGTCCCTGACCCTGGTCACGGACCTCGACGCCGGTGCCGAGACCGGGGAGGGCGTCTCGCACGACGAGGTGCTGCGGGTGTTCGCGGCGAACGTGGACCGGATGCGGGGAGTGCTGTTCGACGCGGTGGCGGGGCTGCCGGCGGAGCAGGAGCGGGACTGTCTGTGTGCGGGGGCGCTGGGTGGGATGGATCCGGGGTTTGCGCTGCCGTAGGTGATGCGGCGGGCGCTGTCGGGCGTGGAGTGTCGTGTGTGGGGAGTGTCGTGTGTGGGCCGCGAGGGGGCGGAAGTCGCCGTTCGGGTGAGGGAGTTGTCCACAGGCCGGGGGTAGGTCCACAGGCCTGAGCGGGCGGCGGCGAGAAGCCTCATCGTGGGGAGCGCAAGCCGGTCCCTCGTCTCCCTCACCGCAGGTGGTGGTCCCCATGTCCCTCGCTCGCTCTTCGTTCGCGCCTTCCACGCCGTCGTGGTCCGTGCCGTCGTGGTCCGTCGCCCCGGGCCCGCCCGGCCCCGAGGTGCCGGCGACCCGGGAGGTGCCGCGGTTCGATCCGGTGCGGGTGCGCGGCCGGTCCCGGGCGGGCCGGCTCGTGCGGAACCGGCGGCGGGCCGTGGCGGTCGGACTCGCGGTCACCGCGACCGCGCTGGTGGCGGCCGGGCCGCGCGACGCCGACGGGGCGCGTGGTCATCCCCGCGCGCAGCCTCCCGCGCACGCGGCCTCGGGGTCCGGGACACACCCGGTGCGGACGCGTGGTGCGGGAGGGGCGGTGGGGGCGGTGACCGCCCCGGTCCGGATCGCCGACGCTGCCGCCGTGCGGCTGCTGCGGCCCGGCGACCGGGTCGACGTCATCGCCGCCGCGGAGACGGTGGCGGGTGGTGACGCGCGGGTGGTCGCGCGTGGGGCCCGGGTGACGAAGGTGCCGGAGCCTGAGGAGGGCGCGACCGACGGCGGGGCGCTGGTCGTGCTGTCGGTGCCCCGTGCCACCGCCGCCCGGCTCGCCGGGGCGAGTGCCACGGCGCGGTTGGCGGTGACGCTGTGGTGACCACGTGCATGTACTCGTCAAAGCCGTCGCGCGAGGGACCCGGGTGCTCCCTTCGGCCCAATCTTCACGTAGGTTGCGGAGCGTTTTGTTCCACAAGCTGTTTGTGTGAGGAGAGGTCCCGAGGTGAGCGAGAACAAGGAACCGAGTATCTGGGAGGGCTTCAAGGCCTTCCTGATGCGCGGAAACGTCGTCGACCTGGCGGTGGCGGTGGTGATCGGCGCCGCGTTCACCAACATCGTCACCGCCGTGGTGAAGGGGATCATCAACCCGATCGTCGGGGCCATCGGGACCAAGAACCTCGACCACTACAGCTCGTGCCTGAGCTCGACGTGCCAGGGCGAGCAGGGCATCCAGATCCTGTGGGGTTCCGTCCTGGGCGCGGCCCTGAGCTTCGTGATCACCGCGGCGGTCGTCTACTTCCTGATGGTCCTGCCGATGGCGAAGTACCTGGCCCGGCTGGAGGCCCGCCGCAAGGCGAAGGAGGGCGCGCAGGAGATCATCGAGGTGACCGAGCTGGAGGTGCTCAAGGAGATCCGCGACGAGCTGGTCGCGCAGCGCGGCGCCGGGGACGGTCGGCGGTAGCGCGACGGGCGGCGACCGGCCCGGCCCGGAAACGGTGGGCCGGCGGCCCGGCTCAGAGGTGGTGGGGCGGCTTCTCGTCGAGGAAGCGCTTGAGGTCGGCCGCGCCGCCGGTGTCGGTGCGCTCGCCCCAGCCGCGGTCGGTGTCGTCGGAGGACTGCTGGTCGAACGGATCGTCGAAGATCAGCGCGGGCTTCGGCGCGCGCGGCTCGGGGTCGGGGGCGGTGCTCATGCGTCCAGGGTACGGTCGCGGAGAAAATCCCGGCGCCTTCTGTTGTGCTGGGAGTCATGACGTCCAGCCCCGCTCCCCCGCCCGTCCCCTCCGGCGCGACCGGCGGCTCCGGGTCGCCCGGCGACCGCGGGCCGCTGCGCAGGCTCAGGGCCCGCGGGCGCGACGAGACCCACCGGGCGGCCTCGCCGCTGGAGCTCTTCTTCGACCTGTGCTTCGTGGTGGCCGTCGCCCAGGCGGGCACGGAGCTGGTGCACTCCGTCGCCGGGGGACACGCGGGCGAGGGGATCCTCGACTACGCGATGGTGTTCTTCGCCCTGTGGTGGGCGTGGATGAACTTCACCTGGTTCGCCTCGGCGTACGACAACGACGACGTGCTCTACCGGGTCGTCACCCTGGTGCAGATCGCGGGTGTGCTGGTCCTCGCGGCAGGGGTCTCGCGGGCGTTCGAGGAGCACGAGTTCCTCGTGGTCTGGCTGGGCTACCTGATCATGCGGCTCGCCATGGTCGCCCAGTGGCTGCGGGCGGCCCGCACCGCCGAGGGCCCGGAGCGGACGACGGCCCTGCGCTACGCCGGTGGTGTGCTGGCGTGCCAGGCCGGCTGGCTGGGGCTGCTGTTCCTGCCCGAGGGCGCCCGGCCGTGGTGGTTCCTTTTGATGGCGCTGCTGGAGATGTGCGTGCCGCCGCTCGCGGAGAAGGGGCACCCGACGTCCTGGCATCCCCGCCATATCGCCGAGCGGTACGGGCTGTTCACCATCATCGTGCTCGGCGAGACGATCGCCGCGGCCACGGTCGCCGTGAAGTCCGGCATCGACGAGAACGACGCACTGGGCGAGCTCCTCCCCATCGCGGCGGGCGGGCTGCTGATCATCTTCGCCGCGTGGTGGGTCTACTTCGTGGTGCCCATCCACGGCCATCTGCGGTCCAACCGGCAGGCGTTCCTCTGGGGCTACGGCCATTATCTGGTCTTCGCCTCGGCCGCCGCGATCGGGGCCGGCCTGGAGGTGGCCGTGGAGCAGACGGTGGGCGAGGCGCACATCTCGACGCTGGCTGCGTCGGCGGCCGTGACGCTGCCGACGGCCCTGTATCTGCTGACGCTGTGGGCCCTGCACTCGCGGCACTTCAAGGCGGGCATCGCCCAGCAGCTGGTGCTGCCGTCGACGGCACTGCTGGTGATCTGCTGCACGTTCCTGGGTGACTGGGCGGTGTTCGTGGCGGGTGTGGTGTGCGCGCTGTCGGTGGTGGCGGGAGAGACCCTGGCCGCCCGTCCCGTGAGGAGCCCGATGGCACCCGCCGGGCCCACTGCTGGACAACACTGGGCACCATGACAGTTGACGCTCTGGTGGACGCTCTGACGGATGTCTCCGGCCTGCGGGTGGGGCACGCGACACGTATCGGCGACGGTTGGCTCACCGGTACCACGGTGGTGCTCGCCCCGGAGGGCGGGGCCGTGGCCGCCGTGGACGTGCGGGGCGGTGGTCCCGGCACCAAGGAGACGGACGCGCTCGACCCGCGCAACGTGGTGCGGAAGGTCGAGGCCGTCGTGTTGACCGGCGGCAGTGCGTACGGGCTCGACGCGGCGTCGGGGGTGATGGCCTGGCTGGAGGAGCGGGGGCGCGGGGTCCGTGTCGGGGCGGACCCGGGGCACGTCGTGCCGGTGGTGCCCGCCGCCTGCGTCTTCGACCTGGGGCGAGGCGGCGACTTCCGGGCCCGGCCCGACGCGGCCACGGGGCGTGCGGCGGTCGAGGCGGCCGCGGCGAGCGAGCTGGGCGCACCGGTGCCTCAAGGGTGTGTGGGCGCCGGTACGGGGGCGGTGGTCGGGGTGATGAAGGGGGGCGTCGGCAGCGCGAGCACCGTGCTCGGCTCGGGGATCAAGGTGGCCGCGCTGGTGGTGGCCAACGCGGCGGGGTCGGTGCTGGCCCCGGAGACGGGGGTGCTGTACGGGGAGTTGTTCGAGGGACGTGTGGAGTACCCGGCGGCGGAGGTCCACGAGGCCGCGCAGCGCCGTCTCGCCGAGACCGCGGCGAGGAGCGCGCCTCCGCCGCTCAACACCACGCTCGCGGTGGTCGCCACGGACGCGGACCTGTCGAAGGCGCAGGCACAGAAGCTGGCCGGTACGGCACACGACGGCATCGCCCGCGCGGTGCGGCCGGTGCACCTCCTCAACGACGGGGACACCGTGTTCGCCCTGGCGACGGGAGAGCGCGCTCTGGACGCCGCGAACCCGCTCGCCCTGAACGAGATCCTCGCGGCGGGCGCGGACATGGTGACCCGGGCGCTCGTCCGGGCCGTGCGTGCCGCGGAGCCGGTCGACGGCCCGGGCGGGGCGTGGCC
Organism: Streptomyces venetus; assembly: GCF_039540295.1. Classification (NCBI taxonomy): domain Bacteria; kingdom Bacillati; phylum Actinomycetota; class Actinomycetes; order Kitasatosporales; family Streptomycetaceae; genus Streptomyces; species Streptomyces venetus. The sequence goes on from NZ_BAABET010000005.1 coordinate 212,551, forward strand.
GTCGTACGGGGAGCTGTACGAGAGCCACTGAACCGACGGTCGCGTACAGCCACTTCATAGCGCTGCGGGACATTGTCCCAGCGCTGTAACGGTGATGTCGTTCCTGGCGGTCGGACGCAACCCGACCGGCTGCCCGGCCCCTCTTCCCTCACGACCGGAGCGGATCACGCACATCACATCAACTGGGGGAAGCCCGTGAAAACGCCGGACATTGCAGCGCGGCGCACACTGGGGGCCTGTGCCGCCCTGATGGTCGGCGCCCTGACGCTCACCGCCTGCGGTGGCAGCGCCAACGCCAAGGACGACGGCAAGGACGGCGACTCGGCCAAGACGTCCGTCGCCAAGATCGCCATCTCGGCGAAGGACGGTTCGACCGGCGCCTCCATCAACACGACCGGCGTGAAGGTCAGCGACGGGAAGCTGACCGAGGTGAAGATGACGGTGGCGGGCAGCGGTCAGACCGTGCCGGGCTCGGTCTCGGGCGACGGGAAGACCTGGAAGCCGAAGGAGCAGCTCGAGCGCGGGACGAAGTACCAGATATCGGCGACCGCGAAGGACACCGAGGGCCGTACGGCCGCGGCCAACTCGATCTTCACCACGGTGACGTCCTCGGACAGCTTCATCGGGACGTACACCCCGGACAACGGCGCCACGGTGGGGGTGGGCATGCCGGTGTCGTTCACCTTCGACAAGGCCATCACGAACCAGAAGGACGTGCGGTCGCACATCACGGTCACCTCCAGCAGCGGGCAGAAGGTGGTCGGGCACTGGTTCAACTCCCAGCGTCTCGACTTCCGGCCCGAGGACTACTGGAAGGCCGGTTCCAAGGTCACGATGAAGATCGACCTGGACGGGGTCGAGGGCACGAACGGCGTCTTCGGTGTGCAGAAGAAGACGGTCACCTTCACCGTCGGCCGCTCGCAGGTCTCCACGGTCGACGCCAACTCGCAGACCATGACGGTCGTCCGGGACGGCAAGACCGTCAAGACGGTCCCGATCTCCGCGGGCAGCCCGGAGCACACCACGTACAACGGGCAGATGGTGATCTCCGAGAAGTTCGTGCAGACCCGGATGAACAGCCGGACGGTCGGGCTGGGCGGTGAGTACGACATCCCGGACGTGCCGCACGCGATGCGTCTGACGACGTCCGGCACGTTCATCCACGGCAACTACTGGTACAACAAGGGCAATCCGCCGTTCGGCCGCGAGGGCACCAGTCACGGCTGCGTCGGCCTCGCCGACGTCCAGGGCGCCCAGGGCAGCACCTCCGCCAAGTGGTTCTACGACAACTCGCTCATCGGGGACGTGGTGATCGTCAAGAACTCCCCCGACAAGACGGTGTCGCCGGACAACGGGCTCAACGGCTGGAACATGGCATGGAGCCAGTGGGTCGCGGACAGCGCCTCCTGAGCGACTGAACGACCCTGCCAGTAAGCGTTTTTGACGGACAGAACGGGCCGCGCGGGAACTTTTCGCGCGGCCCGCGCGTTTTCCTGGACGTACGTTTTCTCGGTTCCCGGACATGATGTCCGACCGAGGGGCTACGGTATGCACCCACAAGGTGACATGCAGCAACGCCGGGAGAAACCTTGAGCGTTCCGTACGAGACGGCAGCGTACGAACCCCACGACTCGCCCGAGTCTCCGGAGGAGCACCTCGCGCGACTCCTCGGCCGCGCCCTGAACTCCTTCGAGTTGCCCGACGAGACGATAAGGGAGCTCGACTGCGCGCTGGCGCACGACGGTTCGCTGCACTCCGCGCACCACAGCGAGGGCCTGCACCGGGAGACCTACCGGCACACCTGGCTGCTCGCCGACGGCTCGGCGCTCACCCTCTGGGAGCTCGTCCACAACACCGCCAGGGGCAGTGAACCCCAGCACGAGGTGTACGTCGACGAGGAGGAGCTGCGCGCCGCCACCAGCCGTCTGCCGCTGCCGCCGGACACCCCGGACTTCGAACTGCCGGTGACGGTTCAGCTGTCCCCGGTCCCCGCTCCCCGGCACTCCTACGCCGGACGCGACTCGGCGGACCACGCACGCCGTTTACTGCGCCGCGCGGAGAACCCGGACCGGCCGGGCGCGGACACGGCGGCGCTGCTGGCCACGGCGTCCGGTCACCAGATCACCCAGGCCTTCGGCCGCCCGTGCCGCGCGGGCCGGGCGGGGCTGGGCTTCTCGCTCTACGAGCACGCGTTCCTGCTGCGCGACGGCGAGGAGGTCTCCCTCTGGGAGGTGGAGCACACGGCGACGCCGGACGGACGCCACATGTGCGAGGTGTACGTCAGCGAGGACGCGGCGCGCGATGCGATGGAGCGGCGGGCGGCGCAGCTCTCTTAAGGCTCCCCTGCCGCCTTGCCAGGCCTGCCTGCCGCTTTCCCGGGCTCCCCTGCCGCCTTCGCGGGCTCGCCTGCCGCCACCCCAGGCTTCCCTGCCGTCTCCCTAAGCTTCCCTGCCGCCGCCCAGTTGGCGCACCAGCTCGGTGAAGGCGTCTCTTTCCTCCGGGCTCAGTTCCACGGACTCCGACCGGGGGCCTGTCTGCCGCTGCCGCGGGAGGGCGGGGAGGGAGTGACCTTCGGGCCACCGGGAGACGTGATCGGGCATGTGCCCCAGTAGACACCACGGCCCGGGACTTCGGTCCCGGGCCGTGATTTTCGTGATCTATCTCGCAGGTGGCATGAACGGTTCACACACCGCGAAACGGACGTCCTGCGACGGCCCTCAGGCCGCTACCGGCTGCTTGGTCTCCGCGGCGGCCGCGGCGGTGCCCTCGCCGGACGGGGTGGCGGCCCCCGCCTGCTTGCGCATGCCCTTCAGGACGACCACCAGGGCCGTCGTGACGCAGACACCCGCGGCGATGGCTACCAGGTAGAGCAGCGGGTTGCCGATCAGCGGGACCACGAAGATGCCGCCGTGCGGGGCGCGCAGGGTGGCGCCGAAGGCCATCGACAGGGCGCCGGTGATCGCGCCGCCCGCCATGGAGGCCGGGATGACGCGCAGCGGGTCGGCCGCGGCGAAGGGGATCGCGCCCTCGGAGATGAAGGAGGCGCCGAGCACCCAGGCGGCCTTGCCGTTCTCGCGCTCGGTCTGGTTGAAGAGCTTGCCGCGCACGGTCGTCGCCAGGGCCATGGCCAGCGGCGGCACCATGCCGGCCGCCATGACCGCCGCCATGATCTTCATCGCGGAGTCGCTGGGGTTGGAGACCGCGATACCGGCCGTGGCGAAGGTGTAGGCGACCTTGTTGACGGGTCCGCCGAGGTCGAAGCACATCATCAGGCCGAGGAGGGCGCCGAGCAGGATGGCGTTGCTGCCGGACAGGCTGTTCAGCCAGTCGGTCATGCCCTTCTGGGCCTCGGCGATGGGCTTGCCGATGACCACGAACATCAGGAACCCGACGATCGCCGAGGAGATCAGCGGGATCACCACCACCGGCATGATGCCGCGCAGCGCCGCCGGGATATTGACCTTCTGGATGGCGATCACGACGCCACCGGCGATCAGACCGGCCGCCAGACCGCCGAGGAAGCCGGCGTTGATGGTGAGGGCGATCGAGCCGCCGACGAAGCCGGGGACGAGGCCGGGCCGGTCGGCCATGCCGTAGGCGATGTAGCCGGCCAGGACCGGGACGAGGAAGCCGAAGGCGACGCCGCCGATCTGGAAGAGCAGGGCCGCCCAGCTGTCGGCCTGCGTCCACATGAAGTGGTCCATGACCGAGGGGGCCTTGTCGACCTTGTAGCCGCCGATGGCGAAGCCCAGCGCGATCAGCAGACCGCCCGCCGCGACGAACGGCACCATGTAACTGACGCCGGACATCAGCCACTTGCGCAGCTTGGTGCCGTAGCCCTCGCCGGATTCGCCCGCGCGCTCCACCGGGGTGGCCGGGGCGGATCCGGAGCTGACCTCGCCGCGCGCGGCCTTCTCGCGGACTTCGGCGATGAGTTCGGCGGGGCGGTTGATGCCCGCCTTCACACCGACGTCGACGGTCGGCTTTCCGGCGAACCGGTCCTTCTCCCGTACGGACACGTCATGGGCGAAGATCACGGCGTCCGCCGCCGCGATGACGGCCGGGTCGAGCCGGGTGAAGCCGGCCGAGCCCTGCGTCTCGACGGTGACCTCGACGCCCGCCTCACGGCCGGCGTTCTCCAGCGACTCGGCCGCCATGTAGGTGTGGGCGATGCCGGTGGGACAGGAGGTGACGGCGACGATCCGGAACGGGCGCTCCTCGGGAGCGGCGGCGCTGTCGTCGTTGACCGTGGCGGCGGCGGGAGAGGCCGCTCCCGCCGACGCCACGGTGTCCTGGGAATCCGCGTCCGCCGGCGCCTCGGTGCCCTGGGAACCCGCGTCCGCGGGTGCCTCGGACTCGCCGGGCTCGTCACCGCGGATCAGGGCCGCCGCGGCCGCCGCGTCGCCCACCGAGCGCAGGGCGTCGGTGAACTCCGTGTTCATCAGCTGCCGGGCCAGCGACGACAGGATCGTCAGGTGGGCGTCGTCGGCACCGGCCGGCGCGGCGATCAGGAAGATCAGGTCGGCGGGGCCGTCGGCGGCACCGAAGTCGATGCCGTTCGCGCTGCGTCCGAAGGCGAGCGTCGGCTCGGTGACGTGCTCGCTGCGGCAGTGCGGGATGCCGATGCCGCCGTCGAGGCCGGTCGGCATCTGGGCCTCGCGGGCGGCCACGTCGGCGAGGAAGCCGTCCAGGTCGGTCACCCGGCCCTGGGCCACCATGCGCTCGGCGAGGGCACGCGCCGCCGCTTCCTTGGTGTCGGCGGACAGGTCGAGATCGACCAGGTCCGCGGTGATCATGTCGCTCATCGCGGGCTCCTTAGCTCGCGTATCGCCCGGTCAGTGGGGTGGGCGGGGAGGGGAACGGGGATGTGGTGGGGGGTGACGGAGGCGGCGGTGGGGAGTAACGGGGAGGTGTGCCGTTCGCGGGCGGGGACGTACTGCTCGACGTAGGTCATGACACCGGCTCCTTCAGTACCCGGTCGGCCGGGACGTCGGCCGTGACCGTGACCGCCGCCGGGTTCAGGTCGCCCGGCTTCGGCATGACGCTGCCGGGCAGCTGGACGGCGGCGGCGCCGTGGGCGACCGCGGAGGCGAGGGCCTCGGGGCCGCTGCCCCCGGCGATCAGGAAACCGGCGAGGGAGGAGTCGCCGGCGCCCACGTTGCTGCGGACGGCGACCACCCGGGCGCCGCCGAACCAGGTGCCCTCGTCGGAGACGAGCAGCTGCCCGTCCGCGCCGAGGCTCGCGAGCACGGCCCGGGCACCCATCTCGCGCAGTTCCTCGGCGGCCTTCACGGCGTCGCCGACGGTGGCGAGGGGGCGGCCGACGGCTCCCGCGAGTTCCTTGGCGTTCGGCTTGACCACGTCGGGCCGCTCGCGCAGGGCCTCCAGCAGCGCCGGCCCGGAGGTGTCCAGGGCGATCCGGACCCCGGCGGCGTGCGCGCGGGCGACCAGGTCGGCGTACCAGGAGGGGGCGAGGCCGCGCGGGAGGCTGCCGCAGCAGGCGATCCAGGCGGCGTCGCGGGACTGCTGCCGTACGGTCTCCAGGAGCAGTTCGCGTTCCGCCTCGGACAGTTCGGGGCCCGGCGCGTTGATCTTCGTCAGGACGCCGTCGGACTCGGCGAGGGCGATGTTGGAGCGGGTGGCCCCGGCGACCGGGACCGGGGCGACCTCGATGCCCTGCGCGTCGAGCAGGTCGGCGACGAGCGCGCCGGGGGCGCCGCCCAGGGGCAGGACCGCCACGGTGCGCTGCCCGGCCGCCGCGACCGCGCGCGAGACGTTCACGCCCTTGCCGCCCGGGTCCATCCGCTCGCCGGTGGCGCGGATGACCTCGCCGCGGTCGAGGGACGGCACCTCGTAGGTGCGGTCCAGGGACGGGTTGGGGGTGACGGTGAGGATCATGCGCGCACTACTTCCGTGCCGCCGCGCTCGATCGCGACGGCGTCTTCGGGGCTCAGCCCGCTGTCGGTGATCAGCAGGTCCACATCGCTCAGGTCGCCGAAGCGGGCGAAGTGCTCCTGGCCGTGCTTGGAGGAGTCGGCGAGCAGCACCACGCGGCGGGCGGCGGCCAGGGCCGCGCGCTTCACGGCGGCCTCGGCGAGGTCGGGGGTGGTCAGGCCGTGTTCGGCGGAGAAGCCGTTGGCGGCCACGAACAGCACGTCGGCGCGGATCTCGCCGTACGCGCGCAGCGCCCAGGCGTCCACGGCGGCGCGCGTGCGGTGCCGTACGCGCCCGCCGATGAGGTGGAGCTGGATGCCGGGGTGGTCGGCGAGCCGGGCCGCGATGGGCAGGCTGTGCGTGACGACGGTGAGGGAGGCCTCCAAGGGGAGGGCCGCGGCCATCCGGGCCACCGTCGTACCGGCGTCGAGGATCATCGTGCCCTCGCCGGGCAGCTCCGCGAGGGCCGCCTTGGCGACGCGGTCCTTCTCGTCGGCGGCCGTGGTCTCGCGCTCGGCGAGGTCCGGCTCGAAGTCGAGGCGCCCGACGGGGATGGCCCCGCCGTGCACCCGGCGGACCAGGCCGGCGCGGTCGAGGGCCTTCAGGTCCCGGCGGATCGTCTCCGCCGTCACCTGGAACTCCTCGGCCAGCGACACGACATCCACTCGGCCGCCGTCACGGGCGAGCCGGAGGATCTCCTGCTGCCGCTCCGGTGCGTACATGTCTGTTCGCCTCCGCCTCGTGCCCGAACGTGTGGTTTCAGCGGGAGGCTACGCCGAGATTTCCACGAAGTAAACAGGTTCGGACGCAATCGGGCATGATCAGAAATGGCGGCGGGCCCGGCACCGTGTGGTGCCGGGCCCGTCCCCCGTCCTCAGACCAGCGCCGGTTCCTGCTGCTCGGTCGCCGCCTGCTCCCCCTCGACGTGCTGCGCCGGCCGCTTCGGCAGGGCGAACATCAGCAGGAAGATGACGCCGAGCACCCCGGCCACCCAGCCCAGCGCGTTGTGGAAGGCGTCCGCGAAGGCCGGGCCCACCTGGTCCGGGCGCAGGTGGTCGCTGATCGTGCCGAAGAAGACCACCGAGACCAGCCCGAGCCCGAGCGCGTTGCCCATCTGCTGCACCGTGTTGATCAGGCCGGAGGCCGAGCCGGAGTGCTCGCGCGGCACCTCGGAGAGGATCGCGTCGGTCAGCGGCGCGACGATCAGCCCCATGCCGGCCCCCATCACCACCAGCGGCAGCGCCATCTGCCAGGGCGCGATGTCCAGGCCGTAGTGCCCGGACTCCCAGATGTAGAGCAGCACCCCGGCCGCCATCACCAGCGCGCCCGCCTGGAGCACCTTGCGCCCGAAGCGCGGGACCAGCAGCTGCACCGACATCCCGGCGGCGGCCGACACGGCGATCGAGAACGGCACTCCGGTCAGCCCCGCCTTCAGCGGGCTCCACCCCAGCCCGATCTGCATGTACAGCGTCCAGACCAGGAAGAACACGCCCAGCGCGACCCCGAAGACGGTCTGCACGGCGATCCCGGCCGCGAAGCTCTTGACCCGGAACAGCGACAGCTCGACCAGCGGCGAGCCGTCCCGTGCGCCCTTCCGCTTCTCGTACGCCACCAGCACCGCGAGGACGACGAGCGACCCGGCCATCGAGACGTACCCCCACAGCGGCCAGCCCAGCTCGCGTCCGCGGGTGAGCGGGTAGATCAGCATCAGCAGGCCCAGCGTCACGAGCGCGACGCCCACCAGGTCCAGCTTCAGCGCCCGCGGCGCCTTGGACTCGCCGATGAAGCGGCTGCCGAGGACCAGGCCCGCGACGCCCACGGGCAGGTTGATGAGGAAGATCGACCGCCATCCCCAGCCGAACAGGTCCCACTCGGTCAGCAGCGCGCCGAGCACCGGACCGGACACGGCTCCGAGGCCCACGACCGCGCCGAACAGCCCGAACACCTTGCCGCGTTCGTGCGCCGGGAAGGTCGCGTGCACGATCGACAGCACCTGCGGCACCATCAGCGCCGCCATGCCGCCCTGGAGGACCCGCGACGCGACCAGCATCTCGGGGTTCACCGCCAGGCCGCACAGCGCGGAGGCGACGGTGAAGCCGCCGATGCCGATCAGGAAGATCCGCTTGCGGCCGTGGATGTCACCGAGCCGGCCGCCGGTGATCAGCCCGGCCGCGAAGGCGAGGGCGTATCCGGCGGTGATCCACTGGATCTGACTGAAGGACGCGCCCGCCTCTCGCTGGATCGACGGGATGGCGACGTTGACGATCGTGACGTCGACGAGGTCCATGAAGGCCGCGGTCATCACGATCGCGAGGGCGAACCAGCGGCGGCGGTCGGTGCCGTCGCCGCCTGTGCTGAGAGGGGTCTCGGTGGAGGTCATGCTTCGAAGCTACTGGCCCACTAGGTCAGATCATGTCCTAATGGTGCGGCATCCTCATCGGTATGACGACGGACACTCCCGCTCGGCTGCTGACGCTCCTCTCCCTCCTCCAGACGCCCCGCGAATGGCCCGGCGGCGAGCTCGCCGACCGGCTCGGGGTCTCCCGCCGCACGGTCCGGCGGGACATCGACCGGCTGCGCGAACTCGGCTATCCCGTGCAGGCCAGCAAGGGTGCCGACGGCGGCTACCGGCTGGTCGCCGGCAAGGCCATGCCGCCGCTCGTGCTGGACGACGAGGAGGCCGTGGCCATCGCGGTCGGGCTGCGCGCCGGAGCGGGGCACGCGGTGGAGGGCCTGGACGAGGCTTCGGTACGGGCGCTGGCCAAGCTGGAGCAGGTGCTGCCCGGCAGGCTGCGCCACCGCGTGGCCACGCTCCAGGCCGCGACCACGCCACTGACCAGCGGTGACGGGCCGAGTATCGCGCCCGAGACGCTGACCGTGATGGCCTCTACGGTGGCCGGGCACGAGCGGCTGCGGTTCGCCTACCGGGCCGCTGACGGCACCGAGTCCCGCCGCCTCACCGAGCCGCACCGGCTGGTGTCGACGGGCCGCCGCTGGTACCTGGTGGCGTACGACGTCGACCGGGACGACTGGCGTACGTTCCGCGTCGACCGGGTGAGCGAGCCGTTCGCCACCGGGGCACGGTTCGCGCCGCGCGAGCTGCCGACGGGAAGCGCGGCGGAGTACCTGCGGCGGTCGATGCAACGGCACCAGGACTCCTACGACTTCGAGGTCACGTTCGCCGCGTCGGCGGAGTTCGTCGCCGCCCGGTTGCCCAAGTGGCTGGGTACGCCGGACTCCTTGGAGGACACGCCCGAGTCGCCGGAGGACAGCCGCTGCCGACTGCGGGGGACGACGACGGACTCGGTGCGGCACGTGGCGTTCCGGCTGGCCATGCTGGAGTGCGACTTCGTGGTGCACGCGCCGGAGGAGCTCGTGAGGGCCGTGCGGGAGTTGGGGTCCCGGTTGAGCAGGGCGGCGCAAGGGGAACGGAGCGCGATGTGAACAGGGCGGTGCAAGGGGAACAGAGCGCGACGTGAGCAGGGCGGCTCAGGGGAACGGAGCGCGACGTGACGTGCCCGTGACGGAGGCCGCCCCGAGGGCCGGATGGAGCAAGCCCGGCTGCGCGTTGTCCGTTCACCATCAAGGCTGTCCTTCATGGAGAAGACTCCCAGGGTGATCGTGGAGCCCCCGGACAGCAGGGGCCTTCGCGCAGTCAGCGTGGGTGGCACAGTCGTGGGCAGGGCCTGGTCCCCGAGCGATCTGCGCAGGGTTCTCCGAGGGCTCGGTCACCCGGAAGACATCGATCTGGAGGACCGGAGGGTCATCGTCTGGCGCGAGGCCGGCAGCGGGACATGGCCGGACCGCACATGGCGTAGACGCACGGCCACCGCAGTCATGATGGCGGGACTGCTCCTGTCCATGGTCCTGCTCACCGCCGTCGGCACACCGGACGCGGTGGGGGCACTGACTTTCGCGCAGCGCATCACGGGGTTCCTCTTCATCCTGTCCGGTGCGGTGCAGGGCCTCGCCGCGCTGGCGGCCCTCGACCATGAGGGGAAACGGCAGCTCAAGTATTCCGGGGCAGTGGTACTGGTCGGCGCGCTGATCACTCTGATCACAGAGGGCATTTTCCTGTTCGCCTGGCTCCAGGAAAGAGAGCCGACGCTGTACCTACCCGTATGCCTGCTGCTCTTCGCATGGTCGCTGTGGGCTCTCTGGCGGCTCGTCCAGCAGCAGGTGTGGAGAGTCATCCCGCACCCCAGGGGATTCGCGACCGGGGTGGCCCTGTCCGGCCTGCTGGCCGCCACGAACTTCGCGTACTCAGCCGTGTACCAGCCCACGTCCGCCCCCTTCTACGTCACTCTCACGGCAAAGTTCGGCACCCCTCACACCGACCCCGCCCGCCCGTTCGTCCATGTGCCGCTGACGTTTCGGGTGGAGAACACCGGCAAGGTTCCTGCATACATCCTCGTCGACAAATACCTGGTCTACGGACGTTCCGCCGACTACTCGAAGGACGCCAGGGGGCTCAAGGGCTGGAAGAAGGCTCTGGAAAACGGAACCGACGCAGAGCTTCATGTCACCGAAAAGGGCAGCAGGACGATAAGCGCCGGGCAGTTCGCCGGGCCGGGGTACTGGCTGCACCCGGGAGAGGGCCACGTAAAGGAGAAAGTGATACAGGTCCCCAGGAGCGTCGAATACGATCTCCTGGAAGCGACCTTGGGCGTGGTTGCGATGAGAATGGACCGCGGGAAGATCAATCTCCTGCAACTACAGCGGGCGCACCCCTCCTGGCACAAGAAGGAGGGGCGCTTCTACTGCCCGAAATGCAGCGTGATGACCATCTACGAGGGGGTGGTGCGCCATAACAACAACGTCATCAACGTCACCCGCAAACCCCGGTACGTGACCGTACTCTGGTACGGCACAAAGGAGGACTTTGACTATTCGTACGCGATTTCGTCCTACAAATTCAACGCCCGGATGGATCCTGACCTGAAGGAATTGAGAAGGGAAATCGAGAGGGAAGAGGACCGGTACGGCGTGGAGTCGCGCTCGACGTCGACCAGAGTATCCGTCGCGGCTTTGATGGCGTCGCTGTAGCGGACCGGGCGCCGAGTTGCAGAAGTGCCCGGGTGGGCACAAAGTGGTGATAAGTGGTTGTTGTGTCTGCAAGGGCAAATCCCGCACGTCCCACAGTGCACCTGGATGCGCCATGGCCCGGAACGCCCGACGACGAGTCTCCCGTTTCAAGGGCTGCACGTACTGCCTGGTGGCGGCACTCTCGCTCTCAGGAGGCGTGGCCGGCTCTACGACGGGAGTCCTGGGCCAGGCCGCGGCCGTGACACCGGCCCAGACTCCCTCCCCGCCTCCGGAACCACCGCCGGAACCTGGCACACCGGAGCCCGGCACACCGACCGAACCCGGCACGACACCGCCCGGCCCCAGCACACCGTCCGAACCCGGCGAGCCGTCGGAGCCCGGGACGACGACGGGGTCCGACACGGAGACCGGGCCGGGCGAGCCGACCGACACCGACGAACCGGACGACTCCGGTGAGCCCGATGACTCCGGCACCGAGTCGCAGCCCTCGTCACCGGCCAACCCGTCGGAAGAAGTGAAGCTCCTGGAGCGACGCACGGCGGCACTGAAGGTGCCGGAGGAGGTACGGGAGCAAGTCGAGAAGAAGCTGGCCGGGTTGCTGAGGATGAGCAGGAACCCGGACATCCCGCCCGGCGAACGGGCCGCCTACGCGAGGATCGTGTCCGGGCTCACCGAGGCGTTGGAAACGCTCCAGGATCCCAGGACGCCCCGCAAGCAGCGGATCGCCTACACGCACATCGTGAACAGGTCGACCGAAACGCTGGGCGTGATCCAGGATCCCAGGACGCCGCGCGAGGAACGGTCCGCCTACACGAGGATCGTGGACGGGACCGTCAAAACGCTGGGGACGAGCCAGGATCCCGAGAGGCCGAGCGGAGAGCGGGCCGCCTACATGGAGCTCGCTGACGAACTGACCGAGCGCTTCGGGTCGTTCACGGATACGGAAGCGCCGAAGCGTTTTCGGGGATTCGCCCGCGAGAACACCGACCGGGACGTGGGAACGGTGACCGACGCTCAAAGCCAACCGACGTCGCAGGACGATCTCGGGCGGACTGTGCGGGCCATACAGGTCTCGGGGACGACCCATCAGATTCTTCGCGACCGGACCCTTTCGAAGGAGCTGCGGGCCGAGCTCGAGGAGAACGTGGAGCAGCTGAGCAAGGCGCTGCAGAAGTCCTACGACCGGTCGGCATCCCGCGATGACCGGGACAAGGCGAAGGACTCGGGAGACGACTTCATCGACAGGCTCGGCGACGACAACGACGAGCACGCGGACAAGCCCCTGCTGGAGGTCAGGGAGACGCCCCTGAACTCCGCGGTCGCCCCGGGAGAGTTCCAGTCCTTCACCATCGAGGTCACCAATCACGGGGAGGACGACGTCACCGATGTGACGGTGGAGGACAAGTTCGGGTCGAACTCGGGCGGTGCCCGGGAGGGTGTCATCCGTCCTGTGCTGCATGCCCAGCTGATGACGGATTCCGGCGATGCGAACGACTGTGACATCACCGCGGGGAACACCGTGGTGAACTGCCCCACCGGCGGTGGCACCGAGATCGTTCCGGAGCAGACGGTCACGGTCGCCATCCGTGCGGTGGTGAAGGCGTCGCAGGTGCCTTACGGGAAGAAGGAGAACGTCACCCATGTGAAGTACGAGGAGGGGGCGCAGCAGGGCAGGGCCAAGTTCGCCGTCGTCAGGTCTCCGAAGCTGTCCGGGCAGGACCTCGAAGACGAGCTGCGGGCCACCCGGCAGTGCGCCGCACGCTTCGAGTCGTCCGGCGTCTCGAAGAAAGCCCTGACCGCTTTCACCGAGGTGATGGGTGAGGAACTCAAGCAGGGGGCGCCTGCCGCCCAGGCCAGTGCCGAGGGGTACAAGGCAGCTCTCGGCCGAGCCGGACCCGACGAAGCGGTGACGCTCGCGGACATCCGCGTGTTCGACGTGTCTCTCCGCGATGCCGCGAGGGCCTTCAAGTCGGCGGGCGACTGCCGCGGATTCGTCGACAAGGCCCTGTCGGAGGCGTGACCGTACGTCCTCCCGTCAACGGCGCCGGCATCCTTCGTCGAGCCGTCGGCCGTCCCAGGGGAAATCCCGCAGCACTCTGAGATTCCGCGATGCCGTTTCCGCCGGCGTCTCCGCTCCGCCCGGCCCCGCCGCCCCCTCCAGCCCGTCCGCCGGGGCGTCTCCCCCCTCCGCCGGGGCGTCTCCCCCGTCCGCCGGGGCGTCTCCGGCCGCCGCCCAGTCCTCCATCGCCACGCGCACGGCGGCGCTCGCGACGGCGGCGGCGAAGCGCAGGTGCGAGGGCACGGCAACGTTGTCGGGGTCGGTTCTCAATCGATCCCCTTCAGGACCGGCGGCCAGCCGCGCGGCCAGTACCTCAGCCAGCGACCGCTCCGACGCCTGGCACACCTCCGCCCACACCCTGCGCAGAGACGGGTTCGCCTCGGCCAGGCGCAGGAGGGTGCGGACGTACTCCCAGGAGGACGCGGAAACGCCGGCGCCCGGGGTGAGGGTGTGGCGGACCCCCTGCTCCAGGGCCTGGAGCACGCTCGCGTCGGCGGGAGCGGCGCGTACCGCCTCCACCCAGCGCTGGGCGCCGACCGCGTAGAGCGGGGCGACGGCCTCCTCCTTCGTGGCGAAGTACCGGTAGAAGGTGCGCGGGGCGATGCCGGCTGCCTGGGCGATGTCCTCGGCGCGGGTGGCACGCAGGCCGTGCCGGACGAAGAGGCCGGCCGCCGCGCGGGCGATCTCCATCCGCGTCTCGGCCTTCCGCCGCTCGGTCAGCGAGGCCTGGGGCGGGGTCGGGGTGGTGCTGCTCACGCTCGGCAGGCTATGCCCATGTGACACAATCTGCCATCTGGTGGGCCACCCCGTGGTTCAGGTACGGGGTGGCCCGCCCCTCAGCACCCCGTCGGCGGAGGAGCGGTCGGCAGCAAAGAGCCGGGCCCCGGCGCCCGGGGGGAGGGGCGCCGAAGCCCGGCCTTGGGAGAGTCCCGGCGCCGGGGGGAGTGCGACGGGACTTGGCTCTCGGGGCCAGGGGCGTGGCCCCGGGCCCGAACTGGTGGACCCGGAATTCTTGTTCCCTGGGCCCTGCGGGTTGAAGCGGCTTTACAGCGCCATGTTTGCGCGGTCTTTCGCCACCCGGCGTACGCGGTGTCACGCAGCCGCGTCGAAACCGGTGCTGCGCGCCAGCTTCTTCAGCTCCAGCAGCGCGTGCTTCTCGATCTGCCGGATGCGCTCGCGGGTCAGGCCGTGCTCCTTGCCGACCTCGGTCAGGGTGCGCTCGCGGCCGTCCTCGATGCCGTAGCGCATCTTGATGATGGAGGCCGTGCGCTGGTCGAGGCGCCCGATGAGGTCGTCGAGCTCCTCACTGCGCAGCAGTGTGAGCACCGACTGCTCGGGCGACACCGCCGAGGTGTCCTCCAGGAGGTCGCCGAACTGGGTCTCGCCCTCGTCGTCCACCGACATGTTCAGCGAGACCGGGTCGCGGGCCCAGTCGAGCACGTCGGTGACGCGCTCCGGCGTCGAGCCGAGCTCGGCGGCGATCTCCGTGGGCTCCGGGTCCCGCCCGTGCTCACGGTTGAACTCGCGCTGCACCCGGCGGATCCGGCCGAGCTCCTCCACGAGGTGGACGGGCAGGCGGATCGTACGGGACTGGTCGGCTATCGAGCGGGTGATGGCCTGGCGGATCCACCACGTCGCGTACGTGGAGAACTTGAAGCCCTTGCGGTAGTCGAACTTCTCGACCGCGCGCACCAGGCCCGCGTTGCCCTCCTGGATCAGGTCCAGCAGCGGCAGCCCACTGCGGGGATAGCGGCGGGCGACCGCGACGACCAGGCGCAGGTTGGAGCGGATGAAGATGTCCTTGGCCCGCTCCGCGTCGGCGACCAGGGCCTCGAGCTCCTCGCGGGTGGCTTCCGCCTTCGTCTCCTCGAGCCCGTCGAGGACCTGCTTGGCGAACACGCCCGCCTCGATGACCTGGGACAGTTCCACTTCCCTGGCGGCGTCGAGCAGCGGTGTGCGAGCGATCTCGTCGAGGTACATGCCGACCAGGTCGCGGTCGGCGATCTCGCCGCCATGGGCGCGAACACTGCTTGCCGCCTGGGCCGTCTCGCCGGTGGCGGACTGACGACGGGCGACGGCACGGGTTGCCATGCGTGCTCCCTTGCGTGGTGAGGTCAGCGGGTGGTCCTTCGGACGCTGGACTCCGTCTCCGGGACTCTCCGGACTCTCCTCGGGTGCCCTGCATCCGATGGAAACAACGACTGGAATCAGGACAGAATTCCCAACCGACCCGTCAATTTTTCTGATCATGCAGTACCCTGTCCGGCCACACAGGGAGGTCGAATGTCGACGGAGCGTACGGACGTGCAGGTCAGGCCGGGAGTCGAGGGTGACCTCGTGAGTCTCACAGCCCTCTACAACCACTACGTTCGCGAGACGGCCTTCACATTCGACACCGAAATCTTCACTCCGGAAGAGCGCCGCCCTTGGCTGCTCTCCCACCCAGTAGACGGCCCGCACCGCCTGATGGTTGCCGTGACGCCGGACTCACAGGAGATTCTGGGTTACGCCACATCCAGCCCTTACCGAGCGAAGCCCGCCTACACCACCTCCGTGGAGACGACGGTGTACGTCTCCCCGCACGCCGGCCGCCGCGGCGTCGGCACGCTGCTCTACGAGGCCCTCTTCGAAGCCCTGTCCGGCGAGGACCTGCACCGCGCCTACGCCGGCATCGCCCAGCCGAACGAGGCGTCCACCCGGCTGCACGAGCGCTTCGGCTTCCAGTACGTCGGCACCTACCGGGAGGTCGGCCGCAAGTTCGGCCGCTACTGGGACGTGGCCTGGCACGAGAAACCCCTGTGACGACTGTAACGACGCGGCCGCGGCCGGGGTGTGACAGCGCGGCCGTGAGCCGGGAGCGGTTTCAGCCGAACTGCACGGACCGCTTCGCCAGCCCCATCCAGAACCCGTCGATCACGGACTTCTGCGCGTCCAGCTCACCGGTCGCGTCGGCCGCGCCCATGGTCACGAACAACGGTGCGAAGTGCTCGGTGCGCGGATGGGCGAGCTGCCCGGCCGGCGACTTGCGGGTGAAGTCGAGCAGCGCGTCCACGTCCCGCGCCTCCAGCGCCCGCCGGCCCCAGTCGTCGAACTCGGACGACCAGGCGGGGACGCCGCCCTGCCGGAGCGCGGCCAGGTTGTGGGTGAAGAAGCCGGAGCCGACGATCAGCACGCCCTCGTCCCGGAGCGGGGCGAGCTTGCGGCCGATCTCCATGAGCCGGACGGGGTCGAGCGTCGGCATGGACACCTGGAGGACCGGGATGTCGGCCTCCGGGTACATCTCGACCAGCGGGACGTACGCGCCGTGGTCGAGGCCGCGGTCGGGGACGTCCTGGACGGGTATGCCGGGGGCGCGCAGCAGCTTCCGTACCGACTCGGCGAGCTCCGGTGCGCCGGGGGCGCCGTAGGTCACCCGGTAGTAGTGCTCCGGGAAGCCCCAGAAGTCGTAGACGAGCGGGACGGTCTCGGTCGCTCCGATGGCGAGCGGGGCCTCCTCCCAGTGGGCGGAGATCATCAGGACCGCCCTGGGGCGCGGCAGGCCTGCCGACCAGGCGGCCAGTTCGCCGGGCCAGACCGGGTCGTCCGCCAGCGGCGGGGCGCCGTGGCTGAGGTACAGAGCGGGCATGCGCTCCTGGGTGGCGGCGGACATGCTGCGGCTCCTTCCAAAACATGGTTCCCTGACAAAACTGTACGGGCCATTTGTTTAAAGTTCAAGGAGGGGCCACGTAGAGTGGAAGACATGAAGGCACCCGCATCCGCACCGACTCAGGGCAGCACCGAAAAAGCCCAGGAGCCGCGCTGGCTCACCGACGAGGAGCAGCGCGTCTGGCGCTGGTTCATGGAGGGGGCCACCCTCCTCGACGACCACCTCGACCGTCAGCTCCAGCGCGACGCGGGCATGCCGCACGTCTACTACGGCCTGCTGGTCAAGCTGGCGGAGGCGCCGCGGCGACGGCTGCGGATGACGGAACTCGCCATGCTGGCGAAGATCACCCGCTCCCGTCTCTCGCACGCCATCGCGCGCCTGGAGAAGAACGGCTGGGTGCGCCGCGAGGACTGCCCCGACGACAAGCGGGGCCAGTTCGCCGTGCTGACCGAAGAGGGCTACGAGGTGCTGCGGCAGACCGCGCCGGGCCATGTGGACGCCGTGCGCCAGGCGGTCTTCGACCGGCTCGACCCGGAACAGCAGAAGGCCCTCGGCGAGATCATGCGGATCATCGCCGAGGGACTTCAGCCGACCGAAGCGGGTGCGGACCTGCCCTGGCTCCGCTGACGCGGGAGCCGGGCAGGTCCTGGATTCCGTAGGTACGAGGCGTCCCCTTCCCCGTGCCTACGGATGGCCCTGAGTGGGGTTCTCGGGTACGGCCGTCACACAGCTGTCCTACGCCGTCGTACGGCCGTCACACAGTCCTGGGCCTTACGACCGTCAGTGGGCGACGACCGGGACCTGCACCTCGTCCGCCACGTCCGTGTCCGAGCCGGAACCGGTCACCGTGGTGCTGCCGGGCCGGCCGGCGTTGACGAAGGTCAGGGCGATGCCGGCGGCCACGACGAGGATGCCGACGGCGAACCAGATGGCGCTCGTGTAGCCCTCGACCATGCCCTCCAGCTGGACCAGCTGCTGCTGGGACCGGCTGGTGGCACCGACGATGTGGTCGGCGATGTAGGACGTGGTGGCCGAGGCCGCGATCGTGTTCAGCAGCGCCGTGCCGATCGCGCCGCCCACCTGCTGCGAGGTGTTGACCATCGCGGAGGCGACACCCGCGTCCCGCGGCTCGACGCCCTGGGTGGCCATGGACATGGCCGGCATGAACGCCGTACCCATGCCGAGGCCGAGCAGCAGCATCGCCGGCAGCAGCAGGGCGGCGTACGAGGAGCCGATCTCCAGCTGTGTCAGCAGCAGCATGCCGAGCGCGGCGACCAGGAAGCCGGGGCCCATCAGCAGGCGCGGCGCGACCCGGGTCATCAGACGCGTGCCGATCTGGGTGGAGCCCGTGATCATGCCCGCGATCATCGGCAGGAAGGCGAAGCCGGTCTTGACCGGCGAGTACCCCTTCACGATCTGCAGGTAGTAGGTCAGGAAGAGGAACAGCCCGAACATCGCGATGATCGCGAGACCGAGGGAGAGGTAGATCCCGCCACGGTTGCGTTCGGTGACCACGCGCAGCGGCAGCAGCGGGGCCTTGACCTTCGACTCGACGATCACGAAGGCCAGGAGCAGCACGGCCGAGGCGACGAACAGGCCGACGGTCACGGCGTCGCTCCAGCCGTCGGACTCGGCGCGGGTGAAGCCGTAGACGAGAGCGACGAGGCCGAGGGTGGACAGGATGACGCCGGGGATGTCGAGCGGGGAGCGGTTGCGGCCGCCCTCCGGCTCACGGATGACGAAGTACGCACCGGCCGCGGCGACGATGGCGAACGGGATGTTCACGAAGAACGTCCAGCGCCAGTCCAGGTACTCGGTGAGGAAGCCGCCCAGGATCAGGCCGACGGCGCCGCCACCACCGGCGATCGCGCCGTAGATGCCGAACGCCTTGGCGCGCTCCTTGGCGTCGGTGAACATCACGGCCAGCAGGGAGAGCGCGGCGGGCGCGAGCAGGGCACCGAAGGCTCCCTGGAGGGCGCGGGCGCCGAACATCATCGCCTCGTTGGTGGCCGCACCGCCGAGCGCGGAGGCCGCGGCGAAGCCGCCGAGACCGAGGACGAAGGCCCGCTTGCGTCCCCACAGGTCGGCTATCCGGCCGCCGAACAGGAGCAGACCGCCGAAGGCGAGGGCGTAGGCCGTGACGACCCACTGCCGGTTGCCGTCGGAGATGCCCAGGTCCTGCTGGGCGGAGGGCAGGGCGATGTTCACGATGGTGGCGTCCAGGACGACCATCAGCTGGGCGAGCGCGATGAAGACCAGCGCTTTCCAGCGCCCGGCGTCCGGTTCCCTGGCCGGTGTGCCGAGAGTCTTCGAGGCTGTTTCAGACATGGGGATACCCACTTCGGGACTTCGTGACGGAAAAAGGTGACGAAAAGTGACGGCTCGTCCTCGGGACGACCGCAGGGACTGTCGTTCAGGTTTCAGACCGGTAGGGCGGCCTGAACTCATCGGGCTGAACCGATCGGACGTAACCGATCGGACGTAACCGATCGGACGTAACCGGTCGGACGGAACCGATCGGGCTGGGCGGTTCGGTCAGGGCGGGTCGGGTCAGGTCAGGGCGGGTCGGTCAGGGCTGGCGCAGGTCCTCCAGGGTCACTGCCGTGCCCGGCAGAACGGAGCGGGCCGGAGCCCGCAGCCCGTCCAGGAACAGCTGGAGATGGCGGTGGACGAAGCGGTCGGCGCGGAGACAGTTCGTACCGGCCGGAGGCCGGCTGAGCTGAGCCACGGCGATCATGACGTCCCCGACATCCACGTCGGAGCGGAGCTGCCCCGCCGCCCTGGCCCGGTCCATGACCTCCGCGACCTGCTTCTCGACCCGTTCGCGCGCGGCCTCCAGGTCCGGGTGGTGCTTGTCGAACGTGCTGGAGACCATCGGGCACAGCGCGCTGATCCGCTCGTCGGCGGCGGCGTGCACGAAGCGCTCCAGCGCCTCGAACGCGTCGCCGTTCTCGGCGAGCGCCTGCTCGGCCGCCGCGGCCGTACGGTCCATGACGGAGCAGACGACCTCGCGCACGAGTGCGTCGCGGTCCGGGAAGTTGCGGTACACCGTGGCGTTGCCGACGCCGGCCCGGCGGGCGACCTCGTCGAGCGGCACCTCGGGGCCGTGCTCGACGAACATCTCCCGGGCGGCGGTGACGATCCGCTCCCGGTTGCGCAGGGCGTCGGCGCGAGGCCGGGGCGCCTTGCGCTGTACGGGGGTGGCGGTCTGCACGGCGTACTCCTTGTGAGGTGCTGTATGCGGTCCGGTGGGAGATGCGTGTGAGGTATGCGGTGAGGTGATCCGGGGAGAGGCTCCCCGTTTCACTCGGACACTTGGCTAAACGGGGACTGGATCCCCGGTATTTCCCACCCCCGGTGTTTTTCACTGTGACCTGACTCACAACCCCAGCGGGGCGCTACTGACGGGAAACCCACGATCGGTCTCCTCCAACGCGCGCCCCGCACCTCCCCCGCCGCAGGGTGAGCGCAAGGGTGCAGCCGGAGACCGGAGGCTGCCGTGGCGCGGGAGGTGCCTTGCATGCAGCCGCAGCCGCAGCCTCGTCGACGCCGGCCCGGCAGCGGCACAAGGCAGCCGGGTGCGGGGCGAGGGCAGCCGGTGGGGCGAGGCCGAGGGAGAGGGCCTTGGCGTGAACATGGGCGTGGACGCGGACAGCCGACCGGTTCAGGGCGCACGCCGCCGACCGGTTCAGGGCGTACGCCGCCGACCGGTTCAGGGCGGGGGAGTACAGAGGCGCCCGACCCCGGGTCAGGTGGTACGGGCCCGCCCCATCGCGTGTCAGACGGCACGGGTCCGCCCGGCCCTGGGACACCCGGACGGATACCCGGGCGCCGTCTGGCCGCCCTGGCCTGCGTGACGACCCTGACCTTCGCCGTCAGTACCTCCGCCGGCACGGCCCGCCTCGCCCCGGACGCCTCGTCGGCCGGAGCGGGCCCGATCGCCCTGTCCCGCACCTCCGCACACGGCCCCTGCATGATCCGCGGCGCCCACGCGGTCCAGATGTCCGAGGGCATCCCCACCGCCGAGGGCTACTCCCGCTCCACCGGCATCGTCCGCGCCCTCAATCTGATGATCGACTTCTCCGACGCGCCCGGTGAGGGCGAGGCCCTGGACCGTTTCCGGGAGTTCTTCCCGCAGACCCGGCAGTGGTTCCGCACCAGCTCCTACGGCCGCCTCGACTACCGCCCCGAGACCCCGATCCCCGGGTGGCTGCGGATGCCGAAGTCCTTCCGCGAGTACGCCATAGAGCGCGGCGCCCCGTTCGACCCCGGCTACCGCGCCCTGGTCCGGGACATCGTGGCCGCGGCCGACCCGAAGGTGGACTTCCGCGCGTACGACCTGCTGAACATCCTGGTCACCCCGAACGCCGGCCCGTCCGCCCTCGACACGGTCCTGTCCGTCACCTTCGCCGGCAACCCCGAGGCCCCCACGGCCGACGGCATCCCCGTGGCCAACGCCTCCTTCGTCTACTCCCGCCAGGACGACGGCTCCGGCTCCTACGACCGCACCGGCTACCGCGTCCTCCCCCACGAGAACGGCCACATATTCGGCCTGCCCGACCTGTACACCGCGGAGGGCGGGGGCGCGGTCGGCCACTGGGACATCATGAGCGAGGACTGGGGCGCCAACAACGACTTCCTCGGCTGGCACAAGTGGAAGCTGGGCTGGCTCGACGCCGCGCAGGTGCACTGCGTGGCGACCCCCGGCACCACGGAGTACACCCTGACGCCACTGGCCGGCACGGGCGGCTCCAAGTTGATCGTCGTCCCCCTGGACAGCCGCACCGCATACGCCGTCGAGGTGCGCACCCGCGCCGGCAACGACGAGACCGTGTGCCGCCCGGGTGTCCTCGTCTACAAGGTCGACGCCGAGGTGGACACGGGCATGGGCCCGGTCACGGTCCACGACTCCCGCCGCGACAGCGGTGGCTGCACGCGGGCGCCGAACGTCCACGCGGAACTCTCCGACGCCCCGTTCGCGCCCGGGGAGACGTTCCGGGACGTACGGAGGCAGGTCGTGATCAAGGTGACGAGGGCGGAGCCCTCGGGGGGTTACCGGGTGCGGGTGACGCGGCGGTAGTCGCGGGAGGAGCCGGCGGGGCAAGGCGGTCGGCCCACCCGGCGAGGACTCGATTCCGGATTACGGTAGGCCTGCAGAGACCGCCGCACCGGAGAGCAGATGCCCGCGAAGCCCATGAACGACTCCCTCGAGACGGAAGGGCCTGCCGAGGCGGCTCCCGCGCAGGGGGCTCCTACGGAGGCGGTGACCCCGCTGATACGCGGCATCGCGGTTCTCCGGGAACTCACCGAGGCGGACGGCACGCTGAGCCTGAGCGCCCTGGAACGGGCCACCGGCCTCGCCCGCTCCACGGTCGACCGCATCACGGCCACTCTCTCCCGCATGGGCTACGTCCGTGTGGACGGCAGGGACGTACACCTGACCCCCCGCCTGATGGAGCTGGGCAACGCCTACCTCTCCGCCCTGCGCCTGCCCGCCCTCCTCTCCGCCCGCGCGGACGCCCTCGCCGACGAACTGGACGAGTCGGTGTCCCTGGCGGTCGCCGACCGCGACGGCATCCGCTTCATCCACCAGGCGACCCGCCGCCGCGCGATGTCCCTGAGCTTCCGCATCGGCGACCTGCTCCCCGCCGAACGCACCGCTCCCGGCCCGCTGTTCGCGTCGGAGTGGACGGACGCCGACTGGCAACGCTGGCGTGACCGCAGGGCGTCGGACCCGAGGGACTTCTCCTTCCCGGCCGTACCGCCGCGCACGTACCGCCCGGACGCGAAGGAGAACGAGGACTTCGTACGGCGCGCGGAGGAGGCGGCGGCGAACGGCTGGGCCCTGGACGACCAGTTGATCGAGCCGGGCCTGGTGGCGGTCTCGGTCCCGGTCCGTTCTCCCCGAGCCGACGACGGGAAAGGTAATCGCGGCCGGGTGGCCTGCGTGGCAAGCGTGGTCAGCCACACCAGCCGTCACACGGCGCACAACCTGCGCACCACCCTCCTGCCGAAGCTCCGCGCGGCGGTGACGGAGATGGAACGCGACCTGCACAGCACCCCTCCCCCGGAGCCCGGCGCACCCCCCGCGAACCTGGCGCTCTGGACGGGCGCGTCGAAGCAGAAACTGGGCCGCGAGTTCATCGAGTCGCTGGCCCGCGGCCTGACGGTCCTCACGGCCTTCGGCGAGGGCCGGCCGGAGCTGACGCTCACCGAGGTGGCCAAGGCGACGGGCCTGGCCAGGGCGACGGCCCGCCGCGCGCTGATCACCTACGAACACCTGGACCTGGTGACGAGGACCGGCGACCGCACCTTCGCCCTGACCCCCCGGGTCCTCTCCCTGGGCTTCCCACCCCTCTCCCGCACGACCCTCCCGGAGATCGCCCAGCCCCACCTGTCGGACCTCACCTCCCGCATCCACGAGTCGACGTCGGTGGCGGTGCTGGCGGACTCGGGCGAGGAGATCCAGTACACGGCGAGGGTGGCGACCGGAAGGGTGATGAGCGTGAACATCACGGTGGGCACACGCCTGCCGGCCTACGCGACGGCCCTCGGCCGAGTCCTCCTCGCCGACGCACCCGCCCCGAGCCCTCCTCTTGGCCCCCTGCGCCCCCTGACCCCCCACACGATCACGGACGCACAGACGCTGGAAAAGGCCCTGACCTCGGTCCGCTCCCAGGGATACGCCCTGGTGAACGAAGAACTGGAAGAGGGCCTCCGCTCCCTGGCCGTCCCGATCCGCGACCGGTCGGGACAGGTCGTGGCCGCCCTGAACACCGCCATGCACGCCAGCCGCCACACCCTGCGCGAGTGCGTGACGGACCTACTTCCTGCGTTGCTGGTGACAGCCACCCGCATCGAGTCGGACCTCCACACCGCCGGCCGCTTCACCCACGTCCCCCTGACCTGACCCCCACACCCACCCGACCCGTATCCGGTACGCTGACGCCTGTGGTCATCCCCGACCACAGGCACGCCGCTGCTTGCGTCCGCTGCCACTGCCTTCGTAGCTCAGGGGATAGAGCACCGCTCTCCTAAAGCGGGTGTCGCAGGTTCGAATCCTGCCGGGGGCACCAGCGCAAAGGCCCCGGACCGATCATGGTCCGGGGCCTTTGACATCTGCTTGCTGACATCAGCGTACGCGGCCGAGGGTTGCTCATTCCGAAACAATAGGGCGCGCCATGAGCACAAATTCTAGCGCAGTGTCGATTGACACAAAATCCTCCCCCTTTCCTTGCAAGTCTCTAATGGCGTCTGAGATGGAGAGGGTTGCGCCGCGAATGGGGTGCAGATACGATCCGGCGGCAAGTGATTGATAATTAAGGAAACCTTTGATGCTCACATTGCGAAGCTCAGGTTCCACAGTCAGATCCTTGACCGGGTAATAATGAAGAATAAGCTCCTCCAGGCGCTGGAGCCACGCGAGTGAACGCTCCTTCTCCCCGAGAGAGAAGAGCAGCGAGCAAAGCAGCATGCGAACCGTAAAGTCCCGACTGAGGGCGTTTAGTCTATCCATCCCGGACCCAAGCCATCGACGCTTAAATGACTCAGGTGTATGAACAGCCGCCAGTGCAGCACTGGCCGATTCCAGATGGTTAATGATTGACCAGGTCGCCGATTGCTTGTCTCGGTTGAGATCGAACTGACGCAAGGCGACACGTGTGGCTTCGAGTTCCACGCCGGCGATTTGATCCAGGATTGCGAGCAGTTGCCCCTCACCGATGAACCGATTGAAAGCGTTCTCTTCCCCGCGGACAACCTTGCCCAGGGTCGAAACAAGAATAGTCATGACTTCACCATTGAATTACGGTCGCGCCTTCCAGCCGAGATCTGGCGTGCACGCCGTCGCCATCTCCAGTCTCTCCCGCCCTACGCGGCGCTGCAAAGTAGCGAGCTGTCTGGGTGGTTCGGTCGAGCTCGACGCGTGCGTAGCCCGACGCCATCGCCGGATACGGAGCCATGCGCCGCACGCCCAAGGGGACGGGGTGGCCGCGCCGGACGGCAGAGGTGTCCCGGTCGGGAGCCGATCGGAGTGAGCGACGAAACGCCCCCCGCCCGAAGGCGAGAGTGGGCAAAAGCTCTCAGAGGGCCCGCGGTCAAGACGATGCCTCCGGCGGGGGATCGGCCGGCACCGGGATGGAGGGGGCGCCGTTCGCGGCCGCGGGTCCGTAGTGGCGTGCGCGGGGAGCTCCCATCCCGTCCGCAGCACGCGATGCCACGATCGGGAACCTGGGCGAGGGGGGTCCGTTCCTATCGGACATTCAGCAGGACCACCGTCGTCGTCATCACCGCGAAGTCCGCCGAGCGCAGGGTCTTCGGCCTTGCCACCGCAGGCGTCCGTCTCGCTTGACCTCTTGCGCGTCAGTCCGGCAGCCAGTGCAGCTCGTGCGCCAGGGTTTTGGCGACGGCACGGATGCGGCGGTGTAGTGGCGACTGCTCGCGTGGGAGGACCAGGTGGATCGTCAGGCTGGGCGCGCCTCGCAGCGGTCGCCAGGTGAGACCGGCCGGTTGTGCCGTGGCCGCGGCTTCTCCGGCCGGGGCGAGGGTGACCCCGTCGCGCAGGTCGCGCTGAGACATGTCGAAAGAGACTGCGGGCGTGTGGAATCGGGGGTGTGGTCGGGTGTCTCGGAACAGTGCGGACAGCTGATCGTGGATCACGGGGTTGGCCGCACGGTCCGGGAGTCGCAGCGGATACGCGGCCGCGTCGGCGATCTCGATCTCCGGATGTTCGGCCAGCGGATGGTGCTGCGCCATCTGGACCCCGATGCGCGCACGCCGCAGCAGGAACCGGCGCACGCCACGGCCCGGCTGTTCACCGCGGGTGATCCCGGCATCGATGCGGCCGTCGGCGACCGCGGGGGAGATCTCCGGTGTCGCCATCGGGACCGCGCCGACCTCGAGTCCGCTGTTGCCGCGAATCAGCCTGTCCACCAGGGCCGGTGCCGTCTCGGCCCCGGTGCTGAGGCTGTATCCGATGCGCAGCGTGCCCAGTTCACCGGCCGCCGCGCTCCGGGCGGTGTCCCATGCCCGGTCCAGCGCCGCCAGCGCGGGCGGCGCGGACTCCGCCAAAGCCGCACCGGCCGTGGTCAATACGACGCTACGCGTGTTGCGGACCAGCAGGGCCGTACCGAGTTCCGCCTCCAATCGGCGCATCCGGGCGCTGAGTGCGGGCTGTGCGATACCGATCCGTGCGGCCGCGCGGGTGAAGTTCAACTCCTGTGCCAGCACCAGGAAATACCGCAGGCTCACCGTATCCGGCGCCACGTGGCCTCCCTGCCGATTGATAACGATTCGTTCTGAGTCTATCCCGTACCGGTCTTTCCCTCGACCGCACATCAAGCCCTAACCTGCGCATATGGCGATTGAACTGACCGCAGTACCCGTCGCCGGGATCGATCGATCTGAGTGTCAATTCGAAGTCGGACGTGTCCGGCCGAACACAGGAGGTTTCCATGCCTAAGGGCTACTGGGTCAGTGTCTACCCCGCCATTTCCGACCCTGAGGGGCTGACTGCCTATGACAAGCTGGCCGGTCAGGCTGTCCAGGCTGGGGGCGGGCGCACCCTGTCCCGGATTCCGTCCCGTGGCGGTCGAGTCGTCGCCCACGAGGCCGGAATCACGCAACGCGTCGTTCTGATCGAGTTCGACAGCTTTGAACAGGCCGTCGCGGCATACGAGAGCGAGGCATACCAGAAGGCGCTGGTGGCCCTCCCCGACGGCGTCGAGCGCGACTTCCGCATCATCGACGGCATCGACTGACCGGCGGGCCCAGCCATCGCTGAGCATCCGTCACCTGATACGCACACGGTGCTGAACGACGACTCACGAGACGCGTTCGAAGCCATGCCCCGCGTCCCAGTTCGTCGTCGACGGCCTGATCCCTGTCGGGCGGGCCGCGAAGCGGAGTTCGGGGCAGCCGACACATCATTGCCCGACAACCGACTTGCCTAATGAACGCCCGGGACGTCCCAGAGCCCTTCCGCTGGCGTTTGTCCAAGCTCCCGACCCAATCCCCCATCGTCACGAATATCGTCGCCGTACGGGTCCGTGGAATCGATCCGCTGCCGAGCAGACGCGGCCCCTCAACGTGATGACCTTGGGCGGCCAGGTAAGCACTGACGTTCAAACACCGCCCGGCATCCGCGGTGCCCGGCGAGAGCGCCGGTAGTCCGGGCGTGCCACTCGTGTGCCAGAACAGGCGGGGAGTCACGGGGAACAGTGCTACGCACGGGCACAGTCGGCTGATGCCGCTAAGGGCAGGAAACCCGCAGGTCGCGCCGGCCGCCACCCGACCTCGCTCCTAAAGTGGTTGTCCAGCCCGCTCACCGAGTCCACACCCGCACGAACTCTTCGGCCGCGACGGCCTCCAGCGGATCCTCTTCAGGATTGATCGCTTGGTCTGTCAGGCCGCCGTGCTCGTCCTCCAGGTGCTCCCAGCTGTACCGGTGGAGTTGGCCGGCCGAAGTCAGCTCGGCTTGCTTGATGACAACCAACTCACCGCGGTCAGGTACGGCCTCGATGTACCACAGGCCGCCCTCCTCATCAGCGTGGCGGAAGTGGTGCCGCTGAGTGGCGGCTTCATCGATGTAAGGAAGCATCCTCGCCAGCGAGGCCACCGTCCTCCGGCGCGCCCCTGCATCACGGGACCAGGCACTCATTCCGGTCTGAACGCCGAGCGAAATAACCCCTCAACCTGATCAGGGTCACCCGGTCCCGGTATCAGCCTTGTGCAACATCTGGGCCAACAGCAGGGCGCCTCCGGTCGCTGCCCCCATCGCTCCCGCGGCCAGGAAACCGCGAGAGGAACGCCAGGACAGCACCGACCACCGCGACTGCGCGGAAAACAACGATCCTGTACTCAGCCACGACCCGGTTGAGATCAGCGACAGGGCGGAGCCGATCGAGCCGACCGACAGGGCGCTTCCGATCGAGCCCACTGACAAGGCCGAACCGACGGACCCCACCGACAGCACTGATCCCACTGAACCGATCGACAACACAGAGTCCTGTGACCACAAGGACAGCACTGAACCAGAGGAGGCACGTCGGACTGACCGTACGGACAGTTTTGTCATGTGGCCATCCTGCCCGCTGGTCGCTCTGTCTCGGGGGGTTGTGGACGGATGACGCGCGTCTCGGGTGAGGGCCTTCCGGCATCTGGCTCGCTGCGTGGCGGGGCAGATCCGGCCCCCGGCCGGGCCTGCGCTCATCTCTCCGCCCCGCTCCAGCCCGGCCGGCGCCCGTGCCGCGCTGCGACTCCATGGTCTCCATGATGCAGCGAGCCCCGCCGCTGCGGGGTGCGCGGCGAGGCCTGGGGGTGGGGGGTCAGCGTCGCGCGACGTCAGCGATCAGAAGTCAGTTCGAGACGCTTTGATGGTCTTGCACTCGAGCTTCTTGGCGTCCTTGATCTCGTCCGCGTTCACCAGCGCACCAGCGTCCTTGTCGGTGAACTTCTGGCCCTGGGCGAGGTTCTCGGCGGTCGACATGAAGTCGCTGACCTTCTTGCCGTCGGCCAGGACCTCGCCCTCAACGAAGTACGAGTATCGGCGGTCGCCGTTGTTGGCGTAGTCGACGTGGATGGCCATCTCCTTGATGCCGAAGTCGCCGGTGACCACGTCACACTTAGTGACCTTGAAGTCCTTCATGACCTCGGACTCCTTGGCGCCGCCGGTCTTGGACTTACCGTCGCCGACGTTGGTGGAGTCGTACGACTTGTCCAGCTCCTCACTGGCCTTGTCGACGGCGGAGAAGAACAGGGCGTTCATGGCGAAGAACATCACGATCGCTACGGCCGACGTGACGAGGCCGGTGATGCCGGCGCCCTTGCCCTTGCGGACCTTGCCCGCCTTGGAGAGGCCGATGGCACCGAAGATGATGCCGAGGATCGCGAGCGGCCAGACGACGACGTTGAGGACAGGGATGAAGCTGACTACGACGGCGATGATGCCGAGGACGAGTGCGGTGGTGGCCAGGCCGTTGCTGCCGGGCTGCTGGGGCTCGCCGTAGCCGGGCTGCTGGGTCTGGGGCGGGTACTGCTGGGTCATGGTCCCCCCTGGGACTTGCGTTGTGACTTGCGGGTGTGTGACTTGTGGAGCTGCTGTGTGGTTGCCTCGGGCTGGTGTTATTCACCTGATCGTTATGGACTGCCGGGGCTGCGAGGCCGGGCCCCGCTGCCTGTCAGTGAGAGTGAGCTTGCGGTGGGCGTGAGAGAGGCCGTTTCCGGAGGGACTTAAAGGTCCCTACGACGGCTGTCCCGTGGTGCGCCGGGAGAGCCTGGCGGAAGAACCCGCCGCGCGGGAACTCGTGCCCGCGGGACCGCCTCGGCGGCACGCTTCCAGGCCTCGGTGCGCAGGTTGCCGGTCACCGTCATGTGGTCGAGAGATCGCGGGTCGGCGCCGGATCCTCATCGGCGGAACGGGTTGACCTTCACGCATGGGTCAATGCCTAGCGTCGGCGGTATGAAGTCCTCCGCGAAGAACGGTTCGTTGCTTGCCTTGTCCAGCCCGCCCAGCACGGGTTTGGAGGTCCGCCTCGCCGCACGGCCCGTTGGGCTCCCGACCCTCGACCACTTCAACATCGTCGAGGTCGACGTCCCAGCCCCCGTACCGGGCCAGGTGCGGGTTCGTAACCTGTTCATGTCACTCGATCCCGGCATGCTCATGCTGATCGCGGGCCGGTCCTCGCTGCCGATGCCACGCTATGAGGTGGGCGAGGTGATGTACGGGGACGCGCTCGGCGAGGTGGTCGCCTCGGCAGACCCGTCGCTGAGCGAGGGAGAGCTGGTGGTGCATCGGTTCGGCTGGCGGGAGTACGCCGTCGCCGAGGCCAGTGCGTTCCGCCGCGTGGACAAGGCGGCTTACCCCAGCCCGTCCATGCACCTGGGGTTCGGGCTGGTCGCCTACATAGGGCTCATGGACGCGGCAAGGCTGCAACCCGGCGACACCGTTTTCGTCTCCAGCGCAGCCGGAGCGACGGGGAGCATGGCGGGTCAGATCGCTCGGCTCAAGGGAGCCCGCCGGGTGATCGGAAGCGCCGGCTCGGCTGACAAGGTTGCCCACCTGACCGGGAAGCTCGGGTTCGATGCGGCCTTCGACTACCACGACGGCCCGGTACTCGACCGGCTGCGCGAAGCGGCCCCGGACGGCATCGACGTCTACTTCGACAACGTGGGAGGCGAGCAGCTGCGCGCCGCCATCGAGGTCATGAAGGTGCACGGCCGTATCGCGGTCTGCGGAGCCCTCAACCGGCAGAGCACCGCTCGCCCCGACGAGGGCCCCGGTGACCTGCTGAGCGTCCTGGGCAAACGCCTGACCATCCGCGGCTTCACCCTGTGGGACCACCTGGACCGGGCCACGGAGTTCGGCGAACAGTTCCGCGACTGGCTGCGCGAGGGATCCATCGTCTACGACGAGACAGTGATCAGCGGGCTGGAGAGCGCACCCCAGGCACTCCTCGACCTCGTCCGCGGCCGGCACACCGGGAAGACCGTGGTCCGCCTCAGGAGTTGACCACAAGGTATACGTCCCGCCTGACAATCACCCCGGAGGTGGCCGCGTGTTGATCGGTGAACTGGCCGCACAGACAGGGACCACGACCCGCGCCCTGCGTTACTACGAGGAGCAGGGCCTACTGGAGTCCGACCGGACACCGTCGGGCTACCGCGTCTACGGCCCGCATGCGGTGACCAGGGTCCGAAACGTCCGCGACCTGCTCGCCTCCGGGTTCACCGTGGAGAACGTCAAGTCCTTCGTGCGCTACCTCGACACCGATCTGCCAGAGGTCTTCGAGTACTCGCCGTCGTGCGCCGACGGCTACGTCGTCGGCGCACAACGGGTGGCTGAACTGGAGGAGAAGGTCGCAGCCCTGACACGGCTGCGCGACATCCTCGTTCATCGGATGCCCTGGTTGGCGACGCCCAGTGACAGCGCGGGGAGCCACGGGGAACAGCGGTCGCTCACCGAGCACGTCCACATGTCGTGACACCGCTGCGCAGCAGGTCAGCGCGCCAATCGAGCGCTGAGGACCCAGGCTTCCCAAGCTGAGGTCCCGGTACGTCGGCGCAGCCGACACTCGTATAGTCGCGGCATGGTGACTGCGATTGTCCGTGAGTGGCACGACGAGGAAGGGTGGGGGGTACTCGACTCTCCCGAGACACCCGGCGGTTGTTGGGGCCACTACGCCGACATCCAGACGAAGGGCTTCCATACGCTGTCGCCGGGGCAACGTGTAGATCTCCAGTGGGAAGCCCCTGGCTTCAAGCAGGACGGCTACGCCTATCGGGCAGTGAACATAGTGCCTCGGCCGGCCTGACATCCACATCTGACATCAACGACGGCAGACAACAGCAGCTACGAGCGGCCCTGACGGCCATGCCTTCCAGGCATCCGAAGCTCCTGAAGCCCCGTTGATCGAACTTCTCATGCGGGTGTCGCAGGTTCGAACCCTGCCCGGGGCACCAGCGCATAGGCCCCGGACCGATCATGGTCCGGGGCCTTGTGTCGCACTGAGAAACCCGCCGGACGGCGGGGGGGTGTTTCTCGCCAGTGCCCAGGGACACCAACCGCGAGGTCAGAGTGACCCCAGCCGCACCCTCTCCATGAGATCAATAACGTAATGGACTAGTTCAACAGGCACAGTAGTTGCCGCGAAGATCCTGCGATCAACGCCCCTCTCTGGATCGAACCGCCCTGTGTAGATCAGTACGGGAACGTCGATCTTGTATTGCTCCAGCAGGCGCAGCATCTTGATCCCTGCCTGCCGGTCACCGTCCCGGTCAATGTCGCTCACGATGATGTCGTACGGCCTACGGCGAAACAGGGGTGTGGCCTCCTCAGTCGACAGGGTCACATCGACATGCATGCCGGCGGTGCGAAATAGCTCGACTAGTGGGGCATTGCTCTCAGGGCGGTCATCAACCCACAGCAACTTGCCGCCTCTCAGAACGTCGGCGGCATGCTCCAGCCTGCCCAACGCCGTACGCCTGGCAGTCGCAGTGACAGTCGTCGTGCTCTCATCCTGAGCGCGATCGAGCAACTCGCCAGCGAGCTCGACCTCAACTCCGAGTGCGCGTACGGCGGTCAACCGCGGCACCATGCGTTGAACGATTGTTCCTCGCAGAGTGAAGTACACCGTGGCGGCGAAGGCCACCCAGAGTACTGCGGGAACCGTTCCGATGAGCTTGCTCCATAAGACGTCGGACATCCCAACATCATCAGAGACGGGGACGCTCTGTGCGACCACTTCACGGAACATCATGAACTGACATCCAGTGGGCGCCGAATCGTCGCAGCAAGTGCGAGGCTCACCAGCTCAAAGTCGGGCGTTCAGCCAAGTTGCTTCGAGAAGAAGCGATCCCACGGTCAGCGGCGCTGAAGAGACGCCCTGTCGACATGCACGACCGCCAGTTTCCTCAAGGCCGTAGTGCTCCACGGCTTCGTCTCCTAACGTTCATTCATGCTCGCAAGTCCTGGCGGGCGCTTCACGTATGGGGGGGAAGCGTGATTAGGGATCTGATCTTCGTTGAAACCGCGCGTGCACAGTTCGATGCGCTGAACAAACAAAGCCAAGCCGATGTCGCCGAGGGGCTGTTGGCGCTCATTCAGCGCGCGAAGCGCGGCGGGGTGTGGCGTCACGCGGACAATCGCCGTCTGACCGTCACCTACGCCGTACATCCGAGCGGAGCACTCGTGGTGAAAGAGATCAGCACGGCTCCCGCCAAAGATGCCAGACTTCGTCAGCCTTATGTCGGCATGGAGATGCGACACGAGGGCGGCGGACGCTGGATCCACATGAACCCTCACGAGGAGTAGGCCTCGAACGGTCACCTTCGCACGAGAGTTCGTGGCAAAGGCTCCTGCCATATACATGCCAGATCGTGCGGGGAGCCACGAGGAACACCGGAAACATGCCAACTGCCCGCCGTGCCGCAGGTCAGTCCCGGAGCATGCCCCGGATACCCTGAGCCTCCCAAGCTCGCGGCTCTCATCTCAAACTCTGCGGCCCAGTGCTTAGACGTTCCGCACCTGTGGTGCCTGGTGTGACCGCCTGCCCAGAGAGGTGGCCCGAACGGGGAACCTCTCCCGTCTCGGCTTCGACGCCCATATCATCCTTGAATGACCGACACGTCCGGGGCGTTCGCTGTCGCCGCTCTCAGCTTGGCTGTGTCTACGGTGTCACTCAGTTGGCAAGTCGCTAGCCACTTCTTGAGCGGCGCCCGGGTGCGCTGCGAACTGTCGATCTCGATTCATGACGGTAGAGAGCCTGTCCCATCCATCGTCTCGGAGGTTGTCGATCGCACTACGACGGACATGCAACGCGTCCAAGGCGCAGAGTTCGAATCGTACGTGCATGACGCCTTCAGTGTGGTCGTACGCAACACTGGCCGGGGACCTGTGAGTGTGCGCGTGCCGTGCATATCCGACGGACGTCACTCCTACTGGGGCGGCGCGCCTTCTCGCGTCAGAGCCGTCGACTTCACGATGCAGGGGAGCGTCTGCCGTCTGGAGCCCGGCGAGGCGAAGACATGGCTCTTGCCCATGTGGGAGATCATCGATGCCATACGCGCCTCCCGTCCCGGTGAGCCTCTGGCCTGCCGGGCCGCAGTCCTTCTCGGCACCGGACGGTGGGTGAAGGGCAGCCGCGCCAACTCATGGCATCTCCCGGCAGGGATGACACGCCTGAGACGCTAGACGTGTGCTCGCGCTGGAGTCCTGCCCGGTTCCGGAGCTGTTCCACTGACATCCAACTCTGACATCAACACCCCCGGACGGCGGCGACACGCAGCAGCCACGTGTGGCACCGATGCACGAGGCAGATCCCACCTGGGCCCTGTGCAGATCGAATCTGACATCAACGCTGACGGTCGAGAGCTCCCCCTGCTTCGGCTACCAGCGAATCGTCTGGCCCTCCGGGGTAGCGGTGACGGTATCGGCCGGGGCATCGCCTACTGGCGAGCCGAGCTCGGCTACACCCAGTCGGACTTCGGCCACCTCATAGGCCAGATGAAACGCTGGGTGTAGGACATCGAGGGTGGCAAGGGCCAACAGGACCCGCGCTTTCGGTACTGGTGCGCGCGGCCGAGATCCTCCGCGTCCCCCTGGAGCAGTTCTTGACCGACACCTCGCCCCAGCAGCCCGCAGACAGCCCCAGCCCGTTGACGCCCCCCGCGTCATCGACGCCCTGTACGCCCCCGACCGCGACGAGACGTGCCCCCGCGGGATGTTCTGCAACGTCGCCTCGACTGCTGCGTGGCTTTCCAGGCCTGCCGCTACGCTGCGCTCTCCCGGGACCTGCCCGCACTGATCGGGGATGCGGGGCGGGCGGTGCACGCGGCGCTCGTCGGCGAGCAGGGTGAGGCGCACTCTCCGAGGCGGGGGAACCCCCAGACGTATCCCTGGGGGAAGGCGCTCGCTGGCGTTCGGCGACAGACCGACGCTCTCTGACCCCGGACACGACGAAACGCCCCCGCCCGAAGGCGAGCGTGGGCAAAGGTCTCAGGGGAACCTGGTGTGTTGTCCATCCACACCAGGCATTCACGAAAGTGGACACGAGCGGATCGCGACGGTTTCCCTTTGGGGTGGGCATGGCAACGTGGATGCGGCGGTCCAGGAACGTGAGCCGATTTTCCGATCGGACTGATAAAGCGGAGCTCGGCGTTGAGTTACCGTCACTCCGCAAAGGGAACCCGGAGCTTGGCCCAGGACTTTGCTCCCGGCCAGCCGTCCGCGTCCGCACCCCGGTACCCGAGCTTCCGCTGCCACTTGGCGTAGCAGTCGCGGTGGTGTGTAGTCCACTGACGTCCACTGAGAGGGTGGGCCGAGGGTGGGCCAGCCCGACCGAATTCGGAGCATCCCTCTTCGACCAGGCGCATTGCCATCATCTTGATGATGGGGCTGCTCGGCTCACTTTTGAACCACCCGGGACCTGGAAAGGGAACGTAGCCGTCTTCTTGACTCATGCTTGCATGTTAGGCGCGCCTACCGTTTCCAGCATGTTCACGCCTTTGCGACTGGGTAAGTTCATACGATTGGCGGCTATCTGAGGGTCGTTACCGCGGCATCCGGCTCGGCCGACAAGGTGAGCTAGTGGTACGGCATATGGAGCGAGGGCCCAGGACGTTAAAGCAGGCTCCAGACCAATCTTCGTCAGGGGCCTTTGAAAACTCCTACCGGTATCAACGCAAGCGGTCGCTCACAACCGCCCCTCCTCCGTCCCCGGCTTCCGGTCGGCTCCGCCGCGCGTGCGTGACCAGCTCTCATACGCACCCGCGCCCGCGACGCATCCCCTCACAATGCAAGAAAGGGCGCAGGGTGCCCTCCCGACAAAGAGAGGGCACCCCACGTCACTTCGGCCATGCCAAGCCAAGCCATGCGCAGCGTCCGCTGCTGCTACTGGGGCGCGGTCACGTCCTTGTGGCTTTCCGGGCGCCGGCGCTCCCGGACCAGCGCGATCGCGATCACCAGGGCGGCCACGAGCAAGGAGAGCAGTACCTGGGTCCGTCCGCCGCCCTCCTTGTCGTCGGTGAGCATGTAGAGGAGCACGAACGAGATCATCGCGATCGTCACCCACGTCAGATACGGGAACAGCCACATCCGGACGACGAGCTTCTCCGGGTTCTCGCGCGAGATGATCCCCCGCATCCGCAGCTGCGAGAAGCAGATGACCAGCCATACGAAGAGCGCGACCGCCCCGGAGGAGTTCAGCAGGAACTGGAACACCGTGTCCGGCCAGAGGTAGTTGAAGGCGACCGCCACGAAGCCGAAGGCCACGGAGGCCAGGATCGCGACCTGCGGGACGCCTCGCGCGTTCGTCCGTACGAAGGACCGCGGAGCGTCGCCACGCTGCCCGAGGGAGAAGGCCATACGGGAGGCGGTGTAGAGGCCGGAGTTGAGACAGGACAGCACGGCGGTCAGCACGATGAAGTTCATGATCTCGCCGGCGTGCGGAATGCCGATCGTGTCCAGGGCCGCGACGTACGACCCCTTCTTCTCGATCGCGGGGTCGTTCCAGGGCAGCAGGGAGACCACGATGAGGATCGAGCCGATGTAGAAGACGCCGACCCGCCAGATGACGCTCCGGGTGGCCTTCGCGACCGCCCGCCGCGCGTCCGGGGACTCGGCGGCGGCGAGGGTGACGATCTCGCTCCCCATGAAGGAGAAGACGACCAGCAGGATGCCGGTGAGGATCGCTCCGCCGCCGTTCGGCAGGAAGCCGCCGTGTGCGGTGAGGTTGCCGAAGCCCGTCGCGGCGTGGTCGGAGCCGGGCAGCACACCGAAGATCGCCAGGCCGCCGAGGAGGATGAAGCCTCCGATGGCGACGACCTTGATGCCTGCGAACCAGAACTCGAACTCGCCGAAGGAACCGACCGAGATCAGGTTGGTGGCGGTGAGGACCACCATCACGATCAGCGCCCATGCCCACTGCGGCACGGCCGGTACCCACCCTTCCAGGATCACGGCACCCGCCGTCGCCTCCACGGCGAGCACGACAACCCAGAAGAACCAGTACAGCCAGCCGATCGAGAACCCGGCCCAGCGGCCCAGCGCCCGGTCCGCGTAAGCGGAGAAGGAGCCGGAGGTCGGGTAGGCCGCGGCCATCTCGCCGAGCATCCGCATCACGAACACGACCAGGGCCGCGACCAGCGCGTACGACAGCAGGATGCCGGGCCCTGCGGCGGCGATACCGGAGGCGGAGCCCACGAACAGGCCGGCGCCGATCACACCACCGATGGCGATCATGGACAGATGGCGGTTCTTGAGACCGGCCTTCAGGCCTGCCTGCTCCGGGGCGTGACCGTCGGCAGGTGGGGCGGTGTCAGAGGCCGGAGCATCTGGGGGACGTGTGGTCATGTCGACATCCATCCGTTGAGGGGTTGGGGAGCCGTGTGGGGAGTGGCTGCCGTGGTTGAAACCGTGGGTGCTGCTTCACCGGCCACCGGCCACCGGTTCACAGATCACCGGGGCTCCGGATCACCGGGAGACCCGGGCTCCGGTCGCCTCGACGACCGCCGGGGGGACAAGCAGGCCGGCATGGCAAAGGGGAGGCCAATGGCCTTGAAGCTTCCGCAGGCGTTCAGGGTGCGACGGCGCGGTATCCGGATGCCGTGCAGGTGATGGGGTCGTCACCTGCACGGCCGCGCTGCGCTCCGCCTCCTCATGAGAAGCGGTCCGTTTCACTAGCGGGAGGAGATTTGCGCCAGCGTATGAGGAGTCATGGGGCGGCGTGCTTGTCCAGTACGACGAATTCGGCGCCGATGGCTGTACGGCCCGCCAATGCGGAGGGGAAGCGGGATCAGGTGCCGGGCGGCAGCCGCAACTGGAGCATGGCGAGCAGCCGCTGGTCAGGGCGGCTCAGGTCGAGGCCGGTCAGCTCCTCGGCCCGGCGAAGGCGGTAGCGCAGCGTGTTGGGGTGCACATGCAGCTGGGCGGCGGCCGCCCGTACGTCACCGAAGGCATTCAGGTAGGTCAGAAGGGTCTCCGCCAGGCGGCCCTGGTGCCGGCTGTCGTGGGCGACGAGGGCGGTCAGCCGTGGATCCCGTATCTCGGGGTGGCCGGACAGCAGCGTCAGCACCTCACTGACCAGTACTTCCGACTGGATGTCCGGCAACGCGGCGACCGCGGTGTGTACGTCGGCTCCCAGCATGGCGTCGAGGATGCGGTCGGCCTCCCGGCGCGACTCCGTGACGTCGCCGAGCGTGGGCACCACGCAACCGACCGAGCCGCGCAGGGGCAGGCCCAGGTGTCGGCGTACGGCGTCGGTGATCTCCTGACCCCAGCCGCGCAGCGTGGCTATGTCGATGCTGCGCGGCAACTGGGGCAGGAGCACGTAGATGCGGGGATCGAGCTGTGTGACCAGCGCGCTGCGGTGCCGGGCGGCTATGTGCACGGAGACCAGGTTGGTGACTTCGGCATGGGTCAGCGCCGGTGCGGCGACGACCTCCGCGGTTCCGTACGAGAAGCCCAGGACGGCGGCCGGGCGGGTCGCGTCGAACCCCAGGTGGGTGGCCAGCGGCTGAGGCCCGGTGTTCCCCTCCAGGAGTCCGGCCAGCAGGGTTCGGGTGAACGTCAGGTTCTCGGAGAGCTCCCGGCGGCGGCGCACCAGATGGAGCGCGGCGACCCGGGCGGCACCCAGCAGTGCCTGGCCCGAGTGTTCGGACAGTGGTGTCGAGCCCTCCTGCACCCAGATGGTCCCCAACTGCCGGTCCCCGGACCGGATGGCCACCGCGAGCCGACGGCGGATCCCCAGCTCGGGGTGACTGTCGATGCTGATCACCTCGTCGCTGGAGTGCAGGTGCTGGAACACACCCCACTCGCGCAGCTTCGCCAGATACGCCTCGGGGCCCTGCCAGCCGAGGATGGACCGCCGCCGCAGGTCGTCGATCTCGTCGGAGTCGGTGGAGCGGGAGTAGGCCAGCACCCGGTTGGCGGCGTCCTCGATGCTGACGATGCCGCTGGTGAGGATGGCGGTGGTCTGGGCGAGCGAGAACAGGTCGCTCTCGTCGGCTTCGCCGCGCTGGCCCGGCGGCGCGTCGTCGAGGGCGGCGCGGGCCAACGCGTGCACCTCTTCCCAGCGTGCTTCGCCGCGCAGCGAGAGCAGGGCGACCCCGGCCTCGGTGGCGGTCTCGCTGAGAGCCGCGGCCTGACCGGGACCGTCCAGTTTGACCACGACGCAGGCGGCTCCGTCGCGCCCGGCGGCCCGCAGCGCGGGATAGGCGGCTCGGCCACGGGCACCGATGACGAGAACCAGCTCGCCCGGCTGAGTGGCCGGCGGCTCCTCGGGATCGAGCAGGGCCACGCCACGGATCTCGACGTCCAGTCCCGCGGGAGCGGCCTGCACCTCCACCAGCGAATCGCCCAGAGCCATCAGCAACTCGCGCAGGCTGATGCCCGCGGGAAGCGGAGTTACCGCGGCCGGATCCATGATCGTCGCCTTTGCTGGGAGCCACGCCGGAGTCCTGATGCTAACCGTCCGGCGGCAGACACCGCCCTGGAGCATGTGTGGACCGCGACGGGTACGACGGCATGGGTGTCATGCGCGGGAGGGAGCACACGGGCTGAGGAACGTGAGTACGGACGCGTCCTCCTCGATCAGCGGGATGAGGGCGGCGTTGAACGGGGCGCCGTACGGGGCGTTCAGGTGGGCCTGGAAGGCGTCCTCGTCGCGGTAGACCTCGAAGATCCAGTAGGCGCGGGGGTCGGCCGCCTTGGTGTAGACGTCGAAGGCCAGGTTGCCTTCCTCTTCGCGCACCTTCAGGGCGTAGTCCCCGATCAGGCGGGCGACCTCGTCCTCCGTTCCCTCTCGGGCGGTGAACTCGGCGAGCAGGGTTTTCGTCATGGTTTTCCGTCCTTGTCAGTGGGATTCAGTGAGTGGAGTCGAGGTGCCGGGCGACGGACGGGTCCGGCGTGAGCTGCGCCAGCTGGTCCTGCCAGGGCGGGTTGGGCCCGGCGACCGAGCAGGTCAGAGCCGCGACCTGCGCGGCGAACAGGCAGGCTGCCTCGACATCGCCGAGGCTCAGGTCCGTCAGTCTGCCGCCGAGGAGTCCGTGGGTGCCTAGGTGGTGCAGCAGGCCGGCGGTGAAGGAGTCTCCCGCTCCGACCGTGTCGACTACCGGAGTCGGCACCGCCCGCACCTGGACCCGCTCCCCGTCGAGTGAGGCCAGGGCGCCGTCGGCGCCGCGTGTGATCACGACGAGCCGCGCCCCCGCCGCATGCCAGGTGTCGCAGGCCTGCTCGGGCGGCGTTCCGGGCAGGAGGAGTTCCAGGTCGTCCTCGCTCAGCCGCAGCACGTCCGCGAGGCCGCACCAGTGGGACAGGCGGGCACGGTAGACCTCGGGGTGCACCAGGAGCGGGCGGACATTGGGGTCGATGCTGATGGTGGCCCGGGGAGCTGCCGCCGCCAGGAAGTCCTCCACCGCCGCCGCCCCGGGGTCCTTGACCAGGGCCAGCGACCCGGTGTGCACACAGGCGGTGTCGGTCAGCTCCACTCCGGCCAGTTCCGCGCTCGTCCACTGCCAGTCGGCGGTGGCCTGGGCGTGGAAGGAGAACTCGGCCCGGCCCTGGTCGTCCAGCTCGGCGACGGCGAGTGTGCTGGGCTCGGCGGCCTCGACGGCGTGGGAGAGGTCCACGCCGGATGCCGCGAGGTGGGTCCGGAAGAGGCGGCCGAACACGTCGCCGGACAGCCGCGCGAGGAGGCGGGCCGGAGTGCCGAGCCTGGCCAGGGCCACCGCCGTGTTGGCGGGTCCGCCGCCCGGCAGCACGCGCAGAGCGAGTTCGTTCCGGGCACGCGCGGGTTCGGTGAACGCGTCGGCGACGCATTCACCGAGGACGGTGATCTGGGGTGGGCTCATGGCTGCTCTTCTCTCGGAACGGGCGGAGCGAAAACGGGCATGACCCGGGCACGCCGACGAACGGCTTCAGGCGGGCGACCGCCGAGGTGCGTTGCCGATTTGTGACGAGTGAAAGGCATTGACGTTGCCGGGGAACGGAGTCCATCATCCTCGCCAAGCAGTGTCAACGATGACATCAGTCATCGTTGACATCGCGGGACGGCAGGCCCCGCTGCCGGCCAATCGCCCGACATCCCGCTGGAGTCGTTCATGTCACGCACCTCTCGTCTGCCCTCCTCTCTGCTCAGAGCCGCTGCGTGCACGGGTGTCGCAGCGCTCGCCCTGACCGCCTGTGGATCCGGATCGGGATCGGGCAGCGCGAGCACCGGCTCGGGCGAGGTCAAGGTCGGCCTCATCACCAAGACCGACACCAACCCGTTCTTCGTCAAGATGAAGGAGGGCGCGGAGAAGTCCGCGAAGGCCGAAGGCGTGAAGCTCATGACCGCGGCCGGCAAGTTCGACGGCGACAACGCCGGTCAGGTCACGGCCATCGAGAACATGGTCGCCTCCGGTGTGAAGGGCATCCTGATCACCCCCAGCGACTCCAAGGCGATCGTGCCCGCGATCGAGAAGGCCAAGGCCAAGGGAGTCCTGGTCATCGCCCTGGACACCCCGACCGAGCCGGAGAGCGCGGTCGACGCCCTCTTCGCCACCGACAACCTCAAGGCCGGCGAGTTGATCGGCGAGTACGCCAAGGCCGCCATGAAGGGCAAGACCGCGAAGATAGCCGCCCTGGACCTCGCGCCGGGTGTGTCCGTGGGCGTTCAGCGGCACAACGGATTCCTCAAGGGTTTCGGCGCCACCGACAAGGACGTCGCCTGTGCTCAGGACACCGGCGGCGACCAGTCCAAGGGCCAGACGGCGATGGAGAACTGCCTCCAGAAGGAACCCGGCATCAACGTCGTCTACACGATCAACGAACCGGCCGCGCTGGGCGCGTACACCGCGCTCAAGGCGAAGGGCCGGGAGAAGGACGTTCTGATCGTCTCCGTCGACGGCGGCTGCACCGGCACCCGGGCCGTCAAGGACGGCAAGATCGCCGCGACCTCTCAGCAGTACCCGCTGAAGATGGCCGCCGAGGGCGTCAAGGCCGTCGTGACCTACGCCAAGGACGGCAAGAAGGCGTCGGGTTACACCGACACCGGGGTCACCCTGATCACCGACAAGGCGCAGGACGGGGTCGCCTCCAAGGACACCGCCTACGGCCTGGAGAACTGCTGGGGCTGAGCCGCCGCCTCCAACTGCCCCTGTAACCGCCTCCGTTCGACCCGCCTCAGTGGGGCGGCCGGCCTCTCCTCCCCGCCGTGGGGCGGCCGCCCCCTCGTCCTCCTGCCGCCCTACGAGGACGGACGGGACGGACAAGGACTTCTGTCTTCCGACAAGGACCTCGCATGACTGCCACGTCCACGCCACCCTCCACGTCCACGCCGTACGCGGAGCTCAAAGCGCCGACCACGGTCCGCAGACTGCTCACGCAACCGACCACGGGCCCGCTGGTCGCCCTCCTGCTGGCCTGTGTCTTCTTCTCCGTCTCGACCGACCAGTTCCTCACCGGCGGGAACTTCTCGCTGATCGTGCAGCAGGTCATGGTCGTCGGCACGCTGGCCATCGGCCAGACCCTGATCATCCTGACCGCGGGCATCGACCTGTCCTGTGGGGCGGTGATGGCGTTC
Source organism: Streptomyces venetus (assembly GCF_039540295.1). Taxonomy (NCBI): domain Bacteria; kingdom Bacillati; phylum Actinomycetota; class Actinomycetes; order Kitasatosporales; family Streptomycetaceae; genus Streptomyces; species Streptomyces venetus. The sequence goes on from NZ_BAABET010000005.1 coordinate 254,291, forward strand.
GGCAGCATCGTGATCGCCAAGACGGCCGCCGAGGGTTCCCTGCCACCGCTCGCCGCCATCGCGCTGGGCCTGGTCGTCTGCGGCGGCTTCGGCATGCTCAACGGGGCACTGGTGAAGAAGATCCCGCTGCCGCCGTTCATCGTCACCCTGGGCATGCTCAATGTGGCGTTCGCGCTGACGCACATCTACTCGGAGGAGCAGACGGTCAGCAACCTGCCCGGCCCGCTGACGGCCCTCGGGCAGACCTTCCCGCTCGGCAAGACCGACATCACGTACGGCTCGCTGGTCACCATCGCCCTGTTCCTCCTCCTCGCCTACGCGCTGAGCAGCACCAGTTGGGGCCGTCACGTCTACGCCCTGGGCAACAGCCCGGAAGCGGCACGGCTGAACGGCATCCGCACCTCCCGGCTGACCATCGGCGTCTACACCACGGCGGGTGTGCTGTACGGCATCGCCGCCCTGCTGCTCATCTCCCGCACCGGGGTGGGCGACCCGCAGGCCGGGCAGACCGACAACCTCGACAGCATCACCGCCGTGGTGCTCGGCGGCACCAGCCTCTTCGGCGGACGCGGGTCGGTCCTGGGCACGTTCATCGGCGTCCTCATCGTCGGCGTCTTCCGCAACGGGCTCCAGCTGATGGGCGTCGCCTCGATCTACCAGACCCTGATCACCGGTGTCCTGGTGATCCTCGCGGTGACCGTCGACCAAATCTCCCGGAGGAAGGCACGATGACCACCACCGAGACCCCCGTTCTGCAGGCTCGCGGTCTGGTCAAGCGCTACGGCCATGTCACCGCCATCGACGGCGCCGACTTCGACCTGATGCCCGGCGAGGTGCTCGCCGTCATCGGCGACAACGGCGCCGGAAAGACCAGCCTCATCAAGGCCCTCACCGGCGCGGTGGTGCCGGACGAGGGCGAGATACGCCTCCACGGCAAGCCGATCCAGTTCTCCGGCCCGCAGAGCGCGCGCGCCCACGGCATCGAGACGGTCTATCAGGACCTCGCCGTGGCGGCCTCCATGGACATCGCCTCGAACATGTTCCTCGGCCGCGAGCTGCGTCGCCCGGGCATCCTCGGCAGCGCCTTCCGCATGCTCGACAAGAAGCGCATGCGCCAGGAGGCCGCCGAGCACATGGCCGACCTGAAGATCGGCCTGCGCTCGCTGACCCAGTCGGTCGAGACCCTCTCCGGCGGACAACGGCAGGCCGTCGCGGTCGCCCGCGCCGTCGCCTGGGCCCGCAGTGTCGTCGTCATGGACGAACCCACCGCCGCCCTCGGCGTCAAGGAGTCCGGTCAGGTCCTCGACCTGATCCGCCGCGTCCGCGACAAGGGCATGCCGGTCGTCCTGATCAGCCACAACATGCCGCACGTCTTCGAGATCGCCGACCGGATCCACGTGCACCGGCTGGGCCGGCGCGCCGCCGTGATCAAGCCGTCCGACTACTCCATGGCGGAGGTCGTGGCCATCATGACCGGCGCGCTCACCGTCGACGAGTCTGGAGATACTGTCGTAGCGGATTCCGAGGCCGCGAAGGCCGCCGGAGTACAGGCCACCTGACGGCGCAACCCGCTCTCGCACGTTCCGGCCGAGGCCGCGGCCCGGAACCCGGGAGCACTCAGGAGACGGTTTCCTCCATGGCAGCGAGCCGCCGCCCCACCTTGGCCGATGTCGCCCGGGAAGTAGGTGTCAGCGCCAAGACGGTTTCCCGAGTCCTCAACGAGGACGGGCCCGTCTCGGCGCGGACCCGGGAACAGGTACTCGCCGCGGTGGCCAAGCTCGGCTTCCAGCCGAACCTCATGGCCCGCAACATCCGCGTCGGCGGTCCGGACACGACCGTAGGGCTGGTCGTCCCCGACCTGGCGAACCCCTTCTTCGGAGCCGTGGCCCGCGGTATCGAGGAAACGGTCCGGGACCGCGGACTGACACTGCTCATGGGCTCGTCCGCGGACGACCCCGAGCGCGAACGCGCCCTGACGGCACAGTTCCTCGCCCGGCGCGTCAGCATCCTGATCGTCGTGCCGTCCGTCGGCGCCGACCACTCCGACCTCAAGTCGCACCGTACGGCGGGGCTGCCCGTCGTCTTCCTCGACCGGCCCGGAGTCGGCCTGACCACCGACAGCATCGTCAGCTCCAACCGCGCGGGGGCCCAAGAGGGCGTCGCCCACCTCATCGCGCACGGCCACCGCCGCATCGGCTTCGTCGGCGACCTTCCCACCAAGCTGTACACCCGCCGCGAACGCCTCGCCGGCTACCGGGCGGCCCTGCAAGAGGCCGACATCCCCTACGACCGGTCGCTGGTCGCCAGTGCGCACGACCAGCAGGGGGCGGAGGCGGTGACGGCTCAACTCCTCGAACTGCCCGATCCCCCCACGGCGCTGTTCGCCGGGAACAACATCATGGCGCTCGGCATCGTCGCCGAACTCGCCCGCGGCAAACGCAAGGACGTGGCCGTCGTGGCCTTCGACGACGTGTCCCTCGCCGAAGCACTGGAACCGGCCCTGACGGTCGTCGCCCAGGACCCAGGGGAAATCGGCCGCAGCGCCGCGGCCACCGCCCTGGCCCGCCTCGACGGCGACCGCTCCCGTGCGCGCACCATCACCGTGCCCACTCGCCTGATCGTCCGAGGGTCGGGGGAACAGCCGGCGCCCAAGCCGTAGGCGGCCCGCGGTCTCGGCGGTGAAGACTTCCGTAATGGACCAGGGGCCGGTCTCCTCCGAGCAGCCGCCCAATCCCACCCCTCGGCACCCACGGGAAGCGCGATGAAACGGGCTGGTCAGCGCATCCCCGCGAGCGGTGGGGACGCCGCATTCGACTGCCCCCGGTGAACAATCTCGCTCTCTGAGGGATAGCACCGGGCGGCTCGTCGCGTCGTGGTCGTTTGAGAAGGGGAGGGTCGATGAAGGCCTCGAATCACGACGAGTTCCGGGAGTTCGTAGCGATGCGCTCCACCGCGCTGCTGCGGCTCGCGGTGCTGCTCACCGGAGGGGACCGGCATGCCGCGGAGGATCTGCTGCAGATCGCGCTGATGAAGGCTTACGGGCGCTGGGCGCACATCGAGCAGCACGAGGCCTATGTCCGCAAGGTGATGTACCGCCAGCAGGTCAACCGCTGGCGGCTGCGCAGGCACCGTGCCGAGACGACGGTGCCCGTGCTGCCCGAGTCCGGCACGGACGCCGACGCCGGGGCGGACTCCGAGTTGCGGATCGCGCTGTGGGCGGCGCTCGGCCGACTGACGAAACGTCAGCGGGCCGTGGTCGTACTGCGTTACTTCGAGGATCTGCCGGAAGCCGAGGTCGCGGCGCTGCTGGGCTGTCCGGTCGGCACGGTGCGCAGTACGGCGCACCGGTCGCTCGCCAAGCTCCGGGCGCTCGTACCGGAGCTCGGGCCCGAAGGGCCCGCGGAACAGGTCCAGTCGGTCGGCTACGCGCCGAAGGAGGTCCAGGGATGACGACGGAGCGAGTGGAGCGAAAGGTCCGGGAGACGCTGGACGCGGTCGCCCTGGACGGGGTGCGGGCGCCCGGGGACCTGGTCGAGAAGGTGCTGCGGCGGCGCGGTCGGCGCCGTTTCTCGCAGGCCGCGGGGGCGGCGGTCGCCGTTGCCGCGATCACCGTGGGCGCGGTGGTCGGCATCGGGGGCGGCGATACCGGCGAGCACGACCGGCCGGTGCGGCCGGCGGCGTCGCCGGCGACGCCGCCGGAGGGCTGGAAGCCGTGGCAGAGCGGCGCCCCGGGCGACAGCGGGCGGGGCTGTCTGGTGGCCGGTTCCGCGCTGTACTGCGCCGGATCCAAGTACGACGTCGCGAAGTTCGACGCCAACACCGGCAAGCGGCTGTGGACGGTCACGGTCAATCGCGAAGGCGACGGGATCGACCATCCGTTCGCCGCGCGCGACGGGGTGGTGTACGCCTACCGCAACCACACCGCGGAGAACCTGCCCGACGGGGACTACGCCGGCGGTACGGACCTGATGGCCGTGGACGCCGACAACGGCGAGGTGCTGTGGACGGTCGAGATGCCGCAGGACGACCGTACCGGCCAGGCCGCCATGCTCATCGACGGCGCGGTGCTGGCGAACACCCCGTCGGTCCGCTCGGTGTCGGCCCTCGATCCCCTGACCGGCAAGGAGAAGTGGCGCCACACCTGGGACAAGGGCATCGTGTGCCAGCGAGCCGTGCTGAGCGGTGCTCCCTATCTGCTGTGCACGCGGGACACCGAGAAGCCGGACGACACGGACGTCTTCCGTCTTGACCCCGCCACCGGAAACGCCAGGAAGGTCACGACCGTCCCGGGCAGGGCGGAGCTCATCGGGACCTCGGAGGGGCGGATGGTCCTGATGGCGGCGAAGGGCGCGGCAGGCGAGGACCTTGAGCTGATCACCATCAGCGGCTCCGGGCAGCGGACCTCGCACCCCTATCGGAGCGAGGGCGCGGTGGCCGCGTCGGAGATCTCCGGGGACCGTCTGATCTCCGTGTCCCGGCAGGGGAAGGCCTCGGCCTACTCGCTGACCACGGGGAAGACCCTGTGGACCCGCCCGGTGGGCGTCAAGGTGCCCGGTCAGGACACGATGCAGAGCATGGCGTCTCCCGCAGTGTCGGAGGGGCAGGGGGTCGTGTACTTCTTCAGCCCGACCGGAGACCTGTCAGGGCTCGATCTGCGTACGGGTGAGCAGGTCTGGCGCGGTCACGTCGACACCGGCAAGCCGAGGCCCGGCTTCGGGGGCCGGCCCCAACTCCTGCTCTACGAGGACGTGCTGGTCGCCCAGGACGGGGGCAAGGTCTTCTCCCTGCTGCCGCGGGTCGGCTGAGCCGAGCCGAGCTGACTCGACTCGACTCGACCCGACTCGACTCGACTCGACAACGGAAAGGCCCCGGACCGATCAAGGTCCGGGGCCTTTGCGGTGTGTGTGCCGATTCACGCACCCAAAGTCGGCCCAAGTTGCCCAGGTCACAGCGGAAATGTCCTTTTGGTGTCCATGCTCGGATCGCACGCCGGGGCGCCCGAAGTGAAGCGCACCGGCATCGACTTGGTGCGCCCCTCTTCTCCTCCCCCTCTTCTCCTCCCCCTCTTCTCCCCCTCTCCCCCTTGCTCCCCGCAGAAAGGTGCCAACCGTGGCCGCTTACCTGTGTCCTCCTGCCGTGATACACGGCCGGCACACCGTGAAGACCAGCCAGATCGTGGCGGAAGTGCGCGAGCGGCACCCGCACGCGGCGTGGGCGCCGCGGATCGACGGCATCGCGGCCAGTACGGGCATCGAGGCCCGCGGGTGGATGCTGCCGCTGGAGACCGCTGTCGCGCCCGGCGAGGGGAGCGGTCTGGCGGCCGGGGTCGGGGCCGCCCGAGAGGCGCTGGCCCGCGACGGGTTCGCCGAGCCGGACGTGGACCGCGTGATCGCCTCGCTCGAGGCGATACCGGTGCCGCAGACCGTCCAGGAGCGCACAGCACCGGCCTGGGCGGCCGTGCGGTCCTACGGGGAGCAAGCGGCGCGTGGGGCTCTGCAGATCGCCGGGCTGGACCCCGCGGACGTCGACTGCCTGATCACCAGCAACTCCACCACCCCGGCGCTGCCGGGCCTGGACGTCGCCCTGGCCGACAGACTCCCGCTCCGCCAGGACGTGACGCTGCTGCCGGCCACGCAGTGGGCGTGCATCGCCGGGACTCGCTCCCTCGCGCTGGCGGCGGATCTCGTGGCCGCGGACCCCGACCGGGTGGTGCTGGTCGTGATCGCGGAGGCACTGAGCACGACGTATCAGCCCGCGGACGACACGCTGGAGTCGTTGATCGTCCGGTTGCTGTTCGCGGACACCGCGGTCGCCGCGGTGGTCACGGGCCGCCCGAGGCCCGAGTCGGTGCTGCGGCTGGACGCCGCCTGGCACCACACCCTGCCCGGCACCCAGGACCTGCACCGCCTGGAGACACGGGCGGACGGCACCCACTTCGTGATGGACCGGCGCGGGCCGCGCGCCGTACAGGAGACCGTCACCGCCATGTGGGAGTGGCTGCGCACCCGACACCAGGACGATCCCGGCTCCTGGCACCCCGACGTGCTGCTCGCGCACCCCGGCGGGACCCGGGTGCTGGAGTACATGGAGCAGACGATGCCCGACGGGTGGCCGTCGGGGCTGCTGGACCACAGCCGGGACAGCTACACCAGCGGCAACCGCGGCGGCGCCGCCGTGTTCGACATCCTGCGCAGGGCGCACGACAGGGGGCTGGAGCCGGGCAGTCGTGCCGTCCTGTACGCGGCGGCCCCGGGGCTCACGGCCACCGCCCTGGAAGGGGAGTGGCTGTAGCCGTATCGGCGGTCGGGCCGAAGGGCAGCGGCTGTTGCCCGCATCAGCGGTCGGGCCGCCCGGCTCGGCTTCGGGGGCGGGCCGCCCGGCTCGGCTTCGCGGTCCCGTCACCTCGCGACCGCCGCCCAGACCACCTTGCCGGTGTCCGTCCACCGCACCCCCCACCGGGTGGTGAGTCGGTGCACGACGTGCAGACCACGGCCGGCGTCGTCGAGGAGCGCGCCCGGGCCCAGCCGCGGCCTGCCGTTGCCGGTGTCGCCCACCTCGCACAACAGCCCGTGACCGGTTCTGATCAGCCGTACCGTGATGGGGCCGCGGGCGAAGCGGACCGCGTTGGCGACCAGCTCGTCCACCACCAGCAGCACGCTGTCCCTGGTGTCGTCCCTGGTCCGCCATCGCTTCAGCAGCGCGGCGACCAGCGTGCGGGCCCGGGCGGCCGCGTCGTCGCGGGCGGGCAGGCGCCAGGTCGCGGTGTCCTCCTTGCGGTAGCCGATCATGCGGGCGAGCAGCAGGGTCACGTCGTCGCGCCGCCGCACGGGCGCCAGCTCGGAGACCACGTGCCGGGCGGCCTGCTGGAGGGCGTCCCAGGGGTGCACCGCGGACACGGTGTTCGCCAGCCTGCCGATGCCCTTGTCGATCGACACGGCGGGATCCTCCACCAGGCCGTCGGTGTAGAGGGCGAGCAGCGAGCCCGGGGGTGCGGCGAACACGTGCACGCCGAACGGCTCCCGCAGCGCGAACTCGGCGCCCAGGCCGGGGTGGGGGCGGACCGCGACCGGGCCGGCCGGTCCGTCCGGGGGCACCAGGACGGGCGGGAGGTGGCCCGCGCTGGACAGCGCCACGCAGTGGCTGACCGGGTCGTAGACGGCGATGCAGCAGGTCGACCCGAGGGCGCTGTAGCCGGCCGCCAGGCCGGACTCCGCGTCGTCCAGCAGCGACACGGTCTCGTCCAGATGCTCCAGCACCTCGTCGGGCGCCAGCCCCGCGGAGAGCAGCGCGCGGGCCTCCATGCTCAGCTGTCCCATGGTCGCCGCGGCCCCCAGGCCGTGCCCGACGACGTCTCCGACCACCAGCGCGGTACGGCCGTCCGGCAACGGGAAGCTGTTCACCCAGTCACCGCCGACGCCCGCGCTGTCGGGGGTCGCTGGCTGGTAGACGCTGGCGGTCTCGATGGTGTCGCCGCCGGTCCGCGGCAGCAGCCGGCGCTGCAGGGCCAGCACCTGCGTGTGCTCGCGCTGGTGGCGGCGGGCCAGGTCCACGTGGTGAGAGGTCCTGGTCACCAGTTCCTGGAGGTCGAGCAGCTCGCTGTCGTCGAAGGGGCGGTCCGCCCGCCGCCAGATCTCCGCCACGCCCAGGACGACGGGCGGCGTGCCGTCCAGGATCAGCGGTATGCACGCCACGCCCGCCGCCTGGTCGCCGGGCACCAGCGCACGTACCAGGCGCGGGCTGCCGAGTACCCGCTCGATCGCCGTCCGGTCGGGCAGGACGAGGGCCTGAGCGTCGTCGTCACGGCGTATCGCCTGCGAGAGCAGGCGACTCGCGTCGCTGGGAAGGTCGTCGCCCGGGGTCACGTAGCCCTCGGGCCACGCCCGGTCCGGCACCAGGGCCGCCCGCCGCAGCCGGATGCGCCCGTGCGGCCGCTCGGTGACGCCCTCGCCCGTCCACACGGCGAAGTCGAGGTCGACGGCGGCGACGTCTCCCCAGGCCAGCAGGGACTCCGCGAGCGACTGGGCGGTCTCGCCGATGTCCAGCGAGGTGCCGATCGCGGTCTCGGCGGCGTACAGATGCAGCCTCCTGGCCATGGCGATCAGGGAGACGGTCAGGCCCTCCTGGGGCGGCGCGGCGGCCAGGATGCTCATCGAGACCACCAGCTCCGACCCGTCGCCGCGCCGCAGGCGCTGGACCCGGGCGACGTGCGGCTCACCGGTTTCGAGGACCTGCCGCAACCGCCGGGTGACCGTCGGTACGTCCCCGGGAGGCAGGAGATCGACGAAAGGGCTTCCGGCCACGGCGTCCAGCCCCGCGAATACGGGGGCGGCCAGGTTGTAGCCGGTGATCCTCAGGTCCTGGTCCAGGTTGACCGCGCCGAGGATCTGCTCCTGAGGGCCCGGGGCGGGGTCGGCGGTCAGGCGTCGGCGGGCGGGGCGGTCGGGACGCGGGCCGGGGGAATCGGTGGCGGCTGCCGCTCCGCCGCGCGGGATGTACCGCCCCAGGGCGCTGCTGACCGTTTCGAACGGTGACGAGGACGAAGGGGGAGGAGAGGGGGAGGGTGTGGAGTCCATGCGGCTCTCTCAAGCTCGCTCACCGACCCCGGCACGGTGCCGGGGCCGTATCAGCCCACGTGCGACAGGGGCCCGACGTTCCTGATCGGACATTTCATTCAATAACACCCGGGGCTGCTTCGCCTACATCAGTGGGTCGCGAGCCGGATGCGCAGTGATGGGGCGCGACGCTCGGTGACCACTAACCCTCATCGGTGAGCCGGTCAACCGGATTCGGCGCGTATGGCCGATATCCAGTCAAGTCATTGCCGTTTCTTGTGCGAGCACGTTCGCTTATGTGAGGCTCTTGATCGCCAACCGGGGGAGGTGTCGACCGCACGCGTTTATCGCCCCTCGGGAAAATCACATCGGTTCGAGGGGGACGAATTGAACGTCAAGCCGCGCGGAATCTTTCTGAAGTCAGCCCTGTGCGCCGGTGCGGCCCTGATCGCCGCACCGTCCGTGTCAGGAGGATCGGCAGCGGCCACCACCGGTGGTGCGGCGGCCGGGCCCGTGGCGTGGTCCGCGACGCACGGAACCGCCACCGCGGCGGGTACACGATGGACCGAGGCGAGTGACAGCGGAGCACCCTTCTCAGCCCTCGTGATCGAAGGCGAGCTGCGCAACAGCGGATCCGAGTGCTACTCGGTGTGGGTGCGGTGGATGCGTGACCTCGTCCCGGGGCCCTACACCAAACAGGCAACGCAGTGCGGCACCGGCTCGGCGCCCGTGAACATCCGGCTGGGCGCCTACTTGCCGACGACCACCGGCGACCTGAAGGTGTGCCGCGGAAACCAGGACACCAAGGACTGCGGGGAGCCGGTGTCCCTCACTTCCTGGCCGGTCACCGGCACCTCCCGGGCGGCCGGCTGACCGCGTGGATGAAGGCCGCCCACGGATCTGTGCGGGCGGCCTTCATCCGAGTCTCAACTCCTGTCTGCGATCCAGTCGGCGGACCTCACCAGAGTCGGACCACTGACTTCTTCGGCACCGGAGACGTATGCGAGCCATCGGAGTTCGTCACAGGCGAAGAAGGATTCGCCCCATGTGTCGACCCAGATCCGCACCTGATGGTCTCCTGGTCGGGTCAGGTCCCACCAGGCCCACCCTCGGAACTCGGAGTCGGGGTCGAACTGGTACAGCCATTCCTGTAGATCCCACGTGCCCTGCCCGATCGCGGCGGCGTAGCGCTCAACACCTCGTGACGCGAAATCGGGGACCGGCCCGGGTCCTCCCCCGCTGACGGCCGCGAACCAGTCCGGAATCCCGCCGACAGGCAGGTCCTCCCCTTCGAACGACTGCGTGACCGCCAACTGAAGGGCGGGGTCGAGCACGCACGTTTGCTGATCGCGGTGTGCTGCCCGGTCATCGCAGCGCGGACGCTCCCCCCTCCAGCCACACCCGCAGGTGGGAAGAACGCCCCGCGTCCATGTGGACCGTGTTCGTCGCTGTCCTGGTGCGGCGCGCCGTTGCCTCGGGTTCGCCGGTGTTGGTGTTGACGTCGAAGCGGGGGAAGTTGCTGGAGGAGATGTCCAGGCGGATGCGGTGGCCGGTGGCGAAGAGGTTGGCCGTGTCGGGGGCCGTCACCTCGATCTCGTAGATCGTGCCGGGGGTGAGCGGCTCGGGGTGTTCCCAGGAGCGGTGGAAGCGGCAGCGGACTATGCCGTCGGTGAGGTTCATGGCGAAGCCGTGGGGATAGTCGGCGTTGGGTGGGTGGACATCGATGAGTTTGATGGTGAAGTCGGTGTCGGGGGCTGACGTGGAGATGTGGAGCCGGGCCGAGACCGGGCCTGCCAGGACCACGTCCCGCTCCAGGGGCGGTGTGCTCAGGCTGATCACGTCCGGGCGGGAGTCCAGGGGGAGGTAGGGCTCGCGGGCTCCGTGGACCCGGGCGTCCGGGGCGTTCTGGTCGTACGCTCCGCCCGTCATCACCGGTTCGCCCGAAGTGACTTGGCCTCCCATGGTGGGGACCGGGTGGCGGGGGTCGAAGTCGTAGGTGACGGCTGCGACGGGGGCGGTGGGCGGGGTGGTGGACAGGGCGCCGTCGGTGGTGAGGTACAGGTTCACCGGGGACGTCGACTCCGGGGGCCAGCTCGTGTCCGTGCGCCAGGTGCCGCCGTGGCGCATCCGGCCTGCCGCGTCGCGTCTGCCGTCGCCTCCGCCCATGAGGAAGTACTGGACCGCCGGGAGGTCCTCTCCGGTCGCGTCCTGTCGGCCCAGCGCCCTGTCGAACCAGCGGCGGCGGAACTCCAGGTACGAGGGTGCCAGGTTGCCGTCGAGGGTCGAGCGGGGGCCGAAGTCCACGTCGCCGGAGTGCGTCTCGCACCGGTGGCCGTGTGTCCACGGGCCCATGACCAGGTAGGAGGGGGCCGACTTCAGCTTCCGCAGGGCGGTGAAGTTCTCGATCGTGGAGCGGACGTAGGGGTCGTACCAGCTGCCCATGTGCAGGCTCGGCGCGTCCGGGAAGCGGTCGTAGAAACCCCGGCCGTAGATCGCCGGGGTGCGGTAGTAGTCGCCGAACGTGTCCTGGCGCCACTGCTCCAGCAGGTAGTTCTCGTACGCGGGGAGGTGGCGGAGGGGCGTGCAGCCGGGGCGCCACGGGAGTGCGCCGAACCAGCCCGCCACGTCCACCCGCAGCAACGCCTCCGACAGCACCGGGTCCGAAGCCGCCTCCGGGCTGCTCAGCGCCTGCCGCAGGGCCCAGGTCACCTGCTTCAGTTCGAAGGCGCCGCCCATGCGCAGCCCCGCGTCGTACGCCGAGGAGAAGCCGCCCGAGTCCTGGAACATGGCCGCCGGGCCCGAGGTGCCCTCGGCGGCCGCGGCGGCCTGGCAGTGCGCCGAGTAGGAGACGCCCGTCATCACGACCCGGCCGTCGCACCACGGCTGTTCCTTGATCCAGGCGATCGTGTCCGCGCCGTCCGGGCCCTCACCCAGGTACTTCACGAAGGTCCCCTCGGAGTCGCCTCGGCCCCGGCAGTCCTGTCGTACGACGTGGTAGCCGGCGTCGGTGAAGTGGCGGGCGATCTCCTCCGGCCTCGGGAGCGGCGCGTCGGCGCGGTCCTGGTCCGAGCCTCGCTGGGCACGCCGGCCGTAGGGGGTGCGCTCGAGGAGCACCGGGAGCGCGGTCGTCTCCGGTGCGGGTGAGGCCGAGTACAGGTCGGCGGCGAGGGCGACTCCGTCCCGCATCGGGACGTGGAGCGTGCGGCGCCACAGGGCGCCGTCCTGGAGGGTTTCCGGTCGGCCGGTGCGGGTGGTGGCGGTGGCGTGGGGTGTGTCGTACGAGGTCACGCTCGTGACGCTATGCAGTCGCCCGGGGCGGGGGCGATCACTTGACGTCATGAGGTCAACTGTGGCGCCGAACGGTGACGGGAGCGGACACGGGTCCTACTGTGCAGCGCAAGCAGGACTGCCGTCCTGATTTCTCCCTTTCCTCCCCTTCCCGCCTCCCTTTCGTGTCCTCCCCGTTCCCACAGGAGACCGCCATGAGCACACCCGTCCACCGCACCCCGGAGGTGCGGGCCCCCGAGCCCGGCGAGGAGGGGCGGGGCTCCCGGCTCCTCGACCTGGTCGAGCGTGCGGGAAACGCGCTGCCTCATCCGTTCTGGCTGTTCTGGATCCTGGGCGGGGTCGTCGCCCTCGTCAGCTGGGTGCTGAACGTGTCCGGGCTCCGGGTCGAGGATCCGTCCTCGGGTGATCTGGTGGGCGTGCGCAGCGCCCTGTCGGCGGACGCCGTGCGGGACCTGGTCACCGGCGCCGAGGAGTCGTTCGTGACCTTCGGCCCGCTCGGCATCGTGCTGATGGTGATGCTCGGCGTGGCGGTCGCCGAGCGTTCGGGGCTCTTCGAGGCGCTGGCCCGCCGGACGCTGTCGGGTCTGTCGCCGCGGTCGGTGGTGCTGGGGGTGGCTCTGGGCGGCGTGCTGGGGAAGTTCCTGTCGGACTCCGCGTACGTGGTCCTCATACCGCTGGGGGCGGTGGCGTTCCGGGCCGTGGGGCGCTCCCCCATGCTCGGCATGATCGTCGCGTTCGTCTCCATCAACGCGGCGGGCGACGCCAACCCGCTGATCGCGCCCGGTGACGCGCTGTTCGCGTCGGTGGCCACGGAGTCCGCGCAGCTCGTCGACAAGGACGTGGTGGTCCGCGCGACGGACAACATGTACTTCACCACCGTCTCGGCGTTCCTGCTGGCCGGCACCATCGCCCTGGTCGTGGACAAGATCCTCGCCAGACGCGAGCACCGGCTGGTCCCCGACCCGGACCTGGAGGCGGCGGCGGCCCGGCAGGTGGTCGCGGCCGGGGTCGACGACGCCACCGAGCTGCGCGCCCTGAAGCTGACCGGAGTGGCCGTGCTCGGCTACGCCGCGCTGATCGTGCTGGCGATGGTGCCCGGCTCGTCGCCGCTGCGCGGCGAGGGGGGCGCCATCGTGGAGTCCACCTTCATGGACGCCATCGCCGTCTTCCTCACCGTCTTCTTCCTGATCGTCGGCACCGTGTACGGGCGGCTCACCGGGCGGATCAGCGGCAGCCGCGCGATCCCGGAGTTCATGGCGGACGGGGTGCGTTCCATCGCCCCGCTGCTGGTGCTCTTCTTCGCCGTGTCCCAGTTCCTCGCCCTGTTCAAGTGGACCAACATCTCCACGGTCGTCGCGGTCGAGGGCGCGGACTTCCTGAAGCGGCTGGGCGCGCCCACGCTGCTGCTGTTCACGCTGCTGATCGTCGTGGTCGCGCTGATGAACCTGCTCATCACCTCCGGCTCCGCCCTGTGGACCCTGGTCGCCCCGGCGCTGGTGCCGATGCTGATGCTGCTCGGCACGCAGCCGGCCACCACCATGGCGCTCTACCGGATCGCCGACTCCTGCACGAACTCCATCACCCCGATGAGCACCTCGTTCATGCTCTGCGTCGGCTACCTTCAGACCCTGCGCCGCAAGGCCGGCATCGGCACCCTGGTCTCCTTCACGCTGCCGGTCGCCATGATCATGCTGGCGGTGTGGGTGCTGCTGTTCTTCGCCTGGTACCTGCTGGGCATCCCGCTCGGCCCGGGGGCGCCGGTGCGGTGAGTTCCGCCGTACGGTGACAGCGTGAGCATCGTCCTCGACCTCGGAGGACTCGGCCCGGCGGATCTCGTGGCCGGGCCCTGCGCACTGTCGGAACTGATGGCGAGCCTGCATGTGCTCGCCGAACCGGAGCACCACCCGGAGGCCGCCGGCTGGGCGGCCCGCGCGGGCGCGGCGGACCCCGATCTGGGTGAGGAGCTCCTCTTCTTCGCCCCTCTCTGGGCCCGCTTCCGCTGCCGCCTGTTCTTTCCCCGGGCCGTGCCGCTCGCGGCGGGCCTGGACGAGGAGCTGGCGGCGATCGCGGCGCTGCGGGCCGAGGAGTTCCTGGAGCTGGTGGCGCCCGGGGTCCTCGGCACCACGGCGGTTCCCGTGCCGCCGGCTCGCGAGCTGCGCCCCGGCAGTGCCGCCGCGCAGGAGTACGCGCGCCGCTGCCTGCGCCGCTCCTACGCCCGCGGTGAGCTGGCGCGACAGCTGGTGGCTTCACCTCTGGAGCTGCGGGACCGGCTGCTGGCGGTGCTGCTGGCCGCCGACACGGCGTTCTTCGCCGAGGACTGGCGGGCGCTCCGGCCGGTCCTGGAGGAGCACGCGCGGGAGGTACGCCGCCGGCTCGCGACCCGGTCGCCCGCGGACGTTCTCGCCGAGCTGCTGCCGACGGCGGACCGGGTCGGGCCGGGGGAACGGGTGCGGCTGGACAAGTTGCAGATCGACGAGGTGAAGGTGGCCCCGCGTCCCCTCGTGCTCGTGCCGTCCGCCCGGGTGTGGCCGCATCTCACGGTCAAGAACGAACACCCCTCGTGCGTGGCGGTGCAGTACCCGGTGGCGGCCGCCGACCCGGGCGGGCAGCTGACCGTGCGGGATCTCCAGGACCGGCTGATGGCGCTGACCTCGCCCGCCCGGATGGAGCTGTGCCGCCATCTGCTGGGCGAGCCGATCACCACCTCCGAGCTCGCCGCCCGGCTCGGCTCCAGCGAGCCACAGGTCTCCCGCGCCCTCAGGACGCTGCGCGAGGCGGGCCTCGTGCGGTCGGCGCGGGAGGGCAAGCTGGTGCGTCACCGGCTGGCCACGGATGTCATCCGGCGGCTCGGCCACGATGTTCTCGCGACCGTGGCCCGGTGAGGCCGCGCTGCCGCCGCCGAGCGGGATCAGGCAGCGACCAGGCTTCGATCACACCGCGACCACGCCGCGATCAGGTCTTGGCGGTCCGCTTCCCGGTTGTGCTCCCGCTGGTGGTGGTCGTGCCGCCGCGAGCGGGCTTGGCGGGCTGGTTCTTCCGCTTCGTGGAGGTCGCCGCGCCCGAGGCCGTCCGCGACGGTGCGGTCCGGGTCGAGGCGGTCCGGGTCGAGGCCGTCCGGGTCGAGGTGGGACGGGTCGGTGTGGTCCGGGGCGGTGTGGTCGGCCATTTGAACTCGAGCTCCAGCTCGATCTCGCCGTCACCGATCTCGACCTCGATCTCACTGCGGAGGTCGTCGGGGATCCGCAGGCTCACCGTTGCGGAGCCGAGTTCCAGTTCGGCGTCCTCGCCTTCCCGCAGTGCGGCTGCGAGTGCCGTGAGTTGGTCGGCCGCCTCGCGGCGGGTCAGTGAGCGCTTCTGCTCGAACTTGAGGTCCGCCATGGGTGCCTCCGATCCGCCAGGAAAGGCAGGTCCGCCAGGAAAGGCAGGAAGGACAGAAAGAACTCGGTGACTCCATTCTGGTGCCAGTTGCGGCACGGGGCCTCCCCGTGGCGGCGCTCGCCGCACCCCGGGCGGGTCAGTCGGTGCCGAGGCCGTCGATCAGGCGGTTGAGGAAGCGGGTGAAAGTGGCGTCGGGGGTGAGGGTGCGGGCGGGGGCCGCGAGGGCTTCGGCCAGTTCCGGGTGGTGGCCGTCGGCGGCGACCACCGCGAGGTAGCGGGCTTCGGCCGCGACCCGGTCGGGGGACCGGACGGCTGCCGCCTGCATCACCTCGTGGGCGACGTGCCCGGCGACGAACGCGGTGAGCTGGGCGAAGACCTCCAGCTTCGCCGCGCCGTCCAGGCCGGTGGGCCGCAGGGCGGCGAGGGCGTGTTCCAGGAACGCCAGGGTGTTGGGACCGAGGCTGCGGCGGGTGGAGAGGGCGGCGGGCAGCCAGGGGTGGCGGAGCATGAGGTCGCGCTGGTGGTGGGCGACGGCCGTCAGGTCGGTGCGCCAGTCGCCGGTGAGCGCGGCCGACGTCGGCAGTTCGCCGCTGACGTGATCGACCATCAGCTCCAGCAGCGTCTCCTTGTCGGCGGCGTAGCTGTAGAGCGACATGACCGCCGTCCCGACCTCCGCGGCCACCCGTCGCATCGTGACCGCGTCGAGCCCCTCCGCGTCCGCCAGGGCCACCGCCGCCGCCGTGATCGCCTCGCGGCTGAAGGCGGGCCTGCGGCCTCTGCGGGGCCGGCCGGGGCCCAGCCACAGCTGTTCGGGGTCGACGCCGGTGGCACCGGACCCGCCGTCACGCGTCACGGGCGCTGCCCTCCTTCCGACGATCGCCTGGGCCCGATCGTCGCGGGCCGCCGTGGAGGCCATCCAAGCATCCTCTATTCTCGTACACTGTACGTAAAAGCGAAGAGGGGGAACCATGGCACGCACCCACGACGCCGCGGCGAGGCCGGCCTGGACACCGTCCGCCCGGAAGCCGCCGCTGTCCTCACGGCTGATGAGGTCGATCTGGCGCGGCCTCCCGGCCAAGCGGTACGACGTCGGCTGGGAGCCGGGGCTGGTGGTGCCGGCCGGCGACGGCAGCCCGCTGGTCACGGACCACTACTTCCCCCGCGCGGACGGCGACTTCCCGACGCTGCTCGTGCGTTCTCCCTACGGCCGGGGCCTGCCCTGGTCTCCCCAGTACGGCGTGCTCTTCGCCGAACAGGGCTTCCACGTGATCCTCCAGAGCTGCCGCGGCACCGGCGGCTCCGGCGGCGCGTTCCACTACTGGCGCAACGAGGCCGCCGACGGCCTCGCCACGGTCTCCTGGCTGCGCGACCAGCCCTGGTTCGACGGCACCCTCGGCACGATCGGCCCCAGCTACCTGGGATACGTGCAGTGGGCGCTCGCCCTGGACCCGCCGCCGGAGCTGAAGGCGATGGTGGTGCAGGTGGGGCTGCACGACCCCCACGCCCTGTTCCACTCGGGCCGTGCCCTCCGGCTGGAGAACGCCCTCCTCGTCGGCGTCGGCGTGGCGCACCAGCACCGGGGGGCCGTGCCCTTCGCCAAGGCCGCGCTGCGGCTACAGCGCCGTATGCGCGACATCGTCGGCGCGCGGCCGCTGCGCGGGGCGTACGCCTCCGCCCTCGGGGACGTGCCGTGGCTGGACGACGTGATGACGCACCCGGACGCCGGCGACCCGTACTGGGACGGCGCGTCCCTGGCACGTGCGGCCGAGGGGCTGAGCGTCCCCACGAGTCTGGTCACCGGGTGGCACGACGCCCTGGCCGACCAGACCTTCGAGCAGTACGCCCGGCTGCGCCGGACCGGGGGCGAGACCGCCCTGCTCGTCGGTCCCTGGACCCACACCTCCGCGCTCCAGCAGGGCTGGCCCGAGGTCTTCGCCGAGAGCCTCGCCTGGCTGCGCGCGCATCTGTGCGGCGATCGCTCCGGGCTGCGTCCCACCCGCGTGCGCGTGCACGTCGGCGGCGAGGACGCCTGGCGGGACCTCGACGACTGGCCGCCGGCCGCCCCGCCGTCCCCCGACGCCACCGAGGCCACCGAGGCCACCGACCGGTGGTTCCCCACGCCGGACGGGCACCTGACCCGGAGCCACCCGGCAACCCCTGAAACGCCCGCAGCCCATGAAGCCCCCGCAGGCCCCGCGGGCTCCTCGTCCGCGACGCCCCCGCCCCTCGCGTCCTTCCGCTACGACCCGGCCGACCCGACCCCCTCCATCGGCGGTGCCCTGCTCTCCCGCACGGCCGGTCCCCTCGACAACGGCGACCTGGAGGCCCGGGAGGACGTCCTGACGTTCACCGGCCCGCCGCTGGCCGAACCCGTGGAGATACTCGGCCCGGTCGCCGCGCGGCTGCGCGTCTCCACGGACACCGGGTACGCCGACGTCTTCACCCGCCTGTGCGACGTGGACGAGCGAGGCCGCTCCACCAACGTCTGCGACGGGTTCGCCCAGCTGGAGACGGTCGGGGAGGAACCCGCGGAGGTCACCGTGCCGATGAGCGCCACCGCCCACCGCTTCCCGGCCGGGCACCGCATCCGCTGGCAGGTCAGCGGCGGTGCCCATCCGCGCTACGCCCGCAACCCCGGCACCGGAGAGTCCCCGATGGACGCCGTCGGCCTCGAACCGACCCGCATCACGCTCCACACCGGCTGCGCGCTGCTGCTCCCCCATGACGGGTGAGGCGGAAACGCCGGGCTTCGGATGCCATGGACACCGTGACACGCTGGCGTGCGCTGATCGTCCTGGGTACGGCCCAGTTCCTGATGGTGCTGGACACCTCCGTCATGAACGTCTCCATCAGTCAGCTGGTGGAGGACTTCGACACCGAGGTCACCGCCATCCAGGCCGTCATCACGCTGTACGCGCTGGTCATGGCCGCGTTCATGATCATCGGCGGCAGGCTCGGGGACATCCTGGGGCGACGCCGTATGTTCCTGCTCGGGCTGGTCGTCTACGCCACGGGCTCGGCCGTGACCGCCGTGGCGCCGACCCTGTGGGTCCTCGCGCTCGGCTGGTCCGTCGTGGAGGGGCTCGGCGCCGCCATGGTGCTGCCCGCCATGGCCGCCCTCGTCGCGGAGTCGTACCGGGGGCGTGACCGGGCCGTCGCCTACGGGGTCATCGGTGGTCTGGCCGGTGCGGGGATCGCCGTCGGACCGCTGCTGGGCGGCTGGGTGACGACGTACCTCACCTGGCGGCTGGTGTTCGCCGGTGAGGTCGTGGTCGTGGTGGCCGTGCTGTGCGCGCACCGGGTGATCCCGCGGACCGACCGGAGCGGGCCGCGCCCCCGGCTGGACGGCGTCGGAGCCGCGCTCTCCGCGGCCGGGCTGGGGCTCGGGGTGCTCGGCGTGCTGCAGAGCAGCACCTGGGGGTGGGTGGAGCCGCGCAACCCTCCCTTCACCGTGCTGGGCTTCGCGCCGACGCTGTTCGTGGTCGGGGCGGGGATCGCCGTGCTGGTCGTCTTCCGGTACTGGGAGCGGCGGCGGGCCGAGCGGGGCGCCGATCCGCTCGTGCACATGGCGCTGCTGGGCAGGCCCCCGCTGCGCGCCGGGCTGATGACGCTGCTGAGCCAGAACCTCATCCTGCTCGGGCTGTTCTTCGCCATCCCGCTGTACCTCCAGGTGGTGCAGGGGTTCGACGCCTTCGAGACCGGGCTGCGGCTGCTCCCGGTGTCGGCCGCCATGCTCGTGGTGTCGCTGTGCGGGTCCTCGCTCGGACGGGTGGCGGGGCCGCGCAGGGTGGTGCGGCTGGCCCTGGTCACCCTGGCCGCGGCGGTCGTGTGGCTGCTCGCCACCATCGATCCCGTCATCGACGACGCGCAGTTCGCCGGTGCCATGGCGCTGCTGGGTGTGGGCATGGGCCTGCTCGCCTCGCAGTTGGGCAACGTCGTGCAGTCCAGCGCGAGCGAGGACGAACGCAGTGAGGTCGGAGGGCTCCAGTTCACGGCCCAGAACCTCGGCTCCGCGCTGGGCACCGCACTCATCGGGTCGATCCTCGTCGGCGCGCTGGCCCACGCCTTCACCGCCCAGGTCGCGGACGACCCGCGGCTGTCCGAGGAGACCCGGCAGCAGACCGGTGTCGCGCTCGAAGCGGGCATCACCTTCGTCTCCACCGACCAGGTGCGCTCGGCGGCCGAGCGGGCCGGGCTGCCGCCGTCCGAGGTCGAGGCCGTCACCGACTCCTACGCCTCGGCGCAGCTCGACGGCCTCAAGGCGGCGATCCTCGCCACCGGCGGCATCGCGCTCGCGAGCTTCACGGTCACGCGGCATCTGCCGTCGGGCCCTTCCCGGAAGCCGGCCGGGGCCGGGGCCGGGCCCGAGGCCGGGGCTCCGGTGGGGGCCGGTGGGCCGACACGCTGAGCATCGAGGCGCCGGGCAGCGGGGCGCCGACCGGAGGAGGCAGTGGTGCGCAGGACCGAACCCGCGGCGGCCACTGCCGCCCGTGCCGAGCGCAGGGCCCATGTGAACTACACGGGCGGTGTCTATGGTTCCCTGCTCGCCGCCTCCGTGGTGATCGGCGCCGGCACGCTGGGCGACTTCCCGCGTGCCGAGCTGGTGGCGCTGCTGTTGCTCACCGGCCTGGTGTTCTGGGTCGCGCACGTGCACGCCCAGTTGTTCGGGGCGCGTCTGGCCGAGCAGAACCTGGACCGCCGGACCGTGCTGCACGTGTGCCGCGACGAGTGGCCGATCGTCAAGGCCGCCGTCCCGCCCGCCGTCGCCGTGGCGATCAGTCCGCTGCTGGGCCTGGACGTGCAGGGCGCGGGGTGGCTGGCGGTCTCCGTGGCCGTGGCCGGGCAGGTCGGCTGGTCCGTGGCGGCGGCGCGGCGGGCCGGGGCACCCTGGGGGCTCGTGTACGGGACGGCCTCGGTCAATCTGGTCCTCGGGCTGCTGATCATCGGCTTCAAGCTGGCGCTGAAGCACTGAGGTCACCTCCGCCGGGTGAAGCGGGCGCCGAGGCCGGGGCCGACGATCGGGAGTAGCGGCTTCGGTCTCCTCTCCCCTACGGCCATCCGCGGGAGAACAGCTCATGCGCTACGAGATCCGCGTAGAGGGACACATGTCGGAAACGCTGACGAAGGCGTTCCCCGAGCTGGGTCACGTGACGATGTCCGGGCAGACCGTCCTGTACGGCCCTGTCGTCGACGAGGCGCATCTGTACGGGCTGCTGGCCCGCTTCCAGTCGCTGGGCCTGCGCGTCGTGGAGATGCGGCAGCTGCCCGAGCTCTGACACAGGGCCGCGCGGCTATCACCCGTCAGGGGTGACCCGGGCGACGCGGTGGCGCCGGACGCTGAGCTTGTCAGGTTCCCGTACACCGCCCGCCCGGCGGTCCGGGGACGACCGGCTCGATCGCGAGACGAACGCGAGACGACCGCGAGGAGGAGCCATGACCTCGTCGTCCGGCCCGGCACCGCGTACCGGCCCCGAAGCCGGCGTCGGCGGCACGGGTTTCCCTCCGGCGGGCGACCCCGCGGAGCTGCTGGCGCGCCTCGGCCGTTCCTGGACCTGGATCATGGGCTCGGCTGTGGCCACCCTGATCCCGGGCATCCTGATGCTGGTCTGGCCGGATGCGACCCTGCACGTCCTGGCGGTCCTCCTCGGCCTGTACCTGCTGGTCACCGGCGGGTTCCGGTTCGTGGCCGTGTTCGGCCGGGAGGAGCACGGCGAGCGGCTCCCGGAACTGCTGCTGGCCGTGCTCTGCATCCTGGCCGGGGTGCTGTGCCTGCGGCACCCGTTGCAGACCATCGCCGCGCTTTCGTTGATCGTCGGCGTCGTCTGGCTCGTGTCCGGCGTCCTCACCCTCTACACGGCCGTCGTCGCCAGGGACCTGCCGCATCGCGGCATCCTCCTCGGCGTCGCGGTGATCGGGATCGTCGCGGGGATCGTGGTCCTCGCCCTGCCCACCGAGTCGGCCCGGGTCCTGACCCGGCTGCTCGGCCTGTGGCTGGTCCTGCTGGGCCTGGCGGAGGTGGCGGTCGCCCTCACATGGCGGGCCGCACTGCACCGGGCGGGCATCAGCGGCGGGCGGCACGGTCCGGCCGACACGGCCTGACACGGCCTGACACGGAAGTGACCGGGGGCGCTCACGACGAGGGGAGCACCCATGGCCCCGAAGGCGGCCCCGGCCTCGCCGGACCCCGCAGGGGCGGGACACGCCGGTGACGACGGCCGTGCCCTGTCCGCCGAGCAGCACGCGGAGTACGTGCGGCTGCGGCGGGCCGCGGCCGTACGCCACCGGGGGCTGCGCCGCGTCGGCGCCTCGCTCCTCCTGCTGGCGGCCCTGCTCCTCGCTCCCCTGGCCGTCGTCGCGGACTGGGTCGACGACACGGTCTCCGACACCGGCCGGTACGTGAAGACCGTCGCGCCGCTCGCCTCCGACCCGGCTGTGCAGGACGTCCTGATCGACCGGCTCACCGACCGCGTCGTGCGGAACGTGGACGTGGCGGCGGTGACGGCGGCGCTCGGCAGGCAGCTCCAGGAGGCCGGGGCGTCGCCCCGCGTCGTGGCGGGCGCCGACGCGCTCACGGAGCCGCTGCGTTCCGCGGTCAGGAGCACCGTCGACCGCACCGTCACCGGCGTGATCACCAGCGAGGCCTTCCAGCAGGCGTGGGAGGGGGCCAACCGGGGGGCCCACGCCGCGGTGTTGCGGATGCTCACCGGTGAGGGCGGTGGGGCGGTGCGTGCGGAGGGCGCGAACGTCCAGCTGGACGTGGGGGCGGTCGTGGACCAGGTCGAGCAGCGGCTCGTCGACGCGGGCTTCGGCAAGGCCGCCGCCATCCCGGAGAGCGACCGGACGATCACGCTGTTCCGGGCAGAGGAGCTGAGCCGGGCCCAGGACGCGATGCGGGTGCTGGACGTCGTCGGCCTCTGGGTGCCCGTGGTGACCGTGCTGCTCGCCGCGCTGGCGGTGTGGACCGCGCCGTCGCACCGCCTCATGCTGATGATCACGGCCACGGGTACCGGCGTGATGATGGTGCTGCTGCTCGTCGCGCTGGCCGTCGCACGCCGGGTCTACCTGGATTCGGTGCCGCCGTCGGTGCTGCCTCCCGACGCGGCCGCGACGATCTACGACACGTTCCTGCGCTTCCTGCACAACAGGGCGGTCACGCTGCTGGTCGTGTCCGTGATCACGGCGCTGACGGCGTACCTGTACGGTCCGGGGCGCCTCGCGCGCGCTGTGCTCGGGACGTGGGGGCGGGGCACGCGGGCGGCCGGTGGCGCGCTGGAGCGGGCCGGTGTGCGCACCGGGGCCCCCGGGCGCCGGCTGGCCCACCGCCTGGGGTGGACGACCGCCGGGGTCGTCACGGCCGGCGTCCTCGCACTGCTGCTCTGGAACGACCCCACGCCCGGCGTGGTGGCCCTCGTCCTCTGCGTCATGCTCGCCGCACTGATCGCCCTGGCGGTGCTCGCCGCTGCGACGGGGCCGGCAGCCGGGCAGGCCCCGCTGGGCGGCGAGGCCCCGTCGGGCGGGCCGGGTGGCGAGCCTCCGGAGGGCGGACCGGGCCCTGAGCCCCCGAAGGGCAGGCCGGACGGCGAGCCCCCGAACGCCGGACCGGGCGGCCGGCCTCCGCAGGGCGGGCCAGGCGGCGAACCCCCGCAGGGCGGGTCTGCGGAACCTTCCGGCAGCGGCCCCGGGAAGCTGACGTGAGCCGTAGCGCAGGCTCACCCCCGGCGGGTGAGGCGGTGGGGACTTGCCGTGGGCACGCTGAGAGTCGGCGCGGCAATGCTGCCGCCGGGCGCTCGGAACGGAGGACGGACATGAGCGCGCAGACCTACCTGGCGTACGACTTCCCCCTGTTGAGCGCCTTCTGGACCATGCTCTGGTTCTTCCTGTGGATCATGTGGTTCGTCCTGCTCTTCCGCGTCGTCCTGGACATCTTCCGCGACGACGACCTGGGCGGCTGGGCGAAGGCCGGCTGGCTGGTGTTCTGCATCGTGCTGCCCTTCCTGGGCGTGTTCGTCTACGTGATCGCCCGCGGCAGGAGCATGGGCCGCCGGGAGGTCGCTCAGGCGCGGGCGCAGCAGGAGGAGTTCCAGGCCTACGTCAGGGAGACCGCGGCCGGCGGCCGGACCAGCAGCGTCGACGAGCTCTCCAGGCTGTCCGAGATCCGCGCCCGCGGTGACATGACGGACGAGGAGTTCCGCCGGGCCAAGGAACTCGTCCTGGCCGGCCACGGCCAGGCACAGGAACCGGGCGGGGGCCATGATCCCGCGGGCCACGCGGGCTCCCCCACCGTCCCCTCTTCCGGTCGCTGACCCTCCGGACAACACGAAAAGAGGTGCGCCATGGCCGCGACTCACACTCGGCCGGCTCACACGGCCAAACGGGAATGGGCGACCGGCATGACCGTGTTCGGCGCCGTGATGCTCTTCCTCGTCGGCCTGCTCGACATCTTCAGGGGCGTCATGGGGATCGCCGAGGACGACGTCTTCGTCACCACGCCCAACTACGTGTTCGCGTACGACCTGACCGGCTGGGGCTGGATCCACCTCATCATCGGCGCGGTCGCCGTGATCATCAGCCTAGGGCTGTTCCAGGCCGCGCCGTGGGCACGGGTCCTCGGCGTGGGCATCGCCGCCCTCGTCATCATCACCAACTTCCTCTCGCTGCCGCAGTACCCGGTCTGGTCGGTCGTGATGATCGCGATCTCCGGCTTCATCATCTGGGCCCTGTGCACGGTGCGGCGCGACAGCCTCGCCCGGTGAGCGTGCGGCGCGGTCGGTGAGGGGGGCGTGAGCACCCTGTGGGTGGATTCCCCCCACCCGGGGCACGAACAACGGGCAGGATTCAAGGACTCGTGGTTCGCCGTCGGCCGGGGGAGGCTGCCATGCCGTACAGCTCCGTGGAGTGGCCCGCGCGCAGTCTGCTCGGGGTCGTGGCGCCCGAGGCGCGGCGGGAGTTGCTCGAACTGGGGGTGCCGGCACGGTTCGAGGCGGGGAAGGTGCTGCTGACCGAGGGCGCCGGCACGCGGCACATGCTGGTGCTGATGTCCGGCTTCGCCAAGGTGACGGCACGCGTGGAGAACGGGGAGGAGTCCCTGCTGGCGGTCTGGGTGGGCGGGGACAGCGTCGGTGAGATGGCCGCCCTGGACGGGTCGCCGCGCTCGGCCACGGTGACGGCGTGCGGCCCGCTGTCCGCGCTGGTCGTGCAACCGGCCGCCCTGCACGCCCTGCTGGCCCGCCGCCCGGAGGTGCACCTGGCGCTGACCAGGATCCTCGCCGACCGGCTGCGCTGGGCCAACCGGCGGCGGCTGGACTTCAAGGGCTATCCGGCGAAGGTGCGGCTGGCCCGGCTGCTGGTGGAGCTCGCCACCCGCTACGGGCGCCCGGTCGGCGACGGCACCGTGCTGGGCTGCCGGCTGACCCAGCCCGAACTGGCCGCGCTCACCGGCGCGGCCGAGACGACGATCCACAAGGGGCTGCGCGAACTGCGCCGCGAGGGCCTGCTGGAGACGGGGTACGGGTCGACCGTCATCCGCGACCTCGACCGGCTCAGGGAGATCGGGGACCTCGCGCCCGGGGACTGATCCCCACTCGTCCCGCCGCGCACATCCCGTCCCGCCGTGCGCGTCCCGTCACGCCGCGCGCGTCACTCCAGCACCGGCCGCAGCACCACCAGCAGCCCGGCGCTCGCCCCCATCACCGCCGTACACACCACCGCCGCCGTCACACACCGGTACTTGCGCACGGCCACCTGGGACAGGAACCGGATCGTCTGGGACAGTTCCCCGCGCTCCCGGTCCGGGTCGCCGTCGCCGTCGCCGGTGCCGTCGCCGCCGGCGCTGCGGGTGGGCAGTATGTCGGGGCCCGAGGCGAGGTGGACGAAGCTGTAGCGGTTGACTCCGGTGGGCTTCAGGACCCGGGGGCGCAGGGTGGCCGCCAGGAAGCCCGCGCCGCCGAACATCGCGCCGAGGAACAGGGCGAGCAGCAGCCCGGCGAGGACGCCCGCCGGGCCGCCCTCCGAGGCGGCGCGCAGCGCCGGGGCGCTCCAGTAGCCGGCCGTGCCGACGAGCGCGGCCTGGGCGGCGGCGAGGATCCCGGCCTTGGTGTCGGCGTGCTGGTGCGTGGTCTGCAGGGCGGTGAACATGAACTGCGCGGGACGGCTGTCGGGGCGGGCGCCGGTGGACGACGGCATGCTGCTCCTTCTGGGGCGGGTGGGCTGACCGGGTCTCCAGTACGCCCCGAAACCGGCCACGGAACCTGGGATTTCTGCGGGATTCCGGGCGCCGATCAGTCACGTTTCACGCCAACTTGCCGAACCCGTCCGTAACTTGCGGCTACCGCTGTATGTTTCCGCACCTTTCCGCATCCCGTATTTCGACGGGGTTCGCGGCGGACGGCGCGTGTAGGACTGGCCTACCGGCGTCCGCGTGTGGGGGGAGCGGACGCCGGTGTCTGCCGGAGTGCGCCCCCGGCCCAGATCCCGGGGTGCGGCTCCATTTCAGTGAGCGGGGAGTCAGGCATGGGAACGTTCGGTCGCAGACTGCTGCTGGCGGTCGACGCGAAGGGATACGGCGGCGTCGACGTGGTGACGCAGCGCGAGTGGCAGGAGGCGATCCGGCGGCTCCTGGAGGAGGCGGCCGGTGCGGCCGGGCTCGCCTGGGACCAGTGGGCGACGCAGGTCGGCGGGGACTCGGTGTTCGCGGTGCTGCCGCAGGGGGCGTCCGAGCCCGCCCTCGTCGACCCGTTCATGCGGCAGCTGGAGTCCGGGCTGCGCATCTTCAACCGCAACCGGCGTGACGAGGCCCGGCTGCGGCTGCGGGCCGCCGTGCACTTCGGTACCGCCTCGCCCGCGGCCAACGGCTTCGAGGGCCGGGCCCCGGTCGAGATCGGCCGGCTGCTGGACAGCCGGGTGCTGAAGGCGGCGCTGGCCGCGGCGCCGGACGCGCCGCTCGCGCTCGCGGTCTCCGCGACCGTCTTCAACGACGTGATCGGCGAGGCGTACACGACGATCCGGCCGCAGGAGTTCCGTGAGGCGCGGATCGCGGAGAAGGAGTACGCCGGACGGGCGTGGATCCGGGTGCCGGGGTACGACGTGAACGCCCTGGACCTCGGGGACGCCGAACCCGGCGCGCAAGGGGGCGCAGGGAGCGCGGCAGCTATCGATGCGCGCCCCACGAGCGCCCCAACTGCCCCCGGTGACACAGTAGTTCAGGAGTTCAACGGAACCGTGCACGCCCAGGGTGCCGTCTTCGGGATCTCCAAGTGACCTGAGTGACGGCCGAGGATGAACGAGGAACACGAGGAACACAGCGAGCAGAGCGCTGCGCCCCAGGGTGAACCGGAGGCGCAACCCTCGCAGGACGTGCCGGACACCCCGGCCCAAGCGGAATCGCCGGCAGAGCCGGAAGCGGAATCGGAAGCTGAATCGGAAGCGCAACCGGAGTCAGAACCGGAACCGCGGAAGACCGGCGAGTCCGAACCCCGGCAACAGGACCCGCCCGAGAAGACGGACCCATCGGCCCCGGCCACCGCGGCCACCCCTTCGGAGCAGGTCCACCACAACAGTGTCAACCAGTACTTCTACGGCGAACTCAACGCCTCCGGCGCGCAGTTCGGCATCGGCACGGCCGGTTCCGACAACGCGCGGCGCCGGGCCGTGGGACGTCTCGACGCGGGCGAGGCGGACGCGATCCTCGCGCCGTACGTCAAGCCCGCCTGCTTCGAGCGGGCCGCGCTCGCCCTGGAGCAGGACGGGGTCGTGGTCCTGGTCGGGCCGCCGGGCACGGGCAAGCGGTCCGGGGCGGTGGCGCTGGTCGACGCGCTCGCGGACGGGTCGGAGTACGTCGTGCTGTCGCCGGGCCGCAGCCTGGACGACCTCGCGAGCGGCCGGGTCGCCTTCGAGAAGGGCGTCGGCTACGTCCTCCTCGACCGGATGAGCGACGACACCTCCCAGACCGCGGACTTCGACTGGCGGCGGGTCCGGGACACGGTCCGCGAGCACGACGCCCGTCTGGTCGTCACCACCGTGCACCCCGTCGACGGCGGTGTCGTCGAGTCCGTGCGGCACGTGTCCTGGGAGCTGCCGGACCTCACGGCCGTCCTGCGGGTGCGGCTGGTGCGGGAGGGGTGTGCGCGGGACACCGTGGAGGGGGCCGTGTCGCGGATGCCCGACGGCTGCCGGATCGCCGAGGTCGCGGCGGCCGCCGAGCGGATCGCCCGCGGGGCCGCGCCGGACGAGGTCTGGCGGGACTACGGCAGCGGCGCGGCCCAGCCCGTGCGCGACTGGTTCGCCGAGGACCGTACGCCGCAGGAGTGGGCCGAGGTCACCACGCTGGCCTTCGTCAACGGGGCCGGCTACCGCGACTTCGAGACCTGCCAGGAGCGGCTGGAGAACTGGGTGCAACCGGCGTTCGCGGCTCCCGTCACCGAGGAGGAGCAGGCCGCCGCGGCCCGGCGGGCCGTCAACCGCAGGCAGTCGCTGTCCCACAACGATCTCGTCGCCGTGGAGCAGCGCAAGAACGGCGCCCTCACCCGCACCGCGCTGGTCTTCCCCCACCCCCAGTACCGGCAGTGGGCGCTGGAGGAGCTGTGGACCCGGCTCTCCACCCCGTACTGGAACGGCGTACGGGACTGGCTCACCGAACTCGTCGGCGCCCAGCCGGGACTGGGGCTCCAGCTGTCCGTCGCGCAGGGGCTCGCACTGCTCACCCGGCCCGCCTTCGACGAGGTCGCCGACAACTATCTGCACCCCTGGGCGGGCGGCGCCGCCGGCCCCGCCGGGCAGTCGACGGCCACGCTGGTGTTGCAGTGCATGTGCCTGGACGAGAGCCTCGCCGCCACCGCGCTGGGCGTGGCCCGCGGCTGGGCCCGTTCCTACGACCCGGTGCTGCGGTCGACCGCGGCGGCGGCGTTCAGCGGGGCGCTGGGCGTGCGCTTCCCGACGGACGCCGTCACCATCCTGCTGAAGATGATCGTCCGGCGCGGCGGCCTCCCCGTGGACGCGGCGTTCGCGCTGGCCGGTCTGGTCGCGGTGCTCGCCGAGTGCGGGCAGGACACGGGGGCGGTGTTCCGGCCGCTGGCGTACCGGCTGCGGGCGCAGCGCGAGACGCTGACCGGGCAGTACAAGGAGAACCTCCTGGGTGCCACCCTGACCGTGCTGCGGGCCCGCGACGCGCGGACCGGGCGGCTGGTGTGCGCCTCGCTGCTGGAGCGGGACGTCCGCCGGACCGCCACCATCGGCGAGCTGTGGGCGGGTGTGCTGGACAACCTGCCGCGCCGGGGCCGGGCCCTGGCGGCCCTGAACGCCACCCTGCGCGAGCTGCCGGCCGTCTCGGAACGGCCCGAGCAGGTGGCCGAACGATTCGGCGAGGCCGTGGGCGAGGCCCTGCCGCCGGACGACGGTCCGCCGCTGGCCGCGGCCCTGCGGCAGGTAGCCGCCCGCGCCGACGAGCAGACCACCGCCGTGGTCGAGATCTTCCTTACCGCCGTACTGAGCACGAAGGGCTGACAGGCATGGCTGAGAAATACCCGCTCGTCGAGCAGCGGGAGTACGGGCGGCCGGAGAAGCGCGGCGGCATCTGGCGCAAGCGGATCACGCGCGCCGACGAGGAACTGCCCCGGGTCGCCGCCCACCAGGTGCGCGTCTTCCGGGTCGGCGAGGAGTACGTCGAGGACCACGGGCAACTGCGCGCCGACGACCCGGTGGTGGTGGACGCCAGCTCGGTCACGGTCGTGGACCGGCGCATCGAGGTGCCCGTCGTCGTGGAGACCCGCATCCCCTCGGCCGAGGCGGGCGACTTCACCGTCCGGGCCTGGTTCCACTGCACGGTCACCGACCCGTGCGCGGTCGTGCGTGACGGTGTCACCGACGTGGAGGCGCTGCTCCTCGCCCATCTGCGCGAGGTGCCGGGGCTCACCGAGGACGGCAGCGACCTGCCCGTCGTCGACACCGCCGCCGTACGCGCCCGGATCGACGCCCGGCTCACCGCGTACCACGAGATGCGGCCCTCCGTGGTGTCGGGGATCCGCGCCCGGCACGGGGTGATCGAGGTCCTCACCCCCGAGGAGATGTCCGCGTACGTCGCGGAGCTGGAGCGGACCCGCCGGGAGCGCGAACGCGACCGCCAGCGGGAGGAGATGGAGCAGCAGGCGGCGCTGGACCGGGCCCTGCGCGAGGCCGAACTGGAGCTGAAGCGCGAGGAGATCCGCAACCTCCAGGCGGTGCGCAAGGAGCGCAACCGGCAGGAGGAGGAGACGCTGCGCACGGGCTACGAGCGCGGCGCCGGTGTGGAGCAGCAGGACTACGAGCTGGCGATCGAGCGCCGGCGCAACCGTTTCACCCGGGACGAGATCACGGACGACCTCCAGCTGATCGGTTCCGACCCGCTCTCCGCCGACTTCATGGCGTGGCGCAACGGCGACATCAGCGCCGATGAACTGTCCAAGCGGCTGCACGCGGCCGAGGAGCGCCGGGACACCCGCCAGGACGACCGGCTGCGGCTCGACCGCGACTACGAGTTCCAGCGCCACGGCCTGGACCGGGACGACCGGCGCTGGCAGATCGAACGCGACGACCGGCGCCAGGAGCTGACCCGCAAGGAGGAGCAGGACGAGACGGCCGCCCGGCGTCACGAGGACGCCCGGCGCTGGGATCTGGAGCACGAGGACCGGCTGCGGCAGCGCCAGGAGGAACGCGCGGACGCCAAGGAGCTCCAGCGCGACCAGCGCGAGTGGGCGAAGGAGCAGCTCAGCGTGCGGGCGACCCTGGGCAAACAGGCCATCGACCGGGGCCTGTTCGACAGCACCATGTACGACGCGGGCGCCTTCATCAACAGCGTCGGCGACGTCGCCTACAACCAGTCCCCGTCGCAGGGCGGCGGGCCGGAGATGCCCCAGGCGGAGCTGAAGGGCGAGGTCAAGGGTGAGTTGCGCCGGGGGTCCCGGCGGACCGCCGAGACCGAGCCGGCCGCCGACGACATGGACGAAGCCGACGACTTCGATCCCGCGAACCAGGAGGGACGCCTTGGCAACTGACACCCCGCTGCGTCCGGCCGACAGCGCCGCCTTCGACGACGACCGGAGCAGCCAGTCCCGCCCCGCGCCGCCGGCGTTTGGCTGGGCGCCCCGGCTGCGCCGCCTGATCGGCATCGAGGAAGGGCTGCTGGCCTGGGTGCCGGAGGAACGCCCCCGCTACACCTGGTACGGCGCGCTCGTCGTCAACACGGCGCTGCTGGGCGCGGTCTCCATGGTGCTGGCGCTCTCCAGCTTCCGCTCCGACCTGCCGCTCGCGGCCGTGCTCGTGGTCGCCGTGCTCTGGTTCTGGGTGATCCTGGCCCTGGACAGCTGGCTGGTCTCCAGCACCCACGGCACGGCGGTGCGCAAGTGGACCCTGCTGGTGCGGTTCTTCCTGTCGGTGCTGCTGGGCCTGTTCATCGCCGAGCCGATCCTCTTCCAGATCTTCGACAAGGAGATCCGGCAGGAGATAGCCGTCGGCAACGATCAGAAGGTCGCCGACTACCGGGGCATGCTCGTCTCCTGCAACCCGACCGACGGCGCCTCCACCACCGGCCGTCCCGAGTGCGCCCGCTACCAGCTGAAGGTCGCGGGCTCCCCCGCCGAACTGGCCCGCCAGATCAAGAGCAACGGCGACCGCGCGGCGGCCCTGCGGACCCAGGTCGCCGACATCAACAAGACGCTGAACGACAAGCTCGACACCGAGCAGCGCCTGTGCGGCCCGAAGTACTGGATCGTCCGGAACGGCGTCCGGGACGTCACCATCACCTGCGAGCGGGCCCGCAAGGCCACCTCGGAGTACGAGGACAACAGCAAGATCAGGACGTACGAGGAGCAGCTCAAGGGCCTGGTCGCCAAGGGGCAGCAGTTGTCCGCCCGGAAGGACGAGGCCGCCGACGAGTACCAGCCCCTGCTGCAGAAGGCCGTCGACGACAAGACCCGGCGGCGGGCGGCCGACCTGGACACCGACGGCATCCTCACCCGCGCCCACGGCCTGAAGGAGGTCGCCAAGTCGGACGGCTTCGCGCTGTTCCTGACGATCGTGCTGCACCTGCTCCTGCTCTGCCTCGACGCGATGCCCGTCCTGGCCAAGGTGCTCAGCGGCGCCACCTCGTACGACACCCTGCTCGGCGCCCGCCACCGCACGAGCCGGCGGCTGTACGCCGAGGAGCTGGAGGTCCAGCACACCTGCGCCCGCCTGGAGCACGACGTGCGGCGCCACCGCGTGCAGCTGGACACGGCCGACCGCATGAGCCGTCTGGACCAGGAGCACCAGCGGGCCCAGGCGGAGCGCGCGGCGGCGGAGCGCGCGGAACTGGAGGAGCGGATGGAGCGGATCATGCGGACGCGAGGAGCGAACACCCCGGTTTGATCCGGAAAGCCAACGAAACATTCGATGACCGGAACCCTGCCCTCCGCACCAGTGGGGCAGGGTTCTTCTCACTACCGAAGTTCAACTGCCGACTGAACAGCACATATCCACCCTCGGACGTACCGGACCGGCGACGAATATTTCGCAACAGTCGCCGAAACCATTGACAGTTGACAGGGCCAGACCAACACTCCCGGGTGACAGAACGCCTCCATCGACCCCACGCACACGAGGAGGAAGCACCCCCATGACTCACGCCCTCGGCCGCTTACGGCTGCTGCTCAGCAGCGCCGTCACCCTGCTGCTGGTCGCCGTCGCCGCCCTCGCCCTGCCGGGCACCGCCCACGCGGACACGGTCGTCACCACGAACCAGACCGGCACCAACAACGGCTACTACTACTCGTTCTGGACAGACGCGCCGGGCACGGTCTCCATGACCCTCTCCTCCGGCGGCAGTTACAGCACCTCATGGCGCAACACCGGGAACTTCGTCGCCGGCAAGGGCTGGAGCACCGGCGCACGCCGCACCGTGACCTACTCGGGCACGTTCAACCCGTCCGGCAACGCCTACCTGACCCTGTACGGCTGGACCGCGAACCCGCTCATCGAGTACTACATCGTCGACAACTGGGGCACGTACCGGCCCACGGGTACCTACAAGGGCACCGTCACCAGTGACGGCGGCACGTACGACATCTACAAGACGACGCGGTACAACGCCCCGTCCGTCGAGGGCAACAAGACCTTCGACCAGTACTGGAGCGTGCGGCAGTCGAAGCGGACGGGCGGCACCATCACCGCCGGCAACCACTTCGACGCGTGGGCCCGCGCGGGCATGCCCCTCGGCAACTTCAAGTACTACATGATCATGGCGACCGAGGGTTACCAGAGCAGCGGCAGCTCCAACATCACGGTGCGCTGACGATGAGGACCCGCACACGCTCCCCACGACGCGCCCTGGTCACCACGCTGACGGCCCTCGCGACCGCCGCGGCGGCCACCCTCACGACCGCCACCGCCACCGCCGCCCCGGACCGGGCCGCCGCCTGCTCCGGCTACGTCGGACTCACCTTCGACGACGGCCCGTCCGGCAACACGACGAAGCTGCTCGACGCACTCCGCCGGAACGGGCTGCGGGCCACGATGTTCAACCAGGGCCAGTACGCCGCGGCCAACCCGGCCCTGGTCCGGGCCCAGGTGGCCGCCGGCATGTGGGTCGCCAACCACAGCTACACCCACCCGCACCTGACCCAGCTGAGCCAGGCACAGATCGACTCCGAGATCTCCCGGACCCAGCAGGCCGTCGCGAACGCGGGCGGCGGCACACCGAAGCTCTTTCGCCCGCCGTACGGCGAGACCAACGCGACGGTCAAGTCGGTCGCGGCCCGGTACGGCCTGACCGAGATCATCTGGAACGTCGACTCCCAGGACTGGAACGGCGCGAGCACCGACGCCATCGTCCAGTCCGTCGGCCGCCTGACCAACGGCCAGGTCATCCTCATGCACGACTGGCCCGCCAACACCCTCGCGGCGGTCCCCCGCATCGCACAGTCCCTGACGGCCCGCGGTCTGTGCGCGGGGATGATCTCCCCGCAGACGGGCCGGGCCGTGGCGCCCGGCTGACCGAACGGCGCGACGGCCTCCGCGAGCCGTCGCGCCACCCGGCCGACCGGCGGACGACCGACTGTCAGTGGTCCCTTCTACGATGCGTCGCATGCCTGAATGGATGCACGTCACCGACCCTGTCCTGAACGCGGGTTGGCACGACGAGGTGAACCTCGTCTTCGGCCGCGGCATGGGGCTCGACGCACTCACCGAAGGGCTGCGCGGGGTGCACCGGGAGCCCCTTGTCACCGGGGAGGGGAACGGGTGGGCGTGGGCGGTGCACGACATGCTCAACGCCGAGATCGAGGACTACGACCCGGTCTCCTACGGGCCGCTCAGCGCGGGCGCCGAGATCGTCGTGCTCGTGACCGAGCCGTGCAGCGCGAAGGCGCATCCGCCGAACTTCGAGTACTACCGGGACGGGCGGCTGATCACCTGGTTCAGCTTCGAGGACCTGACGCAGCGTCCGGGGGACAACCCGGACTACCTTTCCCCCGAGTTGCTGGCCGCGAAGCTGATCGGACCCGACGCCGCGTGCGAGAAGGCGGACGACAGCGGCCATGACTGCTTCGACCACCACTACGACGACCACAACCGCATCGTCCGCGCGGTCGCCGGCTTCTTCTCCCTGCCTTCGCCGCCGCTGTCCGCGGAGGTGACGGCCCCGTGACCTGGCTCGCCCCGGTCGGCTTCCGCACGTTCTGCCGGGGGATCCCCCTGGCCGACCTGAACGGCTTCTTCACCGAGGCCGGACTGCCCGCCGCCGCCTCCGGTGCGTCGGAGGACGGCTGGGCCTGGCTCGCCCACCACGCCGAGACCAACCCGGACGGCGGAGCGATCCAGCAACTCGGCCAGTACATCACCGGCTTCCGCTACGCGGACCGCGTCAGCGACCAGCACAACGTCCACATGGTCTTCCTGGCCTCCACCCCGGCCTGCACCTGCGGCCATTCCTATGCGGTGCCGCACTGCGCCCAGCACCCCTGCCAGTTCGCCTACAGCCGCGGCGGCTTCGCCGTGTCGCTCTTCAACCTCGGCGAGCGCCGGGAGTCCCACCGCTTCGGCAGCCAGGCCGACCTCTTCGTACGGCAGTTCCTGGAGGAGGGCCTCGTCGGGCGCACCACCCGCTACGACTCCGAGCCGGGCTTCAACACGGACGGCACCGAAACCGTCCGGATCATCGCCGAGCACTTCGGGCTGCCCGTCGGGCCCCTCCGGCGGGACTGATGGCCGAAACTCCATGGTGGTCAGGCAGCAGGGGCGGCCGACGCCCGGGTCCGGCCGGGAATCTCACCTAGGTTGGTGGACCGGTCCCCCCTACCCCCGCCCCCAGGAGACCCGGATGCCCCACGACAGCCTGCGCGCCCGTATCGACACGTCCAAGCCGCACTCCGCGCGCTTCTGGAACTACTTCGTCGGGGGCAAGGACAACTACGAGGTCGACCGCGAGATCGGCGACCAGATCAAGTCGATCTTTCCGGGCCTGGTCGACGTGGCGGTCACCAGCCGCCGCTTCCTGGGGCGGGCCGTCGGGTATCTGGCCGGTGAGCAGGGGGTGCGGCAGTTCCTCGACATAGGGACGGGGTTGCCGACCGCCGACAACACGCACGAGGTCGCGCAGCGCGTCGCACCGGACGCCCGGATCGTCTACGTCGACAACGACCCCATCGTGCTGGCCCACGCCAACGCGCTCCTCACGAGCACCCCGGAAGGCCGCACCGCCTATCTGGACGCCGACCTGTACGACCCGGAGGCCGTCCTGGAGGCCGCCGCGGGGACGCTCGACCTCTCCCGGCCGGTCGGCCTGATGATCCTCAACACGCTCGGCCATGTCGCCGACCACGACCAGGCGCGTGAGCTGGTGCGGCGGCTCATGGCCGGGTTGCCGTCGGGCAGCCACCTCGTGATCAGTGACAGTACGGCGACGAGTGAGGGGATGATCGCGGCGTCGGAGGCGTACAACGCGAGTGGGGCTGTGCCGTACTACGTCCGGAGTGTGGAGGAGATCGCCGGGTTCTTCGACGGGCTTGAGTTGGTGGAGCCGGGGGTTGTGAGGGTGCCGGAGTGGAGGGCCGGGGCTGAGGGGGTTGGTGTTGTGGCGGTGGATGCGTTCTGTGGGGTGGGGCGTAAGCCGTAGGGGTGGGCGGGGTTGGGGGGCGGGTGCGGGGGCGTGGGGGCTGGTCGCGCAGTTCCCCGCGCCCCTAAAAAAGACTGCGCAGTTCCCCGCGGCGCTAAAAAGACTGCGCAGTTCCCCGCGCCCCAAGAACGCGCCGTTCCCCGCGTCCCCAAGAAAAGGCGTCGTGGGTGCTGGGGCTGGATAATCAGGGTATGGGCGTGGCGGCTTTCGTTTCTGAGTCGGTTCGGCGGTTGCTCCGGGATCTGGTTGATGTGGGCGAGGTGTACTCGCTCGTCCTCATGGGCGGGTACGCCATGCTGGCGCACGGGCTCGTGGGGCGGGGCGGGCCGGACGTGGACGTCGCCACCGAGCATCCCGCCGCGATGGACGGCATCGCCGACGCCGTCCGGGCCGGGCTGGTGGAGCGCGGGTGGCTGGTGCGGAGCCTGGAGACCGATCCGCTGGCCGCCCAGTTCCTGGTCACCGACGCGGCGACCGGCGAGGAGTACGGGGTCGGCGTCCACAAGGAGGTGCTGTGGCGTCCGCCCGTGGTGACGGAGCTCGGGCCTGCCCTCTCCCTCGACGACCTCGTCGGCACCCGCGTCCGGGACCTGGCCGACCGCGGTCTCGCTCGTGACCTGGTCGACGTGCACGCCGCCTCGGCCCGCTGGAGCCACCCCGAACTGGAGGAGCTCGGCCGCCGCCACTCCGACGCCTTCGACCTCACCGACCTCCAGTCCCGGCTGACCGGCACGGACTGGCTGGACGACAGCGCGTTCACCGCCCGCGGCCTCGACGTCCGGGACGTCGCGGGGCTGCGCCGATGGGCCCAGGAGTGGGCCGACGACATCGCGGAACGGCTCATCGAGGGCGAGGCCCCCGACGAGGAGTGACCAGGGCCCCTCCTACCGGTCGGTACCCTGACCCGATGGGCAAGGGGGCAGGCGGGCAGGTGGGGGTCGTCGCCGCGCTGGTGCGGGCGGCGTTCCTGGTGGACGGTGTGTACGCGGAGACCAGCCGGGCCCACGGGCTGACCCCGCAGCAGGGACAGCTGCTGTGCGTGCTCATGCCCCAGCCGTACGGCATGGGCGAGCTCGGGGAGACACTCGGGCTGGCCAAGTCGAGTCTGACCGGGCTGGTGGACCGGACGGTGCAGCGGGGGCTGGTGCGGCGGGAGGCCGACCCGCGCGACGGGCGGGCTGTGCGGGTGGTCCTGACCGAGGAGGGCGCGGCGCTCGCGGGGAGGTTCTACGCCGAGACGTCCCGCCGGATGGAGGCACTGCCCTCCGGGCTCAGCGGCGCCGAGCGGGACCGGCTGGCCGTACTGCTGTCACGGGTCGTGGTGGACAACGAGGTTCCCGAGGTGTTCGCGGAGACCGAGGCCGCCCCGGGCTCCGAGGAGCGGACGTACGGCTAGGAGAGCCGTTCCGGCACCTTCGCCGGCGCGCGTTCTGTGCGCCTCGCCGCCACCATCAGCAGCAGCGTCACCGCCACCGAGCCGGTGGCCATCGCCGTCATGGCCGAGGCCGGTGACGTCAGTTGGGCCACCGATCCCGCGAGTGCCGCCGCCACACCCTGCATCGTGAGCCTGCCCGCCGAGTCCAGCCCCAGGGCCTGCCCCGCCAGCGTGTCGGGGGTCAGGGCCATCAGCCGCTCCTGCTGCACGAGGCTCGCCCCGAAGCCGACCGACGCCAGCGTGACGGCGGCCGCCGCGAGCGGAAGCGGTGGGCGCAGGAGGAACGGTACGTACGGGACGGCCAGGAGCAGCAGGAGCGGGAAGCCCAGGCGCGGCCGCAGCCGGGGTGGGAGCAGGCGGCCCACCAGCACGTCCCCGGTCAGCATGCCCAGTGCGGCACAGGCGAACAGGGTGCCGGCGGAGTCGGGCGCGTAGGAGACGTAGAGGGATTCGCAGCCCACCACCAGGCCGTTGGGGATCCAGAGGGCCAGATAGACCTGGCGGCGGGGCGCGGACGACCACAGCAGCGCGTTGGCGCGCCAGGTCGCCGTCGCCGAGGGGCGGCCCGTCGTGCGCGGTGGGCGGCGGGTCAGGCCGAGGCGGACGACCACCGCACCCAGGACGTACAGGGCGGCGGCCAGCAGCAGGGACGCCCTCGGGGACAGCAGCGCCACCAGGGCGCCACCGGTCGCGTAGCCGGCGATCTGCATGAGGCCGGTCATCATGTTGAAGACCGAGCGGCCCAGCAGATAACCGTCCTTGGAGAGGATCTCGTTCAGCAGGCCCCAGCGCACTCCCCCGCCCACGGACTCCACCAGCCCCTTGGCCAGGACGATCGCGAAGATCCCCCAGACCGGCAGTCCGGGCAGGGCCAGGGCGGCCGTGGCCGCGGCGAAGAGGAGGGGCAGGGTGGTCAGGGCCGCGCGCGGGGGGAGCCGGTCGGCGGCCGAGAGCAGGAACGTCGCCCCCAGCACCTGCACGAGCGACGAGCCGAACATGCTCACCGCGGACAGCAGCGGCGACTCGGTCGCCCGGTACACGAGGGTGCCCAGTGCCAGCCCGCTCATCGTCCGGGCGATGGTCTGCACCGAGCCGGACAGGAAGAACGGGGTGAACTCGGGTGTGCGGAACAGTTCGCGGTAACTGCGCATGTGACGGAGTCTGTGGCGCCGCGGAGCGCAGGGTTAATGTTTCGCGTACGTGCGAAACGTCGGGGGTTTTCCATGGGCTGGTGGCAGATCAACGCCGACACGCTGGCCGGCAGCCGGTTCCTCATCTCGCCGTTCGCCGAGGCCTTCGGATGCCTGCGGCTGCTGCACGGGGCCGTGGCCGCGCATCCCGGCGAGCGCAGCTGGCTGGACGCCCATCTGCCCGACTACCGGCGGCGGTTGGCGCGGGATCCGGTGACCGCGCTGCTCGTCAGCGCCGGGATCGGGCGGGACTGGACGGCCGACTTCCTGTCCCCCACCCCCGTCGACGGGGAGAGCTTCGAGGAGGGGGTCGCGAAGGTGCGGGCGGCCGATCCGGCGGCGGCCCGCTCCGATCTCACCGTCTCCCTGCGCGGCCCGGTTCCGGCCCGGCTGCACCGGGACGACCTGCCGGAGCGCGCGGCGGACCTGCTGACGTACGTCTGGACCACGGCGGTACGCCCGTACTGGCCGCACCGCCGCCGCATCCTGGAGGCCGACGTGGTCGCGCGGACCGCTCAGGTCAGCAGGGGCGGCTGGGCGTCGGCGCTGGGCGCGCTGCGGCCGGGCACGCGGTGGCTCGGGGAGAACCGGCTCCAGGTGAACGCCCGCGCGTATCCGCCGCGCGAACTCTCGGGCGCCGAGCTCGTCTTCGTGCCGATCACCACGCAGCGCATCGGCTGGGCGTCCTGGGAGGGCACGGACCGGTACGCGCTGATCTACCCGTGTGCGGGCGCCCTCGCCGACCCCGACGCCGGGCCCGCCCCCGCCGGCCTCGGCGCGCTGCTGGGAACCGCCCGCGCCGGTGTGCTGGTCCGGCTCGGTTCCCCTCTCAGCACCAGTCAGCTGGTCGCCGTGACCGGCCAAGGACTCGGGTCGGTCGGGCGGCATCTGCGGGTGCTGCTGGACGCCGGGCTGGTGGAGCGGCGGCGGGCGGGCAGGTCGGTGCTGTACTCGCGGACGGCTGCGGGGCAGACGCTGGTGGAGGCCGTGGAGGCTGTGCAGGCCCGAAGTCGGCCGGACACCCGCCGGGGCTAGCATCCGCTCATGACGACTACCAACGGTTCCTCTCCCCTCGACGTCGAGATCGGTGCGCTTCAGGGCGGTTCCGCCGCTCTGTCCCAGTACGCGGGCAAGGCGGTGCTCGTGGTGAACGTGGCCTCCAAGTGCGGCCTGACCCCGCAGTACACGGGTCTCGAGAAGCTCCAGGAGCGGTACGCCGAGCGCGGCTTCACCGTCCTCGGCGTGCCCTGCAACCAGTTCCTCGGGCAGGAGCCCGGCAGCGCCGAGGAGATCGCCGAGTTCTGCTCGGCGACGTACGGCGTGACCTTCCCGCTGACCGAGAAGGTCGAGGTCAACGGTGAGCACCGGCACCCGCTGTACGAGCGTCTGACCGGCTTCGCCGACGCCGAGGGGCACAGCGGGGACATCCGCTGGAACTTCGAGAAGTTCCTGATCGGCCGGGACGGCGAGGTCGTGGCCCGCTTCTCGCCGCAGACCGAGCCGGAGTCGGCGGAGGTCGTGGCGGCCGTGGAGGCCCAGCTGGCCTGAGCGGCCCCGGGAAGGTGTTGACCTTGCCCCTGGGGCAGGGCGGAACGTCCTCGTCGTCGGGCACAAGAGCCGCCCGATGACGGAGGATGCCGTGGTGGACGTACCGGACCGGGACCTGCTCACCATCGGGGCGTTCGCCGCGCGCGCCCGGCTGTCGGCCAAGGCGCTGCGGCTGTACGACCGGCTGGGGCTGCTGTCCCCGGCGCATGTCGACGAGGCCACCGGCTATCGCTACTACCGCGCCGGCCAGGTCGAACAGGCCCGGCTGGTGGCGATGCTGCGGCAGCTGGACATGCCGCTCGCCCGGATCGCCGAGGTGGTCTCGGCGGGCGACGGGCGGGCGGCGGCCGAGCTGCTCGACGCGTACTGGGCGGACGTCGAGGCGCGGGTGGCGGGGCAGCGGACGCTCGCCGAGTACCTCCGTGGACGACTGTCGGGGAGGAGCTCCGAGATGTACGAGAAGTTCGCGGTCGAGACGGTGGACGTACCCGGGCAGGTGGTGATCAGCGAGACGCGGCATGTCCTGGCGGGCGAGCTGCCCGCGTGGATCGGGGCGTCACTGGGCCGGCTGGAGTCGGCGGCGCGGGAGTGCGGCGGCATCGCGGCGGCGCCGTTCGTCGTCTACCACTCCGAGGTGTCGATGGAGAGCGACGGACCGGCCGAGGCCTGTGTGCCGGTGGCCGACGAGGCGGCGGCCCGGGCGTGGGTCGAGCGGCACGGCCGGGCCCGGGGGACGACGGTACGGGTGGACCCCGCCCGGCGGCTGGCCTACACCCGGATCACCAAGGCGCAGGTGGCCCATCCGCAGATCATGGCGGCCTTCGAGGCGGTGGAGGAGTGGATCGCCCGGGAGGGCCTGGAGCAGGCGGGCCCGTGCCGGGAGGTGTACTTCGCGGACTGGGACGCGGCGGGAGCCGGGGACCCGGTGTGTGACGTGGCGTTCCCGGTGAGCTGACCCCCCATCGGGGGCCGGGCACGAGCGGAGCCCTCTCGGCAAGGACGGCGATGCTGGTCGAGAGGGCTCTGTCGGTGGTGCTTGTGCTGTTGTCGTTCGGTGGCTCAGGACTTGACCGAGGCCACGAAGGCGTTCCACGCGTCGGCGGGGAACGCCAGCTTGGGGCCCTCGGGGATCTTGGTGTCACCGAGCTCCAGCGCCTGCTCGACGGTCGACCTGACCATCACACAGGCGCCGTTGTTGTTGGTGTAGGAGGACGTCGTCCACGTTTCCGTGGCGCCCAGACGAATTGCCATGTTCGCTCCGTAGCCAGTTGCGTTTACGCCAACCCGTGCTGGTGGTTGGCGTGATCGACGCTACTCGCCAACATCCTCTTTCGGAGCAGTCATTCACTCGACTGGATGGCATATTCCAGGGGAGACTTCCAGTCAGGCGTGTCAGGGGTGTAACATCCCGCGCTTTGCCCGACGAAAGGTCAGCCGACGGCTGGTCAGCCCCGCGCGTAGTCCTTCGCCAGGCGCTCGACGAGCTGCCGTGACTGGTCCACGTTCAGCGACTGGGCGCGCAGGTGCTCGTACATGACCGTGTACTTCTGCACGTCGAGCGGCTTCTCCAGGTACAGGTCGCTGGTCACGCCCTCGATGTACACCACGCTCGAGTCGGCCGCGTCGGCGAACTCCAGGATCGAGTACTGGCCGTTGATACCGGCGTGCGCGCCGACCTCGAACGGCAGCACCTGCACGGTGATGTGGGGCAGCTGCGACATCTCGATGAGGTGCTCCAGCTGCTCGCGCATCACCTGCCGGCTGCCGACGACCCGGTGCAGCGACGCCTCGTCCAGGACCACCCACAGCCGCAGCGGATCCGTCTCGGCGGTGATCCGGCCCTGCCGGCGCAGCCGGACCTCGACGCGCTTGTCGTTGTCCGCCTCCGAGGCCTCGGGCGAGCCGCCCCGGATGATGGCCTCGGCGTACGCACGCGTCTGCAACAGGCCGGTGATGATCTGAGGTTCGTAGACCCGCAGCGACTCGGCGTCCGTCTCCAGGCCGATGTAGACGCTGTACGGGATGTCCCCGAAGGCGTGCCACCAGCCCTGCTGCCGGGAGTCCTTGGCCATCTGCATCAGCGAGTCGACGATCCGCTGGTCCTCGACCTCGTAGACCCCGCACAGGTCGCGGACGTCCCGCTGGCTGATGCTGCGCCGGCCGTTCTCCAGCCGGCTGATCTTCGACTGCGACACCAGCAGCCGCTCGGCGACCTCTTCGGCCGTCATGCCCTTGACCTCACGGAGCCTGCGCAGCTCCTGGCCGAGCCGGCGCCGCCTGACGGTGGGATTGACATTGGACGCCACGGGACGTGCACCTCCGGCTGCGTGCCTCTACTTTGCGTATCTGCTGCTGAGCAGACTGCCACCAAGGTGCTTCCTACCGCTGGGAAACGGTGGATATGCGACGGGTACACGCCAGTTCGGACACGGGCACGCCGAGCGGGGCGGGGAGAGTGTGTGCTCTCCCCGCCCCGCTCGGACAGCGGCTCCCGTGACCGGGTTCTGGGTGCGGCGTGGTGTTCGTGGTGCGGCGCGGCTCAGTGGGCCGCGGCACGCGCCATGGTTCCGTGGCGCGGTTGCATCGGAACACCGCGGGCGGGTTCCGGTGCGGGCCTGGCTCCGCCGGCGGCCTGACGGCCGGACGGGGCCGGGCTGCGGCGCGGCTGGGCCGCCACGCCGTTCTGGACGTCCATCACGGCGTGCGCGACGAGACCGCCCATGGGGTCGTGCCTGATCAGGTCCCGCAGCCGGGAGCGAGAGGAACGTCCCTCGTTGCCCGGGTACAGGTGCTTGCCGAGGCCGACCGCGTGTGCCAGTGCGGCGAGCGCGGCGGTCCGCGGGTCCGGCGGTACGCCGGTGCGGATCGCCGAGTCGAGCCGGGCCCTGATCTCCCGGCTGATTTCGGTGTCCGTCGCCTGGTAGCGAGTCGTCGGCAGCACTCCGCACATCTGGCCCGCCACGGCATGCACCATGCCGCACCGCTCCAGATGCGAGAGGTAGGTCTGGCGGAGCCCGAGACGCGGCCCGCCAATCCAGTTCACTGCCCGCACGGGAGCGCCGCGCCTACGCAGCAACTCCAACGCGCAGTCCAACGTTGGATCTCCAGTCGGCCGTGGGGCTACCACGGCGATACGATCCCCGTCTGGGGCTATCCGTCCGGCCAGCGCCAGCTCTACTAGCTGTGCTCCGGCCAGACCGAGGTCGAGCGACTGCGGCTGCGCAGTGGTACCCGTGGCCGGGTCCAATGCCAGCAGCAGAAGCTCCTCCGGAAGTGTTCTGCGGCTCCTGCCCATCCATGCCTCCCCGCGTGGATGAAAGACAGGGTGACCCCTCTCACATTGGTCTGTCGAGGGTGCGTGACCGGTTCGTAGTGGAACCGGTAGGTATGTCGTTCTCGTCTACCGGGTGGGTTCAGTGCGCGCACAGGACACTGGTACATGGTTCGGACAGCGCTGGAAAGCGGTGTCAGGGCGGCGGTTCACGGTTCGGTACGCGCACGCGGGGAGTGCGGCGCGAGGAGGAGGCATCGGTGGCGGGCGAGTCCCCCGACAGGTCGAAGCAGCGCGAGTCGTCGGCAGAACGGACGTCGGGGAGCGCGAGTCCGGTTCCCGAGGCGAGGAGCGAGTCCGCCGATCCGCGGCTCGCGATGGCCAGGGACGCGAAGAGGTCCTCGACACGGGGAGGCGTCGACACGGCGACCCGTGTGCTGTCCGTGCGGACGGACGAGGGGCCGGACGACGAGGAGCAGGACGAGAGCGGCTCCGGCGCCGAGGACGCCGTCACGGACGCCGAGAAGGACGAGCGCACCGGCGAGTCCTCCGACTCGGGCGAGCGGAGCGAGAGCGAGAGCGACTCCGGCTCTGACTCCGACTCCGGTGACGGCCGGTTGCGGGACGCCGTCGCCGCGTGGGTCGCGTCGGCGGACGAGGACGAGAGGCCTGCCGACGCGGAGGCCCAGGACGCGGACTCCGAGGGCGCCGGCAAGGATTCCGCGGACGCCGGGAAGACCGGGAAGACCGGGAAGGTTGACGCCGAGAACGCGGACGACCCGGCCGAGGAGACCGGGAAGGCCGAGGACACCGGGGAGGCGGAAGGCGGGAACGACTCCGCCGAGGCCGAAACGGACACCAAGGCCGACCATGAGGCCGAGGACGACGACGAGCCTGAGAACGCGGGCGAGGCCGAGAACGCGGGCGAGGCCGAAAGTTCGGGCGAGGCCGCTGCCGAGGCCGGCAAGCACGTCGAGGACGACGACAAGGCCGAGAACGCGGACCAGCCCGCCGCCGCGGCCAGCAAGCACGCCGACGACAGCGACAAGGCCGAGAGTTCGGACGAGCCTGCCGCCGCGGCCGGCAAGCACGCCGACGACGGCGACGAGCCCGCCACCGCGGCCAGCACGCACGCCGACGACAGCGACAAGGCCGAGAGTTCGGACGAGCCTGCCGCCGCGGCCGGCAAGGTCACCGAGGACGGCCGCGAGGCGAGTGACAGCGCCGACGAGCCCGCGGACGCCCCGGAAGGCGGCCAGGAGGCCGTAGAGGCGGCGTCAGAGGCCGCTCAGGGCCGCGACAAGGCCGACGAGGAGGCCGAAGAACGCGAGGCGGACCGTTCCGCCACGGACACCGACGCCTCCGAGGACGAGGCCAAGGCCGACGCCGAGGCCGCACCCAAGGCCGACAAGGGCACGGACGACACCACCGCCACCGCCTCCGACACGGGCTCCGACGCCGACTCCGACGACGCCGGCAAGTCCCCCAAGGCGGACGACGACGAGGGCGACGGCGGCAAGGACACCGCCGAACGGCCCGTCGACCAGCCCACCGCCATCTTCAAGGCCCCGCGGCCCCCGGTCGATCAGCCGACCACCATGCTGAAGCTCGGTGGGGTCGCGAAGGACGTCAAGGGCGCCGAGGCGGCCCCCGAGAGGGAGGCCGAGCGGACCAGCAAGTTCGTCGCGCTCAAGCCGCTGGACGACCCGTCGACGCGCAAGCCGGCGTCCACCGGGCAGACCACTCCGCCCGCACCGCCCGCGCCGCCCGCATCGGCCCCACAGGCCGCCCCCGCCGACGCCACGGCCCCGGTACCCACCGTCGGCCCCGAGCGGACCACGCAGCAGCCGCTGCCGCCCAAGCCGCCGCTGGACCTGCTCGCGGAGCTGACCAACACCCCGCCGCCGCCGGACACCCCGCTGCGGACGGCCGTACGGCGGGTGAAGATCTGGACGCCGCTGGCGCTGCTGCTGGTGGTCCTCCTCGCGGTCGTGCAGAGCGTGCGCCCGCTGCCGGCGCCCACCCTCGAACTGACCGCGAAGGACAGCTACACCTTCGAGGGCGGCAAGGTCGACATCCCGTGGCCGGACAAGGGCCAGGC
This sequence comes from Streptomyces venetus, assembly GCF_039540295.1. Taxonomy (NCBI): domain Bacteria; kingdom Bacillati; phylum Actinomycetota; class Actinomycetes; order Kitasatosporales; family Streptomycetaceae; genus Streptomyces; species Streptomyces venetus. Next base: position 299,170 of record NZ_BAABET010000005.1, read on the forward strand.
CGCTCTGGACGTGCAGGGGATCGGCACGTTCGGGTCGTCCGGCGAGCAGAAGCCCGTGCCGATCGCCAGTGTCGCCAAGGTGATGACCGCCTATCTGATCCTGCGCGAGCACCCGCTGAAGAGCGGCGCGCCCGGCCCGAAGATCGAGATCGACCAGGCCGCCGAGGACCAGTCCGACGCCGGCCAGGAGTCCACCGTCGACGTCACCAAGGGCGACAAGATCACCCAGCGGGAGGCTCTGGAGAGCATCCTGATCGCGTCCGCGAACAACATCGCGCGCCTGCTCGCCCGCTGGGACGCCGGTTCCGAGAAGTCGTTCGTGCAGAAGATGAACGACGCCGCCAAGGACCTCGGCATGAAGAACACGACGTACACCGACCCCTCGGGCCTGAACAACACCACGGTCTCCACGGCCGTGGACCAGGTGAAGCTCGCCAAGGCCGCCATGCAGCAGCCCGCGTTCCGCGAGGTCGCCGCGATGATGTCGTACGTCGACTACAAGGGCACCAAGCACGACAACTGGAACCGTCTGGTCGGCTACAACGACGTCACCGGCATCAAGACCGGCACCACCACCTCGGCCCTCGGCAACCTCGTCTTCGCCGCGAAGAAGGACGTCGACGGCGAGACCCGCCGGATCATCGGCGCCGTGGTCCGTCAGCCCGCCGGCGGCCCCGACAACACCATCCTGGGCGCCGCGCTCCACGAGGGCGACCAGCTGATCCGGGCCGCTCAGGGCGCGCTGGAGTCGGCGACGATCCTGAAGAAGGGCGACGTCGTCGGGTACGCGGACGACGGTCTCGGCGGCCGGACGCCGGTCGAAGTCACCGAGGACGTCACGGCCGTCGGCTGGGCGGGCCTGTCCGTCAAGCTGACGTTCGCCGCGGACGAGCTGCCGCACACGGCCAAGGCCGGCGCGAAGGTGGGCACGCTCACCGTCGGTGACGGCACCACCAGCGCGGTCAAGGTCCCGGTCGCCCTCCAGAAGGACCTCGTGGAGCCGGGCTTCGCGGACAAGCTGACGCGCCTCGGCTGAGCCGGGGCCGCCCGCTCGCACCACCGCACCCCATCGGGTGAGTGCCCGTCCGGGCGCCGCCCGGTGGGGTGCGTGCTAGCGTCGCGAATCGGGCAGGCCGTGGTTGCCTGCGTCACGGCCGTGAACCGCCGACCAACGGGACACGGCCGGGAGCGGAAGACGAGAACGAGACGTCGAGAACAGAAGACGGGACACGGGGAGTGCCTTCGAGTGGCCACTGCGGAGCCGACACGCGCCGACCATGCCGATCCGGGCCCGGTATCCGGCCCGCGAATAGGCATGTCCGCACCACGGGAGACCGCGTCACGGGACACCGCCCCGCGGGACACCGGCGGCACGCGGGAAGCGGGCGCCCGGGAAGGCCGCGACGGCCCCGGCAGCAGTGACGGCGACGTGCCCGGTACCCCTGACGCCCCCGGCACCCGCGGAACCACCGACACCCGCGAAGCCCCGGACCTCCACGAAACCCCCGAATCCCCCGATTCCCCCGGCACACCCGGCACCCCCGACTCCCGGATGCCGGCCGTCCTGCTGACCCTGCGTGAGCGCATGCTGCGCCACCCCGTCCTGTCCGTCACCGGTCTGGCCGGAGTGCTCCACGTCGTCTGGTTCTTCACGTTCGCGAACAGCGGTGGCGACCTGGCCGCGCAGGACGCGTGGGCCGAGTTCGTCGGCCGGCACCCGGACTCGGCGTACAACCTCGCCTGGTACGGCGGGATGCACCCGGTCTCGTACAGCGTGGTGTCGCCGTACCTGATGTCCCTGCTCGGGGTGCGGACGACGATGATGATCGCGGGGACGGTCTCGGCCGGCCTGCTGACCCTGCTCCTCATGCGCAGCCGCTCGGTCCGCAACCCCCTCTGGGCGGCGCTGGCGGGCGTGTTCGGGCTGTTCTGCAACGCGGTGTCCGGGCGGGTCACGTTCGGCCTGGGCATGATGTTCGCGCTCGGCGCGGTCGCCGTCGTGTTCTGCTGGCCGTACCGGTGGCGCTACAAGCGCTGGGCGAAGGCCCTGTCCGCGGCGCCGCTGGCCGCGCTGGCCACCATGTCGTCGCCGGTCGCGGGTCTGTTCGTGGGCCTGGTGGCGGTGGCGCTGTTCCTTCAGAAGCGGCGGCCGGGCGCGTGGGCGCTGGGGCTGGCGCCGACCGCGGTGGTGGCGGTGTCGGCATGGCTGTTCCCGTTCTCGGGGACGCAGCCGATGACGTGGGCCTCGGTGCTCCTGCCGCTCGCGTTCTCCGTCCTGGTCTACGTCCTCGTGCCGGAGGACTGGAAGACGGTCCGGCTGACGGCCGCCGTGTACGGACTGGGTGTCGTGCTGGTGTGGCTGATCAGCAGCCAGATCGGTTCGAACATCACGCGTCTGGCGATGCTGTTCGCCGGGGTCGCGCTGGTGGCCGCGCTGCCGTTCACGGTGCCGCGCAGCCGCGGCTGGTACGCGGTCGTCGTGGCGTTCGTCGGCTTCGTCGTGTGGATCGGCTTCAAGTCGGTCGACGACATCGTGCACACGGCCCCGGCGGCGAACTGGTCGCGCGAGCTGGCCCCGCTGGTCAACGAGTTGCAGGAGGTCGGCGCCGAGAAGGGCCGGGTGGAGGTCGTCCCCGCCCGTTCCCACCGCGAGGCCTCCGCCCTCGCCCCGTACGTCAACCTGGCCCGGGGCTGGAACCGGCAGGCCGACATGGAGCGCAACCCCCTCTTCTACGACGACACGCTCAACTCGGCGAACTACCACGAGTGGCTGAAGCGCTGGGCGGTGCACTACGTGGTGCTGCCCAAGGGCGAGCCGGACGGCGACGGGGGCCAGCGTGAGCGGGCGCTGGTGCGGCGCGGGCTGCCGTACCTCAACCAGGTCTGGGGCAACGACACCTGGCAGCTGTTCGAGGTGACCGCCCCCACGCCGCTGGCCGAGCCGAACACGGTCGTCGACCGTGCCGAGCAGGGCGAGATGGTCCTCCAGGTGAGGAAGGCGGGCCGGATCCTGGTCCGGATCCCGTACTCGCCGTGGCTGAGCATCGTCGACGAGGAGGGCAAGAGCCTGAAGCCGCCGCAGGAGACGCCGGAGTCCAGGAACCGTCCGGAGAGCGAGCCGAAGACGTACGTCAACGTCAACGGCTGCCTGACGGAGACGGAGGAGGACGCGCAGGGCGACAAGTGGACGGAACTCCTCGCCCCGAAGGCGGGGACGTACCGGCTGGCCGCGCCCTACCAGCTGCCCCGGGGGACGCCGTGCCCGGAGGAGCTGCGCTGACCGTGGCGGGCCCGGCGCGCGATAGGTTGCCCGCCATGATCGAGTTAGGACCCGTCGCCTGGCCCCCTGCCCCGATACGGACCGAACGGCTCGTGCTCCGCGAGTCCGAGGCCCGCGACCGTGCGGCGTTCGTCGAGCTGTTCGCGTCGCCGGAGGTGCACGCCTATCTCGGTGGTGCCCGGCCGCGTGACGAGCTCGACCGCGCGATGCCCGAGGTGCCCGGGCGGCGTCCCGGCCTGTTCGTGATCGATCTCGACGGAGCGATGATCGGCATGGTCACGTTTGACCGGCGCGACGCGGGACGTCCGGGTCACGTCCGTGCGGATGGCGAAGAGATTGAGCTCGGCTACACGTTCCTGCCGCAGGCGTGGGGGCGCGGGTACGCCGCCGAGGCGTGCGCGGCGGCACTCGGCTGGTGCGCCGACGCGCTGCCCGGCGAGCCGGTGGTCCTCTGCACCCAGACCGCCAACGCCCGCTCGATGCGCCTCGCGGCGAAGCTGGGGTTCACCGAGGTGGAGCGGTTCGAGGAGTTCCGCGCCGAGCAGTGGTTCGGCGTGCGGTCCCCGGTCGCGCCGTCCGGTTGAGCCCGGCGAGCCCGGCCTCGCGCCTGGGCCTTCCTGTCAGCGCAGCCGGTCCACGTACGTGTCCGTGCCCGGCACCGTCGGGATGAACGGCGCCACCAGCTCCACCCTGCCCAGGCCCGACTCCGCCACCGCCGTGTCCAGGCCGGTGAAGTGCGCTTCCCAGCACTCGCGCGGGTCGGCCCGGAGGAACCACAGCAAGGTCAGCCGGGTGTCCACGCCCTCGACCTGCTTGACGTAGGTCATGCGGTCGCCGGGGAGCGGGGTGGGCCGGAAGACGGTCACCATCGCCGCCGGTGAGCCCGCGAGGCGCCCCGGCAGGTGGCGGGTGCGCAGCCAGTCCAGCAGTGCGGCGCGCTGCTCGGCGGTGTCCGACTCGACGACCTGGAGGACCAGGCCCGCGTAGGGATGGTCGAGGGCGTGGACGTCGCGGGGCCCCGCCGCGCCGTCCCGGTACACCGTCGCCTCGTGGTCCTGGAAGGCGGTGAGGACGTGCGTGCGGTCGTGGTAGACGCGGGCGTCGCGGTTGAGGCGCTTGTTGATGGCGACCGTCCAGCGCATGTGGTCGTCGTAGCGGCCGGCGGTGATCCAGTACGTGGAGAGGTAGCAGCCGGCGGTGACCGGCTGGGCGACGGCCGACTTCTCCGGGTAGCGCAGGAGTTGCAGGTCCCGGGTCGCCACCCAGCGGCGGCCGGCGTACATCCAGGGCATCGCCATCGCACCGGCGTAGTAGTGGTCGTCCTCGTACCAGCGGTTGTAGGCGTACTCGTGGCCCGGGTGCGGTTCGACCATGGTGATGAGGGCGTGGCCGGGGTGGGTGCCGTAGGGGCCGACGGCGGCCAGTTCGGCGTACAGCTCGCTGCGGGTGTCCTCGCTCATGCCCTTCCCCTTCTTCGGCGGCTGGCTCATACTCTGACGCTCCGTCAGGTAATGCGCCAGGGTTCCGGGGAGGTCTGCGATGCCGCTGCTCGCGGAGAAGACGGTCGTCGTGTCGGGGGTGGGGGCCGGGCTGGGGCGGCAGGTGGTGGCGGCCGTCGTACGGGACGGCGGCCGGGTCGTGCTCGGGGCCCGGACGGAGGCGAACCTGGCGAAGATCGCCGAGGAGGTCGATCCGGAGGGGGCGCGCACGGCGTACCGGGCGACCGACATCGCCGACGAGGCACAGTGCGAGGCGCTGGCCGGGCTGGCGCGGGAGCGGTTCGGGGGGATCGACGCGGTGGTGCACGTGGCCGCCCTGGACAGTTACTTCGGAGGGCTGGAGGACGCGGACTTCGAGTCCTGGCGCTCGGTGCTGGACGTGAACCTGCTGGGCACGCTGCGGATGACCCGGGCCTGTCTGCCTGCGCTCAAGGAGGGCGGCGGTTCCGTGGTGTTCGTCGGGACGCAGTCGGCGGTGGCGGCCCCGTCGCAGGTGCGGCAGGCGGCGTACGCGGCGTCGAAGGGGGCGCTGACGAGTGCGATGTACTCGCTGGCCCGGGAGCTGGGGCCGTACCGGATCCGGGTCAACACCGTGCTGCCGGGCTGGATGTGGGGCCCGCCGGTGCAGGCCTACGTGCGGTTCACCGCGCAGTCGGAGGGCGTGGCCGAGGCGACCGTCCTGGAGCGGCTGACCGGGCGGATGGCGCTGCCCGATCTGGCCACGGACGCGGATGTGGCCGACGTGGCGGTGTTCCTGGCGTCGGACCGGGCGCGGGCGATCACCGGACAGTCGTTGCTGGTCAACGCCGGGGAGTTGATGCGATGAGTTCATGTAGGTGAACCGAGGCCATCACGCCGAACATTTTTACCTCCCTTTGACCCTACGGTCACTTGTCGTGTTCACGTGACAGCGCCCACGATGAGCGCCGGGCTGATCCCTGGGAGGGCGCACATGAACGGTCTCGACTGGGCCGTGCTCATCGGCTACTTCGCCGTGATGGTCGCGATCGGCGTCTGGTCGCACAAACGCGTGGACAACGTCAGCGACTTCTTCACCGCCGGCGGCAAGATGCCGTGGTGGCTCTCCGGCATCTCCCACCACATGTCGGGCTACAGCGCGGTGATGTTCACCGGGTACGCGGGCATCGCCTACACCTACGGCGTCACGTCCTTCGTCACCTGGTCCTTCCCGATCGCGCTCGGCATCGCCATCGGGTCGAAGTTGTTCGCGCCGCGCATCAACCGCCTGCGCTCACGCCTCCATGTGGCCTCCCCGCTGGAGTACCTGAAGAACCGCTACGACCTGAAGACGCAGCAGGCGCTGGCCTGGTCCGGCATGCTGCTGAAGATCGTGGACGTGGGCGCCAAGTGGGCGGCGATCGCCACGCTGCTGTCGGTCTTCACCGGGATCTCCCTGAACCAGGGCATCCTCATCACCGGCGCCATCACGGCGGTCTACTGCACGATCGGCGGCCTGTGGGCCGACGCGCTGACCGAACTGGGCCAGTTCATCATCCAGTTGCTGGCCGGCGTCGCCATGTTCATCGCCGTCGCCGTACGGCTCGACGACCACGGCGGCTTCTTCGGCGTCTGGGACTCCCCCGAACTCCAGGGCCACGAGAAACCGCTGGTCGGCCCGTACGGCACGGTGTTCCTGCTCGCCTTCCTCTTCATCAAGCTCTTCGAGTACAACGGCGGCATGCTCAACCAGGCCCAGCGCTACATGGCCACGCGCAACGCGTACCAGGCCGAGCGGTCGGCTCGGCTGTCGGCGATCCTGTGGCTGGTCTGGCCGCTGGTGCTGTTCTTCCCGATGTGGATGTCGCCGCTGCTGGTCGAGTCCCAGAAGCCCGACGGCTCCGACTCCTACGCTCTGATGACCGAACAGCTGCTCCCGCACGGCCTGCTGGGCCTCGTCATCGTCGGTTTCTTCTCCCACACGATGGCCATGTGCTCCTCGGACGCCAACGCCATCGCGGCGGTGTTCACCCGGGACTGCGCGCCGGTGATCTGGTCCAGGGCACGGACCTGGTCCCAGGGCCAGGGCCTGCGGGTAGCCCGGATCGCGACCGTCGTCTTCCTCGGCCTGTCGATGGCGGCGGCCACCCAGGTCAACTCCCCGGCGTTCAAGGACATCATCACGGTCGTCATCAAGTGGGTCGCCGGCCTGATGGGCCCGATGGCGATCCCGATGATGCTGGGCCTGCTGCGGGCGTTCCGCCGGTCCGGTCCGACGGCGGCCCTCGTCAGCTGGTCGATGGGCCTGCTCGCCTTCTGGCTGGTGAACTACCCGATCAACTGGAACGTCGAGGGCGGTGTCCCGCTCCAGTACCAGGTGTCGGTGCCGCTGGCGGTGTCCCTCGTCCTCTACGTCCTCGTCGGCTACATCAAGCCGGAGGACACCCCCGAGCGGCTGGCACTCATCGAGAAGATCAACACCGACGGGGACGGAGCGGCGGCGGCCGCGATCCCGACGCCGGCCGGTCCGGCGGACGGGGCGGTCCGCACGACCGTCAAGGAGTGATCACCGCATCTCCCGGTCAGGCACGGGGATAGCGGGCGAGCCACCCCGGCGACGACCCCCCGGGCCCGTGCAGCGCGGGCCCCTGGGTCATCTCCATGGCGAAGTCGTCGGCCAGCTCCAGCATCGTGGGACGGCCCTCCAGCTCGGCCAGCCAGGCCGGGGGGAGGGCCGTCTCGCCGTGCAGGGCACCGAGCAGGCCGCCCGTCAGCGCGCCGGTGGCGGCGGACGGGCCGTCGTGGTTGACGGCGAGACACAGCCCGTGCCGGACGTCGGCGGCGACGAGGGCGCAGTACACGGCGGCGCCGACGAGGCTCTCCGCCGTACCGGCGCCGCACAGCTCGGTCACGCGCTCGGGTCCGGGCATGCCCTGCCGTACCGCGCCCAGCGCGTGCTGGAGTGCCTCCGACACGGGCTGGTGCCCGGGCCGGGCGGCGAGCAGCGCGAACGCCCGCTGCACGGCTCCGTCGAGACTCTCCCCGAGCGCCAGCGCGTGCACGATCACGGCGTACGCACCGGCCGCGAGACAGGCGGTGGGGTGACCGTGGGTCTGTGCCGCGCACTCCACCGCGAGCTGGGCGACGAGCTGCGGCTCCCACCCCACGAGCAGCCCGAAGGGAGCGGACCGGGCAGCGGCCTCCGGCCCGAGCTCACCGGGGTTCTTCGGCGCCTCGGGGGTGCCCATGGTCTCGTCGCCGAGCCCGAGGAGCAGCGCGCTGCTGGGATCCCGCCGCGCGTACAGCCACTCCTCCCGGGCGAGCCAGCCGTCGTCCTTGCGCCGCAGGTCGGGCCCCCAGTCACGCTGGGTGGCGGCCCAGCGGAGGTAGGCCCGGTGCACGTCGGTGGGCGGATGCCAGGCGCCGGTGTCGCGCCGCACCTGCGCCCGTATCAGCCCGTCCACGGAGAACAGGCTGAGCTGGGTGAGATGCGTCACGGCCCCGCGTCTGCCGTAGACGGGGGCGAGATCCACGAGCCCCTCCCCGCCGTGTGCCTCCCGTATCGCGTCGATCCCCAGCCCGTCGACGGGCGCGCCCAGCGCGTCCCCGACGGCCACACCGAGCAACGTCCCGCGCACCCGGCTACGAAAGTCCTGCTGCTCCGTACGCCCCCAGACGGCACCGGCAGTCGCACCCACCTCGACCTCCCAGGGACCGTCCATTCGTACGACGCCCAGCACTGTAATCGAATGGGGGCGGGGGGCTCCCTTCACGTCCGCCGCAGCCCTGCCTCTGCCTCTGCGGCCTCTCGGATGGCCCGGATCTCGGCGATGGCTTCAGAGGGGTCTTCCTCGCCCAGGTCCACGATCCGCTCCAGTTGGCGAAGGCGCTCGGCTCGCGCGGGGTGGCGCTCGATGGCGACGAAAACGGCCCAGGAGTGGATGAACGCACGCAGCGGCGCCAGGCTCTGGGTCTGCTGGGCGTTGGTCGTGGCCTCGAAGAGGTGCTGGGTGAGCACCGGCAGCCGACTGGGGGCGACCCGGGCGACGGCATCACGCAACGCGTTCGGAGTCAGGTCAGGGACCGCGTGGCCCGTTCCCGGCACCCTCAGGCCGCCGCCGGTTCGGTGGTGCGGCAGTCGCGGCAGTGGCCGGGCTCCAAGGCCCGAAAGGCTCGGTCGCAGCCGTCGCAGGTTTGGAGGGGGTGCGGGCGCGGTGCGGGGTCGGGGCGGGGCGGCGCCTCGGGGAGCGGCGGCGGGAGGAAGCTGGTCAGGCGGTGGGCCAGGAGGGCCGCCGGGTGGTGGATCGGGGTCTGGGGGAGGCCGGTCGTCAGGGTGCGTGCCACGGCCGTGGCGGGGACGCCCCGGTCCAGCCAGGCCGAGACCGCCGGGGCCAGGCGGTGTACGTCGCGTTCGCTGAGGAGGAGGCGGGAGTCCAGGGCCCGCAGGCCGGTGAGGAGGTCGGCGGCGGTTCCGTGCGACGGCGGTGGCGCGGGTTCCTTCCGGGGTGCGGCGGACACGGGGCGGCGGTCCGGGGTCGCCGTCCGGGGCTTGTTGTACGACACCGTGCGGGTTACGACTCGGCCCGATTGAAGACGCTCCCTGGGGCGTGCGAGGTAGCCGTGTGCCTCCAGCTCCCGCAGGGCCGCCGCCACGCGGATCTCGCCCTCGGGGAACTTCGCCGCCAGCGCCTTGATGCCGACCGGCGTTCCGGCGGGCAGCGACTGGATGTGGACGGCCAGGCCGATGGCCGTCAGGGACAGGTCCGGGTGCTGGGCGAGGTGGTTGCCGACGACGGTGAAGTGGTCGTCGTGGCGTTCCGTCACGTGCTGGACACCGGAAGTGCCGGACTGCGCGCGTGCGGGCGCGCTAGGGTGCTGGTCAGTCATCGGGAAGGGTCTGCTTCCTAGGTGATCAGGCCCTCGCACTGGGATGGCAGTCCCGGCGGGGGCCGAATTCGTTTGTGCGGCTGTCTGCGCTGACGCTGCACCATCGACTGCCCTCCACGCCAGCCGAGTTGGTGATGTTCACCCCTGCGGGTGAGCTGCGGGGGCGGTGGGGGCGGGTTGGTTCTTTCCCCGGTTCTTTGGTCTTTGGCGTCGTGAACGGCCGGGTCATGACCGGCCGCGATCCGGGTCGTCGAAGTCCTGGAAGAACGTGGTGGCGTCGGTGGAGTAGGGCGGTCGTTCCTCGGACTCCCCCGTGATGCCCAGGTCGCGGCGCATCGCTTCTCTCACGGCCGCTATCAGCGGCCACACGGCATGCTGCGCCTCGGCGGCCGACCGCAGCGTCTCACCGGGTCGCGGGTTTCCCTGCTCCAGGCGTTTCACGTGCCCGTAGACCCCGTTCAGAGCGCCGTTCACCGCACGAGCCGGGCCGATCACCGTGTCCGGCGCGATCATCAGCGCCTCGGACCAGCGATCGCGGTACGCGTCCTTGGCCGCTTCCAGTGCTTGGACGTCCTCTTCGCCGGGCGTGCGGTCCCGCATGACGTACAGATGGCGGCTGAGGGCGGTGCAGAACTGTCGTGCGTCTCGGTGCAGTTCCGTGTAGCAGCGGCGCCGCAGCTCGCGGTTCTCGCGCGCCTCCTGGAGGGCCTGACTCATGTCCAGCTCGCGCCGCTTGGCCTTCTCGGCACCGCGCTGGGTGAGCAGGGCTCCCCCGAGCGTCCCCGCCACACCGGCCACGGCTATCAAGACCGCCCCCACGTCCATTCGATCACCCTAGATCGAATGCGCTCCCAAGTCGTCCTGACCCAGCACCAGTTCGGACCACACCGTCTTCGCGTGCGCCGGCGCCTCCGTCACACCCCAGCGGTCCGCGTACGCCTCGACGATACGCAGGCCCCTGCCGCCCTCCGCGTCCTCCTCCCCCGGGTCCGGGAGTCGCGGGACCCGGTCGCCCCGGGCGTCCGTGACCTCGATACGGAGCGTGCGGTCGGCGTGCAGCTTCAGGCGCAGCCGGAAGTCCCGGCCCAGGACGCGGCCGTGCCGTACGGCGTTGGACGCCAGCTCCGCCACGACCTGCGCGGCAGTTTCGTACGGCTCACCCCACGCGTCGAGTTGGCGTTCGGTGAGCAGGCGGGCCAGTCGAGCACCTCTTCGAGTGGCGGACAGCTGCACCGCGAAGTGCCGGGTGTGGAGCGGGATCCGGGTGGGGGATTTCTGACTCATGTCACCCAGCGTGGTCGCTCGTCCCTACTCTGAACAGCAATGACCTCGGTACGGAGGGTGACTGTCCGACTGCGTGGCGGGGTCGTACGGCTGGTACGTCAGGAGGGGAAGGCATGGAGGACGAGGAAGCGGCGGCCGTGCTCAGGGCCGTCGGGCGGCAGATCAAGATGTGGCGTGAGGCCGCCGGGTTGAAGCAGGCGGAGTTGGGGTCGGCCATCGGGTACGGGGAGGAGATGGTGTCGTCCGTGGAGCGGGCGCGCCGCGTTCCCAAGCCGGACTTCCTGGACAAGGCCGATGAGGTCCTCAACGCCGGGGGGAAGCTCTCCGCGATGAAGGAGGATGTGGAGAAGGCCCGGTATCCGAAGAAGGTGCGGGACCTGGCCAAGCTGGAGGACGAGGCCATCGAGCTCGGGGCCTACGACAACCACCAGATCCACGGGCTGCTCCAGACGCCGGAGTACGCCCAGGCGTTGTACGCCATGCGGCGGCCCGCCTTTACGGAGGACGAGATCGAACGGCACGTGGCCGCGCGCATGGCACGGAAGGCCGTGTTCGATCGCGTGCCGCGACCGCTCATCACGTTTGTCCAGGAAGAGTCGACGCTACGGCGGCCGCTCGGGGGCAGAATGGTGCTGCGCCAACAGCTCGAACACCTCTTGGAAGTCGCCAAGTTGCGGCACGTGTCGATCCAGGTCATGCCGACAGACCGGGAGGACCACGCGGGTATGGCAGGTCCGTTCAGGGTGCTGAAGCTCCAGGACGGCAAAACGCTGGGGCACTTCGAGGCGCAGCTGCACAATCGCGTGATCAGCGATCCCCGGGACGCCCAGATCCTCGACATGCGCTATGGAATGATCCGGGCGCAGGCCCTCTCGCCTCGGGAGTCCCTGGCCTTCATCGAGAAAGTTCTGGGAGAAGAGTCGTGACCACTGAACTCGACTGGTTCAAGAGCAGCTACAGCAGCAATGACGGCCCCGATTGCGTAGAGGCCGCCATATCCCCCGCCACCATCCACATCCGCGACTCCAAGAACAAGACCGGCTCCCGTCTGGCCTTCACCGACAGCGCCTGGTCCGAGTTCCTGGAGTTCGCGGCGGGTCGCTAGCCGACCCGCTGCATCGCCTTGCGGTGGCGTTCCGCCATCGCGGCGCCGGACTCGCGGCGGGCCATCCTGCGCAGGACGGACGGGGCGAGGAGCAGACCGGCGAGCGTCCACGCACCCAGTGCGCCCGCCGTCTCCAGGTGCTGCCAGGACGCACCGATCTCGGCGGCGACCGCGTCGGCCGGCAGCAGCGCGGAGCGGAGACCGAGGCCGACCCAGTACACGGGGAAGATCTGCCCGACGGTCCGCAGCCACTCGGGCAGTTCCGACAGGGGGAAGTAGATCCCGGAGATCACGACGAGTCCCATCACCGGGAGCATCAACAGCCCGACGGCGCGTGGGCTGTTGACGAGTGAGCCGATGACGGCGCCGATCGGCAGGGTCGCCAGGAGTCCCAGCGGGATCACCCACACCAGCGTCAGCAACGCTCCGCCGCCCTGCCGGGCGACGCCGTCCACCAGGAACATGCCGACGGCGAAGGGGAGTGCCATGGAGGCCAAGGCCGTACCCGAGACCATGATGATCTTTCCGACCAGGTGACCGACCATGCCGTGCGGCACGGCTTTGGCCCGCAGGAGTGTGCCGTCCTCCCGCTCGGTCGCGAGCAGTTGCGCCGTGGTCATCATCCCGGTGAACGCGAGCGTCATGCCCAGCATGCTCGGCAGCATGAACGCGCCGGTCGAGATGCCGGCGCCCTTCAGCGGATCGTCCCTGAGCAGGAACAGCGGCACCATGAGCAGCACGGTCCAGAGCACGTACCCGAACACGTCCTGGCCGGTGGTGAAGGTCTGCCGGAGTTCCGTCCAGCCGCGCCGGACCCCTGCTCCCGCCGCGTGCCACACCGGGCTCATCGCGCTGCCTCCAGCTCTCGCACCATCGTCAGGTAGGTGTCCTCCAGGCTCGCCCGGCGCACCTCGAGTCCGCCGACCGCGTCTCCGTGCTCCTCGAACAGCCGGCGGACGAACGCGGTGGGCTCCGCGGTCGCCTCCTCGAAGGGGCGTCCGTCCAGCGTCCAGCGCACCGTGGCCTCGGCCGACGCCTGGCGGGAGAGTTCCTCGGCCGAGCCGTCGGCCACGATCCGGCCGCCGGCGAGAATGAGGATCCGGTCGGCGAGCTTCTCCGCCTCGGCGAGGTCGTGGGTGGTCATCAGCACTGTCGTGTTCTCGTCGGCGAGTCCGCGTACCAGGCCGTGGAACTCGTTCCTGGCCTCCGGGTCCAGACCCGCCGTCGGCTCGTCCAGGAACAGCAGCTCGGGGCGGCCCACGATGCCGATGGCCACGTCGAGACGCCTGCGCTGCCCGCCGGACAGTGTCCCGACCCGCTTGTCCGCCTGCTCGGTCAGCCCCACCGCGGCGAGGAGTTCGTCGACGTCCCAGGGGCGCTGTATGAGGTCGGTGGAGTAGGGCACGTAGTACGAGCCGAGATGGGCCAGCAGTTCCCGTACCCGCCACTTGCCGTGGTCCCGCCAGGACTGCAACACGATGCCCAGCCGCGCACGCCAGCGTTCGTCCCCGCGAGCCGGATCGGTACCGAGGACGGTCACGTCCCCGTCCGAGCGCATCCGGAAGCCTTCCAGGACCTCGATCGTGGTCGTCTTGCCGGCGCCGTTCGGGCCGAGCAGCACGAGGACCTCGCCGCGCCGGGCCGTGAAGCCGACGCCCTTCAGCACGTCCTGGCTGCGGTAGCGCATCCGCAGGTCGCGTACGTCGATGACCGTGTCGCCGTCCTGCGGCGGGCTGGTCCCCGCCCCGGATAAGGCGTGAGTGGTTGTCAACGTCGTTCCCCCGTCCGGCGGCTGCCGTGAGCCCCGCCCATGGCGAACACATTACCGAAGGGCTGAGGACTCCAGTGGCTCCGGAAACGCCACGAGCCGCCCCACCGACCGGGGGCGGCTCCGACGAGCTGAACGTCAACCGGTCATGCGTGACGGTGCGAGTGTCGGTTGCCGGTGACGACGCGGTAGAGGGCGAGCAGGATCAGGGAGCCGACGATCGCGGCTATCCAGGTGGAGATTTCGAAGAACCCGTCGATGGAGTCGACGCCGAAGATGACCTTGCCGAGCCAGCCGCCGAGCAGCCCACCGGCGACACCGATGAGCATGGTGATGATGATGCCCCCCGGGTCCTTGCCCGGCATCAGAGCCTTGGCGATCGCCCCTGCGAGCAGCCCGATGATGATCCAAGCAATGATGCCCATAACGCCTCTCCACTCCGTCATATAAGGGTTTTGTTAGTTCTTCGAGTGCACCGAATCTCCCCCTACAAACGTCCTCTTCGCGGTCGTCACTGTCGCTCGATGGTCACGGGGTACACCGGAGGGCCACACGCGGGGAGAATGATCGGCATGGCCACCTCCACAACTCCGCGCGGCAGACTGTCCCTTGCCGCCATGCTGCTCACCGCCACCATCGCCCTCTACATGGCGCTGGTCGCCTTCGGGAACATCACCGACTTCGGCACCAACCAGCAGTTCGTCCGGCACGTGCTGGCCATGGACACCACGTTCAAGGACGAGGACCTGATGTGGCGGGCCATAACGAGCACGGGACTTCAGGACACCGCCTACGTCCTGATCATCGCGTGGGAGACCGTCGCCGCGCTCGTCCTCGGCTACGGGAGCTGGCTGTGGGCCAGGAACGATCAGGCGCGCGCCCGGCAGTTCTCCAGCTACGGGCTGCTGATGGTGATGCTGCTGTTCGGCGCCGGGTTCATCGCGATAGGCGGTGAGTGGTTCTCGATGTGGCAGTCGAAGAGCTGGAACGGGCTGGACGCCGCGACCCGGATCTTCCTGTTCAGCGGAGTCGTGCTGGTCGTCAACCAGTTGTCGGCCCCGCGTGCGGAGACGTCCGCTACCTGAACACCAGGTCTACTTGACCACGGCCACGGTCGTGCCGACCATGCCGAACGCCCACAGTGCCGTGCCGTCCGCCTTCTTCATCCGGACCCCGCCCGTCCTGGCGCCGGAGTCGGCGGGCGGCGGTGAGGCACCGTCGACCGCGTTGGAGAAGGCGACGGAGACGCCGTCCTTCGCGGCGAAGTACATGATGTGCTCGATCTGGACGCCGTCCGAGCCGGTGGTGGCCCCCATGCGGGAGGACACCGTGTACGTGCCGGGGTCGGGGCTGACCGTGCCCGGCCACACGGTGAACGTACGGCGCGTGGCCTCGCTCGCGTCGACCAGCCACACCCGCTTGTCATCGAGGGAGTAGACGACGCGCCGGCCGGTGCCGGAGCCGTCGGGCACCTTGGTCGACGCGGACGCGGTGGGGGTGGGCCGCGCGCCCGCCGGGGCCGAGCTGCTCGGCTTGGCCGATGTGGCGGCGGGGTGCGGGCCCTGGTCCGCCTGCACGGCCAGGACCGTCACCGCGGCTATCGCTCCCACGGTCAGCCCGGTCACCCAGGCCCACGAAGGAAGTCGGGCAGGCACGGGCACGCATCTCCTCAGTCACGGGACCCCGCACGAACCGGGGTTCCGATCATCGTACTGCGCGCCCGCTGCTCTCCTGTGTTCTCCTGGCGGGTTCTCCCGGCGGCTCAGGGGCCGTCGGCGGCGGTCTTGCGGACCGGTACCGGTCCGGTGCCGGCTCCGTGGAGGGCGCGGCGCGGGGAGCGGACGGGAGCCGGGTAGGCGAGGTGCACGAGGCGGATCTGTTCCTGCCGCATATGGGTGAGCGATTCGAGGATGTAGCCCACGAGCAGGACGATCGCCGCGATCGTCATGATCGCGGCGGCGAGGATCGCCGTGGGGACGCGGGGCACGGTGCCGGTGCGGACGAAGTCGGCGATGACGGGGATGCCGAGGACGACCGAGACAAGGGCCAGGACGGCGGCGATCACGGTGTGGACGAGGGAGGGGCGCTCGCGTCTCGCCAGATCGAGGATGACCCGCAGGATGCGCCAGCCGTCCCGGTAGGTGCGCAGTTTGCTCTCGCCGCCGGCCGGCCGCACCCGGTAGTCCATGGGGATCTCCGCCGTGGGGAGGCGGAGGTGGAGGGTGTGGATCGTCATCTCGGTCTCGGTCTCGAACTCGCGGGCCAGCGCCGGGAAGGACTTCACGAAGCGGCGCGAGAAGACGCGGTAGCCGCTGAGCATGTCGGTCACATCGTTGCCGAAGAGGGAGCGCACCGCCCCGGTGAGCAGCTTGTTGCCCACCGCGTGTCCGGTCCGGTAGGCCCCGTCGTCGGTGACCCGGCGGGCGCCCACGACCTGGTCGTACGGGCCCTCGAAGAGCAGGTCGACCAGATCCCGGGCCCGGGAGGCGTCGTAGGTGTCGTCGCCGTCGATGATGAGCAGCGCGTCGGCGTCGACGTCGGCGAAGGCGCGGCGGATGACGTTGCCCTTGCCCTTGCGGAGCTCCTGCCGGACGATCGCGCCCGCCTCCCGGGCGACCTCCACCGTGCGGTCGGTGGAGGCGTTGTCGTACACGTAGACGACCGCCTCGGGGAGTGCCGTGCGCAGGTCGCGTACCACCTTGCCGACGGCCGCCTCCTCGTTGTGGCACGGCACGACACACGCGATCGTCGGTTCCACGGCCGCTCCCTCTCGGATCTCGGATCAATTGCTCATACCGTATGAAATAGTGCGATATGAGCGTGGCTGAGTAGCGAGGGCGCGCCGGGTCGTTACTCTCGCCGTGTGCCGGTCCTCGCCTCCGTGACGCTGCGTGCGCGCGATGCCGTCAAGGGCATCTGGCGCGAGGCCGCCAAGTTCTCGGTCGTCGGGGCGCTGGCCTTCGTCGTGGACAACGGCGGTTACAACCTGCTCGTCTTCGGCCTGCCCGGCGGCGCCGCGGGCGGGCCGATGAGCGCCTCCCCCGTCCAGGCGTCCGTCCTCGCGACCAGTGCCGCCGCGCTCTTCAGCTGGGCGGGGAACCGCTACTGGACCTACCGCCACCAGCACCGCGAGAAGGTGACCCGCGAACTCGCCCTGTTCCTCGTGGCGAACGGGGTGGGCCTCGCCATCACCGCGGGCACGGTCTTCACCTCCCGGCATCTGCTCGGGCTCGACTCCCCGCTCAGCGACAACACCGCCCGCATCCTCGGCTGGGTGCTCGCGACGCTGTTCCGGTTCTACGCCTATCGGCGCTACGTCTTCGTCGCACCCTGAGCCGTTAATATCCGGCTTATGGGACAAATGGGATGGGTGCCGCGGGTGCGGCGCTGGGTGTGGGCGCTGGCCGCCGTCGCCGCGGTCTGCTGCCTGGGCACGATCCTCGTCTTCGCCCCCGGCTACCTGAGTCCCGACAGCCTCGAACAGCTCCGGCAGGCCGAGGGCCGGACGCCCCTGACCGACTGGCATCCGCCCGTGCTGAGCCTGGTGTGGCGGGCGCTCATCGCCGTGACCGGCACGTTCGCGTCCATGGCGGTGCTCCAGGCCGTGGTCTTCTGGGGTGCGCTCTGGGTGCTGGCCTGGTGCGTCTGGGAGCTGACCGGGAGCCGCGGCGGTTCGCTCACCGTGCTCGGGATCGGGCCGATGCCCTTCGTGCTGAACTTCGTCGGGGTGGTGTGGAAGGACGTCCACACCGCGTTCGCGCTGCTCGCCGCGTGCGCCGTCGCGTTCCTCGGGCTGCGGCTGCGGGACGGCGACCCGCGTCCCGCCGTGCGGTGGGGCCTGCTCGCGCTGGGCGTGCTGTTCCTCGCGTACGCCATGCTGGTGCGCAAGAACGCCTTCTTCGCCGCGATCCCCGTCTTCATCCTGCTCGTCCTGGCGCTGTGGCGCGCTCCCGGGCGCCGTACATGGGTGACGTGCACGGCGGCGCTCGTGGCCGCGCTCCTCGTACCGGCCGTCGCCATCTCCCTGTTCGCCCGGCCCATCGGGACGAAACAGGGCGCGCAGATCATGCTCGACGACCTGGTCCACGTGCTGTCGGTGGACGAACTCCGGTCGGCGGACGTGTCACCCGGCCTGCGGGACCGGCTCGTGGCCTCGGCGCGGGAGTGCGAGCGCATCGGAGCCCTGTCGGACGCCTACTGGGCCTGCTACCAGCGCCCCGCCGACGGGCTGCGCGGCGACTCGGGCGAGATCACGTCGCTGTGGCTGCACGAGATGAGCGGGCACGTGCCGGGCTACCTCCAGTACCGGCTGCGGCTCTTCGCGACCCTGCTGTTCGAGACCGACTACGCGTACAAGGCGGGGATCACCCGCAACGACCTGGGCATCGAGGTGGCGCACCCCCGGCTGGAGGACATGCTGGGCACGTACGTGGGCGGCATGGCGACGGACGTGCGGTGGCTGTTCCGCGGCTGGTTCTGGCTCGCCGTCGCCCTGGTGCTGGCCGTCCGCCCGGGCCGGGGCGTGTTCGCCATGCCGGTCCGGGCGCTGGGCGTCAGCTCGGCGGCCTACATCCTCGGCTATCTGCCGATCATGCCCGCGACGGACTTCCGCTACGTCTACTGGCCGGCGATCGCCTGCTCCCTGGGCGTGGTCCTGCTGTGGCTGGGCCGGAGCAGGCCCGCGCCGCCCCCGACGGCCCCCGGCGCCACGGCCGACCGTGCCGTGACAGCACATCAGCCGGCTGACGCCGGGGGCCAGTAGACCGGCTGTCAGTCGAGCACCGGCAGCAGCTCCGGCAGATGCCCGTCCGAAGCCCGGGCCGCCTGCTGTCGCTCGTCCGGGACCTCCCCGTAGAGCGTGTTGCGCGGCCTGGCCGGGCGTCCGGCCGCGTCCGCCACCGCGATGAGGTCCTTGACCGACTTGTACGAGCCGTACGACGAGCCCGCCATGCGCGAGATCGTCTCCTCCATGAGCGTCCCGCCGAGGTCGTTCGCGCCGGAGCGGAGCATCTCCGCCGCGCCCTCGGTGCCCAGCTTCACCCAGCTGGTCTGGATGTTGGGGATGTGCGGGTGCAGCAGGAGGCGGGCCATGGCCGTCACCGCGCGGTTGTCCCGCATGGTCGGGCCCGGGCGGGCGATCCCCGCCAGGTACACGGGCGCGTTGGTGTGCACGAACGGCAGCGTCACGAACTCGGTGAAGCCACCGGTGCGCTGCTGGATGCCCGCGAGGGTGCGCAGGTGCCCGAGCCAGTGGCGGGGCTGGTCCACGTGCCCGTACATCATCGTCGAGCTCGACCGGATGCCCAGCTCGTGCGCCGTCGTGACGACCTCGATCCAGTCCGCCGCGGGCAGCTTGCCCTTGGTCAGGATCCAGCGGACCTCGTCGTCGAGGATCTCGGCCGCCGTGCCGGGGATGGTGTCGAGTCCGGCCTCCTTGGCGGCGGTCAGCCACTCGCGGATCGACATGCCGGTGCGACTCGCGCCGTTGACCACCTCCATCGGGGAGAAGGCGTGCACGTGCATACCGGGCACGCGTTCCTTCACGGCCCGCGCGATGTCGAAGTACGCCGTGCCGGGCAGGTCCGGGTGGATGCCGCCCTGCATGCAGACCTCCACCGCGCCCACGTCCCAGGCCTGCTGCGCCCGGTCGGCGACCTGGTCGAGGGAGAGGGTGTAGGCGTCGGCGTCCGTACGGCGCTGGGCGAAGGCGCAGAAACGGCAGCCCGTGTAGCAGACGTTGGTGAAGTTGATGTTGCGGGTGACGATGTAGGTGACGTCGTCCCCGACGGCCGACTTGCGTACGTCGTCGGCGACCCGTGCGAGGGCGTCCAGCGCCGGGCCGTCCGCGTGCAGCAGGGCCAGCGCCTCGTCGTCGGTGAGCTTGGTGGGGTCGTCGGCCGCCGTGCGCAGCGCCTGCCGTACGTCGGTGTCGATGCGCTCGGGTGCCATGCCCGGGGCGGCGGCCTCGCGCAGGGCCTCCCAGTCGCCGTACACCTCGTCGAAGTCGTCCCGGCGGTCCGAGGTGCGGCCCTCGGTGTCGATGGAGCTGTGCAGGTCGGTGCGGCCGGACGCCGTGAAGACCTCCTCCGGCTCCTGCCACGGCAGGCCCCGCGGCAGGGCGTCGGGGCGGGCCAGTCCGGTCTCCGGGTCAGCCAGCGCGGCCACGTGCGGACGCAGCCGCGGGTCCAGCCAGGGCTCGCCGCGCCGTACGAACTCCGGGTACACGCACAGGCGCTCGCGCAGCTCGAACCCGGCCGCCCGGGACTTCTCGGCGAGCTGCTCGATCTGCGGCCAGGGGCGCTCGGGGTTGACGTGGTCGATGGTCAGCGGGGAGACCCCGCCCCAGTCGTCGATGCCGGCCCGGATCAGCCGCTCGTACTCGTCGTCGACAAGGTTGGGCGGGGCCTGGATGCAGCCCGACGGACCCATGAGGAGGCGGGCGACGGCCACCGTGGCGACCAGTTCGTCCAGTTCCGCGTCCGGCATGCCGCGCATCGCGGTGTCCGGCTTGGCGCGGAAGTTCTGGATGATCAGCTCCTGGACGCCGTGGTAGGCCCGGGTCACCTTCCGCAGCGCGAACAGGGACTCGGCGCGCTCCTCGTAGGTCTCGCCGATTCCTATCAGGACGCCCGAGGTGAAGGGGACGGAGGAGCGGCCCGCGTCCTCCAGGACGCGCAGCCGCACGGCGGGCTCCTTGTCGGGGGAGCCGTGGTGCGGGCCGCCCGGCTCGGACCAGAGGCGGGTCGCGGTCGTCTCCAGCATCATGCCCATGCTGGGCGCCACCGGCTTCAGGCGCTGGAAGTCGGTCCAGCTCATGACGCCCGGGTTGAGGTGGGGCAGCAGGCCCGTCTCCTCCAGGATGCGGATGGAGATGGCGCGGACGTAGGCGAGGGTGTCGTCGTAGCCGTGCGCGTCGAGCCACTCGCGCGCCTCCGGCCAGCGGTCCTCGGGCTTGTCGCCGAGGGTGATGAGGGCTTCCTTGCAGCCGAGGGCGGCGCCCTTGCGGGCGATGTCCAGGACCTCGTCCGGGGACATGAACATCCCGTGGCCCTCGCGGCGCAGCTTGCCGGGGACGGTGACGAACGTGCAGTAGTGGCACTTGTCCCGGCACAGCCGGGTCAGCGGGATGAAGACGCTCTTGGAGTACGTGATGACGCCGGGCCGGCCGGCCGCCTCGAGCCCGGCGTCCCGCACCCGGGCGGCCGAGGCCGACAGGTCCTCCAGCTGCTCACCCCGGGCCTGGAGCAGCACGGCCGCCTCGGCGACGTCGAGGGAGACGCCGTCCCTGGCCCGTTTCAGGGCGCGACGCATGGAGTTCTCGGTGGGGCCGGTTCCGGAGGTCGCGGAAGTCGTCATCCTTCGAGCATACGAGTGCGCTGATCAGAGCCGGGGAAGCCCCGTCGGTGGAGACCCGTCAGTGGAAGGCCAGCCACCCTGTGCCCAGGACGAAGGTGAGCCCGGCGGCGGCCACGGCGGCCGGTCGGTTGCGGTGCAGCGCGAACCAGACCAGCGCGGCGGTCACGAGGACGGCCAGCGTGCCGATCCCGGCGCGCAGCAGCCCCTGGCTGTAGCCGTACTCTTTGAAGTGACGCACAAGCCAGGCGAACCAGGCAAGCCTCAAGACGCTCTCCCCCACGGTGACTGAGAGCCGGGCCCGTCACACCGTCCGGCGCGGTGGTCAGCCGCGCATCGGTGTGCACCCGACTCAGTTTGCTGACCCGTAGTTTAGTAGGGGGAGCCAACCGCGTTGCCAGGCACCGGAGTTGTCAGAGATACCCCGCGAGTCCGTCCAGCGCCTTGAGCACCTCCGCCTCCTCCGCCGGAGGCAGCTGCACCACGACCTCCTCGATGCCGAGCTCCGCGTAGTGGGCGAGCTTGCCCGGGGTGGGGTGGACGGCGTACGGGACGATCTGGAGGGCGTCCGGGTCCCGGCCCGCGTCCGCCCAGGCCGTCCGCAGCAGCGGCAGGGACTCGGACAGGCCGCGTCCGCCGATGGGCAGCCAGCCGTCCGCGTACTCGCTGATGTGGGCGAACAGCTTGGGTCCGGCGGCCCCGCCGACGAGCGTGCGCGGACCGACGACCGGGCCACGCGCCTTCCGCACCGGCTTGGGGTGTGCCTGACTGGCCCGGACGCCGCCGAACTCCCCCTCGTAGGCGACCGGCTCCTCGGACCACAGGGCCCGCATCAGCCCCATCCGGTCCCGGACCAGCTCGCGCCGGGTGCGCCAGCGCACGCCGTGGTCGGCGGCCTCCTCGACGTTCCAGCCGAAGCCGAGCCCGAGCGTGAACCGGCCGCCGGACAGGTGGTCCAGGGTCGCGACCTGCTTGGCCAGGACGATCGGGTCGTGCTGGGCGACGAGCGTGATGCCCGTGCCGAGGCCGAGCCACCCGGTGACGGCGGCGGCCTGGCCGAGCGCCACGAACGGGTCGAGGGTACGGCCGTACTCGCGCGGCAGCTCACCGCCCGCCGGGTACGGAGTGGTCCGCTCGACGGGGATGTGCGTGTGCTCGGGCAGGAACAGGCCGGCGAAACCGCGGTCCTCCAGCTCACGTGCGAGCCGGGTCGGGGTGATCGTCTCGTCGGTGAGGAAGATCGTCACGGCGATGCGCATGAGACATCTCTACCCGAGGGAGACACACCTGTCCATACCGACCGGTCGGGACAGCTGCCGCTCGCGTGACCTGTTCCGCTGATCCCCACCGGCGGATTCCCCTCCCTTGCACGCCGGTTAACGGCTGACTACAAGGGTTCCCACGCACCACCCCGCACCACCCCGCACCACCCATGCCACGTCACCGACGACACATCGGGAGCAACTGCATGTGCGAGGACAACCACGGCGGGCTCGGCCGGCGTGCCCTGTTCGTGACCGGAGCGGCCGCCGCGCTTACGTTGGGAAGCGTGAGCTTCGCTTCAGCGGCAGACGGAAGCCGGGAGAGCAGAACGGTGCGCGGCACGCTGCCGCCCGGCTCCCCCGACTTCGTGTACGTGCCCGTCGAGGTCCCGGCCGGGGTCCGGGAGATCAAGGTCGCCTACACCTACGACCGGCCGTCCGTCCCGGCCGGCACCACGGGCAACGCCCTCGACATCGGCGTCTTCGACGAACGCGGCACCGAGCTCGGCGGCCGGGGCTTTCGGGGCTGGTCGGGCGGGGCGCGCACCGAGTTCTTCCTCCGCGCGGACGACGCGACGCCCGGCTACCTCCCGGGCCCGGTGCGCGAGGGCACCTGGCACATCGCGCTCGGCCCGTACACGGTCGCTCCGCAGGGGCTGGCGTACGAGATCACGATCACGCTGACGTACGGGGAGCCGGGCGAGGAGGCCGCCCGGCCGGTGTATCCGCCCGAGCGGGCCAAGGGCCGGGGCCGGGCCTGGTACCGCGGCGACTGCCACCTGCACTCCTGGCACTCCGACGGCCGCCGCACCCCCGCCGAGATCGGCGCCCTGGCCCGGGCGGCGGGCCTGGACTTCATCAACTCCTCCGAGCACAACACGCACTCGGCGCACGCCCACTGGGCCGATGTGGCCGGGGACGACCTGCTCGTCATGCTGGGCGAGGAGATCACCACCCGGAACGGCCACGTGGTGGCGCTGGGCACCGACCCGGGCACCTTCGTCGACTGGCGCTACCGGGCCCGCGACAACCGCTTCGGCCGCTTCGCCCGCCAGATCCGCCGCGCCGGCGGCCTGGTCGTACCGGCCCATCCGCACGCCACGTGCGTCGGCTGCAACTGGAAGTTCGGCTTCAACGAGGCGGACGCCGTCGAGGTGTGGAACGGCCCCTACACACCCGACGACGAGGTCACCCTCGCCGACTGGGACAGCATGCTCGTGGCGTCCGTGCGGGACGGACGCGACGGGCGGGACTGGCTTCCGGCGATGGGCAGCAGCGACGCCCACCGCGACCCGGACGCCGTCGGCAGCCCCCAGACGGTCGTCCTGGCCGACGACCTGACCCGGGAGGCCATTCAGGACGGCATCCGGGCGGGACGGTCGTACATCGCCGAGTCCGCCAGGGTGGAGCTGTCGTTCCGGGCCTCCGGTGGGCGCGGCGAGCACGCGGGCATCGGCGGCCGGCTGCGGGTGGACCGCGACACCCCGGTCACCGTCCGCCTGGAGGTCACGGGCGCCCCGCGCTGCACGGTCCGTTTCGTCACCGACCAGGGCGTGCTCCACACCAGCGCCCCGCTGCCGGTGTCCGGCTCGGGCGTCGTCGAGTGGCGGACGACACCGTCGTACGCGGCTTACGTGCGGGCGGAGTTGCGGCACGAGGCGGCGGCGGGGCCGCTGCCCGGCGCGCTGGCCGCGTTCACGAACCCGATCTTCCTGGGGCACCGCACGGGATGACGAGCCGAGCTCAGCCCTCGTCCAGGTCCGCCACGACCGCCGCGTGGTCCGAGGGCCAGACCCCGTCCACCGGGCCGTCGCAGGCCCGCCGCACGTCCCGGACGTGGCCGAGTCCGCCGGGGCCGGGCGGGCCCACGTGGACGTAGTCGATGCGCCCGCTCGGCTCGTGGGTCGCCGCCACGTACGGGTTGGCGGCGTCCCAGGTGGCGGCGGGTGCGGCCGGGTCGGCGTACTCCCAGGCGTCGAGCAGGACCTGGCCCGGCACGGCCGGGGCGGTCCTGCGGCCCCCGAGGAGGCGGACCTCGTCGGAGTCGGGCCGGGCGTTGAGGTCGCCGGTGACGACGGGCGGGAAGGGGGTGCCGCCGCGGTGCCGGGCGACGAACCCGGCGAGCGCGGCGGCCTGCCCGCAGCGGACCGCGGAGGCGTGCGGGACGGAGGTGAAGTGGGCCGTGAAGAAGGGGACGTCGTGGCCGGGGGCCGCCAGGCGGGCGTAGAGGGCCAGCCGGCCGTCGTCGGTCTCCGCCGGGGCGGGCAGCGGCAGCACGTCCCGGTCCACGACCGGCCATCTGCTCAGCACGGCGTTGCCTATGTCGACCGTGGCGTCCCCGATCCGCCGCCGCCAGCGCTCCGGCGCGGGCGAGGGAGCCCAGGCACAGTGCAGCCCCAGCTCACCGGCCAGCCACTCGGCGAGGTTCTCGCCGTCGGCGGCCCACACCTCCTGAAGGCCGACGGCATCGGGCCGCAGCTCCCGAAGGGCCGTGAGGATCGCCTTCTGCCGCGTCTGCCACGGCCCGAAGCGCCACCACAGATTCCAGGTCACGATCCGCATCCGCAGCCACCTGCCTTCGTCCCGGCGCGTCGAGGATCATTGAAGCAGGAGCCGTTGCAGAAACCGTGAGCACTTCGTGCCGAAGGAGACCCGCCGCCGATGTCCCGCCTCACCGACCTGCGGTTCCGCGCCGCCACGTCCTTCCAGCGCCGCATCAACCCGGTCCTGCGCCGCCTGCCCCTCCAGACGGTCGTGGAGACCAGGGGCCGCGTCTCCGGGCTGCCCCGTCAGACACCGGTGGGCGGCCGCCGCGTCGGTGACTCCTTCTGGCTGGTGTCGGAGTTCGGCGAGCGGTCGCAGTACGTGCGCAACATCAAGGCCGATCCGCGGGTGCGGGTGCGGATCCGCGGGCGGTGGCACACCGGGACCGCCCATCTCGTGCCGGACGACGACCCCGTGGCCCGGCTGCGGCTGCTGCCCAGGTTCAACGGCCTGGGGGTGCGGGCGTTCGGCACGAACCTGCTGACGGTGCGGGTGGATCTGGACACCTGAGAGGCGTCAGCCCGGCCAGACGATCGCCTGCACCTCGCTGTAGGCGTGCAGCGCGTACGAGCCGACGTCCCGGCCGACGCCGCTCCGCTTGAAGCCGCCGAAGGGGGCCTCCATGTTGCGGCCCACGGTGTTCACGCCCACCCCGCCGGCCCGCAGCCGCCGCGCCACCCGGAAGGCGCGGGCGACGTCCCCCGACCAGACGTAGTCGATCAGGCCGTAGTCGGTGTCGTTGGCGAGGGCGACGCCCTCCTCCTCGTCCTCGAAGGGGATGACGGCCACCACCGGCCCGAAGATCTCCTCCCGGGCCACGCGCATGTCGTTGCCGCAGTCGGCGAGGAGCGTCGGGGTGACGTAGAAGCCGGTGGGACAGTCCGGGCGTTCGCCGCCCGCCACCACCACCGCGCCCTCCTTCCGGCCCAGTTCGACGTACGACTCCACCCGGTCCCGGTGTGCCGCCGAGATCACCGGCCCGACCACGGTGTCCGGCTCGCGCGGGTCTCCGACCTTCAACCGGCTCGCGTACAGGCCCAGTTGCTCCACCAGCCGGTCGTACACCCCGCGCTGCGCCAGCACCCGCGTCGGGGCCGTGCAGATCTGCCCGCTGTAGAAGGAGAAGGTGGTGCCGATC
Organism: Streptomyces venetus; assembly: GCF_039540295.1. NCBI lineage: Bacteria > Bacillati > Actinomycetota > Actinomycetes > Kitasatosporales > Streptomycetaceae > Streptomyces > Streptomyces venetus. The sequence goes on from NZ_BAABET010000005.1 coordinate 325,248, forward strand.
CCGGCCACGGCCGAGCCGACGTCCGCGTCGTCGAAGACGAGGGCCGCGCCCTTCCCGCCCAGCTCCATCAACTGCCGTTTCATGTCGCGCCCGCACACCTCGGCGATGCGCTGTCCGACGGCCGTGGAGCCGGTGAAGCTGACCATGTCGACGTCCGGTGAGTCCACGGCCGCCTCGCCGACCTCTTGAGACCGGCCGGACACCACGTTCACCACACCCCGTGGCACACCCGCCGCCTCCAGGGCCTCCGCCATGCGGTAGACGGACAGGGGGTCCTGCGGGGCGGGTTTCACCACCACCGTGTTGCCCATGGCCAGGGCGGGGGCGATCTTGCCGGCCGGGTTGGCCCAGGGGTTGTTGTACGAGGTGACGCAGGTGACGACGCCGACGGGCTGGCGGACGGCCAGCGCGCCCATGACCCCCGCCTCCCCCATCGGCCCGGCCTCGTTGATCTGCGGCGGGATCGCCCACTCGGCGGGCTCCACGCGCGCGTAGCGCCGGAAGCGGGCGGCGGCGACCCCGACCTGCATCCCGCGCGCGGTGCCGGTGGTCGCGCCGGTCTCGGCCCGGGCGAGCTCCGCGTACGGCACGAGCTGGCCCCGGATGAGGTCCGCCGCCCGGGCGAGCACCGCGGCGCGCTCCTCCGGCGCCGTGCGCGACCACGGCTCGAACGCCTCGCGGGCCGCGGCACAGGCCGCGTGCACCTGGTCCCGCGAGGCCTCCGGCGCCCACCCGACGGTCTCCTCGGTCGCCGGGTCGGTCACCGCGTAGTGCCCGCCGTCCGGCTCCACCCAGGAGCCGCCGACGAACAACGCCTGCCCGGCCGTCGCCTGGTCCACCTGGTTCACCTGGTTCACCTGGTTCACCTGGTGCTCACCGTCTCGGTGTCCCGCCCCGAGCGCAGCACCCGGCCCGGCACCGCCCCGGTCACCACGTCGTCCCGGATCGCCTCGACCCCGTTGACCCACACGGCTCGCACACCCAGCGCCCGGGAGTCCAGCCGCGGGCTGTCACCCGGCAGGTCGTGCACCAGGGTGGCCGGGCCCGCGTCGATCCGCTCCGGGTCGAACAGGACGAGGTCCGCATGCCAGCCCTCCCGCACCTGCCCCCGCTCCCGCAGGCCGAAGAGCCGGGCCGGGTCGTCGGTCAGCATCTTCACCGCCTGCTCCAGACCGACCAGCTTCCGGCCCCGCAGACAGTCCCCGAGGAACCGGGTCGTGTACGGCGCCCCGCACATCCGGTCCAGATGCGCCCCCGCGTCGGACCCGCCGAGCAGCACGTCCTCGTGCTGCCAGGTCTCCGCCCGCAGCGCCCAGGACGCCGGGTCGTTGTCGGTGGGCATCGGCCACAGCACCGTCCGCAGCCCGTCGTTGGCGCAGATCTCCACCAGGCACGCGAAGGGCTCCTGGCCGCGCTCCTCGGCGATGTCCCCGACCACCCGGCCGGTCAGCCCGGCGTTGGCGTCACTGTAGGTGTCGCCGATGACGTACCGCCCGAAGTTCGACAGCCGCCGGAACACCCCGGCCTCCTTGGACCGGGCCCGGCGCAGCAGCTCGTCCCGGACGTCCGGATCGCGCAGCTTCTCGATCCGCTGCGGCACGGGCAGCCCGAGCACCGGGCCCCACCCGGGGATCAGGTTCAGCGCGCAGAAGGTGCCCAGGGACATGTTCATCGGCGTGAGGATCGGCATGGTCAGCGCCACGACCCGGCCGCCCGCCTTCCGGGCCTGCTCACTGGCGAGGAGCTGCCGGGGCACCCGCTCGGGCACCGCCGCGTCGATGGTCAGCACGTTCCAGTTCAGCGGCCGGCCCGCCACCGCGCTCATCTCCACGAACAGCTCGATCTCGGTGTCGCTGAACTGGTCGAGACAGCCCGCGACGATCGCCTCGATCTGTGTGCCCTCGTGCTCACCGACGGCCCGGGACAGCGCCAGCAGTTCGGCCGGCTCCGCGTGCCGGGAGGCGACCGGCTGCCCGTCGCCGTCGGAGTGACTGGTCGACTGCGTCGTGGACAACCCCCACGCACCGTCGTCCATGGCCTCCCGCAACAGCCGCACCATCGACGCCAGTTGCTCCCCGGTCGGCTGCCCGCCCACCGCGTCCGGCCCCATCACGTACCGCCGCAGCGCACAGTGCCCCACCATGAACCCGGCGTTGACCGCGATCCGCCCCTCCAGGGCGTCGAGATACTCCCCGAACCCGTGCCAGCTCCAGGGCGCCCCCTCCTCCAGCGCCACCAGCGACATGCCCTCGACCTTGGACATCATCCGCCGCGTGTAGTCGGCATCCTCCGGCCGCTCCGGGTTCAACGGCGCGAGTGTGAACCCACAGTTCCCGCCCGCGACGGTGGTGACACCGTGGTTGAGCGAGGGCGTGGCGTACGGATCCCAGAAGAGCTGGGCGTCGTAGTGGGTGTGGGGGTCGACGAAGCCGGGGGTGAGGACGAGCCCGCGCGCGTCCTCGGTGGCGCGGGCTTCTTGGGTGACCTGGCCCATGACGGCGATCCGGCCGTCCTTGATGCCGATGTCCGCGGTGAAGCCGGGCGCACCGGTCCCGTCGACGACGGTCGCCCCCTTGATGACGTGATCGAGCATGACCACTCAACTCCTCGAGCTGGATGCCCCCAAGGGGCGCGGGGAACTGCGCGACAAGCCACACACCGCCCGCACTCGCCGGACGGCCCGCGGCCCCACGGCGATTACGCGCCCTGCCGAAAACGGGACGTTCGGTGCACAGGATCCGTATCGATCTTCGGAATCACGTACTCCCCGACCAACCGAATCGTCTGCAACGTCTCCTCCTTCGGCACCCCCACCGGCAACCCGAAACTCAACTGATCCGCCCCGGCCCGCTCCCACCGCTCGCACTGCCGCAGCACCTCGTCCGGATCCCCGCAGATCAGCAGCTCCTCCTCGATCAGCACCTCCACGAACTCCTCGGTGTACTCCGGCAGCGTCTCCGGCCACACCGGGAACCCCTCGGGCCGGGGGAACGTGTCGTGGTACCGGAACACCAGCGACGGCAGATAGTGCAGCCCCCCGCTCGCCGCGATCCGCACGGCCTCCGCGTGCGTCGGCGCGCAGATCGCCGTGGTCGTCACCATCACGTTGTCGTTGACGAAGTCCCCGACCGGCTCGGCGTCCACGATCGCCGTCTTGTACTGCTCCAGCACCCACTCCATGTCGGAGACCTTCTGCACGCTGAAGCCGAGCACGCCGAGCCCCTTCTTCGCGGCCATGGCGTACGACGGCGGCGACCCGGCCGCGTACCACATCGCGGGGTGGGACTTCCCGTACGGCTTCGGCAGGACCTTCCTCGGCGGCAGCGACCAGTGCTTGCCCTGGAAGCCGGCGTACTCGTCCTGGAGCCACATCTTGGGGAACTCGGCGATGGTCTCCTCCCAGAGTTCCTTGGTGTGGTTCATGTCGGTGATCCCCGGCAGGAAGCCGAGGATCTCGTGGGAGCCGGCGCCCCGCCCGCTGCCGAACTCGAAGCGCCCCTCACTGAGGTGGTCGAGCATGGCGACCTTCTCGGCGACCTTCACCGGGTGGTTGACCGGCGCGAGCGGGTTGAAGATGCCCGAGCCCAGGTGGATCCGCTCGGTCGCGTGTGCCAGGTAGCCGAGGAAGACGTCGTTGGCGGAGAGGTGCGAGTACTCCTCCAGGAAGTGGTGTTCGGAGGCCCAGGCGTACTTGAAGCCCGACTTGTCCGCCTGGATGACGTACTCGGTCTCCTCCATCAGCGCCTTGTGCTCGGCGAGCGGGTCGGTCTCGGCCCGTTTGCCCACGTATCCCTGTACGAAGACCCCGAATTCCAAGGAGGTTCACCGCCCCACGGTCTGATCTGACGGAGCGTCAGATTAATGAGTCCGACTGTTCCACCGGCCCTCACGAGCGTCAATAGCTGATGACCCGTCAGGTAACGCCGGGCGTCAGATGACACTGACCCCCGCCAGCCACCCGCCGTCGATCACGAACGGCTGCCCCGTGATGTACGACGAGTCCCGCGAGGTCAGGAACAGGGCGAGCCTGGCCACCTCCTCCGGCTGCCCGACCCGCCCCAGCGGCACGAGCTTGCGGTACAGCCGGTCGAGCCCCTTCGCCGACGCCTCCTGGTCGGCGTCGGGATCCAGCCGGGCCGGGTTGGACATCGCCGTGTCGACGGCGCCCGGGCAGACGGCGTTGACGCGGATCCCCCGCCCGGCCAGCTCCAGGGCGGCGACGCGGGTCAGACCGACCACGGCGTGCTTGGTCGCCGCGTACGCGCCCACCGCCGCCATCCCGGTCAGGCCGGTGTAGGAGGCGGTGTTGACGATCGTGCCCCCGTCGGCCATCTGGGGGGCGACCGCCTTGACGCCGAGGAAGCTCCCCACCTGGTTGACCCGCACGACCTGCATGAACTCGTCGAGGGGCGTGTCGATGAGGGTGTTGAAGCGCAGGATGCCGGCGTTGTTCACGAGCCCGTCGACGGGGCCGTACGCGTCGTGGGCCGCGGTGACGGCGGCCTGCCAGTCGTCCTCGCGGCCCACGTCGAGATGGACGTACTTCGCGCCGATCTCCTTCGCGAGGGCCTCGCCCTGGTCGTCGAGGACGTCCGCGACGACCACCCGGGCCCCCTCGGCCGCGAACAGCCGGGCCTCCTGTTCGCCCTGGCCGCGCGCGGCGCCGGTGATCATGACGACCCGTCCGTCGAGCTTGCCCATGGGGCCTCCTCACAGGTGGGGAGCGACCTCGGCGCCGAACGCCGCCATCTGGTCGGTCAGTTCGCTGCGGCTCCGGCTGCGGAACCGCACCTGGATCTGGTGCACACCCATCGCGCGGTAGGCCCGCAGCGACTCGGCGAGCTCCTGCGGACCGCCGGTGAGGGTCCTGCGGCCCATGTCCCAGCGGGGCGTGCCGACGTACAGCGGCTCGGTGACGGCGCCCACGGTGAAGCCGCCGTGGACGCCCGCCCGGTCACGCAGCTCACCGATCCGCGCGATCTGCTCCGGCAGCCGGTCCCTCGGGTCCCCCTGCGGCAGCCATCCGTCGCCCTTGAGAGCGGCCCGTCGTACGGCGGCGGGCGAGGATCCGCCGACCCACAGGGGGACGCGCTCCTGAACCGGCCGGGGCCGCTGGCCCAGCCCCTCGAAGTCGTACAGCTTGCCGTGGTGCTCGGGGAACTCCTCGGGCCCGAGAGCGGCCCGCAGTGCGTCCAGGCACTCGTCGAGCACGGCCCCGCGCTGCCGGAAGTCCACGCCCAGGGCCTGGAACTCCTCCTGGACGTGCCCGGCGCCGACCCCGAGGATCAGCCGCCCGCCGCTGAGGTGGTCGAGCGTGGCGTACTGCTTGGCGGTGAGCAGCGGGTGCCGCAGCCCGACGACGGCGACGTGGCTGAGCAGCCGGATCCGCTCGGTGGCCGCCGCGAGGAAGGCGAGGGTGGCGACGGGGTCGTACCAGACCGTGCTCATCGCGGCGGCCAGCCGGCGCGGGATGCCGACGTGGTCGCAGCTCGCGAGGTAGGCGAAGCCGGAGCGGTCGGCGGCGCGGGCGACGGCGAGGAGGTCGTCGGGGCCGGCGCCGGCCTCCCAGGGCTCGGCGTAGAGGGTGGTCTGGGACTGGACGGGAAGCTGCATCCCGTACCGCAGGCTCACCGGGTGCCGCCCGGCCACAGCCCCTCGTCGCTCAGCCCGAGCAGCTCGATGGCGTTCCGCCGCACGATCCGCTCCACCACCCCCGCTTCCAGGTGCCCCATCTGCGCCTCGCCGACCTCACGGGACTTGGGCCAGGTGGAGTCGGAGTGCGGGTAGTCGGTCTCGTAGAGGACGTTGCGCAGGCCGATCGCGTCGAGGTTGCGCAGTCCGAAGGCGTCGTCGAAGAAGCAGCCGTAGACGTGCTCGGCGAACAGCTCGGACGGCGGCCGGTGCACCTTGTCGGCGACGCCGCCCCAGGCCCGGTTCTCCTCCCACACCACGTCGGCCCGCTCCAGGATGTAGGGGATCCAGCCGATCTGCCCCTCCGCGTACATCACCTTGAGGTGCGGGAACTGCTCGAACTTGCCGCTCATCAGCCAGTCGACCATCGAGAAGCAGCAGTTGGCGAAGGTGATGGTGGAGCCGACGGCGGGCGGGGCGTCGGCGGAGGTGGAGGGCATGCGGCTGCTGCTGCCGATGTGCATGGCGATGACCGTGCCGGTCTCGTCGCACGCCTGGAGGAACGGGTCCCAGCCGTCACCGTGGATGGAGGGCAGCCCGAGGTACGGCGGTATCTCGGAGAAGGCGACGGCACGGACCCCGCGCGCGGCGTTGCGCCGGACCTCCTCGGCCGCCAGCTCGGCGTCCCACAGGGGGATGAGGGTCAGGGGTATGAGCCGCCCGCGCGCGTCGGGGCCGCACCACTCCTCCACCGTCCAGTCGTTGTAGGCGCGGACGCAGAGCAGCCCCAGTTCGTGGTCCTTCGCCTCGGTGAAGGTCTGGCCGCAGAAGCGCGGGAAGGTCGGGAAGCAGAGGGCGGACTGGACGTGGTTGACGTCCATGTCGGCGAGCCGGGCGGGGACGTCGTAGGACCCCGGGCGCATCTGCTCGTACGTGATGACCTCGAGCTTGATCTCGTCCCTGCTGTACCCCACGGCCGTGTCGAGCCGGGTCAGGGGACGGCGCAGTTCCTCGTAGACCCACCAGTCACCGACGGGGCCGTCGTCACCGGGTTCGCCCATGACGGGCCTGAAGCGCCCACCGAGGAACGTCATCTCCTTCACGGGCGCCCGGACGATACGCGGCCCGACGCCCCGGTACTTCTCCGGAAGCCGGTCCTGCCAGACGTTCGCGGGCTCCACCGTGTGGTCGTCCACGGAGATGATCAGCGGAAACGTGCTGTCGTGGATGTCCATGACGCTCACGGTAGCGCCGATCTGACGGAGCGTCAGCTATGCGGACAAGGGGTGAGAGGAGATGCCCGGGTCCGGACACACATCGGCCGCGACGGCTCCCCCTCCGCGCCGCCGCGGCCGAACCCCGTGTGAGGTGGCTTGCTCCCCCGTGTTACTTCGTCGGCTTGAAGGGCTCCGACGTGGCGTGCAGGTCCTTGGTCTCGATCGGCTCGTCGGTCGCGTGCAGGTCCTGCTTCTTGACGGCGCCCTCGTCCGTGGCGTGCAGGTCCTCGGTCCCCAGCGGCTCGTCGGTCGCGTGCAGGTCCTGTGGCTTGAGCTCGTCGCCCATGATCGTCAACTCCCCTTGGCATGGATCAAGCAGTGAGGTCGGCGGGCCCGTCCGGTCACTCCCCCGAGTCCGGCCGGACGGGCCCGCCTGGGCCGCTCACCCTATTTCTCAAGTGCGGGGCCCTGTGCAGTGACCCGTCTGCCCCCCGACGCGACGGATCGACTACGTCAAGCATGGCGTGGGGCGATAAACGAATGATGAACGCCCGCGGCGGGGCGTCAGGCCGCCCGTACCGGAGAGAGCAGCGCCCGCACGTCGGCGGCCTCCGGTGAGCCCAGCTCCTCGTAGATGCCCGCCGCCTCCTGCCAGCAGACCTGGGCCCGGCCGGTCTGGCCTATGCTGCTGAGCGCCCGGCCGAGCACCGTCAGGACATTGCCCCGCCGCCACTCCCCGCCGATTCCGCGCAGCACGGTGAGCGCCATCTCGGCGTTGGCGGCGGCCTGTGCGGCACGCCGGGCGGCGAGGTCCACCTCGGCCAGCCGGAACAGGCTCATGCCCTCCCACAAGCGCTGCCGGCTGTCGCGGAACACCTCCAGCGCCTCCTGGAGCCGTTCCGCCGCGGTGCCCAGATCACCGCTCTGGGTGAGGGCCAGCCCCAGGGCGTAACGGGCGTTCGCGCCCCGCATGGTGCTGCCCATGGCGTCGTAGATGCCGATGCCCTCCTGGGCCAGCGCGACCGCGCTCTGGGTCCGCCCGGTCGCCAGGTGGATCCGGGACAGGTTGCACAGCGCGGCGGCCTCCCCGGGACGGTTGCCCAGGGCCCGGAAGTGCTCGATGGCCCGGGAGAGGTGCTCCTCGCCGTCCGCGTGCCGGTTCTGGTACAGCGCGATGATGCCGCGCGCGTTGCGGGCCCAGCAGACCGGAAGCAGGTCGTCGGCCTGCTGCGCGAGGAGTATGGCCCGCTCGGCCTCCTGGTCCGCCCGCTCGAACCGGCCGCTCACGTGGTGGACGTTGACGAGCGTCGTCAGCGCCCGGGCCTCCGCCCGCGCCAGGTCGTACTGCCGGGCCGCGTCCAGGAGCGCCTCGGCCGTCGCCTCGTACTCCCTGGCGTTGGCCCCCGACTCGGAGAGGTCGTGCGCGGCCCACAGCAGGTCGATGGCCCGGGGCAGGGTCCCCGCCTGCCTGGCCGCCTGCCGTACGCAGGCGAGGAGGCAGACGGCCTCCGCGTACAGCCAGTCCTGCGCCGCGTGCCGGTTCTCGAAGCGCAGCCCCGGATACGAGGCCGGTTCGAGGTGCTCCACCAGCGTGTCACCCGGCCGTTCGATCGCGAACACGGCCGCCGCGGAGGCCAGATAGAAGTCCAGCAGCCGCGACAGCGCCGCGCCCCGCTCGCTCGGCGGCAGTTCGTCCCGTTCCGCGCACGCACGCGCGTAGAGCCGTACGAGATCGTGGAAGCGGTAGCGGCCGGGGGCGGCCGATTCGAGGAGCGAGGTGTCCACGAGCGACTCCAGGAGGTCCTCCGTGTCTTCCACCGGAAGATCCAGGACCGCCGCCGCGGCCGGGAGGGAGATGTCGGGGCCGTCGGCCAGGCCCAGCAGGCGGAAGGCCCGGGCCTGGGCGGGCTCCAGCTGCCCGTAGCCCAGCTCGAAGGTGGCCTTCACCGCCAGGTCCCCGGCCTGGAGTTCGTCCAGGCGGCGGCGTTCGTCGGCGAGCTTCGCCGCGAGCACCGACACCGTCCAGGTGCGGCGCGCGGCCAGTCGGGACGCCGCGATACGGATGGCGAGCGGCAGGAAGCCGCAGGCCGCCACCACGTCCAGGGCGGCCTTCCGCTCGGACGCGACCCGCTCCTCGCCCACGATCTTCGTGAACAGCGCCAGCGCCTCGTCCGGCGACATCACGTCCAGGTCGATCAGGTGGGCGCCCGCCAGGTCCACCATCCGCACCCGGGAGGTGACCAGCGCGGCGCAGCCGTCCGTGCCGGGCAGCAGGGGGCGTACCTGGGCGGCGTCGCGGGCGTTGTCCAGCAGCACCAGCACACGGCGTCCGGCCAGGACCGAGCGGTACAGCGCCGCGCGTTCCTCCATGGAGTCGGGGATCGCGGTGTCGGCGGTGCCGAGGGCGCGCAGGAACGAGCCGAGGACCGTCTCCGGCTCCGCCGCCCGGGCGCCCGCGCCCTGGAGGTCGACGTACAACTGCCCGTCCGGGAACGCCGCGCGGGCCTGGTGGGCCACGTGCACGGCGAGGGTCGTCTTGCCCACACCGCCGATCCCGGCCAGGGCCGAGACCGCCATCACCCCGCCGTCCGCCGAGGCCAGGATGTCGCCGAGCTCGCGGACGAAGGCGGAGCGGCCGGTGAAGTCCGGCACCGTCGCCGGCAGCTGGGCCGGGCGGACCGGGGCGGAGGCCGGCTCGGGGGCCGGGGAGGAGGGCTCCGCGAGCCCCGGGTCGGCCTGGAGGATCCGCTGCTGCAACTCACTGAGGCCGGGGCGGGGGTCCACGCCCAGTTCGTCGGCGAGCAGGCGCCGCGTGTCGGCGTACACCGCGAGGGCCTCGGCCTGGCGTCCGCTGCGGTACAGCGCCAGCATCAGCAGCTCGCGCAGCCGCTCACGGAGCGGATGGGCGGCGGTCAGGGCGGTGAGCTCCGAGACCGCCTCCGCATGGCAGCCCTGCTCCAGGTCCATGTCCAGGCGGGACTCGAGGAGCTGGAGCCGCCACTCCTCCAGGCGGACGCGCTGCGCCTCCGCGTACGGGCCGGGCACGCCGGCCAGGGTCTCCCCGTCCCACAGGGCGAGGGCCCGCCGCAGCACGTCCCGGGCGTGGCAGAGGTCGCCGGCCGAGCGGGCCTTCTCCGCCTCCGTGGCCAGGTCCTGGGCGACGGCCAGGTCCAGGGCGCCCTCGGCCAGGCCGCGGACCGCGTACCCGCCGGACTCGCTGGCGAGGACACCCGCGTCCAGCACCTTGCGCAGCCGGGAGGCGTACGTCCGCAGCGCCGCCAGGGCCTGCGAGGGCGGTTCCTCGCCCCACAGGGCGTCGATCAGCTCCGCCGCCGTGGCGGTCCGGCCCTCGCGCAGCAGCAGGGCGGCGAGCAGGGCGCGTTGCTGGGGGGACCCGGTGGTGATCGGCTCGTCTCCGCGCCAGGCGCGCACCGGTCCGAGCACGCCGAAGCGCAGCGCCGGCACCGACTCCGGTTCCACCGATTCCACCGATTCCACCGGTTCCGCCGACTTCGCCGAGGAGCCGGGACGCCGCTGCTCCGGTACGCGCGGCACACCGTCCGGTACACCGTCCATGCAGTCCCCCTAGACATCCTGAGCAACCACGCCAGTCTGCCTTGTGCACGGCGGGTACGTCAGCCGTGGGGGACACCGATCACAGCCCGACGCACGGGAGTCCACAAGACCCGCACACTCTCTTCCCACACAAGCGGACAAGAACCCGCTCTCCCGGGGCGAGTTGGGGCGCCCGGGCCCAAAGATGCGGCAGGGTGCCCAGCTCAGGAAGTGACGGGGGCGCCCAGATGCTCCAGTCGGTGGTGTCGCCGCCGCGTGGCCTCGGACGTTCACGTCATAGTGGATCCCGCAGACCGACAGTCGCCCACCCCGAAGGCGGTCCCATGCCCGGCGAGCAGCCGCAGACGTACGAGACGCTCGACGAGCGGTTCCGGACCGGCCTGTGCCAGGCGGGGGACTCCCGGCTGGAGACGCTCTTCGAGGGGTGCCGGTGGGCCGAGGGGCCCGTGTACGTGCCCGCCGGGCGGTATCTGCTGTGGAGCGACATCCCGAACGACCGGCTGCTGCGCTGGGACGAGACGACCGGCGCCGTCGGGGTCTTCCGGACGCCGGCCGGGCACCCGAACGGCAACACCCTGGACGGGCAGGGCCGTCTCGTCACCTGTGAGCAGGGCAACCGGCGGGTGACCCGGACCGAGCACGACGGTTCGGTCACCGTGATCGCCGAGCGGTTCCGGGGGAAGCGGCTCAACAGTCCGAACGACGCCGTCGTGCGGTCCGACGGCTCGATCTGGTTCTCCGACCCCGAGTTCGGGATCGCCTCCGACTACGAGGGGCATCGCGGGGAGAGCGAGATCGGGGCCCGGAACGTCTACCGCGTGGACCCCGGCAGCGGTGAGGTGCGGCTGGTCGCCGACGGGTTCCAGGGGCCCAACGGGCTGGTGTTCTCTCCCGACGAGCGCCGGCTGTACGTGTCGGACAGCATCGCCAACCACATCCGCGTCTTCGACGTCCAGGACGATTCCACGCTGACCGGCGGCGACGTCTTCGCCGTGGGCGGGAACGGCCACTTCGACAACATCCGCTTCGACGACGCGGGGCGGCTCTGGGCCGCCGCGATGCACGACGGTGTGCACTGCTACGACCCCGACGGCACCCTCCTCGGCCGGGTCCTGGTGCCCGGCACCGTCGCCAACGTCCGCTTCGGCGGGGCCCGGCGCAACCGGATGTTCATCGCGGCCGACACCACCCTCTACTCCCTCATGATGTCGGTCACCGGGACCCCGGCGCTGCCGACCGGCCCGTGAGGCCGGTTCCCTCCCGCAGCGCACCCTTCACGACCTTCCCGCTCGCGTTGCGGGGCAGCTCCGCCACGAACTCCACCGCTCTCGGCACCTTGTAGTTCGCCATCTCCCTGCGGGACCAGGCGATCAGGTCGTCCGAGGTGAGCAGAGCGCCCGGCCGCCGGACGACGTACGCCTTGCCGACCTCGCCGAGGCGCGCGTCGGGCACGCCGATCACCGCCACGTCCGCCACGTCCGGGTGCAGGCCGAGGAGTTGCTCTATCTCCGCGGGGTAGGCGTTGAAGCCGCCGACGATGAACATGTCCTTCAGGCGGTCGGTGATGCGCAGATTGCCCTCGGCGTCCAGGACGCCGACGTCGCCGGTGCGCAGCCAGCCGTCCGGGGTCAGGACCTCGGCGGTGGCGTGGGGGTCCTCGTAGTAGCCGGACATGACGTTGAAGCCGCGGACCAGGACCTCGCCCGCGCCGGTGCCGGGCTCCAGGGGGCGGCCCTCGGCGTCCACCACCCGTACCTCGGTGCCGGGGACGGCCCGGCCCGATGTCGACGCGATGACCGTCGGGTCGTCGCCGCGGCGGCACATCGTGACGACACCGCCCGCCTCGGAGAGGCCGTACGCCGTCAGGACCGTGCCGACGCCGAGTTCCTCGCGGAGCCGCTCGACGAGCCGCAGCGGCACCACCGCGGCGCCCGTCACCACCAGCCGCAGGGCCGACAGGTCGTGCGCGTCCCGTGCCGGGTGGTCCAGGAGGGACTGGAGGAGGGTCGGGGGGCCGGGGAGCACGGAGATCCGTTCCGCCGCGAGGTTGGCGAGAGCCGTGTGCACGTTGAACACCGGCTGGGGGATCATCGTCGCGCCCCGCATGAGGCAGGCGAGCACCCCGGCCTTGTAGCCGAAGGTGTGGAAGAAGGGGTTCACGATCAGGTAGCGGTCGCCCCGGGTCAGGCCCGCCAGGTCGCTCCAGACGCCGTAGGCGCGCAGCGACTGCGCGTGGGTGACGACCGCGCCCTTCGGGCGGCCGGTGGTGCCCGAGGTGAAGATGATGTCCGAGGTCCAGGGCCCCTCGACCGCGTCGGCCCGGGCGCGTACCGCCGCCGGTCCGACCCCTTCCCCGCCGGCCAGGAAGTCCTTCCAGGTGAGGAAGTCCGCCGGGGCGTCCTCGGCGAGGACCACCACCCGTTCCAGCTCCGGCAGCCCCGGCAGCGGGCCGGTCCCCGGGCCCTCCCCCGCCGCCCTGCGCAGTGAGGCCACGTACGAGGTGCCGAGGAAGGTGCCGGTCACGAAGAGCAGCCGGGTTCCGCTGCGGCGCAGGACGTCGGCGGCCTCCGTCCCCTTGAAGCGGGTGTTCACCGGCACGAGCACCGCGCCCGCCGAGACCGCGCCGAGTGCCGCGACGATCCAGTCGAGCGTGTTCGGCGCCCAGATGCCGACCCGGTCCCCCGGTCCGACCCCGTTCGCCAGGCAGGCCGCCGCCGCGCGCTCCACACGGGCGCCCAGTTCCGCGTAGGTGATCCGGGTACGGCCCTCGACGACGGCCTCGACGTCCGCGTACCGCTCGGCCGCCGACCGCACCAGGCCCGGGATGCTTCCCCACTCCGTGTCCGCTCGCACAGCAAGCCCTCCCACCCGTCGTCGGCACAGGAGCTGACTGACCGTCAGATTAGCTGTAATCTGACGACCTGTCAGCGAACCGTTCGGGCCGGAGGTGCGCGCAGCATGGCAGCAGGATCGGCAGGCCTCGGCTCCAAGGGCATCGACCTCGAGGGCCTCGGCCTCAAGGACGCCACCGCCATCGCCGGCATCGGCCGGACGCCGTTCGCCAAGCGGCTCCCCGAGGACGAACGCACCCTCGCCTGCCGCGCCGTCCTGGCCGCCCTCGACGACGCCGGGATCGCGCCCGGCGAGGTCGACGCCCTCGCCTCCTACACCATGGAGGAGACCGACGAGGTGGAGCTGGCGAAGGCCTGCGGCTTCGGTGACCTCACCTTCTTCAGCAAGGTCGGCTTCGGGGGCGGCGGTTCGTGTGCCACGGTCGGCCATCTCGCCGCCGCCATCGCCACCGGGCAGGCGAGCGTCGGGGTCGCCTGGCGGTCCCGCAAGCGGGGCAGCGGGCCCCGGCCGTGGACGAACACCACCGTCCAGCTCCCGACCCCGGCCCAGTGGACCCGGCCCTACGGCCTGCTCCGGCCGGTCGACGAGATCGCCATGCTCACCCGCCGGTACATGCACGAGTACGGCGCCACCCGCGACCACTTGTTCAACGTCGCCCTCGCCTGCCGCAACCGGGCCAACCAGAACCCCGCCGCGATCATGTACGACCGGCCCCTCACCCGCGAGATGTACATGACGTCCCGGTGGATCAGCGAGCCGCTCTGCCTCTTCGACAACTGCCTGGAGACGGACGGGGCGCTGGCCTGTGTCGTCGTCTCCGCCGAGCGGGCCCGGGACTGCCGCCGGAAACCCGTCTACGTCCACGCCGCCGCCCAGTCCCTGCCCGCCCAGCACCACGGCATGGTCAACTACTGGAACGACGACCCCCTCACCGGACCGGCCTGGGCCGCCGCCCGGCATCTGTGGAAGCACTCCGACCTGACCCCCGATGACGTGGACGTCGCCCAGATCTACGACGCCTTCACCCCCCTGGTCCTGCTCTCCCTGGAGGGCTACGGCTTCTGCGGGCGCGGCGAGGGCGGGGCGTTCACCGAGGGCGGGGCGCTGGAGATCGGCGGGACGCTGCCCGTGAACACCGGCGGGGGCGGGCTGTCCGAGGCCTACGTGCACGGCTTCAACCTCATCGACGAAGGGGTGCGGCAACTGCGCGGGACCAGTACCGCGCAGGTGCCGGGCGCCTCGGTCTGTCTGGTCACCGCGGGTGAGGGTGTCCCGACCTCCGCCCTGCTGCTGAGGAGCTGACATGCTGCGTCCCGTCACCGACGCCGACGGCGCCCCCTTCTGGGAGTACGCCGCCCGGGGCGAACTCCGGGTCCAGGGCTGCGCCGGCTGCGGCGAGCTCCGCTTCCCGCCCCGGCCCTGCTGCCCGCACTGCCAGTCCTTCGAGGCCGGGTGGCGCCGGATGTCCGGGCGGGGCCGGGTCTGGTCGTACGTCGTCCCGCACCCGCCGCTGCTGCCGGAGTACGCGGCGGTGGCGCCGTACAACGTGGTCGTCGTCGAGCTGGACGAGGCACCGCGCATCCGGCTGGTGGGCAACCTGGTCGCCGGGCCGGGTCAGGCGCTCGACTCCTTCTCGCCGAGCGGCCTTCGTATCGGCGCCCGGGTGCGGGCCGTCTTCGACGAGGGCATCCCCCGGTGGATCCTGGAGCGCTCATGAGCAGTGTGCTCGTCACGGCCGACCAGGACAGCGGAGTCGCCGTCGTCACCCTGAACCGGCCCGACCGGCTCAACGCCATCGACCTGGGCATGGCCGGTGACCTCGCCCGCGTCTGGCGGGACCTGCGGTTCGACGACTCCGTGCGGGCGATCGTCCTCACCGGTGCCGGAGAGCGGGCCTTCTGCACCGGGATCGACCGGGACGCCGTCGTGCCGCAGCCGAACTCGCCCTACGCGCAGGACGATCCGCTGCTCGGCGTCGGGCCCAAGGCGAACGACCTGTGGAAACCGGTCGTCGCCGCGGTGCGCGGGATGGCCTGCGGGGGCGCCTTCTACCTGCTCGGCGAGGCGGAGTTCGTGATCGCCGACACCACCGCCACCTTCTTCGACCCGCACACCACCTACGGCATGGTCAGCGCCTACGAGTCCGTCCTCATGGCGCAGCGCATGCCGTACGGCGAGGTCGCGCGGATGGCGCTCATGGGGACGGCCGAACGGATCTCGGCCCGGCGCGCCCACGAGGTCGGGCTGGTGTCGGAACTCGCCCCGGAGGGCGAGGCGCTGGCGGCGGCGACCGCCTGCGCGGTCGTCGTCGCCGGGTATCCGACGGAGGCCGTGCAGGGGACGGTCCGGGCCCTGTGGGCGGCGAGCGAGGCCGGGCGGTCCCGGGGCCTCGCGCAGGCACCGCATCTCATCGCGCTCGGGAACGCGACGGGTGAGCGTCAGGCCCGGCTGTTCGCGGGGCGGGGGCGGGGGTACCGGTTGCGTGACCAGCAGCCGTTCAGTGGGCGGTGAAGCCGCCGTCGACGGGGAGAGCCGTCCCCGTGACGAAGCCGGCGCCGGGGCTGCACAGCCACAGGACGGCCGCCGCGACCTCCTCCGCCGTCCCCAGCCGGCCGATGGGCTGTTCCTTGAGGATCCCGGCCATGGCCTCGGCCTGGTTCTGGACCATGTCGGCGACCATCGGGGTGTCGATGACGCCGGGACACACGGCGTTGACGCGGACGCCCCTGGGCGCGTACTCGACCGCGGCGCTGCGGGTCAGGCCGATGACGCCGTGCTTGGAGGCGTGGTAGGCCGCCCGCTCGGGCAGCCCGACGAGCCCGCCCAGGGACGAGCAGTTGACGACGGCACCGCTGCCCTGCTCGCGCATCTGCCGCAGCTCGTGCTTCATCGCCGCCCAGACGCCGCGCAGGTTGACGGCGTTGACCCGGTCGAAGGAGTCGGCCGTCTCGTCGGCGGCGTCGGTCGGCGGCACCTGGATGCCGGCGTTGTTGAACGCCATGTCCAGGCGGCCGTACTCCGTGACCGCGCGCCGCACCGCCGCTTCCACCTGCTGTTCGTCGGTGACGTCGCAGACGACACCGATCGCCCGGCCTCCGCGGCCGGTGATCTCTTCGGCCGCGTCGTGGACGGCGTCGTGGTCGCGGTCGGCCAGCACCACGGCGGCGCCGGAGTCGGCGAAGGCGCGGGCGGCGGCCAGGCCCATGCCGGAGGCGGCGCCGGTGACCAGGGCCACCTGCCCGGAGAAGTCGTAGGTGGGGTTCATGGTGTTCTCCTGTCGAAGCTTTCACACCGACTTGTCGGCGGTGCTGTCCACCGTCCGCCACCTCGCGGACGCCTGCCAGGCCCTGTCAGGGACCCCCTCGGCCACGAGCACGTGACCCCTGCCTCGTCAGATTTCGTTTCCGCCTACACACGTATGCTCGACGCGTGGTTACGCATCGGATGATCGACGTGAACGGCATACGCCTGCACATCGCCGAGCAGGGCGAGGGCCCGCTCGTGGTGCTGCTGCACGGGTTCCCGGAGTCCTGGCACTCCTGGCGGCACCAGTTCGGGCCGCTGGCCGAGGCCGGTTTCCGGGTGGTCGCGCCCGACCAGCGCGGGTACGGCGGCAGTGACCACCCCGAGGACGTGTCCGCGTACAGCATCCTCCACCTGGTGGGGGACGTGGTCGGGCTGATCCACGCGCTGGGCGAGGAGCGGGCGTTCGTCGTCGGGCACGACTGGGGAGCGCCGGTGGCCTGGCACACCGCGCTGCTGCGGCCGGACGTGGTGCGCGGCGTGGCGGGGCTGAGCGTGCCGCCGCCGTTCCGTGGCGGGCAGCCGCCGCTCGCGACCATGCGGGAGCGCTTCGGCGGACGGTTCTACTGGAACTACTTCGAGCAGCCGGGCGTCGCCGAGGCCGAGTTCTCGGCGGACACCCGCGGCACCCTGCGCAAGCTGCTGTACTCCGCCTCCGGTGACGCCCCGGACGCCGGGCGGCCCGAGCAGGCCCTGGTCGACGACCTGGAGCGCGGCTGGCTCGGGGACGCGCCGGACCCCGAGGTGCTGCCCGAGTGGCTCACCGAGGAGGACCTCGACACCCTCACCGAGAGCTACGCGCAGGGCTTCACCGGCGCGCTCAACTGGTACCGCAACCTGGACCGCAACTGGGAGCTGACCGCCCCCTGGCAGGGAGCGGTCGTGTCCCCGCCCGCGCTGTACGTGTACGGCGACCGGGACCTGGTTGCGGCCTTCCCGGGCACGCCCGAACTGATCGAGAAGCTCCCGGAGTTGATGCCGAACCTCCTTCGGAAGCCGCTCGTGCTGCCGGGCTGCGGCCACTGGACGCAGCAGGAGCGGCCCACCGAGGTGAACGAGGCGCTGCTCGACTTCCTGACGGAGCTGCGGGACTGACGGACTGCCAGGCGCCTGCTCGTCGGGTCGTCGGCTCGTCGGTCGTCGGCTCTCGTCAGTCGTCGACGAGGGCCTGGCGGTCGACCTCGCAGTGGTCGACCGAGTCCACCAGGCCCGGGCCGACCTCGACGTCGACGGTCGCCCTGCCCTGCGCCGGGACCGTGACGTCCCCGTACCGGTCGACGACGGTGATGCCCTGCGCGTCCTCGAAGGTCACCGAGACGGAGAAGGTCGCCTTGCGGCCGTTGGGGTTGCTGACCTCGACGGTCGCGTAGGGGCGGGCGGCGCTCGCGCAGCTCACCAGCTTCGCCGTGCCGTCCCGCAGGGCCTTGCCGCTGCCGGAGCCGGAGGACGACGTCGGCGTGGAGCCGTAGTTCGGCCTGCGGGTGTACGAACCGCCGCCGCTGCTGGAGCCGCCGCTGCTCGCGTAGTAGTCATCGTCGTCGTCGGAGCCGTAGGACCCGCCGCTGGAGCCGCTGCTGGAGCCGCCCGAGCCGTAACCGCCGCCCGACGTCGACGAACTCGAACTGTCGTGGTCCTGGCTGGAACTGCTGCACCCGCCGCCGTGTCCCCCGCTGCTGCTGTGACCGTGGCTGCCGCCGCGGCCCCGGCCGGTGGAGAACCCTGTCAGGGCCAGGACGACCAGGACGAGTACCGCCGTGAATTTGAGCTTGCGCCCCCGTATCCGCATGGCGGAGAGCCTAGTGATCGCCTGTCACGGTCATGTCACCGCGTGGCGACCGGGCCGTACCCGGCGTAGCGTCGTGGGTGGAAGCGGCGCACAGGCCGCTCCCCGATGAGCGACGGCCGCCGTCCGGAGCCCCTTCCGTACGCCGTGCGACGGCCGTCCCGGGAACGTCAGGCAGTACGCCGCCGTCCCGGGAGCTTCAGGCGGTGCGCGCCGTGCCCGTCCCCTTCTCCGCGTCCAGCGCGTACACGCAGCGGTCCTTGCTGCACGCGTACACCACCCCGTCCCGGACGACCGGGGAGCCGGTGATCTCGCCGCCGGTGGCGAGCTTCCAGCGCAACCGGCCGTCGTCGGCCTTCAGGGTGTAGAGCAGGTGGTCGGTGGAGCCGAAGTGGATGCGGCCCTCGGCCACCGAGGGGGCGCCCACGATGTCGCCGCCCGCCTGGAAGCGCCACTTGGGGGTGCCGGTGACCGCGTCCAGGGTGTAGAGGCCCTTGCCGCTGCCCACGTGGACGTGGCCCGCGGCGACCAGGACGGGGTCGACGGACGTGCGGGACTCGGTGGCGATGCGCCAGCGGTCACGGCCGTCGGTGGCGTCCAGGGCGTACACCGTGCCGAGGTAGTCGGCCAGGTAGACGCCGCCGCCGGTGACGGCCGGGCCCGGGACGAAGGTGGGCGGGGAGAGGAAGACGGCCGGGGCCTCGAAGTGCCACTTCACATGCCCGGCGGCCACGTCGAGGGCGAGGACGCGGGTGCCGGCGCAGACGTAGACGTAGCCGTCGGGCGCCGGGGTGACCCGGACCGGGACGCCGCCGCAGGAGGCCGTGTCGCCGATCGGGTACGACCAGCGCTCGTCGCCGGTGCGGGCGTCCAGGGCGCGCAGCCGGGCGTCCTGCCAGACGTAGACCGTGCCGTCGTGCAGGGCGGGTCCGGCCTCGGAGGACTCGAAGTCGGTCTGGCAGCCGGTGATCTCCCAGAGCTTCTGCCCGTTCGAGGCCTCCCAGCCCTGGACGCCGCCGCCCCGGGTGCCGGTGACGACGCTGCCACGGCCGGCCTGGAGGGAGTAGACCCAGGCGTCCGTCTGGAAACGCCACAGGTCGCCGCCCTCGCGGGCGTCCAGGGCGAAGAGGGTGGGCCCGTCGGAGGCGTGGATCCGGCCGTCCGCGACCGCCATGGACCAGGCGACGTCCCGGGTCTTGAAGCGGCGGCGGCCGGTGGCCACGTCCAGGGCGTGCACCTCGAAGGAGGTGACGTAGACCAGGTCGTCGGCGACGGAGGGGGTGCCCCAGACGTCGTTGGACATGCGGAAGCGCCAGGGACGCCAGCCGCCGGCCTGCTCGGGCGGCGCGGCCGGGGCCGGGGGCGTGGCGACCGCGGGGCCGACGGCGGGGTCCGTGCCGTTGACTCCGGGGCGGGGCTTGGACCAGGAGGCGGCGAGTGCGGCCTCCGGAGGGGGTGCCTTGACGGCGGCGGCACGGACGTCGGCGACGCGCGGGCCCGGCCCGATGGGCACCTGGCCGCCGGCCAGCCGTACGGGGCCGGTGTCGGGGCCGCCGACCGGGGCGGCGACGGACGCGGCGGCCACGGACGCAGCGGGCACGGGCGCCGGGACGACGGGGTCGTGCGAGGGCGGCGGCGGAATGGGCGCGGGGCCCGGCGCCGGGGCGGGGCGTCCGCCGCCGCTGCGGCCGGGGCCGGGGGCGGGCTTGCCGGCCGGGCGGCCGTTGCGGCGGGACTCGATCAGGCCCACGGCCCGCTCGGGCAGCCAGGCGGAGGCGGTGCCGCTGTCGTCGGAGCCGG
Organism: Streptomyces venetus; assembly: GCF_039540295.1. Classification (NCBI taxonomy): domain Bacteria; kingdom Bacillati; phylum Actinomycetota; class Actinomycetes; order Kitasatosporales; family Streptomycetaceae; genus Streptomyces; species Streptomyces venetus. The sequence continues at coordinate 345,411 of NZ_BAABET010000005.1, forward strand.
AGCCGAAGAGGTGGGGGGCCAGCTGGGCCTGGAGGTCGGCCGGGTTGGGGCGGGCCGTCGGGTCCATCTGCATACAGGACTCGATGAGCGGACGCAGCTCGTCCGGGAGACCCTCCAGGTCCGGGCCCTCGCGCAGCAGCATGAAGACCGTCTCGACCGGGTTGGCGCCGTGGAAGGGCGGGTGTCCGGTGGCGGCGAACACCAGCATCGAGCCGAGGGAGAAGACGTCGCTCGCGCCCGTGACGCTGCGGGAGTCCTTGGCCTGCTCGGGGGACATGTAGGCGGGCGTGCCGACGGCGACGTTGGTCATCGTCAAACGCGTGTTCGAAACGCCCGACGCGATCCCGAAGTCGATCACCCGGGGGCCGTCCTCGACGACGAGGACGTTGGACGGTTTGAGGTCGCGGTGCACGAGACCGGCCCCGTGGATGGACTGGAGCGCCTCGGCCACACCCGCCGCCAGCCAGCGCACCGCCTGGGCCGGCATCGGGCCGCAGTCGTTCACTATCTCCTCGAGGGAGGGCGCGGGGACGTACGCGGTGGCCAGCCACGGCACGGCGGCGCGCGGATCGGCGTCCACGACGGCGGCGGTGTAGAAGCCGGAGACGGCCCGGGCCGCCTCCACCTCACGCGTGAAGCGGACCCGGAACAGCTGGTCCTCGGCCAGTTCCGTCCGGACGGTCTTGATCGCCACGCGCCGGCCGGACGCCGAACGCGCGAGATAGACCAGCCCCATGCCGCCGGCACCCAGCCGTCCCAGCACCTCGAACGGCCCGATCCGCCGCGGATCGTGCTGCGTCAGCTGATCCACCACTCTGCCTGCCACCTCCCCGTACGAGCCGCGCCAAGCCACATGTTCCACGCGACCTTCGTGCAGCGTCTCACCACCGCACCGCCATGGCGGCACGCACCCCGATTCTTCCTGGCCGGAGCCGTGGTGGCGAACCCGGTGACATTTGGGATGTCTCGGCACAGAGGCGATCAAACGATGACCAAACCCTGCCCGCTCAGCGGTGCAGCAGCGCGAAGGACGCCCCCTGATTGTCCGTGACGACGGCCACCGTGCCGTACGAGGCTTCGAAAGGCCCGGCCTGGACACGGCCGCCGAGCCGGAGCACGTCCTCCAGCGCGGCCGGCACGTCCTCGACCGCGAAGTGCACGAGGAAGTGGGGCGGCATCTCGGCCGGGAACACGTCGGAGACGGGGGCGCGGCCGAAGTCGGGCTCGGCGTCCGGCCCGAACAGGGCCTCCTGGAAGAGATCGCCGTAGAAGGCGTCGGCCGCCTCGGCGTCCCGGGCGTACAGCTCGGCCCAGGCGAAGGTGCCCGGCTCGTGCCGTCTGCCGAAGCCGGGGTGCTCCTGGGGCTGCCACAGGGCGAAGACGGCCCCCTCGGGGTCGGTGACCAGGGCGGTTACCCCCAGGTCACCGGCCGGGACCGGCGCCGAGACGATCTGTCCGCCGGCCTCCCGGACGCGCCGGACCAGGGCCACCGCGTCCGGTGTCGCGAAGTACACCGTCCAGACGGTGGGCAGCCGGCCATCCACCTTGCGGACCAGCGCGGCCACGGGTTCGCCGTCCTTCAGCGCCTGCGCGAAGGAGCCGAACCAGTCCTCGAAGGTCCACCCGAAGAGTTCACCGTAGAACCGCTTGCCCGCCTCGACGTCGGCAAGCTGCGCGTCCACCCAGCAGGGGACGCCCTCTGCGTACACCGATGCCCTGTTTTCGGCCATGCCGCCAACGTAACCGTGACAGCCACAGCCCGCAGACCAGGCACACCAGCCTCCGTACTCCCTTACACCCCATTTGCAGTCGGCCGAATCGCGCCCCGATCACGCCTCGGTAAGCTGACGTCATGACAGGACAAGTGCGTACCGTCGACGGCCGTGTGGCCGGCCGGCGTGGGCAGGCGACCCGGCAGAAGCTGCTCGACTGCCTCAGCGAGATGCTCAGCTCCTCCCCGTACCGGGACGTCAAGGTCATCGATGTCGCCCGGAAGGCGGGCACTTCGCCCGCGACCTTCTACCAGTACTTCCCGGACGTCGAGGGCGCCGTCCTGGAGATCGCCGAGCAAATGGCGACCGAGGGCGCCGCGTTGACCGAGCTCCTGGAGGGCCGTTCCTGGGCCGGCAAGGCCGGCTGGCAGACGGCGCAGGAACTCGTCGACGGGTTCCTGGAGTTCTGGCGCAAGAACGACGCGATCCTCCGGGTCGTCGATCTCGGCGCCGCCGAGGGCGACAAGCGCTTCTACAAGCTCCGCATGAAGATCCTCAACTCGGTGAACAACTCCCTCGCGGACGCCGTCGCCGAGCTCCAGGCCAAGGGCAGGGTCGACAAGGACGTGAACCCGGCGGCCATCGCCGGCTCGCTGGTCGCGATGCTCGCGGCCGTCGCCTCGCACCAGAAGGGCTTCTCCTCCTGGGGCGTGAAGCAGGCCGAACTGAAGCCGAACCTCGCGCTGTTGGTGCACCTGGGTGTCACCGGCAGAAAGCCGACGAGGTAGCCCGGCGCGGCGGCCCCGGCCCGTTACCCGTACCCAAGTCCTGTCTGGCAGGCGGCGGTCCACCCGAGTGGACCGCCGCCTGTCGCGCTTTTCACCGCCGTACGACCCCGGATCACCCCCGTAGGACCCCGATCACCGCCGCACGACCCTGAACACGCGGATCTCCCGCTCCACCCGCGCCTGGTACGCCGCGTACGGCGGCCAGAACGCCAGTACCGCCTGCCAGGCCGCCGCCCGCTCCTCCCCCTCCAGCAGCCGGGCCGTGACCGGGATGTCCCGGCCCTTCCAGTTGATCTCGGCGTCGGGGTGAGCGAGCAGGTTGTGGCTCCAGGCGGGATGCCCCGGCCGTCCGAAGTTGGACCCGACGAGGATCCAGCTGTGCCCGTCCTGCTCGGGCATACAGGCGAGCGGCGTACGACGGGGCGCCCCGCTCCTCGCCCCGGTCGAGGTCAGCACCACCCCCGGCAGGAGCTGCGCGCTGAGCAGCACCTTTCCCCGGGTGAGCCGGTGCACGGCCCGGTCGAGGGCCGGGAAGACGTGCGGTGCCACGCGCGCGAAGCCGCGGGTGGACGACACCTTCTGCACGAACCGCACACCCCTCATCGACCGGCCTCCTCGAAGACGTCCGCCGCGTCGGCGGCGTGCGCCCGCAGCCGGTGCACCGGCCCGAACAGCAACTCGTCGCCCGCGGCGCGCTTGAAATACAGGTGAACCTCGTGCTCCCAGGTGAAACCGATGCCGCCGTGCAGCTGGATGCCCTCGGCGGCGGCCGAGCGCAGCGCCTGGAGCGCCTGGGCGAGGGCCAGCCCGCCTGCCGTCTCCTCGTGGGCCTCCCGGGTCTTCTGTGCGGCGGTCCAGGCCGCGTAGTACGCCGCCGAGCGGGCCGCCTGCACCTGCACGTACACGTCGGCCAGCCGGTGCTTGACCGCCTGGAAGGACCCGATCGGCCGCCCGAACTGCTCGCGCTGCCCCGCGTACTCCACAGTCCGCTCCAGCACCCGGGCGGCGGCCCCCACCGCCTCGGCGGCGAGACAGGCGGCGGCGGTCTCGCCGAGCCGGGCGAGGGCCGGGAGGACGTCCACGCGGTCCGTGCCGAGCAACTCGGCTTCCGTGTCGCGCAGCTGGACGCGTGCCTGCGGACGGGTCGCGTCCAGCGCGGTCCGCCGTACCCGGGTGAGCCCGGCCGCGTCACCGCGCACCAGGAAGAGCAGCACGCGGGAGCGGGCGAAGCCCCCGGCGTGTGCGGCGACCAGGAGCACATCGGCGCTGTGCCCGTCGAGGACCTGCTCGACCTGCCCGTACAGCAGCCAGCCGCCGTCCGTCCGCCGCGCCTGCACGCCCCCGGCCCGGCCGCCGCCCGCCCAGCCCCCGCGCGGGTCGTGGCCGGTGAGCGCGAGGGCGGTGGTGAGGGCCGGGCCCGGCACGGCGAGGGCGGCGGTGAGGCGGCCGGAGGCGATGCGCGGGAGAAGGCGGGCCCGCTGGGCGTCGGTGCCGAGGGCGAGCAGCAGGGGTGCGGTGAGGACGGCCGTGGCGAGCAGGGGCGAGGGGGCGAGGACCCGGCCCGTCTCCTCACAGGCCAGGGCCAGCTCGGTCACCGAGCAGCCGGCGCCGCCGCGGTCCTCGGGGAGGGCCAGGCCGGGCAGGCCTAGCTGCTCGGCGAGGGCGGTCCACAGGGCGGGGTCGTGTCCGGCCGGGGTGTCGACGGCGGCCCGCACCTCCTCGGGGCCGCAGCGCTTGTGGAGCAGTTCGCGCAGGGTGCGGCGGATGTCGTCCTGTTCGGCGGTGAAACGGGCGTCCATGGCGGTACCACCTCCGCATCTGACGGTGCGTCATATTAGGGCGGTGGGGCGGGGATGCCCAGAGTCCTGCCGTTCTTGCGCTCCGCCTCATCTGATGTACCGTCAGATTCATGGGTGCCCGGAGGAACGTGGCCGTCGTCGGTGTGGCCCTCTCGGACTGCGGCCGGGTGGACGACGCGACTCCCTACGCCCTGCACGCCCAGGCGGCCCGGCGCGCCCTGGCCGACGCGGGCCTGGACCGGTCACTGGTCGACGGCTTCGCCTCGGCGGGGCTGGGCACCCTGGCCCCGGTCGAGGTCGCCGCGCACCTGGGCCTGCGCCCCACCTGGGTCGACTCCACCTCCGTCGGCGGCTCCACCTGGGAGGTCATGGCGGCCCACGCGGCGGACGCGATCGTGGCCGGGCACGCGCGCGCGGTGCTGCTGGCCTACGGTTCCACGGCCCGCGCCGACGTCCGCGCGGGCCGCCGCACCGGCACGCTGTCCTTCGGCACCCGCGGCCCCTCGCAGTTCGAGGTCCCGTACGGCCACACCCTGATCGCCAAGTACGCCATGGCTGCCCGCCGCCACATGATCGAGTACGGCACGACGATCGAGCAGCTGGCTCAGGTGGCGGTGCAGGCACGGGCCAACGCGGCCCCGAACCCGGAGGCGATGTTCCGCACCCCGGTCACGGTGGACGAGGTCCTGGCCGGTCCCATGATCGCGGACCCTTTCACCAAGCTGCACTGCTGCGTCCGTTCCGACGGCGGGGCGGCGGTGCTCCTGGCGGCGGAGGAGTACGTACGGGACTGCCGTACGGCACCGGTGTGGGTGCTGGGCAGCGGGGAGCACGTCTCGCACGCGGCCCTGTCCGATTGGCCGGACTTCACGGTGTCCCCGGCGGCGGTGAGCGGCCGGCTGGCCTTCGAGCGGGCGGGCGTACGGCCGGAGGAGATGGACCTCGCGGAAATCTACGACGCGTTCACCTACATGACCCTGGTGACGCTGGAGGACCTGGGCTTCTGTGGGAAGGGCGAGGGCGGGGCGTTCGTGGAGAAGGGTCGGCTGCGGGTCGGGGGCGGCGGGCTGCCGGTGAACACCGACGGGGGCGGGCTCTCGGCCCAGCACCCGGGGATGCGGGGGTTGTTCCTGCTGGTGGAGGCGGTGCGGCAACTGCGGGGCGAGGCGGGCGAGAACCGCCAGGTGCGCCGGGCCGACGGCACACTGCCCCGACTGGCGGTGGCGTCGGGGACGGGTGGGTGGTTCTGCTCGTCGGGGACGGTGGTGTTGGGGGTGGGGTGAGGGTGAGCCGGGAGGCCGCGGAGCTGGGGGGCCGGGGCGCCGGGAGTCCGGGGCGCCGGGGGCCGGGAGGCCGGGGGTCGGAGCGCCGGGAGTCCGGGGCGCCGGGGGCCGGGAGGCCAGCGAGCCGGGAGGCCGAGGCACAGGGGCACCGGGGGCCCGGGACGCCGGGCGCCAGGGAGCCGGGGCACCGGGGAGCTAGGGGGCCGGGTGACAATCGGGGGATGGCGACTGATCTTCATGAGCTGCTGAGGTCACTGCGGGTCTGGGACCCGGAGGTCACCCGGCTGCCACCCTTCGACCCCGAGGCCGCCCCCGCCACCCCGCTGGAGCTGTTCACCGAGTGGTTCGCGGCGGTGGTGGCGGCCGGGCAGTCCGAGCCGCACACCATGTCGCTGGCGACCTCGGACGAGGCCGGCCTGCCCGACGTACGGATCGTGATGCTGCACGGCGCGGACGAGGCCGGCTGGTCCTTCGCGTCCCACGCCGGCAGCCGCAAGGGCCGTCACCTCAGCGCCCGCCCGTACGCCGCGCTCTGCTTCTACTGGCCGGTGCTGGGCCGGCAGGTGCGGGTGCGCGGCACGGTGACGGCCGCCCCGTCCGCCGACGCCCAGGGCGATCTCCACGCCCGGTCGACGGGCGCGCTGGCCGCGGCGCTGACCGGGCGCCAGAGCGAGGTCCTCGGGTCGGTGGCGGAGCTGGCACAGGCCTCCCAGGCCGCCTGGGAGCGCGCCGCGCGCGAGCCGGAGACCTCGGTGCCGTCCTGGACGCTGTACCGGCTGCGCGCCGAGGAGGTGGAGTTCTTCCAGGGCGACGAGGCCCGCCGGCACGTACGGCTCCGCTACCGGCGCGCCGAGGACGGGTGGACGCGGGAACTGCTGTGGCCGTGAGGGGGCGTGCAGCGGCTGGGGCCTGCCCACCGGGCGTGCAAAGGGGAGCGCGCGTAAATGGGATGGACACCGGCCCCCGCCGACGGCGAGTGTGGGCGGAATGAAGCAGGAGCAGATCTGGAACGCCGAGGCCGCCCAGCGCTATGACACGCCCGGTACCGGCATGTTCGCGCCGGAGGTCCTGGGGCCGACCGTGGACCGGCTGGCCGAGCTCGCGGACGGTGGAGCGGCCGTGGAGTTCGCGGTGGGGACCGGCCGGGTGGCGGTGCCGCTCGCCGAACGTGGAGTGCCCGTCACGGGCATCGAGTTGTCGGTGCCGATGGTGGAGCGGCTGCGGGCCAAGGCGGACGAGGCGACGATCCCCGTGATCGTCGGCGACATGGCGACCACCGTCGCGCCCGGTGAGTTCAGCCTGGTCTACCTCGTCTACAACACGATCTCCAACCTGCTCACCCAGGCCGAGCAGGTCGAGTGCTTCCGCAACGCCGCCCGCCATCTCACGCCCGGCGGCCGGTTCGTGATCGAGCTCTGGGTGCCCGAGCTGCGCAAGCTGCCCCCGGGCCAGACGGCCACCGTCTGGCAGTCCGACCCCGAGTACATCGGTCTGGACACCTACGACGTGCTGCACCAGCGCGTCGTCTCGCACCACTTCTACTTCGACGAGACCCAGCAGGCCCGGCTCAGCCGCAGCCCGCACCGCTACATCTGGCCGGCCGAACTCGACCTCATGGCCCAGCTCGCCGGATTCGAGCTGGAGGCCAGGCACGCGGACTGGTCCGGTGCCGAGTTCACCGCCGACGCGCGTTCCCACGTCTCGGTCTACCGCCTGAATCCGGCCACCGCCTGAATCCGCCTACCGACTACCGTCTGAATCCGGCTACCGACTGAATCCGTCTACCGACAGGATCCGACTACCGCCTGAAGTCGTAGACCGCGAAGTCCGCCACCGGCCGGTAACCGATCCGCTGGTACAAGCCGTTGCTGGTCGGGTTCGCGAGGTCCGTGAAGAGCAGCACCTCCTTCGCCCCGGCCGCCAGGGCGGCGCGGCTGACCTCGGCCGTGGCGGCACCCGCGTAGCCGCGCCCGCGCAGGTGGGGTGGCGTGTAGACGGAGGCGACGCGGACCTGGCCGGCGACCTGGGGGGTCGTCCCGGCCATGGCGACGGGCGTGCCGTCGGGGTCCTCCCAGAAGGTGATGCCACCGTGCTCGATGCGGGCGTCCGCCCACTCGCCGGCGTCCCGGACGGTGCCCGTGCCGACGGCGTCCGCGAACTCCAGGTGCCAGCGGACGAGCAGCTCACGGTCCGGCTCGACGGCGACCCGGGGCCCGCCGGGCGGTATCGGCCGGGGCGGGGTCAGGGTGCCGAGCCGGTAGAGCCGCTGGCGCTGCCGGAGCACGGCGGTGGCTCCCGTGTGCCGCCGCCAGGCCTCGGCGAAGGCGGCGGCGGTGTCGCGATCGGCACTCACCCCGGGCAGGGGCCGCCCGAGTTCGGCCAGCCGCGCGGTCAGGGTGCCGGCCTCTTCGGCGGTCAGCGAGGTGAGGTTCAGCTGGTGCGGGGGCGTACGGAAGAACGTCGCCCGGACCGCTCCGTCACGTTCCAGCACACCGAACTCCGGTGCGCCGTCGCCGTACACGTGCGGTCCGCGGGTGCGCAGCGTCTCCGTGACGGTCAACGGGACGGTGTGCAAGGCAGGCCGGGAGCGGAGGAAGTCGCCGGCGCGGGTCAGGAAGTCGTCGAGGTCAGGGGTGAGGCGCCACTCGGCGGTGTCCGTGTCCGTGTCCATACTCCATGGTGCCGCCGGCCCCCGTCCCGGCGCCTCCGAATTCACCGCCCCCTCCGCTCACTTGCCGCTGCCCTCGGCGAGGGTGTGGGCCACGAGCGCGTTGGCGTGGCCGTGTCCGAGGCCGTGCTCGGTCTTGAGCCAGTTGACGAGTTCCATGTGCCGGGTCAGCGGCGAGGAGCGGATGAGCGCCTGCCAGTCGGTGATCGGCCGGCCGTACTTCTTCTCGATGGCGGGGAAGTAGCTCGCGGGGCCCTTCACGGGTGCGGTCATCTCGGGTGGTCCCTTCTTGGTGGTTGCCAGATATGACCGGCGGCGCGGGAGGGACTCATCGCGGAGAAGATGTGATCTGCGTCATACGGCCGCCTGCCACGGGGCTCCTCACGGTCCCGCGGGCTCCGGATCCGTGGCCAGACGGGCGTGCAGATGGGCGTCGCGGAACGCGTCGTGCCGGCCCTCCTGGAAGATCGCCCCGCGCAGGGTGCCCTCGTACGCGAATCCGCACCGCTCGGCGATCCGGCACGACGCGTCGTGACCCAGGGCGTGGTCCAACTCCAGGCGGTGCAGGCCGAGTTCGGTGAGCGCCCAGTGCGCGGCGAGCAGCAGCGCCCGGGTGGCGACGCCCCGGCCGCGGGCCTCGGGGAGCACCCAGTAGCCGACACGGGCCACCTTCAGGTGGTACTTGATCTCGTTGACTCCGATGTGCCCCAGTGCGGTGTCGCCGGCCGCGTCGGCTATCCGGAACGACATCGACGTGCCCTCCGTGGCGCTCTGCGCCCGGGCGAGCAGCGACTCCTGGGCGCTCCTGCGGTCCGTCACCAGCCTCAGTGGGGTGTTCCAGCGCTGGAACTCCGGGTCCCTGAGGCCGCGCAGCCACGTCTCGACGTCGGAGCCGGACGCCGCGTCCCAGGGGCGGAGCCGGAGGCCGTGGCCGTGGAGTTCGGTGAGAGGAGCCGGGGACTGGTCACGTATGGGGGCCATGGGGCCATTCAAACCCGTGTCCGAGGCGCGTCGCAGGAGTGTGAACGCCGCACCCGGTGTCATCGGCGGGTCGGTGGTGTGACCGCCGTGAGCATCACGCTGGAGACCGGCCTGGACCGCCTGCCCCCGACGGACCGCTGACCCGGAACACCGGGATCCCCTCCCGGAAGGTCACCTCCAGTTCCGCCCCGGCCGACAGCTCCCCCGACCCCACCACCTCGGTCATCATGCGCGGGCCCTCGACCAGGTCCACCACGGCGGCGACGTACGGCGTGCGGTCCGTGAAGGGCGGCAGGTCGTTGCGGTGGACGACGGACCAGGTATAGAGGGTGGCGCGGCCGCTCGCGGGCTCCCAGGCGACGTCCTCGCTCCAGCAGTGGGGGCAGAACTCGCGCGGGTAGTGGTGGGCCCGGCCGCAGGACCGGCAGCGGCGGATCAGCAGCCGCCCCTCGGCGGCGGCGTCCCAGTACGCGCGGGTGAAGGCGTCGGGCTCGGGCAGATCGAGGCGTCCCGTCATCAGAACAGCCCCAGCGCACTGTCCAGCGACCAGGTCTGCCAGGACATGCCGAACAGCCCGACGACCGACATCAGCGCCATCATGGAGTTCTGCCCCTGCTCGGCGACGTCGTGGATCATGAGCGTGAAGTAGAGGGCGTTGAGGAGCAGTCCGCCGGCCAGCGCGATCGGGGTGAGGAGGCCGGTGATCAGGCCCAGTCCGAGGGCGAGTTCCGCGTAGACCACGACGTACGCCATCACGCGCGGGTGCGGGGCGACGGCCGCCTCGAAGCCCGAACGGACCGCGCTCCAGCGGTGCTTGCCCGCTATCCCGGCCGCCCACGCGATGCCGGTGCCCCGTTCGAACCAGGCCTTGCGGTCCTTGTGCCGCCAGCTCTCCAGCCACCACAGCCCGAGCCCGATCCGCAGTACGGCCAGCCACTGCGGGCCGGTGAGCCAGATCGTGTCCATGAAATCTGACGGTACGTCAGATCTGCGGATGCGCAAGGCCCCACAGCGCCTGAACGTCGGCGTCCTCGTCGAGATCGACGGCAGGAGCGTCGACGCCACGAGCGCGCCGTCCTGTTCGCGAACTCGGTCGGCGGCTTCATCCGTCACCGGTGACCGACGCCGACGGACGTCAGGAACGATCACCGCCTCGCCACAACCGGGCCCGCGACGCCACGAGGCCCACCCCCTCCCCCTACAGCCGTGATCAATCCGAAACCAATTCCGGTCTTGACCGAGACCCATCAACCAGGCCTGTGGCTACGCTCGCGCTCATGGCCGAGTCCACAACGCCCCCACACTCCTCCGCCCACCCCACACCGGACCGCCCCGTCTACGTCATCGGCGGCGGCCCCGGCGGACTCTCCGCCGCGTACGCGCTGCGCGCCCGGGGCATACGGGCGGTCGTCCTGGAGAAGTCCGACCGGGTCGGGGCGTCCTGGCGCGGCCACTACGACCGGCTGCACCTGCACACCACCCGCCGCCTGTCGGCCCTGCCCGGGCTGCCGATGCCACGCCGGTTCGGGCGCTGGGTGTCCCGGGACGACGTGGTGCGGTACCTGGAGAAGTACGCCGAGCACCACCGGCTCGAGATCGTCACCGGTGTCGAGGTGTCGCGTGTCGAGCGGGCGGCCGACGGCACGGGCTGGCTGCTGCACGCCACCGGCGGCCGGGAGCTGACCGGTGCGGCGGTCGTCGTCGCCACCGGCTACAACCACACGCCCCGCGTGCCCGACTGGCCCGGCCGCGAGACGTACCCCGGCGAGTTCCTGCACGCCGGTGAGTACCGCAACGGCGAGCCCTACGCGGGCCGGGACGTCCTCGTCGTCGGCGTCGGCAACACCGGCGCCGAGATCGCCGTCGACCTGGTGGAGGGCGGCGCTGCCCGGGTCCGGCTGGCGGTGCGCACCGCCCCGCACATCGTGCGGCGTTCGACCGCCGGTTGGCCCGCCCAGTACAGCGGCGTCCTCGTACGGCGGCTGCCCGTCGGCCTCGTCGACCGGATCAGCCGGGCGCAGGCCAGGGTGGCGGTTCCCGACCTGTCGGCGCACGGTCTGCCGCGCCCCGACACCGGGCTGTACACCAGGGTGAAGCAGGGGGCGATCCCGGTGCAGGACGTCGGTCTGATCGACGCGGTGCGCAAGGGCAGGGTGGAGATCGTGGCCGCCGTGGACGGCTTCGAGGACGGCGGCAAGATCGCGCTGGCCGACGGCAGCCGCGTCTCCCCGGACGCCGTGATCGCCGCCACCGGGTATGTCCGCGCCCTGGAGGGCCTCGTCGGCCACCTCGACGTCCTCGACCCGCACGGCAAGCCCGTCGTCCACGGCCCCCGCACCCCGCCCACGGCCCCCGGCCTGTACTTCACGGGCTTCACCAACCCGATCAGCGGCAACCTCCGCGAGATGGCGATCGACGCGGTACGGATCGCGAAGGCGATAGCCCGCGACCGGTCGGTCACCGCGGGGGCGGTGTCGCGACTGCCGGGCTGAGACGGGGCCGGGGCCCCGCACTCCTGACTGCCGGCGGGGCGGGGCGGCGACGGGGTCCGGACAGCGGCCAGGGCCGGACTGCGCCCTGCGGCTCCCGGGCCAGGACCGGGTGCCGGGGCCCGACTGCCGCCGAACCCGGACCACCGCCCGGGCCGGACCACCGCCCGGACCGGCCGCCCGGACCGACCGCCCGGGCCGACCGCCCGGGTCGGAAGTTGCTCCCCGCACGACCGTTCCTGACGTGGAGTCAGTTCAGATAATCTGACAGAGCGTCAGTTAGCGGCTGTCTCACAGGAGCGGGCGGAACGATGCTTGGATCGACCCACGGCACCCTCACCACCGACTCCCGCCGGACCCGGGCCATCGCCTGTGGCGAACGGTCCGGGCCCGCCGTGCACGGCAGGCCGGCCCAGGTGGGCGACCTCGACGTCAGCGGGCGTCCGCTGCACGCCGAAGTACCCGATCTGGACCTGTTCTTCCGCCCCCGGTCCGTCGCCGTCATCGGCGCCTCGGACAGCGAGGGCCGCCCCAACACCGGCGTCACACGGCAGTTGGCCGACTGGGCCGGGCGGGTCGGTGCCCGGCTGTACCCCGTGCACCCGAGCCGGCCGTCCGTCTTCGGCATTCCGTGCTCCCCGTCCGTCGCCGACCTGCCCGAGCAGGTCGACCTGGCCGTGGTGCTGGTCGGTGACCCGCTCCCCGTCGTCGAGGAACTCGCCGAGGCCAAGGCCCGGTTCGCGGTCGTCTTCGCCTCCGGCTTCGCGGAGACCGGCGAGGCCGGCGCGGCCGCTCAGCGGCGGCTGGCCGAGGTCGTCGCACGGTCCGGGCTGCGGCTGCTGGGCCCCAACACCAACCTCAACGCCTTCGAGCGGTTCCGTGACGACCTGGAGGGGCCGGCGATCGCGCTGATCACCCAGTCCGGCCACCAGGGCCGCCCCGTCTTCGCCCTCCAGGAGCTCGGCATCCGCCTCTCCCACTGGGCGCCCACCGGCAACGAGGCCGACCTGGAGACCGCCGACTTCCTCTCCTACTTCGCCGAGCGGCCCGAGGTCGGCGCCATCGCCTGCTACCTCGAAGGGCTGAAGGACGGCCGCTCCTTCCTGCTCGCCGCCGACCGGGCCGCCCGGCGCGGCGTGCCGGTCGTCGCCGTCAAGGTGGGCCGCACCGAGACCGGCGCCCGCACGGCGGCCTCCCACACGGGCAAACTGACCGGCGCGGACGCGGTGGTGGACGCGGCACTGCGCCAGTACGGCGTGATCCGCGTCGACGGGCTCGACGAACTCCAGGACACGGCAGCCCTGCTGGCCCGGGCCCGGCCGCCCCGCGCCGACGGGGTCGTCGTCTACTCCATCTCGGGCGGCACGGGCGCGCACGTGGCCGACCTGGCGACCGAGGCGGGCCTGCGCCTGCCGGTCCTGTCCGAGGCCAGGCAGGCCGAGCTGCACCAGTGGATACCCGAGTACCTGAGCGTCGCCAACCCGGTCGACAACGGCGGACACCCGGTCGGGGACGAACGCGGCCGGAAGATCATCGACGCGATCCTCGACGACCCGGAGGTGGGCGTGCTGGTCTGCCCGATCACCGGGCCGTTCCCCCCGCTCAGCGACCGGCTGGTACGGGACCTGGTGGACGCGGCGGAGCAGACGGACAAGCTGGTGTGCGTGGTGTGGGGGTCGCCGGTCGGCACCGAACCGGCCTACCGGGACGTCCTGCTCGGCTCCTCGCGCGTGGCCACCTTCCGCACGGTCGGCAACTGCCTCACCGCCGTCCGCGCCCACCTCGCCCACCACCGCTTCACGACCGGCTACCGCTCCCCCTTCGACGAGGCCCCGCGCACCCCCTCGCCGTCCTACCGCAAGGCACAGGCGCTCATGCACCCGGGTGAGCAGCTGAGCGAGCACGCGGCGAAGCAACTGCTGCGGGCGTACGGCATCCGGGTGCCGCGCGAGCAGTTGGTGACCAGTGCGGCGGCCGCCGTACGGGCGGCGGGCCAGGTGGGCTATCCGGTGGTGATGAAGGCCTCGGGCGCCCGCATCGCCCACAAGACCGAACTGGGCCTGGTGAAGATCGGCCTGACCTCGGCGAGCCAGGTCCGCGACGCCTACCGGGAGCTGACCGACATCGCCCGTTACGAGGGCGTCTCCCTGGACGGCGTCCTGGTCTGCCAGATGGTCGAGCAGGGGGTCGAGATGGTCGTCGGCGTCGCCCACGACGACCTGTTCGGCCCGACCGTGACGGTCGGCCTCGGCGGCGTGCTCGTCGAGGTGCTGCGCGACACCGTCGTGGGAGTGCCGCCCTTCGGGGAGGAGCAGGCCCGGGACATGCTCGCCGGGCTGCGCGGGCGGGCACTGCTCGACGGGGTCCGGGGGCGGCCGCCGGCCGACCTGGACGCACTGGTCGAGGTCGTCCTGCGCGTGCAGCGCATGGCCCTGGAACTCGGGGACCAGCTCGCCGAGTTGGACGTCAACCCGCTGATGGTGCTGCCTCAGGGGCAGGGCGCGGTGGCGCTGGACGCGCTGGCGGTGTGCGGCCGATGACGGAAGAACCCGCTGTCCTGCACACCACCGGCGACGACGTCCTGTCCATCACTCTCAACCGGCCCGAGACCCTCAACGCCCTCACGCCCGGCCAGCGGGAGGACATCATCCGTCTGCTGTCGGAGGCCTCCGCGACCGCCGCGACACGAGCCGTCGTGATCACGGGCACGGGCCGCGGCTTCTGCGCCGGAGCGGACCTGCGGGGCACCGCCACGACCGGCGAGCGCGCCCCCGGCGATGTCGCACGCACCCTCCGCACCGGCGCCCAGCGGCTGATCTCCGCCGTGCTCGACTGCGAGAAGCCGGTGCTCGCGGCGGTGAACGGCACGGCCGCCGGGCTGGGCGCGCATCTCGCGTTCGCCTGCGACCTCGTCCTGGCCGCGCGGTCGGCACGGTTCATCGAGGTGTTCGTACGGCGCGGGCTGGTGCCCGACGGGGGCGGCGCCTATCTGCTGCCCCGCCTGATCGGCCCCCAGCGCGCCAAGGAGTTGATGTTCTTCGGCGACGCGCTCACCGCGGCGGACGCCGAACGGCTCGGCCTGGTCAACCGGGTCGTGCCGGACGACGAGCTGGAGAAGACGGCCACGGAATGGGCCCACCGCCTGGCCACCGGCCCCACCCGCGCCCTCGCCCTGACCAAGCACCTCGTCAACGCCTCCCTGGACACCGACCGCGCCACCGCCTTCGCGGCCGAGGCCGCCGCACAGGAGATCAACATGACGACGGCGGACGCGCGGGAGGGCGTGCGGAGCTTCGTGGAGCGACGCGGGGCGGAGTTCACCGGCCACTGAGCCTTCCTATCTGACGGTGCGTCAGCTTCAATGGCGCCTGTGATGGGACAAGCAGGGATGGCGGAAGCCGCCGTCCGCTACCTCAGGTCGGTCCGCACCACCGCCCCGGAGCCCGTCGAAGCGCTGCCGCGCCCCGAACTGCGGTGCGTCGGCGCCGACGAGCGCGCTCCCCTGGACCCGCGTGAGTTCCGCCGGGTCCTCGGCACCTTCGCGACGGGCGTGGCCGTCATCACGGCCCCTCCCGCCACCGCCGCCGACTCCCCCGCGGGCTTCGCCTGCCAATCCTTCACGTCCCTCTCCCTGGACCCGCCCCTGGTCGCCTTCATGGTCGGCCGCGCGTCGACGACCTGGCCGCGCATCGCTCGCGCGGGCGTCTTCTGCGTGAACGTCCTGGGGTCCCGCCAGGCCGGACTCTGCCGTGCCTTCGCGGTCAGCGGGGCGGACAAGTTCGCGGGCGTGCCGTACGACGCGGCGCCGGTGTCCGGCTCGCCGCGTCTGCCGGGAGCCGTCGCCTGGATCGACTGCGCGATCCACGCCGTCCACACCGGCGGCGACCACCTCATCGTGGTCGGCCGGGTGGACGCCCTCGGCACGGACACCGACGCCGACCCGGACGGCCCGCTGCTCTTCCACCGGGGGCGGTTCGCGCACCTGCCAGACGACCCGACGGACTGAACCGACGGACTGAGCCGGTTCACTCACCCTTGCAGGTCGTCGGCCGCTACCAGATCGACGCCATGAACCTCGAACGTCGCCACCGACGGCACCCGCCTCACCCTGGCGGTCGGCATCAAGCCGGAGATCCGCGCAGCCTCGACCGAGCAGATGCCCCCGGACTACCCTGCCGCCGCCATCGGTTTCCTCCCCGGTGCCGACGACAAGTACATCGTCACCGAGGGCGGCCTCGCGGGGCAGCGCGGCTACTTCTCCCGCGACAGCGACGGCACGATCACGGGGATCGACCTCGCCGGCCGGCTCTTCGGCCGGACCTCGCCGGCCTCCTGATCCGGCTGATCCCACGCGGGCGGCTCAGCCGACGGCCAGCCGCCACAGTGACGTGACCTCGGCGGCCCGTACGGCGTGCAGCGGATCGTCCGTGTCCCGCACACGCGCATGACCCGGACGCGTGTCCACCCGCCCGACCACCCGCAACCCGGCCCCCTCCACGGCCGTCAGCAGCTCCTCCCGGCTCCGCAACCCGAGCCGCTCGGCCAGGTCGGACAGGACGAGCCAGCCCTCACCGCCGCGTTCCAGCCGCCCGGCGAGCCCGCTCAGGAACCCGTCGAGCATGCCGCCACCCGCGTCGTAGACGCCGAGGTCGAGGTCGGAGGCGGGACGGGCCGGGATCCAGGGCGGGTTGCAGACGACGAGACCGGCACGCCCCTCGGGGTACAGCGCGGGCCCGGTGACGCGAACGGACCCGGCGAGCCCCAACCGCCGTACGTTCTCCCGCGCACAGGCCCGGGCCCGCGCACTCACGTCCGTGGCCACGACCCGCCCGACACCCCGCCGGGCCAGCACGGCGGCGAGCACACCGGTGCCCGTGCCCAGGTCGAACGCGCAGCGGACGCCGGTGCCGGGCAGCGGCGCCCGCGCGACCAGGTCGACGTACTCACCCCGCGTCGGCGCGAACACCCCGTAGTGCGGGTGGATCCGCGCTTCCAGCGCCGGGACGTACACGCCCCGCTCCCGCCACTGCCGGGCACCGAGCACACCCAGCAGCTCGGTGAGGGCGACGGCCACGGGCCCCTCGGACACCCCGTACGCCTCATCGCACGCCCGGCGCACATCAGGCGCTCGGCGCAGCGCCAGGCTGTGGTCCTCCTCCAGCAGGACGAGCAACTTGCCGAGCACGCGCGCACGGTGGGCGCGGAAGCGGCGTTGCAGGTGAAAGGTCTCGGCGGGACTGTCCGCCGCGCCGGGCGCGGCACGGCCGACACGGCGGTCCATCGCGCGCAGCAGCTGACGGGCGTTGTGGAAATCACCGCGCCACAACAACGCGGTGCCCTCGCAGGCCAGACGGTGGGCGTCGGCGGCCCGCATACGGTCGTCGGCGACGACGACCCGGCGGGGCAGGGGCAGCCCGGACTCAGAATGCCAACGGGCGGAACGGGTTCGAACCTCGATCCAGTGGATCGTGGACACGGCGGACTCCTCGGAAGGTCGAGCGTGAACGAAGAAGCGACGTCACGACGACCCCGTCACCGAGGACCATGCCGAGTGTCATCAACCGGCCTTTCGAAGCAGGGAAGTTGCCGGGTCCACAATAGGCCGGACACCCGCCACAGATGAGGAAGCGCGCCCATGCCAGTGCCCGCCGACCCGACGATCCTGCATCCGATGCCCGAACAGCCCCGGGTGGTCCTGCTCAAGCCCCTCGTCAAGTCCCCCCTGATCGAGGTCGGGGAGTACTCCTACTACGACGACCCGGACGACCCGACGGCGTTCGAGACCCGCAACGTGCTGTACCACTACGGGCCGGAGAAGCTGATCATCGGCAGGTTCTGCGCGCTGGGCACGGGCGTGCGGTTCATCATGAACGGCGCCAACCACCGGATGGACGGCCCCTCGACCTTCCCCTTCCCCACCATGGGCGGCTCCTGGGCGGAGCACTTCGACCTGCTGACCGGCCTGCCCGACCGCGGGGACACCGTCGTCGGCAACGACGTCTGGTTCGGCCACGGCACGACGGTGATGCCCGGCGTACGGATCGGGCACGGCGCGATCATCGCCACCGGCGCCGTGGTCACCGCCGACGTCCCCGACTACGGCATCGTCGGCGGCAACCCGGCCCGCCTCATCCGCACCCGCTACGACGCCGAGGACGTCGCCCGGCTCCTGGCGGTGGCCTGGTGGGACTGGCCCGCCGAGCACATCACCGCACACGTACGCACGATCATGTCGGGCAGCATCACCGACCTGGAGGCCGCGGCCCCGGGCACCCGGTAGCGGTCCTCCGGCGGTTTCAGGTGAGCAGCACGTGCAGCGTTCCCGCGGTGATCAGCAGCCCGGCCAGCGAGGTCCAGCCGACGCCGAGAGTGATCGGGAACTTCCTCTCCGTCCACCGTTGCGCGTGTCCCGGATAGCGCGCGTCATAGATCAGTTCGACCGGGTCGCCCACCTCCGGGAAGTCGGGCGGACCCTCCACCATCCAGCGCATCCGGCGGCCGTCTTCGGAGAAGTACTGGCACAGGACCCTCTTCGGGTCCGCGCTGACCCCGTCGTAGACCCGGTCGACGCACGTCGCGACCACCCGCACCCCGTTGCGCTTCAAGCTCCGCTCGACGTACCAGATGCGCAGCCCGAACGGCAGCAGGAACACCCCGATGCCGATCAGTCCGGTCATGTGCCCCGCCCCTGTTCCCCGATGGGTCGATTCCCCCGCACCAGTATCCGTTCTCAGACCGCCGCCGCCACGGCCCCCGGCCTCCGACGAATGACCAACGCCATCAACGCGGCCACCGCGCACAGCGCCCCCGACGCGTACCAGACCACATCGTAGGAGCCGAACGTGTCGCGGGCGACGCCGCCGAGGAAGGCGACGAGGGCCGCGCCGACCTGGTGGGAGGCGAGGACCCAGCCGAAGACGATCGCGCTGTCCTCGCCGTACTGCTCGCGGCACAGGGCGAGGGTGGGCGGGACGGTGGCGACCCAGTCGAGGCCGTAGAAGACGATGAAGAAGATCATCGGCGGCTGCACGCTGGGCGTGACCAGCAGCAGCGGCAGGAACATCAACGACACGCCCCGCAGGGAGTAGTACACCGCGAGCAGCCGGCGGGCGTCGAAGCGGTCCGTGAACCAGCCGGAGGCGATCGTGCCGACGACGTCGAAGACGCCGATCACCGCGAGCAGGGACGCGGCGGCCGTGATGGGCATGCCGTGGTCGTGGGCGGCGGGCACGAAGTGGGTCTGGACCAGGCCGTTGGTGGAGGCGCCGCAGATGGCGAAGGTGCCGGCGAGGAGCCAGAACGGGCCGGTGCGGGCCGCCGAGAGCAGGACGGACACCGTCCGGCGGGCAGCGCCGCGCACCGGTGCGGGCTTCGGCACGAACTCGGCCGCGCCGTACGGCTTCTGGCCGACGTCGGCCGGGTGGTCGTGGAGGAGGAGCCAGACGAAGGGGACGACCGCGAGGGCGGCGAGTGCGACCGTCACCGCCGCCGGGCGCCACGCGTACCGGTCGACGATCCAGGACAGCAACGGCAGGAAGATCAGCTGGCCGGAGGCCGAGGCGGCGGTGAGGATGCCGCTGACCAGACCGCGCCGCTCGGTGAACCAGCGGTTGGTGACGGTCGCCGCGAAGGCCAGCGCCATGGAGCCGGAGCCCAGGCCGACCAGCAGCCCCCAGCACAGCATCAGCTGCCAGGCCGCCGTCATCCACACCGTCAGGCCGGAGCCGAGCGCGATCACCGTGAGCGCGACCGCGACGACCCGCCGGATGCCGAAGCGGTCCATCAGGGCGGCGGCGAACGGGGCCGTCAGACCGTAGAGAGCGAGGTTGACGGAGACGGCGGCGCCGATCGTGCCGCGGGACCAGCCGAACTCGGCGTGGAGGGGGTCGATGAGCAGGCCCGGCACGGATCGGAAGGCCGCGGCTCCGATGATCGTCACGAAGGTGACGGCGGCGACGAACCAGGCCCGGTGCACACGCCCGCGGCCCGGCTTCGACGGCTGCTGTACGGCTGCTGGGGCTTCGCTTGTCTGGGTCACGACATAGAGCTTCCGCTCTGCGACGCAGCGCATCGAGTGGCCCGGAGGACAGCGTTCGTTAGGATCCGGCCATGACAGCAGCGACCTCGTCCTCCACCGGCTTCCGCCCCCACCGGGTCGTCGTCCTCGCGCTCGACGGGCTGCTCCCCTTCGAGCTGGGCATCCCGCACCGCATCTTCGGCCGCCCGAAGGACGCCCGGGGACGGCATCTGTACGAGGTCGTCACCTGCTCGGTCCGGCCGCCCGGCCCGGTCGAGACGGACGCCGACTTCGCCATCCACGTCGCGCACGGCCCGGAGGCCCTGGCCACCGCCGACACGGTGATCGTCCCGGCGTCGTACGAACTCGGCCCGGTCTACGAGGAGGGCGTGCTGACCGACGAACTGGCCGCCGCCCTCACCCACCTCCGCCCCGGCACCCGGCTCGCCTCCATCTGCACCGGCGTGTACGTCCTCGCCGCCGCCGGCTTCCTCGACGGCCGGCCCGCCACCACGCACTGGTCCGACGCCGAGCGCCTCCAGCGGCTCTTCCCGCAGGTCGACGTCGACCCGGACGTGCTGTTCATCGACGACGGCGACGTGCTGACCTCCGCCGGTGTCGCGGCCGGCCTCGACCTGTGCCTGCACATCGTGCGCCGCGACCACGGCTCCGCCGTCGCCAACGACGTGGCCCGCCGTACGGTCGTACCGCCGCACCGTGACGGCGGGCAGGCGCAGTACATCGCGCGGCCGGTGCCCGATCCGCAGCAGGCGTCCACCACCGCCGCCCGCGCCTGGGCCCTGGGCCGCCTCCACGAGCCGATCCAGCTGCGCGACATGGCCGCCCAGGAGGCCATGTCGGTCCGCACCTTCACCCGCCGCTTCCGCGAGGAGACCGGGGTCAGCCCCGGCCAGTGGCTCACCCAGCAGCGTGTGGAACGGGCCCGGCACCTGCTGGAGTCCACCGACCGCTCCGTCGACCAGGTGGCCCACGACGCCGGCTTCGGCACGGCACAGTCGATGCGCCAGCACATGCAGGCGGCGCTGGGCGTCACCCCCACCGCCTACCGGCGGACCTTCCGGACCGGGAAGGGCCCGCAGACCGGCGGGGACCCGGCGCCGGCCGTCGCCGCGGGGCGACCCCGAGCCCTCAGAAGGTGAGAACCGCCCGCGCCACCCGCCCCGCCTCCGCGTCCTGCGCCGCCTTCTCGAAGTCCTCGACGGGGTAGGTCCGGGTGACCAGTTCGTCGAGCAGCAGGCGGCCCTCGCGGTACAGGCCGGCGTACAGGGCGATGTCGCGCTGGGGCCGGGAGGAGCCGTAGCGGCAGCCCAGGATGGACTTGTCCAGGTACAGCGACGAGACGCGGAAGGACGCCTCGGCGGTGGCCGGGGGCACGCCGAGGAGGACCGCCTGCCCGTGCCGGTCCAGCGCGTCGATCGCCTGGCGGATCAGCTCCACCCGGCCCACGCACTCGAAGGCGTGGTCCGCGCCGGTGGGGAGGATGTCCCGCACGCCCTCGGCCGAGGTGAGGAAGTGGGTCGCACCGAACCGCCGCGCCACCTCCTCCTTCGCCGGGTTGGCGTCGACGGCCACGATCCGCAGGGCACCCGCGAGCCGCGCCCCCTGGAGCACGTTCAGCCCGATGCCGCCCGTCCCGATCACCAGGACGCTGTCACCCCGGTCCACCCGCGCCCGGTTCAGCACGGCGCCGACTCCCGTCAGGACCCCGCAGCCGATGAGCGCGGCCGACGGCAGCGGCACGTCCTTGGGGATCCGCACCGCCTGTACGGCCTTCACGACCGTGCGCTCGGCGAAGGCGGAGTTGGCGGCGAACTGGTGGACGGGCGCCCCATCGAGGCTGAACGGCCGGCCCGGGCGCCCGATCGCCTGCCGGCACATCGTGGGCCGGCCCCGGTCGCACTCCGCGCACGCACCGCAGTTCGCGAGGGTGGACAGCGCGACATGGTCCCCGGGCACCACATGGGTGACGCCCGCACCCACCGCCTCCACGACGCCCGCCCCCTCATGGCCCAGCACCACGGGAACGGGGAACGGTATGGTCCCGTCCACCACCGACAGATCGCTGTGGCACAGCCCCGCCGCCGAGATCGCGACCCGCACCTCGCCCGGCCCCGGCTCCCGCACCTGGAGATCCCTGACGACCCGGACCCGCTTCCCGTCGAAGATCACGCCTCGCATCACACGGCCCCCTTGGGCTCCCTGGGCAGGCCGAGCACCCGCTCGGCGATGATCGTGCGCTGGACCTGGTCCGAGCCGCCGTAGATCGTGTCGGCCCGGGAGAAGAGGAACAGGTGCTGCGCCGCGTCCAGTTCGTACGGCGACGAGACCGACCAGTCGGCCGGTCCCGCGCTCGCGGCCGCGCCCCGCACCAGCACCGCCAGCTCCCCGAGCCGCTGATGCCAGCCGGCCCACAGCAGTTTGGCGACGCTGGGCGCGCCCGGGCCACCGGAACCCCCCAGCGTCCGCAGGGCGTTCCAGCGCATGGTGCGCAGTTCGGCCCACTGCCGCACGAGCCGTTCCCGTACGACGGGATCCCGCGCGGCCCCGGTCTCCACGGCCGTACGCACCACGGTGCGCAGTTCCTCGGCGAACCCGATCTGCTGGGCCAGTGTGGACACGCCCCGCTCGAAGCCGAGGAGGCTCATGGCGACGCGCCAGCCGTCGCCCTCGCCCCCGACGACGTGCTCCGCGTGCGCGCCGTCGAAGAAGACCTCGTTGAAGTCGCTGGTGCCCGTCATCTGCCGGATGGGACGCACCTCGATCCGGCCGGGCTGGTCCATGGGGACGAGGAGGAAGCTCAGTCCGTGGTGCCGCTTCGACCCGGGCTCGGTGCGGGCCAGGACGAAGCACCAGTCGGCTTCGCGGGCGAGTGACGTCCAGACCTTCTGGCCGGTGACGCGATGGGTACGGCCGTCCGGTTCGCGTACGGCCGTCGTACGGATGCCCGCCAGGTCCGAACCGGCACCGGGTTCGCTGTAGCCCTGACACCAGAGTTCCTCGCCGGCGGCGATCGGGGGGAGGAAGCGGGACTTCTGCTCGCCGGTGCCGTGGAGCAGGAGCGTGGGGGCGAGGAGGTTCTCCCCGATGTGCCCGGAGCGCGCAGGAGCCGCCGACCGTGCGTACTCCTCGGCCCAGGCGACCTGCTGGGTGAGGGTGGCCCGCCGATTTCCGTACCCGGACGCCTCCCACCCGATCCCGATCCAGCCGGCGGCCCCGAGGGTCCGCTCCCAGCTTCGCCGGTCGGTCACCCCTTCGACGTTCTCGGCAAGCCAGCCCCGAGCCTCGTCCCGAAACTCCTGGTCCTCTTGACCGAATCCGAAGTCCACGATCGCCGCCTCACTCAACCCAAGGGGCGCGGGGAACTGCGCGACCAGCCACAACGAAACCCGCACCCACCGAACAACTGGGCATCGGACCGCCGCCCCAAGCGACACGCCTGCCCGCAGATCAACACCCCGAAGGGGCGCGGGGAACTGCGCGAACCACCACACACAACCCGCACCCGCCGAACAACACGCACCCCCGAGCTACTGGGCGTTAGGCCTCCGCCCCTCCCCCGCCGCCCTCTCCATCTCCCCCACCCGCTCCAGCATCGGCATCACATCCACCCCCACCGACCCGGGCAGAAACTCCGCGATCCGCTCCACGGTCCACCCCCCGGCGGCATACGCGGCCCGCAACTCCCTCGGCTGCGCCCACACCGCGATCTTCGCCCCGGCGACCGTGTACACCTGCCCGGTGATCCCCTGCCGGGCGGCCTCCCCCGACAGCAGGTACACCACCAGCGCGGCGACATCCTCCGGCTCCCCGATCTCCGCAAGTTCCACCGGCACCCCCGCCGACATCCGGGTCCGGGCGACCGGCGCCACCGCGTTCGCGGTCACCCCGTACTTGTGCAGCCCCAGCGCCGCACTGCGCACCAGGGAGATGACCCCGCCCTTCGCGGCGCTGTAGTTGGCCTGGGAGACCGACCCCTGGTGGTTGCCGCTGGTGAACCCGATCAGCGTCCCCGCCCGCTGCTTCCGCATCACCGCCGAGGCCGCCCGGAACACCGTGAACGTGCCCTTCAGATGCGTCGCGACGACCGGATCCCACTCCTCCTCGGTCATGTTGAACAGCATCCGCTCGCGCAGGATCCCGGCCACGCAGACCACTCCGTCGAGCCGTCCGTACGACGACAGCGCCACGTCGACGACCCGCTGCCCGCCCGCCATGGTGGAGATGTCGTCGGCGACCGCCACCGCGTGCCCGCCCGCCGCCTCGATCTCCTTGGCCACCGCCTCGGCGACCTCACTCGTCGGCGAGGCCCCGTCGACCGCCACGCCGTAGTCGTTGACGACGACCTTCGCCCCCTCTGCCGCCGCCGCGAGCGCGACCGCCCGGCCGATGCCCCGCCCCGCGCCGGTGACGGCGACGACCTTGCCCGCCAAGAAGTTCCCCACGCCCGGCCCCTTCCCGTCCCACGGTTTCTGACGGACCGTTAGATTTCGCAGACGTCCGAATTCTACGACCCGTCAGATACCGGAAGACAAGCCCCGGGGAGGACTCATGTCGCTGCCGGACGCGTTCCACGACATCGCCAAGCGCGTGAACAACTGGGGCCGTTGGGGCGCAGACGACGAGCTCGGCACGCTGAACCTGATCACCGACGAGGCCGTACGGGAGGCCGCGGCGACGGTCCGCACCGGCCGGAGGATCCCACTCGCGCTCCCGCTGCGGCGCGACGGCGTGCAGACGGGGATGATCCCGGGGCGGATCGACCCGCTGCACGTCATGGTGCAGATCAACCAGGAGCTCTTCGGCCCGGGCACGGTCGCGTGCAGCGACGACGTCGTGACCATGGGGCTCCAGGCGGCCACCCACTGGGACGCGCTGCCGCACGTCTCCCACTCGGGCCGGATCTACAACGGCCGCCCCGCAGACACCGTCACCCCGCACGGCGGCGCCGAGTTCAGCGGTATCGACGGGGTCCGGCGACTCGTGTCGCGGGGCGTGCTGCTCGACGTCGCACGCGCCCGGGGCACGGACCGGCTCGACGGCGGGTACGCCGTCACGCCCGAGGACCTGGACGCCGCCGAGGAGCTCGCCGGTACGCGGGTACGGGCCGGTGACGTAGTGCTCGTACGGACCGGCCAGGTCCAGTTCTGTCTCGCCGGGGACCGGCACGCCTACGCCTACCCGTCGCCGGGGCTGTCGATCCGGACGCCGGAGTGGTTCCACGCGCGGGACGTCGCAGCCGTCGCCAACGACACCCTCACCTTCGAGGTGTTCCCGCCCGAGGTGGAGGGCCTGTGGTTGCCGGTGCACGCCCTGCATCTCGTGGAGATGGGGATGCCACAGGGCCAGAACTGGAATCTCGAAGAGTTGTCCACAGCCTGTGGAGAAGCGGGCCGCTATGCCTTCCTGCTGGCGGCGACGCCCGAGCCGTTCACGGGGGCGACCGGGGCTCCGGTGGCCCCGGTCGCCGTCCTGTAGGCCCCGCCGGGCCCACCCGTCACCCCGGCTCGCTGAAGCTGGATGGCGGCACCGCGCTGCTCGCCCCGAGCACGACCGCGCGCGCCGCCACCCGACTCCGGCGCTCCCGCCCCGGCTCCCCTTCCCCTGAGGGAGCCGACGCCGAGTCACGACTCACACTCGCCGAGGGCCTCCGTCCGGTGAGGTCCTCGCCGTCCCCTCACGGCGAATCGCTGAACACAAGCGTGAGCACATGGTCACGAGGCGTCAACACCCGTTCGGCGGTTTGTCGCCTTGTGCGGCATTTGCCGCCGGTGCGCACGGGAGCACATCCCGGCGCATCGCATCACGCCATGACCAGAACGGCCCCCCTGCCGTGCATCCATGCCCCGGCCCCGCCGCAACCCCGCGTGGCATGTGCCCCGCACGCCGTGCTCGCCGCCCTACACGGCCTCGAACGCCAGCCCCTCGAAAGCGGCCCCGCCGCCGTACGCCACCGCGCCACCCCCGCACGACGCCGCACCCTCGCGGGACTTCGTACACCGGTCCAGTTCGCACCAGATGCGCTTGCCGGTGGCCTCGACGCTCCAGCCCCAGCGGTCCGCGAGGCCGTCGACGAGGGCGAGGCCCCGGCCGCCGGTCGCGTCGTCGTCCGCGCAGCGGGGCACGGGCGCCCGGCCGCTGCGGTCGGCGACCTCGAGACGGACGGTGACCTCCTCCGTCACCGCCGGCGGCAGGGACAGCCGCAGCACGGCGGGCCGGCCGGTGTGCACCACGGCGTTGGTGACGAGTTCGGAGACCAGCAGGATCAGCGTCTCGGCGAGCGGCTCGTCGGCCTGTATCCCCGACCCGGCCAGGCGCGAGCGGGCCCACCGCCGGGCCCGTCCCACCTCAGCGGGGTCGGGCCGGATCTCCAGCTGCACTTGAAGCACCTGCACCGCTCACACCATCCGAACCGGCGGACACTTAGGCTCGCGCCTCACGAAGGCCACGATCGTAGCCATTTTCTGCATGGCCAGAACAACGGCCGGGACGAGGATCACGGAACGTGAATCCCTTGTGGGACAGCATGGTTGACGTACAGTCACGCCAACAAGCGCTTCGGGCATATTCCAGCGCGAAGGAGTACCCGTGCGGCATACTGTGCGACGCTCGCGGCGGGGAGTCGAACAGGCGCCGACACCAGGCCGCACCGCCGGACGAGCAGCGGCTCGCATCGCGGGATCCGCAGGCACCCCGGGGGCGACTGCGGTACGGAGCGTGTTCAGGACCACTCGCATCCCACACAAGGTACCCGAGGGGGCGGCCGACTCCGGGCCGTGACGAGTCACACGGAGGACACGACCCTGTATCAACTCTCCGTAACCCCGCCATGCCACGATCCGCGACATCCTCATCGGCGGGTTCGCCTGCGCCGCAGCCAGACGGCCTGTCAGACCCCTCCGGCGGACAGTTCGGCCGCGAGCAGCTCCTCACTCTCCGTGACTCCGCCCGTACGTTGGGTTCGAACCCATGCGCGTTTCAGATGCAGATGGACCTCGGACTCCCAGGTGAAGCCCATGCCGCCGTGCACCTGGAGGCAGTCGCGGGCGCCGCGCACGGCGGCCTCGGCGGCGAGCAGACGGGCGGCGGCGATGTCGACGGGGTCGGCCGTGACGGCGGCCGCGTACACCGCCGCGCGGGCCGTCTCCGTCCGGACCAGCATCCCCGCGCACAGGTGTGCCACCGCCTGGAAGGCCCCGATGGGTCTTCCGAACTGTTCGCGCGCCCGGGCGTGTTGCGCCGCCAGTTCGCAGACCCGGCCGGCCGTGCCGAGCTGCTCGGCCGCGGTGAGGAGGACGGCGACGGGATCCGGGGACGCCGCCGGGCCGCCGGGCACGCGGTGCAGGGGGGTCAGCGGGTCGAGGGAACGCAGCGGTACGGCGCCGGCGGCGTCGCCGCGTACGACGTCCGCCTGCTCCAGCCACTCCACGAGCCCGCCGTCCACGGCCGCCACGACCCTCTCCCCGGTGGCGGCTCCCGGCACCGCACCGGCCGCGAGATGGGTGGCGACCAGCGGCCCGGGCAGCAGCGCCCGCCCCGCCTCCTCGAACAGCAACGCGGCCTCCGGCAGCCCGAGTCCGACCCCGCCCGCCGCCTCCGGCAGGCGCGACGCGAAGAACCCGGCCTCCCCGAGCGCCCGCCACAGCGCCCGGTCGAGCCGCTGGGGCCCGTCCGCGGCCGCCCGCAGCGCCGCCCCGTCGAAGCGCCGCTGAAGCAGCCGCCGCATCCCCTCCCGCAGCGCCCGCTGGTCGTCGTCGAGCCGGAACCGCACGGTCATCGTCCCTTCGGCAGGCCGAGGATCCGCTCGGCGATGATGCTGTGCTGGATCTGCGAGGTGCCGGCCGCGATGGTGTACGAGAGGGAGGACAGGCGGTCGAGGGTCCAGGGGCGGTCCAGGTCGAGGCAGTCGGGGCCCAGGACGTCGGCAGCGGCGTCGTAGAGCTCCTGACGGGCCTGCGAGTACCGCAGTTTGAAGACCGAGCCGCCGACGCCCGGCACACCGCCCGACGCCTCCGCCGCGCTCACGTTCCACTGCGTCAGCCGCCACAGGGCCCGGAACTCGGCGTTGAGCCTGCCGAGCCGGCGCCGGAGTGCCGGGTCGTCCCAGCGGGCGTTCTTGCGGGCCTCGACGGCCAGTTCGCCCAGGACCCGCCGGCAGGCGACGACCTCACCGGCGAAGGCCGTGCCGCGTTCGAAGGACAGGGTCACCATGGTCACGCGCCAGCCGTCGTTCTCGTCGCCGACCCGGTTCGCCACCGGCACCCGGACCTCGTCGAGGAACACCTCGGCGAACTCGGCCGACCCGGCGAGCGTGCGCAGCGGCCGTACGGTGATGCCCGGTGCGTCCATGGGCATGGCCAGCCAGGTGATGCCCCGGTGCCTGGGCGCCGCGGGGTCCGTGCGCACCAACAGTTCGCACCAGTCGGCGACTTCCGCGTGGGACGTCCAGATCTTGGCACCGGTCACCACGTAGTCGTCGCCCTCGCGCCGGGCGCGGGTGCGCAGGGCCGCGAGGTCGGACCCGGCGTCCGGTTCGCTGAAGCCCTGGCACCAGACCTCCTCGCCGCGCAGGATCGGGGGCAGCCAGCGGGCCCGCTGGGCGTCCGTGCCCTCGGCGGCGATGGTCGGCCCGGCGTGCAGCAGCCCCACGAAGTTGGCGCCGACGTAGGGCGCGCCGGCCTTCTCGGTCTCCTCCAGGAAGATCAGCCGGGTGGTCGGGGAGGCGTCCCAGTGGACGTCGCCGTATCCGGCGTCGTACAGCCTGCGCTGCCAGCCGAGGTCGTACGCCCGCCGCCCCGGCCAGTCGGCGGGGGACGGTTTGGGCGGGAGGGCCGGGAGGGTCCGCGCGAGCCACTCCCGCAGCCGGGCCCGGAACTCCTCCTCCTCGGGCGTGTACGACAGGTCCATCAGCCGTCCTCAGCGGTCGAGGTCCAGGTCGAGCATGCGGATGGCGTTGCCGCGCATCAGCTTGTAGACCGTCTCGTCGTCGAGGCCCTTGACGTGGTCGAGGGCGACCTCCTTGGTGTGCGGGAAGGTCGAGTCGACGTGGGGGTAGTCGGTCTCGAAGGTGGCGTTGTCGCGGCCGACCACGTCGATCGACGCCACTCCGTGCTTGTCGCGGAAGAAGCAGCAGAAGATCTGCCGGTAGTAGTACGTGGACGGCGGCTCGGGGATCGTGTCCCGCACCCCGCCCCAGGCGCGGTGTTCCTCCCACACGTCGTCGGCGCGCTCCAGGGCGTACGGCACCCAGCCCATCTGGCCCTCGGAGTAGGCCAGTTTGAGGCGGGGGTACGTCACCAGGACCCCGCTGAAGAGGAAGTCCATCATCGAGGCCATCGCGTTGTTGAAGCTGAGCGAGGCCTGGACGGCGGGCGGGGCGTCCGGGGACGCGGCGGGCATCTGGGACGAGGACCCGATGTGCATGTTGACGACCGTCCCGGTCTCCTGGCAGACCGCGAAGAACGGGTCCCAGTAGCCGGAGTGGATGGACGGCAGCCCGAGGTGGGTGGGGATCTCGGAGAAGGTCACCGCCTTCACCCCGCGCGCGGCGTTGCGGCGGATCTCCGCGACCGCCAGCTCGACGTCCCACAGCGGGATGAGGCAGAGCGGGATGAGCCGTCCGCCGCTGTCCCCGCACCACTCCTCGACCATCCAGTCGTTGTAGGCGCGCACGCAGGCCAGGGCGACCTCCTTGTCGTGCGCCTCGGCGAAGGTCTGGCCGCAGAAGCGGGGGAAGCTCGGGAAGCAGAGGCTGGCCTCGACATGGTTGAGGTCCATGTCCTTCAGGCGCTCCTCGGGGTCCCAGCAGCCGGGGCGCATCTCCTCGCGGGTGATGCCCTCCAGGGTCATCTCGTCCCGGTCGAAGCCGACGGCGGCGATGTTGCGTTTGTACGGGAACTTCAGGTCCTCGTAGACCCACCAGTCGGTGGGCGGGCCGTCCGGGTCCATCGTGATCCGGTACTTGCCGCCGACGTAGGCGAGTTCACCGATGCCGGCGGTCAGCGGCCGGGGACCGCGCTCCCGGTACCTGGCCGGCAGCCAGGTGTCGAACAGGTGGGCCGGCTCGATCACGTGGTCGTCGACGCTGATGATGCGGGGCAGTTCGGTCGCCATGGGTCCCCTCCGCCGGACGGTACTTATCTGATGGCTCGTCAGATAGCATCCCACCTGACGACCCGTCAGCCAAGAAGCGCAGTCGAGCAGCAGGGGGCAGCCGTGAACGAGACCCCGCACGCCCTGAGTTCGTCCCGCACCCTGTGGGAGCTCGTCACCCGCCGCGCCGCCCTCACCCCCGGCCGCCCGCTCTTCCTCCAGGACGACCGGACGCTGACCTTCGGAGCCCTGCACGCCCGAGCCGAACGGGTCGCGGCCGGGCTGTACGGCATGGGGGTACGCCCCGGCACGGTGGTCGCCTGGCAGCTGCCCACCCGCGTCGAGACGGCCGTGCTGTCCTTCGCGCTGGCCCGCCTCGGCGCGGTGCAGACCCCGGTGATCCCCTTTTACCGGGAGCGGGAGGTCGGCTTCGCGCTGCGCGAGTCGAAGGCGGAGTTCTTCGCGGTGCCGGGCGAGTGGCGCGGCTTCGACCACACGCAGATGGCCCGGCGGCTGGGCGCGAGGGGCGTCTTCGAGGCCTACGACGACCTGCCGGACGGAGATCCGTCCGTACTGCCTCCCCCGCCCTTGGACGGCACCGCGGTCCGCTGGATCTACTGGACGTCCGGCACGACCTCCGACCCCAAGGGCGTCCTGCACACGGACCGTTCCCTGCTCGCGGGCGGCTCCTGCCTCGCGCACGCCCTGCGGCCCTCGGCGGACGACGTGGGCTCGATCGCCTTCCCGTACGCGCACATCGGCGGGCCCGACTACACGGTGATGCTGCTGCTGTACGGCTTCCCGGCGGTGCTGTTCGAGCAGTTCGCACTGCCGGACGCGCTGGCGGCGTACCGGGGACACGGGGTGACGATGGCGGGCGGGTCGACGGCGTTCTACTCGATGTTCCTGGCGGAGCAGCGCAAGCAGCCGGGGACGCCGCTCATTCCCTCACTGCGGCTGCTGGCGGGCGGCGGGGCGCCCAAGCCGCCGGAGC
This sequence comes from Streptomyces venetus, assembly GCF_039540295.1. Lineage (NCBI taxonomy): Bacteria > Bacillati > Actinomycetota > Actinomycetes > Kitasatosporales > Streptomycetaceae > Streptomyces > Streptomyces venetus. Next base: position 376,252 of record NZ_BAABET010000005.1, read on the forward strand.
TGTACCACGCCGTCGTGCGCGAGATGGGCGTGCGGCTCACCCACGGGTACGGCATGACCGAGGTGCCGATGATCACCATGGGGGCGCCGGACGACGACCCCGAGCTGCTGGCGACGACCGAGGGACGGCCGCCGGAGGGGATGGAGATACGGATCGTGGACGGGGAGGTGCGGCTGCGCGGGGAGGCGGTGTGCCGGGGGTATCTGGATCCGGGGCAGACGGCGCAGGCCTTCGACGAGGACGGGTTCCTGCGCACCGGCGATCTCGGGCGCCTCACGGAGACCGGGCATCTGGTCCTCACCGGCCGGCTGAAGGACGTGATCATCCGCAAGGGAGAGAACATCTCGGCCCAGGAGATCGAGGACCTGCTGCACCGGCATCCGGCGGTCGCGGACGTGGCGGTGATCGGCCTGCCGGACGCGACGCGCGGGGAGCTGGTCTGCGCGGTGGTGGAACAGCCACCGGGGGCCGGGGCCTTGACGCTCCCGGCCCTGACGGCCTACCTGCGCGCCGAGGGACTGTCGGTGCACAAGCTGCCCGAGCGGCTCGAGGTGGTGGACGCCCTTCCGCGGGGCGAGACCCTGCGGAAGGTGCTGAAGTACAAGCTGCGCGAGCGCTACTCGGGCACGGTGAAGTAGCGGGCGAAGGCCGGGACGACCTCGGTCTCGCCGACCTTGCCGTCGTCGTCCGCGTCGAGCGCGCCGGCGGCCGTTCCGGCGACGTCCTCGGGGACGCCGAGGCACTTCAGTACGCGGGCGGCCTCCTCGACCGTCGCCGCGCCGTCACCGTCGGTGTCGGCGACATCGAGGGCCGCGTGCAGGAAGGGCCGGGCGATCTCGGCGAACCGGTCGGGGTTGTCGCGCAGGCGCTTGACCGCTCCGTGGACGAACTCCTCGCGCGTGATGCGCTGGTCGCCGTCGCGGTCCGCTATGCCCGCCATGCCCTGCCAGAACGCCTCCGCGCCGCCGTACAGCGCCTGTCCCTTGTCGGACCGGGCCGCGACGGCGAACTCCGAGAGCAGCGCCTTGGCCGCCCCCATGAAGTCCTCGCGGTCGATGTAGCCGTTGCCGTCCTGGTCGAAGGTGGCGAACCGGGCGGCGATCCTGCGCTCGTACTCGCTGCTGACCATGTCTCTTTCGGGCCGCCTTACGTCAGGTGGGGTGCGTCTCGCTCGGAGCGTACGACGGAGGGGGCCGTTCGGGCGCGGGAAAACGTCACTTGTGCCAAGACCGGGGGAATTCCAGGACAACCGCGTGTCAGAACAGCAACACTCGCCCCACCGTGCGTGATCGCCCCGTCACGCGGACAGAGGTTCGCCCTCGTCACCCAGGGCCTGGTCCACATCGCCGTACACGTCGAAGAGCCTGCGCACGCCCAGCGCGCCGAGGACCCGGTTCACATGGGATCCGTCGGCCGCGCCCCGGGCGGGCAGCACCAGCCGCAGCCGTCCCTGGCAGGAGCGGATCAGACGACGGGCGGCGATGAGCACGCCGACGCCACTGGAATCGCAGAAGAACACCTCGGACAGATCCAGGACGAGACAGTGGTGCCCTTCGGCCACCACGTCGTGCACCCGCTGACGCAGCACCGGCGACGTCACCAGATCCAGCTCGCCCGACACCTGGAGCACGGCCCACTCGCCCTGCTCGCCGCCGGTCACATTGAAGGTCACCACCACGCCCTTCGCTCGCCAAAACGGAAGCAGTCCCTACGCTTCCTTGCAGCGCGGCTGCCCAGCGGGCGTTTCCCTGAAACACGGCCCGGAAAACGGATGCCTTTGAAAACAGGCTTGTTTTGGTCGGCTTCGATCCTGTTCGATCCTCTTCGGACACGCCTGATCGGAGGCCGGATGGGTAGGCGCGACTCCGACGGCTCCGCATGTGAGCGCCGGTGGCCCTCTACCACCTGCGGCCGGTCGGGGGGCGCACATTGCCACAAAGGGGCGTGCGCCACGGGACGTGCCGACTACATTCGGGGAGACGTCGGACACAGGCTGGACTCGGCACGGGCGCGGGACACGAGGAGGGGGCGAGGGGGCCGCATGGCGCAAAAAGAGGGACCGCCCCGCTGGGACCGCAAGATGCAGCAGCGACTGGCCCGCGGGGAGGCGGCCGCCCTCGGTGAGCTCTACGACCGCTTCGCCTCCCTCGTGCACGGACTCGCCCACCGCGTGCTCGGCGACGAACGCGCCGCCGACGGCATCACGCGCGAGGTCTTCGCCCACGTCTGGGAGCACCCGGACTCCTACGACCCCAGACAGGGACCGCTGCGCACCTGGGTCGCCACCCTGACCCACCACCTGGCCGTCCAGCGCCTGCGCGCCACCGAGACCGAGGCCCTCGCCCTCGAAGGCTCCGGCACCACGGAGGAACTGGAGCACCGGGTGCGCCGCGCCTCGGTCGCCGCCCGGGCCGACTACATCGTCCAGTCCATGCCGGTCCCGCTGCGCTCGGCCCTGGAACGGGCCTACTTCCAGCGCCGCGACTACCGCCAGACCGCCACGGACCTCGGCATCACCGAGGACGAGGCCCGCCGCCGCCTCCGACTCGGCCTGCAACTGCTGTCCACGGCCCACGACACCGAGGCACCGGGCGCACCGCCCGGATTCGGAGGTGCGGCGTGAACGGCCCGGACCGGTTCGAGGAGGACGAGAACGACGTTCCGGACGAGTCCGGGCAGCAGGCCGGGGATCCGCTCCGGATCCCCATGCCCCGGGCCTCCGTCGAGGACAGCGGGCTGCCGCTGCCCGCACCGGCGGACCTCGGAGCCGCCGGGCCACCGCCCGTGCTGGAGCACCCCGTGCTGAAATCCCTGCTCGGCGCCTGGGCGCTGGCCGCCTGCTCGGCCGAGGAGGCCACGGCCGTCGAGCAGCACCTCGGCGAGTGCGGCGCGTGCGCCGACGAGGCACGGCGGCTGCGCGAGGCGGTCGGACTGCTGCAACGCCCCGAGAGCCTCGACCTGGACCCGGGACTGCGCACCCGCGTGCTGGAGTCCTGCCTGGACCGGCGCCCGCCGCGCATCCCGGTACCGGACTGGGCCGCCGCGTACGACGCCGAGACGGCACGTCTGGACGCCCTGCTCCAGGACTTCGGCGACGCCGAGTGGCACGCGCCGGTACGGCTGCGCTGGTTCCGGGGCGACGAGGCGACCAGCCGCCGCACCACCGTCGCCGGGGTCATCGCGCATCTGCTCAGCGTCGACGGGCTCGTGGCGGTCGCGCTCGGCCTGGACGACCCGATGGGCGACGTCACGCCCCCGCAGCCGACCCCGGCCGCCCGCACCGAGGCGTACTGGCGCGCCTCCCACTTCCCGCCGACCCGTGCGATGCGGGCGCCCTGGCGGGATCAGAGCCACCACCTCGTCCGCACGGTGTCCTTCACGGGCGGCGGCCTCGGCAGGCTGCCCGTGCCGTACGGCGACTTCGAGCTGCCCCTGCACGACGCGATGCTCGACCGGGCCTTCGAGTGCTGGGTGCACGCGGAGGACATCGCGGACGCGGTGGACTACCCCTACGACCCGCCCTCGCCCCGCCATCTGCACCGCATGATCGACCTGGCGGCCCGTATGCTCCCGACCGCCCTCGCCCATCGCCGCCGCACCGGTCTGGCCGCTCCCGCCCACCACCGTCACCTGGTCGCGGCCGGCGAACCCGGCCGCAGCCTTCGGCTGGAGATCGAGGGCTCGGGCGGCGGCGAGTGGCTGATCCCGCTGGACTCCCCCGCGGCCAAGGGCTCGGCCGACCACGAGGTGGCCCACATCGCCCTGGACGGAGTCGAGTTCTGCCGCCTGGCAGCGGGCCACGTACCCCCGCAGGAGGCGGCGGCAGGTCAGGTCGGAGACCGGGACGCGATCAAGGACGTCCTCTTCGCAGCCGCTTCACTGAGCAGGATGTAGAACTCGACTGAGGGGAAGCTCCCCAGGGGCGCGGGGCTGCCTCGATATGCGGCTCCGCCGCGTGGGCGCGATCAACCACAAACCAGCCGCACCCGCCCACAAAGCAGGACGCCCCGAGCTCCTAGGCGAAAATCACAGTCCGCCGCCCATTGAGCAGAATCCTCCGCTCGGCATGCCACTTCACACCCCGAGCCAACGCCTGGCACTCCACATCGCGCCCGATCGCGACAAGCCCTTCCGGCGTCACGTCATGCCCGACCCGCTCGACCTCCTGCTCGATGATCGGCCCTTCATCAAGATCAGCCGTCACGTAATGAGCGGTCGCACCGATCAGCTTCACACCCCGGGCGTGAGCCTGGTGATACGGCTTGGCCCCCTTGAAGCTCGGCAGGAACGAGTGGTGGATGTTGATGATCCGGCCGCTCAGCTGCTTGCACAGATCGTCCGACAGCACCTGCATGTACCGGGCGAGCACGACCAGCTCGACACCCTCCTCACGCACGAGGTCGAGCAGCCGTCCCTCCGCCTCCGGCTTCGTGTCCTTCGTCACCGGAATGTGGTGGAAGGGGATGTTGTAAGAGCCCACCAGCTCCGCGAAGTCCGTGTGGTTGGACACCACTCCGGCGATCTCCACCGGCAACGCCCCGGTCTGCGCCCGGAACAGCAGGTCGTTCAGGCAGTGCCCGAACTTGCTGACCATCAGCAGGATGCGCATCTTCTGGTCGGCCCGGTTGATCTGCCACTCCATCTGGAAGGAGTCACCGATCGCCGCGAAGCTGGCCCGCAGCTTGTCCAGGCTCACCGGAGCGTCCGCCGAGAAGTGGACGCGCATGAAGAACAGTCCCGTGTCGTGGTCGCCGAACTGCTGGCTGTCCTCGATGTTGCAGCCGGTCATGAACAGGTAGCTCGACACGGCGTGCACGATGCCCTTGCGGTCCGGGCAGGAAAGGGTGAGGACGTACTGATCGGCCGGTGCGGCGGCGCTGGTGGACTGCTCGTTCATGCAGGACAGGGTCCCACAAGCAGCCACGCCGCCGGCAATCGTCCCGCCAGGCGGACCTCGTCCCGCCAGGCGGACCTCGTCCTGCTAGGCGGACCTCGTCATGATCCGCAGAACCTCCAGGCTGCGCGGCGGAGTGTCCGGCTCCTCGCCGTCGCTCGCGGCGAGCCGCGCGTGTGCGTCCCGGGCCGCCCGGACCGCCTCCGGCCACGCCTGGTGTTCGAGGTACGCCGCGACGGGCGCGTCCGGCCCGACCTGGTGCATGATCCGCAGCACCCGCAGCACGGCGGTGTCGACGAGGGCCGCCTCCTGCGAGTCACGGAAGATCGTGCCGACGTACTTCTCGGCGGACCAGTGGTCCAGCCAGGTGTCCTCGACCAGGCGGTACACCGCGTCGGTCACGTCGCCGTAGCCGTCCACGCCGGCCAGCCAGACGTCCCGCTGGAAGACGGGATCGGAAAGCATGTGCAGCGCCGAGCGCACGTTGCTGCGCCAGCGCCACCACGGCATGTCGTTGACAGGCATGCCGCCCATGGTGGATGAGCGACGGCCACGACGGGAAGAGTTCTCCGAAGCTTGCACGGTCATCGATCGTACGTTCCCCTCCACATCGGTCACTCCTGCCCCCGCAATTCACCTGCTCGTCACCAATTGTTGACCCGAGATCACTCACGGGTTAGTCATGTGGCGGAATCGTGCGGAACCATGACCGGCAGGCGACGCACCCGCAGCACATTCCTCCCCGGCCTCCTCACCCGTCACGCCAGACACGGCGTCCTCTGCGCGGGCGCGGCGGTCGCGTGTGCGTCGCTCCTCGCCGGCTGCGGGGTCGTCCCCGGCACCACGGGGGGAGTCGGGGACGACCCGATCACCGTCATGACCTGGGCTCCCCAGGACACCAAGGCGACCAACAAGCCCGGCATGCCCGCCTTCGCCCGCGCCTACGCCCGCTGGGTCAACGCCAAGGGCGGGATCAACGGCCGCAAGCTCAACGTGCTGACCTGCAACGACCACAACGACAGCGTGGGTGCCGCGAAGTGCGCCCGGCAGGCCGCCAAGGAGAACGCCGTCGCGGTCGTAGGATCCTACAGCCAGTACGCCGACTCCTTCTTCCCGTCCCTGGAGGGCGCGGGCATCCCGTACATCGGCGGTTACGGGGTCACCAACGCCGAGTTCACCAGCCCGCTGTCCTACCCCGTCAACGGCGGCCAGCCCACGCTGCTCGCCGGTCTCGGCCGCGCGCTCGCCGACTGCGGTCCCGTCGCGCTGATCCGGCCCGACACCATCGCGGGCGACCAGCTGCCCCCGCTGCTCGACTCCGGCCTGAAGGCGGGCGGGCACAAGGCCTCCAAGGACCAGCGGGCGGCGGAGGACGCCACCGAGTACGACGGCCAGGCCGCGCGGGCGCTGCGGGCGACGACCACCACCCCGGGGGACGAGGGGTGCGTGGTGCCCGCGCTCGGGGACCGCAACGGCACCTTCATGGACTCCTTCCGGCGGGCCCGCGAGGACTATCCCGACGTCCGGACGGCGGCCGTGCTCGGCAGCGTCGACCAGACGGTGATCGACGCGACGGGCGGGGCGTCGGGGCCGTACGAGGGCTCGTACATCACCGGCTGGTACCCGGTGGCGAGCGACCCGCGCTGGGACGGGATGAAGCAGGTCATCCGGGACGAGGCCTTCGACGACAACCGGATCGACCCGGCGGACGCCGGGGTGCAGACCACGTGGATCGCCTACACCGTGTTCCGGAAGGTCGTCGAGTCGCTCGGCAGCGGTGAGGTGACCGCCGACACGGTGACGGAGGCCCTCGACAACGGCCTCAGGGTCGGCACGGGCGGTCTGACTCCGACGCTGCGGTGGCGGTTCCAGGACAAGCTCGCCTCCGTCGGCTTCCCGCGCCTGGTCAACGCGAACGTGACGCTCCAGGTGGTACGGCAAGGGCGGCTGGTGTCGGCGCGCAAGGGCTTCGTCGACACGACCAGGACCCTTCAGAACGCCGACGTGAACTACTGAGCTTCCCCGGCTCAGCAGTTCACCGCCGGATCCGCGCACGTCACAGCTGCGTCGGCTGGCGCTCGGTCAGGCCGTACCGCTTCGCGATCGAGTTCCACAGCTGGGCCGCCTTGGTCTTCTCGGTGCTCGCGGCGGCGCTGGCCCGGTTTCCGGCCTGGGTCTGGCCGGTGGCCCGGGCCTGGCCCTTCTTGCAGCCCTTCTTGCCGGCGGTCTGGTCGGCCCAGGAGGCGTAGTGGTTGTCGGCCGAGGCCGAGGCCTGCCACGCCTTGGTGAGGGCCGTCGTCAGCGCGGCGTGGTCGGGCAGCTTGTCGACCGTGATGCCGCCGAGCCGGGTGACCAGCTCGTTGCGCTGCCTGGCCGCGTCGCGCAGGTTCTTGGCGGCCTGGGGGAGGTTGTCGCAGCGCCTGACGTCGCCCACCGCGTTGATCACGGTGCTGCGGCTGTCACCGCTGTCGGCGAGCAGCTTGTCCAGCTCGATCGCCTGCGCCCGGACCGGGTCGGCGGACGGCGAGGCGGACCCCTCCGTGGCGGGTGCCGAGGCGGCCACGGTCTTGTTGTCCCCACCGTCGTCGTCACCGCCTCCGCCACCGGCGAGCATCGCGCCCGCGCCGACGCCGAGGACGGCTATGCCGATACCGACGGCCGCGATGACCGGTACGCGCGAGCCGGTACGGCCGCCCCGGCCGCCACGACCGCCGCCGGGCTCGTCGGCCGGGGTGTAGGAGGGCTGCGGAGCACCGTACGAAGACTGTTGCCGGGGCTGCTGCTCGACGCGGGGCATCTGCTGGGTGGCCCCGGCCGAGCCGTCCGCGCCCTGCTCGCTGCGGAAGAGGTTCTCGAACCCGGCGGGCGGCTGCTGGTCCGCACCGGGCACCGGCGCGATGTACTGCGTCGCCTCGGCGTCCGGGTTCGAGGCGGGCGGCAGCGGCCCGGCACCGGCCCGGGGTCCGGTGCCGAGGATCGTGGTCGCCTCCGGGTCGTGTCCGGCGGGCGTCTCGGGCGGCAGCGCGCCCGGGCCCACCGGGGGTATGTACTGCGTCGCGCCCTCGTCTGCGGGTGCGGCGGTGACGGGCGGCAGATACTGCGTGGCCGCCGCGTCCCCGGCGGCGGGCGGCAGCGGGCCTCCGCCGGGAGGGGAGTCGTACCCGCCGCCGGCCCCCTGCTGCGGACCGTCCCCGGGCGCGGAGCCGTACGCGTCCGCGGCCGGCGGCAACGGGGCGCCCCCGGAGGGCGAGTTGTACGTGTTCCCGGCCTGCGGCTGCGAACCGCCCCCGGTCGGGGGGCCGTACTGGCCGGAGGGCGCGGGCAGGCCACCCTCGGTGGGAGCGCCGTACTGGCCGGCGGGCGGGGGCAACGGGCCTGCCCCGGAGGGTGAGTTGTACGTGTCAGCCTGCGGCGGCTGTGAACCGTCCCCGGCGGCAGGGCCGTACTGACCGGACGCCGGAGGCAGACCGCCCCCGGCGGCAGGAGGGCCGTACGGGTCGGCGCCGGTGGCCGGTTGTGCCGCGCCCGGGGTGCCGTACGGGTCGGCCGCGGCGGGCGGCTGTGCGTCGCCCGTGGGGCCGCCGTACGGGTCGGTGTACGGGTTCGGGGTGCCCTCCCCCGGGAGCGAGCCGGTGGCGGGGGGCTGGGCGCCCCAGGCCGGCGGCTCCGTCCACTGCTGCGGCGGCGGGGACTGCCAGCTCTGGCCCTGCGACGGGGGCGGGGTCTGCTGGTCGGGGCCCCACGGCTCGCCCCAGGTCTGGCCGCCGGCGGGGGCGGAGGCCGGGGGCTGGCCGGTCGGGGGCGGGCCGGGCCGACGGCCGGCCGGGGCGTCACCGGGTCCGCCCGTCATACCCGGCAGCAGGGGTTCGCCACCGTCGGAGGGCAGCACGATGCCTTCGCGCGCGGGGCGCGCCGAGGGCTCCTCGCCCTGTCCACTCTGCGTCACCGGGACTCCTACTTATGGGGGACCTTGTGAATCGTCGGGTCACGCTACCGGGTCCCCAGAGCCCCGTGCCACGCAGCACAGGGCCCGGCCCCAGGCCCTGTGAGCGCGGTAACACAACCGGGTCACGCCGCGCTGTTCATGTCACCTCCTGCTCGCCGAGGGGCCGTTTCCCGCATGTTCACGCATCCGCAGACCCTGTGTTCATGCCGCGACCTGGAGGTCCAGCCGCGCCCCGAACTCCCTGACCACGGCCTCGTCCCGGTACGGCTCCAGCCGCTGCTGGAAGTCCTCCAGGTACTCGGCGCCGCGGTTGGAGCGCACTCCTTCCAGCAGTTCCACGGCCTTCATGCCGGTGCTGCACGCCTCCTCGATCTCGCGCTGCTGCACCTGCGCCGTGGCCAACAGCACATAACCGATGGCCCGGCGGCGGGCCCGCGACTCGGGGTGCCCGGCCAGCGACTCCTGCGCGCACCGCGCCGCGGCCTCGGCCTGCCCCAGGTCCCGGTGGCAGTGGGCCAACTCGTCGGCGAGATAGGCCTCGTCGAAGTGCGCGATCCACACCGGGTCGTCCCCGGCGGCCGGGTCGGCCGACTCCAGGGCGCTCACCGCTCGCCCGGCCGCGACCTGGGCGGCGCGCGCGTCGCCCATCAGCGCGTGCCCGCGCGCCTCCGCCGCGAGGAACATGCACTCCGCCCGGGGCGTCACGCGCCCCCGCGCGCCCTCCTGCGCCGCCCGCGCCAACTGGGCGATCTCGCGCGGGTTCCCGAGCTGCGCGGCGAGATGGCTCATGGAGGCGGCCAGCACGTACCCGCCGTAACCCCGGTCCCCGGCCGCCTGGGCCAGCCGCAGCGCCTGGATGTAGTAGCGCTGGGCCAGACCGGGCTGCCCGGTGTCCACCGCCATGTACCCGGCGAGCTCCGTCAGCCGGGCCACCGCCGCGAACAGGTCCCGCCCCACCGCCTCCCGGTACGAGCCCGCCAGCAGCCCGGAGACGACGCTGTTGAGGTAGTGCACGACGACGGGGCGCACATGCCCGCTGCCGTACTGGTGGTCGAGATCCACCAGCGCCTGCGTCATGGCCTGCACCGCCTGCACGTCCGACTGCCCCACCCGCGGCCCGGCCGTCCGTGACACCTGGCCGTCGGGCGCGGAGATCAGCCAGTCACGGCTGGGCTCGACCAGCGCGGACGCGGCGACCGACGAGCCGGACAGGAAGTCCCGCCGCCCCACGTCGCTGCGCCACAGCTCGCAGACCTGCTCGATGGCCCCCAGTACCGTCGGCGAGAACTGCAGACCCACGCCCGAGGCCAGGTTCTTGCCGTTGGCCATGCCGATCTCGTCGATCGTGACCGTACGGCCCAGCTTGCGGCCCAGCGCCTCGGCGATGATCGCCGGGGCCCGGCCCCGCGGCTGCTGCCCGCGCAGCCAGCGCGCCACCGACGTCTTGTCGTAGCGCAGGTCGAGGCCGTGCTCGGCGCCGCACATGTTGACCCGGCGGGCCAGGCCGGCGTTGGAGCACCCGGCTTCCTGGATGAGCGCCTGGAGCCGTTCGTTCGGCTGCCGAGCGACAAGAGGCCTTGCGGCCATGGCGTACCCCCTGCTTTCCGCGGTTCGCCTGCGGGACGGCGCGCCCCTTCGGCTCATCCGCCGTGTGGCTGCGGTGCCTGCCCACGCACCGAGTTGACGTGTCTTCCGCGGCCGAATCCCTCACGTCCCAGCTGAAAGATCCGGCCGTGAAGATCAATGCCCCGCCGACCAGGCGAAAATGCGAGGCATGTGAGGTTTGCCGGGGTAACGGCTGTTGCCGGCCCCACACGTGGCTACCCAGCAGCGGCTACGGATCCTCCTGCGCGCCCCCGCACATGCACCCATGCGCCCCGAGGGCGGGCGCGGTGCTCCTCCCCGCGCACGTCGGCGGGCGTAACCCCTGGTGACGACCAGAGTTGTGCTCATCGTGGAAGAGACGATCGCCGGCACCGAAGCCGCTCAGATCCCGAAGCAGCGCGGGGAATCGCTGCTGGAGACCGCTGTTCGCTACGCCGAGGAGCGCCACTGGGACGTGTTCCCCGGCACCTGGCTGGAAGCCGTCGACGGCGCTCAGCACTGCTCCTGCGGTGACGCCGCGTGTCCGGCCCCCGGCTCGCACCCGGCGCGCCCGGACTGGGCGACACAGGCGACGGGCAGTGCGACCGTCGCGCGGCGCATGTGGCAGAAGCAGCCGACGGCGTCGATCCTGCTGCCGACCGGGCGGACCTTCGACGCGATCTCCGTGCCGGAGACGGCGGGGTTCCTGGCGCTCGCGCGGATGGAACGGATGGAGCTGACGCTGGGGCCGGTGACGTTGACTCCGGATCGTCGGATGGAGTTCTTCGTGCTGCCGGGGGCGTCCGTGAAGGTGCCCGACCTGGTGCGGAAGCTGGGGTGGTCGCTTGCGTCGCTGGATCTGACCGTGCTGGGCGAGGGGGCGTACGTGGCTGCGCCGCCTACTCGGTTCGGGTCGCGGGGAGCTGTGCAGTGGGCGTGCCGGCCTACGCCCGCTAATCGGTGGTTGCCGGATGCGGAGGAGTTGATCTCGCCGTTGGCTTATGCGTGCGGGCGGGACAGGTAGGCGCCTTTTCGTCTGCCTGGTTGCCGTTGCGCGGCGGCTGCGGGCCGTCGGTGGTTGTTCGCGCAGTTCCCCGCGCCCCTGAAGGAAGGGCGTTGTCCCACCGTAGGGTGCAAGGTGACGGAGGGAGACGCGGTGGGATCCAGTGCTGTACGGGTGCAGGGGCTCTGGAAGCGGTTCGGGGAGCAGGTCGCTGTCGCCGGGGTCGATCTCGAGCTGCCGGCGGGCAAGTTCATCGGGCTCGTCGGGCCGAACGGAGCCGGGAAGACCACCACCTTGTCGATGGTGACCGGGCTGCTCAGGCCCGATCACGGGACCGTCGAGGTGGTCGGGCACGACGTGTGGCGGGACCCCGTCGAGGTGAAGGCCCGGATCGGGGTGCTGCCGGAAGGACTGCGGCTGTTCGAGCGGCTGTCGGGGCGGGAACTGCTGGCGTACAGCGGGCGGTTGCGCGGGCTGCCCGGTGCCGAGGTCGACAAGCGGGCCACCCAGCTCCTGGACGTCCTCGATCTCGCCGGCGCCCAGCACAAGCTCGTCGTCGACTACTCGACCGGCATGCGCAAGAAGATCGGGCTCGCCGCCGCCCTCCTCCACAACCCCGAAGTGCTCTTCCTGGACGAGCCGTTCGAAGGCGTCGACCCCGTCTCCGCCCAGACCATCCGGGGCGTGCTGGAGCGGTACACCGCCTCGGGCGCCACGGTCGTGTTCTCTTCCCACGTCATGGAGCTCGTCGAGTCGCTGTGCGACTGGGTGGCCGTCATGGCCGCCGGGCGGATCCGCGCCACCGGCACCCTCGCCGAGGTCCGCGGGGACGCGCCCTCGTTGCAGCAGGCGTTCCTCCAACTCGTCGGGGCGCAGAGCCGGGACGCCGGGTCCGACCTCGACTGGCTGGGCGGCGGATCGCGGTGAGCGCCCCCGCGATCACCCCCGTCTTCGTACGGCTGAAGCTGTCGCTGCTGCGCGGCGGACTGCGGCAGTCCGGTGGACGGAAGGCCGCCTACATCGCCTCGGCCGTCTCCGCCCTGCTGTTCGCCGCGCTCCAGTTGATCGGCCTGATCGCGCTGCGCGGGCACGCGCACGCCGAGTCGGTGGTCGTGCCGGCCGTGGCGGTGCTGGGGCTCGGGTGGGCGGTGATGCCGCTGTTCTTCCCCAGCGGTGACGAGACGCTCGACCCGACCCGGCTGGTGATGCTGCCGCTGCGGCCCCGGCCGCTGGTGGGGGCCCTGCTCACGGCCTCGCTGGTGGGGATCGGCCCGCTGTTCACGCTGTGTCTGCTGGTCGGTTCCGTGGTCGCGGTGGCGAGGGGCGGGGCGGCGTTCGCCGTCGGGGTCGTCGCCGTCGTCCTGGCGCTGCTGGTGTGCGTGGCCCTCGCGCGGACCGTCGCCGCCGCCAACGTACGGCTGCTGACCAGCCGCAAGGGCCGGGACCTCGCGGTGCTGAGCGGACTCGTCGTCGCGATCGGCGCCCAGGTCGTCAACTTCGGCGCGCAGCGGCTCGGCGCCTCGGGGCTCGGCCAGCTCGACCCGGCGGCGGACGTGCTGCGGTGGGTGCCGCCCGCGTCGGCCATCGGGGCCGTGCACGCGGTGGGCGAGGGATCGTACGGACTCGCCGTCGCTCAGCTGGCGCTGACCGCGGGCGCCCTGGCGGCGCTGCTCGCGGTGTGGTCCCGGCATCTCACCCGGCTGATGACCTCCCCCGACGGATCCACCCTGCCCACCGCCGGGACGGCCGTCCGCGAGCGGTCCTCGACCGGCCTCGCACGGCTGCTGCCCTCCGGCCGCACGGGCGCGGTCATGGAGCGCAGCCTGCGGTACGTGTGGCGCGACCCGAAGACCAAGGCCGCGTGGGTGACGTCGCTGGCCATCGGTCTGATCGTGCCGGTGTTCAACGCCTGGCAGGGCACCGGGTCGGTGTACTTCGCCTGCTTCGCCGCCGGGATGCTCGGCATTCAGATGTACAACCAGTTCGGCCAGGACACGTCCGCGTTCTGGATGGTCGCGATGACGATCTCCTCGACCCGTGACGCCTACGCCGAGCTGCGTGCCCGGGCGCTGGCCCTGCTGCTGATCACCCTGCCGTACGCCACGCTCGTCACCGTGGTGACGACCGCCATGCTCGGCGACTGGGAGCGGCTGCCCGAGGCGCTGGGGCTGTCCTTCGCGCTGCTCGGCGCGATGCTCGCGACCGGGGCGTGGACGTCCGCCCGCTTCCCCTACTCCATCCCGCAGGAGGGCTACAAGAACGTCGCCCCCGGGCAGACCGGGCTCGCCTGGATCTCCATCTTCGGCGGAATGATCGCGGCCGCCCTGCTGTGCGCACCCGTCATCGCGCTCACGATCTGGCTGAACGTGAGCGCGTGGGGCGACGACTGGACGTGGCTGCTGTTTCCGGTGGGCTCGGGGTACGGGGCGGTGCTCACGGCGGCGGGGCTGCGGCTGGCCGCTCCGCGGACGGCCCGGCGGCTGCCGGAGATCCTGGGGGCGGTCAGCAAGGGCTGACCGCCCGACCGCTGCCCGGAGTCAGTCGGTCTGACCGCTGCCCCGAGTCAGTCGGTGTCGAGGGCGTCCAGGAACGGCTGGATGGCCGCGCGCCAGGCCTCCGGCTGGTCGTAGTGCACCAGGTGGCCGGCGTCGGCGACCTCCGCGTACTGGCCGCGGGGCAGGACGCGGACCATCTCCTGCGCCTCGGCGCGGCCCAGCTCGCCGTCGAGGCCGCGCACCACCAGGGCCGGGCAGCGCACCTGGGCCAGTTCCTCCCAGTGCGCGTCGTACACCCAGGTCTCGCGGGAGCGGAGCATCTGGTCCGGATCGAAGACGGGGCGCCAGCCGTCCGGGGACTCGGCCATCACCTCGGCGTAGAACTCGCCGCGGGCCGGGTTGGGCCGCTCCACCCAGGGGTCGTCCTCCCCGAACCACTTGCGGACGTCGGCGAGCGTGGCGAACGGCAGCGGCCAGGACTCGAACCACTGGGCCCACTCGCGCTGCGACGCGGCACCGAGCGCGGAGGCCCGCATATCGCAGATGATCAGGCCGCGGACCAGGTCGGGACGCCTGGCGGCGAGCTGCCAGGCGGTCAGCGCGCCCATGGCGTGGCCGATGAGGACGACCGGGGCGAGGCCGAGCTGTTCGAGAGCGGACTCGGCGTCGTCGACGTAGGCGTCGCGGGTGAAGGACGCCCGCGGGGGCTTGTCGCTGCGGCCGTGGCCGCGCTGGTCGAGGGCGACCGCGCGATACCGGCCGGAGAGCCAGCGGGCGGTGAAGGCCCAGTGTGATGCTCGGCCCATGAGGCCGTGCAGTAACAGCACGCCCGGGGAGCCGTTCGACGCGGACGGTGTGGCCTGCGGCCTGGCCGGTGCGGCTCGCCCGTCGTCCGGGTCCCGGCCGCCTCGGCCGCCCCGGCCGTCCCGGCCGCCCCGGCTGTCCTGGTCGTCCTGGGGCCGGTTCTCGTCCTGCGGGCCTTGGGTGCCCTGCGGCCCGTGGGTGCCCTGCGGCCCGTGGGCGTCCTGGGCCGGATCGGGCTTGGGCGGGTCGCCGAACTCCCAGGCCGCGAGGCGTACGCCGCCCGTCCCGGTCACGTCGATGCGTCGCGCCATGTCCTGGCACCCCCCAAGCTTCGCGCGGACCGCGGCCCTCACGGGCCGGTCGGTCCTGTGAACCGTGTTCTGCCTGCTGTGCCTTTTGCTGTGACTGGTGGTGTACCCGGTGTACCTGTCTGGTGCAGCTGATGGTGTGACGGTGTGGTGCCACCCCTCAGCAGACTATCGAATGGGCATTCGAAGATGCCGTTCTCGCGGACAACACCCCTCGTTCGAGTGACCGTCCCCGGGGATTGATCGCCGCTGCCGAGGGGAGATCTTCAGCGGGAGGCGGACCGCTCGGGGAAACCGGTCCGAGGGGAATGACCCTGAGAGCTCGGGGCTCCGGGTCAGCACAGGGGAGGACAGGCCCCGGCGCCACACGGCGCCGGGGCCCTCAACGTCTTCACGGCACATCATCCCCGCCCCCTCCCCGGCCGGGCGACATCACCGCCGAGCCGCGGCCAAGCGCCCTCAGGTCATATGCCTCACGCGACAGCGTCGCACGGTAACCGTACGAGCGCTGCCATTCGACGGACTGGACAACCGATCCGACAGGATCACGCCAAAGCGCCAACCCGACCGACCACAACGGGAGTTGCCACCGAGCCCCGACCGGTGGGAGCCCCGGCGCGCCGGCTGCTCAGGGCTTGGCGACGAACACGTGGGAGGCGGTGTCCGACTCCAGCTCGGCCGCCTCGCCACCACTGCCCACCAGCACACCGCCCGCCGACTCCGTCACGCTCACCACCGAGCCGGGCTGCACGCCCGCCCGGCGCAGCGTGTACATCAACTGCGCGTCCGTCTGGATCGGCTCGCCGATCCGGCGCACCACGACCGTCTTGCCCTCGGTACCCGGGTCGAGCGTGGCCAGCGACACCATGCCCTCGTCCAGGAACGGGTCGGCGCCGTCCTTCTCACCGAGCTCCTCCAGACCGGGGATCGGGTTCCCGTACGGCGACTCCGTCGGATGCCGCAGCAGCTCCAGCACACGGCGCTCCACGGCCTCGCTCATCACGTGCTCCCAGCGGCACGCCTCCGCGTGGACCTGCTCCCACTCCAGACCGATCACGTCGACGAGCAGACACTCGGCGAGCCGGTGCTTGCGCATCACGCGCGTGGCGAGACGACGCCCCTCGTCGGTGAGCTCCAGATGCCGGTCGCTGGCGACGGACACCAGACCGTCGCGCTCCATCCGCGCCACCGTCTGGCTGACCGTCGGCCCGCTCTGGTCGAGCCGCTCCGCGATACGGGCGCGCATGGGGACCACACCCTCTTCCTCCAGCTCGAGGATGGTGCGGAGATACATCTCCGTGGTGTCGATCAGTCCGGACATACGTGCCCCTCGAATGAGTTCTGCCGGAGGCTGGACGGCTCACCGGCGCGTGCGCTGGCCCTGCACCCAATTCTGCCGGATACCACCGACAACCGTGCCGCCGGAGCGGAAGCAGGGGATTACACGGCCCCGCGGAGGGGTACCGACCGCGCTCGCGGGCCCCTCACGGCCGTGTTGACACCACCATGGTCCAGACCGCACCGTGATGCGCGACACAAGCCCACCGAGGCCTGCCCGAAGGGACCCCGAATGAGCGACCGCGCGCCGGCCGGCCAGTTCCTCGACGCCGCGATCGGCCTGCTCCAGCGGGTCCGCGACGAGGAGGCCGACAGCATCGCGGCAGCCGGGACGCTCCTCGCCGACACCGTCACCGACGGGGGCCGCCTCTTCGCCTTCGGCGCCGGACACTCCTCCCTCGCCGCACAGGACCTCGTCTACCGCGCCGGCGGCCTCGCGCTCATGAACCTGCTCGCCGTGCCGGGCGTCGTCGGCGTCGACGTCATGCCCGCCCCGCTCGGCTCCGCCCTGGAACGCGTCGACGGCCTCGCGAGCGCCGTCCTGGACAGCTCCCCGCTCCGCGCCGGCGACGCCCTGCTGATCATCTCCCTCTCGGGACGCAACGCGCTCCCCGTGGAGATGGCCCTGCACGCGCGCGCCCTCGGCGTGAAGGTCATCGGCGTGACCTCGGTCGCCTACGCCACGGAGACGACCTCCCGGCACACCTCGGGGACCTACCTCAAGGACCACTGCGACCTCGTCCTCGACACCAAGATCGCGGTCGGCGACGCGGAACTCACCCTCGACAACGTACCGGCCCCCTTCGCCCCCGCCTCCACCGTCGTCACCTCGGCCCTCCTCCAGGCCGTCATGGCCACCACGGCCGCCACCCTCGCCGACCGCGGCATCGACCCCCCGCTGCTCCGCTCCGGCAACGTCGACGGAGGCCACGACTGGAACGACCGCGTGATGCGGCAATACGCGGACCGCATCTTCTACCGGCACTGAGCCCTTCCGGGCCGGGGCGGCTACGGCCCGGCCCTCACTCCTCCTCGGCCAGCCCCGCGAGATCCAGCGCCGCCGCGATCCGTACCGCCACGTCCTCCGCGTACATCGCGTCGGAACGCTCGAAGGCGCTGCGCCCCGCCCCCCTCAGGAACGTCACCGCGCCCAGCGTCCGGCCCCGGCTGCGCAACACCGCACACAGGGCGTGCACCGCGTCCTGCGGCCACTGCCGGGCCAGAGCCCAGCCCCGGGCCTCCTCAGCCGTTATCGCGCCCGCACTCGCCCGAACCGCGCCGACACGCTCCACGCACTGCAACGCCGGATGCCCCTCCGCATACCGCACAGGCAGACCCGCCCGGCCCGCGAGCCTGCTCGGCCCCGGCGCACCGGACGGCGTCGCGGCGACCCGGACCAACCGCACCGGCCCCTCCGCCTCCCCATCGGTCAGCGCACCCCCGGCCACCCGGTCGATCAACGCGTGGTCCGCGAACCCGGCCAGCGCGAAGTCCAGGTGCACGGTCACCGCCTCCGCCGGATCCTCGCACTCCGCGGCCGCCCGCGACGCCCGGTGCAGCTGCTGCGTACGGAACCGCAGCAGCGACGCCTCCTGCTCGACCTGCTTGGACTCCGTCACGTCCTGGAACAGCCAGCCCACACCCAGCGGCACCGGCTCCTCCGCGAGCGGCGACGCCAGCCGCAGGAACCCGCTCCGCCAGCACCGCCGACGCTCACCCTCCGGCGTACGCACGCTCACCCACACCTCGGCCGGCGCGGGCGGCGCACCCTCCGCCAGCACATGCTGCAACGCGCTCTCCAGCTCCTCCACGCCCTGCGCCAGCAGGTCCCCGAGCGGCCGCCCCAGCACCGACGTACGCCCCGTACCCAGCGCCTTGGCCGCGTGCGCGTTCACCACGGCCGGCCGCAGGTCGACGTCCACGAGCACGACACCCCAGCTGGCGTCCTCGAACAGCGCCTCGCTCAACGCGATCGACCGCTCCAGATCGATCTGCGCGTGCACCTCGCTGAAGGCGCAGTACACCCCCGCCGGCTTCCCGTCGGGCCCCAGCACCACCGCCGACTGCGTCCGTACGAGCACCCGCCCGCCGTCCTTGGTCAGCAACGCGAACTCGTGCACCTGACGCCCCGGGGCGTGCATCGCCGACAACAGCCGGCTCTCCACCTCCTCGGCGTCCGCGCTGCGCACCGCCCACCCGGCCAGCCCGCGCCGCCCCACGGCCTCGTCCGCGCTCCACCCCAGAATCCGCTCGGCCTCACGGTTCCAGTGCGTCACGACCCCGTCGGCGTCGAAGGCGCACAGCGCCGCGTCCATACCGTCCAGCAGGGCGGCGAGCAGATCCGAACCGTCCGAGGCCGAACCGTCCGAGGCCGCACCGTCCCGCTCGGGCTCGTCGGGCCCCAGCTCGTCGGTGGTCCCACTACGCCGGGAAGCACTCACCTGGACCCCCTGCAGGCTGCGTCCGCACGTACCGCACGTCGGTTCGCTACTTGCAATCATTCAACTGGAAGGTGACCCAGCGCACACCGAGTTCCCACAACATTGAAAGAATCGTTGTACGGAGCGATCCCCACGTCAACGTCCCGGACCCCGCTCCCCGCCCCCGCTGCCCCGCCGCGCGTACACCTCGCTGTTTCGCAGCCGGACCGCTGAGAATCGCCCGCCGCTGCGTCGGGGAGTCACGATCTCAAAAAAACGGTTGATGCGAGGCCCAACGGCTTCCTAAGGTTCCAGGTACACGAGAAGGGAGGTGGTTCGGCAGATGTATGAGAACCGGACGCGTGAGGTGGCTGCGGGCTAGCGGCCCGACACCACACACAGTGCGGTGCCGGACCAGCGCGTGAGCGAAACGCGCAGCCGGCCCAATCTCCAGCAGTCACCCGACCCGCGAGCCGCCGGTACGTCCGGCCGGCCCTCCTCCGGAGGACCAGGCTCGCGGGTCGTCTGCGTTTCCAGGGGGGGCGATGGCGGCGGACGAATGGCGCGAGGACCGGATCGGCAGCGCCCTGCGGGGTGAGAATCCTGCGGTGGTGCGGAGGCTGGACGCCGGGTTCGCGGTGATCGGGGATGTGCAGTTCCTGCCCGGTTACTCGGTGCTGCTGACGGACGACCCCGATGTCCAGCGGTTGTCCGAGTTGCCGCGGAGCAGGCGGCTGGCGTTCCTGGCCGACATGGACCGGCTGGGAGAGGCCGTGGAGCGGGCCTGCCGGCGGGTGGAGACCGGGTTCCGGCGGGTCAATCTGGAGATTCTTGGGAACGCCGACGGGTTTCTGCACGCGCATGTGTGGCCGCGGTACAACTGGGAGTCGGAGGACCTCGTGCGGCTGCCGGTGTGGCTCTATCCGCGGGAGTGGTGGAGCGAGGAGCGGTATGCGCTCGGGCCTCGGCACGACCGGATGCGGGAGGCTCTCGGGGAGGAGCTGGACCGACTCGCGGGGTGAGGGCCGTGCGGGCGGCAGCGTGCGATGCCTGGGGGCTTCGCGCGCTGCCGCCCGGGGGATGGGATCAGTGGGAGATGTCCTCGTAGCCCTCGATCTCGCGGGGGTCGCGGGAGCCGGGGCCGGTGTAGCGGGCCGAGGGGCGGACCAGGCGGCCGGTGCGCTTCTGTTCGAGGATGTGGGCGGACCAGCCGGCCGTGCGGGCGCAGGTGAACATGGACGTGAACATGTGGGCCGGGACCTCGGCGAAGTCCAGGACGATGGCCGCCCAGAACTCGACGTTCGTCGCGAGGACGCGGTCGGGGCGGCGGGCGTGGAGCTCGGCCAGGGCCGCCTTCTCCAGGGCCTCGGCGACCTCGAAGCGGGGGGCGCCGAGTTCGCGGGCGGTGCGGCGCAGGACCCGGGCGCGGGGGTCCTCGGCGCGGTAGACGCGGTGGCCGAAGCCCATGAGGCGTTCGCCCTTGTCGAGCGCGTTCTTCACGTAGGCCTCGGCGTCGCCCGTGCGTTCGATCTCCTCGATCATGCCGAGGACCCGGGAGGGGGCGCCGCCGTGGAGCGGGCCGGACATGGCGCCGACGGCTCCGGAGAGCGCCGCCGCCACGTCCGCGCCGGTCGAGGCGATCACGCGTGCGGTGAAGGTGGACGCGTTCATGCCGTGCTCGGCGGCGCTGGTCCAGTAGGCGTCGACCGCCGCCACGTGCTTCGGGTCCGGTTCGCCGCGCCAGCGGATCATGAAGCGTTCGACGACGGAGTGGGCCTTGTCGATCTCGCGCTGCGGGACCATGGGCAGGCCCTGGCCGCGGGCCGACTGGGCCACGTAGGACAGGGCCATGACGGCGGCTCGTGCCAGGTCCTCGCGGGCTTCTTCGGCGTCGATGTCCAGGAGGGGTTTCAGGCCCCAGACGGGGGCGAGCATGGCCAGGGCCGACTGGACGTCGACGCGGATGTCGCCGGAGTGCACGGGGATCGGGAACGGCTCGGCGGGCGGCAGTCCGGGATTGAAGGCGCCGTCGACGAGCAGGCCCCAGACGTTGCCGAAGGAGACGTGGCCGACGAGGTCCTCGATGTCGACGCCCCGGTACCGGAGTGCGCCGCCTTCCTTATCCGGTTCGGCGATCTCCGTCTCGAACGCGACGACTCCTTCGAGTCCGGGTACGAAGTCGGACATCAGGCGGCTCCTCGTGATGTAAGTGACAGATGGTGTTGATGTGGGGTGAGACGTACGAACCATGTGTCAGTCAGCTTGCGAAGCGGGCTGCCGTCCGCTGGCTCCACGGTCGTGTGCGCGACTCGCGGTCCTGGCCGGTCTCCCCCTGTGATGCCCCGTTCGGTCGGCGGTCACCCAACCGGAACAGCACGAGAACGATATCCCTGAGTGCCATCGTTGGGGAGGGTTCGCGGCACTCAGTGCCACTCAGTGACGAAGGACACCGTCCATACGGCAAGATGACCGGGTGACCGACCGCGACGCCGTCCCCTTCGATCTGGCCTCGATGCGCAAGCAGTACCGGGCCGAGGGGCTCTCCGAGACCGAGCTGGCCGCCACCCCTGTCGAACAGTTCGCGCGCTGGTTCAAACAGGCCGCCACGGACGGCGGACTGTTCGAGCCGAACGCCATGGTCGTCTCGACGGCCGACGCCGAGGGGCGGCCCAGCGCCCGTACGGTGCTGCTGAAGCACTTCGACGAGCAGGGCTTCGTCTTCTACACGAACTACGACTCCCGCAAGGCGCGTGACCTGGGAGAGAACCCGTACGTCTCGCTGCTGTTCCCCTGGCACCCGATGGCCCGGCAGGTCATCGTGACCGGGATCGCGCGGCGTACCGGGCGGGACGAGACGGCGGCGTACTTCCGCACCCGCCCGCACGGCTCGCAGCTCGGCGCGTGGGCCAGTGCCCAGTCCTCGGTGATCGCCACGCGCGCCGACATCGACGGGGCGTACGCCGAGCTGGCCGCGCGCTATCCGGAGGGCGAGCAGGTGCCGGTGCCGCCGAACTGGGGCGGTTTCCGGGTGGCCCCGCGGTCCGTGGAGTTCTGGCAGGGCCGCGAGAACCGGCTGCACGACCGGTTGCGGTACACGGAGCGGTCCGACGGGAGCTGGCGGGTGGAGCGGCTCAGCCCCTGACCGCCGGAGTTCCGCCCGCCAGGCAGCGGTCGCGCGTGGTCAGCCCAGCGCCTCCTCCAGTACCCACGCCCACTGTGCCACCACCCGTTCCCGGCGGGCGGCGTCGTCGGTGAGGAGGTTGGCGAGGCCCAGGCCGCGGGCCATGTCGAGGAGGCCCTGGACGGTTTCGCGGACGCCGGGGAGGGTCTCGTCGGCGGCGAGGAGGTCGACCGCTATGCGGTGGGTCTCGCGGCCCACGCGGGATTCGAGTTCGGTGACGCGGGGGCGGAGCTGGTCCTCGTTGGAGGCGGCGACCCACAGGTGCAGGGCGGCGCGGAAGAGGGGGCCGGTGTAGAGGTCGACCAGGGCCGCGACGACGGCGCGGCGGCCTCCGGCCGCGCCCTGCGGGAACAGGGCGCGCAGGGCGGTGGAGCGTTCCTCGGCGACGTACTCGACGGCCGCGGTGAAGAGGTCCTCGCGGGTCGGGAAGTGGTGCTGGGCGGCGCCGCGGGAGACGCCGGCGCGTTCGGCGACGACGGAGACGGTGGAGCCGGCCCAGCCGTGTTCCGCGAGGCAGGACACGGCCGCTTCCAGGAGCCGCTGCCGGGTGGCCCTGCTGCGGTCCTGCTTGGGCACTCTCTCCGCCCGGTCCGCCGTACTCACACCACCCATGCCGGATCCCGTCGTTCGAGGAAGGCCGTCATCCCCTCGCGGGCCTGCGGGGAGGAGAACAGCCGGGCCGAGAGCGCGGTGAGGTCCGCCGCGTCCCGGTCGAAGGCTTCCAGCACCCTAGCCGTGAGCAGCCGTTTCGTCTCGGCCAGGGCGTCGGGGGCCGCTCTGCGCAGGCCGTCGAGGATGGGGGCCAGGGTCTCGTCCACGTCGTCGCCGTGGGTGGTGAGCAGGCCGGTCGTGGTGGCCGCGGGCGCGTCGAAGCGTTCGCCGGTGAGGTAGTAGCGGGCCAGGGCGCGTGGGTCCGTGCGCGGGAGGAGGGGGAGGGAGATGACCGCGGGGGCGACGCCGATGCGGACCTCGGTGAAGGCGAAGGTGGCCTCGGTGGCGGCGGCCGCGATGTCGCAGGCGGCCAGGAGGCCGAGGCCGCCGGCGCGGACGTGGCCGGTGATCCGGGCGACGACCGGTTTGGGCAGTTCGACGATCTGCCGCAGCAGGCCGGTCAGTGCCTCGGGGGGTGGGGGGTCCCGGAGGTCGGCACCCGCGCTGAAGGTGTTGCCGGTGTGGGTGAGGACGATCGCGCGGACGCCGGTGTCCTTGGCGGCGTCGGTGAGCGCGTCGGCCAGTTCGCCGACCAGGGCCGCGGAGAGGGCGTTGCGGTTGTCCGGTGAGTCGAGCGTCAGGGTTTCCACGGCACGCTCGCGTGTGCGGGTCACCAGGGTCATGCGCGCTCCCTGAGCTGTCGGCGGAGGATCTTGCCGGAGGCCGCCCGGGGGACGCCGTCGATGAAGGTGACGTGGCGGATCCGTTTGTAGGGGGCGACGCGTTCGGCGACGTACATCATGATCTCGGCCTCGGTGAGGCCGGTGGCGGTCGGCTGGCGGACCACGTAGGCGTGCGGGACCTCGTTGCCGTCGTCGTTGTACCTGCCGATGACGGCGGCGTCGGCGATGCCCGGGTGGGTGAGGAGGAGGGCTTCCAGTTCGGCGGGGGCCACTTGAAAGCCCTTGTACTTGATGAGTTCCTTGACGCGGTCGACGACGAACAGCCAGCCGTCCTCGTCGACGTGCCCGACGTCGCCGGTGTGCAGCCAGCCGTCGCCGTCGATCATGGCGGTGGTGGCGTCGGGGCGGCCGAGGTAGCCCTTCATGACCTGGGGGCCGCGGATGAGGATCTCGCCGGACTCGCCGGCGGGCAGGTCCTTGCCGGGGTCGTCGAGGGAGACGATGCGCATCTCGGTGCCGGCGATGAGCTTGCCGACGGTTCCGGGCGGTGCGTGGCGCATGGCGTCCAGGGGGACGACGTGGGTGCCGGGCGAGAGTTCCGTCATGCCGTAGGCCTGGCCGACGGGGGGCAGGCCGAGCCGTGCGGAGCAGGCGGCGGCGAGGCGGGCGTCCAGGGGTGCGGCGGCGCTGACGATGTACTTCAGGGACGACAGGTCGTACTGGGCGACGGCCGGGTGTTTGGCGAGGGCCAGCACGATCGGCGGGGCCACGTACAGGGCGGTGATGCGGTGGTTCTGGACGGCGGCGAGGAACTGTTCCAGGTCGAAGCGGGGCAGGACGACGACCGTGGCGCCCTGCCTGAGCGGTGCGTTCATCAGCGCCGTAAGGCCGTATATGTGAAAAAAGGGAAGAACTGCCAGGACGCGGTCGCCCGGGCCGGCGGGTATCGCCGGGTGGAGCTGGGCGAGGTTGGTGGCGATCTGCCGGTGCGTGAGCATCACGCCCTTGGGGGTGCCGGTGGTCCCGGAGGAGTACGGGAGGGCCGCGACGTCCGTGGCGGGGTCGATGGCGATCCTCGGCTCGGGGGCCGCGGAGGCCAGCATGTCGATGAGCGAGCGGTGGCCGGGCGCGCTGTCGCACACGAAGATCTCTTGTACGCCGCCCGCGAGTTCGGCGGCCCGGCGGGCCGTTTCCAGCAGGGGTGAGACGGTGACGATCCAGCGGGCCGCCGAGTCCGTCAGCTGTGTGGCGAACTCCTGGGCGGTGGCGAGCGGGTGCACGGTGGTGACGGTGGCACCCGCGCGTGTGGCGGCGTAGAACGCGGTCGGGAAGGCGATGGTGTTGGGGCTGTGCAGGGCGAGGACGTCGCCCTTGCGCACACCCGCCTCGGCGAGGGCGGCGGCGATACGCCGGTGGAACCGGTCCACCTGCTCGTAGGAGAGGGTGGTGCCGTCGGTGCCGTCGATCAGGGCCGGGGTGTCGCCGAACGCTCCGGCCCGGCCCAGGACGGCGTCGTGGATGGGCAGGTCGACGGGCGGGACGTCTGCGTACTCGCTGCGGAACACGGTTCCTCCTCGCGCGCGGGCCGTCTCAGTACGACTTGGGCAGGCCAAGGGTCTGGTGGGAGACGTAGTTGAGAATCATCTCCCGGCTCACCGGGGCGATACGAGCCACGCGCGCGGCCGTTATCAGCCGGGCGAGGCCGAACTCGCGGGTGAGGCCGTTGCCGCCGAGGGTGTGCACGGCCTGGTCCACGGCCTTCACACAGGCCTCCCCGGCCGCGTACTTCGCCATGTTGGCGGCCTCCCCGGCTCCCGTGTCGTCGCCCGCGTCGTACAGGTGGGCGGCCTTCTGCATCATCAGGCGGGCGAGTTCGAGGTCGATGTGCGCCTGGGCGAGGGGGTGGGCGATGGCCTGGTGGGCGCCGATGGGAGTGTTCCAGACCTGCCGGTCGCGGGCGTACTCGACGGCTTTCGCGAGGGCGTGGCGGCCCATGCCGATCGCGAAGGCGGCCGTCATGATGCGCTCGGGGTTGAGGCCGGCGAAGAGCTGGAGCAGGCCGGCGTCCTCGTCGCCGACGAGTGCGTCGGAGGGCAGCCGTACGTCGTCGAGGGTCAGCTCGAACTGCTTCTCCGCGGCGGCGAGTTCCATGTCGATGGCGTGGCGGGTGAAGCCGGGTGCGTCGCGCGGGACGATGAACAGGCAGGGTTTGAGGGTGCCGGTGCGGGCGTCTTCGGTGCGGCCGACGATGAGGGTGGCGTCCGCTATGTCGACGCCGGAGATGAAGACCTTGCGGCCGGTGAGGATCCAGTCTCCGGTGTCCTGGTCGCGGCGGGCGGTGGTGGTGATGCGGTGGCTGTTGGAGCCGGCGTCGGGTTCGGTGATGCCGAAGGCCATGGTGCGGGTCCCGTCCGCGAAGCCCGGGAGCCAGTGCTGTTTCTGTTCTTCCGTACCGAAGCGGGCGATGACCGTGCCGCAGATGGCGGGTGAGACGACCATCATCAGGAGCGGGCAGCCGGCCGCGCCCAGTTCTTCGAGCACGAGGGAGAGTTCGGTGATTCCGCCGCCTCCACCACCGTATGCCTCCGGCAGGTTGACGCCGAGGTAGCCGAGCTTTCCTGCCTCGGACCAGAGTGTTTCGCGGTCGTAGGTGGGGCCGTGGCGTTTGCCGAGTGCCGCTACGGCTGTTCGGAGAGCCTTGTGTTCGTCGGTTTCGATCGTGACCATGTGACTCCTTCGTCGTGGCTGGTCGCGCAGTTCCCCGCGCCCCTAAGGGGTCTCTGTCACCACTGCCAGGAGCGCGCCCGGCTCCACCTGTTGGCCTGGTGCCGCGCGCAGTTCGGTCAGGGTTCCCGTCACGGGGGCTGTGATCTTGTGTTGCATCTTCATCGCCTCCAGCCAGAGGAGGGGGTCTCCCGCCTTCACGGGGGTTCCTGCCGTCAGTCCTTCGGCCACTCGGACGACCGTGCCGGGCATGGGGGCCAGGAGGGAGCCCGGGGCGTGCTGGGTGGTGGGGTCGGGGAATCGGGGCAGGGCTGTCAGGGCGGTGGTGTTGACGTAGAGCTGGTCGCCGTGGCGGGACACCTCGAACCTTCGCCGTACGCCGTCCACTTCGAGGATGACCAGACCGGCGTCGGCGTGTACGACGCTCACCCCGTCCGCCTCCAGGCCCGTGCGGGTGTACCGGTAGTGGACCTCGTGTTCCTCGCCTGCCATCTCGTAGCGCTTGACCTGCGGCTGCGAGGGGACGTTGCGCCAGCCGCCGAAGCGGGAGCGGGGGCCGGTGTGGGCGTCGGCGAGGGCCGCGGCGAGTGGGGCGTGCGGGTCGGTGGCGGGGGTGGTCAGGTCCGGCAGGTGGCGCTCGTAGAAGCCGGTGTCCATGCGGGCCGTGATGAACTCCGGGTGGCGCAGGGAGCGGATCAGGAGGTCGCGGTTGGTGACGGGGCCGTGGATGACGGCCCGTTCCAGTGCGGTGGCGAGTTTGCGGACGGCTTCCGTGCGCGTGGGGGCGTGCGCCACGACCTTGGCGAGCATGGGGTCGTAGTGGACGCCGATGTCGTCGCCGTCGGTGTAGCCGGTGTCCAGGCGGACGCCGTCCGGTACGGCCAGGCGGTGCAGGCGGCCGGTCTGCGGGGACCAGTCGCGGGAGGGGTCCTCGGCGTAGAGGCGGGCCTCGACGGCGTGGCCACGCGCGCGTGGGGGGTCGGCGGCGAGGGTGTGGCCTTCGGCGACGCGGATCTGTTCCGCGACGAGGTCGAGCCCGAAGACGGCTTCCGTGACGGGGTGTTCGACCTGGAGGCGGGTGTTCATCTCCAGGAAGTGGGCCTTGCCGTCGGCGGCGAGGAACTCGACCGTGCCGGCGCCCACGTAGTCGACGGCCCGGGCGGCCCGTACGGCGAGGGCGCGCACCTCGTCGTCGAGTTCCGGGGAGAGGCCGGGGGCGGGGGCCTCCTCGATCACCTTCTGGTGGCGGCGCTGGAGGGAGCAGTCGCGGGTGCCCAGCGGCCAGACGGTGCCGTGGGTGTCGGCGAGGATCTGCACCTCGACGTGGCGGCCGTTCTCGACGTACGGCTCGACGAAGACCTCGCCGTCGCCGAAGGCGCTCGCGGCCTCGGCGCGGGCGGCGGCCAGTTCGGTGTCCAGGTCCGCGAGGCGGCGTACGACGCGCATGCCGCGTCCGCCGCCGCCCGCCGCCGCCTTCACCAGCACGGGCAGGTCGGCCTCGGTGACGTCGGTGAGGGGCTGGATGCCCATGAGCTGCTTGGCGCGGGTCTTGGAGGCCATGGCCTCGATCGCGCCCGGGGGCGGGCCGATCCAGACCAGGCCCGCGTCCTGGACGGCCCGGGCGAAGTCGGCGTTCTCGGAGAGGAAGCCGTAGCCGGGGTGCACGGCGTCCGCGCCGGCGGCGACGGCGGCCTTCACGATCAGGTCGCCGCGCAGGTAGGTGTCGGCGGGCGCGGCCCCCGGCAGTCGTACGCTCGCGTCGGCCACGCGCGCGTGGAGGGCGCCCGCGTCGGCGTCCGAGTGCACGGCGACGGTGCGGATGCCCAGGTCACGGCAGGTTCGGAAGACGCGGCACGCGATCTCGCCGCGGCCCGCGACCAGCAGGGTGGAAATCATCTGTCGCCTCACATCCGGAAGACGCCGAAGCCGCCGCGCGCGCCCTCGTAGGGGGCGGTGTGGATCGCGGACAGGCACAGGCCGAGGACGGTTCGGGTGTCGCGCGGGTCGATGACGCCGTCGTCGTAGAGCCGCCCGGACAGGAACATCGGCAGGGACTCGGACTCGATCTGCTGCTCCACCATGGCGCGCAGCGCGGCGTCGCCCTCCTCGTCGTACGGCTGCCCCTTGGCGGCCGCCGACTGGCGGGCGACGATCGAGAGCACGCCGGCGAGCTGCTGGGGGCCCATGACGGCGGACTTGGCGCTGGGCCAGGCGAACAGGAAGCGGGGGTCGTAGGCGCGGCCGCACATGCCGTAGTGGCCGGCGCCGTAGGAGGCGCCCATGAGGACGGAGAGGTGGGGGACGCGGCTGTTGCTGACCGCGTTGATCATCATCGCGCCGTGTTTGATGATGCCGCCCTGCTCGTACTCCTTGCCGACCATGTAGCCGGTGGTGTTGTGCAGGAAGAGCAGGGGGATGTCGCGCTGGTTGGCGAGCTGGATGAACTGGGCGGCCTTCTGCGACTCCTCGCTGAACAGCACGCCTCGGGCGTTCGCCAGCACGCCGACGGGATAGCCGTGGAGCGTGGCCCAGCCGGTGGTCAGGCTCGTCCCGTACAGCGGTTTGAACTCGTCGAAGTCGGAGGCGTCGACGATACGGGCGACGACCTCGCGCGGGTCGAAGGGGCTCTTGAGGTCGCCGGGGACGAGGCCCAGCAGCTCCTCCGCGTCGTACTTGGGCGGCTCGGCGGGCCCCGGATCCTCGTACGCCTTGCGGTGGTTGAGGCGGGCGACCACGCGCCGGGCCTGGCGGAGCGCGTCGTGCTCGTCGACGGCGAAGTGGTCGGCGAGGCCGGACACGCGCGCGTGCATCTCGGCGCCGCCCAGGGACTCGTCGTCGCTCTCCTCCCCGGTGGCCATCTTCACCAGCGGCGGGCCGCCGAGGAACACCTTGGCCCGCTCCTTGACCATGATCACGTGGTCGGACATGCCGGGGACGTAGGCGCCTCCGGCGGTGGAGTTGCCGAAGACGACCGCGAGGGTGGGGATGCCGGCGGCGGACAGCCGGGTCAGGTCGCGGAAGACGGCGCCGCCCGGGATGAAGATCTCCTTCTGCGACGGCAGGTCGGCGCCGCCCGACTCCACCAGGCTGATGCAGGGCAGCCGGTTGGTGAGCGCGATGTCGTTGGCGCGCAGGGCCTTCTTCAGCGACCAGGGGTTGCTCGCTCCGCCGCGCACGGTGGGATCGTTGGCGGTGATCAGGCATTCGACGCCCTCGACGACGCCGATGCCGGTGACGAGGGAGGCGCCGACGGTGTGGTCGCTGCCCCAGGCGGCCAGCGGGGACAGCTCCAGGAAGGGCGTGTCCGCATCGAGGAGCAGCTCGATGCGCTCGCGGGCGAGGAGCTTGCCGCGCCCCCGGTGCCGTTCGACGTACTTCTCGCCGCCGCCGGCGAGGGCCTTGGCGTGTTCGGCGTCCAGCTCGGCCAGCTTGGCGAGCATCGCCTCGCGGTTGGCCCGGTACTCGGGGCCGCCGGTGTCGAGCGCGGAGGTCAGGACGGTCACAGGAGGGCCTCCGGTAGGTCCAGGTGGCGGGAGCGCAGCCATTCGCCGAGGGCCTTGGCCTGCGGATCGAAGCGGTGCTGCGCGGCGACACCGGCGCCGAGGATGCCCTCGACGACGAAGTTGAGGGCGCGCAGGTCGGGCAGGACGTGCCGGGTCACCTTCAGCCCGCGGCTCTCGGGTATCAGCTCCCGGAACCGGTCGGCCGTCAGCCCGTGTGCGAGCCAGCGCCAGGCGTCGTCCGAGCGCGCCCACACACCGACGTTGGCGTCGCCGCCCTTGTCCCCGCTGCGGGCACCGGCGACGAGGCCGAGGGGGGCGTGCCGGGTGGGCCCGGGTGGCAGCGGCTCGGGCAGCGGCGGCTCCGGCACCTCCTCCAGTACGGCGGTGTCATGGGCCGGCGGTACGGAGATCCGGCGTCCGTCATCGAGGACCGCCACATGGTCGACGGCCCCATGGGGGACGTACACATCCTCGAAGACCCCATAGGGCGAGCCCTTTCCGGGTGGCGCCAGCACATGGAAGCCGGGGTAGCTGGCGAGTGCCAGCTCCACGGCCGCCCCGCTCAGCGCCCGCCCGACGACCTCCTGGTCCGGGTCGCGTACGACGAGCCGGAGCAGCGCGCTCGCCGTCTCCTCGCTGGGGGCGTCCGGCCGGTCGGTACGGACCAGTTCGAAGCGCACGTCGGCGGCCTTGCCGAGGGCGGGTTCCAGCTGCTCGCGCACCAGGGCGGCCTTGGCCTCGATGTCGAGGCCGGTGAGCACGAAGACGACCTCGTTGCGGTAGCCGCCGAGCTTGCTGAGGCCGACCTTGAGCGTCGGGGGCGGGGCCTCGCCGCGCACCCCCTCGATCCGGACGCGGTCGGGGCCGTCCTGGGTGAGCCGGACCGTGTCGAGCCGGGCCGTGACGTCGGGGCCGGCGTACCGGGCGCCCTGGGTCTCGTAGAGGAGCTGGGCGGTCACGGTCCCGACGTCGACGAAGCCGCCGGTGCCGGGGTGCTTGGTGATGACGCAGCCGCCGTCCTCGTGGAGCTCGGCGAGCGGGAAGCCGGGGCGGCGCACGTCGCCGTCCCGGAAGAAGGCGTAGTTGCCGCCGGTGGCCTGCGCCCCGCACTCCAGCACGTGCCCGGCGACGACGGCCCCCGCGAGCCGGTCGTGGTCGCCGGGCTGCCATCCGAAATGGGCGGCGGCGGGCCCGGTGACCAGGGCGGCGTCCGTCACGCGTCCGGTGACGACGACGTCCGCGCCCTCGCGCAGGCAGGCCGCGATGCCGAAGCCGCCGAGGTAGGCGTGGGCGGCCAGGGAGCCGGGGTGGGCGGCGGTGAGGTCGTCGCCCTCGACGTGGGCCACGCGTACCGGGATGCCGAGCCGGTCGGCCAGGGCGCGTACGGCGTCGGCGAGTCCGGCGGGGTTGAGTCCGCCGGCGTTGGTGACGATCCTGACGCCCCGTTCCCGGGCCAGTCCCAGGCAGTCCTCCAACTGCCGCAGGAAGGTACGGGCGTATCCGGCGGTGGGGTCCTTCAGCCGGTCCCGGCCGAGGATGAGCATGGTCAGCTCGGCGAGGTAGTCGCCGGTGAGGACGTCCAGCTCTCCGCCGGTGAGCATCTCGCGCAGGGCGTCGAAGCGGTCGCCGTAGAAGCCGGAGGCGTTGCCTATGCGGAGGGTCACGCCGTCCCTCCCCCCGGCTTGCGGCCGCTTCCCGGCGGTCCCGCGAACGCCTGGGCGATGTCCAGCCAGCGGTCGGCGTCGGGCCCTTCGGCGTGCAGGGCGAGGTCGGAGCGGTGGGCGCGCTGGGTGACGAGGAGGCAGAAGTCGAGGGCGGGGCCGGTGACCCGCTGCGGGGCGTCCTCGGGACCGTAGACCCACGAGTCGCCCGAGGGCCCGTGGAGTTCGACGCGGAAGGGGTCGGCGGGCGGGGTCAGCCCGTGTGCCCCGTAGGCGAAGTCCCGGGACCGCACCCCGAGCCAGGCCACATGCCGCAGCCGGTCGGTGGGTGGGCGCACCACACCCAGGGCGTCGGCCACGTCCTGGCCGTGGGCCCAGGTCTCCATGAGTCGGGCCGTCGCCATGGAGGCGGCCGACATGGGTGGGCCGTACCAGGGGAAGCGCGCCTTGGGCGGGGCGGCCCGCAGCGCCCTCTCCAGCGCCGCACGCCCGTCACGCCACCGCGCGAGCAGCTCGGCGGGCGGCAGTCCGGCGTCCTCCTCGGCGCCCTCGTCGACGAAGGAACCCGGTGCCGTAAGGGCCTTCTCGACCAGGGCGTGGAAGCCCTCGGCGTCCGTGACGGCGAGCAAGGCCGAGCGGTCCGTCCAGGCGAGGTGGGCGATCTGGTGGGCCACGGTCCAGCCGGGCGCGGGCGTCGCGAGCGCCCAGTGCTCCGCGCTCGACCCGGCCACGAGGCGGTCGAGTTCCTCGCTCTCCTCGCGCAGATCGTCGATCACGGTCGTCGGATCGGACACGGGCGCTCCCCTCGGGGCACGGCGGTGTGCGGGGTGATGAAGGGTGGTGCGGCGTGCTGAGGAGCATGGCAGTGGCGCCAGAAACAATCAAGCGTGCTTGCATGAAAACTCATGCGGACGCAGGAGCTGCGCAGCTCGTGGGGCTCGCCGGAACCTCCCGCGCCGGTCGAGGACGAACAACCTCCTTGCCTTGGAGCGCACTTCAATTGCCAGGATGCCCAGCGCGCACCGCGCGTCCGCGCCGTGCGTCATTCGTCAGGGAGGGACCTGCGCCATGCCCGAGGTGAACTTCGCGCTGGGAACGATGAAATTCGGCACCACGGTGGACGCCGCCACGTCCTTACACCTGCTCGACCGGTTCGCGGACGCCGGCGGGACGATCCTCGACACGGCCGACTGCTACGCCTTCTGGTCCGACGCGGACAACCGCGGCGGTCAGAGCGAGGAGGTCATCGGGCGGTGGCTGGCCCGCCGTCCCGGCCGGCGCGACCAGATGTTCCTCAGCACCAAGGTGGGTGCCCAGCCCGTCGGCCCCGGCGACTGGCCGGCCAACCGTGAGGGCCTGTCGGCACGGGCGGTCAAGGCCGCTGTCGAGGGCAGTCTGCGACGGCTGGGAACCGACCGGATCGACCTGTACTGGGCCCATATGGAGGACCGCGCGGTCCCTCTGGCCGAGTCCGCCGAGGCGTTCGGCGCACTCGTCTCCGACGGGACGGTGGGCCGGCTGGGCTGCTCCAACCACCCGGTGTGGCGCGTGGAGCGGGCCCGGCAGACCGCCAGGGACAACGGCTGGGCCGGATACACCGCGCTCCAGCTGCGCCACTCCTACCTCCAGCCCCGCCCCGGCGTACCCGTGCCGGGTCAGGACCATCGGTTCGGCTGGGTGACCGAGGAAGTCATCGACTACGTGGACAGCGAACCGGACCTGTCCCTGTGGGTGTACACCGCTCTGTTGCACGGTCTCTACAGCCGCCCGGACCAGCCGCTGCCCGATGCCTACGACCACCCCGGCACCTCCCGGCGGCTCGCGGCCCTGGACAAGGTGGCCGGGGATCTCGGGGTGAGCCGGAACCAGGTCGTGTTGTCCTGGCTGACCGGCGGTGAGCCGGCCGCCACCCCGATCGTCGGTGTCAGCACACCGGAGCAACTCGACGAAGCACTCGCCGGGGCTCGTCTGCGGCTGCCCGCCGAGCACCGGCGCCTGCTCGACGAGACCGTCTGACAGCCGGGCACCGGTCGTCGAGTGCTACCCGTCGATGTCGAGGGCCGTCCCGTACAGCCGGTCCACCTTCAGCCGGACGACCACCCGGCGTTCGGCGACCAGCTGCTCCAGGAACGCGTCCTCGTCCTCCGGCCGCGCCTCCTCCGGGACGATCCCGAGCAGTTCCCGCCCGACCTCGTCACCGGGAACCGTCGTGACGTCGGAGACCTCGGCCTCGCCCTCCGCGACGGCGAACGACCAGACGTTCCCGCCCTGCACGTGCAGGGCGGCTTTCGGGTCGTGCCGCAGCTGCCTGACCTTGACGCGGTCGGCTGTCGTCGAGAACCGTACGACGCGCGCCTCGGGGTCCCAGCTGTAGAGCATGGTGGTCAGATGGGGACGCCCGTTCCGCTTGACGGTGGCGAGGGTGCCGAACCGCTGCGCGCCGAGCAGCTGGGAGAGGGCTTCGTCGGACAGGGGGCGGGGGCCCGGAGCTTGAGTCATGAGCAGGGCAACTCGGTTGCCGGCTCGGATATTTCGACGACGCGCCCCTTCGCGTCGTGTGCTCCGGGCGCCCGGGGAAATTCCGTGGCCCACGCCCGCCCCGCCCAGTACGGTCTCGAGGGTGTGCCCGCTGCCGGGCCGTTCCCACACTGAGAGTAGGTTTCGTCGATGGCATGTCGGATCAGTGAACTCGTGCTCGGATGCCGCGACCCTCAGATGCTGGCGCGGTTCTGGTGCGAGGTCCTGGACTTCGTGGTGCTCGACAGCGAGGGGAACGAGTACTTCGAGATCGGGCCGCGCGAAGGGTTCGGCGGCCCGCAGCCGACGATCATCCTCAGCCGCAGGGACGAGCCGGAGCCCGGGAAGGCCCGGCTGCACATCGATGTCAACGCCACCGACCGTGATCAGGACGCCGAGCTCGAACGCCTCCTGAAGCTCGGGGCGCGCCCGGCCGACATCGGCCAGACGGGCGAGGAGCAGTGGCACGTTCTCGCCGACCCCGAGGGCAACGAGTTCTGCCTGCTCAAGGCCCGCCTCAACCCGCTCTGACGGTTCTGTCCCGGCGCGGCAGAGCCTCAGGGGCCGCAGGGCCCCTGAACCTCAGGGGCCCTAGCCCTCCAGGCCCGTGCCCTCCAGGGCCGCCGTCTTCTTGCGGCCGCCGCCCACCTGGGTCCGCACCGCGCCCATGCTCGCCGCGATGACCAGGGCGATGGCGGCGGCCTGCATGGCCGTGAGGGCCTGGTCGAGGACGAGGAAGCCGGCCGTCGCGGCGATGGCCGGTTCGAGGCTCATCAGGATCGCGAAGGTGGAGGCGGGCAGGCGGCGCAGGGCGAGGAGTTCGAGGGTGTAGGGCAGTACCGAGGACAGCAGGGCCACGGCCGCACCCAGCCCCAGCGTCACCGGGTCGACCAGCTTCGTCCCCGACTCGGCGATGCCCAGGGGCAGGAAGAGCACCGCGCCCACCGCCATCGCCAGGGCCAGGCCGTCCGCCTGCGGGAAGCGACGCCCCGTACGGGCGCTGAAGACGATGTATGCCGCCCACATGGCGCCGGCGCCCAGGGCGAAGGCCGCCCCTGCGGGGTCGAGGCTGCTGAAGCCTCCGCCGCCGAGGAGGAAGACACCGGCGAGGGCGAGCGCCGCCCAGACGACGTTGATCGCGCGGCGGGACGCCAGAACCGAGAGGGCGAGCGGGCCGAGAACCTCCAGGGTGACCGCGGGACCCAGCGGGATGCGGTCGACGGCCTGGTAGAAGAGGCCGTTCATCCCGGCCATGGTGATGCCGAAGACGACGACCGTGCCCCAGTCGGTGCGCGAGTGGCCGCGCAGCCGAGGACGGCAGACCAGCAGCAGGACGACCGCCGCCACGAACAGGCGCAGCGCCACCACCCCGAGGGCGCCGGCCCGCGGCATCAGCGTCACCGCCAGCGCGCCGCCGAACTGCACCGAGATCCCGCCCGCGAGCACCAGGCCCACAGGCCCGAGGGACCCCGGTGACCCGAGGGGGCCGAGGCGGCGTGACGCACCGGCCGATGCCGGGGCGACGGAGGTCGCGGGCTGGGACGTGGTGGCGCTGCCGGGGGTGGTCACGGGGCGGTCCTGTGCTCGGTTCGGATGCGTACTCGGTTCAGATGCGTGCTTGGTTCACATGCGCACGTACACCGTGTTGCACGATGACGTGCATCCAGATGTACTGTCAAGTCCAGAGTAATGGACTCGGTCAGGTGCGTAAACCGTTTATGCCACTGTCTCGGAATGCGGGCTTCTCAGCGCCGCGCCAGGTACAGGTTCAGCGCCTTGTAGAGCAGCCGGTTGAGCGGGAAGTCCCATTCGCCGAGGTACTCGACGGCCTCGCCGCCGGTGCCGACCTTGAACCGGAGCAGGCCCAGCAGGTGACTGGACTCCTCCAGGGTGTCGGTGATGCCGCGCAGGTCGTAGACGGCGGCGCCGAGTTCATGCGCGTCGCTCATCATGCGCCACTGCACGGCGCTGCTCGCCTGGACCTCGCGTCGGCGGCCGGTGGAGGCGCCGTAGGAGTACCAGACGTGGTCGCCGACGGTCAGCATGGTCGCGGCGGCGAGCACCTCGCCGTCGTGGGACGCGAGATAGAGCCGCATGCGGTCCGG
This sequence comes from Streptomyces venetus, assembly GCF_039540295.1. Lineage (NCBI taxonomy): Bacteria > Bacillati > Actinomycetota > Actinomycetes > Kitasatosporales > Streptomycetaceae > Streptomyces > Streptomyces venetus. Next base: position 412,069 of record NZ_BAABET010000005.1, read on the forward strand.
GTGCTCGGCGGTGAGCGCGTGCCACATGCGCTGGAAGTAGGGAAGCGGGCGCGGGAGGAAGCGGTCCCGCTCGGCGGTCTCGGTGTACAGCTCGTGGAAGGCCGGCAGGTCCTCGTAGTCGCCGCGTACGACCTTCACCCCGGCCTTCTCCGCCTTGCCGATGTTGCGCCGCCACTGCTGGTTCAGACCGCCGCGGATGTCGTCCAGCGAGCGTCCGGCGAACGGCACCTGGAAGACGTACCGGGGCTGTCCCGCGGCGAAGCCGTCCTCACCGCCGGGTTCGGCCCGCCGCCAGCCCATCCGGCGCAGGGCGTCGGCGACCTGGTCCGCGCCGGGTTCGCACGCCGTCGGCCGGACGTCACTCAGCCGCCGGGCCGACGGATCCGCGATCCCGGCCTTGACCGCCTCGGCGTCCCAGCGGCGCGCCACCACCGGCGGGCCCGTACGGACCGCGAAGACACCGCGCCGCCGCAGATGTTCGAGCATCGGCCGCAGCAGAAGATCCAGGCCGGGCGAGTGCCAGTCGATCAGCGGGCCCTCGGGCAGGTAGGCGAGGTACCGCCGCAGGCCGGGCAGGCTCGGTCCGGGCAGCGGGCGCAGCAGGGCCAGGCCCGCGCCGACGAGCTGCCCGCTCTCGTCGAACCAGCCCAGGCTCTCCGCCCTCCAGTCGGGCTTCACCTCGCCCCAGGACGGCACCTGGGTGTGGCTGGCGGAGGGGCGGGCGTTGACGAACGCGAGGTGCTCGTCGCGGGGGATCGGCTGGACGCGGACGTTCATGGGCGGCATGGGTGGCATGGGTGACATGGGCGGCTCCTTCGCTCGGCTGGTGCGCAGAGCCTAGGAGCGGCTCCGGCCCTCCTCCGGCCGAGACACTCGCGTCCGCCCGTCCGGTGGCCCGAACGCCTCAAGCGTCCGGCCGCCCCGCCTCCAACGCGTCCGCGAGCACCTCCGCCAGGTGCCTCCCGCGCACGCCCGCCAGCTGCTCCAGCTGCGTACGGCAGGAGTAGCCGTCCGCCAGGACCACCGTGCCGTCCGGGGCGTCCCGTACCGACGGGAGGAGCTGGTCCTCCGCGCACGCGGCGGACACCTCGTAGTGGCCCTTCTCGAAGCCGAAGTTCCCCGCGAGCCCGCAGCAGCCGCCGCTGAGTTCACCGCTGAGGTGAGCGGACCCGCGCAGCCGGCGGTCGGCGGCGTCGCCCAGCACCGCGTGCTGGTGGCAGTGGGTCTGACCGGCCACCGGGCGGTCCACACGCGGCGGTGTCCAGTCCGGCGCGTGGCGTTCCAGCGCCTGGGCGAAGGTGAGGACCTTCGCGGCGAGGCGGGCCGCGCGCGGGTCGTCGTGCAGCAGCTCGGGGACGTCGGTGCGCAGGGCCGCGGCGCAGCTCGGCTCCAGCACCACCACCGGGGCGCCGGTCTCCAGCACCGGCTCCATCAGGTCCAGCGTGCGGCGCATGACGGCCCGGGCCTGGTCCAGCTGGCCCGTCGACACGTACGTCAGCCCGCAGCAGACCCGGCCCCGGCCCCGCAGCAGGGACAGCGGGTCGAGGGCGACCGTCCTGCCGTCGCCCACCGGCGGTTTCGCCAGACGCAGGGTCGGCGGCAGCGCCACCCGCAGCCCGGCCGCCTCCAGCACCCGCACGGCGGCCTGCCCGACGGAGGGCGAGAGATGCTCGGTGAAGGTGTCGGGCCACAGGATCACCAGGTCCCCGCGAGGCCCCTCCCCCGTGCCCCGCCGCCGCTCCCACCACCTGCTGAACGTCCGCGTCGCCACCCGCGGGATCTCCCGCTCGGGCGCGATGCCACCCAGCCGTTTCGCCGTCCACGCGAGGGGGCGTGTCCGGGCGAGCAGGTTGACCAGCGCCGCCGTGCGTGTGCGGGAGACGGCACGGAGCCACTGCGGCAGCCGGCCCATCGCGTAGTGCGCGGCCGGGCGGCGGCGGCCGGCGTAGTGGTGGTGGAGGAACTCCGCCTTGTACGTGGCCATGTCGACCTCGACCGGGCAGTCCGACCGGCAGCCCTTGCAGGACAGGCACAGGTCCAGGGCGTCGCGCACCTCGGTCGAGCGCCAGCCGTCGGCCACGACCTCACCGGCGAGCATCTCGTGCAGCAGCCGGGCCCGCCCGCGCGTGGAGTGCTGCTCCTCTCCGGTCGCCCGGAAGGACGGGCACATGACGGCGGAGCCCGACACCGAGGTCGTACGGCACTTGGCGACGCCCACGCAGCGCCGCACCGCCGCCGAGAAGTCACCACCGTCGGCGGGGTAGCCGAAGGCGACGTCGACCGGCTCGCGCGGCAGGACGGAGAAGCGGAGGCCGGCGTCGAGCGGCGCGGGGCGTACGAGCATCCCGGGGTTCAGCAGGTCGTCCGGGTCCCACACCCCCTTCACCCGCTCGAAGAGGCCGACCATCTCCGGCCCGTACATCCTGGGCAGCAGTTCCGCCCGCGCCTGCCCGTCCCCGTGCTCCCCGGACAGGGAACCGCCGTGCGCCACCACCAGCTCCGCGAGCTCCTCCGAGAAGCGGCGGAAACGGGCGACACCCGGCTCCGTCAGCAGGTCGAAGTCGATCCGCACGTGGATGCAGCCGTCCCCGAAGTGCCCGTACGGCGTGCCGCGCAGCCCGTGCGCGGTGAGCAGCCCCCTGAAGTCCCGCAGATACGCCCCGAGCCGGGCGGGCGGCACCGCGCAGTCCTCCCACCCCGGCCACGCCTCTGTGCCGTCGGGCATCCGCGTCGCCGTACCGCTCGCGTCCTCCCGGATCCGCCACAGCGCCCGCTGCCCCGCCGGGTCGGTGACCACGAGGGCGTCCACGACGTCGGCCGCCCGCACGATCGCCTCCGCACGCGCGCGTGCCTCCCCGGCCGACTCCCCGCCGGTCTCCACGAACAGCCAGGCACCGCCCCGCGGCAGCGCCGCAGCGGACGGCACCAGGTCCGCCGCCATGCCCTCCACCGTCAGCGGCCCGAACGGCAGCAGCCCGGCGGCGGCCTCCGCCGCCGCGCTCTCGTCGGTGTACGCCAGCACGGCCAGCGCACGCGCGCGTGGCGCCTCGACCAGGCGTACGACGGCCCCCGTCAGGACGCCGAGCGTGCCCTCGGAGCCGCAGAAGGAGCGGGCCACGTCGGCGCCGTTCTCCGGCAGCAGGGCGTCCAGCGCGTAACCGGAGATGCGGCGGGGCAGGTCCGGGAAGCCGGTGCGCAGGCGCGCCAGTTCCCCCTCGGCCAGGGCCCGCAGCCCGTCCGGCGCCCCGGCCCAGTCCTGCCCGAGTCGCAGGCGCTCGCCGCGTGCGGTGACGACGTCCAGTTCCCGCACGCTGTCCGCGGTCGTCCCCCACGCCACGGAGTGCGAGCCGCAGGAGTTGTTGCCGATCATGCCGCCGAGCGTGCAACGGCTGTGGGTGGAGGGGTCGGGGCCGAACCGCAGGCCGTGCGGGGCGGCGGCGTCCTGGAGCCGGTCGAGGACGAGGCCGGGCTGAACGACGGCGGTGCGGGTGTCCGGATCGAGCGACAGCAGCCGGTTCATGTGCCGGGTGAAGTCCAGGACGACACCGGTGCCGGTGGCCTGCCCGGCAATGGAGGTGCCTCCGCCCCGGGCGACCACGGGCACGCCGTGCTCCCGGCACACCGCCAGCGCCGCCGCCACGTCGTCGGCGTCGCGCGGAGCGACCACGCCCGCCGGGACCCGCCGGTAGTTGGACGCGTCCATGGTCGTCAGCGCCCGGGACGTGACGTCGAACCCGACCTCGCCCCGGACGACGGCACGCAGCCGCGCTTCGAGTTCCGTCATGCGTCCAGCATGCCCCCGGGGCCTCAGCCCTTGACCGCTGAGCTGGCCACACCCTCGACGAACCAGCGCTGGAAGAACGCGAAGACGACCAGCACGGGCAGCACCAGCAGCACGCCGAAGGCGAGGATCTGGCCCCAGTCCGGGGGCTGCTGTCCCTGGAAGACGCTCATCTCCAGCGGGAGGGGACGCACCGACGGGTCGGACACCATCAGCACCGGCCACAGGAAGGAGCCCCACTGGATGAGGAAGGTGAGGATCGCGACCGAGGCGAACACGGGCCGGGACATCGGCACGATGATCGCGAAGAAGGTGCGCCAGGGCCCCGCGCCGTCCAGCCGGGCCGCCTCCTCGATGCTCGTCGGGATCTTCCGGAAGAAGGTGTGGAACTGGTAGACGGCGAAGGCGTTGGCGACGAACGGCAGCGCCTGGATGAAGATCGTGTTGCGCTGCCCGTTGAACATGTAGAACAGCGGCACCGCCACCGACTCGAACGGGATCAGCATCAGCAGCAGGACGAGGGTGAACACCGCGTTCTGCCCCCGCCACTTCAGCCGGGTCAGCCCGTACGCCGCCATCGAGTTGACGATCAGCCCGCCCGCGACGACCACGAACGCGAGCAGCACCGACACGCCCATGAACTGCCAGAAGTAGCCGGTGCTGTCGGAGTTCAGGCTGTCGAGGACGGCGGTGTAGTTGTCGAAGGAGAGGTGGGTGGGCAGGAAGCCGGACAGGCCGTTCAGGACCTCGTCGGACGGCTTGAGGCTGCCGAGGAAGAGGTAGAGCGCGGGGAGGGCGAAGACGAACGCCAGGACGCTCAGGACGGTGTAGTCGAGGACGCGGCGTACGGGCGTACGGGTCATGGCCATGGTGGGTCAGTCCTCGTTGTCGGGCCGGACGACGCGGCGCTGGACGATCGTCAGGGCGACGACGATCAGGAAGAACACCACCGTGATGGCCGAGGCCTGGCCGATGTTGTTCTGGTCGAAGGCCGTGGTGACGGCCTGGTACATCACGGTGCGGGTGGCGTCCTCGTCCAGGCCGCCGCCGCGGATGAGGATGTACACCTGGTCGAAGACCCGGAAGGACAGCACCGAGGTCAGCATCGCGACGAACACCAGGGTGCCCCGGATGCCGGGCAGGGTGACGTGCCGGAACTGCTGCCAGCGCGACGCCCGGTCCAGCTGGGATGCCTCGTAGAGCTCGCCCGGGATCTGCTGGAGCCCGGCCAGCAGGATGACCATCTGGAAGCCGACACCCTGCCACACCGACAGCACGATGATCGAGCCCATCGCGGTGAGGCCGTCGCCGAGCCAGTCGAAGGCACCCCAGTTTCCGAAACTCACCGCGTCCAGCAGGGAGTTGAGCATGCCCTGCTCGCTGCGGGCGAGGATCAGCCGCCAGATCACGGCGACCAGCGCCATCGGGAAGACCACCGGCATGAAGAAGAAGGACCGGAACACGCCGATGGCCTTCAGCTTGCGGTTGAGCAGGATCGCCAGCGCCAGCGCCAGACCCGTCTGGAGCGGTACGACGACGACGGCGAAGGTCAGGTTGTTCAGCAGTGCCCGCAGGAACGGGCCGGACAGGTCGGGGTCGGTGAACAGCCGTCGGTAGTGCTCCACGCCGAAGAAGGCGGGCTCCAGCGGCGATCCGAGGCGGACGTTGTAGAAGGAGAGCACCACGGCGTAGCCGAACGGGATGCCGACGAAGGCGAGCAGACCGACGACCGCCGGGGCGGACATCAGCAGCCCGTGCAGCCAGTCGCGGTTGCCGCGCGAGCCACGCACGGGTTTCGCGGAGGGCGCGGACGACGCGGCCTGCGCCCGGCCAGGGGCCGCGGGGTGCGCGGAGTGCGCGGGTTCCACGGTTTTCACGGGGGGGTCCTCTTCCCGGCGGGGCGGGCTCGGCCGGTGCGGGGCCGCGTCGTCGCGCGGCAGGTCACCGACGGCCCGCCCGGGCCGATGCGTCCTGCGGGTTACGGGATCTCGTAGCCGGCGTTGTCGGTGAAGTCCCGGTCGATGGCGCGGGCGGCCTTCTGCAGGGCTTCCTTGGGGTCGGCACCGCCGTAGATCGAGTTCAGGGCCGTGTTGAACTTCGCCGTGACCGTGGGGTATCCGGCGGTCACGGGGCGGGTGACGGCGACGCAGGATGCGCTGATGTCGCTGTCGCCGCACGGCTTGGCCAGCTGGTCGGCGAAGAGCTGGAGCGGGCCGCCCTTCTTGTACAGCTCGCTCTTGGCGAGGGCCGACTTGGTGGCGGGCACCGCGCCGTTGGCCTTCGTCATCGCGCCGACGTTCTCGTCGTTCAGCAGGTAGTCCAGGAAGGTGCCGGCGGCCTTGCCGTTCTTGCTGTCGGCGCCGATGCCCCAGGCCCACGAACCCTGGCCGGTCTTGGGGCCGTTGCCGAAGTCCGGCAGCGGCAGGACGGCGAGGTCATCGCCGAGCGCCTCGCTGTAGGCGGGGTAGTTCCAGTGGCCGACCCAGCTCAGCGCCACCTTGCCCTTGGCGAAGGCGTTGCCGTCGGTGTTGGCGTCGACGTACGGCTTCCAGGACTGGAAGGTCTTCAGCGCGGAGACGGCCTTCGGGCTGTCCAGGGTGCCCTCCGCCTTGCCGTCCTTCAGCAGGCCGCCGCCGGCCGACCAGACGATCGGGGAGAAGCCGAAGGTGCCCCACTCGGAGGCCAGGCCGTACTGCTCCGATATGTCGAGGACCTTGCCGTCGGAGTCCTTGCCCTTCAGCGCCGCGAGGGCCTTGCCGAACTCCTCGGCCGTCCAGGCGTCGTCCAGGCTCGTCGGGTACTTCACGCCGGCCGCGTCCAGCAGCTTCTTGTTGGCGTACATGCCGAGCCCGGCGTCGAACATGCCCAGGCCGTAGTGCTTGCCGTCGATCTCGCCCTGCGCCTTGATCGCGTCGGTGGCGTTGTCGAGGGTCTTGGCGGAGACGTGGCCGTCGACCGGGGCGAGCTTGCTGTTGTAGACGAAGTTGGCCATCGTCGGCCCGTCGAACTCCAGCACGTCCGGCAGTTCGGAGGCGTCGGTGGTGGTGATGGTCTTCGTGTAGTCCTTCTCGGGGATGAGCTTCAGCTCGGCCTTGATGGCGCTCTGCGAGGAGTTGAAGGACTTCACCGCGTTCTGTAGCGCGGTCGCCTCGCTCGCCTGGCCCTGGTGGGCCCAGACGCTGATGGTGCCCTTGCCGCTGCCCTGTTCGGCGGAGGTGTCCTTGCCGCCGCCACCCCCGCCGCAGGCGGCCAGCGCGGCCAGGGGAAGCAGGGCGAGGGCGGTCAGGCCCGTACGACGGTGTTTTCTGTGGCCGTTGATCATGGAGGTGCCTCCGTGCGGGTGTGCGGGGACGGGGTGAGAGGTCAGAGGAGGGGGATCGCAGAGGGGGAGGGCGAGGGGGCTACCGCTGCCGGCCGCTGTGCGGAGGAGCGGTGGTCTCGCGGAGGACGAAACGGATGGGCATCTCGACGGGGTGCGGCGGCCCGGCGTCCGGATCGTCCAGCCTGGTCAGGAGCAGCCGGGCCGCCTCCCGGCCCTGGGCCGCGACCGGCTGGGCCACGGTGGTCAGCCCGACCACCTCGGACAGCTCGTGATCGTCGAAACCGACGACGGACACGTCCTCCGGAACCCTCAGCCGGTGCCTGCGCAGGGCGCGCAGGGCGCCCATCGCCATCTCGTCGGACTGGGCGAACACGGCGGTCGGCGGATGGCGCAGCGCCAGCAGCTCGGTCATGGCCCGCTCGCCGCCCTCGACCGTGTAACCGCCGTCCGCCTCCAGGGCGGGATCGAGTTCGATCCCGGCGTCGGCCAGCACGTCCAGGTAGCCCTGCCGGCGGTCCAGGGGCGTGGTCCAGTGCAGCGGCTCGCTGGCCCCGGAGATCATGCCGATCCGCCGGTGGCCGAGGTTCACCAGATGCCGTACGGCGCTTTCCGCCCCGCCCCGGTCGTCGATGCCGACCACCGTGAAGCCGGGCCGGGCGCCGCCGACCGTGGTCGCCAGCGGCACGTCGAGGGACCGCAGGGCGGCGGCCTCCTCCAGGTCCGGGATCAGCAGGGACAGCACGGCGTCGACCCGCTTGCGGATCGGCAGCTTGGTGAAGAAGCGCTTGCGGGCCTCCGGTGAGCCGAGGTTGTACAGCAGGACGTCGTAACCGGCGGCGCTGAAGACCTTCTCGGCGGCGTCCAGCACGGTGCCGAAGAACCAGCGGCCCACGTACGGGACGACGACACCGATGGTGTAGGTGCGCCCGCTGGCCAGGCTGGACGCCGAGCGCGAGGCGGTGTAGCCCAGCTCGGCGGCGACCGCCACGATCCTGGCCCGCATCTCCTCCGACACGCCGGGACGGCCGCGCAGGGCGCGGGACACGGTGGACGCCGAGACCCCGGTGGCCTCGGCGACATCGGTGATGCTGACCGTCACGGGACGCTCCTTGGTGGGATGCACGCCGCGTGCCCGAGTCCGTCCGGAACACGTCGGCGTGTGGGGGAGTGACGAGACCGTAAACCCGCCCATGCGGTTGCGCAAGCGTTTGCGTTCGGGTTTTACTTCGGCTGACTCCCAGAGAAACTCTCGCCAGTCAGAACACAGCGCACACGTTTGAGTGCCGCTGCCGGCAGACAGGACCTGTCCATGCGATACGCGCCGCCCGGCCTCTGCGTGAACGACTTCGACCTCCTGCGCCACACGGACGGCACCTACTCCGTGCTGCACCTCCAGGGCCCGTGGACGGCCGAGTTCGATCACCTGCGCATGGAGACCTCGTACGGCCGGGCCACCTCCACCGACCTGGTCCACTGGGAGCCGCAGGGCACCGCCTTCGGCAACGGCCTGCCGGGCCGCTTCGACCAGCAGGCGGTGTGGACCATGCACGCCTTCCCGCACGGCACCGGCATGGCGATGCTCTACACCGCCGTCTCCGGACTCACCTCCGGCGGCTGGCCCCTGCAGTCGGTCGGCCTGGCGTACTCCGACCGCACCGACGGCACCGGCTGGCGGCGCCACGGCACCAGGCCGGTCGCCGAGGCCGACCCGCGCTGGTACCGCACGGGCGAACGCATGGGCTGGCGCGACCCCTTCGTCGTACGCGACGACGAGTCCGACGGTTGGGTCATGCTGATCTGCGCCGCCGACGCCGCCCTGCCGGTCGAGGTCAGCGGCTGCGTCGCCTGGGCCACCTCCGACGACCTGGAGCACTGGACCGTCCACCCGCCGCTCCTCTCCCCCGGCGACGTCGACGAACTGGAATGCCCGGTCCTGGAACGCCTCGACGACGGGAGCTGGCTGCTGCTCGGCTCCATCGGCGCCACCCGGGGTTTCGAGGCGTGGACCGCCCCGCGCCTGCGCGGCCCCTGGACCCGCCGCGGCCCGCTCGGCCCGACCGGCGCGTACGCCCCGCGCGTCGTCGCCGCCCCCGACGGCTCCCGCGTCGTGCTGCACACCACCCCGCGCCGCGTCGGCCTCACCGACACCGGCGACCGCTGCCGCGGCATGCTCGCCCAGCCCAAGTCCCTCGTGGTGCCACAGGACGCGGCACCCCGCCTGGAATGGTGGCCGGGCCTGGACCCCTGGCTCGGCGAGGAGACGTACGACGCCTCCCTGCACGCGGTCGGGGACGTCGCCCTCTCCGGCCGCACCGAGATCACCCTGCGCACGCACGACTCCGACAGCGACCGGCCCGCGCTCACGGTCACCTGCGACGGCAAGAACCTCCAGGTCACCGGCCCTGAGGGCGCTCCGCTCGGTGAGGCCCTCCTGCCGGAACCCGCCGCCGGCTTGCGCATCCTCACCGTCGGGGAGTACGTCGAGGTCTACGCCGACGGCGTCTTCGTCCTCACCACCCTGTGCTACTCCGGCCGCCCCGCCCCCTGGACGGCCCGCGCGAAGGGCCGCGTCCGCCCCGTCCCCGTCCGCCCGGTCCGGCTGCCCGCGCCGCACCGCGACGACGCCTCGGCCGTCTGGCCCGGCCCGTCGCCGCGGTGACGGCGGCCGGAACTCCGTCTCACCCGACGGACGACGTTTCGCCCAGGTTTCCGGAAACGGCTACCCTCCCCTTCGTGGCTGAGATCCAGATTCCCGCTGACATCAAGCCCGCCGACGGACGTTTCGGCGCGGGCCCCTCCAAGGTGCGGACGGAAGCGCTGGACGCGCTGGCCGCCACCGGCACCTCTCTCATGGGCACCTCCCACCGCCAGGCACCCGTCAAGAACCTGGTCGGCAAGGTGCGCGAGGGCATCCGTGAGCTGTTCCAGCTCCCCGACGGCTACGAGGTCGTCCTCGGCAACGGCGGCTCCACCGCGTTCTGGGACGTCGCGACGCACGGCCTGATCGAGAACAAGTCGCAGCACCTCAGCTTCGGCGAGTTCTCCTCCAAGTTCGCCAAGGCCGCGAAGCTCGCGCCGTGGCTGGCCGAGCCGGACGTCATCTCCAGCGACCCGGGCACCCACCCCGAGCCGGTCGCCGAGGCGGGCGTCGACGTCTACGCCTTCACGCACAACGAGACCTCCACCGGTGTCGCCATGCCGATCAAGCGCGTGGCCGGCGCCGACGACGGCGCCCTGGTCCTGGTGGACGCCACCTCGGGCGCCGGCGGTCTGCCCGTCGACATCGCCGAGACGGACGTCTACTACTTCGCCCCCCAGAAGTCCTTCGCCTCCGACGGCGGCCTCTGGATCGGTGTCTTCTCCCCGGCCGCGATCGAGCGCGCCGAGCGCGTCCACGCCTCCGGCCGGCACGTCCCGGAGTTCTTCTCGCTGCCGACGGCGATCGACAACTCCCGCAAGAACCAGACGTACAACACCCCGGCCCTCGCCACGCTGTTCCTCCTCAACGAGCAGCTGGAGTGGATCAACGGCCAGGGCGGCCTGGACTGGTCGGTCCGCCGCACCGCCACCTCCGCGCGGACGCTGTACGGCTGGGCCGAGGACGTCAAGTTCGCGAACCCGTTCGTCACCGACCCCGCCAAGCGCTCGGCGGTCATCGGCACGATCGACTTCACGGACGAGGTCGACGCCGCCGCCGTCGCCAAGGTCCTGCGCGCCAACGGCATCGTCGACACCGAGCCCTACCGCAAGCTCGGCCGCAACCAGCTCCGCGTCGCGATGTTCCCGGCGATCGACCCGGCGGACGTCGAGGCGCTCACGAAGTGCGTCGACTACGTGATCGAGAAGCTCTGATCTTCTCCCGCACGTGACCGACACGTGACGGAGGGCGCCCCGCACACGCGGGGCGCCCTCTCTCATGTTCGGGCGAGGGCCAGGAGAGGCACCCTCACCGGCCGGACGCCAGGATCCCGCGCAGACTGTCACCGACCGTCGCGACGGCCGGCTGCTGCGTGCTCGGCGTCTTCTCCGCCGCCGCCTGCGGCTTCGGATCGGCGGTCTTCTTGCACACCGCGTCGGCCACACCGCTGCCGTGCGGGACCTTGCCGTTGGTCAGGTACGTGGCGAGGTGCTTGTCGAGGCAGGCGTTGCCGCTCAGCGTGATGCCGTGGTTGCCGCCGCCCTGCTCGACCACGAGGCTGGAGCCCTTCAGCAGCCGGTGCATGGTGACACCGCCCTCGTAGGGGGTGGCCGCGTCGTCCGTCGCCTGGAACAGCAGCACCGGCGGGAGCTTGGCGTTGGAGACGTTCACCGGCTTCAGCGACTTCGTCGGCCAGAACGCGCACGGCGCGTTGTACCAGGCGTTGTTCCAGGCCATGAACGGAGCCTTCTCGTACACCGCCCAGTTGTCCTTGCGCCACTGCTTCCAGTCGCGCGGCCAGGACGCGTCACGGCACTGCACCGCGGTGTAGACGCTGTAGCCGTTGTCGCCGGAGGCGTCGATGGCGGCGATGTCCCCGTACGCCTTGACCAGCGCGGCGGTGTCGTGGTCGTTGACGTACGCCGCGAACGTCTGCGCGAGGGTGGGCCAGTAGGCGTTGTTGTAGCCGCCGGGTATGAAGATGTCCTCCAGCTCGGAGGCGCCCACCTTGCCGCCCGCCGGCTTCTTGGCGAGGGCCGCGCGCATGGCGTACCACTTGGCCTCGACCGCGGCCGGGTTCTTGCCGAGCTTGTAGGTGGAGTCGTACTTGGCGATCCACGCCATGAGCGCCTTGTGGCGCTTGTCGAAGGCGTAGTCCTGCTGGATGTTGTCGTCGTACCAGACGCCGGTCGGGTCGACGATCGAGTCCAGCACCAGGCGCCGCACCCGCTCGGGGTACAGCTTGGCGTAGACCGCGCCGAGGTAGGTGCCGTACGAGTAGCCGAAGTAGTTGATCTTCGACGCGCCGAGGGCCTTGCGGATCGAGTCCATGTCCTTCACGGCGCTGACCGTGTCGATGTACGGCAGGACGTCCTTGTACTTCCTGCCGCAGGCCTGCGCGAAGGACTTGGCGCGGGCGACGTTGGCGCTCTCCAGCGCCGGGGTGCTGGGCACGGAGTCGGGGCGCACCGGGTCGAAGTGGCCCGGCTTGCAGTCCAGGGCGGGCTGGCTCTTGCCCACGCCGCGCGGGTCGAAGCCGATGACGTCGTACTGGGCGGCCACCTCCTTGGGCAGGGAGGACGCGACGAACCCGGCCAGGGACAGGCCGCTGCCGCCGGGGCCGCCGGGGTTGACGAGCAGCGGGCCCTGGGACTTCGACGCGGTGTGCGGCACGCGGGACAGCGCGAGCGTGATCTGCTTCCCCCGCGGCTTGGCGTGGTCGAGCGGCACCTTCACCGACGCGCACTGGAGCGTCGGGACGTCGTCCGTACCGCACTTCTTCCAGGTGACCTTCGCGGCGGCGGTCCGGGCGGGTTTCGCGGAGTGCGACGCGCTGGCGCTGGCGGGGACGGCGGTGAGCGTCCCGGCCAGCACGACGGTCGCACCGCACAGTACGGCTGCGCTTCTTCTCATGGAGTTCTCTCAGAACGGTGAGGGGGGTCAGACCCGCGAGTGACACGGGCCGTGCCGCATCGTTTCGGAAGAGCGCGCCACACACGTACGTTTTCGACCAAGACTTGACCGAATCGAGTCATAGTCCGCTCTCACACTCCCCTCAGACAGGGGGAGTTCTGGCATTTCACAACAATGCGGACGACAACGCCGCCGTGGGGGCGTCCGGCGAGCACCGGGCGCCCCCATGTCAGCCCGCGATCAGGTCGCCGCGCAACTCACACTCGGCACGCTCCCGCCACCGGGCGCACCGCCGAGGCCGAAGCTCGCCGAACCTCCCACCGGCACGCTCCCGTTGTGCGCCGCGTTCACCGCCGTGACGGTGGCCCCGCTCTGGGTGTGCGACGCGTTCCACATGCTCGTGACCTTCTGGGAGCCGCTCCACGTCCAGGTCACCTTCCAGGACTTCAGCGGAACAGCGCCCGTGTTGGTCACCTTCACCTCGGCGTTGAAGCCGCCGCCCCAGTCGCTGCTGACGGCGTACGCGGCGGCGCAGGCTGCCGTACCGCCGCCCGGGTCACCTGGATCCCCGGGGTCGCCCGGACCCGGGCCGGAGCCGCCGCCCCCGAAGCCCGGGGCCTTGATGCTCGCCAGGTACCCGTCCTTCACCGTGTCCACGGTCTGCCAGTCGTCCTTCAGGATGCCGCCCGTGTCACCGGAGTTGGGATTCCAGGACCAGAAGGTCCACTGGAAGCTGTCGGCCCCGTACGCGGAGGTCGAGCGCAGGTACTTCACCAGCTCCGCCAGCCACTTCTGGTCCACCGCCGGCTGGAGCGTCGTGCCGAACTCGCCGAGCCACACCGGGGCGATGTTCTGCTTGAAGACGTAGCCCCAGTACTTGTCCCAGATCCCCGGCAGGTTGGACGGGAAGGCCGGGTCGCTGAACCACGCCTGCTGGGCCACCGACGTGGCGTAGTCGTGGGCCGAGTACACCAGCCGGTTCGGGACGTCGAGCTGGACCGGGTACTGGGCGACGCCCATCAGGTTGCCGCCCCACCAGCCGTTCGTGCCGTTGTACGACTGCACACCCTCGACCATGATCAGCAGCTCGGGGTTGACGGAGAGCACCGCGTTGCCCGCGCGCTGGGCGGCCAGGCGCCAGTCCCGGGTGGTGTCGCCGCAGCCCCAGCAGGCGGGGTCGTGGGGCTCGTTGTGCAGGTCGATGCCGACGACGGTGGGGTTGCCCTTGTAACGCGCCGCCAGGGACTTGAGGTTGGTGATCCACGTCGACTCGGGGACCGACGCCGTGTACCAGAGCGCGGACTGGCCCGCCGAGTCCGGGCGGTGCCGGTCGAGGACGATCTTGAGTCCGGCCTGCCCGGCGTACGCCACGATCCGGTCCAGGACCTGGAGGGACGTCAGCCCGCGCAGGTCGGTGTTCTTGCCGTCGTGGTTGACGCTTTCGGGCATGGTGCCGGACTTGAGGATGTCGTCGCTGTAGGGCATCCGGATGGTGTTGTAGCCCAGCGACTTCATCTGGTCGATCATGCTCTTGTAGTCGCGGGCCCACAGGCCGTGGACGACGTGATTGGTGGTCTCGAAGCCGAACCAGTTGATGCCGGCGATACGGACCGGCTGCCCGGCCGCGTCCAGGATCTGCCGGCCGCTGGTGTGCCAGTAGCCGGCACCGGCGGCCTTCGTGCCCACGTCGGCCCGTGCCGACTGCACACCGGCCAGCGGTAACAGGAGCGCCGCGGCAACACACAGCGCTCTGCGCAGGATGCGGAACATGTGGCTGCTTCCTCTCGGGTTCCTCCGGGGAGGGGGGAGGCGTGGCACCGGAACCGATATGGGAGCGCTCCCATAATGCCGCGCACCTCCCAGGAAACTGACGCACCATGAGCACGTCAAGCCTCTGGGAGGTGCGGGTCCGCGTCCTGCTCGCCAACGGCTCAGCCGCTGGAACCGCCGTACCGCGAGCGGCAGGAAGATCGCGGTCAGAATCACCGGCCACACCCAGGCCATCAGCTGCGCGTGCTGCTCGACCCACGAGTCGCCACCGCCGACCGGCGTCCCGAACAGGTCGCGGGCCGCCGCCGTGGAGGAGATCGGGTTCCAGGCCGCGACCCGGCCCGCGCGGCCTCGGACCGGTAGGCCGGCTCGCCCTGGTGGCTACCTCCGGCGCCGCAGCCCGCGCAGACCGAGCAGGGCGACGCAGGCGACGGCCACGGCGATGGCGCCGGTCTTGAGGTTGCCGCTCAGTCCGTCGCCGCTGTCGCCGCCGTCCTGCGCGGCCGAACTGCCGCTGCCGGACGAGGCGTTCCCGCCGCCCCCGGGCGCGTCCTGCCCCTCCACGGAGCTGTCGGCTCCCTCGGCGCCGTACATGAGCCGCTTGCCGTCGGCGGTGTAGGTGACGGACTCGCCCTGCCCGAGGAACGGCACCCCGAGCCGCTTCTCGCGCTTGATCTTCCCGCCGTTCCAGTCGTACGCGATCGCGCCGAAGTAGCTGCGTACGACGAGGTGTTCGCCGTCCGGGGAGAGCGTGGCGTCGGTGGCCTCCAGGTCGGGGACGGCCGCGACGGGCTTGAAGACGTTGGTCCCGGAGGCGGAGAGCTCGGCCGGCCCCTCGTACAGGTGTCCGCCCTTCTCGTTCTTGTCGACGATGTAGGCGCGGCCGGTCTTCGGGTGCACGACGAGGGACTCGGCGTCACGGGCCCCGTCGGAGTACTTCACGACGTACTGCGTGGCCCGGATCGTCTGGTCCTTCAGCGTCTTCGGCTCGGGCAGTTCGTAGATCCACACGTGGGGCCAGCCACCGCCGAGGTTGTCGCCGATGTCGCCGACGTAGATCCGGTTGCCCGGGCCGATGGAGATGGCCTCGACGTCCCGGGGCGTACCGACACCGGTGAGGGTGAGGCGGGCGACGGTCTCGCCGGTCCTGCTGTCGACGGCGTAGAGGTAGGGGCCGTCGTCACTGTCGTTGTGCGTCCAGTAGATGCCGGGGTGCAGGCGGGAGGCGGCCAGTCCGCTGGACTCCGTGATGCGCGGGTCCTTGATGGTGAAGTCCTCGTCGGCGTCTGCGGCGGAGGCGGGCACGGCGAAGGCGCCCACGAGGAGGGCCCCGGCGAGGAGGGCGAAGGGTCTGCGCATGCCCCAAGCCTGCCATCCCGCTCGGCGGTTCAGCGGGCGTGGCGCGGAGGGCGGGCCACCGCGCGTGGCCCGACTCACACCCCATCCGGCGCCCTGATCCAGCATCATGAGCGGATGCTCAGGTTCATGCCCGTCGGTGACTCCATGACGATCGGAAGCGCGGGCGAACACACATGGCGGTACCGGCTGTGGCAGCACCTGTCCCGGTCCTACGGCGGCCCCTGCACCCTCGTCGGCCCGCGCGAGACGCTCTACGACAAGCTCGCCGAGGCCCCGGAGTCGTACGCGTACGCCGAACCCGACTTCCCGCGCGCCCACCTGGCCGGCTGGGGCGAGGGCTGGCTGCACATGGCGCCGCTGATCGGCGAGGCGGTGCGGAAGTACCGCGCGGACATCCTGCTGGTCTCCCTCGGCCTGATCGACCTGGGCTTCTACACGAACGCCGAGCAGACCGCCGACAACGTCCGGGCCTTCGTGGCCGAGGCGCGGGCGGCGAACCGGCGGGTGCGGATGGTGTGGCTGCCGGTGATACCGAACGTGCGTGCCCAGACGGACACGCCTTTCGCCACCGAGGTCGCCCGCTTCAACGAACTGCTGGCGAAGACGGCCGCCGACCTCGACGAGCCCGGCTCCCCCATCCTCCTCGCCTCGCTCCCGCCGTCGTACGCCGTCCACACCGACACCTATGACGGCACCCACCCCAGCGCGAGCGGCGAACACAAGATCGCGGCGGCCTTCGCGGAGGCGATGTACCAGGCCTGGGACCTGGCCGAGCCCTACGAGGAGTGACTCGCGGCGATCGCCCGGGCCAGGAACTCCGCGCAGGCCCGGGGCGCCGGACCGTCCCAGCGTTCTTCCTCCTCGCCCAGGTAGACGGCCCGGGCATGGGCCAGAGCGGGCCGGTGCCCGGCGGGAAGCCGGTCCGCCGCCCACTTGGCGGCGGCGTCCTTCGACCGGATGCCCCCGGTCTCGAGCGTGGTCCACACCCGGGCGAGGGTGAGCAGCACGTTGCGCGTGTCGGTCTCCACCTCCGCCATGAGCTCCGGCACCCCGGCGACGATGGCCCGCCGCAGATCGGCGACCGGCACGGGGTCGAGCAGCTCGGCGGGCCGGGGGCCGTACAGCGGGGCGTCGGCGAGCAGGACCATGGTGAGGACGGGCGCGAGATCGGGGTTGGGCTCGGGGGCGGGGGTCACCCCGTGCTCGAACTCCTCGCGCAGCCACTCTCCGTAGAGGAACTCGCAGCTGGGCGGGTACCGCCAGGGCCGCACGTCGTCCTGCACGACCAGGGTCGTCTCGACGGGCCGCCGCCCCTCCCCCAGCCCCGACACCTTGAGCAACTCCTCGACGAGGTGACGGCGTTGCCCGTGCGTCGTGCGCTCGCGCACCACCGCCAGGACGTCCACGTCACTGTGCGGGCGCAGGCCGCCGAGGGTGGCGGAGCCGTGCAGACAGACGCCGAGGAGGGAGTCCCCGAGGGTGCTGATCAGAAGCTGGACGAGGTGCTCGGTGTCGAACTGGCCTGTCATGTCCATGGGAATACCCCTTGCTTGGAGCGCACTCCAAGACGTTGGCTTGGCGGCATGAAGTACACGCAGCTCGGACGCACGGGACTCAAGGTCAGCCGGCTCGTCCTCGGCACCATGAACTTCGGCCCGCAGACCGACGAGGCCGACAGCCACGCCATCATGGACGCGGCGCTGGACGCGGGCATCAACTTCTTCGACACCGCCAACGTGTACGGCTGGGGCGAGAACAAGGGCCGTACCGAAAGCATCATCGGCAACTGGTTCGCCAAGGGCGAGGGACGGCGCGACAAGGTCGTCCTCGCCACCAAGGTGTACGGCAACATGGGCGCCGACGGCCCGGCCTGGCCCAACCACGACAAGCTCTCCGCGGTCAACATCCGGCGGGCCGTGGACGCCAGCCTGAAGCGGCTCCAGACGGACCACATCGACGTCTACCAGTTCCACCACATCGACCGGAACACCCCCTTCGACGAGATCTGGCAGGCGATCGACGTCCTGGTCCAGCAGGGCAAGATCCTTTACGTCGGATCGTCGAACTTCCCCGGCTACAAGATCGCCCAGGCCAACGAGATCGCCGCCCGGCGCGGCGGGACCATCGGCCTGGTCAGCGAGCAGTGCCTGTACAACCTCGCCGAGCGGCGCGCCGAGATGGAGATCATCCCGGCCGCGCAGGAGTACGGGCTGGGCGTCATCCCGTGGTCGCCGCTGCACGGCGGTCTGCTGGGCGGTGTCCTCAAGAAGGAGGTCGAGGGCGGCCGCCGCGCCTCCGGCCGCGCGGCCGACGCACTCGCCGACCCCGCCACCCGCGCACAGATCCAGTCCTACGAGGACCTGCTCGACAAGCACGGCATCGAGCCCGGCGAGGCCGCCCTGGCCTGGCTGCTGACCCGCCCCGGCGTGACCGGCCCGATCGTCGGCCCCCGCACCGCCGAACAGCTCGCCTCCGCTGTCCGCGCCTCCGAGCTGGAACTCTCCGAGGAGCTCCTGACCGGCCTGGACGAGATCTTCCCGGGCCCGGGCCCGAGCCCGGAGGCTTTTGCCTGGTAGGTCGCCCCTTCAGGGGCGCGAGCCGGTGTCTCGATGTCCGCGGTTCCCCCGCCGCCCCCCAGGGGCGCGGGGAACTGCGCGACAAGCCCCCACCGGCCCTCAGCCGGAACACGACCGACCGCGCTCCCTCGCCCCCGCTACTTCCCGATCACGGAAGCGAGGGCGACGACGAGAAACATCAGCACGAGCACACCGGCCATGATCCGGTTGCGGGTTTTCGGGTCCACGCCATCGAGCCTAACCGGCACCCCCGAGTGCCCAGCGCCCGACCGCCTGGTACCGGGGCTGCTCGCCCGGAACCCCCGAGGTCGGCAGGTTGCTGCGCACCAGCGCCAGCTCGTCCACGGTCCAGGTCCGGCCGGCGAACTGGTCGAGAGCGTCCAGGAAGGCCCGGACATTCCCCGACTCCCGCCGACGGGCCACGGTCAGATGGGCCTTGTACCGCCGGTGCTCCCCCATCGGCACCCCCGCCTTGCGCGCCGCCGCCTCCGCCCGCTCGGCGAGCAGCCGCAGGGTCGCCAGATCACCCTCGGCCCCGGCCCACAGCGCCTTGCCCCGCCCGAACTGACCACCGCCCCGCAGTGCCAGCGGGAACGGCCCGGTACGGTGCGCGGCCCGCTCCAGCCGGGCCGACAGCTCGGGCACGAGGGCCTCGTCGACCTCGCCGTAGAAGGCCAGCGTGAAGTGCCACCCGGGGCGGCCGGTCCAGCGCATCCCGTCGGCGCCAGGGAGCCCGCGCAACTCATCGACCACGGTGCCGAGTTCACGGCACACCTCGTCCGGTGGCAGCACGGCCGCGAAGAGTCTCATGGGTCCAGCCTGGCACCATGAGCCCATACGGATCACCATCCGGGACGGCGGTCCCGACGTCGACGGCGTCCCCGCAGGCACCCTCACCCTCACCGGTTCGCCGGGCGCCCACCGCAGGTGTGGACGGCCTCCAGGCCCGGGCGTGTCCCGGTCACCGTGCGTACCGTTGTACTGCGCGGCCGGACCCATCCAAGGGTGCGGCCGGGGAGGAACGCCACGATGACCGTCCTTGACGACAGGATCGAGATGGCCGACAGCAGTGGCGAACTCACCCTCGACATGATGTTCGAGTGGGTGGAGACGATGCCGGTCCCCGAGGGGTACAAGGTCGAGATCGTCGGGGGGAACATCTTCACGGCGCCTCAGCGGGACACCCACTGGGACATCATCGCGGACATCTACGACCAGCTGCGCACCAAGTATCCGCGCAAGCGCGTGAAGTCCGACGTCCGCGTCGACTACCCGGGCCACAGACTACGGCCCCAAGAAGGACGCCTACGCCACGGCCGGCGTCCCGGTGTACCTGATCGTGGATCCGTACACCGGCCGCTGGCACCTGCACACCAAGCCCAAGGACGGCGAGTACCGAGGTGAGCTGAGTCTCGACTTCGGGGACGAGGTCGACCTGACCGGCACCGTGGTCGGCCTCGTCCTCAAGACCGACGAGTTCCCCCGCGACTGACCTCCGCTACGCCGCCGGAGCCAGTGCCGGCTCCTGCTCCTGCTCCCGGGGTACGAACCGCACCCGCGGGTGGCCGCGGTGCCAGCCGACCGACAGGCGGAGGTTGCCCACACGGGCCAGGATCAGGCCGATGACGGCCGCCGCCACGGCAGCCACCGCACCGCCGGTCGCGAGACCCACCCGGGCGCCGTACGTGTCGGTGATCCAGCCGACGATCGGGGCGCCGACCGGGGAGCCGCCGAGGAAGACCATCATGTAGAGGGCCATGACGCGGCCGCGCATCGCCGGGTCCGTGGACATCTGGATGCTGGTGTTCGTCGTCACGTTGACCGTCATGCCGAACAGGCCCAGCGGGACCATGAGCAGCGCGAACATCCACAGCGTCGGGGTCGTGGCCGCCAGGATCTCCAGGGTGCCGAAGGCCATGGCCGCCACGATCAGCAGGCGCAGCCGGGCCGTGCCCCGCCGGGCCGCGAGCAGTGCTCCCACGACCGAGCCGACCGCCATCAGCGTGTTGAACATGCTGTACGCGCCCGCGCCCGCGTGGAACACGTCGTCCGCGAAGGCCGAGAGGTAGACGGGGAAGTTGAAGGCGAACGTGCCGACGAAGCCGACCAGGACGATCGGCCAGATCAGTTCGGGCCGTCCGGTGACGTAGCGCACGCCCTCCCGCAGCTGCCCCTTGCCGCGTGGGGCCCGCTCGACGACGTGCAGGTCGCGGGCCCGCATCAGCAGCAGGCCGGCGAGCGGCGCGACGAAGGACAGGCCGTTGAAGAGGAACGCCCAGCCGGTGCCGACGCCGGTGATCAGCAGGCCCGCGACGGCGGGGCCGACCAGGCGGGCGGACTGGAAGTTGGCCGAGTTCAGGCTGACCGCGTTCTGCAGCTGCCCGGGGCCGACCAGCTCGGAGACGAAGGACTGCCGGGCCGGGTTGTCGACGACCGTGGCGAGGCCGACGGCGAAGGCGGCCACGTACACGTGCCACACCTGGACCTGGCCGGTGAGGGTCAGGACGGCGAGGGCGATCGCGGTGACGCCCATCGACGACTGCGTCACGAGCAGCGTGGGCCGCTTGCGCAGCCGGTCGACGAGGACACCGCCGTAGAGGCCGAAGAGCAGCATCGGCAGGAACTGCAGCGCGGTCGTGATGCCGACGGCGGCGGAGGAGCCGGTGAGGCTGAGCACCAGCCAGTCCTGGGCGATGCGCTGCATCCAGGTGCCGATGTTGGAGACGACCTGCCCCAAGAAGAACAGGCGGTAGTTCCTGACCTTCAGGGAGGAGAACATCGAGGACTTGCGCGCGGGGCGGGCGGCGGGTGCGTCGGAGGCGGGCGGGGAATCGTGGGGGTCAGGTGCGGGGGCGGAAGCTGCTCCGGGTCCCGAACTCAAATGTGTCGCCTCCTTGCAACGGCCTTCTTACAGATGCGCGAGCTTCTCCAGCACGGGGGCGGCGGCGCGGAGTTTCGCCCACTCGTCCTCGTCGAGGTTCTCCACCAGCGAGGCCAGGAACGCGTTCCGCTTGCGGCGGCTCTCCTCGAGCATGACCTCGGCCTGCTCGGTGCGCGTCACGACCTTCTGGCGCCGGTCCTCGGGGTGCGGCTCCAGGCGGACCAGTCCCTTGGACTCCAGCAGCGCCACGATGCGGGTCATCGACGGCGGCTGGACATGCTCCTTACGGGCGAGCTCGCCCGGTGTGGCGCTGCCGCACAGAGACAGGGTGCCGAGCACCGACATCTCGGTGGGGCTGAGCGACTCGTCGACCCGCTGGTGCTTGAGCCGACGGGACAGCCGCATCACGGCGGATCGGAGGGAGTTCACGGCGGCTACATCGCCGCCATGGCTGAGGTCCGGCATGTTCTTTAGAGTAACTCATTACTCTAACTAAAGACCAACCGGGACGCACAGAACGCCCGTGACGTCGGCCACTGAACCGTGACACCACTCATACGGGTGATCCGGCGCCCGAACCGGACACACCACACCGAAGAGTGCCGCGACCCTCGTGGTCATGGGGACCAGCGTGCTCAGTCTGCGCATAGACCACGACCTGCTCGAACGGCTCCGGCACCATGCCGCCAAAAGAGGAACGAGCGTCCAGGACTACGTCGTCCGGACGCTCGTTCGAGATGACTTCGACCAACGGTTCCAGGCCGCCGTCGAAGAGACAGAGAAGTTCTACGACCTCACCTGAGGGACTCGGCGGATCACGTGAGACCGAGGGCCGGCATCAGGTAGTAGAAGGCGAACACCGCCGCCACCGCGTACATCGCCACCGGCACCTCCCGGCCCCGCCCGGCCGCAAGGCGCAGCACCACGAAGGTGACGAAGCCCATGCCGATGCCGTTGGTGATCGAGTACGTGAACGGCATCATCAGCATCGTCACGAACGCCGGGATGGCGATCGTGTAGTCCGCCCAGTCGATCTCCTTGACCGAGCCGGCCATGATCAGGAAGCCGACCGCGAGCAGGGCCGGGGTGGCCGCCTGGGACGGCACCATCGTGGCGACCGGGGTCAGGAAGAGGGCGACGGCGAAGAGTCCGCCGGTTACGACGTTCGCGAGGCCGGTGCGGGCCCCCTCGCCGACGCCGGCCGTGGACTCGACGAAGGCGGTGGTGGCGGAGGAGGAGCTGGCACCACCGGCGGCGACCGCGAGGCCGTCGACGAACAGCACCTTGTTGATGCCGGGCATCTGGCCCTGCGCGTCCGTCAGCTTCGCCTCGTCGGAGACGCCCATGATCGTGCCCATCGCGTCGAAGAAGCACGACAGCAGCACGGTGAAGACGAAGAGCACACCGGTCAGCAGGCCGACCTTGCCGAAGCCGCCGAACAGGCTGACCTGGCCGACCAGGCCGAAGTCGGGGCTGGCCACCGGATTGCCGGGCCACTTCGGAGTGGTGAGGCCCCAGCTCGGCACGTTGGCCATCGCCTCGATGACCACGGCGACGACGGTCATGGCGACGATCGAGATCAGGATCGCGCCGGACACCTTGCGCACGATGAGGGCGAGGGTGAGCAACACACCCAGGATGAAGACCAGGACCGGCCAGCCATTGAGGTGACCGTCGCCACCGAGCTGGAGCGGGACGGTGGTGTGGGCGGCGTCCGGGATCCGGGAGACGAAGCCGGAGTCGACGAGGCCGATCAGCATGATGAACAGGCCGATGCCGATGGAGATGGCTTTGCGCAGCCCGTACGGGACGGCGTTCATGACGCGCTCGCGCAGTCCGGTGGCGACCAGCAGCATGACGACGAACCCGGCGAGGACCACCATGCCCATCGCGTCCGGCCAGGACATGCGCGGGGCGAGCTGGAGGGCGACGACGGAGTTCACGCCGAGACCGGCGGCCAGCGCGATCGGCACGTTGCCGATGACGCCCATGAGCAGGGTGGTGAGCGCGGCGGTGAGGGCCGTCGCGGTGACGAGCTGCCCGTTGTCGAGCTGGTGGCCGTACATGTCCTTCGCGCTGCCGAGGATGATCGGGTTCAGCACGATGATGTAGGCCATCGCGAAGAAGGTGGCAAGGCCACCCCGGACCTCTCGGGACAGGGTGCTGCCCCGCTCGGAGATCCGGAAGAAGCGGTCGAGTGCGCCGTACGTGGGCCCGGCTCCCCCTCGTTCAGGGGCGGGGGCCTTGGCGGGAGCCGAGGACGACATGTGTTTGGTGTTTCCTACGAAGAGAAGTGGTCAGACACAAACCGTTTCAGTATGAACATATAAACTCCCAATAGGCCATCTCCGCGCGTAGACCTGATCGCCTCGTAAGCTGTCCCCATGGCGAAATGGACCCCCAGACACGAGGCGCCGGAGCCCCTGGAGGGCCCCGTGGTCGCCACGATCACCGGCGGCACGATCCTCTGGTTCGTCCTCTTCCTGGTCCAGATCCCCTTCTACGGCTGGTTCGACGACCACGGCCATACCTGGTGGCTGTGGACCTGCCTGGCCGGGGGTGGGCTCGGCTTCATCGGCATCTGGTACGTCCGCAAGCGCGATGCCGCGATCAAGCGGGCCGCCGAGCAGGACACGACGGCGACCGACCCGACACCCTCGGCCCAGTAAGCCCGACGTTTGCGCTGGGGTCGGGGCGTTGCGCAACTCGGCGCCGCGGGGTGCCGCTGCGCCCACCCTCCCCCAAGCTCTCGGCTTCGCTCGAGCAGGGGGGACCCCCATCGCCCCTAGCGGCACGCATGCCCGATGCACCGGTGCGAGGTGCTCGGCGTCGGTGCCCGGGGCGGGGCGTTGCGCAGCCCGGCGTGGCGGGGTGCCGCTGCGCCCACCCGTGCCGCCCCAGCGGCACGACTGCCCGCAGCGGGGTACGTGCGCAAGGGGCCGTGTCGGGGGGTGTCCGCCCGCAGTGGGCGGCGCGTGTGACGCCAGTGAGCCGGTAGGTGACCTGGTCGCGCCGTTCCGAGGACGGACACCCCCCGGCGCGGCCCCGACCCACCCACCCACGCGCGCCGGCGCGCCGGCGTACAACCGCCGTACGACCAGGGCACGACGACCGTCCTCCCCAGGTCGGATCTTCTCCGCATTCGGCAGGTGACGCGGCAAATCCGCACGTACCGTCGAATGCATGACGCATCTCGACGCGGGTGCCCGGCTCGACTCCACACGGCCGGGGTCGGTCACCTCGCGCGTGACCGGCCTGACCGGTGCTCAGGTCGCCGAACGGGTGAAGCGCGGACAGGTCAACGACGTGCCGGTGCGCAGCAGCCGCTCCACCGTCGACATCGTCCGCGCGAACGTCTTCACCCGCTTCAACGCGATCATCGGCCTTCTCTGGCTGATCATGCTGGTCGTCGCACCGATCCAGGACAGCCTGTTCGGCTTCGTGATCCTCGCCAACACGGGCATCGGGATCGTCCAGGAGTGGCGCGCGAAGAAGACGCTGGACTCCCTCGCGCTGATCGGCGAAGCGCGGCCCACCGTCCGCCGGGACGGGACCTCCGGACAGGTCGGCACCTCCGAGATCGTCCTCGACGACCTGATCGAGATCGGCCCGGGCGACAAGGTCGTCGTCGACGGCGTCTGTGTCGAGGCCGACGGCCTGGAGATCGACGAGTCGCTGCTCACCGGCGAGGCCGACCCGGTCGTCAAACGCCCCGGCGACCAGGTGATGTCCGGCAGCTTCGTGGTGGCGGGCGGCGGCGCCTTCCAGGCCACGAAGGTCGGGCGGGAGGCGTACGCCGCGCAGCTCGCCGAGGAGGCGTCCCGCTTCACCCTGGTCCACTCCGAGCTGCGCTCCGGTATCTCCACGATTCTCAAGTACGTGACGTGGATGATGGTCCCGACCGCGATCGGCCTGATCATCAGCCAGCTGTTCGTGAAGAACAACGACTTCAAGGACTCGGTCGCGAGGACGGTCGGCGGGATCGTCCCGATGGTCCCCGAGGGACTGGTGCTGCTCACCTCCGTCGCCTTCGCCATCGGCGTCATCCGGCTGGGCCGCAAGCAGTGCCTCGTCCAGGAACTGCCCGCGATCGAGGGGCTGGCCCGGGTCGACACGGTCTGCCTCGACAAGACCGGCACCCTCACCGAGGGCGGCATGGACGTCACCGAGCTGCGGGCCCTCCAGGGCGCCGACGAGACGTACGTCCGCAAGGTGCTCGGCGCCCTCGGCGAGTCGGACCCGCGGCCGAACGGCTCCCTGAAGGCGATCATCGACAGCTACCCGGCCGTAGAGGGCTGGCGCTGCACCCAGGCGCTGCCCTTCTCCTCGGCGCGCAAGTACAGCGGCGCCGCGTTCAGCGAGGGCGACGGGCAGAGCGCCACGTGGCTGCTGGGCGCGCCGGACGTACTGCTGCCCGGCGACGACCCGGCCCTCACCGAGACCGAGCGGCTGAACGAGCAGGGCCTCCGGGTGCTGCTGCTCGCCCGGGTTGACCGGGACCTCGACGACCCCGAGGTGACCAAGGGGGCGCGCCCCACCGCCCTGGTCGTGCTGGAACAGCGGTTGCGGCCGGACGCGGCCGACACGCTGCGCTACTTCGCCGACCAGAACGTGGCCGCCAAGGTCATCTCCGGCGACAACGCCGTGTCGGTCGGCGCGGTCGCCGCCAAGCTGGGCCTGGCCGGAACCACCGTCGACGCCCGTCGGCTGCCCGCCGAGCAGGACCGCATGGCGCGGTCGCTCGACGAGGCCACGGTGTTCGGCCGGGTCACGCCGCAGCAGAAGCGGAACATGGTGGGCGCGTTGCAGTCGCGCGGGCACACGGTCGCGATGACGGGCGACGGGGTGAACGACGTCCTCGCCCTGAAGGACGCCGACATCGGCGTCGCGATGGGCTCCGGCTCGGAGGCGACCCGGGCGGTCGCGCAGATCGTGCTGATGAACAACAGCTTCGCGACGCTGCCGTCGGTGGTGGCCGAGGGGCGCCGCGTCATCGGCAACATCACGCGGGTCGCGACGCTGTTCCTGGTGAAGACGGTCTACTCGGTGCTGCTGGCGGTCCTGGTGGTCTGCTCACAGGTCGAGTACCCGTTCCTGCCGCGCCACCTGACCCTGCTGTCCACGCTGACGATCGGTATCCCGGCGTTCTTCCTCGCGCTCGCGCCCAACACGGAGCGCGCGAAGCCGCAGTTCGTGCGGCGGGTGATGCGGTACGCGATCCCGGGCGGGGTCGTGGCCGCGGTGGCGACCTTCGTGACGTACCTGGTCGCCCGGGAGCACTACACGGGCCCGGGCGCCCTGGACGCGGAGACCAGCGTCGCGACGCTCACGCTGTTCCTCATCTCCATGTGGGTCCTGGCGATCATCGCCCGCCCGTACACCTGGTGGCGGGTCGGCCTGGTCGCCGCGATGGGCGGGGCGTTCCTGGTGGTGCTGATGGTGCCGTCGCTCCAGCACTTCTTCGCGCTGAAGCTGGTGGGGGTCACCATGCCGTGGTTGGGGGTGGGTGTCGCGGCGGTGGCGGCGGTCGCCCTGGAACTCGTTTGGAGGTGGGTGGACCGCCGCGCTTCCGTCTGACTGCGGCGCCGTCGTGGGACGCGTTCTACTGCACGTCGACGAAGTCGCCCGCGGCGTTGATCGCCGGAGTGGTGCTCGTGCCCGCGAACGAGTAGCGGTAGTAGCCGTCCGTGGAGGCCGTGACCGTGGTGCTCAGGTTGCCCGTCGAGTTGGTCTTGACCGTCTTCAGCGTGCTGTAGGTGTTGGAGTCCTTCTTGCGGAACTGGAGCTGCACCGACTGGCCGGTGTAACCGGCGTACTTGAGGGTCTCCCAGTTGGCCCGGGCGAGCTTGCCGGTGACCGTGATGGTCCTGCCCTTCTTCACGGGCTCGGGCGAGGCGTTGACCGTGAGCTGCGAGGCGCGCTGGAACTGGAAGGAACCCGCCTTGTCCATCCAGATGTAGTCGTCGTCGTTGGCGTCGATCCAGGCGCTGACGTACCAGGTGCCGGCGTTGGAGTTGCTGAGCATGTCCACCTTCGGGTCCACCAGCACCGAGGCGGTGCAGGTCGAGGTGGTGGAGCTCGACGCCTTGCAGGTGGGCTTGCCGGTCGAGAAGTACCCGTAGTCGGGGCCCTCCAGGGAGAACTCCTCGGCGCCCAGGATGCCCGAGTCGTCGGTCGCGGTCACGCTGACACTGATCGTCTTCGGGCTCGATATGCCCACGGAGACCTTGTTGTCGCCGTCGACGACGACCTTGGTGATCCGGGTGTCGCCGAATCCGCCGTCGGCCTGCGCGGCCGGCACGGCGAGGGCGGAAAGGGCCAGGGCGCCGGTGACGGCGGCCACGGTGGCTCGAATGCGCATGCGTTCCCCAGGTGGAGAGGGGCCCCGGTACTCTTCGTCGGCTCTCGGGGCCCAGATGATCGTGGAGTCTGGTGACTCACGCGATCAGATCCACAAGGCGGTGGAAAGGTTGTACGGGAGGTGAATAATTCGTGTGAAGATCTCGCACGACCTCGCCGTCAGTCGAACCACCGGTCCCGCGCCAGCTCCTCGGTCCGCGACGGATCCTCCAGCAGGGCCGCCACCTCGAACCGCCGCGGCCACTGCCCCGCCGCCCAGGCGAGCCCTGCGGCGACGCCCTCCAGGGTGGCGGCGTGCAGGACGCCGTCGTCCGTCAGACGCCAGTCGATCTCCACACCGTCGACGACGAGTTCCTCGTGCTCGACGTAGGAGGACGGGGTCAGTCGGCCCAGGAGCACGCGAACCGGCTCCGGCACATCGTGCTCCACCCCCTCGGACGTGACCTCCCCCGTCACCGACTCGCTCAGCCGCCGCACCTGGAACAGCTCGGCCAGTTCGGCGGCGCGGGAGGGGCGGACCGGGAGGAGGGGCACCCCGGAGGTGAAGGGCAGCAGGTCCGGGGAGTCGCACACGACGGCCTCCGCCGCGTCCACGACCTCGACCCGCCCGTCGACGACCGCGCGCAGGTCGTCCGGCAGGGTCACCTGCTCCGGGTCCAGCTCGGCCAAGGCCCCGTACAGCGCGTGCAGCTGCGCGTCCGTCACCTCGCGCTCGGGGTCGGCGAGGTGGTCGAGGAGTTCGGCGGCTCCGCCGGGCTCGTCGAGCAGCGCGGCGACGGACGTCCGGACGCCCAGCGCCCGCAGCACCTGTTCGTCTTCGAACCCGGTGGCGTCGGCCTCGTCGTAGAGACCGCGCAGGAGGGGGTCGCCGCCTGCCGAGCGGAGGCCCGCGGGACGGCGGCCGTCGAGGACCGGGTTCCCGCGCAGCCACCAGGCGGTGTACGGGCGGACGGTCTCGTGCGTGCCGTCGTGCAGCAGGATCCGCACCGGCTGGACGATCGCGTCCCGCAGGGGCGGCCGCGACAGCAGGGACAGGGCCTCGGGCCACTTGTCCTCGTCGACCAGGTCGAGATCGCGGACGGCGATGATCTCGGTGGCGACCGGCGGTACCGGGCTGTCCGGGAAACGGTCGAGGACGTCCTCCGCCCACACGTCGACCGCGTCCAGCAGGCCCGGGTCGTCGGGCTCCGCGAAGTCGCCCTCGCGGGGCTCCAGTTCGTCGGGGTCGAGGACGACATCGGTGGCCCGGACGAGCGCGAAGGTCACCAGCACCCCGCAGGCCGCCAGCGGCTGCTCGCCCCACTTGCCGGCCAGTTCGGCGTCCACCGCGGCCAGTTCGCCCTCACGCATGACCTGGGCGAAGGGGCCGCCGGGGTAGACGAGTTCGCAGGCCGGGGCCGGTTCGCCGTCCTCGTCGGGCAGGGCGAGCGCGCCGAGCCAGGGCTCGTCACCGGGCTCCAGACCCGCGTCCCGCACCAGCGCGAGCACGGTGTCGGCCAGCTCCTCGGCGTCGAGCGCGTCCTCCTCCCAGCTCACGCCGCCCTCGTCGTCGAGCGACGCGGCGACGGCGGCCCGCACCTGCGGGGTGGTGAGGACGGCCCGTGGGGTGGCGGGCAGGGCGCCCAGCTTCTCCAGGATCGGGTGCGCGGCGTCCGGGTGCGCGACCTTCAGGCCGAGTCGGGCCAGCACCTCCGGGTCGATCCGGGCGGCCTCCGGACTGGGCAGGAGCACCTGCCGGGGCCCGATCGTCGTACGGCCGTCCGCGAGCGGCACGGGCAGCCCGGACAGCCGGTCCGGGTCCACTCCGGCCAGGCTGTCGTAGAGCCGCCGCCACCAGCCGGGCTCCTTCTCCAGCCCGGCCAGCCGGTCGATGGCGTCGGTCAGCGGGACGCGTGCCACGCCCAGCGTGCGCAGCTCCGCGCGCCGTTCCAGCCCGGCGGGCAGCAGGGTGGGCAGCACCTCGGCGAGCACTCGCACGGTGTCCGCGCCCGCGCCCTCGACGATCTCGGCGTCCCGGGGCCGCAGGGACTCAGGGAGTTCGTCGTCACCCTCGTGGGCGGCGGGCGGGAGAAACGCCGGGTGGGCGGGCGGGAGAAACGCCGTGCGCGGCAGCCGCTCCAGGATCGCCTGGCGCAGGACGCCGTCCAGCTCGCCCTGGCCGAGCGGGCCGGGCACGAGGTCGATGAGTCCCGCGGTCACCGGCCGCCAGCCGCCGAGCAGTTCGGCGTACGCGTCGGCCGCGCGCTGGACCAGGAAGTCGGTCAGCGGACCGGGGGCGGCGTGCCGGCGGGTGGAGTCCAGCGGGAACGAGGCGATGAGCAGGGCGGGGACACCGAGCGGCTCGTCGCTGGGGGTGGGGGCGTGCACGACCGGGCTGGTGCGGGGCCGGGCGGGGCTGCCGTCGGCGTCGACGGGCACGGCCCAGGTGACGGACCAGTGGGGGCGCAGCCGCTCCTCGACGGGCCGGCCGGCGAGCAGGTCGGGGGTGAGGGGGCCGTGCGCGGCGGAGGTGCGCCAGTGGGTGACGCCGCCCAGGGAGTCGTCGACGACGGTGAAGGGACCGTCCGTGCGGCGGGAGATCGTCCGGGGGCTCTCGTCGTGGATCTCCACGACGACCTCTTCGAGGCCGGGGAGGGCGAGCAGCAGGGCGTCGTCCACGGCCCGCAGCAGGCGTTCGGCGAGGTCGGCGGCGGGGGTGTCGCGCAGGGGGAGGATGACGGCGGTGTCGTACGGGCCGGGCGCGGAGCCCTCGGCGGCGAACGGCAGCCGCAGCAGGGGTACGTGCCCGTCGCGCCGCCGGATCTCGTCTCCGAGGCCGGGGCTGTGCCGGGCGGTGTCGGCGGCCAGTTCCCGGGCCTCGGCGAGGGACCAGCGGACCCCGCCGTGCCGGCCGACGAGGGCGGGCTCGTCGGTGACGGACAGGACGGCGGCGAAGCCGACGCCGAAACGTCCGACGGCGTGCTCGTTGGTCTCGCGCTTCGCCGACGCCCGCAGGGTGGACAGCGACTCGACCCCGGCCGCGTCCAGCGGCGCCCCGGTGTTGGCGGCGACGAGAACGCCCTCCCGCAGGGTGAGCCGCAACCGCCCCGGCACCCCGGCGCGGGCCGCGGCGTCGGCGGCGTTCTGGGCGAGCTCGACGACGAGCCGGTCCCGGTAGCCGCCGAGGACGAGGTCCTCCTCGGCGTTGGCGTCCTCACGGAACCGGGCGGGGCTGGTGGCCCAGGCGTCGAGGACACCGCGCCGCAGGCGGGCCGTACCGAACGGGTCGGCCCCCTCGGCGGCGGGCCGCACGAACTTGCTGCTCACGTTCCGGTCCTCTTCCTCGTCGGCGTGAGGACGAAGGTACCGCTTGGGGAGCGGGGGGTGTCCGCCACGTCCCCGGGAGTGGCCCAGTTCCTCGGTGCCCTCCCTAGGAGTGGCCCAGTTCCTCGGTGTCCTCGTCCGACGTCGCCGGCACCGAACCCGAGTCGGGCGCCGGGCGCAGGGGGAACGGGTCCACCCGGGTCTCGTCGATCACCGGCGGGGCCGGCTGCGGGGGCCGGGGCATGACCGCGGCCTCGGAGTGGCCGCCGCAGCCGTAGGACAGGGAGACGAGGCGGCCGTCGGCCGGGGAGAACTCGTTGGCGCAGACGCCGAAGGCCTGGCCCAGGGAGCCGCCGATGGGGACGAGGAAGCCGCAGGTGACGCAGGCCGCGGGGGCCGACTGGGCCATGGGGGTCTTGGCGCCGAACGCCTCCTCCCAGCGGTCGGCGGCGGTGTGCAGGCCGTAGCGGGAGAGCACCCGGGCGCGGCGCATGCCCAGTTCCTCCGCCACGGCCGCGATCGAACCGCGGGACGGGGTGAGGGGAAGGCGCGCCGGCGGGCCGGAGGTGACGTCCGCGTCCTCCGCCTCCACCAGGTCGGCCATCTCGTGCGACACGGCCGAGTTCGGCGCCGGCTCGTCCTCACCGGAGAAGCCCGGCTCCAGCCGGAGGTCCTCCGCGTCGGTGGGCAGCAGATCCCCCGGGCCCATGTCGCCCGGGCGCAACCGCTCGCTCCACGGCACCCACTCGGGGGCGAGCACCGCGTCCGGGCCGGGCAGCAGCACCGCCTCGTCCACGGTGACGATCTTCGCGCGGGACGCCCGGGCCACCGTCACCGCCCAGCGCCAGCCCCGGTACCCGAGCTCCCGGCACTCGAAGAAGTGCGTGACAACGCGGTCTCCCTCGGAGACCAGACCCACGTGCTCGCCGACCACACCGGGCGCGGCGGCCTCCTCGGCGGCGCCGCGTGCGAGGTCGACGGCCTCGGCGCACAGACGGTCAGGGGTGCGGCTTCGCGTTGTCGCTGCGCTCACAGGTATCGCTTCTCTCCATACGCCGTCTCACGAGTGCGCCACTCCCAGCGCCAGGGCGGACGGAGCGGACCAGGGGACCGCGTCGACGTCCTTCATCCATTCTGCGGGATGGCCGAGATACGCACGCTACCCTTCCGCCCCACTTCACGTACACCGACGGTGCCATGACCCGACCAATCGGACAGTCACCCCACAGGCCCTATACAAGCGGTAACGGCACTACCCACGGCCTTCACGGGGCACTATGACGACGTGGCAGCCGCGAAGACGCCTCCGGGCGCCACCGGGACCGGTGGGTCGAAAGGGGTCAAGGGAAACAGCCGACTGAGCGGAACGGGCCGTCTGGGCGGCTCCTTCCGCCGGGTCGGCCGTGCCCTGCACTTCCCGGTGACCGGGACCGCCCGCGGCATCCGCAAGGCCACCCACGCCCACGGCGCCGGCGAGTCCGGCCTCGGCAAGCTGATCGAGCTGCACGGTGTGAACGGCGCCGGCGACATGATGATCACCGTCGCCCTCGCGTCGACCGTGTTCTTCTCCGTACCGACCGACGAGGCCCGCGGCCGGGTCGCGCTGTACCTCGCCATCACCATGGCGCCCTTCACCCTCCTCGCGCCGGTGATCGGCCCCCTCCTCGACCGCATCCCGCACGGCCGCCGCGCGGCGATGGCCTGCGCGATGCTCGCCCGGGCGCTGCTCGCGATCGTCCTGTCCGGCGCGGTCGTCAGCGGCAGCATCGAGCTGTACCCGGCGGCACTGGGCGTCCTCGTCGCCTCGAAGGCGTACGGGGTGGTCAGAAGCGCCGTCGTGCCCCGGCTGCTGCCGCCCCGCTTCTCCCTGGTGAAGGCCAACTCCCGGGTCACCCTCGGCGGGCTCCTCGCCACCGGCATCGCCGCGCCGGTCGGCGCCGGCCTCCAGCAGATCGGGCCGCGCTGGCCCCTCTACGGCGCCTTCGCGATCTTCGTGGCAGGGACGTTCCTGTCGTTCAGGCTGCCGCCGAAGGTCGACTCCGCCAAGGGCGAGGACCGAGCCCTGCTGGCCGCCGACGAAGAGCACCTGCACGGACCGCACCGCCGGCCCGTCAAGCGCCCCGGGCTGCGCACGGTCGGCCCCGCCGTCACCCATGCCCTGGCCGTCAACGCCTCCATCCGCTGTCTCACCGGCTTCCTGATCTTCTTCCTCGCCTTCCTGCTCCGCGAGCACCCGATCTCCGGCCAGAGCGCCGCCGTGTCCCTGGGGATAGTCGGCGTCTCGGCGGGCGCGGGCAACGCGCTCGGCACGGCCGTCGGGGCCTGGCTGCGGTCCCGGGCGCCGGAGATCATCATCGTGACGGTCGTGGCGTGCGTGTTCGGTGTGGCGATCCTGGCGGCGTTGTTCTTCAGTGCCGTCCTGGTGGCCGGCCTGGCCGCGATGGCCGGGTTCGCGCAGGCCCTGGCCAAGCTGTCCCTGGACGCGCTGATCCAGCGGGACGTGCCCGAGCTGGTCCGTACGTCGGCCTTCGCCCGCTCCGAGACACTGCTCCAGATGTCCTGGGTGCTGGGCGGGGCGATCGGCATCGTGATGCCGCTCAACGGCACGGCCGGACTGGCGGTGGGCGCGGCCATCGTCGGCGCGGGCTGGGTGACGACCGTGCGGGGGCTGATCGACTCGGCCCGGCGCGGTGGCACGACGCGGACGCGGGTGGCGTAGCGGCCTTCTGGCGGATCTCCTGGTGGGTCTCCCGGTGGGTCTCCCGGTGGATCTTTGTCGAGCCGCACCCCGCGTGGGCGGTCCGACCCGCGTGCCCGATAGCCTTCGCCCATGACCAGGTTGCCCCGCGGCGAAGCCGCTGATGGATTCCGTGCTGAGCGACGCCGCCGCGCCGTCGCCGCCGCCGGCGTCGTATCCGCCGGACTGCTCGTCCTGTCCGCCTGTGACCAGCCGACCCCGATCGCCACGGTCACCGTGGGTCAGGACTCGGTGAACTCAGAGGCCACCTGTGGCGGCGAGGGCGACACCCTGAAGCCATCCGACCTCACGCAGTGCCTGAAGGACAAGGGCATCAAGACCATCTCGGTCGACCCGGACGAGACCGTGCGCTTCGGCGTCGACCCGGAGATCGCCGACAAGGGCTGGACGATCCTGATGAACGGTCAGCCGCTGACCGACTCCAGCACGAAGACGTACCGCACGATTCCGGGCAGCGTGTTCTTCAACGCGCAGTACGGGGCCCAGGGCAACTCGACGCTGGTGTCCATCAAGGAGGGCGAGAAGGACACCTCCGGGCTCTGGAACTTCAAGCTCAAGAAGGACGCCTGATCGCTGCCGCTGGGGTTGGTCGGGTGCTTGTCGCCACCGCTGTTCCTGTGGAGAGGGATGCGGTGGGGGAGGTTCTTGGCGGGTTGTCGCCGGGGCCCGATGAGGGGGTACTCGGCGTCGCGGGCCGTGCCCACCCTCCCCCAAGCTCTCGGCTTCGCTCGCGCAGGGGGGACCCCCATCGTCCCAGCGGAACGACTGCCCACGGCGGGAACAGGGTCGACGTGATCGTCGCGGGGGTCGGGCCCGGGCTTGCTGGTGCCTGCACCGCCTCTGCTCTCACCGCTGCCGCCCTCGAAGGGGCCCCCTACGGCCTCGTCGTCTCCGCCGGGATCGGTGGGGGGTTTCTGCCCGAGGCGCCCGTCGGGTCGCTCGTGGTCGCCGATGAGATCGTCGCGGCCGATCTGGGGGCCGAGACCGAGGACGGGTTTCTGTCGGTCACCGAGCTCGGGTTCGGGACGGTCAGGCATCAGCCGCCCGGGGACCTCGTTCGGCTGGTCGCCGACGCGGCCGGAGCCCGTGCCGGTGCCGTGCTCACCGTGTCGACCGTGACCGGGACCGCGGCCCGTGCCGCCGCGCTCCGCGAGCGGCACCCCACCGCGCTCGCCGAGGCGATGGAGGGGTTCGGGGTCGCCGAGGCCGCCGTCGCGCACGGGGTGCCCGTGCTGGAGGTCCGGGCGATCTCCAATCCCGTCGGCCCCCGGGATCGTGCCGCCTGGCGCATCGGGGACGCCCTGGCCGCTTTGACCCAGGGTTTCGGGAAGCTCGTGCCCGTACTGGAGAGTTGGAACAGGCATGACGGTTGAGCAGCTGCAGATCGCGTACTCCCCCTGCCCGAACGACACCTTCGTCTTCGACGCCCTGGCTCACGGCCGCGTCCCCGGTGCCCCCGCGCTGGACGTGACCTTCGCCGACATCGACGTCACCAACGGCATGGCCGAGCGCGGCGAGTTCGACGTGCTGAAGGTGTCCTACGCCGTGCTGCCGTACGTCCTCGACGACTACGCGCTGCTGCCCTGCGGAGGTGCGCTGGGGCGGGGCTGCGGGCCGCTGGTGCTGACACGGGAGGCGGACGTCGACCTGGCCGGCCGGACCGTCGCCGTGCCCAGCGAGAGGTCCACCGCCTACCTGCTGTTCCGGTTGTGGGCCGCGGACACCCTGGAGGGCGGGGTCGGCGAGATCGTCGTCATGCCGTTCCACGAGATCATGCCGGCCGTGCGGGACGGGAAGGTCGACGCGGGGCTCGTCATCCACGAGGCGCGCTTCACGTACCGGAACTACGGGCTGCACAAGCTCGCCGACATGGGCGAGCACTGGGAGGACACCACCGGGCTGCCCATCCCGCTGGGCGCGATCATCGCCAAGCGGTCGCTGGGCGAGCAGAAGCTGCGGCTGCTGGCCGACTCGATCCGGACGTCCGTGCGGGCCGCCTGGGACGACCCCGAGGTGTCCCGCCCGTACGTCATGGAACACGCCCAGGAGATGGACCCGGCCGTCGCCGACCAGCACATCGGGCTGTACGTCAACGAGTTCACCGCCGACCTCGGCGAGGACGGCTACGCCGCCGTACGCGGGCTGCTGACCCGCGCGGCGGCCGAGGGGCTGGTACCGCCCCTCGGCCCGAACGGGCTGCGTTTCCCGTAGGAGGCTCTCCGGCGTCCTCAGACGTCCAGCTGGTCGGCGACCGCGCGCAGCAAGCCGGCGATCTTCTTGCCGGCGGTCTTCTCGGGGTAGCGGCCCCGCTCCAGCATCGGCGTGATGTTCTCCAGGAGCGTCGTCAGATCCTGGACGATGGAGGCCAGCTCGTCCGGCTTCTTGCGGGTCGCGGCGGCCACGGACGGGGTCGGGTCCAGGATCGCCAGGGACAGCGCCTGGTCGCCGCGCTGTCCGGCGACGACACCGAACTCCACCCGCTGGCCCGGCTTGAGCGTCTCGACTCCGGCGGGGAGGACCGAGGAATGGACGAAGACGTCACCGCCGTCGTCGCGGGAGAGAAAGCCGAAGCCCTTCTCGCTGTTGAACCACTTGACCTTGCCGGTAGGCACGTCTGTCCTCGTCCTCGTACTCGTCGGAAAACTGCTTCTGAAACGGCTCTTGATAGCACTCGGGCGGGTCGTACGGACCCGCCGGTACCAAGGCTAATGCTCTTGCAGCCGGTGACAAGACGTCACCCGGTTGTTCCTTCGCGCTGGGAACTACCCTGGTCGGGTGCGTGACAAAACCCAAACGAATTCCGCCGCTCCCGGTGACCGTCTGGTCCGTGCCGGAGCCGTCGTGTTCTTCATCGGTGCCGTGGCCACACTGGTCACGGTCGCCCCGCTGTTCCTCGGAACGACGCCCTTTCCGACGTACATGTTCGGATTGAGCATGCTCATGGCAGTCGGATTCCTGATGGCCGGCGCGGGAGTACTGCGTTCCGTGGCAGCCGGCCGGCGTCAGGCGCGTGCGGGACGGTAGTCCGAAAACCAGCCGGGAAATTCGGTCAGGTCCGTGAGAACGACGTCCGCGCCCGCCGCGCGCAGTTCCTCGGGCGGGCAGGGGCCGGTCGCCACGGCGACCGACAGCGCGCCGGCCGTCCGGGCGCCGCGTACGTCTCCGACGTGGTCGCCGACGTAGACGCCCGCGTCGTGCTCGCGCAGCGCCTCCGCCTTCTGCTCGGCCCACAGGTCACCGATGACCGCGTCGGGTTCGATGCCGAGGTGCGCCAGGTGCAGTTTGGCGTTCGGCTCGTACTTGGCCGTGACGACGATCGCCCGTCCGCCGGTCTCCCGTACGGCCGCTATGGCCTCCCGGGCGCCGGGCAGTGCCGGGGTCTCGGCGATGGCGATGGACGGGTACATCTCCCGGTACACGTCGGCCACCGTCGCGACCTCCTCCTCCGGGAACCAGTTGATCAGCTCCTCGGCCAGCGGCGGCCCGAGCCGCGTGACCGCCAGATCGGCGTCGATGTAGGTCCCCGTCCGCTCGGACAGTGCCTGGTAGCAAGCACGGATGCCGGGGCGGGAGTCGATGAGCGTCATGTCGAGGTCGAAGCCGACGGTAATAGCCATACGCGCATTGTGCCCGTCACCCAACTGCGGCCAGTCGTGCCGCTTGGCACGGCCCGGATGGGCGCACGGCACCCCACACCTACCCAGCTGCGGGCAGTCGTGCCGCTGGGGCGATGGGGGTCCCCCCTGCTCGAGCGAAGCCGAGAGCTTGGGGGAGGGTGGGCGCAGCGGCACCCCGCATCGCCGGGCTGCGAAACCCCCCGCCCTCAGCAACAACGCCCCGGGGCGAGCATCACCGCTGCCGCTGAGACCGCCACACCAGGAACAACGCCGAGGCCACCGCAGCCCCCCGCACCACCCACGGCCACGTCTCCGCCACCGCAGCGTTCACATGCCCCTCGGCCACCGGCGCACCCCAACGGCCGTTCATCCTCCCCCAGAGCCAGACCAGCCCCCCGCCCACGGCAAGGCTCGGCAGAATCACCACCGCCCACTTCGTCTCCGCCTGGGTCAGACGCCGAGAGGCGTACGCGATGAGCCAGCCGAGAATCAGGACGAACCAGTTGCCGAGAACGGCACCCGCGACGAGGAGACCCGCGGCGATCAGCAGGAGCGGGTTGCTCCACCCCCCGCCCGGGAGACGCGGCAACCGCCGCCGGGCTCCGGCCCTCTCCGCCACCTCGACCGCCTCAGCGGCCTCAGCCGCCTCAACCACAGGGACGGTGTCCTTCTCAGCCGCCTTCCCCGCCTCGCCCTCCACCTTCCGCTGCTGCGGCGGCTTCAGCAGGTCCGGCAGCTCCACACCCCCCACGAACCCCGGCACCTCGTCGCCCACACCGAACGGGCTGCTGTCCACCCGCCACCAGTCCGGCTGGACCACGCTGTCCCCGAGTTCGCTCGCGGCGGCCAGGTGCGGCGGGGCCGTGCCCTCGGAGGCGGCGGGGCGCGGTTCCCCGGCGGACCGCTCCGCGCGGGGACGCGGCACGACGCGCCGCAGCACCCCCTTCGGACGCTCCCCGCGCTCCTCCACCGCCGCACGCGGCTCCCGGTCGCGCTGCACGGGAACGGCGGCGGGCGCACTCTCCGGCGCGGTGCCGGTGCCGGTACGGCCCGCGGCCGCCGTCACGACGTCGTCGGGGCTGCCGATGCGGGACAGGATGCGGCGGACGGCGGCGGGCGAGTCGACGGTGGCCTTCGCGCGGCGCTTGTCGATCTCGTCGCGCAGGTCCGCGACCAGGCGCATGCGGGTGGCCGACGACAACTGCCGCTGCTGGGCCACGTCGCCGACGCGGCTCAGATACTCGTAAACGACCTGGTCGCTCTCAATCCCCACGAAGTCCCCTCCGGGGCGTGTGCGTTGGCTGACGCCGTCGGACGACGGTACCGCGAGTGCGCGCGGGTGGCACAAAAGCCCCGACACCGACCCGGCACCCGTCGCCCGGCGCTCGGCGGGCGCCACCCGGCACCCGGCACCCGCCCCCCGGCCACGCTCGGTCCGCTCACCCGCCGGAGGCGACCCGCTAACGTGGACCGGATGAGCACCGAGGACAGGCCCCCGGCCCCCCGTTCCCTCGCGGAAGCGCTCCGCGGGCGGGACGACGTGTCGCTGGGCAGGCTCCTGCGCAGCCGGCCGGATCTCATCACGCCCGTGCCGACCGACCTCACGCAGCTCGCGACCCGGGCCGGCACCAGGGCCTCGGTCGTGCGGGCCCTGGAGCGGCTGGACCGGTTCGCGCTCCAGACGGCGGAGGCGCTGGCCGTGGCGGCGGACCCGGCGACCTACGACGAGCTGCTCGGACTCATGGCCGGGGACGACGCCGACCCGGCCGTCGTCGCGGCCCTGCCGCACGCCCTGGACACCCTGCGCGAGCAGGCCCTGGTCTGGGGCGACGACGACCGGCTGCGGCTGGTGCGCACGGCCCGCGAACTGCTGGCCCCCTCGCCTCAGCACCCGTCGCCGACAGGGCTCGGCCCGACGGTCCAGGAGGCCACCGCCGGGATGTCCCCGGGGCGGATCCAGGAGATCGTCGTGGCCGCCGGGCTGCCCTCGACCCACGACTCGGTCTCCGCGGTGACCGCCCTCACCGGCCTGTTCACCCACCGGAGGCGGATGGCCGCGCTGCTCGCCGGGGCCCCGGCCGACTCCCTGGAGGTGCTGGAGCGCCTGGTGTGGGGGCCGCCGTACGGCCAGGTCACGCCCGACCCGGCGCCTCGGCTGCGCTGGCTGCTGGACCGGGGGCTGCTGCTGCCGACGGCGCCCGGGACGGTCGTGCTGCCGCGTGAGGTCGCCCTGCATCTGCGGCGCGGGCTCGCGCACCGGACGCCCGAGCCGGTGCCGCCGGTGGTCGAGGCCGCCGCCGTTCATCGTCCACAGGTTGTGGACAGCACCGCGGCCGGGCAGGCGTACACCGCGCTCGCGACCGTCGAGGAGCTGCTGAAGGACTGGGACGAGGGCGGCCCGGCGGTGCTGCGGGCCGGCGGGCTGAGCGTGCGGGACCTGAAGCGGACCGCCGTCGCCCTGGACACCTCGGAGCCGGTCGCCGCGTTCTGGGTGGAACTGGCGTACGCGGCGGGCCTGATCGCCTCGGACGGGGAGGCCGACGAGCGGTACGCCGCGACCCCGGAGTACGACGAGTGGCGGGAGCTGCCCGCCGCCGAGCGCTGGTCGCGGCTGGCCACGGCGTGGCTCGCGGCGACCCGGACGGCCGGTCTGGTGGGCGGACGGGACGCGAAGGACCGTACGTTGTCGGCGCTCGGGCAGGGCCTGGACCGTTCGGCGGCGCCCGAGGTACGGCACCGGGTGCTGGGGCTGCTGGCCGGGCTGCCCGAGGGCGCCGCGCCGGACGCCGGGTCGGTGCTCGCCCGGCTGCGCTGGGAGCGACCGCTGCGCGGCGACCGGCGCGAGGACGACCTGCGCGGCCGGCTCGCCGAGTGGACGCTGTCCGAGGCGGAGCTGCTGGGTGTCACCGGCCGGGGCGCGCTGTCGGCGCACGGCCGGGCCCTGCTGGGCGCCCCGGCGGCGCCGTCCGGCCCCGGGGAGGAACCCTCCGGTCCCGGCGACAAGCTCCCCGTGCACCACCACCGGCCCGCCCCGCCGCGCGCCCGGCTCTCCCCGGCCGAACAGGCCGTCGCCTCCGCCGCCGCGGTCCGGCTCCTGACGCCCCTGCTGCCCGAACCGCTGGATCACGTGCTGCTCCAGGCCGATCTGACGGCGGTCGCGCCCGGCCCGCTGGAGAAGCACCTCGCCGACATGCTCGGGGTGCTCGCGGACGTGGAGTCCAAGGGCGGGGCGACCGTCTACCGGTTCACGCCCGGCTCGGTGCGGCGCGCCCTCGACGCCGGGCAGGCCGCCTCCGACCTGCACGCCTTCCTCGCCGCGCACTCCCGTACGCCGGTGCCGCAGCCGCTCGCCTACCTGATCGACGACGTGGCCCGCAGGCACGGACAGCTGCGGGTGGGCGCGGCCTCGGCGTACGTGCGCTGCGACGACGACGCCGTGCTCAGCGAGATCCTCGCCGACAAGCGGGCCGCGGCGCTGGGGCTGCGCCGGCTCGCCCCGACCGTGCTGGCCGCGCAGGCCGACCCCGCGGGGCTGCTGGAGGGGCTGCGCGCGATGGGGTTCGCTCCGGCCGCCGAGTCCGCCGAGGGCGATGTGCTGATCACCCGTGCCCTCGCCCACCGCACCCCGCCCCGCACCGCGCCCGAGCCGGTCCCGGACGGCCCGCCGGTCCCCGACGACACCCTCCTCGCGGCGGCGCTGCGCGCCATCCGGGCCGGTGACCTGGCCTCCACCACCCCGCGCAAGCCCGGCACGGCGCCCTCGGCCGACGGTGAGCTGCCCCGCACCGGTTCCGCCGAGACCCTCGCCACCATGCAGGCCGCCGTCCTGACCGGCGAGGCCCTGTGGATCGGCTACGTCAACGCCGAGGGCACCGCCAGCCAGCGGGTCATCGCCCCGATCCGCGTCGAGGGCGGCTTCGTCACGGCGTACGACCACACGGCGGACGAGGTCCGTACGTATCCGCTGCACCGGATCACGGGGGTCGCGGAGCTCGCCGACGACGTTGGCTGACGGCCGCCCCACCGGCCGGGCGTGTCTCACCCGTTCGGGTGTACGCCGGTCTTCATGCACGCCACGCCGGGGAGTTCCCTCCCTTGGGCGACCTTGCCGGGCGGGTCGCATCGCGCCGGGTGCCCGGGGGCAGCCACCGGGTGTCCTGTGAGCGCTGCCGAAAGGAAGTCCCAGCATGCGTGCTGCCCGTCGAGTCGCCGCCGTCCTGGCCACCGCCGCCCTGATGATGTTCGGCGGGCTCGCCACTCCGGCCGCGGCGGCCGGCATCGATGTCGCCGGTCTCGTCATCGAGACGCCGCAGATCTGACGCCGCGGATCTGAGCCGTCTCCGCGCACCCGTCGGGGCCGGTCCCCGCGTTCCGGGCCGGCCCGCGGTACGGCGTCCCCCACCGCTCCGTACGTGAAAGGGTCTTACGTGAAAGGGCCTGTCGTCCTCATGCGTGCAAAGCTCCCCGCCGTCGCTCTCCTCGCCGTCGCCGTCGTGGCCGTGTTCGCGCCGTCCGCCGCCGCGGCCCCGCCCGGGCTTCCGTTGCCCCTGCCGGGTGCCGGCCCCGAGTCCCTGGTCACGGAGGGTGTCTCCGTCGAGGGCCCGCTGATCAACAACGTCACTCTGCCCATGCCGAAGTAGTACGGCGTGTCCGGTAGCTGTCGCCGTCGAGCCGGACGAGTTCGGCGTGGTGGGCGAGGCGGTCCGTGAGCGCCGGGGCGGAGGCGCCGAAGACCTCGTCCCAGCGGCCGAGCGGACGGTCGCTGGTGACGATCAGCGAGGCCCGCTCGTAGCGGTGCGCGACCAGCTGGAAGAACAGGGCGGCGGTCGCCGCGTCGAAGGGCGTGTAGCCGACCTCGTCGACGATCAGCAGGGGGTGCGCGTCGAGGGCGGCCAGTTCCTCGTCGAGCCGGCCCGCGGCCCGGGCGCCGGACAGCCGGGCGGCCCACTCGGCCGCCGTCGCGAACAGCACCCGGTGCCCGGCCTGGCAGGCCCGCAGGCCCAGGGCGACGGCCAGGTGGGTCTTGCCGGTGCCGGGCGGGCCGACGAACACCACGTTGCGCCGGGCGGTGACGAAGTCCGCCTTGCCGAGCCGGGCCACGGTCTCGTGGTCGAAGCGCCGGGGGTGGTTCTGGTCGAAGTCCTCCAGCAACTTGCGCGCCGGGAAGCCGGCCGCGCGGATCCGGGCCTCGGCATCCGCGTCCCGCGCGAGTGGGTCCCGCGCGAGTGGTGGGGCCGCGACTGGCTCGGCCCGGCGCGGGGCGGGCAGCGCGACGGCCGGGGCCTCGGGCTGGTGCTCCTCGGGGGCGTGGCCGGTCCGGGAGGCGTCACCGGGAGAGCGGCCGGCTGCCGAACGGTCGGCATGTCCGCGATCGCTCTGCGCGGCCATCGGGCCCGACATGTACGCGAGGATCGCCGCCGAGACGATGAACGCCATGTGGATCACCGTCCCCCACAGCAGTGCGTGGTGGGAGGTGTGGTGGACGTCCACGAACATCTGGAGCAGGTGGACCGAGGAGATCCCGACGATCGCCGTGGCGAGCTTGACCTTCAGCACGTTGGAGTTGACGTGCGAGAGCCATTCGGGCTGGTCGCGGTGGCCCTGGAGGCCGATGCGCGAGACGAAGGTCTCGTAGCCGCCGACGATCACCATGATCAGCAGGTTGGCGATCATGACGACGTCGACCAGCTTGAGCACGGCGAGCATCACGTACGTCTCGGTGGCGTGCCCGCTCACGCACATCAGGATTAAGGTCCACAGCTCCTTGAAGAACTTGTAGACGTAGACGCCCTGGGCGGCCACCAGCCCGAAGTACAGCGGGGCCTGGAGCCAGCGGGTGGCGAACAGGGCGTATCCGAGCGTGGTCGTCGGCGTGTTCTGCACGGTTCGCCATTCTTCGTGGCCGCCGTCGAAAAACTGAATTCACACCACACGTTGGGATGAAAAGGCATTCAGTAGGACTGGAGCCGGTCCCTCGGCCGTGCACATCACACCACCCGAGGCGGACGATCAGGCACACTGGACGTTTGGCCGAGTCGTTCGAACCGTCCGAGCCGTCCGGCCACGGGAAAGGGTGCCGCGCGTGAATGGTCCGCTGATCGTCCAGTCCGACAAGACCCTGCTGCTGGAAGTCGACCACGAGCAGGCCGACGACTGCCGCCGGGCCATCGCCCCGTTCGCGGAACTGGAGCGGGCGCCGGAGCACATC
Source organism: Streptomyces venetus (assembly GCF_039540295.1). Classification (NCBI taxonomy): domain Bacteria; kingdom Bacillati; phylum Actinomycetota; class Actinomycetes; order Kitasatosporales; family Streptomycetaceae; genus Streptomyces; species Streptomyces venetus. The sequence continues at coordinate 455,555 of NZ_BAABET010000005.1, forward strand.
CACACCTACCGGGTGACCCCGCTCGGCCTGTGGAACGCCCGCGCGGCGGGCCATGACGCCGAGCAGGTCGTGGACGCGCTGGTGCAGTACAGCCGCTACCCGGTGCCGCACGCGCTGCTCGTCGACATCGCCGAGACGATGGACCGCTACGGGCGGCTCACCCTGTCCAAGCACCCGGCGCACGGCCTGGTCCTGACCACCACGGACCGTCCGGTGCTGGAGGAGGTCCTGCGCTCGAAGCGGGTCGCCCCGCTGGTCGGCACCCGGATCGACCCCGACACGGTCGCCGTGCACCCCTCCGAGCGCGGGCAGATCAAGCAGACCCTGCTGAAGCTGGGCTGGCCGGCCGAGGACCTCGCCGGGTACGTCGACGGCGAAGCTCACCCGATCGAGCTGGCCGAGGACGGCTGGGCGCTCAGGCCGTACCAGAAGCAGGCCGTGGAGAACTTCTGGCACGGCGGTTCGGGCGTGGTCGTCCTGCCCTGTGGTGCGGGCAAGACGCTGGTCGGCGCCGGGTCGATGGCGCAGGCCAAGTCCACGACGCTGATCCTCGTCACCAACACCGTCTCCGCCCGGCAGTGGAAGCACGAGCTGGTGAGGCGGACGTCGCTCACCGAGGACGAGATCGGCGAGTACAGCGGGACGCGCAAGGAGATCCGGCCCGTCACGATCGCCACGTACCAGGTGCTGACGACGAAGCGGAAGGGCGTCTATCCGCACCTGGAGCTGTTCGACTCGCGGGACTGGGGGCTGATCGTCTACGACGAGGTGCACCTGCTGCCCGCGCCGGTCTTCAAGTTCACCGCCGACCTCCAGGCCCGTCGGCGTCTCGGCCTCACGGCCACCCTGGTCCGCGAGGACGGCCGCGAGTCGGACGTGTTCTCCCTGATCGGCCCCAAGCGGTTCGACGCGCCCTGGAAGGAGATCGAGGCGCAGGGCTACATCGCGCCCGCCGACTGTGTGGAGGTCCGGGTCAGCCTGACGGACGCCGAGCGGCTCGCGTACGCCACGGCCGAGACGGAGGAGAAGTACCGCTTCTGCGCGACGACCGACACCAAGCGGAAGGTCACCGAGGCGATCGTGCGCCGCTTCGCCGGGCAGCAGATCCTCGTCATCGGGCAGTACATCGACCAGCTCGACGAGCTGGGTGAGCACCTGGGCGCGCCCGTGATCAAGGGCGAGACGTCGAACGCGCAGCGGGAGAAGCTGTTCGACGCCTTCCGGGAGGGCGAGATCAGCGTGCTCGTGGTGTCCAAGGTCGCGAACTTCTCGATCGACCTGCCGGAGGCGACGGTCGCGATCCAGGTCTCCGGGACGTTCGGCTCCCGCCAGGAGGAGGCCCAGCGTCTCGGCCGGGTGCTCCGCCCGAAGTCGGACGGCCACCAGGCCCACTTCTACTCCGTGGTCGCCCGGGACACCATCGACCAGGACTTCGCCGCCCACCGGCAGCGCTTCCTGGCGGAGCAGGGGTACGCGTACCGGATCGTGGACGCGGACGAACTGCTGGCCGAGAGCTGAGAACGGCGGGTCCGCCGGCTCACTTGCGGCGGACCACGCCCACTTCCTCTCCGTACTGACCGAGGATGATCACGTCGAAGGCGGCGCCCGCGAAGACCTTGACGGCACGCAGGGCATCGCCGAGGCGGTGGCGGTGGCTGCCCGTCACTGCGGTGGCACCGGGCGGGCGGCCCGGGCCCGGGGCGGGGGAGACGGTTGCTGCGCTCATGTCTCCATGGTGCGTTTCCTCCCGTAAAGCCCGCGTCGGTCTCGGGACCGAACCTGCCCGCTCCGCCCGTACGCCTGCGGACCGACCCCAGCCCCTCAGGGAGAAGGCCCTCGCCCCCTAGGGGATGAGGGACGGGGGCCGGGAAAAAACCGTTGGCGGTCGTCTCCCCCGCCCGTCTAGGATCTCCGCTCTTGCCCGCCTCCCCGAGGGAGTGCCGCCGACCGGACGGAAACCGGCCGGCATCTCACCGCCATCTGTTCAGCAGGTCCTTTCGGAGGCACCCCCTTGTCCACGCCCGTCGACGACCCCCTCTCCCGCGAGCGCTCCCACCTCGCCGCCTCGCGTTCCGCCCTGCGTGCCATGCGCGAGGACGTCGAGGCCCTCGACATCAGCGACGTCACCGCGAACTGGGTCAACGCCGAGGTGCTGGCTCACCAGATCGAGGAACGCGTCAAGGCCCTGGCCGACCTCAGCGACACGCCGCTGTTCTTCGGCCGGCTGGACTATCTGCACGCGCCCGCGAGAGAAGAGGCGGAAGGGGCGGAAGGGGAACGCTTCTACATCGGGCGGCGGCATGTGCACGACGCCGACGGCGACCCCATGGTGATCGACTGGCGCGCACCCGTCTCGCAGCCGTTCTACCGCGCGTCCAAGAAGGACCCCATGGACGTCGCGCTGCGCCGCCGCTTCGGCTACACGGGCGGCGACCTCACGGCGTACGAGGACGAGCACCTGTCGGACCCGGCCGAGGCGGCGAAGACCAGCAGACTCCTCCAGCAGGAGATCGAGCGGCCGCGCGTCGGCCCGATGCGGGACATCGTCGCGACGATCCAGCCCGAGCAGGACGAGATCGTGCGCTCCGGCCTGTCCGGCACGGTGTGTGTGCAGGGCGGCCCGGGCACCGGGAAGACCGCCGTCGGCCTGCACCGGGTCGCCTTCCTCCTCTACGCCCACCGCGAGCGGCTGGCCCGCACCGGCACCCTCGTCATCGGACCGAACCGTTCCTTCCTGCACTACATCGAGCAGGTGCTGCCCGCCCTCGGCGAGCTGACCGTGCAGCAGGCCACCGTGGAAGACCTCGTGGCCCATGTGGAGATCAAGGGCACGGACGACGCGACGGCCGCCGTCGTCAAGGGCGACGCCCGGATGGCGCGGGTGCTGCGCAGGGCCCTCTACTCGCACGTCACGATGCCCACCGAGCCGGTCGTGGTGGTGCGCGGCTCGCGCCGCTGGCGCGTCCCGGCGTACGAACTGGAGGACATCGTCCGCCAGTTGCTGGACCGCGACATCCGTTACGGTGCCGCCCGCGAGGCCCTGCCGCAGCGCGTCGCGCACGCCGTGCTGGTGCAGATGGAACGCTCGGGGGAGGCACCGGACGACCGGGTGCAGGACGCGGTGGCCCGCAATACCGCGGTCAAGGCGGCGGTCAAAGCGGTCTGGCCGGCCGTCGACCCGGCGAAGCTGGTGCTGCGGCTGCTGTCGGACGCGGACTTCCTCGCCGAACACGCGGAGGGGATCCTCGACGAGGAGGAGCAGAAGGCGGTCCTGTGGGCGAAACCCGCGCGCAGCGTCAAGTCCGCCCAGTGGTCCGCCGCCGACGCCGTCCTCGTCGACGAGGCCACCGACCTGATCCAGCGCACGCACTCCCTCGGGCACGTCGTCCTCGACGAGGCGCAGGACCTTTCCCCCATGCAGTACCGGGCGGTCGGCCGCCGGTGCACCACCGGCAGCGCGACGGTCCTCGGCGACCTGGCGCAGGGCACCACGCCCTGGGCGACCCGCGACTGGCAGGAGGCCCTGGCCCACCTGGGCAAGCGGGACGCGGTGATCGAGGAGCTGACGGCCGGTTTCCGCGTCCCGACGGACGTCATCGCCTACGCCTCCCGGCTGCTGCCGCACATCGCCCCCGGTCTCACCCCGGTCGTGTCGATCCGCGAGAACCCGGGCCACTTCGAGGTCCGGAACGTCACCGCTACCGCCGATGTGGTCGGCGCCTGCCGCGAGTCGCTGCGGCACGAGGGCTCGACAGGCCTGATCGCGGCGGACGCCCGGGTCCCGGAACTGGCCCGCGCCCTGACGGAGGCCGGGATCCCGTACCTCGGCCCGGGCGAGGAGACCACGCGGGAAACCCGTCTGACCCTGGTCCCGGCGTCCCTCGCCAAGGGGCTGGAGTACGACTACGTGGTCCTGGACGAGCCGCGGGCCGTGGTCGACGGCGAGCCCGACGAGCGGACGGGGCTGCGGCGGCTGTACGTGGCGCTGACGCGAGCGGTGTCGGGTCTGATCGTCACGCACGCGGCGGGGCTGCCGCCGCAGCTGGCATCGCCCTGACCGCTCAGGTCGCGACGAGGCCGCCGTCGGCGTTGAGCACCGCGCCGGTGATGTAGCTGGCCTTGTCGGAGGCCAGGAACACCACGGCCTCGGCGATCTCCTCGGGCTCGCCGGCGCGGGTGAGCGGCGTGCTCCGGCTGAACTCGTCGAACATCTCGCCCACCGTGTCGACGGCCATGTCGGTGCGGATCGGGCCGGGCGCCACGGAGTTGACGCGGACGCCCGCCGCGCCGAACTCGACGGCCCACGACCGGGTCAGCGCGTCCATCGCGGCCTTGGAGGCGTTGTAGACGGAGCCGACCGGGGTGCCGATCTGCCCGGCGACCGACGACACGTTGACGATCGCGCCCTTGTTCCTGGCCACCATGGCCGGCACGAGCGCGGCCGTCAGGAAGTAGGTCGCACGGACGTTGATGTCGAACACCTGCGCGTAGCTGTCGAGCGACTGCTCGGGGGTCGTCGAGAACGGGAAGACGCCCGCGTTGTTCACGAGCACGTCCACCTCGCCGACCTCCTCGGCGAGCCTACGGACGTCGTCGATGTCGGCGACGTCCGCGACGACGAAGTGGCCCGTCCCGCCCGCCTGCTCGATCAGCTCGACGGTCTCCTTGCCGAGTTCGGCCCTGCGCCCGGTCACATAGACGGTGGCACCCGCCTCCGCGAGCTTGACCGCGATCGCGCGGCCGATGCCCGACGTGGCGCCGGTGACGAGTGCCTTCTTGTCCTGGAGTTCCTTGGTTGCCATGTCCGCCAATCTGGCCGTGCCAGATCGTCAGAGCATAATTTCCGTATATACGGCCTGGTCAGGTCGTGGGGAAGCCACCGTGTGCAGCCGCAGCCCGAAGTAGAAGCGCACGAACCGCGGCAGCCGGTAGCGGCCGAGTACGAGCGGCTCGATCAGGTGCACGCCCGCCAGTGACTCCAGCACCATCTCGATCTCACCGGGGTGGGCCCCGGACATCCGCGCCGCCTCGTGACTGTCGATCACCTCGGCGTCCTGGCGCGCGAAGCACGAGAGCATGTGCCGTTCCGGAGCGCTCAGTTGCTTCTCGGCCTCGATCAACGGGGCCAGCATCGCGGTGCAGTCGGGCGGGACCACGTCGGCGAGGCTGCTGTCCCGCTCCATCTGAAGCAGAACCATCCCGATCGTCCAGTGCGGACGCGAGGCGAGCCTGCCGCCCATCACCCTGATCGGGTGCGGCAGTCGCGAAAGGCGTTCCAGCAGTACCTCGGCCTGCTCGGGTTCCGCGTCCGCGCGTACCGGGCCGAGGATCTTGGCGAAGAACTCCCGCGCCTCCCGCTGGGTCAGCCCGGCGACCTCCAGCCAGGTCACCCCCGGCAGCTCGTTCAACCGGCGGACGCTCGTGAGGATCATCGCCGAGCCGGGCGTGGCGAGATCGCGGACGCTCGCCGCGTCCTGCACGTCGTCGACCACGACCAGGAACCGTTTGCCGCGCGCCTTCTCCCGCCACAGTGCGGCCTTGTCGCCGACGGGGTTCTCCACACCGACCGCGCGCAACAGCTCGCCCGCGACGTCCCTGCCCCTGACGAAGATCTGCCCGTCCGGGAAGCGGCGCTTGACGAGGTGGCCGATCCGGGTGGCCAGCGCGGTCTTGCCGCTGCCCCGCATACCGGTGATGCCCACGGTGCCCGGCAGCGTCCGCAGAGCCTGCGCGATCTCCTCGGCGCGGCCGGTGAAGTCGGGCAGATCCGGCAGCAGTTGCTCCGGCCTGCGCGGCAGGGTGAGGTCGCCGCCGAGGATCCGCGCGTGGACCTCGCGCAGCTCCGGCCCCGGTTCGAGGCCGAGTTCCTCGTTGAGGAGTGCGCGCACCCGGTGGTAGTGGTCGAGTGCCTCGCCCTGTCTGCCCTCCAGGTAGAGCGCGCGCATCAGGAGGGCGCGCGGTCGTTCCCTGAGCGGGAAGGCGGCGACGTGCTGCTGTAGCTCCAGCACGTCGAGCTCGCGTTCCAGGCAGTCCTCCCGCGCCTTGAGCCGGTGGTCGCCGAGCCGCACCCGTTGGGCGTCGAAGTAGGCGCTGCGCAGGCCCTCCAGGGGCTCGCCGCGGCAGTCGTCGACGATCTCCGCGCGGACCGTGTACCCGCCGTCCCTGGACTTCAGGTTCAGCTCCGGCAGCGTCTTGCGGATCTTGTACACGTACGTCCGCAACGCCATCACCGCGCTCGGCGTCGGGTCGTCCCAGACCATGCCGATCAACTGGTCGTTGCTCAGCCGGATGCCGTTGTTCAGCAGCAGCGCCGCCAGCACCGCCCGCTGCTGGCGCGGCCCCAGTCCGATCTCCTCGTCGTCGCGCCAGGCTCGTACCGGACCCATGAGTGAGAAGCGCAGGCTCATACAGCAGCACAACGCACGGGCGCATTCCCTGCTTCCCCGTATGACGCGGATGCGTTCGGCCGACGGGGTCGGGGTCACGCGGGGGTGGCGTCCAGGGCGGTCCGCCACCGGGCGACGGCTTCCGCCGACACCGGCGCCTCCCAGCCCTCCGGCCGGGCCGCACCGCCGATGTGGAAGCCGTCGACCCCGGCCGCCAGCAGCGCCGGCACGTGGTCGAGCCGGAGCCCGCCGCCCACCAGCAGGTGCTGCTCGTACCCCGGCTCCCCGCGGCGGGCCGCCTCCGCGAGCAGCACGGGGAGCCCGTCGTCGACCCCGTCGGCCGACCCGGCGGTGAGATACGTGTCCAGCCCGGGTATCCCGTCCAGCTGTTTGCGCAGGGCGTCGCGGTCGGCGGCCCGGTCGATCGCCCGGTGGAACGTCCAGGGGCAGCCGTCCAGGGCCCCGGCGAGCCGCTCCACCGCCGCCAGGTCCACCCCGCCGTCCGGGTCCAGGAACCCGAGCACGAACTCCCCGGCCCCGGCCTCCCGCAGCTCGGCGGCCACCCGGACCAGCCGGTCGACGTCCCCGGCCGCGAAGCCGTCGGCGAGCCGCAGCATCACCCGCAGCGAGAGGTCGACGGCCCGGCGGATCCCGGCGACGGTGGCGGCCGGCGGGGTGAGCCCGTCGGCCGCCATGTCGGTGACCAGCTCCAGCCGGTCCGCGCCTCCGGCCTGGGCGGCGACCGCGTCCTCGACGTCGAGGGCGATCACCTCCAGGACTGCACGCTTGCTCATGGGGCCCCTTCGTCGGCATGGAGTCGGCGTTCGGCGACAGGTCTAGTCCAATCAAAGACTACGCTGCCCAGTCGCGCCGCCTCCCACGCCCCGGTGAGGTGCCTCAGCCGAAGATGTTCAGCTCCTTCGCCTCCACCCCGGCCAGCTCGAAGCCCGGCGCCCCGTCGAGCGGCCGCCCGGTGTAGAGCCGCACCAGGGTCGGACCGTCCCCGATGAAGCGGCCCGGGGGCCGCTCGCCGCCGCTCTCCCCCAGCCGCAGGGGTTCGTCCTGGTCGTCGAGGTCGGCGTGCAGCGGCACGTGCCCCCGCTCGCGGGTGATCCGGGCGAGCAGCGCGAGCGCGTCCGGGAGTCCGGCCCCGCCGTACGCACCGGGCTCCCCGAAGGCCTCGCGCACGTCCCCGGCGTGCACCCACTCCCCCAGCGCGAGGCCGTCCAGTTTCCCGTCCGCCCGGGCGATCACGGGGCCCACCTCGAACAGACCGCGCTCCAGCTCGTCCACGATCCGCGCGTTGGTCCAGTCGTCGCGTTCGGCGATGTCCCGGTCGTTCGTGGCGGGTGAGAACACCCCCTCCTCGAACCGTTTCTCCACCACCCGGGTGAGCGCGGCCGAGCAGTGCGCCAGCACCGCCCGCACCGACCAGCCCGGACACGCGGCCACGGGCAGCGCGAAGTCCTCGTCGGCCCGGCTCCGCAGCAGCGGGATCAGCGCGTCACGCTCGATCGTGAGCAGCCGCCCGGGCTGCTCGGGGTCCCGTACGTCAGGCACATCAGCAGGAGTCGTCATGCCCCCACGCTAGGTGCCGTCCGGGGCCGGCGGGAGAATGACCCCATGGCCGACATCGACGCCCTCCGCGCCCGCTTCGCCCGCACCCTGGAAGCGGCCAGGGGCCCGGCCGCCGGTCCGGACCCGGTGCCCTACGCCGACAATCTGCTGGCCCGCTGGCAGGAGCCGCAGCGCCGCTACCACACGGTCGAGCACCTCACGGCGGTCCTCGACCGCGTCGACGTACTGGAGAAGTACGCGACGGACCCGGACGTGGTCCGGCTGGCCGCCTGGTTCCACGACGCGGTCTACCTCCCCGACCGCTCGGAGAACGAGGAACGCTCGGCCCGGCTCGCGGAACGCGCCCTCGCGGAAGCCGGGGTGCCCGACGCGAAGACCGCCGAGGTGGCCCGGCTGGTCCGGCTCACCGTCGGCCACGACCCGGCCGACGACGACCCCGACGGCCAGGTCCTGTGCGACGCCGACCTGGCGATCCTCGCCTCGCCCCCGTCGGTGTACGCCGCCTACACCACCGCCGTCCGCGAGGAGTACCACTTCGTCCCGAGTGACGCCTTCCGCACGGGCCGAGCCGCGATCCTGCGCCGACTGCTCGACCTGCCGAGGCTGTTCAGGACCCCGTACGGAGCGGCGGAGTGGGAGGCGACGGCCCGCTACAACCTGGCCGCCGAGCTGGAAATGCTGTCGCCCGGACCCCACGACCCCTCGTAGCCTGCCCAGCATGTGGACAACGGGTGCGGAACAGGTGGAGCGGGCCGTCGACGAGTGCGTCGGCCTTCTGGGGGCGGTCACCGACCGGGACTGGGAGGGGGTGCGGGCCGGGCGGCTGGAGTGGAGCTGCCGGGAGACGGCCGTGCACATCGCCGAGGATCTCATCGGGTACGCGGGGCAGTTGGCCGGGCGGGAGCCCGAGAGCTACACGCCCTTCGAGATGTCGCTGGAGGAGGGGACCGACAACGCGGGCGCGGTGCGGGTGATCCGCACGATGGGGGCCCTGTTCGCCGCCGCGATCCGCACGACGCCGCGCGAGGTGCGGGCCTTCCATCCGTATCCGTTCCGCAGCGCGAACCGTGAGGGGTTCGCGGCGATGGGCGTGGCCGAGGTGCTGCTGCACACCCACGACGTGGCCGAGGGGCTGGGCGTGGCGTTCGAGCCGGACCCGGAGCTGTGCGACTTCGTCCTCACCCGGATCTTCCCGCACGTGCGGCCCGGCCCGACCCCGTGGCGGACGCTGCTGTGGGCCACCGGCCGCGCCGGCCTGCCCGGCCGCGCCCCGGTCACCGCGTGGCGGTGGAACAACAACCACGTGATCCCCACCGACCGGCTCACGCTCCAGGGCGTCACCCCGGCGGCGGCGAACGACCTGGCCACCGTCGGCGACGGCGGCTTCGAGTGGATCGAGGGCGGCCCGATGGAGGGCACCCGGGTCGGTTCCGGCCTGGTGTTCAAGCAGTACGAGGACGGCGTCCACCGGCCGGAGTGGGGCACGTACGTACTGGTCCGCCGTGAGGACGGCCGCGCGCTCGGCGCCATGGGGTTCCACAGCGTCCCGGACGAGGCGGGCCGGGTGGAGGTCGGCTACGACCTGGTCGAAGCGGCCCGCGGCCACGGCTACGCCACCGAGGCGCTGATCGCGCTGTCGACGTGGGCGCTGAACCGGCCGGAGGCGCGGATCGTGGTCGCGAACGTCGAGCGGGACAACACGCCCTCGCACAACGTCCTCGCCCGCGCCGGGTTCAAGGCCGTCGCGGAGGACGACGAGCAGGTCACCTACGAACTGCGCGAACCCGGCGTCTGAGCCCGGCCCTTCGGCCGGCGCAGCCCCGCCCCGTGCAGCAGCCGCACCACCTCGCGGCTGCTGACCTCCACGGCCCCGGCCTCCACCGCGTCCGCGTACCGCCCGGCGGGGATGTCGTAGTGGTCGCGTTCGAAGGCGCGCCGGGGCACGCCGAGGCGTTCGGCGAAGGTGTGCAGTTCGTCGTAGGAGACGTCGCTGACCAGGTGCGACCACATGCGGCCGTGGCCCGGCCAGGTCGGCGGGTCGATGTAGATCGTCACCAGGGCCTCACGAGGACGCGGCCCCGCCGATGGCCTCGCCCAGCGATCCCACCGCGGCCACCTTCACGCCCGCCTCGCCGCACACCCAGTGCGGGTCGGGCCCCAACTCCGGCTGTACGTCCAGCGCGTGCGGGTCGCCGGTGCCGCACACCGGGCACAGCGGCCAGCGGCCGTAGCGCTCCAGCAGGGCGTCCTGCACGTCCTGGGCGACCAGACCGGCCACGTACGCGGCGCCTTCCGGCCACTGCTCGACCCACCAGCGCCGCTGCACGACGGACTCCTCCACCAGGGACACGACGTCCGCGTCGGCGACGCGTCCCGCCATGAGGTCGGCCAGCACGAGGGCGCGCGCGGCGTGCAGCGCCTGTTCCAGTGGGCTAGTGGGGTCCATGCCCCCATTGTGCGCACTCTTGACCGGGACACCGAGCCGAAAATATCTTTCAGGGGTGACCCGTGAAGTGAAGGAAACTTTCTCAGGTGGTCCCGGGCCCATGGTCGGCACGCTCGGCACCCCGCCCGCGCCCGCCGCCCTCGCGGCCAAGGTCCGCACCCTGGGCCCGTCGATGACGCGTTCCATGCAGCGCGTCGCCGAGGCCGTGGCGGGCGACCCGGCCGGCTGCGCGGCCCTCACGGTCACCGGCCTCGCCGAGCTCACCGGCACCAGCGAGGCGACCGTCGTACGCACCGCCCGGCTGCTGGGCTATCCGGGTTACCGGGACCTGCGCCTGGCCCTCGCCGGCCTCGCCGCGCAGCAGCAGTCCGGCCGCGCCCCGGCCATCACGACGGACATCGCGGTGGACGACCCGATCGCCGACGTGGTCGCGAAGCTCGCCTACGACGAGCAGCAGACCCTCGCCGACACCGCCGCCGGCCTGGACACCGTCCAACTGGGCGCGGCCGTCACCGCGCTGACCGGAGCCCGCCGCACCGACGTGTACGGGGTCGGGGCGTCCGGCCTGGTCGCCCAGGACCTCACGCAGAAGCTGCTGCGCATAGGACTGATGGCGCACGCCCACAGCGACCCGCATCTCGCCGTCACCAACGCCGTGCAACTGCGCGCGGGCGACGTCGCGATCGCCATCACGCACTCCGGTTCGACCGGGGACGTCATCGAGCCGCTGCGGGTCGCCTTCGAGCGCGGGGCGACGACGGTGGCGATCACCGGCCGCCCCGACGGCCCGGTCACCCAGTACGCCGACCACGTCCTCACCACCTCCACCGCGCGGGAGAGCGAGCTGCGCCCCGCGGCGATGTCGTCCCGGACCGGTCAGCTCCTTGTGGTGGACTGCCTCTTCGTGGGGGTGGCGCAGCGGACGTACGAGACGGCGGCGCCGGCGCTCTCGGCGTCGTACGAGGCGCTGGCCCACCGGCACCGTTCCTGAGGCCGCCGCCCCGCCCAGCACCGGAAAGACACGGAAAGAGCCGTCCATGACCTCCACCTCCGACCCCCGCGCCCCCCGCGACCTCAGAACCGAGCTGGAGTCCCTCACCACCGAGGCCTTCCGGCCCGAACTCGCGGACATCGACCGGCTGCCCACGCTCGACATCGCGCGGCTGATGAACGGCGAGGACGCCACCGTGGCCGGGGCGGTCGCGGCGCGGCTGCTGGAGATCGCCGCCGCGATCGACGCCGTGGCGGAGCGGATGGCCCGGGGCGGCCGCCTGGTCTACGCGGGCGCCGGTACGGCGGGCCGGCTGGGTGTCCTGGACGCCTCCGAGTGCCCGCCCACCTTCAACACCGACCCGTCCCGGGTGGTCGGTCTGATCGCGGGCGGTCCGTCCGCCATGGTCACCTCGGTCGAGGGCGCGGAGGACTCCCGGGAACTGGCCCGGGCCGACCTGGACGGCCTCGGCCTGGCCCCGGCCGACACGGTGGTCGGCATCTCCGCCTCCGGCCGCACCCCGTACGCCATCGGCGCCGTCGAGCACGCCCGCGAGCACGGCGCCCTCACCGTCGGCCTCGCCTGCAACGCCGCCAGCCCCCTCGCGGCCGCCGCCGACCACGGCATCGAGATCGTCGTGGGTCCCGAACTGCTCACCGGTTCCACCCGCCTGAAGGCGGGCACGGCACAGAAGCTCGTCCTCAACATGATCTCGACGATCACGATGATCCGCCTGGGCAAGACGTACGGGAACCTGATGGTCGACGTCCGCGCCTCCAACGACAAACTCCGCGCCCGCTCCCACCGCATCGTCGCCCTCGCGACCGGAGCCGACGACAAGGAGATCGAGGAGGCCCTCACCGCCACCGACGGCGAGGTGAAGAACGCGATCCTGACGATCCTGGCCGACGTGGACGGCCCGACGGCGGCGCGGCTGCTGGAGGAATCCGGCGGGCATCTGCGGGCGGCCCTGGCGGCGGCCGGCTGACTCGGCCGGTCCCGGCGAAGCGGCTGTTCCGGCGGAGCGGCCGGCCCCGCGTTCCTGGGCGCTCTACTGCCAGGTCGCGGTGTCGGGGTCGATGCCGTGGGCGCGCGCACTGGCGTCGACGATGCGACGGAACCACGTGGCGAGGCCGGGGCGGATGCCGTCGTAGTGGGCGGCGAATCCCGGATCGGCCTCGTACCTGCGCGCGAGGCAGACCTGCATCTCCCTGCTGAGGGGGAAGTACGAAGCGAACACCTCGCGGTGCCGCTCGACGAGCCGATCCGCTTCCGGGCTGCCCGGTGTGACGCCGGCGTCCATCGCGTCCCCGAGTGCGCGGTCGACGCCGGCCACCGCGTCGGTGACGGCCCGCCATTCCTCCGGACCGCGAGAGGCGGAGCGTTCGGCGTACTGCTGCCACTGCGTCGTGTCTCCGTAGCGCTGACGGGCTTGGGCGGGCCAGTCCGCGTTCCACTCGGGGCCGAAGAGCGCGGCCTGCTGCTCGGCGGTCAGCAGCAGGCCGCGCTCATGGGCGTCGATCATCCGGTCCAGCCCGGCGCTGAGCTGCTGGAGGCGCTCGATCCGTTCGGCGACCTGGCGGCGCTGCGCCCGCAACGCGCTCGGCACGTCCGCGGTCGAGTCGTCCAGGATGGCCCCGATCTTGTCCAGGCCGAGACCGATCTCCCGGTAGACGACGATGCGGTGCAGGCGTTCCAGATCACCCGTGGTGTAGAGCCGGTATCCGGCAGCGGTGCGCAGTGACGGTCGCGCCAGACCGATCTCGTCCCAGTGGTGCAGCGCGCGGACCGTCACGCCCAGCAGCGCCGAGACCTGACCGACGGTCAGGCCGTCGACGTCAGTGACTTCAGGCATGCTCCTCATTGTCGCCGCGACCGACGCCCGGTGGGGTGATGCCGACTGCTTCAAGGTCCTTCGCCTCCTGGCCGGCCGGATCGACGACCCTCGCCGCGGTGAAGACGATCCGTGCGTTCTCGGGGGTGATCACCTCCACGTCGCGGGTGGTCCAGGGGGTGTCCCGTGGACCGTCGACCGAGTCCGGCCGCAGCGCACGACAGGCCTCGGCGATGGAGTCGACCTGGTCGAGCACGCACGCGAAACTGACGCTCATCGCGGGTGCCCGCTCCGGAACGCTCTCCGCCGAGACGAGGAGTACGTCCTGGAACGCCCACCGGCGCAGGTGCACCACCGTGCCGGGGATGCTGAACAGCTGGAAGAACCCCAGCCCACCAGCCCAGAAGTCCGCCGAGGCCGCCAGATCGGTCGTGGGGATCGTCACGAACGCGGGCATCCCGTAGATGCCGCGGAACGGCTCCGGCGCGACCGCGTCGGGGCCGGGAGGGGGCACGGGACTCATCTCGAACGCGTTGTAGTAGTCGCTCATGCACCCCACCTTCCGGCCTCACGCAGCGTGAGGGTCAAGCCGGTTCGTGGAGCTGGTTCCGGGACCTCAGCCCCGGCGGCGCTGCCCGGCGTAGAAGGTGCCCGCGGCGACGAGCAGCGTCAGTGCGGCGCTGACCGCGAGCGTGATCTCGGTGGTGTTCCGCTGGTCGGGGCTGTCGGGCAGCCTGGGGTCGAGCAGCCCGAGGGGATCCTTGAGGATCTCGACGCGGTCGCCAGGCCGTGCCTGCCCGAAGCAGTTCTCCTGCTGGGACACCTCGTACGTCTTCCGGTCCCCGCCGAGCTCCCGAAGCGTGCAGAACATGTCCGGCCCGCGCCGCTGGTCCCGGTCGGCCACCCGGGTCACCACGGCGTCGACGGGCTCTCCGACGGCCTTCATGTACCCCTCGTACGCGGCGGGCCCGGCGAACAGCATCAGCGCGAAGCCGCCGAAGGAGACGAGCGTCGCCGCCCCGGCCCGGTGCCAGGATCCCCCGACGACACAGGCGGCGACCGCGATGGTCGCCAGCGCGACGACCACGCCGAGCCACGTCGCCCACTGCGCGAGCACGGAACCGAGCAGCAGCAGCGCCGGCACCAGCACGGCCCACAGCGCGGAACTGACGGCTTTGCGCCCACCGGACGGGACCGGCCCCGAAGTCCCCGTCCCTCCTGCGCCGTCGGCCGCCACAGCCGTGCTGGACGCGCTCATGTCCCGGGTCCCCCTGGTCACTCGGACGTTCGATGGCGCCCGCCACGATATACAACGCGGTCCGCGCCCCGGCTCACCGCAACCGCGCGAGCGTGCGGTCCCGCCGGAACGCCAGTTCCCGGGCAACGGCCCGGCCCGCCGCCACGCCGGCTGCTCGGACGGGTCGTCACGGTTCGCGGCTCCGGTGACGGCCTTCTCGTGGTCGACAATGGACGTATGAACCACGCCCAGCTCACCGCCCTAGGCCGTGCCCTCCGTCTTCTCGGGGAGCACGGCGAAGCTCTGGGGTCCGACACCCCGGACGCCAAGCTGCACGAGGTCAAGGCGGATCTGAAGCGGGCCTTGGAGCTGCTGGAGGAGAGCGTCACGGCCGCCAAGCCCACGACACGCTGCCCCGAGCATCCGAACGGCCCCGTCGACAAGGGCGCTCCCGACCTCTGTCTGCTGTGCGAGACGCGGCGCCGGGCCGCCCGCCGGGACGAGTTCAACGGGCCCGGCCCGAACCCCGAGCAGCCCGTCGAACCCGTGCAGTCCCGTTACGGCGTGCGAGGCGACCGCCCCCAGCCCCAGCAGCGCTGGCTGGCGGAGCTGTGGAACGGCCAGGCCTGGCAGTTGTGCGGCACCCCGCGCCGGGACCGCCGGGAGGCCGAGCTGTTCATCGCCGCGCAGCGCCGTGCGCCCCGGGCCGCGATGGCGTACCGGCTGGTGCACGAGTTCACCGACTACGAGGTGCTGCGGGTGTGGGGGACGCCGGTGCGGGTCGACATCGAGCCGATGGGCAACCTGTAGCGCGCCGCCGTTCCCGGGGGCCTGCCGGGTCGGTCGCACCGGCGGTCGGCCGGACCACCGGTGCGGGACTCCTCGGAGGAACCGCCCGTCACGGGCGGAACCCGGTCGTCGTCATGGATTCCGGGGTCAGCTGAGGGACTTCAGCGCCGCCGCGTCGTACGGCGCCAGCTCCTCGAAGCGGCCGTCGAGCACCTTCTGGGCCCACTGCGGGTCCTGGAGCAGCGCCCGGCCGACGGCGACCATGTCGAACTCGTCGCGCTCGAAGCGGTCGAGGAGGTTGTCGAGGTCGCCGACCTCGGCGCCCTGGCCCTGGAAGGCCTTGAGGAAGTCACCGTTCAGGCCGACCGAGCCGACGGTGATGGTGGGCTTGCCGGTGAGCTTCTTGGTCCAGCCCGCGAGATTGAGGTCGGAGCCGTCGAACTCGGGGACCCAGTAACGGCGGGTGGAGGCGTGGAAGGCGTCGACGCCGGCCGCCGCGAGCGGGGTCAGGATGGCCTCCAGCTCCTCGGGGGTCTCGGCGAGACGGGCGTCGTAGGCCTCCTGCTTCCACTGGGAGTAGCGGAAGATGACGGGGAAGTCGGCGGAGACGCTCTCGCGGACGGCCGCGACGATCTCCTCCGAGAACTTGGCGCGGGCGACCCGGTCACCGCCGTAGGCGTCGGTGCGGCGGTTGGTGCCCTCCCAGAGGAACTGGTCGAGCAGGTAGCCGTGGGCGCCGTGGAGCTCCACGCCGTCGAAGCCGATGCGCTCGGCGGCGGCCGCGGCCTCGGCGAACGCGCCGATGACGGCGTCGATGTCGGCCTGGGTCATGGCCTTGCCGGTGGGCTCCGTAGCGCCGATGCGCAGCCCGGAGGGGCCGACGGCGGGGGCGTCCGCGACCGGCGGCTCGCCCTGGTTGCGGACCATGCCGATGTGCCACAGCTGGGGCACGATCGTGCCGCCCGCCGCGTGCACGGCCTCGGCGACCTTCGCCCAGCCCGCGAGCTGCTCCTCACCGTGGAAGCGGGGGACGCGGTCGCTCTGGCCGGCCGAGTCGTGGCCGACGTAGGTGCCCTCGGTGACGATCAGGCCGACTCCGGCGGCGGCGCGGCGCGCGTAGTACGACAGCACGTCCTCACCCGGGACGCCGCCCGGGGAGAACATGCGGGTCATCGGTGCCATCACGATCCGGTTCGGGACGGTCAGACCGCCCAGCGAAACGGGCCGGGACAGGATCTCGGCGGCGCGGGATGCGGCGGAGGCAGAGACAGTCACGTGGGGACTCCTCGGGAGGTACCGGTCAGTATGTGCATACGCATTGGATGCACATTCCAACAGCCCCGCCCCGCCACGGCATCCCGCCCGTGCTGTGATCCCGCACACGCCCGAGGGCGGCACCCCCTGTCGGAACAGGGGGTGCCGCCCTCGGCAAGGACGTTGATCAGCCGTCAGGCGGATCAGAAGTCCATGTCACCGCCCGGCATGCCGCCGCCGGCGGGCGCGGCGGCCTTCTCCGGCTTGTCGGCGATGACGGCCTCGGTGGTGAGGAACAGCGCGGCGATGGAGGCGGCGTTCTGCAGCGCGGAACGGGTCACCTTCGCCGGGTCGATGATGCCCTCGGCGATCATGTCGACGTACTCACCGGTCGCGGCGTTCAGGCCGTGGCCGACGGTGAGGTTGCGGACCTTCTCCACGACGACGCCGCCCTCGAGACCACCGTTGACGGCGATCTGCTTCAGCGGGGCCTCCAGCGCGAGCTTCACGGCGTTGGCGCCGGTCGCCTCGTCACCGTCGAGCTCCAGCTTCTCGAAGACCTGGGAGGCCTGGAGCAGGGCCACGCCACCACCGGCGACGATGCCCTCCTCGACGGCCGCCTTGGCGTTGCGCACGGCGTCCTCGATGCGGTGCTTGCGCTCCTTGAGCTCCACCTCGGTGGCGGCACCGGCCTTGATGACCGCGACACCGCCGGCGAGCTTCGCCAGGCGCTCCTGCAGCTTCTCGCGGTCGTAGTCCGAGTCGCTGTTCTCGATCTCGGCGCGGATCTGGTTGACGCGGCCCTGGACCTGGTCGGCGGAGCCGGCACCGTCGACGATGGTCGTCTCGTCCTTGGTGATGACCACCTTGCGGGCCTTGCCCAGCAGGTCGAGCGTGGCGTTCTCCAGCTTGAGGCCGACCTCCTCGGAGATCACCTCGCCGCCGGTGAGGATGCCGATGTCCTGCAGCATCGCCTTGCGGCGGTCGCCGAAGCCCGGGGCCTTGACGGCGACGGACTTGAAGGTGCCGCGGATCTTGTTGACGACCAGGGTCGACAGGGCCTCGCCCTCGACGTCCTCGGCGATGATCAGCAGCGGCTTGCCCGACTGCATGACCTTCTCCAGGAGCGGGAGCAGGTCCTTGACGTTCGAGATCTTGGAGTTCGCGATCAGGATGTACGGGTCGTCGAGGACGGCCTCCATACGCTCCATGTCGGTGGCGAAGTACGCCGAGATGTAGCCCTTGTCGAAGCGCATACCCTCGGTGAGCTCCAGCTCCAGACCGAAGGTCTGGGACTCCTCGACGGTGATGACGCCTTCCTTGCCGACCTTGTCCATGGCCTCGGCGATGAGCTCGCCGATCTGGGTGTCGGCGGCGGAGATGGAGGCCGTGGAGGCGATCTGCTCCTTGGTCTCGACGTCCTTCGCCTGCTCCAGCAGGGCGGCGGAGACGGCCTCGACGGCACGCTCGATACCGCGCTTCAGGGCCATCGGGTTGGCGCCGGCGGCTACGTTGCGCAGACCCTCCTTGACCAGGGCCTGGGCGAGAACGGTCGCGGTGGTCGTACCGTCACCGGCGACGTCGTCCGTCTTCTTGGCGACTTCCTTGACCAGCTCGGCGCCGATCTTCTCGTACGGGTCCTCGAGCTCGATCTCCTTGGCGATGGACACACCATCGTTGGTGATCGTGGGGGCGCCCCACTTCTTCTCGAGGACGACGTTGCGGCCCTTGGGGCCGAGCGTCACCTTGACGGCGTCCGCGAGCTGGTTCATGCCGCGCTCGAGGCCGCGCCGCGCCTCCTCGTCGAACGCGATGATCTTGGCCATGTGAAGTGGTCCCTCCAGGACTGGGGGTGATTACTTCGGACCGCGCCCGCGCCCGCGACGGACGGCTCGCCAGCCTCGTGGTTCCTTCCCACCCGGCCTGCGGGCCTCACCGACCCGGTCCTTACGTTGTCACTCTCACCTTCAGAGTGCTAACGCAATGATTAGCACTCGGGCATGGCGAGTGCAAGCGCCTCCCGTGGATCGGGCGGGGCCGTCAGCCACCCGCGAACACCGCCCGGCAGCCCTTTCGAACAGGCCGAAGGGCCCGTACCCCGGGGGGTACGGGCCCTTCAGAGAAGACCTGCCGCTTGCGGTCTGTCGTGGTCGCGCGTTCAGGCAGCCACGCGAACCATGTCGGCCTGTGGGCCCTTCTGGCCCTGCGAGATCTCGAACTCGACCCGCTGGCCCTCTTCAAGGGTGCGGTACCCGTCCATCTGGATCGCGCTGTAGTGGACGAAAACATCCGCACCACCGTCGACCGCGATGAAGCCGTACCCCTTCTCCGCGTTGAACCACTTGACGGTGCCCTGAGCCATGCCTAACTCCCCTATTACTGGCCCTTGCACAGACCCGCACTTCGCGGATCCGGGTCAGACCTCACCCCCCACGGATTGGGGGCGTGCGCCGGAACGCGTCGACCGCGGCTGAATGTATCTGTCCAACTGCCGTCTGCAACAGGTCAATCGGACGAGAATTCCGGACGCGCGGCATCCGGAATGTGGGGAGAATTCGTGTGACTTCAGGGCAAGTCGGGCCACACAAAGGGAACAAAAGCCGCGAAAGACACTCACACTTTGGCTACATCTTGTCGGGCGCGCGGCAGGAATTCAGGGCTCACGATCACGAGATCGGGAGCGTGTTCCCCAACTGTACCGCGCTCAACCACACAGAATTGCCCCCTCCGCTTCTCTCACGGAGGGGGCAATTCGATGAACTCTCGGTAACCGGCGTTACTCCGGGTAACAATCAAGCCGGTCGGCCGGTTCAGCCACCGGCGACCGCCGGGATGATCGACACGCCGGCACCGTCCGGCGTCGCCGTCTCAAGACCCTGCTCGAACCGCACGTCGTCGTCGTTCACGTACACGTTGACGAACCGCCGCAGCTTGCCCTGGTCGTCCAGGACGCGGGCGGCGATCCCGGTGTGGTTCTTCTCGAGATCGGCGATGACCTCCCCGAGGGTCGCCCCGTCGGCGGACACCTCGGCCTGACCGCCGGTGTAGGTACGCAGGATGGTGGGGATGCGGACGGTGACGCTCATGACTTCAAAACCTCCAGTTGGGAATCGCCCTCAGGGGCGCGGGGAACTGCGCGACCAGCCCCCCACCGGCCCGCAGCGAACAACGATCAGACGAGCCCGGCATCCCGGAACGAGTCCAGGTTGGGCCGAATGGTCGCAGTCAGCCCCGTGCCCGCCACCGCGTCCAGCGTCTTCAGACCATCCCCGGTGTTGAGCACGACAGTGGTCTTGGTGGGGTCGAGCACCCCGTTCTCGATCAACTTGCGCGCAACACCCACCGTCACACCCCCGGCCGTCTCCGCGAAGATCCCCTCGGTCCGCGCGAGCAGCTTGATCGCATCCACGACCTGCTCGTCGTTCACGTCCTCCACCGCACCACCCGTACGGCGCGCGATGTCCAGCACGTACGGCCCGTCCGCCGGGTTGCCGATCGCCAGGGACTTGGCGATGGTGTCCGGCTTCTGCGGGCGGACCACGTCGTGCCCGGCCTTGAACGCCGTCGACACCGGCGAACAGCCGAGCGCCTGCGCACCGAAGATCTTGTACGGCTTGTCCTCGACCAGCCCGAGCTTGATCAGCTCCTGAAGACCCTTGTCGATCTTCGTGAGCTGCGAGCCGGAGGCGATCGGCACGACCAGCTGGTCCGGGAGCTGCCAGCCGAGCTGCTCGCAGATCTCGTACGCGAGGGTCTTCGACCCCTCCGCGTAGTACGGACGCAGGTTGACGTTGACGAAGCCCCAGCCCTCGCCGGCCGGGTCCCCGATGAGCTCCGAGCAGAAGCGGTTCACGTCGTCGTAGTTGCCCTCGATGCCGACGAGCTCGCCGCCGTAGACCGCGGCCATGACGACCTTGCCCTGCTCCAGGTCGTGCGGGATGAACACGCAGGAGCGGAAGCCGGCGCGGGCCGCCGCCGCGCCCACCGCGCCGGCGAGGTTGCCGGTGGAGGAGCAGGACAGCGTGGTGAAGCCGAAGGCGCGGGCGGCCTCCAGGGCCTGGGCGACGACGCGGTCCTTGAAGGAGTGCGTCGGGTTGCCGGAGTCGTCCTTGACGAAGAGCTTGCCCGCGTCGACGCCGAGCTCGCGCGCCAGGTTGTCGGCCTTGACGAGCTGGGTCCAGCCCGGGTTGATGTTCGGCTTGTCCGCCACGTCGGCCGGGACCGGCAGCAGCGGGGCGTAGCGCCAGATGTTCGCGGGGCCCGCCTCGATGCGCTTGCGGAGCTCTTCGGTGTCGTAGGCCGAGAAGTCGTAGGCGATCTCCAGCGGGCCGAAACACTCCTCGCATGCGAAGACCGGGCCGAGGGGCACGCGGTGGCCGCACTCGCGGCAGCTCAGGGCGGCGGCGGGGCCGAGGTCGACGGTGGTGTTCGTGGTGCTTGCAACAGTCTGCGCAGCCATATGAGGCGAGGCCCTTTCTCCTCATCTTCCTCACGACGCATCTCGCCGTGAGACGGATTTGGCACCTTCCCTAGTCGGGAGCCTCGCGAAGTGGTCGCCAGTGACCTACGAGTACCGACTGGAGGGTTGCCGGGGCTTCATCGGGCCGTTTCCCTCTGCCCCTCTGGATGAGCTGTATGTGGTTGTAAACAGCGGTTGACCCCGGACATGCGTTGGTCACCCGCGTTGTTCAAGACTGTAACCGACGACCAGGACAGTTGAGATAGTCGTCCGAACCGCGAGATGGATCACAGGTCCGTCCCGCCGAGAGAACCCAGAGGAGCGCCACGGTGCTGGAAGAAGTCGAGCGCTGGCTGAGCACCCGTTCCTGGTCCGCGGCCGATCGCCCGCTCCACCAGATACTGGCAGCCAAGCAGCGCACGGGCCAGACGGTCAGCGTCGTACTGCCCGCGCTCAACGAGGAGGAGACCGTCGGCGACATCGCCGCCGTCATCCGCCACGACCTGATGCGGCAGGTCCCGCTCGTCGACGAGCTGGTCGTCGTCGACTCGGGCTCGACCGACCGTACGTCGGAGGTGGCCGCCGCCGCGGGCGCGACGGTGGTGCACCGGGACGCGATACTCCCGCGCCTGCCGGCCGTGCCCGGCAAGGGCGAGGTGCTGTGGCGTGCGCTGCTCGCGACCAGCGGGGACGTCGTCTGCTTCGTCGACGCCGACCTCAGGGACTTCTCGTCCGAGTTCGTCTCCGGGATCGTGGGCCCGCTGCTCACCGACCCGGACGTCGACCTGGTGAAAGGCATGTACGACCGCCCCCTGGGGGGCGCCAGCGGGCAGGGCGGCCGGGTCACCGAGCTGATGGCCAGGCCGCTGCTCAACATGCACTGGCCGCAGCTGGCCGGGTTCGTGCAGCCGCTCGGCGGCGAGTACGCGGCCCGCCGCTCGCTGCTGGAGCAGCTGCCGTTCCCCGTCGGGTACGGCGTCGAGCTGGGCATGCTGGTCGACGCCCTGCACCTGGTGGGGCTCGACGCACTCGCCCAGGTGGACGTCGGGGTGCGCAAGCACCGGCACCAGGACGGGCAGGCGCTGGGCCGGATGGCCGCCGCGATCTACCGCACGGCCCAGCTGCGGCTGGCCCGCGGGCACCTGGTCCGGCCGTCCCTGACCCAGTTCGAGCGGGGCGAGGACGGCTTCGAGCCGCGTACCTACTCGGTGGACACCGAGGAGCGTCCGCCGATGGTGGAGATCGCCGAGTACCAGGCGCGGCGGGCGGCCTGACCGGGGCCGTTTTCGGCCGGGTGGGGCAGGTCCGTACGTTTGAGCGTTTCCTGGCCGGGCTAGGTTGAGGCTTATGGCTTCAACGTACGGTGCTGCCCAGGTGCTGGTGGCCTCCAACCGCGGCCCGGTCTCTTACACGGTCGGCGAGGACGGTTCGCTGAACGCCAAGCGCGGCGGCGGCGGGCTGGTCTCCGGGCTCTCCGCGATCGGCTCGGACGCGGACGCGCTGTGGGTGTGCTCGGCGCTGTCCGACGGCGACCGCGAGGCGGTCCGGCGTGGCGTCGGCGAGGACGGCGTGCGGATGCTGGACATCCCGGCCGACGTGCACGCGGACGCGTACAACGGCATCGCGAACTCGGTGCTGTGGTTCGTGCACCACATGCTGTACCAGACGCCGCTGGAGCCGGTCTTCGACGCGGAGTTCCGGCGGCAGTGGACGTCGTACGAGACGTACAACCGGGCGTTCGCCGAGGCGCTGGCGGAAGAGGCGGCGCAGGGCGCGGCGGTCGTGGTGCAGGACTACCACTTGACGCTGGTGCCGGGCATGCTCCGCGAGCTGCGGCCCGACCTGCGCATCGGCCACTTCTCGCACACGCCGTGGGCGCCGCCCGAGTACTTCCGGATGCTGCCGGACGACGTGGCCGGGCAGGTGCTGCGCGGCATGCTGGGCGCGGACCGGCTGGGCTTCCTCACACGGCGCTGGGCGGACGCGTTCGAGGCGTGCGCCGAGCGGTTCGCCGGCGGGCTCGGCGGCACGCGGATCGGCGTGCACGGGCTGGGGGCCGACGCGGACTTCCTGCGCAAGCGGGCGCACGAGCAGGACGTCGAGGAGCGGATCGTGGCGCTCCGCCAGGAGATCGGCGAGGGCCGACGCACCATCGTCCGGGTCGACCGCACCGAGCTGTCGAAGAACATCGTCCGCGGCCTGCTCGCCTACCGGCGGCTGCTGGAGACCCATGCCGAGTGGCGCGAGCGGGTGGTGCACGTCGCCTTCGCGTACCCGTCGCGGCAGGACCTCGCGGTGTACCGGGACTACACGGCGGAGGTGCAGCGGCTGGCGGACGAGATCAACGCCGAGTACGGGACACCGGGCTGGACCCCGGTCGTCCTGCACGTCAAGGACGACTTCGCCCGCTCACTGGCCGCGTACCGGCTGGCCGACGTGGCCCTCGTCAACCCCATCCGCGACGGCATGAACCTCGTCGCCAAGGAGGTCCCGGTGCTCTCCGAGACCGGCTGCGCGCTGGTGCTGTCGCGGGAGGCCGGGGCCTACGAGGAGCTCGGCGAGGACGCGATCACGGTGAACCCCTACGACGTCACCGGCACGGCGACGGCCCTGCACGAGGCCCTGTCGATGGGCCCGGGGGAACGCGCGGAACGCGCCAAGCGCCTCGCGGCGGCGGCCACCGCACTGCCGCCCGCGCAGTGGTTCCTGGACCAGCTCGACGCGCTGAGGAGCTGATCATCATGACCGGCTCGTCCCCCGGCCCCACGCTGCCGGAACCCGCCACACAGCCCGGGCGCGAAGGTCTCGACGCCCTCCTCGCGCATCCGGGCAAGGCCCTGATCGGGCTCGACTTCGACGGAACGCTCGCCCCGATCGTGGCCGACCCCGAGAAGGCCCGGGCCCACCCCGAGGCCCTGTCCGCGCTGGCCGCGCTCGCGCCGAAGGTCGCCGCCGTGGCGGTGATCACGGGGCGGCCCGCCGAGGTGGCGGTGCGCAACGGCGGATTCGCGGACGTACCCGGGCTGGAACACCTCGTCGTCCTGGGGCACTACGGCGCCGAGCGGTGGGACGCCCGCAGCGGCCAGACCAGCGCCCCCGAACCGCACCCCGGCGTCGCCGCGGTCCGTGCCGAGCTGCCCGAGCTCCTCGACCGGCTCGGCGCCTCGCAGGGGACCTGGATCGAGGAGAAGGGCCGGGCGGTGGCCGTGCACACCCGCCGGGCCGCCGATCCGCAGGCCGCCCTGGACTCCCTGCGCGAACCGCTCGCCGGACTGGCGTCCCGCCACGGCCTGATCGTCGAGCCCGGCCGCATGGTCCTCGAACTCCGCCCGCCCGGCATGGACAAGGGCGTCGCGCTCACCGCCTTCGCCCGCGAGATCACCGCCGGATCCGTCCTCTACGCCGGCGACGACCTGGGCGACCTCCCCGCCTACGCCGCCGTCGAAAAACTCCGCTCGAACGGCACCCCGGGCCTACTGGTGTGCAGCGGCAGTGACGAGGTGACCGAGCTCAGGGATCGGTCGGACCTCGTGGTGGACGGCCCACAGGGTGTGGTGCACCTACTGCGAACTCTGGCAGCCCGACTCGGCTGACCGTCGTCACGAACAGTGGGGCACGCCCTCAGGGGCGCGGGGAACTGCGCGGGCGCAGCCCCTCAGGGGCGCGGGGAACTGCGCGAACAACCACAACGCTGCCCGCACCCGCACCCGCACACCACGCCTCAGCGCTCCCCCCGCCGCATCTCCCGCACGCGCCGCAACCGATTCACCGTCACCGGGTCATGGGCCAACGCCCGCGCATCGTCCAACAGCGCGTTGAGCAGCTGGTAATACCGCACAGGCGCAAGCCCCAACTCCTCCCGCACCGCCCGCTCCTTCGCGCCGGGCCCGGGAAACCCACGACGTTCGAGCGCGAGGATCTCCCGCTCCACACGCCCGAGCCCCATCCCGTCGTCGTACTCCTCGTCCATGCCCGGCACGGTAGCGCCCCCCACCGACAGCGGCAGCGCCACCGGCACTACTCCGCGTTCTCCGCCCGGCTCGCCTCCGCCTGGAGCCGGCTGAGGACGCCCGAGGGGCTGCCACCGGGAGCGACCGCCTTGCCGATCTGCTGCTTCACCTGCGCGCTGACCTCGGCCCAGGAGGTCTTGCCGGCCGGGTACAGCTCGGAGGACGGCAGCTCGTCCAGGAACGTCCTGAGGTGCCGGTCCTGGCCCGAGGCGGCCATGGCCGAGGACGCGGAGCTGGTGACCGGCAGCAGGTCGTACTCCCGGGAGAAGGCCAGCACGTTCTTCTCGCTGTAGACGAAGTCGAGGAAGTCGCCGACCTGGTCGCGATGCCCGTTCTTGCGGAACGCCGTCATCCAGTCGGCGACACCGAGCGTGGAACTGGTCGTCCCCTCCTTGCCCGGCGTCGGCACCATGCCGTACTTCACGCCCGCCTTGGCGGCGATCTTCGCCAGGGACGGGTGCCCGTTGAGCATGCCGACCTCGCCCTTGGCGAAGGCGGCGAACGCCGCGGCCCGGTTGAGCTCGCCGGGCGCGACCGGCCCGGTCAGTCCCTTGCCGACCAGGTCGTCCTTCAGCCAGGAGAAGGTGTCGATGTTCTCCGGGGCGTCGATGCCGTAGCTGTCGACGCTGTCGGTGTAGCCGCCCCCGCCGCTGAGCATCCACTGCATGGTCTCGGCCTGCGCCTCCTCCGGGCCGAGGGGCAGCGCGTAGGGGTACTTCACGCCGTCGGCCTTGAGCGCCTCGGCGTCGTCGGCCAGGTCCTCCCAGGTCTCGGGCGGCGTGATCCCGGCCTTGGCGAAGAGGGTCTTGTTGTAGAAGAGCACACGCGTGGAGGAGGCGAACGGCATGCCGTACTGCACGCCCTTGACCTGTCCCGCGGTGGCCAGCTGCCCGACGAAGTCGGCCTGCACGGGTATGGAGAGCAGGTCGTCTGCCTTGTAGAGCTGGTTCTCGGCCGCGTAGTCGGCGTACGCGCCGATCTGCGCCATGTCCGGCGGGTCACCGGCGGCGACCATCTCCCGGACCTTGCGGTCGACGTCGTTCCAGGAGTAGACGCTGACGTCGATCTCCACGTCCGGGTGCTCGGCCTCGTACTCCTTGACGAGCTTGTCCCAGTACTTCCGCGAGCTGTTGGCCGCGTTGTCGCCGTAGTCGGCGGCGACCAGCTTCAGTGTCAGGTCGGCGGAGCCGCCCGTCATGCCGCAGCCGCCGAGGACCGCCGTCATGCCCAGCGCGGACACCACCGCGATCGTTCCTGCCATCCGCCGCCGCTGCACCGCTGTTCTTCCCCACCCTGGCGTCGCCGCCCGTTACCGTGGCGTTGCCGCCACCGAAAGTTTTCGATATTCGGAATAAGGTCTACACCACGTGAGTGGACTAGACCTCTTGCGGGTCCCCGGGTCACACTGTTCTCCGTGAGACATGTCATCGCCCTCGACGTGGGCGGCACCGGGATGAAGGCCGCCCTGGCCGGGCCGGGGGGCGAGGTACTGCACCGGGCCCGCCGTGCCACCGGACGCGAGCAGGGCCCGGAGGCCGTCGTCGCGGGCATCCTCGACTTCGCCGCCGAGCTGCGCGCCTACGGCGCCGAGCACTTCGGCACACCCGCCGAGGCCGCCGGCGTGGCCGTCCCCGGCATCGTCGACGAGGCCCGGGGCGTCGCCGCCTACGCGGCCAACCTCGGCTGGCGTGACGTCCCGCTGCGCGACCTGCTGGCGGAGCGGCTGGGCGTTCCGGTCGCCCTCGGCCACGACGTGCGCACCGGCGGCCTCGCCGAGGGCCGGGTCGGCGCGGGGCGGGGCGCCGACCGGTTCCTGTTCGTCGCGCTGGGCACCGGCATCGCGGGCGCCATCGGCGTCGACGGCCGGGTCGAGGCGGGCGCGCACGGCTTCGCGGGCGAGATCGGCCACATCGTCGTACGCCCCGGCGGCACCGCCTGCCCGTGCGGACAGTACGGCTGCCTGGAACGCTTCGCCTCGGCGGCGGCGGTGAGCGAGGCCTGGGCCGCGGTCTCGGGCGACCCGGGCGCGGACGCCGCCGACTGCGCGAAGGCGGTGGACTCCGGCGACCCGAAGGCCGAGGCGGTCTGGCAGGAGGCCGTGGCCGCCCTGGCCGACGGCCTGGTCACAGCTCTGACGCTGCTGGATCCCCGCACCCTGATCATCGGGGGTGGGCTGGCGGAGGCGGGAGAGACGTTGTTCACGCCGTTGAGGGAGGCCATCCGGCAGCGGGTCACCTTCCAGAAACAGCCGTCACTCGTCCCGGCGGCGCTGGGTGACACGGCCGGATGTCTCGGTGCTGGGCTCCTGGCCTGGGATCTCCTCGACCACACCGACCGCATGGAGGTAACCCCCTGATGATCAACGCCTCAGGGGCGCGGGGAACTGCGCGACAAGCCCCCACGTACCCGCACCCCGCAACGGCCGGACACCCCACGGTCCTCACCGGCGCGACAGTGGTACTCCCCACCGGATCCGTCGAAAACGGCCAGGTGACGATCGAGGGCACCCACATCACCCGGTCGGCACCGGACAACGCCGAGGTCGTCAACGTCCCCGGCCACTACGTCATCCCCGGCTTCGTCGACCTCCACAACCACGGCGGCGGCGGAGCCTCCTTCACCTCCGGGTCGGTCGACGACATCCTCAAGGGCATCCACACCCACCGCCTGCACGGCACGACCACCCTGGTCGCCTCCACCGTCACCGGCGACATGGACTTCCTCACCCGGCGCGCGGGCCTGCTGAGCGAACTGGCCGAGCAGGGCGACATCGCCGGCATCCACTTCGAGGGCCCGTTCATCTCCCCCTGCCGCAAGGGCGCCCACTCCGAGGACCTCCTGCGCGACCCGGACCCCGCGGAGGTCCGCAAACTGGTCGACGCGGCCCGGGGCCGGGCGAAGATGCTCACGCTGGCCACGGAGCTCCCCGGCGGCCTGGACTCCGTACGCCTCCTGGCCGAGCACGGCGTGATCGCGGCGATCGGCCACACGGACGCGACGTACGAGCAGACGGTCGAGGCCATCGACGCGGGCGCCACGGTCGCCACCCACCTCTTCAACGCGATGCCGCCCCTCGGCCACCGCGCCCCCGGCCCGATCACGGCACTCCTGGAGGACGACCGGATCACGGTGGAGCTGATCAACGACGGCACGCACCTGCACCCCGCCGCACTCCAGCTGGCGTTCCATCACGCGGGCGCAGGCCGGGTCGCGTTCATCACGGACGCGATGGACGCGGCCGGTTTCGGCGACGGCCGTTACTGGCTCGGGCCGCTGGAGGTGGAGGTCGCCGACGGCGTGGCCCGCCTGGTGGCGGACGGCACGATCGCCGGCTCCACCCTCACCCTGGACCGCGCCTTCAAACGGGCGGTCACGGTCGACGGCCTCTCCGTCGAGGACGCCGTGACGGCCCTCTCCGCGAACCCGGCCCGCCTGCTCGGCATGGACGACCGGATCGGCTCCCTGGAGCCCGGCAAGGACGCCGACCTGGTGCTCCTGGACGCCGACTTCGACCTGAAGGGCGTGATGCGCCGGGGCGAATGGGTGGTCCCTCCCCAACTGGGCTGATCCATCCCACAGTCGAGAGACGGTGGCCGACTCCAGGACTGGGCCGACCGCCGTCTCTTTGGCATGATCAGGGAACGTTCACGGCAACAAGCGCGTCTGGGGGAGGTCCGCCCGGTGATCCTCACGGTCACGCTGAACACCGCTCTCGACATCACCTATCGCGTACGGTCCCTCAGGCCGCACGCCTCCCACCGCGTCTCCGAGGTGACGGAACGCCCCGGCGGCAAGGGTGTCAACGTGGCCCGGGTGCTCGCGGCGCTCGGGCACGAGGTGACGGTGACCGGGTTCACGGGCGGGGCGACCGGCCGGGTCGTGCAGGAGAAGCTGGCGTCGGTACCGGGCGTGGTCGACGCGCTGGTCCCGGTCGCGGGCCCGACCCGCCGCACCATCGCGGTGGTCGACGGACAGACCGGCGACACGACACAGCTGAACGAACCCGGCCCCACGATCACACCGTCCGAGTGGTCGGCCTTCCAGGAGGCCTACGAGCACCTGCTCGCCTCCGCCTCGGCGGTGGCCCTGTGCGGCAGCCTCCCACCGGGCGTACCGGTCGGCGCCTACGCGGGCCTGGTCCGCACCGCCCGTTCCTCCGGCATCCCGGTGCTCCTGGACACCAGCGGCGAACCCCTGCGCCGGGGCGTCGCGGCCCGCCCCGACATCATCAAGCCGAACGCCGACGAACTGGCCGAACTCACGGGCTCCCACGACCCCCTGCGAGCCACCCAGGACGCCCGCCGCCGGGGCGCGGGCGCGGTCGTGACCTCCCTCGGCCCCCGAGGCCTCCTCGCCGCCACCCGAGACGGCCGCTGGCACGCCACCCCACCGGCCCCGGTGCGAGGCAACCCGACGGGCGCGGGCGACTCGGCGGTAGCGGGCCTGCTCTCCGGCCTGACCGAACACCTCCCCTGGCCGGCCCGCCTGGCCCGGGCGACGGCCCTGTCGGCGGCGACGGTGCAGGCGCCGGTGGCCGGGGAGTTCGACCGGCGGCTGTACGAGGAACTGCTGGGGCGGGTCACGGTGAACGGAGAGGTCAGCGCAGCCTGAGCCGGGCTACGTCCGAAATACACCTGCTTCCCATACTGCATGACGTCTAAGATCACCGGCGACCAATGATCTACCTCTCACAGGGGGAACACATGCGCAAGTCGACGGTGATCAGGCAGCTCGCAGCTGCGGGCATGGCATCACTTGCACTCGCTCTCTCCACGAGTTCCATAGCCTCGGCGGAGACCGTTCGAGCGGGTGTCTGGCAGAAGGACGGCCACGACTTCACCATACGGACGAGTGCCAGCGTCTCTGCCTCCAAGATCGCTACCATCAAGGATCCCGACACAAGGGTTCCTTGCGGCGGGGAAAGGTGTACCCGGAACAACAACGGGGGGAACTACACGTGCTGGTCCGGCGGCCCTTCCGACAATGACTGGCTCAAGGTCCATTGGGCAGGCAGGACTGGCTGGGTTGCTGCCATGTGTGTCGAAGCCGGACGAATCTAACGGCGCAATGAGACGGCCGTCGCAGACACTGCGACGGCCGTCTCAGGATTGCACGAACCTTAATCCTTGACCTGGCCCGCCTTCAGCCACAGCTGGTCCAGCAGGACGTTGCACTTGTCGCCGTCCTGGCAGGAGACCGTGATCGTGTTGGTGCCCTTGTTGAGGGTCGGCCAGGCGTAGGTCTTCGTCCACCCCTTGGCGAAGTCGCCGTCCGAGGTGTGCGTGAAGTTGCCCATGTTCAACTTGCTGCCGAAGGGCTTGCCGTTGACCGTGAGCGTCATCTCCTGGTCCTCGTCGACCGTGCTGAAGCCCGCGAAGAGGGTGTATTGGCCGTCCTTCGGAATGCCGTTGACGGTCCAGGTGACCGAGGAGCCGACCTGGTTCAGGTTGCCCACGTAGATGCCGCCGTCGGATTGGGCGCCCTTGACGTCCTGCGCGAGGGTCGCACCACCGCCGAGGCGCAGGGCCTTGGCGTCGATCGTCGGCAGGTCCGCCTTGCTCTCGCCGCCGCCCTTGCTCTTCGACGGGCTCGGCTTCGACTCCTGGGACTGGGTCGGGGTCGTGCCCACCTCGTCGGACGCGTCGTCCTTGTCCTTGTCCCCGCCCAGCATGGCCACGCCGATGCCGATGACGACCGCGGCGACCACCGCGATGGCACCGATCAGGAGGCCCTTGGTGTTCGGGCCGCGGCCACCCCGGCCGCCGCCACCGCCACCGGCCGGCATCTGCTGCTGAGCGGTAGGAGCACCGCCGGGCAGCGTCTCCGGCGCCGCGTAGTGCGCGTTCGGCTGACCGTAGCCGCCGCCCTGCTGCTGCGGAGCCTGGCCGTACGCCGCGGTCTGGGTGGCCTGCGACTGCTGGCCGTACTGACGTGTGCCGACCGCCCGCACCCGGTTGACCGAGTTCGGGTAGCCGTAGCCCCCGGACGGCGGCTGGGCCCCGTTGGCCTGCCCGTCGGCGTAGAGATAGCCGAACGGGTCGTCGTCCTCGGGCGTGCTCGCGCCGTTGCTGCCGGGCGTCATCCCTTGGTCTCCTCAGTCAGGTGCGGTGCGAAGAAGTACGAGTAGAGAAAGCGAGCCTACCCGCTCCCAGTGACCCAAACGGGTGACTCAGACCGCACACACTCGCTGACCTGGGACTCACCCGGCGCGTCTGTGTTGTTTGGGACGAGATCGTTTCTCGACGTACATCCGCTCGTCAGCGGATTTCAACACTTCGTCCGCCGTCATTCCACAGTGTGCCCATCCGATGCCGAAACTGGCGCCCACCCGGACGGC
This sequence comes from Streptomyces venetus, assembly GCF_039540295.1. Classification (NCBI taxonomy): domain Bacteria; kingdom Bacillati; phylum Actinomycetota; class Actinomycetes; order Kitasatosporales; family Streptomycetaceae; genus Streptomyces; species Streptomyces venetus. The sequence goes on from NZ_BAABET010000005.1 coordinate 486,876, forward strand.
CCGCCCCTCGGCGCGGATGGGCTGGATGATCTCGTTGCGGAGGCGGACCGCGAGGTCCTGGGCATCGGCCCGGCCGAGCCCGTCGGCCAGGATGACGAATTCGTCACCCCCGAGCCGGGCGACGGTGTCACCGTCGCGGACGCCGTTGCTCAGCCGCTGGGCGACCTCGATGAGAACCGCGTCACCCGCGTTGTGCCCGAACCGGTCGTTGATCGACTTGAAGCCGTCGAGGTCGCAGAAGAGCACGGCGAGGCCCTTGGTGCCGTCGTCGTGGTCGCCGTCCGGGGCGACGGTGTGCACATGGTGGTCGTAGGCGTCGTACGGCTCGGTACCCGGCCCGCCGAAGTCGAAGCCCTGGCCGACCACGTCGAATGCGGGGTGGCCGTAGGCCGCGTCGTGGGACTCGGCGACCGCGGAGTACGGGGACGCGGCGCGCTGACACAACCGCGCGGACAGGCGGGAGCGGAGTTCGGCGGAGTTCGGCAGGCCGGTGAGCGAGTCGTGCGAGGCCCGGTGGGCGAGCTGGAGCTCGCGGCGCTTGCGCTCCTCGATGTCCTCGACATGGGTGAGGAGGAAGCGGGGGCCGTCGGCGGCGTCCGCGACGACGCTGTTGCGCAGCGACACCCAGACGTACGTGCCGTCCCGGCGGCCGAGGCGGAGCTCCGCGCGGCCGCCCTCCGCCGAGGTGCGCAGCAGGGTGCCTATGTCCTCGGGGTGGACCAGGTCGGAGAAGGAGTAGCGGCGCATCGCGGACGCGGGGCGGCCCAGGAGCCGGCACAGGGCGTCGTTGGTGCGCAGGATCCGGCCGTGCTGGTCGCCGCCCATCTCGGCGATGGCCATCCCGGAGGGCGCGTACTCGAAGGCCTGCCTGAAGCTCTCCTCACTCGCCCGCAGCGCCTGCTGCTCGCGCTCCAGCCGGACGAGGGCGCGCTGCATGTTGGCGCGCAGCCGGGCGTTGCTGATCGCGATGGCGGCCTGGAAGGCGTACATCTGGAGCGCCTCGCGGCCCCAGGCGCCGGGGCGGCGGCCGTTGCGCGGCCGGTCCACGGACAGCACGCCGATCAGCTCGCCGCACGTCCCGCTGCCCTGCGGCCCGGGCGCGTACATGGGCGCGAAGAGCCGGTCGGCCGGATGCCACTCGTCCTCGAAGCGGGGTGCGGGGCCGTCGGTGTACCACTGCGGGACGTCGTCGTCGTCGAGTACCCAGCCCTCGGTGTGCGGTATGAACACCAGGTCGCCCCAGCGCTCGCCCATGTTCAGGCGGCGGTCCCAGGACTCGCGCGAGCCGACGCGGCCGGTGATGAGCGCCTCGGCGGCGGGGTTCCCGGCGAAGGCGGCGACGACCAGGTCGCCGTCGGGCCGGACGAGGTTCACGCACGCCAGCTCGTACCCGAGGGCGGTGACCACGCCCTCCGCGACGGTCTGCAGTGTGTCCGCCAGGCTGCGGGCCGTGTTCATGTCGGCCATGACCTGGTGCAGTTGTCGCAGGGACGCAAGACGGACGTAAGGCTCCGACTCGGTCTCCATGCTCGCCCTCCCCCCGAGTACCTCGCAGCGAATCAAGAATCAAGGGTTCTCATCGGCGTACGTGCTGGCAGCTTCCCCGCCACTGAATCACAGCGCGCTGCTCACTCGGTACACAGGGTCAACAATTCCTGCCCCTTGTGACTCAAGTCACAGGCAAACCTGAACAATTGAGTGGAGTTTCTGCGTTTTCCCGGTGCGCGCAGTGAGCCCACTTTTTATGGCGTTGCGCACAACGTCACAAGAGAGTCGCGGTCACAAGAGAGTCGCGAGAGATCGGTCGCGGGTCCTAAGACCGTGATAGGCCGGGAGCCCGATGCGGGACGCGCGGGACGGAGATTAGCGTTTCCGGTGTGCCGAACACTCCCCCTGCCACGTCCCCGATCATTCCGTCGCCCGCCTCCGGGCATGCTGAGGGGGTGAGCAACGACGAGTTCCGCGCCGCCATGTCCCGGCTGGCTTCGGGCGTGGTCCTGGTGACCGCGCGAGAGGCGCCGCTCGACCCGGACGACCCCGGCGCACCGAGCGGCGAGGACGTGGGCATGACGGCCACGGCCTTCATGTCGGTGTCCCTGGACCCGCCCCTGGTGCTGGTGAGCCTGCGCGAGGGCTCCCGCATGGACGATCTGCTCGCCGAGCAGGACCTGTGGGGCGTCTCCGTCCTCGCCGAGAGCCAGCGGCACATCGCCGGACGCTTCGCCATGAAGGGCCGGGTCAGCGACCGCCTGCTGTTCGCGGACATCCCGTACACGCGGGGCGAGTACACCGACGCGCCCCTCGTCGGCGGCGCCCTGGCCGTCCTGGAGTGCCGCACCGAGCAGCGCGTACCGGCCGGGGACCACGTCCTGGTGATCGGCCGCGTCCTGACGGCCCGCGTCCCGAGCGCGGACGGCGGGCCGCTGACGTACTTCCGGGGCCGGTACCGCCACTTGGCCTGAGGACCTGAGGAATCGACCTGAGGAATCGACCTGAAGAAACCGTTCGCCGGGGGGCGGGCCGCCTGCCTACGGTGCGCGCATGACGACGACCGGCCCGCGCCTCGAAGAGATCACCCCCGGGAACCTGGACGCCGCCCTCGGCATCCGGGTCCGCCCCGGCCAGGAGCACGCGGTCGCCCCGGTCGTGAAGTCGCTCGCCGAGGCCTACGTCCATCCCGGCGTCGCCTGGCCCCGGCTGATCGTCGACGGCGACCGCCCGGTCGGCTTCCTCATGGCCTTCCTCGACACCGACTGGTACCAGGACGGCAGCGTGCTCCGCTCGGGCCTGTGGCGGCTGAACATCGCGGCCGGGGAGCAGGGGCGGGGATACGGCCGTTTCGCCGTCGAGTCGGTCGCCGGGGAACTGCGCCGGCGCGGCACCGAGGAGCTCTACGTCACCTGGCACCCGGGCCCCGACGGCCCGGAGGGCTTCTATCTGGGGCTCGGCTTCCGGACGAACGGGGAGACCAGCGGGGACCAGACGGTAGGGGTCCTGGACCTGGCCTAGGGTCTGTCGTTCGGATCACGACGCAGACGCGGTGCCGAACGACAGCCCCTAGCTCCAGTCCCGCGCCGAGCGCCCCCGCTTGGTCTGCGAGCGCTGCTTCTTCTCGCGCAGCCGCCGCTCGTTGATGCCGCGTGGGATCCGAGTCGGCCTGCGGGGCTTGGGCGGGGGTGCGGTGGCCTCGGCGAGGAGCGCGGCGAGGCGTACGGCGGCGGCCTCACGGTTGCGCCACTGGGAGCGGTGCTCGGAGGACCGCACGGTGACGACCCCGTCGGCCAGCCGCCCGGCCAGCCGCTCCAGCGCCCGCTGCTTCCACACCTCCGGCAGCGCCTCGGTCCTCGCCAGGTCGAAACTCAGCTCGACCTTCGAGTCACTGGTGTTGACGTGCTGTCCGCCGGGCCCCGAGGAGCGCGAGAAACGCCACATGAGCTCGGCCTCGGGCAGGGAGACGGAGCCGCGGATGACGTGGGGACCAGACATACCGTCCATGTTCCCGCTCCTGTCCGGTCCACGTCACCCGAATATCCGAGGTAAAGAAAGTAAAGGGACCAGGAACCTCTCGTACGTCCCTCGACGTTCATAGGGATAGCTGTAGCTTCTTGCCGTACGTATACGAGGGAAGGGACTCCCAACAATGGCTGTAAGCCTGTCCAAGGGTGGCAACGTCTCGCTCACCAAGGAGGCTCCGGGCCTGACCGCTGTCACCGTGGGCCTCGGCTGGGACGTCCGCACCACCACCGGCACGGACTTCGACCTCGACGCGTCCGCGATCGCGGTGAACAACCAGGGCAAGGTCTACTCGGACGCCCACTTCGTCTTCTTCAACAACAAGCAGACCCCGGACAACTCGATCGTCCACACCGGCGACAACCGCACGGGCGAGGGCGCCGGCGACGACGAGGCGATCAACGTCAACCTGGCCGCGCTCCCGGCCGACATCGACAAGATCGTCTTCCCGGTCTCGATCTACGACGCGGAGAACCGCTCGCAGAACTTCGGCCAGGTCCGCAACGCCTACATCCGCATCGTCAACCAGGCCGGCGGCGCGGAGATCGCCCGCTACGACCTGTCGGAGGACGCCGCCACGGAGACGGCCATGGTCTTCGGCGAGCTCTACCGCAACGGCGCCGAGTGGAAGTTCCGCGCGGTCGGCCAGGGCTACGCCTCGGGCCTGGTCGGCATCGCCCAGGACTTCGGCGTCAACGTCTGACGAACCTCCTCCCCTCAAGGGCATGCCCCCAAGGGCATGCCCTTGGGGGCGCGGGGCTGAATCGATCTGCGGCTCCGCCGCGTGGGCGCGACCAGCCACGAACCACCCGCACCCGACAACGCTGGTAACCGCCGCGGCGCTCCCCCTCACCCCCGCTCCGGCTTCCCCGCCCCGTGCAGCCACTCCTCCCAGACCCCTTCGAAGTCCTCCCCGGGCGCCTGCTTCTCGACGTACGCCGTGAAGTCGGCCGTATCGGCGTTCCCGTGCCGATACTGCTCCGCCCACCCCCGGAGGATCCGCCAGAACCTGTCGTCACCCACGACCTGCCGCACCTTCTGCAACACCATCGCCCCCCGCAGGTACACCGGCGGGTCGGAAATCCGCGCGGCGTCCGGCGGCTCCGCGGGCGGAAACTCCCAGATATCCTCGGCGGCCTTCTCGCTGTCGAAGTAGTCGCCGGAGTACAGCGCGTCGAAGGTCTCCTGCGCGCTCTCGCCGCCGTGGTCCTCCTGCCACAGCCACTCCGCGTAGGTCGCGAAGCCCTCGTTGAGCCACATGTCCCGCCAGCTCTCGGGCGTCACGGAGTCGCCGTACCACTGATGGGCGAGTTCATGGACGAGGAGCGTGAGGTCGGGGGCGCCGGGGAAGACAGGGCGGCTCTGGGTCTCCAGGGCGTAGCCGACTTTCGGCGCGTGGTCGACGATCGCGCCGGTGGCGGAGAACGGGTACGCGCCGAACCTCCGTTCCGCCCAGCGCAACACCTCCGGGATCCGCGCGAGCACCGGCCCGCTCGCCTCCGCCTCCGCCGGGTCGACGGCCGTGTACACGGGCAGGCCGTCCCCCGTCCTGGAGCGGCCGATGTCGAAGCGGCCGATCGCGAGCACGGCGAGGTAGCTCGCCATCGGCTCGCCGGTGTGCCAGCGGAAGGTCGTACGGCCTCCCGAGCTCGTCTCGCTCCGCAACTCCCCGTTGGACACGGCCCGCAGGCCCCGGGGCACGGTCACGGTGAGGTCGTAGGCCGCCTTGTCGGAGGGGTGGTGATTGCCGGGGAACCACGCCATCGACCCGACCGGCTCGCCGAGGGCGAGCACCCCGTCGGAGGTGCGCAGCCAGCCCTCCTGGGAGCCGTCCGGGTCGGTGACGGTCTCCGGGACGCCGGAGTAGCGGACCGTCACGCGGAACGTCTCGTCCCGTTCGATGTCGTCGTGCGGCCGGACGGTGAGTTCCTGCCCCGCCCGGTTCCAGCGGGCCGTCTCGCCGCCGACGGTGACCTTTTCGACCTCCAGGCCGCGCAGGTCGAGGTCGAAGGCGGAGAGGTCCTGGGTGGCGCGGGCGGTGAGGATGGCCGTGCCGGTGAGGTGGTGCGTGTCCGGGGCGTAGGCGAGGCGCAGTCCGTAGTGGGAGACGTCGTAGCCGCCGTTACCGGCCTTCGGGAAGAACGGGTCGCGTACGCCGGAGCCGCCCGGGGTGCCGTGGACCCCGGCGCAGGCCGTGAGGGCGAGAGCGGAGACGAGCAGGGCGGGGACAAGACGTACGAACCGGGCCACGCTCCCGATCTTATGGGGGGCGTGACAGCATCACACCGTGCTCGACATCGGCTACGCCCTCTCCAACCGCTTCCCCGACCCGCCGCAGACCGACTACCGCCGCGCGGACGTCCACGCCCTGCGGCACGACCTGTTCTGCGGTGACGTCTACCTGGCGGACACCAAGACGGATCACGAGGTGTCCACAGCCTGGGGATGGGTGCCGGTGCTCGACTTCGCGTGGGCGCTGTGCGACATCGTGGAGCGGATCGACCGGGACCCGGCGGGCTCCCGGGCCTCACGTCCACAACGGGCGGAGCTGGACTTCACCGAGTCGACCGACCGGCTCCTCTTCGAGCGCCGCTTCGGGTGGGTGGACATCGAGGCCGACTGGATGCGCGCGGAGGAGCCCCCGCTCACCGTCTCCCACTCCGAACTGCGCCGCGAGGCCCGGGACTTCCTCCACGACCTGATCGCCGACCTCACCGACCTGCACGACGACCTCGCGGAGAACCCGGCGATCTGGACCCTCCAGGCACGCTTTCCCCGCCTCCCGTAGAGGACAGAACACGGCCAGCGCGCCGACTGAACGCTGGACAGAACGCGGTCGGTCAGGGTCAGTCCTCCACCCGGATCCCCCACTGCACCGCCAGCACCGGCGCCAGATCCAGCAGTTGGGTCGTACTGATCACCGCCCCCGCCAGCCGGTCCAGGCCCCGGCTGATCTCCAGTGACGCGGCCCCGCGCAGGTCCACGTCGGTGAGGGTCGCCGCATGGAGATCGGCGCCCTTCAGCGCGCAGTCCACGAACTCCACGCGCTCCAGACGGGCGCCACCGAAGTCCGGCTCGACGAGGACGCAGCCCTCGAAGACGACGTCCCGGAGCCGGGCCGTGCGCAGATTCAGATAGTCGATCTTGCCGCCGCGGATCAGCACCCTCTCCAGCACCGCCCCGTGCAGCTGCGGCCCGCCCAGACGGGCGTCGGTCAGCTCCACGTCCCGCAGGGTCGCCTCGGCGAGGTCGGCGCCGACGCCCCGGACGCCGGTGAGGGCCGAGTCCAGGATGCGGGCATGCCGCAGCCGGGTCTCGTCCAGGGCGCAGCCGGTCAGCGCGCAGTCCATGAAGCGGGCGCCCGAGCCGTCCTGCCCGCCGAGATCCGCGTCCCGGAACTCCAGCCCGTCGTAGTCCCCGTCCGCCTCCAGCGCACCGCCCCCGTACGCCTCCAGCACGGGCAGCCGCACCTCCGGCCGCCGCGCGCCCTTCACACCCGTACCGCCCGCCGCTCTCCTCGCCATGCCCCCATGCTGCACCCCTCCACTGACAACACCGGTTGACCTGCGCGAATCCCGGCCATGTCACATTCCGGTGCCCCCTGGCGGTCGTACTTCCAGAAGGCGAACCCGACCAACCAGGGAGATCCCCAGCCATGCACCGCATCACCGTCATCGGAGGCGGCTTCGCCGGCCTGACCGCGGCCATCACCGCCGCCGAGGCCGGCGCCGAGGTCACCGTCCACGAAGCCCACCACACCCTCGGCGGCCGGGCCCGCACCGCCGAGGGCCCGTACCGCACGAACGAGGGCCCGCACGCCCTCTACAACGGCGGTCCGCACTGGACCTGGCTCAAGCAGCGCGATCTCATCGGACCGCTCGCCCCGATCCCGCCCCTGGAGGCCGCCCGGCTCCGGCTGCGGCACCACGGCGTGCTGCGCCGCACCCCGCCGTTCCCGATGCTCAAACTGCTGCGCCGGACCGTCCGGCAGGCACCGGTGGGCGCCGACTTCCTGACCTGGGCGACCGGTGTCGCGGGCGAGGAGGGCGCCCGGGCCGCGGCCAACTACTCGGCCGTCGCCCTCTTCCACCACGACCCCGGCTCCCTGTCGGCCGCGTTCGTGCAGGAGAGGCTGCGCCGCGCCACCAAGCTGCCGCCCGAGGCGCACTACCCGCGCGGCGGCTGGGCGACGCTCATCGACCGGATGGCCGCCCGCGCCTGGAACCTGGGCGTCCGGATCGAGACCCTGTCCCGGGTCGACGCGCTCCCCACCGACACACCGGTCGTCGTCGCCACCTCCCTCGACGCCGCCCGGCGCCTCCTCCAGGACTCCTCGCTGACCTGGCCGAGCGGCCGTACCGCCCTCGTCGACCTCGCCGTGCGCACCCGGCGCGGGGACGCGTTCGCGGTGTCCGACCTCGACGCACCCGGCTGGCTGGAACGGTTCACCGCCCAGGACCGCAGCCTCGCCCCGGCCGGAGAGCAGCTCATCCAGGGTCAGATCCCCCTCGCCCCGCGGGAGTCGAAGGCCGACGGCACCGCCCGCGCCGAGCAGCTGCTCGACCTGGGCTTCCCGGGCTGGCGCGAACGGGTCACCTGGCGGCGCGAGTCCGTCGCGGGCGGCCGTACGGGCGCGGTCGACCCGCCCGGCACCTGCTGGCGCGACCGGCCCGCCGTGGACCGGGGCGACGGTGTCTACCTCGCCGGTGACCAGGTCGCGGCCCCCGGCGTGCTGTCGGAGGTCTCCTTCAACAGCGCCCTGACGGCGGTGTCCCTGGCCCTCGGCCGACGGGACCTTGACCTCAAGCATGCTTGAGGTTGAAGGCTGGGGCGCAGACCACGACGACACGAGGAGCCCCATATGCGCGCCATTCGCCTGCACGCTTTCGGCCCGGCCGAGAACCTCACCTACGAGCAGGTCGAGGACCCCCGCCCGGGCCCCGGTCAGGTCCGTATCGCCGTACGGGCGGCGGGCGTCCACCTCCTGGACACCGCCCTGCGCGAGGGCGCACAGGGACCGGCCCCCGAGCCGACTCCCCTGCCCACCGTCCCCGGCCGCGAGGTCGCCGGAGTCGTCGAGTCCCTGGGCGAGGGCGTCGCGGACCTCTGGCTCGGCAAGCGGGTCGTCGCGCACCTCGGCTTCGTCCCCGGCGGCTACGCCGAACTGGCGGTCACCGAGGCCGAGCGGCTGCACGAGATCCCGGAGAACCTCGACTTCGCCGAGGCCGTCGCCATGATCGGCACGGGCCGTACGACGCTGGGGATCCTCCAGTTCGCCGACCTCGGCCCCGACTCGGTGGCCGTCGTCCCGGCCGCCGCGGGCGGTATCGGCACGCTGCTCGTGCAGTACGCCAAGAACGCCGGCGCCACCGTCGTCGGCCTCGCGGGCGGGCCGGAGAAGGTCGCCCGCGTGCAGGCGAACGGCGCCGATCTCGCCGTCGACTACACGGACCCGGCCTGGCCCGCGAAGGTCCGTGCCCACCTCGGCGGCCGGAGCGCCACCGTGGTCTTCGACGGCGTCGGCGGCGACGTGGCCCGCGAGGCCGTCGCCCTCCTCGGGCCCGGCGGCGCGCACATCGTCTTCGGCTGGTCCGGCGAAGGCATCCACGACGGCGAGCCCTACCTCGTCGAGGGCCTCTCCGAGCAGGTCCTCGGCCCGGTCATGCTCCAGAAGGCCGGCGGCCCCAACCCTGTACGCACCCTCGAACTGCGCGCCCTGGCCGAGGCAGCGGCCGGCCGCCTCACCCCGGCCGTCCAACGCTTCCCCCTCCGCGAGGCCGCCGCCGCGCACCGGGCGCTGGAGACCCGGGGCACGACGGGCAAGGTCGTCCTGGAGCCCTGACACGACATCGAGGAGGGCCCCTCGAAGGTGAATTCGCCTTCGAGGGGCCCCCTCGTCACCAGCGCTTGCGCGCGCTCACCGCTCACGCAGATCAGCGGGCGACCGCCTTCGTCGCCGTGCTCACCGCCGACCCGTCCTTGTGCCCCGCGCGATGGGCCGTCACCCTCACGGTGATCTTCTTGCCCTGCTGCGCCGCCTTCAGCACCAGCGAGGACTTCGTCGCCCCGCTGATCGCCGTGCCGTTCGCGTACCACTGGTACGAGAGGGAGGACACCGCCGGGCTCCACGTCCCGGCCGACGACGTCAGCGTCCTGCCGACCGCGACCGTCCCGCTGATCACCGGCGGCTTGGTCGCCTTGGGCGCGTCGCCCTTGGCCACGGTCACCGACGGCGAGGACGCCGACCCGCTCTGCCAGCCGCTCCTGACCGCCGTCACGGTCACGCTGATCTTCTTGCCGGCCCGCGCCGCGGGGATCCGGTACGCCGACGCCGTGGCACCGGCGATCGCGGCCCCGTCCGCCTTCCACTGGTAGGTGTACGTGGTCGGCGCGGCCGACCAGGTGCCCGGCGCGGCAGTGACCTCGGCACCCACCTTGGGCGTGCCGGTCACCTTCGGTGCCGCCGTGTTCTCCAGCCTGGGCCGGGGCGTCACGGTGAAGGTGCCGCGCTGGAACTCCCAGCCGCGGGTGATCACGCTGACGTTCCAGGTGCCGGTCGCCGCGCCCGTCAGGTCGACGGTCGCGGTCACCGTCCGGTTGTCCGCGGCGACCGAGTCCGCCTCCGCCGTGATCGTCTTGCCGGCCTGGCTCAGCCGGACCGTGACGTCCTTCCCGAGCGCGGTACCGGTGACCGTGAGCTTCACCTTGCCGCCGGCGGCGCCCGTGTCCGGGCTGACGGCGGTGACGTCCGTCTTCTCCGTGCCGCACAGCGCGGACGAGCAGATGAGTTCGGCGCTGTAGGCCGTGCTCGACGCCTTCTCCGGCAGGCCGAGCAGGAACAGCGACGGCGCGCTCCCGGAGGACGAGCCCTGGACGGCGCAGTCGTAGCCCTCCGGGATGAAGCGCGTGCAGCCGTTCTTCCAGGTGGACGTGGAGTACAGCACGGGTACGGCCTTGACGTCGGCGCCCGCGGTGTCCTTGATGTCGGTTTCGAACCGGTCGAAGCCCGCGGTGGGCAGCGCCGCGCACACGGCGGTGCGCGACTCGTCCAGCGTGCCGGTGACCGGCCCGTATCCGAAGGCCACCGACGGCACCTTCACGCACTCCGGGGCGGGCCCGTCGGCGGTCGCGATCCGCAGCCGGTCCAGGCGGTACTCGGGCGCCGCCTTCAGATGGACCGGCGTCTGCACGAGCACCTGGTGGGTGGTCGAACCGCTCACCGCACAGGACGTGTTGCGGAAGGAGCACTCCACACGGCCGTCCCCGGCGACCACCGCGCTGTTGGCGGTGCCGAGCGCGTCCCGCACGTCGACGTGTACGACGTCGGTCGCCGCGCCGGTGGTCACCTGGTGGCAGTTGATGGTGCCCGGCGCCGCGTACGGGCTCTTCAGGGACGCCCCGCCGACCTTCACCGCGGCGGTCTCGGCACAGCCGGCGGTGGATGCGCCCTCCGTGACGTCACGCCGGGTCAGGGAGTACGTCGCGGCCTCGTCCCGGCCGGTCACCAGCACGGTGTGGGCCTTGCCCGGGGTCAGCGAGCAGATCGTCCAGCCGTCGGTGGTGGCGTAGCGGTCGCAGACGCGCTTGCCGTCGGAGTCCAGCACCGAGAAGCCGGCCGGAGCGGTGCCCGAGGTCGCGGTCAGCTGGAGCAGTTCCGCCTTCGAGTGCGCGTCGGCCGGGATGCCCAGGCAGTGCGAGAAGACGCCGTCGCCCGTGGTCAGCGTGGCCTTGGCGCCGCCCGGGGCGAAACTGCCCGCGGGCAGGGCGGGGCAGCCCTCGGCGGCGTCGGTGCGGTGGAAGGCGACCCGGTAGGGGCCGGTGGCCGTATCGCCGCTGTCCTCGGTGTGCACCAGCGCGCGGAACGGTGCCTCACCGGTCAGCGCGCAGTCGCCGTCGCGGAGCGCCTCGCTGTCGCACTGCGGGGTGCCCGCACGATCCAGAACCTCCACCTCGGGGGTCAGCCCGGCCGAGGAGTTCGCGGTGAGCGCGGCGATCCGGGCGTCCTTCGGCGCGGGCAGCGTCAGGCAGTCGTACTGCCCGGCCGTGCTCAGCTCGCCCTTGTACAGGCCGGTCCCGATCTCCTCGCAGCCGGCGTCGGAGGCCCGGTCGAACACGACCAGCCGGTCCCGCGAGGCCTCGAAGGGGTAACTGCCCAGGACGGCGGTGTGCGTACCCGCCACACGGATCCGGCACGGGTCGGTGCCGGAGTCGCACACGGTCAGTCCCTCGGCGTCGTACACCCGGACCGCCCCGGCCGACCGGTCCTCGTCCACGGCGTGCACGGTGTACGGCCCGGCCCGACCGGCGGCGAAGGTGTAACAGAGGTCGGTGCCGAAGTCCTGCGGCTTCAGCGGCCCGTACGGCAGGACGGAGGCGGTCGTGCAGCCCTGCGGGTCGTTCAGCCGGCGCACTTGGAGCGCGTAGGCGGCGGGGAAGCCGCCCTCCGAACGCGAGACGGTCGACAGCACCCGGTAGGGGCCGTCGCCGGGCAGCACGCAGCTGTCCTCGCCGTCCTCGGGGAAGCGCTCGCAGATCCGGGCACCGGTCTCGTCGGTGATCCAGGCGACCGACTCGCCGTACACCTTCCGCTGTAGGTTCAGCTTGATCCGGTCACCGGGCCGGGCCTCGAAGGCCTGGCAGTCCACGGCCAGCGGGCTCGCCGCGCTCCGGATCACGGCCGGCTGGTCCCAGCCGGTGCCGACGGGCCCGGCGCAGCCACGGGTGTCCGAGCTGAGCGGGACGACGGTCAGTTCGGCCTTCTCGTCGTCCACCCAGCCGCTGTTGACGACCTTGAGGGTGTACGTACCCGCCGCGGGCACCTGGCACCAGCCCTCGGTGCGGGCCTCGTCGGCGTAGCAGTCGACCTGGGCGCCCTCCGCGTCGTACAGCTCCGCGTGGGCGTTGTTCCCGCTGTCCTTCAGGGTCACCAGGTGCGGACCGGCCGAGCCGGCGGTCACGGTGAAGCAGGCGCTGCTCTGCGCCGGAACGGTCGCCCTGCCGACAGCCTCCCCCGGGTCGCCGAACGGCGCGAGCGCGAGCGGCGCGCACTCGGGCCCGTCGGCCTGGGCGGCCTCGGCCGCGGCCCCCACCGCGGTCCCCGCCCCCGTCAGGCTCAGCAGCGAGACGAACAGCGAGACGGCGACGGCGGACGCGACACCCCGCCCCCGTCTCGGTCTGGGGCTCGATCTCGGTCTCGGTCTCGGACGCACGTCGGTTCCCGACACGGCAATCCCCCCTGGATCAATGGTCGTTGGCGAGATGCTCGCACACAGGTACGACACACCGCCCCCGAGATACGGCCTCCTCGATCCACTCCGGCCCACTCCGGCCCCGCGCAAATTCGCGTGCCCCACCCGGCCCGCCCCGCTACGGTGCGGCGAGTGATCGACATTCCCCGGGAACTGGCGGCATCACAGGAGAAGTACAACGGCGAGGCGGGCCGCGCCTTCATCGCGGGACTGCCGGACCTGACGGCCGGCTTCCTCGACCGCTGGGAACTGGCCCCCGACGGACCCCCCATGCACGGCGTCTCCGCCCTCGTCCTCCCGGTGCTCCGCCCCGACGGCACCCCCGCGGTCCTCAAGCTCCAGCTCCTCGACGAGGAGAGCGAGGGCGAACCGGTCGCCCTGCGCGCCTGGGACGGCGACGGAGCGGTCCGCCTCCTCGACCACGACGAGCCCACCGGCACCATGCTCCTGGAACGCCTCGACGAGAGGCGCATGCTGTCCCACGAGCCGGACACCCACCGGGCCGTCGTCACCATCGCGGAACTCCTCGCCCACCTCACCTCCTTCCCCGCCCCGCCCGGCCTGCGCCACCTCGGCGACATCGCCCGCGCCATGCTCGACCGGACCCCGTGGGCGCTGGCCCGCATCCCCGACCCCGCGGCCCGCCGCCTCGTCGCCGACTGCGCCGCCGCCGTACGCGAGGTCGCGGACGAACCCGGCGACCGCCTCCTGCACTGGGACCTCCACGACGAGAACGTCCTGGCCTCCCACCGCGCCCCCTGGCTCGCCATCGACCCCAAGCCCCTGGTGGGCGACCCCGGCTTTGAACTCTGGCCGGCCATCGACAACCGCTACGACCCCGACGACATCCTCTGGCGCTTCGACGCCATGACCGACACCCTCGCCCTGGACCGCCCCCGCGCCCGGGCCTGGACCCTCGGCCGCCTCCTCCAGAACGCCCTGTGGGACATCGAGGACGACCGCCCCCTCGACGACGACCAGCTGGAAATCGCCCGCAGACTGAAATAGCCCAGGCCCGGAGTAGAGCTAGATCCAGTCACAGCCTGAGGGAGATTGAACTTTGACCATATGCCCGAACAAGTGACATGAATTCCCTTTCGTTGACATGAAGGTCCAGCTGGCCAGGAGAGGGGAGGTTGGAGCGCCCGAATTGACTCGCGCGCGACAACTCGCTAATTTCCACGATCGCTTGCATCGAGCGAACTCCGTGCTTGTACCGAGGAGCTCGCAAAAAGGCGTTGAGTACGCCGTCGTCAATGTTGATGACACCATCGCGCTCAAGCTTGAGCTTCTCGTCCGCAAGCCACGAGCGGAGGAGAATTGCACGCCGGATAATATAGTAACGATCATCCTCGCCCTGCGGATCAGTACCGAGCAGATTTATGTGACCCCGTATCCTGCTGAGGAAATCCGGCCCTTTCGCATCCCTAAACCGTGGTTTCCTCTCAAAAGAGAGCAAGCTATCCGAGGTTCCTCCAGCAAACACGAACAATGCCTGACCGACTGGATGCTCGACCTCACCTTCCCTGAACTTCCCATCTTGCATGGGGTACAGGAAATAACGAAGCCAGCCCAAGTCCCCGCCATACTCCGAATCGAACTCATCCCAGAAAACGATGGGGAACAGACCGCGAAGTCCGTCATCCCTGACGACATGCAAGGCATCCCACAGATCATCAACAGACCCAAATTGCGAAAGATTGAACTCTCGAAACTCATGACGGAAATCCAGTGATTTTACTACCTGCTTCACAGCATACGATTTTCCGCTCCCTGGCGCCCCGAAGACGGCTATGGATATCGGTCGAGGCTTCGCCAGTGTCGCCCGCCCCCAGTATCCTCGAACGAGATTGCGTATGGACTCAAAGCTCTCGATCTCTTTCCGGTCAACTGTCAGCAGGTCGCCGTACTCGCCAACCGGAACGTTGGGCAACGCTATGTCGACACCGTACCTGACGATGTTTTCGGCCACCGTTTGGACGTCTTCGGGGAGACTTCCCAGTATTGACCACTTGGTCGGGATGAACTCGGGCGGACGCCGAGTCGGATTCGGCACGCGAGCCATACCGAAGTTCCCGCTGTGCCACCCATCATCCAAGACCTTGTTTATATTGTCCTTCACAGTTGGTATCGGGAAGCTGATTGCCGGCATCCCACTCATGGTCTGGCTGGTGATGTACCCCTTCCGGTAGGCCGCTCTCATGGCTTCAAGAGCTGCTTGAACTGCGATATCGACACGAAGGTTCGAATCACCCTCCAAGCAGTGGTCCATGACTCTCTTGGCGAGTGCCGCCGTGAGTGTGGTCGTAAAGCCCCACATACCTCCCTGCTTGAACTCTGACGTGTCTTCCATCCCTTTGCGATCAAAGTACAGCGTGAAGTCATTCCGGTCGCGATCGTAGAGCAGCGCACCGACCGGCCCAAATGAGGCAATAACATATCGGCATGCAGGGAGTCCGGTATTGCTGAGGATCGCTGTCGCACAATCCTCAGCGGTCCTTTCCCATGAAAGATTCTTGCTGATCTCGATCGTCGGGTCATACCGGAGATCTTCAGCGGTGGTAACAACGATCAACCTGTCAAGGCGTGCCTCGCTGCTGCTAAGCCTCTCCCACAGTTCTCCCCTGGCTATGCCGGCATCGCCCCTGTCTCCCTCGCCGTGTCCCATTTCAACAATCACCCACGGGACGGTCCCCCCTTCGTTCTCTATCGAAAGCGGCCAACATTGAGCCTTATGGCTGGACCTGTAGCCCACCCCCGCATCTTCGATTACGACTACGTCCGGGTTGTCTATATCATTCTTGATCTCGTAATCGAGATGCTCCTCCTCCGGCGAGGAGGGAGTCAGGCCACCGCAGTTTGTTGGCCGGGGACTGTAACCCTGAATTTGTGTTTGCCGCCAGCCCTTCGCACCCTCCTCCGCTTCCAATTTCTTGATGGTCATGAAGTAGTGATGATACTTATTGAAGCTCTTGTCTTCGAAATGCTCCCCCCACTCTGGCGACGCCACCTCGAATTCCGTGGGCTTGATTTCTCGAATAATGTTGTCCAAAAGCCATGCCCCGCCTTCCAGCGGCCTGACGCCTACCCTGTCCTGGTTGTACCACTTCCCCACCGGGTCTCCCAGTGATTCTTTCTTCGATGCACTGGTCAGCGCCCACCCTATGACCGCGTCACCAGACACAACTATGTAATGTTCAGCGGAAGTCATCGCTATACATCTCCCGCAGCCTGGTTCTTTCGGAGTTCAAGCCACAACTCCATTCCAACACTTCTGCGGCCTTCACGCCATCGGAGCAACTCCCCCTTTTAGTTGATGCGTCGACAGATGAATCAGAAGATATTTGGGCGCTCTAACTCTTCAAGGGGTGTCTTTTCTCCGGAAGGCGCCAGGGTGCGCAGCCCGGTGTTCCGGGCTTGCCGATCCGGTCCTCGGCCCCGGTTCGCAGCCGGTGACGGAGCTCGACACCTTCAAGCCGGCCCGGGCCCCGCCCCGGAACCGCATCTGAGACCACATCTGAGACCGTGGCCCGCAACGTGTGCCGCTGCCGCATCCGCTTACCACGAAACCCCAGGTCAGATGAGTTTGACCTGGGGTTTCAGCGGAGCCCCCTGTCGGATTCGAACCGACGACCTACGCATTACAAGTGCGTTGCTCTGGCCAGCTGAGCTAAGGAGGCGCCGCGTACTACAACGCCGTACGCGAGGCGCCACCACTGTACACAGAGCCTGTTACCCCGAGCCACGAAGTTCCGGTCGGGCCGGGCTCAGTCGACCTCGTACTCGAAGCGGTACGTCACCGCCGTCTCACCGTGCCGGGCGGTGAAGCCGCCCTTCCCCTTCAGTCCGGTCAGCTCCCCGCTGCCCGACCCCGGCACCACGTCGAAGGCGCAGTGCACGGTGCCGTCCTCGTCGAACCACCCCCGTTCCTCGACGGCGAAGCCGCCCTCGCGGCCGTCGACGCGGCCGGTGATCAGCTCCATGCCGCTGAAGGAGCCGGTCTTGGCGGTGACGTAGACGATGGAGTACTCGCAGATCGTCCCGGCCGCCTCGACGCCCCCGCTGAAGGTGTTCCGTACGGAGGCGTGCGCGAGGCGGGGGTTCGTGTCCTCGCCTGGGCCGATCACCTTTTCCTGCCAGTCGGCGAAGGTGAACTGACCGGTCGTGGTGGTGGTCTGGGAGGCGGGCATGGGTGGGTCCTCTCGGTTCGGGAGCACGGTGCGCGGCCCCGTTCGGCCTGGTGAGACGACTTTCGCCGCCGTACCTGACATCTCCTGTCAGGTACGGCGGCGTACGCCCGACAATGGCCCTCATGCGCGCCGACCGGCTCCTCTCCCTGCTCCTGCTGCTCCAGAACCGCGGGCGGATGACCGCGTCCGAGCTCGCCGCCGAGCTGGAGGTGTCGGTGCGCACCGTCTACCGGGACGTCGAGGCGCTGGGCGCGGCGGGGGTGCCGGTGTGTGCGGACCGGGGTCCGGAGGGCGGCTACCGGCTGATGGACGGGTACCGGACGCGGCTGACGGGGCTGACCGACGCCGAGGCGGGTTCGCTGTTCCTCGCCGGGATGCCGGGGCCGGCGCGGGACCTGGGACTGGGGGCGGTGCTGGCGAGTGCCCAGCTGAAGGTGCAGGCGGCGCTGCCCACCGAGCTGGCCGGGCAGGCGCGGCGGGTGCAGGAGCGGTTCCATCTGGACGCGCCGGCCTGGTTCCGGGAGGCCGATCCGGTGCCGTGGCTGGAGGCGGTCGCGGCGGCCGTGTGGGAACAGCGGGTGCTGCGGGTGCACTACCGGCGGTGGCGGGGCGAGGTGCGCCGGGAGCTGTGGCCGATGGGACTCGTCCTGAAGGGCGGCATCTGGTACCTGGTCGCCCTGGCGGAAGAGGCCGTGCGGACGTACCGGGTGTCGCGGGTGCTGGCCGTCGAGGAGACCGGGGAGGTCTTCGAGCGTCCGGCCGGGTTCGATCTGGCCGCCCACTGGGAGGAGTCCTCCCGGCGGATGGAGGCCGCTCTCCGGCAGGGCGTCGCGCGGCTGCGGATCTCGCCTCGGGCCCAGCGGCTGCTGCCGATGCAGTTCGGGGCGGCGGGCGCCGAGGCGCTGCGCGACGCGGGCGTGCCGGACGAGGAGGAGTGGGTGGAGGTGGAGCTGGCCGTGGAGGCGGAGGCCGTGGCGGTCGGTGATCTGCTGCGGCTCGGGGCGGAGGCGGAGGTGCTGGGGCCTCCTGACCTGCGACGAGCCGTCATGACGACGGTGGCGGCGCTCGCGGACCGCTACCAGGGCCTCGCCCCGGGCGTCGACCAGGGCCTCGAAAATTTCCGCGAAGTTCACAGGCCCGGAGGTACTGACAGACCAGGTGAACGCCAGGTACCGTCCTGAGCCAGTTCACACGTGTGGACTACACCACAACGGAAATCCGTCGTGGCACCACCTTCCTACTCGGATCGTCCGGCACGTTCCTGCCGGTAGAAGGGGTTCACTGATCATGGCCACTGTCTCGTTCGACAAGGCGACCCGGGTCTACCCGGGCTCCGAGAAGCCCGCTGTCGACGCGCTCGACATCGACATCGAGGACGGCGAGTTCCTCGTCCTCGTCGGCCCGTCCGGCTGCGGCAAGTCCACCTCGCTCCGCATGCTCGCGGGGCTCGAGGACGTCAACGCCGGCTCCATCCGCATCGGCGACCGCGACGTCACGCACCTGCCGCCGAAGGACCGGGACATCGCCATGGTGTTCCAGAACTACGCGCTCTACCCGCACATGACCGTCGCCGACAACATGGGCTTCGCGCTCAAGATCGCCGGCGTCAACAAGGCGGAGATCCGGCAGAAGGTCGAGGAGGCCGCGAAGATCCTCGACCTCACCGAGTACCTGGACCGCAAGCCGAAGGCCCTCTCGGGTGGTCAGCGCCAGCGTGTCGCGATGGGCCGCGCCATCGTGCGTGAGCCGCAGGTGTTCCTCATGGACGAGCCGCTGTCCAACCTGGACGCCAAGCTCCGTGTCTCCACGCGTACGCAGATCGCCTCGCTCCAGCGCCGCCTGGGCATCACCACCGTCTACGTCACCCACGACCAGGTCGAGGCCATGACGATGGGCGACCGTGTGGCGGTCCTCAAGGACGGTCTGCTCCAGCAGATCGACACCCCGCGCAACATGTACGACAAGCCCGCCAACCTCTTCGTGGCCGGCTTCATCGGCTCCCCGGCGATGAACCTCGTCGAGGTCCCGGTGACCGACGGCGGCGTGAAGTTCGGCAAGTCGGTCGTGCCGGTGCAGCGTGACGCGCTCAACGCCACCAGCGACAAGACGGTCACCGTGGGTGTCCGCCCCGAGCACTTCGACGTCTCCGACGCCGAGCAGGGCCTCGCGGTCACCGTGAACGTCGTCGAGGAGCTCGGCGCCGACGCCTACGTCTACGGCACCGCCAAGGTCGGCGACGACTCCATGGACCTCGTGGTCCGCGTCAACGGCCGCGACGTCCCGGAGAAGGGCAGCCAGCTGCACATCGTGCCCCGCTCCGGCGAGACCCACGTGTTCTCGACCTCCACGGGCGCGCGCCTCTCCGACTGACGACGGCTGACGTCGTCCGACGACTGACGACGTCCGACGGCAACGGCGAACACCCGACACCGGGTGAATCACCCGAGTTGACGAAGAGGGCCCCGCAGAGCGCTGCGGGGCCCTCTTTCGCTGTCTCCGGATACCCCGGCAGACCGGACATTTCGAGCGCTGTGCGTCAACGCTCTACCCAAAAAAGGAGGCTCTCTCATCCCCCGAACCGGTGACTAAATGTCTACAAACCATTACTGGGCGCTACCCTCACTCGCGTGAAGCACTCCAACACCCAACAGACGCGACGCGGCCGGGGCCCCGCCCGCCGGATCGGCCGCACCCTCGCTTTCGTCCTGCCCGTCGTCCTGGTGCTCTCCGGGACCCTCGCGGTCACCCGAGTCAACTGGTCGGGAAGCCCCTCCGACCCGGTGCTCACCGCCGCGGACACCGCCACGTCCGCCGGCACCCCGCGGGCCGTCAAGCGCGCCCCGCAGGAGGTCCTGCGCGACAAGCTGCTGACCGAGCTCCAGCAGCAGAACCCGGGCGTCGCCCTCACCCACCTCCAGCAGGCCGTCAACGACCGCCCGTCGCTGGCGAAGCACTGCGCGTCCATCGCCCGCGCCCTCGGCCAGGCCGCCGTGCGGGTCTACGGCCCGACTCGCGCCCAGTCCTACGCCCGCCCGGTCTGCGACACGGCCTTCGCCACGGGGGTCGCGGCGGCGCACAGCTGAGCGCGCACCCGGAGCCGACCGCAGGCCCAGAGCTGCTGAATGCCCGGGCGGGACGCCACGTACAGTTCGGTCTCATGAGCGATCCGAGCGCCGCGTCCCGCCCCGTGCAAGCCGTGGTACTGGCCGGCGGCCAGGGTTCCCGGCTGCGCCCGTACACCGACGACCGGCCCAAGCCGATGGTCGAGATCCCCGGGACGGGGACTCCGATCATCGGCCATCAGCTTTCCTGGCTCGCCGAGGAAGGCGTGACGGACGTGGTGGTCTCCTGCGGCCACCTCGCCGAGGTGCTCCAGAAGTGGCTGGATACGGCCGCTCTGCCCGTCTCCGTCACCACCGTCGTGGAGTCCGAGCCCCTCGGCCGTGGCGGCGGCCTCAAGTACGCCGCCACGCATCTGCCCCACCCGGACCAGCCCTGGTACGCCACCAACGGTGACATCTGGACGCGGTTCTCACTGCGGGACATGGCGGACTTCCACACCGAGCGTGACGCGATCGCGACGGTGGCGCTGGCGCGGCCGCGGCTGCCGTGGGGGGCGGTGAAGACCGACGGGTTCGGGCACATCACCGACTTCATCGAGGCTCCGCCGTCGACGTTCGAGATCAACGCGGGGGTGTATGTGTTCTCCCCCGAGTTCGCCGGGCTGCTGCCGGATCGGGGGGATCATGAGCGTACGACGTTTCCCCGGCTGGCGCGGGAGCAGCGGCTGGCGGGGTTCACGATTCCGCAGGGGTCGTATTGGCGGGCGATCGATACGGCGAAGGATCTGACGGAGGCGGCGAAGGAGCTGGCGGCTTCGGGGCGTTGAGAGCTCGGGGGCTGACGTTTTCTCGCGGCTGCGGGCTCGTCGTGGCTTGTCGCGCAGTTCCCCGCGCCCCTGAGGTTCGCTGCTCCCCCGTGCGTCAGAAGCCGCGCGCCCCTGAGGCCCACCCGCACCCCCGCGCCTCAGAAAGGCCACGCGCCCCTGAGGGGCGCCGCACCCCCGTGTGTCAGAAGGGCCCCGCACCTCGAAGGTGCGGGGCCCTTTGTCGTGGTGGTCGGTGGGTCAGCCCAGGAGGCCGCCGACCAGGCCCGGTTGGCCGGAGGACGAGGAGTCGTCGCCGGTGCCGCCGGTCGAGCCGGAGCCGCCCGTCGTCGAGCCGCCGGACGTGGGGCCGGACGAGGTGCTCGGGGCCTGGCCGGCCGGGGAGGACGGGCGAGGCGGGGCCTGGCCCGCGCTGCCCTGGGTCTGGCTGGGCCGGCCGCCGGTGACGGTGCCGGACTCCTGGGTGGCGCCCGGCCGGGACGTGGTGCCCGCGCTGGGGGCGGCCGAGCCGGACGTGGCGCCCTGGGTGGGCGTGGAGGAGGCCGACGGGGTCCGCTTGTGCTGCCGCTTGCCCGGTTCGCCCGGGAGCGGGGAGCCGGGCAGCTCGTTGCGCGGGGCCTCGCCGGGCCCGGGGACCACGACCCGGTCGGCATCGCGGACGGCGCCGCCGAGCAGCGAGCCGACGAGCAGCGTGAGGCCGGTGGCGACGCCGGTGACGAGGACGCCCCGGCGCAGCACGTAGCGGCGCAGGTCCCAGATGTCGGCGCGGGGGCCGAGGTGGCGCCAGGCGCTGCCGGCGAGGCGGCCGTCGACGGAGTAGACGGGGGCGCCGGCGATGATCAGCGGGGACCAGGCAGCGAGGTAGAAGATGTCAGGGGTCTCGTAGACGGGGACGCTCTTCCAGCTGACGGTGACCAGCAGGGCCGCCGAGAGCAGGGCGCCCAGACAGGCGGCGACGCGCTGCCAGCACCCGAGGACCGTCAGGACGCCGACGACGACCTGTGCGAAGGCGATCACGAGCCCGGCGCCGATGGGGTGCGCGAAGGCGAACTGGCGCAGGGGCTCGGCGACTTCCCAGGGGTGCAGGGTGTTGAGCCACTTCACCATGGTGCCGCGCTCGCCGCCGTCGAAGTAGACGGGGTCGCACAGCTTGCCCATGCCGGCGTAGACGGAGATGAAGCCGAGGAAGACGCGCAGCGGGAGCAGGACGACGCCGAGGTTCATCCGGCGGCCCGGGTAGTAGGCGTGCCGGGCCGGGTCGTCGCCGTGGCGTTTGACGGGCCGCCGGGCCTCGTCGAGTTCGTCGGCGAGGTCCTCGAACTCGCCGTCGCCGTAGGAGGGTTCGCCGTAGGCGGGTTCGTCGTAGGCGCTGCCGACGGTGCGCATGGGCGGCAACATCCGGGTGCCGTCGGCCTGTTCGCGGGTGCGCTGGTGGCCGACGATCGGGGTCTCGACGGTCCGGGTGAGCTCGTCCTCGAAGCCGTCGCCCTGGTAGCCGTCGCCCTGGTAGCTGTCGCCCTGGTATCCGGGGCCGCCGTAACCGCCGTTGTCGTATCCGGCGCCGTGGTCCGTGCCCGGGCCGGTGCCCACGCGGGAGATCACCTGGGTGGCTCCGGCGTCGGCGGCGGGCTCGTCGGGGTGGCGGACGCTCTCGTGCCGCACGGCCTGGAGGAGCCGGTGGGCGCCGGTGTCGTCGGGCGCGGATCTGCCGCTCCAGACGACGGGACGGCGGCGGACGGGGCCACCGTCCGCCGCGCCCCCGGCGGTGGCGACGGGGATGCGGGCGGTGTCCTCGGTGGCGGTCATGTGCCGTGCGACCCGTGGGGACTGCACGCGACGCGTCGAGACGCCCAACTGCACGCGGAAACTCGCGTGGTTGACGATGACCTGCGCCGGGTCGCTCGGCACCTTCACCATGCTCAGCGCGGGAGCGTCGTCGAGTCCCGACGAGCGGTCCCCCGTGGGTGTGCGGGGTGTTCTGGTGTCCACACTCATCTAACCGAGTGACGTCGCGATAGGACACTACCTTTGGCCGGCCGGATCTGTCCGGACCCCGTCAAGCTTGTCCTTGTCGCCCCGATGCCCCCGGAATTACCCCGTACGGGTGAAGTGGCGGATGCCTGTTCAGCTGCGTCGGCGGGCCGCCTCGTACAGCACGATCCCCGCCGCCACACCGGCGTTGAGCGACTCGGTGCCGCCCGGCATGGGGATCCGCACGCGGAAGTCACAGGTCTCCCCGACCAGCCGGGAGAGTCCCTTGCCCTCGCTGCCGACGACGATGGCGACGGGCCCGCCCAGGGCCTCCAGATCGCCGAGTTCGGCCTCACCGTCGGCGGCGAGCCCGACGACCACGATCCCGGCCTTCTTGTACGCCTCCAGCGCGCGCGTCAGGTTGGTGGCGCGGGCGACGGGCGTACGGGCGGCGGCACCGGCGGACGTCTTCCAGGCACCCGCCGTCATCCCGGCGGCCCGCCGCTCGGGTACGACGACGCCGTGCCCGCCGAATGCCGAGACGGACCGGACGACCGCACCCAGGTTGCGCGGGTCGGTCACGCCGTCGAGCGCGACGATCAGCGGGTCCTCGCCCTCGTCGGCGGCGGCGTCGGCGAGGTCCTCGGGGTGGGCGTACTCGTACGGCGGGACCTGGAGCACGAGGCCCTGGTGGTTCAGCCCGTTCGTCATCCGGTCGAGCTCGGGGCGGGGCGCCTCCATGAGGTTGATGCCCCCGCGCTCGGCGGCGAGTTGCAGGGCCTCGCGGACCCGCTCGTCGCTGTCGATGAACTGCTGCACATACAGCGTGGAGGCCGGGACGCCCTCGCGCAGCGCCTCGACGACGGAGTTGCGCCCGACGACGAGTTCGGAGGTGCCCTTGGCGCGCGGGCCCTTGGTGCGGCTCTGGGCGCGGCGCGACTTGGCCTGTGCGGCGCGCTGCTTGGCGTGTCCCTTGCGCGCCTCGGCGGGCGGCGTCGGCCCCTTGCCTTCCAGGCCCCGGCGCCGCTTGCCGCCACTGCCGACCTGCGCGCCCTTCTTGCCGGACATGCGGCGGTTGTTTGCGGCCATGACCTACCTGTCTGTGTGAGCGTTCGTACGTACGTCTATGCAGTGTGCCGCCCGGAGGCCCGGGCGGCACAATCGATCAGCTGTGGTTCTCGTCCCAGCGCCGCCCTCAGCGCGGGCCGAGGCTCCACCGCGGGCCCTGCGGGCTGTCCTCGATGACCAGGCCGGACTGGCTCAGCTGGTCGCGGATGGCGTCCGCGGTGGGCCAGTCCTTGCGGGCCCGGGCGGCCTCGCGCTGGTCGAGGACCATGCGGACCAGCGTGTCGACCACGCCGTGCAGATCGTCGCCGCGGTCGCT
This sequence comes from Streptomyces venetus, assembly GCF_039540295.1. Classification (NCBI taxonomy): domain Bacteria; kingdom Bacillati; phylum Actinomycetota; class Actinomycetes; order Kitasatosporales; family Streptomycetaceae; genus Streptomyces; species Streptomyces venetus. Next base: position 511,068 of record NZ_BAABET010000005.1, read on the forward strand.
CTCCCCGGCCCAGTGCTCGTCGAGCGGGTCGAGCCCGAGGACGCCGAGCATGGCGCGGACCTCGGCGAGCCGGGCCACCGCGGCTTCCTTGTCGTCGGCGGCCAGCGCGCTGTTGCCCTGCCGGACGGTGGTGTGCACGACGGCGAGCGCCTGCGGCACGCCCAGGTCGTCGTCCATGGCCTCGGCGAAGGCGAGCGGCACCTCGGGAGCGGGCTCGACGACGCCGGCCTTCTCGACCACGCGCTGCACGAAGCCCTCGATCCGCGCGAACGCCGACTCGGCCTCGCGCAGCGCCTCCTCGCTGTACTCGATCATCGACCGGTAGTGCGGGGTGCCGAGGTAGTAGCGCAGCACGATGGGCCGCCAGCGCTTGACCATCTCGCTGACCAGGACCGAGTTGCCGAGCGACTTGGACATCTTCTCGCCGCTCATGGTGACCCAGGCGTTGTGCACCCAGTACTGCGCGAAGTCGTCGCCGTAGGCCTTGGCCTGGGCGATCTCGTTCTCGTGGTGCGGGAAGACCAGGTCGAGGCCGCCGCCGTGGATGTCGAAGGCGGTGCCGAGGTACTTGTGCGCCATCGCCGAGCACTCCAGGTGCCAGCCCGGGCGGCCGCGGCCCCAGGGCGTCTCCCAGTCGGGCTCGCCCGGCTTGGTGGCCTTCCACATCGCGAAGTCGCGCGGGTCGCGCTTGCCCGAGACCCCCTCGTCGGGCTGGCGCAGGTCGTCGATGTCCTGGTTGGACAGCGCCAGGTACTCGGGGAAGGAGCGGACGTCGAAGTAGACGCTGCCGTCCGCCACGTAGGCGTGCCCGCGCTCGATGAGGCCGCGCATCATCTCGACCATCTCGGTGATGTGGCCGGTGGCACGCGGCTCGTAGGTCGGCGGCAGGCAGCCGAGGACGTCGTAGCCGTCGTTGAAGGCGCGCTCGTTCTCGTAGCCGATGGCCCACCAGGGGCGGTTCTGGTCGGCCGACTTGGCGATGATCTTGTCGTCGATGTCCGTGACGTTCCGCACGAACGTGACGTCGTAGCCGCGGTGGGCGAACCAGCGGCGCAGGATGTCGAAGTTCAGCCCGGAGCGGATGTGCCCGATGTGCGGGGCGGCCTGCACGGTGGCACCACACAGGTAGATCGAGACACAACCCGGCTGGAGCGGGGTGAAGTCACGGATCTGCCGGGCGCTGGTGTCGTACAGGCGAATAGTCACGGGACCAGGGTAGTAGGCCGTGGGGGGTGCGTGGGGCAGTCCCTTGTTTGTCGGGGTGCGGGTCGGGGTGCGGGTCGGGGTGCGGGTCGGTGGGGGCTTGTCGCGCCCACGCGGCGGAGCCGCATGTCAAACGCCGCATCTCAAACGCCGCATGTCAAACACAGCCCCGCGCCCGTGGAGGGTCTGCCCGGTCAGCGCGTCCTGACGACCAGAGCCGTCGCCACCGCCATCAGGCCCTCACCCCGGCCGGGGAAGCCCAGGCCGTCCGTCGTCGCACCCGACACGGACACCGGTGCTCCCGCCGCCTCCGACAACAGCTTCTGCGCCTCGTCGCGCCGCTTGCCGATCTTCGGCCTGGGGCCCACGACCTGTACGGCGATGTTGCCGATGCGGAAGCCCGCCTCGCGGACGATGCGGGCGGCCTCGGTGAGGAGCGTGACGCCCGACGCGCCGGACCACTCGGGCCGGCCCGTGCCGAAGTGCTGTCCGAGGTCGCCGAGGCCCGCCGCCGAGAACAGGGCGTTGCAGGCCGCGTGCGCGACGACGTCCGCGTCGGAGTGGCCCGCGAGGCCCGGGCCCTCGCCCTCCCACTTCAGGCCGGCGCACCAGAGCTCGCGGCCCTCCTCGAAGGCGTGGATGTCGGTGCCGATGCCGACCTGGGGCAGCACTGGTTCGTCAGCAGCCACCACTGGTTCCTCAGAAGCCATCGTTGAGCCTCCTGCGGGCCAGGACCGCCTCGGCGAGGATCAGGTCCAGGGGGCGGGTGACCTTGAAGGCCTCCTCGTGGCCGGGCACCGCCACGACCGTGAGGCCGAGCTGTTCGACCATGCCGGCGTCGTCGGTGACGTCCCCGGTGACCGTCTCGTGCGCCCGGACCAGCGTCGCCCGGTCGAAGCCCTGCGGCGTCTGCACCGCCCGCAGCAGCGCACGCTCCGGCGTCGCGACGACCGGCTCCGGCTCGCCGGGCGTCCCGGCGGGCTCGACCTGCTTGACGGTGTCGGCGAGCGGCAGGGCGGGGACCACGGCGGGGGCGCCCTCGCGGACGGCCTCGATCACGGCGTCGACGGTGTCCACCGGCACCAGCGGCCGGGCCGCGTCGTGCACCAGCACGATGTCGTGGCCGGGCGGCAGCGCGTCCAGGCCGAGCTTGACCGACTCCTGGCGGCTCTGCCCGCCCGGGACGACGAGGAAGTCGGTCCGCTCGGGCAGCGCGTGCCCGTCGAGCAGCGACTTGACCTCGGCGGCGCCGTCGGGCGGGGCCACGACGACGACCAGGGAGACGGCGCGGGAGGCGGCCATCGCGCGGGCCGCGTGGATGAGCATGGGGGTGCCACCCAGCGCGCGGAGCGCCTTGGGGGCGCCCGGGCCGAGCCGTACACCACGGCCGGCGGCCGGGATCACTGCCGCGGTACGGACCGCCGCGGGGCCGTCGGACGGCGAGGGACGCGAATCGTCAGACATCGGTTCCTGTCAGGTTTGTGTGCTGGCCTGGCGTGGGTATGGCCTGGAGGAGTGCCGGGCGCGACGCACTCGACCGGACCCTTCCGTGACGCTGGTCGAGGCGGCTGCCCGGGCCCGGCACGCCAAACACCGGATCGTGAGTGGTAACACATCCGGCGGTGACGGCGCATTCGGCGACCGAGTACGAACATGCCGCAGCGCCCGGCGACAGAAGAATCGTCATCGGGCACCGCGGCATTTCGATGTGCAGCGTTGATCTGCGTTGATCTGCAGAGTGCTGAGCGACAGGCTTCGCCTCAGGAGGCGAGAACCTCGTCGAGCAGGGCCTCGGCCTTGTCCTCGTTGGTGTTCTCCGCGAGAGCGAGCTCGCTCACCAGAATCTGGCGCGCCTTGGCGAGCATGCGCTTCTCACCGGCGGAGAGTCCGCGCTCACGCTCACGACGCCACAGGTCACGCACAACTTCCGCGACCTTGATGACATCACCGGAGGCGAGCTTCTCCAGGTTTGCCTTGTATCGACGGGACCAGTTCGTGGGCTCCTCGGCGTACGGTGCGCGCAGCACCTCGAAGACCCGGTCCAGCCCGTCCTGACCGACCACATCACGCACGCCGACGAACTCCGCATTGTCCGCTGGCACACGCACCGTCAGATCACCCTGGGCGACCTTCAGCACCAAGTAGGTCTTGTCCACGCCTTTGATCTGGCGAGTTTCGATAGCCTCGATCAGCGCGGCCCCGTGATGGGGATAGACCACGGTGTCGCCAACCTTGAACGTCATGTGACAGGTACCCCTTCCGTGGCTATCCAGGGTAACACGGAAACTGCGGGTTCTGAATGGCGTTTTCGCAGGTCAGGGCATATCTCGGGGCTTGACAAGTCCGACAGGAACGTGCTTCGGACAGGGAGTGGAAGAAGGTATTCGCAGGTCGGAGCGGCTCTCCGGGGCGAGAGAAACGCGCACGTTACACGCATCCAGGGCCACCCTCAGAGGGTCAAACATCCCCATATGTCCGGTTGCGTGTGATCGACTTCCGCTACTCCGTTCGGCGGCCCGACCCGGCTTCCGGCCGAATCCAGAATTGATCACACGGCCTCAGGTGGAGTCCCCGGTGATCAATTTCCGGTGGCCCGCCCATTCCTTCACGGAAAATTTTCGCTGCCGTCCGAGGTTCTTATGTGAATGCCGGACGAGTGCACCGTCAATGTGACTCAGGCGTCACCCGTGACGCAGGAACCGCCCGTGACGCAGGTGGGATCGGAGGGGCCCGGGGGGTCGGGTGCGGCAGCGCGGGAACGGCTCGGTAACCTAAGGCCCGCTGACAGACACACAGGGCGGCTTTTCCGGCCGCTCCGCTCGAGTCAAGGAGTTGCCGCCGCCGTGAGCAGCAGCCTTCGACGCGGCGCCCTCGCCGCGGCCGCCATCGCGTTCTCGATCGCCTCGCTCGCCGCGTGCGGTGCCGGCAACGACGCCCAGACACTGGAGATCAAGCCGGACAACGCGGCGACGAGCGTCGGCGACATCAAGATCCAGAACGCGATCGTGATCACCCAGCCCGACCTCGAGTCGACCGGCCCGGCCGCGATCTCCGCCACCTTCTTCAACTCCGGCAGCACCACGCAGACGCTGGAGTCCATCACCATCCCCGGCACCGGCAAGAAGGCCGAGCTCAAGCCCGCCAAGGGCGGCAGCCTGAGCATCCCGGCCGGCGGCCGGCTGATCCTGGGCGGCAAGGACAACGCCACGGCCATGCTGCCGAGCAGCCGCGAGGCCGTCCAGGACGGCAACGCCCAGAAGGTCACCTTCACCTTCAGCAAGACCGGTGACGTGAGCCTGCGCGCGTTCGTCGTCCCCGCCGAGAGCTACTTCAAGGAGTGGGGCCCGACCGAGATCCCGGCCGCGCCGGGCGCGTCCGGCACCCCGTCCGGCTCCCCGGCCGAGAGCGCCTCGGGCTCGCCGGCCGGCCCGGAGAGCCCCGCCGGTGGCGAGAGCCCGGGCGACGACCACGAGACGACGGCCACGCCGACCGACGCGGCGTCCGCGAGCGCCTCGGACGAAGCGGGCGCCGGGCACTGACCCCGTCGCAACAGCCGCGGAAGGGCGGGACCCCTCGGAGGAGGGGTCCCGCCCTTCTGTTGTCCGGTGTCCGGGGTCCGGTCCGGTGTCCGGGGTCCGGTCCGGGGTCCGGTCCGGTGTCCGGTCCGGGGTCCGGTCCGGGGTCCGGTGTCCGGTATCCGGTCCGGTGTCCGGTTCTCGCCCCGCGGGTCGGCCTACGGCTCGAACTTGTAGCCCAGACCGCGGACCGTCACCAGGTAGCGCGGGGCGCCCGGGTCCGGCTCGATCTTGGCGCGCAGGCGCTTGACGTGGACGTCCAGGGTCTTGGTGTCACCGACGTAGTCGGCACCCCAGACGCGGTCGATGAGCTGCATCCGGGTCAGCACCCGGCCGGCGTTGCGCAGCAGCATCTCCAGCAGGTCGAACTCCTTCAGCGGCAGGTCGATCTTGGTGCCGCCGACGGTCACCACGTGCCGGTCGACGTCCATCCGGACCGGGCCGGCCTCCAGCGCCGCCGGAGTCACCTCCTCCGGCTCGCCGCGGCGGCGCAGCACGGCCCGGATGCGGGCCACCAGCTCACGCGAGGAGAACGGCTTGGTGACGTAGTCGTCGGCCCCTATCTCCAGGCCGACCACCTTGTCGATCTCGCTGTCCTTGGCGGTCACCATGATGACCGGGACGTTGGAGCGGCCACGCAGCTGGCGGCACACCTCGGTGCCCGGCAGACCGGGCAGCATCAGGTCGAGAAGGACGAGGTCGGCGCCGTTGCGCTCGAACTCGTCGAGTCCGTCGGGCCCGGTGGTCGCGACGGCGACCTCGAAGCCCTCCTTGCGGAGCATGTACGACAGGGCGTCGGAGAAGGACTCCTCGTCCTCGACGACGAGCACTCGGGTCACGGAAGGACCTCCGGGGCGGGAAGCGTTTCGTACGCGGATGAATCAGGGGATGTGGGGGTGGACCGCCCGGCCTCTTCGTCGAGGCCCGCGCCTGACGCGCGTTCTTCCCGGGCGGGCTGCTGATGTGCGCGGTCGCGGGCCGCACCGGCCTCCGGCAGCCGCAGGGTGAAGGTGGAGCCCTGGTTCTCGGCGCTCCACACCGTGACCTCCCCGCCGTGCGAGGCGGCCACGTGCTTCACGATCGCCAGCCCCAGTCCCGTACCACCGGTGGCACGGGAGCGGGCCGGGTCGACGCGGTAGAAGCGCTCGAAGATGCGCTCCTTGTCCCTGTCGGAGATGCCGATGCCCTGGTCGGTGACGGCGATCTCGATGTGTTCCCCGCCGGGCGCGTTCACCCTGCGGGCCGCTATGCCGACGCGGGTGCGGGCGGGCGAGTAGTTGACCGCGTTCTCGACGAGGTTGCCGAGGGCGGCGGCGAGCTGGCCGCGGTTTCCCCACACGTGCAGGTCGGCGGTGCCGCCCGCGGCCATGGTGATCTGTTTGGCGCCGGCCTGGTGCCGGCAGCGGTCGATGGCCTCGGCGACGAGTTCGTCGACGCGGACCGGCTCGGCGTCCTCCAGCGGGTCGTCGTTCTGCACCCGCGACAGGTCGATGAGCTCCTGCACGAGGCTGGTCAGCCGGGTTGCCTCGATCTGCATGCGCCCGGCGAAGCGCTCCACGGCCTCGGGGTCGTCGGAGGCGTCCATGACGGCCTCGGAGAGCAGCGAGAGAGCACCGACGGGCGTCTTCAGCTCATGGCTCACGTTCGCGACGAAGTCACGCCGGACCGCCTCGATGCGCCGGGCCTCGGTCAGGTCCTCCACGAGCAGCAGCACCAGCCGGGAGCCGAGCGGCGCGACCCGCGCGGAGACGGCCAGCGCGTCCCCGCGTCCGGTACCGCGCCGCGGCAGGTCCAGCTCGACCTGTCGTATCTCCCCGTCACGCCGGGTGTCCCGGGCCATCTGCAGCATCGGCTCGACGGCGAGTTTGCCGCCGCGGACCAGGCCCAGGGCGTACGCCGCGGAGCTGGCCTTGACCACCGCGTCTGCCTCGTCGAGGACGACGGCGGACGACCTGAGGACCGACAGGACGGTGTCCACGCCCGGTGGAAGCACCGCGTCCGTGTGCAGGGAGGTACGTGTGGGGCGCTTCTGCTCGCGCTCGCTCCAGCGGAACGCCAGCATGGCGATGACACCGGTGAGCACCCCGGCGATCGCAGCCGCTGCGGCGACCGCCGCGTTCACGTCCATGCACCCAGGTTAGGCATGGCTCGGGCACGGGCCACAGCCGTCGGAGCGCGAGCTCGAACACTCGTCGCCCAGAGTTCACCTTGGAGCCAGTACCGGTTCATTTGGGGTGACGGAAACGGACGCGTACGGGTCGGATCGTGGGAGCGTGGGGTGCGGACCGTTGGTGATACGACGGTCGTACCGCCGGTTGTCCGGTGGGCCCGGCCCCCCGGACCCCCGAAGTAGACGCACGAGAGGGAAGCCTGATGCGGGACGCGTACCACGAGGAACTTGACTCGATCAGCGACAGTCTGGTGGAAATGGCCCGGCTGGTCGGGTCGGCGATCGGGCGCGCCACGACCGCCATCCTCGACTCCGACCTGAAGCTGGCCGAGAACGTCATCGAGGCCGACCAGAAGGTCGACGAGCTCCAGCACGACCTGGAGGCCCGGGCCATAGCCCTGCTCGCCCGGCAGCAGCCGGTGGCGACGGACCTGCGGATCGTCGTCACGTCGCTGCGCATGTCGGCCGACCTGGAGCGCTCCGGCGACCTCGCCCAGCACGTGGCGAAGCTCGCACGCCTGCGCTACCCGGACCGCGCGGTCCCGAGCGACCTGCACGCCACGATCCTGGAGATGGGCCAGCTCGCCCAGCGCCTGATGGCGAAGGCCGCCGAGGTGATCATCACCAAGGACGTCGACCTGGCGCTCCAGCTGGAGCAGGACGACGACGAGATGGACCTGCTGCACCGCACGCTCTTCCAGCACCTGATGGACGACCGCTGGAAGCACGGCATCGAGACGGCCGTGGACGTGACGCTGCTGGGCCGCTACTACGAGCGCTTCGCCGACCACGCGGTCTCGGTCGCCAAGCGGGTGGTGTACCTGGTGACGGGCGAGCACGCGGACGAGATCCAGACGGACGTGCAGCCGGACATCCAGGCGGTGACGGGGGCGGAGAGCGCCTGAGCGGCCAGGTGCAGGTGGGGGTGGGGCTCGGCGGATGCGGCTGAGCGGCCAGGTGGGACTCGGCGGATGCGGCTGAGGCGCGCGGGCGCCTCCGTGCGCCGTTGATGCGCCCAGCGCTACGGGCGTCCAATGGGCACAGGCACCAGCCTCGGAGGAGGAACCCATGGCCGATTCCCCCAGCACCACGTCCGACCCCACGCAGGAGCGCCAGACCGAGCAGCCCGCCGGGATCAGGAGTCTGCCCCTGATCGCCGCGTGCGGCTGCGGCTCGGGCTGCGGCTGCGGGTGTCAGTCGGGCAGCCCCTGCCAGTGCGGCTGACGCCGGCACCTCGTTCGTACGACCCTGTAGGGCTCCGGCTTTAGGGCTCCGGCTTTCCCAGCCGGGGCCCTACGGCTGTGTGGACCCCCTTTTGCGGGTCGCCGACGTGCGCGTAGGGGCGGAACATGGAACGCAGGGGTCCTCACGGAAGGAGGTGCGGGCCATGGCCAAGTACATGGATGTCCACCACAGCATGAAGGGCATCACCGAGGAGCAACTGCGCGAGGCCCACAACGCGGACCTCGCCATAGAGAAGGACGAGCAGGTCCACTTCGAGATGGCCTGGGCGGACCCGGAGTCCGGCCGCGTCTACTGCCTCTCGGACGCCCCCTCGGCGGAAGCGGTCCAGCGCATCCACGAGCGGGCGGGGCACAAGGCGGACGAGATTCACCCGGTGCCGCTGATGGTGCAGTGAGCGGAGGGCGCTGCTCGTTGTCAGCTGCACGTGGTCAGCTGCCCGTGGCGGTCAGGCCGAGTGGCCCGTCGACGCCGCGAGGGTCGGCTGAGTAGCCGCTTGGCCAGCCCTCGACGGCGAGATCATGATGCGGGTATGCCTGCGAACGACTCCTCCGCGACGAACCCGCCCCTCGCGACACCGACCGCCGTACGCCTCCCCCACTACACGAAGGCCGATCAGGCCGAGATCCTCGGCGACGGCGACGATCCGTTCGGTGTCGCCGAGACCGGCCTCACCTTCCTGCCCAAGGACGAGCACTTCGGCATCAGACACGGACACGGACACGGCGACCAGGGCGACCGGCTCGTGGCGCATGCCGGTCTGCTCCGGCTGCGGGTCGCGATCGGCGACGTGGAGACAGAGGTGGCCGGCGTCGGTGGCGTGGCCGTAGCACCTGACGTGCGCGGCCAGGGCCTGGCGCGTCGCGTGCTCGGGGCTGCCCTCGACCACGCGCGCACGATGGGTCCCCGGCACGCGCTCCTGTTCTGCCGGCCTCCGCTCGTACCGCTCTACCAGCGCCTGGGCTGGCATCCGCTCGACACGGACGTATGGGTCGAGCAACCCGGATCCCGCCTGGTGGCCATGCCGCTGCGGACCATGGTGACGCCCCTGCGCGACGACGCGGCCTGGCCTCCCGGGCCGGTGCGGTTGTTCTCTCTGCCGATGTGAACCCTCCGGCTCACCCGGCACCGACCTCCGGCTGCGACCGCGCCCCTGACCCCGGCCCGGCCACCGCCGCCCCTTTCTCCTTCTCCTCGTGCGGCCGCTCGTGCAGTCGCCGCATCAGCACCCCGTACCCCAGCCCAGCGACCGTCCCCACCACCGCGCACAGCCCCCACAGCCACTCCGCCCCGAACCGGTCGATGACGAAGCCGGACAGCAGTGGGGCGACCAGGCCGGCGACGGACCACGACATGGCGTACATGCCCTGGTAGCGCCCGCGGCCGTGCAGCGGGGAGAGCCGGACGACCAGCCCCGTCTGCGTCGGCGCGTTGACGATCTCCGCCAGCGTCCACACGCACACCGTGAGGGCGACGACGCCGACCGACCCGGCGAAGGCGGTGAGGCCGAAGCCGTACCCGGCGAGCAGTGAGGAGATGACGAGCAGTCGCCGCGGATCCCGGTGCTCGATGAACCGCGTGACCGGGATCTGGAGGACCACGATCAGTACGCCGTTGACGGCGATCGCCATGCCGTACTCGGCCGGCGTGAACCCGGCGTCGCCCATCGCCACCGGCAGCCCCACCGACCCCTGCTGGAAGATCAGCGCGACGAGGAAGGACAGCCCGACGACGCTCATGAAGCGCCCGTCGCGCAGGACCGTGCCGAGGCCGACGGAGCCGTCCCGGGCCGCCGTCATCGCCGTCTCGGCGGGCTTGGACTCCGGCAGCTTCAGGAAGACGACGATCGCGCAGACCATCGTCATCCCCGCCTCGATCAGGAACCCGGCGAGATAGCTGGACTCGGCGATGAACCCGGCCGCCATGGAGGAGATCGCGAAGCCCAGGTTCAGGGCCCAGTAGTTGAGGGAGAAGGCCCGTATACGGTCCTCCGGCCGCACGATGTCCGCCATCATCGCCTGCACGGCCGGCCGGGACGCGTTGCTCGCCGCACCCACGAGGAAGGCCACACCGGCGATCGCGACCGGGTCGCGCACGAACCCGAGGAGCGCGACGGACACGGCGGTCGACGCCTGGGCGATCAGCAGGGTCGGCCGCCGGCCCAGCCGGTCGGTCATCACCCCGCCGCCCAGCGAGGAGACGACCCCGCCGAGCCCGTGCAGCGCGGCGACCAGACCGGCGTACGAGGCGGAGTAGCCGCGGTCGAGCGTCAGGTACAGCGCCATGAAGGTGGCGACGAAGGCGCCGAGCCGGTTGACGAGGGTGCTGATCCACAGCCACCAGAACGCGCGGGGAAGTCCGGAGACCGTCTCCCGGACTGCATGTCCGGCGCGCAGGGCGTACGCATACGGCATGGACGGCATGGACTCCCCCAGAGCGGCGCGGGACGTGAACGAACCACGGGAACACTGGATGTAAGCGGCGCCCCCGGGAGCCACAAGTTACAAGTCGCCGATTGACAGAGGCCACTCAATTAACAGAACCCGTCAAACGTCCGCCTGCCGGGCAGCCACGCGAACGGGCGAATGCGTGGATTACGCTCTGGGGCATGGCCGACGCACCGTACAAGCTGATCCTCCTCCGCCACGGCGAGAGCGAGTGGAACGCGAAGAACCTGTTCACCGGCTGGGTGGACGTGAACCTCAACGAGAAGGGCGAGAAGGAGGCAGTCCGCGGTGGCGAGCTCCTGAAGGACGCCGACCTCCTCCCCGACGTGGTCCACACGTCCCTCCAGAAGCGGGCGATCCGCACGGCCCAGCTGGCCCTCGAGGCCGCGGACCGCCACTGGATCCCGGTCCACCGCTCCTGGCGTCTGAACGAGCGCCACTACGGCGCCCTCCAGGGCAAGGACAAGGCCCAGACGCTCGCCGAGTTCGGCGAGGAGCAGTTCATGCTGTGGCGCCGGTCCTACGACACCCCGCCGCCGCCGCTGGACGTCGACGCCGAGTACTCGCAGTTCGCCGACCCGCGCTACGCGACCCTCCCCCCGGAGCTGCGCCCGCGCACGGAGTGCCTCAAGGACGTCGTCGTCCGCATGCTCCCCTACTGGTTCGACGCGATCGTCCCGGACCTGCTGACGGGCAAGACGGTCCTGGTCGCCGCGCACGGCAACTCGCTGCGCGCCCTGGTCAAGCACCTGGACGGCATCTCCGACGCGGACATCGCGGGCCTCAACATCCCGACGGGCATCCCGCTGTCCTACGAACTCGACGCCGACTTCAAGCCCCAGAACCCGGGCGGCACGTACCTCGACCCCGAGGCGGCCAAGGCGGCCATCGAGGCGGTCAAGAACCAGGGCAAGAAGAAGTAACGCGGCGCGATCAAGCCCCCTGCCTGCGGTTTTCCCGCGAGTGGGGGGCTTGTTGTTGCACTGGGGCCGTCGCTGGGCCGTGAAAGGGATTTGGGGCCGCTGTCAAGCCTTCTGCCGTCCCTCGGTGAATAACAACATGACCGGTATGCTGGTCGCGCCTCACCTGATCCTTCCCTGAACTCCGCCCACTGGCGCGTGAGTTCCTAGGCTCCGGCCCGACCAGCGGGGCGGTTGAAGGAGGAAGGGAGGCGGTAGAGGTGAGCCTTGAGAAGGACGAGCCTCGTAGGTGGACCAGTGCCGAGAGGTGGCAGGTCTGGCTTACGGGAGCGGGTCTAGTGGTGGCCATCGCTACCGGCGTGATGCAGTTCGCTCGATGAGCGGGTCACGCGCGAGGACGGTCGGGATCGGGTGCTGCACGTGCAGCGAGCCCGGTCTGCTTGTGGGCGACCGGGCTCGCTGACTGCACAGGGGCCTGGATCTGGTTGCAGCCGGATCCAGGTCCGCAGTCTTTCTAGACTCCAATCTCTCACGCGTGAAATCACGAATCAACTTTGTGAGCGTGCTCCCGCACTTTGCTCGCTCAGCATTTCAGCGAACATTGCCAGCACAATGTTCAGACGGATCCAGCGGCGGTGGGCTCTGACCATGGCGTACGTCTTTGGTGATCGAAGACGGAAGCCACAGCCTTGCGGGTCCGCTCCTGGCTGGACGGCATCAGGTGCGCATACACGCGTAGCGTCAAGCCCGGGTCCGAGTGGCCGAGGTACTCGGCGAGGGCCTTGATGTTCTCGCCAGCGTCCAGGAGCACCGAGGCGTAGAAGTGCCGGAGGGCGTGCATGCCGTTCTCGCGGGACTCCGCGTAGGACTCGCCCGGCTTCCGCTCAGGGATCACCCCGGCCGAGGCGAGCGCCCGCTTCCACGCTTCCTCGTTGAGGGACGTCCGCCAGACATGACCGCCACGCGGGCCGGTGAAGATCAGCCGCTTGGTCACCGGAGGCCCGTCCGCCACCTTCCACGGCAAGGTGATCTCCACCGGCGGGAACCGCTCCATGTGATCCCGGAGGGCATCAGCGACCGGACCCGGCAGCGGCACGTCCCGCAGCTTGCCACCCTTGGGCGGGGCGAACACGCGCTTGCTGCGGCTCAGCTTGAGCTGCTGGACCACGTGAAGCATGCCCGACGCGAAGTCGATCGCGTCGACGGCGATGCCAAGGATCTCCCCCTGGCGTAGGCCGCAGCCGCCGCCCAGATCGACCATGGCTTGGTACCGCTCGGGCATGCCGGCCCGGACGGCGAAGACCCGCTCTGCCGTCCATGGGACGACTCGCTTGCTGTCCACGGTCGGCGGCCGGACCGAGCGAGCAGCACACGGGTTCCGGGGGAGGTGCCCATCGTCCACGGCAGCGCTCAGAGCCGCCCGCACGTTGGAGTAGATCGTCCGAGCGTACGAGCCACGGATGCCGTTCTCTTGAAGCTGCCTCACCCAGCCACGGATGTGAGCAGGCTGGAAGGAGCCGAGCGGACGCGACCCCAGGTACGGGAACGCGTGCAGCCGAAGCTGCGACTCCATCGACGCCTGAGTGTTCGGATCCGGTGCGTGAGTCATCCAGTTCTCGGCGTACTGCTGGAACGTGATCCGTGCCGCGCGCGGGTCGATGTACTGTCCGCGCGCCATGTCGGCCTCAGTCTGAGTCAACCACTGCTCGGCGAGCCGCTTCTGCCGGTCAGGAAAGCTCCTCGACTTCTCCGTGCCGTCCGGGCCGACATACCGAGCGCGGTACCGCATGCCCGAGCCGTACCGCTCGGTCTTGACCTTGCTGGTCTTGCCGTCCGGGCCAACCTCGGTCTTGTACCAGCGGTCCTGGATGTGCCCGGCCATCAGGCAGCTTCCCCAAGCTGGGCATCCACCCAGGCCCGCACGTCGATCGGGTCGAAGCGCAGGTGCCGGCCGACACGGAAGCCTCTGGGGCCAGTGCGCTTCCTGCGCCACTGGTAGACCGTCTCGACGCTGGGCAGGTCGAACATCTCGACCAGGTCTTCGGGCGTCAGGTACCGGGAAGGCAGAGGGCGCGGTTCGGCAGCCACGTCCGCCAGGGTGAGGCGTCGGTTAGCCACGGGTTGGTTCTCCTTCCGTTCCGGGGGCGGGTTCGAGGGATGCGGCCAGCCAGGCTTCGGTGTCCGAGAGGCCGGTTCCGGCGAAGACCCAGTGCGCGAGGACGTACGTCGTCTCGGGCTCGGGGCCGTTGACTGCTGCGGCTTGTGCGCGGCGCCATTCAGCGCGGGCGTCGCGGAGGGCGCCGAGGGTGGTGGAGTAGCGGCGGGACTTGGTGGAGAAGTGGCCGCGGAATCCGAGCATGTGAGCCCAGGCGCGCAGGCGGAGGTGTTCGAGGTCCTTGCGTGCGCCGAGGAACCATGCGGCGCGGATCATGCGGCGGGCGTGGTCGCTGATGTCGAGCTGGGCGAGTTCGGCGGCGAACTTGAGCGGCCGGTCGAGAGCTCCCGTGGCGGTCTCCGCGCCCTTGGTGGCGTACTTGGCGATGTAGGCGGCGACGGCCCGTTCGGTCAGTTCCTGGCCGTCGTTGAAGTCGGCCGAGCGGATGGTGCGGACGTCGAGTTGGCGGCCGAAGGTGAAGGTGTGCGTGCGGCCGTCAATGACCGGGCCGTCCACGCGAACCCTGGCAGCGGCGGCGCGGATCGCGTGGGTGAGCAGTTCGGCGGTTGCCCAGGTAGGGGGTGGGGTGTCGCCGCCGCTGGGGCCGTCGATGCGGATGACGGCGTGGAAGTGGACCGCGCCGCGCTTCTGGTACTCGGCGACCTTGGCGAAGGAAACGCGGGCGTGCTCGCGGAAGCGCCGCTGGGAGAGGCCGACGCGCTTGGCGACCTCTCGGCGCAGGTATGTGGAGAAGCGCCGCCAGAGGGGGCCGGTGTGGGCGTTCCAGAGCACGGCGGCTTGGTAGTCGTAGGTGTCCGGGTCGAGCGGGGAGCCGAGTAGGTCGTCGTCCTGGTCGTGATGGGTACCGCAGCGGCAGGGGCGTCCGCTGGAAGGGCGGTTGTGGACCGGGCCGAAGCTCGGTGCGGTGAAGGTGGCGAACACGCGGGGGTGGGCGGCGACGTGTTCGGGGATGCCCTTGCCACCGCGCAGGCCGGAGGTGATCAGGTGGAAGGTGTCGCGGCGGTAGACCTCGGCGCAGGCCGCGCAGCGGGTCGTGCGGCGGTTGTTGCAGCGGACGAGGAGCTGTCCGGCCGGGAGGCTGGTCGAGTCGAGGTCGTGGAGGACGTTGCCGATCTCGCCGGTGCGGGTGTCGACGTCGCACTCGGTGCGGTGGCCGTCGAGGCCCATCCAGCGACTGAGAGGCGCGGCGCCGAGCCAGGCACGTACACCTTGTACCGAGGGGAAGGCGGTCCGGTAGAGGACAACGATGTTGAGCCCCGGCGCACAAGGTTGCGACGGGGCTCAAGACTCACGGTGGTGCACGTGTTGCTCGCGGACCTTCCATCAGCGGCGCCTCCGCTCAAGCCAGCGAAGGATCCGGAAGGCCAAGAGCCGGGCGTCACGCCGGCGCTCGCGGTCGCGTGACCAGACGGCCGGGTAGAAGATCCCTGTGACAACTAGAAGCAGGGCCACAGGGACTACCCCGATATACGGGATGGCTGCGATCGCAAGTGAGACGACGTCTGCACTCAGTTCGACCGGCAGCCACCGGCTCACGGGTCGGTCGTGGTCGCCATGTGCACAAATTCCTTTCTTTTCGCGTTTGCGTACGTTCCATTCACGAAGCGCATCCCCTTTCCGATCTTGACTTAACTTGCGCTTCGTAAAGGTCTCAGCAACCTAGGTCCTTAGGCTCCCCCTCGGGCCGGAAGACTGGGTACAGCTTTCCTCGCGTCCACCCAAAGACCTCCCGCTTGTATGGAACGCCTGAGCTGGGCGGCAGCCTCCGAGGAGCCTACGGCGGCATATGGGGTGTCACCTTTGAGAGTCAAGATGGCGAGCGAGACCCTCTTTTGCGGCCACCGTAGGCGGCACTCTCGCGCGGATTCTCGCATGCCCGAGAATCGGCGGAAACGGCAACTACACTCGTGAGAAGGAAAGTTGCCGATAACGATGACGGTCGAACAGATCTTGAGCTAGAAGTCGGCCCTAGGGGCTAGATGTGCTGTCCGGAGAGGTTGGTGACGCGGCTGGCTGGTGTGTGGCCGCTGATGCCGGTGTGGGGTCGGTGGTAGTTGTACCAGTCCAGCCAGTCGGGAAACGCGGCCTGGCGCGCGGCATCTGAGGTGTAGGGCCTGTGGTAGGCCCATTCGCCGAGCAGGGTGCGGTGGAAGCGTTCGACCTTGCCGTTGGTCTGGGGCCGCCAGGGGCGGGTCCAGCGTGGGCTGATGCCCAGGTCGCGGCAGGTTTGGCGCCAGGTGTTCTTGGTGTAAGACCAGGCGTTGTCGGTCAGCACCCGTTCGATGGTGACGCCGCGTGCGGCGAACCAGGCGGCAGCCCGTTGCAGGAAGGCGGCGCAGGTGGCGGCCCTCTCTTCGGGCAGGTCTTCGGTGTAGGCCAGGCGGGAGTGGTCGTCCAGCGCGGTGTACAGGTAGGCGTATCCGGTGCCGTCTCGGCGGTCCTGGTTGGCCCGGCCGGCTGCGCGGCCGAGGACTTTGTGCCCGCCGCCGTCGGGGATGCGGCCGAGCTTCTTGGCGTCGATGTGGACCAGTTCGCCGGGCTGGGAGCGTTCAAAGCGGCGGACCGGTTCGCCGGTGGCCCGGTCGGTCGCGGCCAGAGCTGGCATGCCATGGCGTTTGAGGATGCAGTGTGCGGTGGAGGTGGCGATGCCGGTGCGGGCGGATAACCGCACCGGGCCGATGCGGTGCTCGCGCCGCTGCCGCACGACTCTCCATTGCCCTGCCACCCTGGACACCGCATCCTCGGCGTATGCCGGTCTCTCCTGATACTCGCGATCTATGCCGGTCCGTCTTCGCTCCGGACGTGGTGGAGCTGGCCGTTATGGCTCTGGGGACGTACACCGGGCCAGATGAGACGTGGGTTCATCAGGCCGCCACCAGGCTCAGCGAAGGAGAGCTTCACCGCCTGGCCCGCTGGTTGCACGAGGCTGAGCGAAACCCGGACACCTTCCGCTGGTACGCCAGCGAGCCCACCGACGTGTCACCCGAGACACACCGGTTCGCCGTTGAGTTCACCAACGCGCTGATGGACAAGGGTGTCCCCAAGCCGCCAGGACCGCGGTAAGCACCATGCCAGACCCGTGCCAGATAGCGCGGGGAGCCACGGGGAACAGCGGTCACTCACCGAGCACGTCCACATGTCGTCACTCCGCTGCGCAGCAGGTCAGCGCGCCAATCGAGTGCGGAGGACCCAAGCTCCCCAAGCTGATGTCCTATAGATCGGGCCCCTAGCTAGGTGGTGCAGTTGTCCCGGTTGACGTTCTCCGTCACGTAGGCCCTGCCAAGCTTCGCTCATGAGACGTTGTTCGGGCGTGACACGGCAGGGCCGAATGTGCGGCAACCCAGCTGGGCGGAGCGGCTACTGCCACTTGCATGGTGGTGGTCGCCGAAGTCCGAGCACCACCGTCCGTCCTCCGCGCCGGCCTCCACGATTAGCAGTCAGCCCTCAGCCGCAAGGAAGGCGGCGAGGCTGGTGGTGGCGACTGCGGTGGCTCCTCATGAGCTGGCTAGAGATGCTTCGCGACGCCATCAGCCGCCGCCGGTGAAGCCGTTGGCTGGGCCGTCTCTGGGCCGTCCGAAGTCGCTCAGCACCGGCCGACAACGACCAACCAGGCGGGCACCGCCAAGTCCCGGAGCTACAAAGACGCAGGGCCTCAAGATCCCCGACAAGACCCAGGGCAAGAAGAAGTAAGCAGAGCTGTTCAAGGCCCCTACCTGCGGTTTCTCCGCTGGCAGGGGCCTTGTTGCTGGGGTGAGGCCGTCTGTTGGCCGTCAGCTGCTCGGTCGGGCCGTGCTCAGTTGGGGAAGCCCGGCTCCGGCTGTTCCCTCGCTTCTGCTTGTGCTCCCACCTCATGCAGGGCCGTGACGGCTTCCTCAGCGTCTTCCTGAGGCACGCCGACGAGGATCAGGGCTGGGACCTGTGTGGCAAGGGCCTCGCTGCGCCAGAGGCTCAGCCCCGACAATCGACGAACGACCTGAACGACGTCCAGCACATGGGCGCCGGTGTCAGTGAGCACTACGTCATGGGGCACGTCGTCACACACCGACAAGACGTACTCGTCCTCCATCGCCACTCCCGCACCTCTCCTTATCAGAGCGTACGAGCCCTCGACCGTCGTGTCGCGCCGAGGCGTAGCAGTGGCGGAGGGCGTGCATGCCGTTCTCGCGGGACTCGGCGTAGGACTCGCCCGGCTTCCACTCGGGGATCACCCCGGCCGAGGCGAGCGCCCGCTTCCACGCTTCCTCGTTGAGGGACGTCCGCCAGACATGACCGCCACGCGGGCCGGTGAAGATCAGCCGCTTGGCCACCGGAGGCCCGTCCGCCACCTTCCACGGCAAGGTGATCTCCACCGGCGGGAACCGCTCCATGTGATCCCGGAGGGCATCAGCGACCGGACCCGGCAGCGGCACGTCCCGCAGCTTGCCGCCCTTGGGCGGGGCGAACACGCGCTTGCTGCGGCTCAGCTTGAGCTGCTGGACCACGTGAAGCATGCCCGACGGGAAGTCGATCGCGTCGACGGCGATGCCGAGGATCTGCCCCTGACGGAGACCGCAACCGCCGCCGAGGTCGACCATGACTTGGTACCGCTCGGGCATGCCGGCCCGGACGGCGGAGCCCCTTTCCGCCGCGGCTTTACAGAGCACAAGCCGTTGACTGTGTGCCGAGATCTCAATGGTCCGAGGCTGTCCCGCGACGGCACCGCGAGGAAGCCCAGCGCCATGCCACCCTCTTCTCACTGCCGCACGCCATGACCGGGCCAGCGGCGGCCCCGACCAGCTGATTCAAGGTTTTCCCAAGGTTCCTTGCAACACGGACCGCGCATTGTGGTTGCGCGCCACAACACGTGGCCGGCCGTTCCGACGGTCGACACCGCCAAGGAAGCGAAGGAGTCCGAAGAGTGCGCAGATTTCAGAAGATCGCTGCTACGGCGATGGGAGCCAGCCTGGCAGCAACTGCCCTTGTGGCGGCCACAGCAACGCCCGCCCTGGCCGCCGAGACCTGGTGCTCAGCAGCCCGCGACTACAAGACGGTGGCCCCGAACGAGGAATCGCGGTCTGTCGACGGACGGACCATCGCTGTCCGCTACTACAACAACCACGTCTTCAGCGTGATCTACGGGGGCAGGCAGGGCGACCGCGTGTCCATGGGGTGGAACTACAGGGGCAATGACACGTCGTACTGGTGCGGCCAGTACGGCGGCAGTTGGCCCACCTGGTCGACCGTCCCCAGCGGCAAGAACTCGGCCTTCACCGCTGCCGTTCCGCTGAGCAGCGTCAACTGGGTCTTCGCCCGGGGACGCCTGCTGAACAACGTCACCAACTACGACACCGGCAGGCTCTACCCGTGACGCTGAGGTAGGACTCCACCGCACGCTTGGGGGCTCTTATGACACCGCGCACGAAGCCGCTGTTCCCGGTTGTGTGCCTGTTAATGGCACTGACGACCGCCTGCGGACCGAACAGCGCATCCCAGGACGCCGGAGAGCATCGCAAGCGCGGTCCAGCAGTGTCACAGACTCCGCATCCACGGTCGGCATCGGATTTCACTGTTCCACTGCAGTCCTATGAGCTGACCTCACCTCAGTACGCACAGCTGCAACGTGCGCGTATGGCGGCCGTTCGGCAGTGCATGCACCGATTCGGTATCTCTCTCGACACGCCGGATATCCGCGAGGTCCGATGGCCGCACATCCCTGCGCTCTTGGGCTGGCTCGGCGACCGGAAGCCGTCTCGGTACGGATACCGGGGCCCGAGCGGGTACCTGGCAGACCAGTACGCGGCCGCCGCTCGGGGAGGAACCAAGGCCCTCTTCGTGCCCGACAAGTACAGCGGTGTCTACGACGGGTCGGCCGACTTGTTCGACGGTCGGCCCGTGCCGCGGGGAGGTTGCCACGGCGAGGTGATGCGCCGACTCGACAGGTCTGGCGAGGCACTCCGCAGATCACTGAAGGATGAGGCGATCGTCCCTTGGAAGCTGCTGTCCGACATCGAGAACACTGTGGCTCGGACAGTGGCGTCTGATCACCGGTATCAGCAGGTGGAACAGCGCTGGCGTGATTGCATGAGCCGCTCTGGGCGCCCCTACGCTTCACCAGCCGACGCCGAAGGCGATCCGCGGTGGGCAAGGTCGGTGTCGATCACGGACGAGGAACCCGAGCAACCCGTCACGCGAGCAGAGATCGAAGCTGCCGTCGCAGATGAGAAGTGCCGCGACGAGGTGAACCTGCCCGGGATGGCCCTGGCCCTGCATGCCGCCTATCAGAAGGAAGCGATCAAGGCTCACGCCACGGAACTCGAGCGAGTGAAGAAGCTTCTCCGCATCCAATTCAAGAACAGCTCCGATATTGCCCGTGCCAATCCTTGACGGCGGCGAACAGGTCGGTCTCGGTGCGGGGCCCTCGGACTCCTTGGTCCTTGCCATCGCCGGCGCAGCGACGACATACCCGGCTTTGTGGTGCTGCCCAAGCAGTGGACCTCGTCGAGCGTCTCTTCGCCTACCTGATGTGCACCCGCCGCCTGGCACGCGACTACGGGCGGCGCACGACCAAGCTGATGGCTCAGGCAGTGTGCTCACGGGCCGGCCGCTTTAGCTTCCTCTGGTCGATAACACCTTGACAGCGTGGCTGAGGCCGGCGTGGGTGCAGCAAGGCATACGCGCGCCTGGTCGGTCGGCGCACCCGCCATCTGTGGCTGACTGTCGAGTAACGCGACGCCACTGAGCCCCCGGCATACGGTTCTTCGCAGGCCGGGGGCTTCTTGGCCGAGGCCGGTGCCCACTTCGACACTCCCCCGATCGGGGACGTCCGCGAGGCAGGAGCCGCCACGTGGCCCGTGAAGATCAGCCGCCCGGTCGCGCAGGGAGGAGGATCGGCTCAGGATGCGTTTGCTCCCGGGTGGTGTCGTCCGTCTCGTTTCGCCGCAGTGATCACAGCGGACACGAGGGCGGTCACGCCCAGGCTCCCCACCATGACCAGCACCACGCCGACCATGAAAAGGCCGCTGGCGTCGTCCGACCAGTCGTAGAAGGCGGCGACGGTCAGGCCCGCCGTAGTGCCGAGCACAGCGCCTGCGTTGGAGCGCCGGGACGCCGCCCAGCACACAGGTACGAGCAGGGTCAGCACCAGCCCGATCACCTGCCACGCCTCGTACGGGCCGGTCGTCGAGCCATCAGGCTGCGCGTCACGATGCTGGTCCCAGCCCAGCCAGGCGGCCCACATCGCTGTCGATACCCCGGCCAGCACGAGGATCGACAACAGCTGGGGAACGGGTTTCAGTAGTCCTTGGCGCATGTCCCAAGCGTTTCGGCTCGCCCCGCCATCGAACAGAGCGCACGTACTCAGCTCTGTCCGAGTACCTGAGCGTCAGAGAGCCCACCGAGCCCTCGTCACCCCCGGCCGAGGACGCAGAACTCGTTGCCCTCCGTGTCGGCCAGGACGACCCAGGAGACGTCGCCCTGACCCACATCGGCCCGTGTCGCACCGAGACTCTCCAGCCGGGCGACCTCCTTCGCCTGCTCCTCGACAGGGTCGGACATGACGTCGAGATGGACGCGGCTCCATATGACCTCGTCCTCCGGCGTGCGGCGGAACTCCAAGTAGGGCCCGACGCCCTTGACGGAGCGCAGCAGGGCGCGGTCATCGGTCAGTTCATGGACCGTCCAGTCGATCGCCTCGCCCCAGAACCGGACCATGGCCCGAGGGTCGGCGCAGTCGACGACCACGGCGGCTATGGGCCCGGTGTCCCGGTAGAGCTCTCGGGGCTCCAGGACGCTGAACACGTTGCCTTCCGGGTCGGCCAGCATCGTCCACGGCACGTCGCCCTGGCCCACGTCGACGGGCGTCGCCCCGAGGTCTTTCAGGCGTGTGACCAACTCCGTCTGATGGGCGTCGGAGGTGGTGGCGAGCTCGAGGTGTACGCGGTACTTCACCGTCTCCGGGTCCGGCACGCGGACGAGATCGATGCAGACGGCGGACGGGTCCGGCCAGTCGAAGCCCACAGGTTCCAGGTTGGTGACTCCAGGGCCTTCACTTGAGACACCCCAGCCGAGCGCCTCTGCCCAGAACCGGCCGAGCGCCGAGTCGTCCCGGGCCTTGAAGTTCACCTGAACAAGTTGCAGGGTCATGCTGCGTACCCTAAAGGGCGTTGCACAAGGCCGCTTTCGGGCAGGTCAAAGCTTGTGATCGCGGTCGTGTGGCCATGATGCGAGGGCGAGGTTGTGCATGTGGGCGACGGCCTGGACCGCGTGGTGGAGGCCGTCGCCGCGCTGCCGGCAGTCGCGGAGGATCTTGTAGTTCTTCATCCGGCCGATCACATGCTCCACCCGTGCACGCACCTTGCGGTGGGCGGCGTTGTCCTCTTCCTCGCCCGGCAGCAGGGGCCGGTGCGGGCATTTGCGGTGCGGCACGACCATCCCGCAGATGAGGTAGGCGCCGTCGCCGCGTGCGCGTCCGCGGTGGTGCCCGGCACCGGGCGGGCGGCAGCGATCACCAGGCGGGTGTCGGCATCGACGATGACTTGCACGTTCGCCGAGAGCCGGTAGTTGCGTGGCGTGCAACACCCTTTAAGTGTTGTCCCCTTCACGGAACGCCCCTCAGCGCGCCACTCGATAGCGCAGGTAGACGACTTTCGAGCCGAAGGTGCGGGTCTCGACGAGGTCGAGATCCACCCGGCGCTCGTGCTGGGGAAAGAACGGAATGCCGCCGCCGACCAGCACCGGGTGGACCATGACCCGGTACTCGTCGATCAGATCCGAAGCGGCCGCCTCGGCGGCGAGCGTCGCGCCACCGATCGCGATCTCGCCCTCTCCCGGCTCTGCTCGCAACCGCTCGATCTCCTCCACCAGACCGCCGGAGACCAGTCGGGCATTGCCCTGCACCTCCGACAGTGTGGTGGAGAAGACCACCTTCGGGAGCGGGTTCCAGAGCGCGGCCCACTCGTGCCCTGAATCGTCGAGCGATGGATCCTCATCAGCGGTCTCCCAGTACAGCATCGTCTCGTACAGCCGTCGCCCCATCAGGTGGACGCCGACCTGTCGAATATCGTCGATCCAGAAACGGAAGACTTCCTCGTCGGGCACCGTCCAGTCGAAGCCGCCGTCCGGCCCGACGATGTAGCCGTCAAGGGAGACACCCATCGAGTATGTGACGCTGCGCATCGGAAGACCTCCTCGGTGGCGGGTTCGACCATACGGCCGCCGAGGCGCAAAGTGAGGTTCCGGCAGTGACTGACCAAGGGACGCCGCACACCTTTATGCCCGCTAAAGCGGCCTCGCAGCCGGCGAGCGTGCGGGCGTGGCTACCGACTGCGGGGCCGGCGGCCCTGGGCTCGGTCCTCCATGGATTCCCAGAAACTCCTCATGTTCGGCAGCGAGGCGCCTTGCCACCACATGGTCTGCCGGAAGTTGAGGAACCTGTGCTTCGCAACGAGTTCACGCTGCTTTCGACAGAAGGCCTCACTCATCTCGGATTGATGAATCTTGTCGGACTTGGATGGATAGGGACAGAGCTGTACCGGACAGCCTGAGGCACAATTCTCGCGCCCCAGGGTCAACTTCTCTGTCGAACCGGGACGGCAGGGGTCAAGCCACCCTCGGTCGCCCCGGAGGCACGAGGGCAGGTCGGTGCCCCCGGTCTGCTTGAGGCGCGTTTCGTAGTCCTTCGAGGAGGGCGGGTCCCCTCGGTCGGCCAGGTTGAGCAGGAGCAGTACGTCGGCCACAAGCTTCCGTGCCCGCGGGTCGAGCAGGCTCCAACCTGCTGAGGGCGGAATCCACAGGTGATCAATAGTGTTCATCCGGTCAAGGTGCCTGGACTCGGAGCCCACTCTCGACACGACGCCGAACTCGTCTATCCACAGGAACCGTTCCGGCGCGTGGTGCTCAAGAGCGAGTACTGCCATGTCGGCACCGGCAGTCACGAACGGATGATGCACTCTCCGTCCGTTGGTTACCGCTAGTGGCGAACGAGCCTCGGTGCCCGCGGTGTCGAGCCAGGCGTTCACCTTGGACCGCGCCTGTGAGTAGGTCAGCCGCTCTGGCTCCGGATGCTCGCTGTCCGCATCGGGCATATGCCAAAGGCACAGCGCCTGGATGAGGGTGAGTTGAGTGAACCAGAAGTCCGTCCGGCGCAGCAATGAATTGGCCCGACTGATCAGATAGCTTTCACATTCCGGCGTATTATGTCGGTGCTGGCGACGCCGATTGGCTGCATATTTGAAGCCTTGCGCCAAAGCAACCTGTTTTACCAGGCACCCTCCTTCACCTTCCGGGCTCGCACCACCCATTGCCCCATGCAGCACTCTTTCAAATTCCTCATTAACCCATTCCAGGTTATGAGAGTGTTGCGAATTCTCTCCCTTGTACTGCTTGTGCCACACTGATGCACTCCCAAAGAGCATGGGGAGAAGCCACGATCGCGCTACTTCTTCCCACTCGCCAGGGGAGTCCTTCTCCTCTTTGCGCCGCTCATCAAGCTTGCTCAGCGTGCTTATGGCCTTTGTTCCACTGTCGGCGAATTCCTGCACCGCGGCAAGCCTGATTCCGTGTGAACGGTCGGTTCCCGCGATCGCATTCAATGCTTCGTACCCTTTTCTCAGACCTTCCTCCAGCACCTCTGCCTTTTCGTTCCTCTGGCGCATACCCTCATACTGTGCCCGACTGTCCTCCAGGTTGTGAAGGGTGGTGGCCAGTGATCGAGCAAGGCGCAGTTTCGCTTGCCCAATAGTCCACTGATCGGTGACGATCTTCTCCTCGCTCTGCTTGTTTTTGATCCAGTCAACGAGCCTCTCCGCGATACAAGCAAAACGCGCGCCGCCCATTTCGCTATCTATCTCAAACGCATGAATAAACACCTCGAGCACCTTACTCGGGTCGGCACCCCGCATTGCCTTCTCGAAAGTATCGAACCCCTCATCGAAATTCAGCCTCTCGTACCAGGGTTCCAATTTCCGAAGCAGGGCTTCCTTTTCCCTTTCCAGCCTTTCTCCAGTGGCACCGAACGAAGTTCCGTGACTATAGGCGTACATGGAAAGCGCGAGGAGGAACTCGTTGCCGACGTCAAGATGTTTTTCGCCTTCCACCTGCTTCCACATCGCGTCTTGTATATAGTCGGGACTCAGCGCAATATGCATCATTCGGGATCCGAGATATGCCTGCATGATGCTGTGCGGGAAGCGAAGGCCGTCGCCGTAGGGCTCCACCAGGCCCAGTTTCGCGCCAAGCGTCGTCGCCAGCTCACGGCCGATTCCCGATGTGGTTTGCAGCTTTTTCAGCTCATCCTTGACCTCTGTGCAGTCTTCAAGCGGTTCACGGGTTTCCGGCCGTTCCTCGAAAAGATATCTGAATTCTACGACCACGGAGTCTCGCTGCAACCCAATACAGGCGAGGAGCGATATTTGGTCGATGACTTTGCGTCTGACGTCCGTGGAGATTTGCACGTGGCGGTACAGCATGCCGTCACTCACGGCGTGCACCCATGTCTTGAGCAGGTGAAGTCGTTGATTGGTCAGTATTTCGTGGCTTCGTGTGTCCAAGTCGGTGTCTGCCTCCCTGTAGCGGAGATGTTTCGTCAGACCCTGGTCGCAGAGTTCTTTCATGAGCTGTAGATAAAGGGGGGATTCGACAACTCTTGCCACCCGTACCACATATTTGAGTCGCTGCTCGTCCTCAGTGGAGTGATCTTGGCTCGATCTGAGGTAATCGAGCGCCTCTTCCTCGTTCAGAGGCTCCAGGTCGATAAGGGAAGCGTTGATGCCACGGATGGGGTCATGTGGCCTCGATGCGATGACCAGAGGAAGGTTTTGCTCATTCGCACGCTGTACAGCATCCCGGATCAATATGTCACGCCCGGACCCGATTCCATCACTGATCAGTAGTTCCTCAAGACCGTCGGCCAGCACAACGATCCTGCCGTTGTTGCGCAGCTTCTGCCAGAGTTTCTTCGGGTCGACCGTGAAGGGCATGATGCGAGAACGAGTCCTGATGATCTCGTAGAAACGCTGTTCACCGAGCGCCTCGAAGTCGAGGTTCTCCCTGTCCTTCGTCTCCCGTGCTTGTTTTTCGCGGAGCCGAATGGGCACCGGGATGTAACGTTCTTTTGCCAGTTTCTCTGCCAGTTTCAGCAGTACGGCTGTCTTACCCGCGCCGGCGCCTCCCATGATCAGCTGCGGCCGCGGGTTCTCCTTGCTGGTTACTTCCTTGAGAATGGTGTGGCAAAGCGCGTCGCGGCCCACGACCTCGCCGAAGATTCTGCCTGCCGTAGGGACAACTCCGTGTGGGTTATTCCTGACCGTCTTCAAGTACTTCCGCTTGACCGGCCAATAGGCCACCACGAGGAAGAGAAGGGCAGTCAAAGCGAACAAGAACAATGTTGTGGCCCCGCTGGCGAGACCACTACATGCAAGCGGGTGCCCTGTGCACCCCTTTTCAAAGGGTCCGGGCTTTCTTGGGGCTGGAGAGAGCAATTCGACGATACCCCAGACCATCCAGGCGACGAACGCCATTGCCAGGACAAGAAGCAGAACACCTGAAGTCGAGCGACCGATCACCTGCGGCCAATTGCGTACGTAGTGACGGTCGCGGTAGGACCAGTAGGAACGTCTGGCCCGCTCCTGTGTGTCGGCAAGGAAATTACGAACGCCGCCTACTGTTCGCCTGAGTGTCCGGTGGATCGCCCCCGGCTCTCTATGCTGCTTCTTCGGTGTCCGGAAATCCGCGTCGTTCATATGCTCCTCCCGCGGGCCGGAGGTACAGCGCCGCTCACCAAGGCGGGCTGCGAGGTAACCGAAACGAGGGGAATGTTTCTCCCAGGTTCGCTTGGGGCTGCGGCTCGGGCAACCTGAGGCCGTCGCACGGCTCAGTCGTCGGAAGCGTGCAGCGAAAATCAGTGGCGGAGCCTCCCCGCCCCGGCCACCGTGCCCCCATGGCCCGGGACGAGCACACCAATGAAGCAGCCGTGACTCGGTGGACGCGGGCGAGCGTCTACCCCGACATGTGGGTGGATCCGGGTGACGACCCCCGCGAGACCGATGTCGAAGTCGTCGACGAGCGTGGGGCGTTGCTCGACTGTCTGCGGCATTTCCGGCTCACGCTGGAGATGAAGTGCGCGGGACTGGACGCCGGGCAGATGGCTCAGCGGTCCGTGCCGCCGTCGACGATGTCGCTGCTCGGGCTGGTGCGGCATCTGACCGAGGAGGAGCGGCGGTTTTGGCGGGTGATGGCCGGGGAGGACGCGCCGATGCTGTACCGGACGGACGAGGATGGCGACGGGGACTGGAACGGCGCGGTCGCCGAGCAGGCGGTCGTGGACGAGGCCTGGCGGCAGTGGCGGACCGAGGTGGAGAGGACCGGCCGGTACCTGGACGGGGCCACCGATCTCGCCGCCACGAACACCGGCTTCTCCGAGCTCGGCCCCGACCCCGGCGGCCGGCTCCAGTTCCGTGACGTGCTGCTCGCCCAGATCGCGGAGTACGCACGCCACTGCGGCCACGCCGACCTCCTGCGCGAGCGGGTCGACGGCCGGGTCGGGCAGTGAGCTGGCTTCCTTACCCGTGAGGTAATCGACGCTCCCGCAGTGCCCCGGCAAGCTGAGCCTCATGACGCCTACCAGCACCTCGGACGCGACCCGCGCCACCGTTCAGAAGTTCCTCGAGCTCCGTCTCGCCGGGGACACCGCCGGACTCACCGCGCTCTTCGCCGACGAAGTCGACTGGGTGCTCGCCGAGAATCCGGGGGTGCCGTGGATCCGGCCGCGGTCCACGGCCGCCGAATGTGCCGCGCAGTTCGACGAGTTGATGGAACACACCGTGCCGGAGGAGGCGCGTGCCTCCGTCGACGTCTTGCTCGTGGACGGGAACGACGCCGTCCTGACGGGGCACCTGTCGGGGGCCGTGCGGGCGACCGGGAAGTCGTTCGAGGGGCCGTTCGCGCTGCGGCTGACCGTGGAGAACGGGCGGATCACCCGGCACCACCTCTACGAGAACAGCCTGTCGATCGCCGAGGCCTGCGCTCGGTGACCACGTCCTACCGCCCGACCAGGACGTTCGTGGACTCCGCGTCGTGGGAGACACCCGACGGTTGCTCCGGGTCGGACGGCCACCAAGGCGCCGTGACCGCCGCGGACAGCACCGCGCCGACCTCGCCGTAGTCGGGCGCGACGGGGGGCAGCGCCAGGCGGACACGGACCGTTCGGGACTGGCCGGGCGCGAGGGCGAACTCGTCCGTCTCGATGTGCGTGCGGCCGGTCAGATCGGTCCAGCGGCCCCTGTCCCCCCTATCCCCCATGTCCCCCTCGTCCTCGAACGACCAGGGAAGGCTGCGGACCGACTGGCCGGCCGCGCCGGGGCCGAGGGTGATCGCGATGCGCAGGCGGGAGCGGGCGAGCTTGCCCGCCGCGTTACGGACGCGCACCTTCCACTCCACGGGTGGGCCGCCCACCGTCGCCCTGAGCACGTCCGGTACCTCGATGGCGAGGTGTGTGGGGTCGATCGGCAGCCGGACTCGCGGTGCCGATGCCGCCGGGTGGGCGCTCGGTGTCCACCCCTTGCGGGCCAGTTGCGCGGCGACGGTGGAGGTCCGGCCTTCGGCGGAGCCGCGCTCCCGGTCAGCGGCGAACAGCCGGAAATCTAATGCCGTCCGGGCCTTGCCGTGGTGTGCGAGGGGCAGAACGGCGACGAACTCCCCGTTGTCGTCCTGCTCGTTGGTCCACTGGAGGGGAACGTCGTGCCAGGCGCCGTCTTCCCGGACCTGGAGCCGGTCGGGGGTCAGGCCGAGGTAGAGCCCCAGTACGCGTCGGGCCGCCTGCGCGTCGGTGAGGCGGCCCTCGACGGAGACGCGGAAGGGGAGCGGCGGGCCGCCGGGGACCAGTGAGTCTCTCTCGCCGAGATGGATGGTCGGACGTGGTGCCGATACGGCCGGGCTTCTGTCCGTCGACGCGTCCGGTGCTCGGCCGGCGCACCCTGCGATCACCGACAGGGCGACGAGCAACGCGAGCGGAGCGATTAAGCCAGGTATTCGGGCCTTTGTCACGGGAGACCTCCGCGCGGAGTCTAGCCACCGATCCCGGCGGGGCACATCGACCCGTCACATCAGCCCCGCCGCACCGACCGCCAGTACTGCCGCCCGCCCTCGTCCCGTACGACCACCCCCAGCCGCAACAGCTCCCCGCGCAACTCCCGGGCGTCATCGGCGTCGCCCTCGTGCTTCCGGGCCTGTGCGCGTGCCCTCAGCAGGGCGTCCGCGCCCTCGGGCAGGCCGGGGCTGCCGGGGACCCAGCGGCGGAACTCGGCGCGGTACGGATCCTCCGCCGCCCACGCGTAGCCGTGCTCGGCGAGCGCGTCCGTGAGGCGGCGCCAGGGCAGGCCGCAGTGCTCCCGGGCCAGTTCCAGGCCGTCCGGGGCCAGTACCACGAGGTGCTTGCCGTCCCTGAAGAGCGCTGCGATCTCCTCGCGGGCGAACTCCCGTGTCGTGTCCCTGATGGTGAGGGTCACGTGGGTGTCGGAGATTCGGACCGACAGCGACTCGTGCACGGCGGTCAGGCCCAGCAGCAGGCCGCCGAGCGCGCCCACCGCGACGGTGCCGAGCGTGAGGGCGGGTTCGGGGACCGACGTCAGCAGCTCGGCCGGGCCTTCCAGCGGGGCCCACGGCAGGGACAGCAGCCAGCGGGCGAGGAGCGGGAGTACGGCGCCGATGCCGGCGCCCACCCCTGCGCAGAAGAGGCTGATAGCCCAGGCCGATTCGGCCAGCTCCGTTGCCGAACGGCCCGTCGGCGGATCGGGTCGCTTGCCCATGTCCACGTGCCTCGCGTCCTCCATGGAGCGAGTCTCGGTGGGAGCGACATGCTCTGTCGTCAGCCGTTGGTCTACACGTCCGCGACTTTGGTCGTCTCAGGGCAGCGCACCACCTCACGGGTGCATCCGCGCCCCCTTCACCACCTTGTCCACCGCGTTCTTCGGGCCGTACACCGCGAGGCCGACCAGGTCCAGCTCCGCCGTCGGCACCGCCCGTACGGCCGCCCGGTTGTCGCGGTCGTTGCCCGTGGTGAACAGGTCGGAGGTGAAGAGGGAGCGGGGCAGGGAGCGGGACAGGGCGCGAGTGTGCGCGGTGGTCAGGGTCTCCTTGGTGGCCTCGAAGACCAGGACCGGCTGGCGGAACATCGGCAGGTAGGGCACGCCGTCCGCGTCCTCGTACGGGTCGCCGATCACTTCGGGGATCTGCGTTCCGAGGCCGCTGACCAGGAACGACGTCACGTTGAGGCGCTGCCACGGCTCCAGGTCCGCGCGCAGCAGTACGGCGATCTTCGTGTCGAAGCGGATCGGCTCCAGGGGTGATGCGGTGTTCATGATTCGAGCGTGCCCGGCAGCCCCCACTCGGGTCTTGTACGTTCTTTGCATGGCCGCAGAGCGCCTCTCCGAGCCCTCGTCCGGGTCCGCATCCGGGTCCTCCCGGAACGTCTCCGCCTGGCGGCCCTCCGTCGCCGGTGTGATCGAGGTCTTCCACGCCCGTTTCACCGAGTACGCGTATCCCATGCACGTCCACGAGGCCTGGACGCTGCTGATCGTCGACACCGGCGCCGTGCGCTACGACCTCGACCGGCACGAGCACGGCACGCCGCACGACACGGTGTCGCTGCTGCCGCCGCACGTGCCGCACAACGGCTCCCCCGTCACCCCGGAGGGCTTCCGCAAGCGGGTGCTGTATCTCGACGGGACGTATCTCGGGGACGAGCTCATCGGGGCCGCCGTCGACCGGCCCGATCTGCGCGATCCGCTGCTGCGGCGGCGCGTCGGACAGCTGCACGGCGCGCTGGTGCGGCCCGGTGAGGAGCTGGAGGCCGAGAGCAGGCTGCTGTTCGTCGGGGAGCGGCTGCGCGGGCATCTGCGCAACGAGGGTGCCGCGCTCCGTCCCGCCGATCCCGTCCTGGCGCGGCGGCTGCGTGAGCTCCTGGACGAGCGGGTCGTCGAGGGCGTCGCGCTGCGGGAGGCCGCCGGGCTGCTCGGCGCCCATCCCGCCCATCTCGTACGGGCGTTCAGTACGGCCTACGGCATCGCCCCGCACCAGTACCTGACGTCCCTGCGCGTGGGGCGCGCCCGGCGGCTGCTGCTGGAGGGGCGTTCGCCGGGGGACGTGGCGGTGGCGACCGGGTTCTACGACCAGTCGCACCTCACCCGGCACTTCCGGAAGCTGGTGGGTGTGCCGCCGGGGCACTATCGCAGCAGCGCGCGCTGAGCGTCGTGGAGATTGCGCGGCCGTACGGCGTCCGTCGTGCCGTACAGCTCCAGGCGCGAGTGCAGGTCGCCGGTGAAGTCCGGTACGTCGATCTGGTCGAACTCGGTGACCTCGTTGAGGCCCACGGTCGCGGAGTGGGGGGCGAGGCCGTCGAGGCGGATCATGCCCGCGCGGCCGTTGGTCACCCGGATGTTCCAGTGGGTGAAGCGCGCGCCGAACAGCGGCCCGGCGCTGGCGTCGCCGCCGTGGCGGCCGTCGTTGTGGACGGTGATGTCGGTGCGGACGTTGGCGAAGGGCAGGCCGCGGTGGCTGTCGAAGGTGCCCATCAGCATGTCGCCGCGTGACCAGACGTTGTGGGAGGACAGGCCCTCCACGTTGATGCCGTGGAGCTGGGTGTTGGCGGGGGCGGGGGTCGTGCGGGCCTCGATCGTGAAGTCCTCGATCAGGTTGTCGTGCGAGCCCTCGCGGCAGAAGTACGGGTGGTGGACTCCTCGGCCCGCCACGCGCGTGTGCCGGAGCGTGCAGGCGGAGGCGGCCACCAGGCCGAAGCCGTTGTCGACGTGGCGGACGGTGACGTCGTCGGCCCAGCAGTCGTAGGCGCACTGGAAGACGACGCCGTTGTGGCCCTTGTCGAGGAGGTGCGGCTGCTGCGGGGTCTCCACGGCCTGAAGGGTCAGTCCCTCCACGCCCGATCCGGTCAACTCCCTCACGTGGGTGGTCAGTCTGGGGTCCCACTCGGGGCGTAGATCGAGCGGGAGGGGGCGTTCGAGGGTGACCTGGCGGCCTCGGACGCGGGTGATGCGCACCGGCCACTCGTAGGGGACGTACGAGGTCAGTTTCGTCTTGTCGTCCCAGGTGTACGCCTCGGGGCCGGGGCCGCCGCCGGACATGTGCTCCAGCAGCGTGTGGCCGGCGTCGTCGGCGAGGCGGAGGAGGACCAGAGCGCCGGGGCGCAGTGCCGAGGGGTCCTGGACCGTCACCGTCCAGGACCCCCGGCCTGCCGGGGCGAGCGTCGTGAGCGTGCGCCACTCGTCACGCCGGTTGCCCGTCCAGCCCTCGAACGGCCAGGACTTCGCCCTGATCGCGGCGACGAGGGAGTTCCAACGGGCCTCGGGGGCCAGCCAGATCAGGCCGCCCGCCCAGGACCAGGAGGACTTGTCGCCGCCGTAGCGGGAGCCGTAGACGCCGATCAGTTCGGTGAGGTTCTTGGTCGCGAGGAGTGTCGTACGGCCGCTTCCGGCGCCGCGCAGGACCACGTTCGAGTGGCCGACGCGGATCACGTCGTCGATACGGAACGTGCCGGGCGGGATGGTGACCGTGCCGCCGCCGGCCCTTCCGGCGGCGGCGACGGCGCGGTTGATCGCGGGGGCGGAGTCGGTCGTGCCGTTCACCACGGCACCGAAGTCGCGGACGTCGGCCACGACGGGGCGGCGGGGGAAGCGGCTGGTTCCGCCGCGGTGACCGGCCCGGCCGACGAAGGGGATCTGCGGGTGAGTGAAGGGGTGTCCGATGAACTCGCGCCAGAGGGAAGGCACTGAAGGGACTGGTAGGGCTGAAGGAACCGAAGGGCCTTCGACGGGGGCCGCCTGTGCCGTGCCGGTCGTCGTTCCCGTTATCGCGCCGAGCGCCACGGCCGTGGTCCCGCCGAGCAGGGCCCGTCTGGTGAGATGCGCATTGCCCATGTCCGTACGCCCTCCATGCGGCTCGTCATGGATGTGAACGACGTTCAGAATTGCGTCGGTTGGTGAGCATGCCATGGGGCCCCTACGCCGGGAAGAGGGTGCGCAGGAGTTGGGTCAAACGTCTTGGTGCGGACCTGAAGTCAGCCTGCGGGCCGCTGGGTCAGGTGGCTGAACGCATCCAGGTTCCGCGTCGATTCACCGCGCGCCACCCGCCACTCGTACTCCTTGCGGATCGCCGAGGCGAAGCCGAGTTCCAGGAGGGTGTTGAAGCTGCCGTCGGCCGCTTCCAGGACCTGGCCGAGCAGGCGGTCGATCTCGTCGGCGGTGACGGCGGACAGCGGGAGCCTGCCGGTGACGTAGACGTCGCCGTGCTGGTCGACGGCGTAACTCACGCCGTAGAGCTTGAGGTTGCGCTCCAGGAGCCAGCGGTGGACGCCCTGCTCGTTCTCGTCGGGGTGACGGATGACGAAGGCGTTCAGCGACAGGGAGTGACGGCCGACGATGAGCGAGACCGTCGTCTTCAGCTTGCGGGTGCCGGGGAGTTGCGCCACGTAGGTGCCGGGCTCGGGGCTCTCCCACTCCAGGTCCGTGTCCTTCAGGACACCTTCGATGACCTGTGCCGCCGTCTGTTCCGCTTCCGTCTTCGCCGCCTCACCCATGGTGCGAGCGTACGCGACGGCGGTGCGCCTGCATCGCGGCCGTGTACACGTCCGCGGTGGCGGCGGCCGCGGTGTCCCAGCCGAAGGACTGGGCGTGGCGGGCGGCCTGGGCGCCGAGCCGGGTGGCCAGCCGCGGGTCGTCGGCGAAGTCGCGGAGCACGCGCGCGTAGGCGGCGGGATCATGGCCCTGTACGAGGAAGCCCGTGTGTCCGTCGCGCACGGCGACCGGCAGGCCGCCGACCGATGCCGCGAGCACCGGGGTGCCCGCCGCCTGTGCCTCTATGGCGACCAGGCCGAAGGACTCGCTGTAGGAGGGCATGACCAGGACCGATGCGGCGCGGAACCAGTCCACCAGCTGTTCCTGGCCGACGGGCGGGCGGAACCGTACGACGTCCGCGATGCCGAGGCGGGCGGCCAGCTTCTGCAGTCCCTCGGGCTTGGCGAGGCCGCTGCCGCTGGGGCCGCCGACGACGGGGACGAGGATGCGGGAGCGCAGTTCGGGGCGCTCGTCGAGGAGGACGGCGACAGCCCGCAGCAGCACGTCGGGGGCCTTCAGGGGCTGGATGCGGCCGGCGAAGAGCGGGATCAGGGCGTCCTGGGGCAGGCCGAGACGGGCCCGGGCGGCGGCGCGGCCGTCGGCGGGCGAGAAGCGGCTGAGGTTCACGCCGGGGTGGACCACGGCGACCTTGTCGGCCTCGGCGGAGTAGTGCCGGACGAGTTCGTCGGCCTCTTCGGTGGTGTTGGCGATGAGCCGGTCGGCGGCGGAGACGATCTGGGTCTCGCCGATGACGCGGGCGGCCGGTTCGGGGGTGTCGCCGTCGGCGAGGTTGGCGTTCTTGACCTTGGCCATGGTGTGCATGGCGTGCACCAGGGGGACGCCCCAGCGCTGGGCGGCGAGCCAGCCGACGTGGCCGGAGAGCCAGTAGTGGGAGTGGACCAGGTCGTAGTGGCCGGGGCGGTGGCCGGCCCAGGCCTGCATGACGCCGTGCGTGAAGGCGCACAGCTGGGCGGGGAGGTCCTCCTTGTTGAGGCCCTCGTAGGGGCCGGCGTCGATGTGCCGGACGAGGACGCCGGGGGCGAGTTCGACGGTCGGCGGGAGGGAGGCGGCGGTCGCGCGCGTGAAGATCTCGACTTCGACGTTGATCGCGGCGAGGCGCTGCGCGAGCTCCACGATGTAGACGTTCATGCCGCCGGCGTCGCCGGTGCCCGGCTGGTGGAGCGGGGACGTGTGCACGGAGAGCATGGCCACCCGGCGGGGCCTGCGGTGCAGCCTCAGGCGCGCGGGAGCGGACGCGGAGCGCCGCCCGAGCCTGCCGATGTACTGGCTCACGTGGCGTTCCTCCTCGCTCCGGGCATGCCTTTCGCAGGGCGCACGTGCCCTCCAGGTCGAAAACACCGGAAGGGGGCGCTCCATTTCCCGATTCGCCACCTTTACCGAATCATTACCGGCTCTCGCTCAACCGTTCGACGGATGGGGGTGTGACTCGTGCCGCGTGACGGGAGGGTGAACTCGACCGGAAGCCGCCGCCTCTTCCCGGACGGCGGCGCACCGGCCGGGCTGCGGCTCGTCAGCCACCGGACGACACCGGGCGGTCTGTCGGTGCAGGTCTTCGAGCCGGTGGGGGCGCCGGGAGTGGGGACGTACGGGGGCGGGGCCGGGGCCTGGGCGCCGCTTACCCTCGTACGCATGGCATCCCGCGCAGCGACCCGCCCCCACTCCCGGCTCCGCCCGGGCGCGGGGGCCCCCGTCGTGGGAACGGTGACGCGCGGGACGACCAACCCCAACCGGCTGCGCCGTATGGACCGCTGGATCGCGGCCACCCACGGCGCGGAGCTGCGCCGCGCCGCCGACCCGGTGACCGTCGACCTCGGATACGGCGCCGCCCCCTGGACGGCCGTCGAGCTGCTGCACCGCCTCCGTACGGTCGCGCCCCACGCGCGCGTGGTGGGCGTCGAGATCGAGCCGGCCCGGGTCGCGGCGGCGCTGCCGTACGAGCGGGCGGGGCTCGTCTTCCGGCACGGCGGGTTCGAGATCCCGATCCCGCAGCGCCCCGTGCTCGTCCGCGCGGCGAACGTGCTGCGGCAGTACGAGGAGGGCGAGGTCGCTGCCGTGTGGGAGCGGTTGTGCGCCCGGCTCGCGCCGGCCGATCCGGCGACCGGTACGCGCGGCGGGCTGCTGGTCGAGGGCACCTGCGACGAGATCGGACGCCGGCACGTCTGGGTCGCGCTCGGCCCGGAGGGTCCGCGCACGGTCACCTTCGCGACCCGGCTCGGCTCCCTGGAACGCCCCTCGGACCTGGCCGAACGCCTGCCCAAGGCGCTCATCCACCGCAACGTCCCGGGCGAACCGGTGCACGCGTTCCTCCGCGACTTCGACCGCGCCTGGGCCGCCGCCGCGCCCTACGCCTCCTACGGTGCCCGTCAGCGCTGGATCCGTGCGGTGCGGGACCTGACGGCGGACTGGCCGGTGGTGGACGGGCCGGTGCGGTGGCGGCAGGGCGAAGTGACGGTGCGGTGGACGGCGTTGGCGCCACGGGGCTGACCGGCTCACCGGCCGACCGGCTGACCTCCCCGGCGTGGCCGGTCGACACGGGCCGCCGGGAACGATCTCTTTGAGTTGTTCGTCACACAGGCGGGGAGATCGTCATGCCGGAGGCATACCAGGGAGGGAACGGCGGGAAGCACTACCCCTGTCGTTTTGCGGGCCGACGTGGCAGCATCCCCGGACGACCGGATGTTACTGACGGTTAATAAGTTGGGGGCTGGAGTATGCGCAGGGGCAAGCGGGGTCTGATCGCCACGGCCGTGACGGTGGTCTGCGCGATCACCGTGCTGGCGGCACCGGGCGCGGCGTTCGCGAACCCGAGCCCCACACCGACGCCGAGCGCGAACCCGCCGCTCGCCCCCAGCAAGGATCTCGAGGCCGTACGCCAGAAGCTCGACACGCTCTACCGCGCGGCGGCCCGCGCCACCGACGAGTACAACGCCGCCGAGGAGAAGGCCGACAAGCAGTCCGCCGAGGTCGTCGAACTGGCCAAGAAGATCGTCAAGGGCCAGGAGCGGCTGGACGAGTTGAAGGAACGGGCGGGTGCCGCTGCCGCTTCCCAGTACCGCGGCGGCGGACTGCCGCCCGAGGCCCATCTGATGCTGAGCGACGACCCGCAGGAGTTCCTCGAAGGGGTGGGCCGGGTCCGCCAGGGCCAGCACGCGACCAAGGGACTGCTCGGCGAACTGGCCCGGACGCAGGAGGACTTGGAGCAGTACGCGAAGGACGCCTCCGCGCAGTGGAAGAAGCTGGAGTCGGGCCGCAAGGCCAAGGCCGCCGCGCAGAAGAAGATCGAGAAGCAGATCGCGCAGGCCGAGAAGCTCGAGTCCGCGCTTCAGAAGGAGGAGCAGCAGCGCCTCGTCGAGCTGGAGAAGGAGGCCGCCGACAAGGCACAGACCGCCTGGCTCGGCTCCGGCATCCTCAAGGACATCAGCGGCAAGGCGTCCGAGCAGGGCAAGAAGGCCGTCGCGTACGCCACGGCCCAGATCGGCAAGCCGTACCAGTGGGGCGCCGAGGGCCCGAGGACGTACGACTGCTCCGGGCTGACCTCACAGGCCTGGATCTCCGCGGGCCGCGGCATCCCGCGCACCTCGCAGGAGCAGTGGAAGCAGCTGCGGCACATCGACGTCCGGGACATGCGGCCCGGCGACCTCATCATCTACTTCGACGACGCCAGCCATGTCGCGATGTACGTCGGCGACGGGGCGATCGTGCACGCCCCGCGACCAGGGCGTACGGTGACGATCGCTGGGGCCGGGTCGATGCCCATACTCGGGGTGGTACGGCCGGACACCGGTACCGACGCCGACGCCGACGCCGACTGAGCCCGCGCCCGCGAACCGGTTGATCGGCGCCGGTTGATCCCGCACCGGATGTTCCCGCACCGGCCGAGCCCGCGCAGCCGAGCGGACACCGGGCCGCGCGGGCACACCGGCCGAGCAGGCACCGGGCCGCGCGCACACCAGGCCGAGCAGGCACCGGATATCGGACAACGTGTCGCGACGAGCCCGGGAGCGGCGAACCGGCCGGTGACCTGGAACACGTGACCCGCCCCACGCCGCGCCCGGGGCCCGACCATGCGCGGGCGTGACGTTCGTCATCCCCGCGACATCCGCGCCCTGTCCAACTGCTGCACATATCGCGGCATATGACGCTGGCCGGTGGCGCAGCGGCGTGGCTCACACCATTCCAATGCGGCGCCGACACCCGCTATGGTCCCCGTCGGTGGGTCGAGGTCCCTCGCCCCACCGTGCCCTCGGGGGGAGGGAAGGAACCCAAGACGATGCCCGTACCCATACCGCGGCAGAGAGCGATCCCGGCCGTGGAGAGTGGTCAGGCGCAGGCCGCGTCGCCGTGCGGCGGCCCGGCCGAGGACTCCGCGACGGACGTCTCGGCAGCTGCCCCGCGCACGCCGGACACCGCCGGGAGCACCACGGAGAAGGTGGAGAGCAACACCACCCACACCAACCTGACGCTGCTGCTGATCGAGGACGACCCGGCCGGTTCGCCGATCGTGCCGGACATGCTGGACCAGGCAGGCAAGCCGATCCGCGTCCGCACGGCCCGCAATCTGACCGAGGCCGGGCGGCTGCTGACCGACGACGTCCACTGCATCCTGCTGGACCTCGCGCTGTCGGCGCCGGGCCGTGGCGACACCGACGACGAGCTCGCCGTGCTCAGGCACGTGCTGGAGCTCGCGCCCCGGCACGCCGTCCTCGCGCTGACCGCCTCGGGCGACGCCGAGCGCGGCGCGGAGGCGGTGCGCGTGGGTGCCCAGGACTACCTCTTCCGCGACGAGCTGGACGGCCGGCTGCTGAGCCGTGCGATCCGCTACGCCGTAGAGCGCAAGCGCTCCGAGTCGGCCGAGCGCCGGCTCGCCGAGGGCCGGCTGCGGGCCCAGGAGAACCGTCGACTGGAGCGCGGTCTGCTGCCGACGCCCCTGCTGGACGGCTCCCCGCTCCGGTTCGCCGCCCGCTACCGTCCGGGCCGCTCGCGCGCCCTGCTCGGTGGCGACTTCTACGACGTCGTGCGCACGCCGGACGGCACCGTGCACGCCATGATCGGTGACGTCTGCGGTCACGGCCCGGACGAGGCCGCGCTCGGTGTTGAGCTGCGGATCGCGTGGCGCGCGCTGACGCTGGCGGGCCTGTGCGGCGACGAGCTGCTGAACACGCTCCAGCAGGTGCTGGAGCACGAGCGGGCCGACGACGAGATCTTCGCGACCCTGTGCACGGTGGACATCGCGCCGGACGGCCGCCGCGCGGGCCTGTGCCTGGCCGGGCACCCGTCGCCGCTGCTGGCCCGCCCGGGCAAACCGGCCCGTCTGCTGCCGTACGACAACAACGGCCCGGCCCTCGGGCTGCTGCCGGGCGCGCGCTGGCCGCGGATGCAGGTGGAGCTGGGCGCCGAGTGGAGCCTGATGCTCTACACGGACGGACTGATCGAGGGCCGTATCGGCCAGGGCCGGGAACGGCTCGGCCAGGACGGCATGACGGAGATGATCCGCCGCCAGTTCGCCGAGGGACTGCGGGGCGAGGCACTGCTGCGGGCGGCGGTGAACGAGGTGCGCGACCTCAACGGTGGCGAGCTGACGGACGACGTGGCGGTGCTGCTGCTGGACCGGGTGCCCTAACTCCCCCGGGCCTGCCGGGAGGGGGTGGTCACCGGCCGCCGTTCCAGGGCCCGTACGGACCGTCGCTGCTGGAGCCGCGGTGGCTGCGGCCACCGCCCGGGAGCGCGCGGATGGCGGGGCGTACGTCGACCATGTACACGATCGTCGCGATGAGACCGATGATCGGCAGGAACGACAGGATCGGGAAGAGCAGGTTCACCACGAAGGCGATCCCGAGGACGATCAGCCAGAACGGTTTGGTCTTCTTGTCGGCCGCGCGGTAGGCGTCCTCCCGGCGCACAGCGGCGTCGATCAACGCGAAGCCACTGAAAACGATCAGGGCCATGCTCAGAAGCCACATCAACCCTGCGAAGCCCTGCATCAGCACAACGTCCACCACCTGACTCGGCTCGTCCTACGCGGTCACCGTACCCGTACAACGGGCCGGGCACCCCCAGGGTGCCCGGCCCGATGTCGCTCTCCGCCTTCCGCCGTCCTACTTGGCCGGCGGGGTGGTCTTCTTGGCGGTGGTCTTGCCGTTGGTCGCGGTGGTCTTGCCGCTGGGGGCCGTGGTCTTGTCGTTGGTGGGCTTGCGCGCCGCCGGGGCCTTCTTGGCGGGGGCCGGCTTGGCGGGCGTCGGCTTCGCCGCGGCGGCGGAGGCACCGGCGGGCTTCGCCGGCTCGGTCTTGACCTCGACCGGCTGGGACTTCGGCTGGGCCTTCGGCTCGACGGCCACGGCCAGCTCCTCGACGCCCTCGGCGACGTCCTCGATGCTCTCGGCGGCCTCGCCGCGCCAGGTGCGCACGGCCTGCTCGCCGTGCTCGGCGACCTTCTCGTAGGTCTCGCGCGCCTTGACGGCGTACTCGGCGGCCACGCCGACCCCGCGCAGCGCGAAGTCCTGGGCGCTCTCGCCGAACTTCTTCAGGTCCGCGTCGAGGTTGCTGCCGAGCTTCTTGATGTCGGTGTCGAGGGAGCCGAGGAACCCGGTGACCTTGTTCTGGAGCGTCTCCTGCGTCTCGCGGACGCGGGCGGAGGCCTCCTTCGCCCGGGCGGACGCCTTCTCCTGGACGGCCTTGGTGTCGGTGTTGCGCACGGCCTCGAACCGCGCCGGGGCCTCGTTGCGCAGCTGCTCCACCAGGGCCGGGACCTTCTTGGCCTGCTGGAGGGCGAGGTCGGCGGTACCTGCGGCGAAGTAGAGCGGGGTCGGGTCGCTGAGGGTCTTGCGCAGGTCGTCGGTGATGGCCATGGTGATGGTCCTCCCGGATTCTGTTCGCTTGAGAGTTCGGCTGAGGGTGGTGTGATCCGCGGCGGGCGGCCGGTGCCCTGGTCCGGCTCAGCCGGCCGTCTGCTGCGGGTCGGTGTCACTGATGCCGCTGCCCTTGCGGGTGCGGCGGGTGGCGGACGTACCGCCGTTGGTGCTGCGGGGACGACGGGCCGGTGACGGTACGCCGTCGGCCGCGAGGGTCGGCGGTATCTCGGCCCCGGCGGCGCCGCCGGTCGCACTGCCGGTGGCGCTCTCCGAAGCGTCGGCCTCCCCGTCTCCCGTCCCGAACCCGTTCTCCTTGCGGAAGGACTCGTAGATCTGGAGCAGCACCTGCTTCTGCCGCTCGTTCAGCGTCGGGTCCGCGAGTATCACGGCACGCGTCTCGACCTCGTCCCGGTCCCGCTCGGCGTCGAGGATGCCGGCCCGGACGTACAACGTCTCGGCGGAGATCCGCAGGGCCTTGGCGACCTGCTGCAACACCTCCGCGCTCGGCTTGCGCAGCCCGCGCTCGATCTGGCTCAGGTACGGATTGGACACCCCGGCGGCGTCGGCGAGCTGCCGCAGCGACAGCTGCGCGTTGCGCCGCTGCTCGCGCAGGTAGTCACCGAGATTGCCGACGTTGAGGGTTGCCATGCCTCCACAGTGCAACATCGCGCTAACTATTGCAAGCACCTGCTTGCAATAGTGCGCCACACCACCCGGACGGCTGAGGGGCGTGCTTGACCTATGTCCTGCCTCCGCGATGTGTAGGCAGTCCCGCTCTTCTGTAGGCATGCGGGGCTGCGTCCCGGTCATCGGCGGTGCTGCGGCCGTCGACGAAGGCTGTGGACGCCGCGCTGCTGCTGGCCCGGGCGATGACGCCGGAGCCGATGCGGCCGGGCTGGGCGGACGCTTTGCGGATGTCCCGCTCGGTGCACCATGCGGCGGCCGTTCCAGTGATCACGCCGGAGACGATCGTCTGGCCGGGGCAAGGCCTACATCTCCGACACGTTCCGCTCGGCCTGCCAGTCGCTGGGCATCTCCTTCCAGCCTGCCCACCCCGACACCCCGACGGACAAACCGCATGTCGAGCGGACGCTGGGCTCGGTGGCCTCGATGTTCGTCCAGCACCTGCCCGGCCACAAGGGACGCAGCACCGAACACCGCGGCGGCGATCCGGCCGCGGAGGCGGTCTGGACGATCCATCAGCTCCAGGGGTTGTTGCAGGAGTGGATCATCCACTGGCAGAACCGGCCGCACGACGGGCTGAGGGACCCGCTGATGCCCGGCAAGGCGCTGACTCCGAACGAGAAGTACGCCGTCCTGGTCGCGGCGGCCGGACATGTCCCGGTCGCCCTCAGCCCGGACGAGTACATCGAGCTGCTGCCCCGCTGCCGGCGGCGCACGATGACGAGGTCTACGGCGGCAACCCGAAACTGCGGACCGCCTTGGAAGGACGCGGCATCGGCTACGTCCTCGCGGTGGCCTGCTCGGCCGAAGTTCCCACCGCCACAGGCAAGTTCCGCGCTGATGCCCTGGAGAAGAAGGTGCCGAAGCGGGACCGGCGCGAAGGGGCAGCGGTTCTACGACTGGGCCGTCATCGACCTCGCCGAAGAGCCGCCAGGACACCACCAGCTGCTGATCCGCCGCAACCGCACCACCGGCGAACTCGCCTACTACCGCTGTCACTCCACCACGCCGGCACCCCTGGCCACCCTGGTCAAGGTCGCAGGTTCCAGATGGCGAGTGGAAGAGACCTTCCAAAGCGAGAAGGGACTGGCCGGACTGGATGAACACCAGGTCCGCCGTACCCCTCCTGGGCCCGCTGGGTCACCCTCGCCATGCTCGCCCACGCCTTCCTCGCCGTCGCCCGCGCCGACGAACACGCACGCCGACCCACGCCGGACGACCTGATCCCGCTGACCTGCAACGAGATCTGCCGCCTGTTCATCGCGCTCGTCGTCCGACCCGTCCGCGGCGCGGCCCACCGGCTTGCTTGGTCCGACTGGCGCCGCCGCCACCAGGCACGATCACGCACCAGTCACTACCGGCGGCAAGCCGCATCCCCGACAAATGCCAAGCTCAGCACTCCTTGGCGGGCCTCCCCTTGACGTCGGCGAACTCCACCCGCAGGCTGTCGTCCTTCTCGATCACCCAGAGAGTGCCACGGCCGGGCGTCCAGTCCGACCCCACCAGGAACACCCGGTCCCCCGACACGTGGAAGAGCCGCAGCCCTGCGTGACGGAAGCCGTAGGCGCTGTCCTTGTCCTCGATACGGTTGAAGCAGGTGCCATCACCGCGGATCAGCAGGTCCTTCTCACTGAAGACGACCACTGAGGGAAACGCCGTGTCGACCGATCGCGCGGCCGTCTCCGCCCGGCTGCGGCCTACCATTCCCGCGTACGCGGAGATCGCCCAGAACAGCGCCAGCACGCTGATCAGGACGGTAAGCGCCCACAGGCGCAACTTTCTGCGGCGGTCTGCCGCCGAGGACGGCTCGCCTGCGCGCGACAGAGTACGCGCGTAGGTGGTCAGCAGAAAGCCGGGAATCAGCGCCAGCGGGACGAGCAACTCCAACAGGGGGAAGCGCGGCAGCAGCACCATCAGGGCCACGGGTGGCAGCCAGGCGAACCGTAGGGTCCGGGTCACCGCTTCGGCGCGGCCCGGGTCCTGCGTCACCCAGCGGTGCAG
Organism: Streptomyces venetus; assembly: GCF_039540295.1. Classification (NCBI taxonomy): domain Bacteria; kingdom Bacillati; phylum Actinomycetota; class Actinomycetes; order Kitasatosporales; family Streptomycetaceae; genus Streptomyces; species Streptomyces venetus. The sequence goes on from NZ_BAABET010000005.1 coordinate 553,950, forward strand.
CCCTGTACCGGCCAGCGCGGCGGCCGCCACCAGCGCGGCCGGCAGGAACAGCGCGTCCACACTGCGCAGCAGGTAGTCGATGGTCGACAGCCGTAACACGGTGTCACGCAGCCCGAGAGCCCGGGTCTCGGCATCTGTGCTCGCCCACCCGAAGTAGAACAGGACCGCTGTGAGCAGCGACAGCAGCGAACCCGCCGCACCGAGGAGTTCCAGCCAGCCGGGCGGCAGGGTGCTCTCGGGTCCTGCACCGGACTGGGGCTCGGGCTCGGGGGACGATGTGTCCGGCGCACGGTTCGGGGCGGCTGCTGGGCTGGCTGCAGGGGAGTCTGGCATGTGGGCGGCCGGGGAGGGTTGGGGAGGGCCCCCGTCGCCCTGCAGCGGGCGACGGGGGCGGACCATCTGCTGGGCGAGGGCGCGCAGCCGGGTCCTCCTTCGGGAGGCGACGGCCATCAGGGGGCCTTCACCGTGAACCCGCGGGGCGCGGTGAGTTCGAACCCGTCCCCGGCGAGCGTGATCTTCTTCACCTCGGTGCCGGGCTGCAGGTTCTGTGGGACCTCGAACAGGGTGATGCCCTTGTGGCAGCACGCCTTGTCCTCATCGCCCTCGGACAAGGGGCGGACATCCTGTTTCTTTCCGTCGAGGAAAACATGACGGACCTCGCTCGGCCAGGTTCCGTGGACCTCGACGATGTCCCCGGGGGCCGCCTCGTCGACGTTCCCGATGGGGAAGTACAGGTCGGTGACCCGGTACGGACACGCAGCCGCGCCCGGTCCTGTGGGCGCCTCGCCGAACTCGACCTTCCCGTCGGGATGTTCCAGGAGGAAGGACCCGACCTGCTTCAGCAGGTCGTACCCGGCCTGGTACTTGCAGTCCCCGGTGGTGATACCCCTGACCTCACGGTAGGACTCGATGGCGGTTTTCCACCCGCCCTCATTTCCCTGCACGGCAAAACAGATACCGATGAGCCCTTTGAGGAGATTCCACGTGGCAGGGGCTTCCGCCCGGCGTTCGGAACCCTTCACGTCATACTGCCGCTGGGCACGGTCGCAATTGTGTCGCTGGATCAGGTCGTAGACGTGGTCGGGCTGGAGCGCATCGAACTCGGGGGATTTCGGGCCGATGCGAAGCCAGGAGAACTTCTCGCTCGGTACTTCCCCGTCCCCGTCCCCGTCCCTGTTTCCTCCGCCGCCGTCACCGCGGTTTCCGGATCCCGTGGACGCTCCTGGTGACCCGGACACAGGAGTCCTGGGAGATGCCGCCGACTCCGAAGCTCCGGTTGTCCACACCCCTCCATCCGAGCCCGGATCTCCCGTCCAACCGCCGCCGGACACCGAGGAGTCGGGGCTCCCGCCACTTCCCTGCGTCCCGCCGCCCCGATCAGACCTGTCCGAATCGCCGGACCCCGGAGAACCCTTCGACCCGCCCGATCCGGGGGACCCATCGCCCGGCCCGGCGCTGCGCGGTAATGCGTTCTTGGTGCCCGGACTTCCAGCCCCCTGGTCCGCACCGCCTCCAGCGCACCCGGCGAAGGCGAGAGCGCCGATCACAATGAGCACGATCAAGGAAATGACTGCACTCCACCAGAGGGAATGAGTTCGCTCCGTGTTCTGCTGCGTCAATTTCCGGCCCCCTGTACCGCGACCGCAGTCGCGCCCCAACGCGTGCGCAGACCAGGGTATCCCGCGTTGTCTGGCGGACTCGGGAATTTTCGAGAAATGCCTCGCATCGTTTCCGTAGTCCATTTCTTGAGCGATTTGGTTCGCTTGATGAGGGACTTGGGGTCGATGAGCCTCCGGGGGACACTGAGGCCATGACCACAACCCCGCTGTCCCTCCCCGAAGTGGAAGCCCTCGCCCGCGAGGCGCACGCACACCAGACCGACAAGGCCGGACGGCCCTACGCCGAGCACCTCCGGGCCGTCGCCGAAGGGGTCCGTGCCCGCGGCGGCGACGACGAGCAGATCGCCGCCGCCTGGCTGCACGACGCGGTCGAGGACGACGCCCTGGCCGAGGAGTGGCTGCGTGAGGCCGCGCTGACCCGGCGGACGAAGGACATCGTCCAGGCGCTCACCAAGCGGACGGGAGAGCCCCCGGAGGCGTACGCCCGGCGCATTCTCGACACCCCGGCCGCCGTCCTAGCAGGGACGTCCCCTCTATGGACTGCCCACACGTAGGCGGGACGGTCCCGGCCAGCACGTCCCAAACAAAACGAAGTACCCCAGGTCAGGGCCTCGCACTACCCACACTTAACTGGGACAGGACACCGGTGAGAACGATCATGGTCATGATCTGAGCGCCGCGGCGTCCGGTCGGGGAACGGGGGACGTCCGCGTTGCGGAGGTCGGCGAAGTCGGCATTCCCCGAGGGTGGCGGGGCGGTGCGGCGGGTTGTGAGGGGCGGTGATTCGGACTCAGGCATGGGGGACGACAGCCACGGGGCAGCGTCCGTGGTGGAGGGCGGCGTGGGCGACGTGGCTCAGCAGCGGCCCCGTGTGCGGGTGCCGGTGCACGCGCCGGCCGACGACCAGCAGCCCGGCGTCCAAGGTGGCCTCCACGACGGCCTTGGCGGGGCTCGTGAGACGGACACTCTCGGACACGTCCACCCCCGGGTACTTCTCCTGCCAAGGGCGGAGCGCCTTGCCCAGTTCCTTCTGGCCGTTCCTCGTCATCTCCTCGGTGGCGTCGTGGTCGACACCCCAGGGGGTGCGCGCGTGGAGCGGAACGCTGCGGCCGAGGACGGCCAGCAGGGGAACGCTCCGCGCGGCGGCGGTGTGGAAGGCGAAATCGAGCAACTCGTCGCTTGACCCGCGCGGTTCCACCGCCACGACCACGCGACTCGCGGTTGCCGGAGGCGGGTGCTCCTTTCCCGGGGCCGTGCGGACCACGACGACGGGCCGGTCGGCGCGCGCCACGACCGGGAGGCTGACGTCGCCCAGGAAGTAGCTCGAGAGGGTCTCCATCCTCCGGGAGCCGAGCACGAGCATCTCGGAATCCGATGCCGTCCGCAGCAGGGCCTCCCGGGCGTCCTCGGCGACCAGGCTGCCCACGACCGTCAGGCCCGGATGGCGTGTCTGAAGCTCCGACTGCGCGGTGTGGACCAGACGCTTCGCCCAGTAGTTCTGGTCGACTTCGGAGGGCCCGCGGGCCGGTTCCGGTACCAGCATCGGCCACGCGTGCAGCAGCCGCAGGGTGAGCTTGCGCATCTCGGCCTCGTCGGCGGCCCAGCGGGCGGCGGTGAGGCTCTCTGGTGAGCCGTCGAGGCCCACGGTGACGACTGGTTGCATGGCGGCGGCCTCCGTCTCGTACGAAGCTGGACATGACGGTGAACGAGTCCGGGGGCGAGCCGTCCGGACGTCGCCGGCGGGCCGAGTGTGGTGCTTTCTCTCCCTTCGAGAACTACACCAATCCCCTGCGGCGCGCATGTGGACCTAGGGACGGCAGGACACGACGGTGAGAACGATCATGGTGGTGCGGCAGGCGCGATCGGTCTCCAGGAAATAGGCAGTGTTCAAGGACGGGTCCGAGGAGACCGCATGCCGCGGGACTCGGCGACGCGCAGGGCGTCGGTCAGGCACTCGGCGAGACGGAGACCGGCGTAGCGGACCTCGGTGTACGGCGAGGCCGGGTCGTCCAGCACCATGCGGGCGAGGCCGAGCACCTCGGTGCCGGTGGCGAGCTGGGTGGCTTCCAGTTCGTCGGCGAGTCGGGAGACGTAGCTGCCGTCATCGTCGGTCACCAGGTAGCAGGGGTTGCCGTCCGGGGACGGCCAGGGCAGGAGCCGGGGCATGGGCGTGCCGTGGGCGTGGCCGTCTGCGTGTCCCATCAGGCAGCCGCCTTCTGGTCGTCTACGAGGTGCCGATCCAGGGCTACGTGATTGTGGGCGGCGAGGTAGGGGCGTACGAGGGCGGAGGCGGTGCCGTCGAGGGGGGTGGGGAGGCCGTACGGGGAACGGTGACGGGGGAGGTGCGGCAGCTGGGACGCGGAGGGGCGGCGCACGGGGGTGAGGTGGAGGCGAGGGGAGCAGTGGTGGCACCGACGTCGTTTGCCCGTACCCGGGCCGAAGAGAAGGCGCAGCCATTGGAGGGCGCGGGGGATAAGGTCGTGCATGTCGACGCTCCTTGTTCAGCGTTGGCCATGCCCCGGGAGGTCTAGCCACCTCGCCGGGGTTTTCCGTCTTCGACGCTACACCTGTGTGCAGACCTCTACATACAAGTGCAGAGGGATCCACCCGATCGTGCAGCTCGCCACCGCTCTACGTTGGACGTATGAGCGATACCGAAGCGCCGAAGACCTCGCTGGACCCCATGAGCGCCAGACCGCTCTACGTGCAGCTGGCCGACGTGATCGCCGGGAAGATCGCGTCCGGAGAGCTGGCGCCTGACAGGCCTATCCCCTCCGAGAACCACCTCGCCGACGAGTACGGCGTGGCACGACTCACCGCGCGGCGGGCCGCGCAGGAACTCCGCGAGCGCGGCCTGATCGTCACTGTGCGAGGCAAGGGTTCCTTCGTCGTCGAACAGCCTGTGGGCGACGCGCCCGAGGAGAGCGAACCGAACGCCTGAAAGGGGCCGCGCGTCCTCGTTCAGCCCCCGACGATGCAGAACGGATGCCCCGCCGGGTCCGTGAGCACCCGCCACCTGCCCGCGTTCGGCTGGTACTCCGGTCTGCCCGCGCCCAGCTCCACCAGCCGTGCCTCGGCCTCCTCCAGGTCCGTGACCCTGAAGCAGCAGTGCAGTTGCTGCGGTACCTCCTGGTCGGGCCAGCTCGGTGCGCGGTAGTCGTCGACGCGCTGGAAGCCGACGGAGATGTCGCCCTCGCTGCCCAGCGAGGCGAACTCGGCGTTCGACTTCGGATGCAGGTCGAGCCCGGTGGCCTGCTGGTAGAACGCCGCGAGCGCCAGCGGGTCGGCGCAGTCCAGGGTGATCGCGCTCAACTTCATCCCGCGAGCACCTCCTGACAGTCCGACCAGGCAGGTCGGCTCAGCAGGGGGCGGATGCGGGTGAAGAGGCTGAGGAGGTCGGGGCCCCATCGGCCGCGGAAGGCGGGGTCGGTGCGGGCGAGGTCAAGTTCGTTGGCGGCGGAGAGCTCGGAGAAGTCCCGCCGTGACTGCGGCTCCCGGGTGTGACTCAGGCCGGTGAACCGGTCGCGGAAGGGCCCGTCGGGGTCGGCGAGCGTCGGATAGGTGGCCCCGCGATCGCAGGAGGCGTACAGGTACACCAGCGCTTCGGCCTCGGCGCCGACCGCCGCCGTGAGTTCGCTACGGCGGTCCAGGGGCAGCAGGGCCTCGGGGAAGCCGTCGGTTCCGTAGAACGCGTGGCAGAGGCCCGCGAGTTGGAGGGCCGGGCGGGCGCCCCAGGCGGCGAGTTGCCCTTGGACGCGCTGGAGGTGGGTGATGAGGGTGCCGCCTGGATGGGCGAGGTCCGCCGCGCCCAGCTCGTGCAGGAGCGCGTCGGCCGGGCCGGAGGCCGCAAGGGAAACGGGCACGGGGTGGTGTCCTTCCAGCAGTTCCGGAGGTCGGCCCCCATCAAATCGGTGGACGGACCGGGTCGGCCATCGATTTGATCGCGCTCACCTGCACCGTACGCGCCGTGACGAGCAGCCCGGCCCGGTCGAGGAGTTCGGCGATCCGCTCATGGCGCGAAGCCGGCCGACGGCCCTGACTGGCCCCCGGAGCCGGGCCCCGGAAGCCAGTACGCCGACACCAGTAGGCCCGGTTACTCCCGCCGTACGACGCCCGGAGCATCCCCGCCCGGCACCGTTGGCAACGTGAAGTCCAAGACGATCCCAAGTCGCAAGCCGAGCCCGAAACTCAGTCGGCCCGCCCGCCGGGCCCTGCTCGTCGTCCACGTCATCGCCTCCGCCGGCTGGCTCGGGCTCACGCTCGGGCTGCTCGCCCTCGGGGTCACCGCGGGCGCCGACGGTTCCGCCGTCACCGTCGAGGCGTCCGTGCGGGCCATGCGGCTCTTCGCCGACTGGCTGCTGCTCCCCGTCGCGTTCCTCACGCTCCTCAGCGGCCTCGTGCTCTCGCTGGGCACCCCGTGGGGGCTGGCACGGCACCGGTGGGTGTACACGAAGTTCTGGCTGACCCTCGCCACGACCACCGCCACAGCCTTCGCCCTGCGTCCCGCGACGCACTCCGCGGTCACCGCCGTCGCCGCGGGCGGGCCGCTGCCCGAGACCCATGAGGTGCTGATGGGGCCGATCGTCTCGCTGTCCGCCTACGTCTTCATGACCGTGATCTCCGTGCTGAAGCCCTGGGGGCCGACCAAGAGGGGGAGGCGGCTGCGGGTCTCCTCACGGCGGGCCCGCAAGGAGGTGCGGGCGGCCTCGCCAACCTAAAGGAAATGATATTTGCCTAAAGGGCTTAGGCAAATGCACAATCCCTTCAGGCAGGCGGAAGGGAGAGCCGGATGATGGCGCGCGCAGGACTGACCCCGGAACTACTGACCCGGGCGGGTGCCGAGCTCGCCGACGAGGTCGGCTTCGACCAGGTCACCGTCTCGGCGCTGGCCCGCCGGTTCGACGTCAAGGTCGCGAGCCTGTACTCGCACGTCAGGAACTCCCAGGACCTCAAGACCCGCATCGCGCTGCTCGCGCTCACCGAAATGGCCGACCGGGCCGCCGAGGCCCTGGCCGGCCGGGCCGGCAAGGACGCCCTGGCCGCGCTCGCGAACGTCTACCGCGACTACGCCCGGGAACACCCCGGCCGCTACGCCGCCGCCCAACTGCGCCTCGACCCGCAGACCGCCGCCGCGAGCGCCGGTGTCCGGCACGCGCAGATGACCCGGGCGCTGCTGCGCGGCTACGACCTGACGGAACCCGACCAGACCCACGCGGTGCGGCTGCTCGGCAGCGTCTTCCACGGCTACGTCAGCCTGGAGCTGGGCGGCGGTTTCAGCCACAGCGCCCCGGACACCGAGGAGACGTGGGCCCGGATCCTCGACGCCCTCGACACGCTGCTGCGGAACTGGCCCGCGGCCCCTACCGATCCCCGAGGCTGACACCCATGCACACCGAGCACGACTGGATCACCACGCCCCTCACCGCGGACCTGCTGCGCGGCGCCCTCGACCTGGAGCGCACCGAGCACGGCCTGCTCCCGCACCGGTTGCCCGCCCGGGCCCGCGCGCAGAACACCAACGCCCAGCTGGCGATGGCCGAGGCCCAGCCCTCCGGCGTACGGCTGGTCTTCCGTACCGCGGCGACCGCCATCGAGCTGGACACCCTGCGCACCAAGCGCGACTACGCCGGTTTCCCGCCGCGCCCGGACGGTCTGTACGACCTGCTCGTCGACGGCCGCCCGGCCGGCCAGGCAGCGGGGAACGGCGGCAACGTCCTCACCCTCGATCTGGCCACCTGGGAGGGCGAGCTCACGCCGGGTCCGGTGGGCACCGTCCGCTTCACCGGGCTGCCCGCCGAGGAGAAGGACGTGGAGATCTGGCTGCCGCACAACGAGACCACCGAGCTGGTCGCCCTGCGCACGGACGCGCCCGTCGCACCCGCGCCGGACCGGGGCCGCCGGGTGTGGCTGCACCACGGCAGCTCGATCAGCCACGGCTCGGACGCCGCGAGCCCCACGGCCGTCTGGCCCGCGATCGCCGCGTCCCGCGGGGGTGTGGAGCTGATCAACCTCGGCCTGGGCGGCAGCGCGATGCTCGACCCGTTCACCGCGCGCGCCATGCGGGACACGCCGGCCGACCTGATCAGCGTCAAGATGGGCATCAACATCGTCAACCAGGACGCGATGCGGCTGCGCACCTTCGGCCCGGCCGTCCACGGCTTCCTCGACACGATCCGCGAGGGCCACCCCGACACCCCGCTGCTGCTGGTCTCCCCCGTCCACTGCGCCATCCACGAGGACACGCCCGGCCCCACCGCCCCTGACATCGACGAGATCGGCAAGGGCCGCCTGGTCTTCGCCGCCATGGGCGACCCGGCGGAGAAGGCCGGCGGCAAGCTCACGCTCGGCGTCATCCGCGAGGAGCTGTCCCGCATCGTGCGGCAGCGCGCCGCCGACGACCCGAACCTCCACTACCTCGACGGCCTGGAGCTCTACGGCGCGTCCGACGCGGCCGAACTCCCGCTCCCCGACAACGTCCACCCGGACGCCGCCACCCACCGCCGTATCGGCGAACGCTTCGGCGAACTGGCCTTCACCGAGGACGGCCCCTTCGCGGCACGGAGCTGACCGTCAGCCCTCGAACCCCTGGTCCGCCAGGATCTTGTCGATGCGGGCCCGGTGGGCCGACTCCCAGGCGTCCAGGGTCTCCCCGGCCTCCTTGGCCAGCTTGGCGCGGGCGGCGGTGAGGGTCTCCTCCAGGCGGGCGGCGGGCACCACCACGACGCCCTCCTCGTCGGCCACGACCACGTCGCCCGCGTCGACCGCGACCCCGCCGCAGCGCACCCGTTCCCCCAGCGGCCGGACGGCCGACTTGCGGCCCGGGATGGGGATGACCCCGCGGGCGAACACCGGGAAACGCATCTCCCGTACCTCGGCGAGGTCGCGGATCAGGCCGTCGGCGACGAACGCGGCGACCCCCCGGCGCTGGGCGACGGCGCAGACGTTGCCGCCGGCCAGCGCGTAGTCGAGGTCCCCCGACTCCACGACGACGACCGAGCCGGGGTCGGCCCGGTGGATCGCGGCGTGCAGCATCAGGTTGTCGCCGGGCGGGCACCGGACGGTGAAGGCCGGTCCGGCCACCCGCGGCACCGGTCCCCACAGCGGCCGGATCCCGATGTCCATGACCTGCTCGCGGCCCAGCAGGTCGGCCAGTGTGGTCGTGGGTATGTCCGTGAACGCGTCGACGTCAGCCATGACATGGATCTAACCACCCACGCCGGTCGCTAGTGCCCCGACAGGCAACGTTCGCCCCGTCGCGACGCCCGGCACGCACTCTCGCCGCACCGGCCGAAAGCCCAAGTACGTCCCAGTACGAGGACTTCCGGCCGGCACGCCGAGAGCACGCACCGGACGCCGCTCCTTGACGGGCAAACGTTGCCTGCCGCGGCACTAGAACGGCAACGGCCGAGCCCGCACCACCTCGAGCCGCGACACCGCCCGCGTCAGCACCACGTACAGCCGGTGCGGTCCCCGTTCCTCCGCCTCCGCGATCGCCGCCGGCTCGACGGCCACGACATGGTCGTACTCGAGCCCCTTGACCACGCTCGCCGGTACCAGGGACAGCCGCGCGCCGAGTTCCTCGTGGCCCGCCGCCTCGATACCGGCGGCGTCCAGTGCGGCCCGCACCCCGGGGACGTCAGCGTCCGCCGCCACGACTCCGACGGACCCCTCGCGCCCGAGGGCGTCCCGTACGGCGGCCACGACCGCCGCGGGCACCCCGTCCGCGGTGGTCTCCCGGATCCGCAACTCCCCGTCGCCGCGCAGCGAACGGGCCGCCGGCACGTCCACGTCCAGCCGCTCCAGCAGCCGGTTGGCGAACCCGACGACCGCCTGCGGCACGCGGAAGCCGGTGGTCAGCGCGATCACGGGCGCGTCCGGCTTCCCCAGGTGCGCGAGGACCGTCCGCCAGGACCGTGCCGCCCACGGCGTCGTCCCCTGGGCCAGGTCGCCCAGCACCGTCAGTGAACCGAAGGAGGCCCGGCGGGCGATGGCGCGGCACTCCATCGGTGACAGGTCCTGCGCCTCGTCGACGACGACGTGCCCGTACCCCTCCGGGTGCTCGATCAGCCCGGCGGCCTCGTCGAGGAGCACCAGATCGGCGGCCGACCAGCGCGCCGACTTCCACGACCGGGGCGGCTTCCGCCACCGCAGCGCCTCCTGCTCGGCGGCGTCCAGCAACCCCTCGGCCGCCTCCGCCAGGGCCCCGTGGTCGCCGAGCAGTCCGGCCACGACCTCCTCGGGCCGCACCCGGGGCCAGACGGCGTCGAGGTACGCGGACACGGGCCGGGCCCGCTCGACCCGGCGCACCCAGGCGTTCGTGGGCGGCCCGGCCCGCCGCTCCACCTGCTCGCGCAGGCACCTCACGATCCGCGCCCGCACGCGCTCCCGCCCGACCCCGTACGGGGGTTCCTCCTCCCGTACGGTCGCGACGATCCGGGCCAGTTCCGTATCCGGGACGCGCCAGCGGTACGACCCGTCCGGCACGGCGAGCGAGCCGGCCCCCTCGGTGCGCACGCGCGCGTACAGCGCCCGCCGCAGCACCTCGGCCATCCGGGCGTCGTGTTTGACGACGGCTGCCGCGGGCTCGTCGACGCCCCTGACCGGATGCCGCGCGATCTCCTCGGCGAGTGTCGACTGCCGTACCCCGCTCTCGCCGAGGGCCGGCAGGACCTCGGCGATGTACGACAGGAAGGTGCGGTTGGGCCCGAGGATCAGCAGACCGCCGCGGCGGATGCGCTGGGGGTGGGTGTAGAGCAGATACGCGGCCCGGTGCAGGCCGACCGCGGTCTTGCCGGTGCCGGGCGCCCCCTGCACGCACACCGACACCGCCAGGTCCTCCCGGACGAGGTCGTCCTGCTCGGGCTGGATGGTCGCGGCGATGTCCCGCATGGGCCCGACACGTGGCCGCTCGATCTCGCGGGCGACGATCTCACTGGCCCGGGCCTCGCCCTGCGCCAGGTGCTCGTCCTCCAGGCCGGTGAGGTCGCCGGAGTCGCCCCGGCTGCCGGGCGCCCAGCCGAACCGGCGGCGCACGGCGACGCCCTGCGGGTCACGCGCGGATGCCTGGTAGAAGGCGCGTGAGACGGGAGCGCGCCAGTCGACGACGAGGGGCGGTTCGGCAGGGTGCTCGCTGATGCGCAGCCGCCCGATGTGCAGCCGCCCACCGGCCCCCTCGAACTCCAGGGCCCCGAAGAACAACGGCCCCTCGGGCAGTTCCCGCAGCTCCTTGGCCCGGCTGCGCAGCCGGTGTCCGAGGACCTCGGCATCGGCACCGGAGGCGGATACGTCTTCCCCGATGACGACCTGTTCACCGGCGCCCTCGACCATCGCGGCGAGGGCGTCCCGGCAGCGCTCGTGATGGGCGCGTTCCCGGTCGAGTACGTGCTGGAGGGCAGGCTCGGTCGACGTCATTCCACCGAGGATAGACGAAAATGTAACCGAGTTAAATTTATTACCGAGTTCCGCCCTGGAGGTTCGGCGGCAGCCCGGCCGCCAGCCACCCGAAGGCCCGCTCGGCCGCGGCCACCGCGTCCGGCCGTACGTCCGCCACCCGCTCCCCCGCCGCGATCCGCCGCCAGTTCTCCATCGCGAGGATCCGCAGCACGGCCATGATCTGCCCGGCCGCGAGCCGCGCGTCCAGATCGCCCCCGAGCACCTCCGCGAGCGCGGCCTCGGACCGCTCCTGGTGCGTGTGCGCCCGGGCGACCAGGGAGGGCGTCTCGTAGAGAAGGCCGTGGAAGGCGAGGACCTGGGGGTGATCGCTGAGCCCGGTCACGGGATCGGACCGTTCGAGTCCGTCCAGGAAGTGCCGCCGCAACGCCTCGACCGGGGGCTCCTCCGCCTCGGCCACCACCCGCGCGGCCTCCCCCTCGTGGTCGGCGATCCGGTGCAGCACCAGATCCTCCTTGGCCGGGAAGTACCGGAACAGCGTCGGCTTCGAGATCTCGGCCGCCGCCGCCACCTCGGCGACGGACACCGCGTCGAACCCCTTCTCCAGGAAGAGCCGGATCGCGATGTCCGACACGACCTGGTACATCCGCTGCCTCTTGCGCTCCCGCAGCCCGATCTCGCTCATGCGGCGAGCCTACGCAGTGCCGCGCCGCGCCCGCCCGGGCCCGGGACCGGCCCCACGCCCAGGCCTGTGCCTGTGCCTATGCCTATGCCTATGCCTATGCCTATGCCTATGCCAGGGTCCGGGCGAGATAGGGACTGGCGGTGGACCGGGCCGGCAGACCGAGGGACGCGGTGGCGGCCGCGAGGGTCATGGCGTAGGAGTCGACGGCCCGCCGGACGTTCGGGGCGTCCAGACCGGCGCCGGTCACCAGCCGGTCGAGGTCGACGTAGGCGGACCGGACGATCTCGACCCAGCGGTAGACCCGCCAGTCCCGCTGCCAGTCCCGGGTGTACGCGCCGGGCAGTGTGTCCTCCCATCGCCGGAGCATGCGTTCCCGGATCTCCGGCCTGGTCGGGGTGAGGTGGAAGTGCCGGACCAGGTCGTACAGCGGGTCGCCGACCATGGCCATCTCCCAGTCGATGATGGTGAGGGCCAGACGGTCACGCTTGGAGTGGCGGACGAGGTTCCAGGGGTTGAGGTCCCCGTGCAGCAGGGCGTGCTTGCGCGGGGTGACGCGGTGCCGGGCGAGGATCTCGCTCAGCCGGTCGGCGTCCGGCAGGCCTAGCGCCTTGGCCACCTGCTGCGACTCCTTCGGCAGTGCCCGGACCAGGGCGACCAGCTGCTGGCTGAGCCAGGTGTAGAAGTCCCACGACCCGGCGAGCGGGTCGAGTCCGGCGTGGTCGACCCGGGTCAGCTCACCGAGCTGGTAGACGAGCCCGTCCGCCTCGTGCGGCAGCAGGCCGTTCACCGGGTGGCTGGGGGGCCGGTCGCTGTGCCGCGGTCCGACGTAGGTGTGGACGGCGAAGTCGTCCCCGCCGTGGCTCCTGCCCAGCGCGAGCACCCTGGGGGCCGTCACGTCGACGTCGGAGCGCGCGATGGCGCGCAGTACGGCGTGCTCGCTGAGGTGGCTCGGCTCCAGGCGGCAGAACGAGGCGATCCTGCGCCGCACCACCACGGGGAAGTCGACGTGCGGGACGCGGACGACGGAGTTGAGGTGCGCGGTGCCCTTGAAGACCCGGCCGGCCGGAGCCGTGCCCTCCGCGACCAGGGCGGCGCGCACCGCCGGGTGCGGGAAGCAGGGGTCCTCCGGGACCCGTTTGTCGGGGAGCCAGGTGAGGGCCGGGACCGGCCGGAAGGCGGTGGGCCGGCGGTGCCGGGAGGTCTGCCGGCGCAGCAGCACCCGCTCGACCTCCGTCTCGCCCGGGACCCGCGCGAGCCCGAGCGGCTCGGCGGCGGTGGTGAGCGCCCGGTGCACGGTGGCGGTGGCCTCCGCGAGGCTCCGGTCGTCGAGCCGGTCGTCCAGCGTCTTGGCGGCACGCATCACGTCCGGGTACACGGACTGGGCCCGTTCGAAGGCCACGTAGTGCCGCAGGTCCTTGGTCAGGCCGTTGACCGCCGAGGGCCGTGACTCCTCCATGGCCACCGCCCAGGCCTGCCGCACCTCGTCCCACTGGGACGCGGGATAGCGCATCCGGACCAGGTGGGTCGCGAGCTCGTGCAGCGGATCGCCGAAGGTCGCGAGTTCCCAGTCGACGCAGGCGATCGACCGGTCGTCCGCGGCGACGATGAGGTTGTCGCGGTGCAGATCGGTGTGGAGCAGGCCGTACGGGCGGCGCGTCATGGCGGGGATGCGCTCGGCCAGTCTGGTCAGGGCGTCGGCCGGGACGCCCAGGGCCTCGAACAGCCCGCCGAACTCGTTCCAGTTGGGCTGCCGGACCTGGCGGTCGGCCTGCTGGACGAGGGTGCGCAGGAAGCCGCGGCTGTCCTTGTCGCCGCCCGTCCGTACGCCCGGCACCGGCGGCAGGGTCTCCTTGCGGACCTGTGCCATGTGGGCGACCGTCCGCATCAGTGACGTGATGAGGGGGCGTTCGACCGGTTCGCCGTCCTTGCTGACGCTGGAGAGCGGAACGCCCTCCACATAGCTGTGGACCGCTGAACCGTTCCGCCTGGCCAGGCATTCCGGTGCCCTGGGCAGCGCGCCGCGGATGGCCCGGAGCACGTCGGGTTCCCTCCAGGTCCGGATCACCACGGGCAGGGCGTCGAGGGTCCGCAGCCGCACTATCGCCGGGGTGCCCGTCTCGCGTCCCACGTACCGGGCCATGGGCTCGGTCAGGGGCAACACGAAGTTCCGGTTGTGATGGCCGTCGTACATCACGCCGTCTGTCGTCGCCCGCCGCACGAACTCCCCGTAAGGATCGTGCGCGGGGGCCCTCCCCGGGGGAGGTGGGGAAACCGGCTGCGGGTGCACCGGCTGCTCCTGGATCAAAGTGCGAGGCTCTGGAAAGTGTTGCAGAGCCTAGCGGCGCGCCGGTGCCCACACGACTCGAGTCCGGTGATCGGTGGTCTCAATGAGGTAACCGTGACAGTCGGGTACTTGTGCGATTACGCCCCCCGCAGGGTGATCAGGACTTCCTCCATGGAGCGGACGATGTGCGACGGCTCCACGCCGACGGCCACCAGCCGGTCCAGTTGGCGCTGGTTGCGGGCGTAGCCGAGGAAGGGGACGCCCAGCTTCTGCGCCGCCTCGTAGTCCGTGCCGGCGTCGCCGAGCATGAGGGCGTGTGACGGGTCCGCTCCGAGCGCCTTGAGGGCCTGGGACAGGCAGTGCGGGTGGGGCTTCATCTGGTCGAGGTCCTTGGTGCGCCCGTAGATGTAGGGGAAGCACGCCTTGAGGCCCCGGCTCTCCACGTAGGCCGCCGCCGCGAGTGCCGAGTTGTTCGTGGTGATGGCGAACCTGGCCCCCAGGGCCGACCAGGTCCTGATGAGCGGGTCCACGTACGGCGTGGGCATCGCGCCGGGCACGGCCGTCAGCTCCTGCTGGGTGAGCCACTCCTCGAGCAGGGTGATCAGGTCGCTCTCCGGATGCCGCTTGTTGACGCCGAGCAGCACGGCCTGCGGATCCGGGTCGAGACGTTCCTCCTCCCTCAGCAGTCCGCCCAGACCGCGCTGCTGTATCAGGTTCACCAGCTCCCGTGCCACACCGGCCGCCGGGTGGCCGGCGAACAGCCGGCAGATCGGCCCGTCGAGATCCCAGAGGACGTATCGAACGGGAGCGAGCAGTTCGCGCAGTTCCCCGGCCGGTGCCGTCACCGCACCAGTCCGCGTCGTATCAGAGGTCACTAGGAGAGTGTCAGGTCCGTCGTGATGGTTTCCCAGAGGGCGTCGAACCACTTCTGGGATTCCTTCACGAACGCCGCGTCCCGCTGACCCGCCCGTTTCACGAAGGAGAACAGCAGGGACTGGGAGCCGAGGACGTCGTACATGTCCAGGGTCTGGCTGCCCCACTCCTCCGCGCGCCTGGTGAGCATGTAGTAGCCGATCAGCGCCTCCTCCTGGTTGAGGAGGTACAGCTTCACCGGCGGGGTGAAGGGCAGCGCGCGGAAGCGGACGCGTACGTCCATGCCGTGGGTGGAGCGCAGGGCCAGCAGGTTGTGCTGGAGGACCTGGCCCTGGGCGTTGCGCATGGACAGCCAGCGCTGGTGGACGGGGTTGTCGTCGCCGTGGGCCTCCACGGGGACGGGGAAGGCCAGCTCGATGTCCCGGGAGGGGACGAGGATGCGGACATCGATCGACTCGGGGTGGAGGCGGCCCTCGTGGATCAGGCGGAGCGGCTCGCCGATGGCGACCATCAGCGTCTCCGCGGTGTGGCAGACGACGTCGACCCGCACGCGCCGGGCCGAGAACGCCTCGGTCAGCCGGGGCGCCAGCCCCACCATCGTCGGCTGCGGCTCCCCCCGCGCCGGCGTCGGTTCCGCGATCCGCGGCGGGCTGCCCTTGCTGACATTGGTGAGGAGGCCGTCCTCCTGGAGTGCCCGCACGGCCTGGCGTACGGTGCCGCGTTCCACACCGAACTCCTCCGCGAGTTCGGCCTGGGTGGGCAGCCGGTCCCCGGGCCTCAGCTCACCGGAGCGGATGCGTTCCCGCAGGCGGTCGGCGATCTCCTGGGGCGTGAGCCTTCTGCTGCCGTTCACTGCCACGTTCTCCGCCACGCTCTCCCCACCGTCTGCTGGGCCACGACCGAACGCTACAACTCTGATCCATCTGACGGGAGTTGTTTGAAAGTTGTTTATAACCAGTAGCCAAGTGGGGACAACTTAATCAGAGTTGGTTGCCAACTTCTCGGAGTTGGCGGAAGTTTTGCTTCCGAACTTCCGAAGGGGGAACCCCGATGCCCACCCTCGCTCTCCTCTCCGCCGCCTTCGTCGTCGCCTTCGAGCAGCTCGTCCAGTGGAAGTACGGCCCGGTCGGCATCGTCGGCCTGCTCCTGCTCACCGTGGGCATCAAGGCCAAGAGCCCGGCGGTCAGCTCCGCCGGAGCGGTCGTGCTCGCCCTGCTGATGACGGGACCCGCCCGCTGAGTCAGCCCGTCAGCACCAGCTCCGAACTGATCGTCTCCCACAGCGCGTTGAACCACAGGTGGGACTGCTCCACGAACGTCGTGTCGCGCAGGCCCGGACCCTGCCGGAAGGAGAACAGCATCGACCGCGTGCCCTGGGCGTCGTACATCTCCAGGTGCTCGTGGTCGATCTCGGTCTCCCTTCGGGCCAGCGTGTAGTAAGCGAACAGCGCCTCCGCGCCGTTGAGGAGGTAGAGCTTCACCGGCGGCGTGAAGGGCAGCGCGCGGAACGTGACCTGTACGTCGATGCCGTGCGTGGCGCGCAGGGCCAGCAGGTTGTGCTCCAGCACCTGCCCCTGGGCGTTGCGCATCGCGACCCATCGCTCGTGCACCCAGTCGTCGCGGCGCCCCTCGACCGGCACCGGGAAGGCGAGGTCGATGTCCCGGCTGGGCAGCAGGACACGGACATCGACCTTGGCCGGTTTCAGCCGCCCGGCGTGGATCTGCCGCAGTGGCTCACCGATGGCGAGCGTGAGGGAGATGGAGGTCAGGCACACGGCGTCGATCTCGACGTGCTCCGCCGCGAACGCCTCCGCGATCCGGGGCGCGAGGGCCACGGTCGTCGGCAGCGGCGGCGCTTCCGGGCCGGTCAGCGCCCGGGTGAGGTCGGCGGCGACGGTCGCCGGGGCACCCTTGGACACATTGGTGAGCAGCCGCTCGGACTGGAGGATGCGCAGCGCCTGACGCACGGCACCGCGCTCGACGCCGAACTCGTGAGCCAGCTGGGCCTGGGTGGGCATGCGTTCACCCGGCCGCAGCGCTCCTGACCTGATCCGGGCGCGCAGCTCTTCGGCCACCTCGCGATGTGTTCTCTGTGGCCGTTGCGACCTCTTCCGTCCAGTGACGGAGGCGTGTTCCGGGTCCACATCTGCACGGTACAACTTCCCGCCATCTTTGGGCAGTTCAGGGCAGGGTGGTTATGAGCCGCTTCCAAGCGGAGATAAGTACAGAGAAGTTGGTCGCCAACTTGAGCGACATGGTCAGCTCTTCAGGAGGTTGGCCATCCACCCACGGGACTCCCTTCCGGAGGGGAGCCGGGAGCCCCGCTCGACCAGAGCAGCACCGCACCACAACCACAACAGAACAGCTCGCTACGGATGCGGGTCCCCGTCGTCGGCAGGAGGGAGCGGTTCAGAACATGTCCGGGCACCAAGGCCGCCTGGACGTACGCAGCAGGGCGTCGGCCTTCCGGGCGGCGCCCGCTCGTTCTTCCCGGACCCTGCCCAGCGCGGCCAGCCGCACCGCCGACTCGTCCCCCAGATACAGCGCCCCCAGGTCGCCCAGTCCCACCGCGACGTCCGCGCTCTCGGTGGTCGGCGTGCAGGACGCCCCGTCGGCAGAGGCGTCCAGGCGGTAGCGCCCGCCGGTCAGCCCGTCCACCCCGGCGACCTCCAGCACCAGCGTGCCCTCCCCCTCGTACGTCCGCGCCTCCAGGGCCCGTTCGACATCCAGGATCCGCACCCACAGCCAGTCCGCCAGCGACGTGATCCTGGCCGCCCTCGGGTCGGGCAGGAGGTGCGGGAGCAGGTCGTCCGGCGCCCGATAGCCGCTCTTCACCTTCACGACCCAGTCGATCGAGCAGAGGTACTGCCACAGGGCCCGCTCCGCGGCCGGTGTCACGCCGGTCAGCCAGTTCACGGTCGCGGTGTTCAACGGCTGCTTGGCGTCACCCCAGTTGTCGTCCACCTTGTACGCGGCCAGGCCCTCGACCTCGCCGGACGCCGAGCGGTACACGGCGAAGAAGGGCTGCTCCCACGACGGGTCGAACCGCACGGCGCCGGTCTCCAGGCGCCACCACAGCTCGTCGCGGTCGATCGCACCCGGCTGGGTACGGCGCAGCCGGTCGTGCAGTTCGGGGCCGAGCTTGCGGACCTCCTCGCCGTCCACCAGGTCGATCCTCCCGCCGTCCGCCGGGCCCGCCCAGCGGGCGTCGAGACCGGTCCGCGGCACGTCGACCGTCCACTCGGCCGTCCAGGTCGCCGGCCCGAAGCCGTACCGGCCGTAGATCGGGTACTCGGCGGCGATCAGCGTCGCGACGACGTCCCCCCGCTCCTTCGCGGCCGCCAGGTCCCGCGCCATCATGCCGCTGAGCAGCCCGCGGCGGCGGTGGGTGGCGTGGACGGTGACGCCCGAGACGGCGTCGGCCGGGACGGTCGCCCCGCCCACGACCGTCAGTTCCTGGTCGAAGGACCGGAACGTCGCCACACACCGTCCCCCGTCGAAGGCTCCGAGGTAGCGGCCCGGCACGAACCTCCGGCGGCGACGCTCCTCGCGCTCCTCCTCGGAGACGGCCGGCGCCCGCAGGAAACCGGTGTTCACGGCACGCAGCCAGTCGCCGAACTCGGCTTCGGTGATCGGGCGTATGCCGATGCCGTCGGCTCGGGGCGTGGGGGTCATGGACTCACGCTAGGCGGAGGGCCGGTCGGTGTCGCGCGGATTTCCGCGCACCGGCCCTCCCCACCCCGGGGGGGCGGCTCACACCAGCAGGTCGTCGACCTGCGCCTCGCCCTCGCGGTACCGGCGGGTGATCTCCGCGCTGCACTCGTCGGCCGTGCGCTGGAGCCGCTGCCGCCGCCGGGAGACCTGCTGCTCGTAGCGCACGAGCCGTCCCATCGCGGTGGTCAGCTCCTCGTCCGTGCGCGCCTGGAGATCGGACAGCTCGACCTCGGAGAGCATCTCCGAGGCCAGCCGCCGGTACTCCTCGCCCTGCGGTGTGCCCAGGGTCACGTGCCGGGCGGAGGAGCGGTTGCGGGCGGGGGCGTCCCGCAGGATCTCCGCCAGCCGCTCGACCACGGACGCCTCCGCGGGCACGTCGACGGAGACCGGTTCCGCCGGGGTACGTCGCGCCAGCTCGGCCCGCAGGATGTCGATCCGTCCCTGGAGCAGCCGCCGTACGTAGCTGAGGTCGGCCTCGTCGCGCTGGGCCTCGCGGCGCAGGGTGCGCAGCTCGGGCAGGCTCCGCGCGGCCGCCCCGTCCCCGGGAGCGTCCGACGGCAGCCGCGGGCTGTCGGTGCGCTGTGTGGGCGGCCGGTGGTACTCCGTCGCCGCGATCCCCGTGTACGCCGACCAGACAGCCCCCGACTGCTGCCCGGTGCTTGATGTGCTCATGTGCCTCAACCGTCCCCTCGACCGGTGCGTGAAAGCATCGTGCCACCCCAAGTGGCCGCTATGGGAACGAGTGCCCCCGATAGACCCCAGATGGGCGGATAGGCAGCAAAATACGTCCCAGCGCGGTCCGTTGGCGCCCGATGCAAACCACCCGTTCGTGCCATGCGCGAACCGCCCGCGGCCCCGCGGTCACCGCCCTGCATGATGGATGTATGCGAGCAGTGGTGCAGAGGGTGGACGGCGCGAGCGTCGTCGTGGACGGCGAGACCGTGGGCGCGATCGAGGGCGAGGGGCTGTGCGTCCTGGTCGGCGTGACCCACGAGGACACCAAGGAGAAGGCGGCCCAGCTGGCCCGCAAGCTCTGGTCGATCCGCATGCTGCACGACGAGAAGTCGTGCAGCGACGTCGACGCCCCGCTCCTGGTGATCAGCCAGTTCACGCTCTACGGCGACGCCCGCAAGGGCCGCCGCCCCACCTGGAACGCCGCCGCCCCCGGTGACGTCGCCGAACCGCTCGTCGACGAGGTGGTTGCCCAACTGCGCTCGCTCGGTGCGACGGTGGCGACGGGCCGCTTCGGCGCGGCGATGAGGGTATCGCTCACGAACGACGGCCCGTTCACCGTGCAGATCGAAATCTGACCCGAAAGGTCTACAAGCGTCAAAGCCCCACGGCGGAGGCTTTACGGCTCGACGACGACTTCCTGGGCGGCGGCCGTGTCGCCGGCGACCAGGGGCGCGTCCACGGCCACGTTCCGCTTCACCAGGGCGAGGGCGACCGGGCCGAGCTCGTGGTGGCGAGCGGAGGTCGTGATGAAGCCGATCTTCCGGCCGTCGGGGCCGTCGTCCGCGAGCCGGACCTCGGTGCCGGCGCCCGGCAGGTGGACCTCGCTGCCGTCCAGGTGCAGGAAGACCAGCCGGCGCGGCGGCTTGCCCAGGTTCTGCACCCGGGCGACCGTCTCCTGGCCCCGGTAGCAGCCCTTCTGCAGGTGCACCGCCGAGCCGATCCAGCCCAGCTCGTGCGGGATCGTGCGGTGGTCGGTCTCGAAACCGAGCCGGGGACGGTGCTGCTCCACGCGCAGCGCCTCGTGGGCCAGGATCCCGGCGGGCGGCCCGGCCTGCTCGGCGAACGCCTCCAGGTCGGCGCGCGGCAGGAACAGGTCACGGCCGTACGGCGTCTCCCGTACGACGACACTCTCCGGGACGTCGGCGATCGAGCCGGCCGGCAGGTGCACCACCGCGGTGTCGGCCGTCCGGTCGGCGACCTCGACCTTGTAGAAGAACTTCATCGACTCCAGGTACGCGATCAGCGCCTCCTGGGTGCCCGGCTCCACATGGGCCCAGACCGTCTCACCGTCGTCGACGAGGTACAGCGCGTGCTCGATGTGGCCGTTCGCGGAGAGGATCAGCGCCTCGGTCGCACGGCCCACCGGGAGCTCGCTGACGTGCTGGGTGAGCAGCAGGTGCAGCCAGGTGAGCCGGTCGTCGCCGGTGACGGCGACGACTCCGCGGTGCGAGAGGTCCACGAAGCCGGTGCCGTCGGCGAGGGCGCGCTGCTCCCGGAACAGGTCGCCGTAGTGGGCCGCGACGCCTTCGTCCGCGCCCTCGGCGGGGACGGCGCCGGGCAGGGTCAGCAGGGGGCTCTTCATACTTCTAAGCCTACGACTCGGTAGTTGAAGCCTTGAGCGCGCAGTCCTCGCACCGGCCGAAGATCGCGAAGTGCTTCATGTCGGTGTCGAAGCCGAACGTCTGGCGCAGCTTGGCGGTGAACTCGGCGGCCACGGAGACGTCCGCCTCGATGACGTTCTGGCAGTCGCGGCACACCAGGTGGAGGTGGTGGTGCCGGTCCGCGAGGTGGTACGTCGGCGCCCCGTGCCCCAGATGCGCGTGGCTGACCAGCCCGAGCTCCTCCAGGAGCTCCAGCGTCCGGTACACCGTGGAAATGTTGACCCCCGACGCCGTCTTCCGCACTTCCGCGAGGATGTCGTCGGGGGTCGCGTGCTCCAGGGTGTCCACGGCTTCGAGCACGAGTTGCCGCTGCGGGGTCAGCCGGTAGCCGCGCTGCCGCAGATCGCTCTTCCAGTCGGTGCTCACCACACCCCTGAGTCTAGGACTACTTGAAGAAAGCGATGCCGTCGTCCGGCATGTCGTCGGGCAGGGCCTTGGCCCAGCGCTCGACGTCCTCCGGGGTGACGACCTTCTTCAGATGGGCCGACATGTAGGGGCGCAGCTCGACCTCGGGGGTCTGCTTCTCGCCGACCCACATCAGGTCGCTCTTGACGTAGCCGTAGAGCCGCTTGCCGCCGCTGTAGGGCTGGGAGGCGGCCGTCCGGGCCACGGCGTCCGTCACCAGGTCGATCTGCGGCTTCTGGTCGGCCAGCTCGCCGTACCAGATCTCGATGACGCCGTCGTCGCGGGTCATCGTCACCTCGACCTTGCGCTCGGCGTCGATCCGCCAGAAGCCGTGCTCGGACTCCAGCGGCCGGACCTTGTTGCCGTCGTTGTCCAGGACCCAGGAGTGGGAGTGGTACTCCAGGAAGTCCCGGCCGTCGTGGGTGAACGTGACCTCCTGCCCGAAGTTGCACTTCTCGGAGCCGGGGAAGTCGTGCACGCCGGCACCCGCCCAGTTGCCGAGCAGGAAGGCGAGCGGGACGAGGTCCTTGTGGAGGTCGGACGGGATCTCGATCATGGGAACTTCCTAGACGTGGGTCAGCGCTGGCCCTGGTACAGCTTCTTCACGGTCAGTCCGGCGAAGGCGATGACGCCGACGGCGACCAGGACCAACAGGATTTCGAAGAAAAGCTCCACGGGGTGCTCCTTGAGCGGGGTGCGGATGTGTGCACAGGGCCGGCCCCAGCTTACGCGGGCGCTTCCGGCACTACGATTCCGGCTATGGCGAAGAAGCTGGTGATCAAGGTGACGGCGGGGGCCGACGCCCCCGAGCGGTGCTCGCAGGCGTTCACGGTGGCGGCGGTGGCCGTGGCCAGTGGTGTCGACGTCTCCCTGTGGCTGACCGGCGAGTCCGCCTGGTTCGCGCTGCCCGGCCGGGCGGCCGAGTTCGAGCTGCCGCACGCGGCCCCGCTGCCCGATCTGATCGAGTCCATCATGGCGGCCGGCCGCATCACCCTGTGCACCCAGTGCGCGGCCCGCCGGGAGATCACGGAGAAGGACGTCATCGAGGGCGTGCGCATCGCGGGCGCGCAGGTCTTCGTCCAGGAGTCCCTGGCGGACGACACCCAGGCGCTCGTCTACTGAGCCTGCCGGTCCCTCTCGGTGTAGAGGCAGAAGGGGTGGCCCGCCGGGTCCAGGAGGACCCGTACGTCGCCCTGTGGCTGGAACGCGGCGAGCCGCGCCCCCTCGGCGACCGCACGGGCCGTCTCCGCCGCCAGGTCGTCGACCTCGATGTCGAGGTGCATCATCATCTGCTGCCGGTCCGGCGCGCTCGGCCAGAGCGGCGGGCGGTAGGCCGGTTCCGTCTGGAAGGACAGCCCCGTGCCTCCGTCGGGCGGCCGGATGTGCACCCAGTCCGGCCCGTCCTCCCCGCGCCACACCCGCCAGCCGGGCAGCAGCCGCAGATAGAAGTCCGCCAGTGCGCGGGCGTCCGGCGCGTCCAGGGTCGCCGCTGTCAGTCTCATGGGGCCGGGATACCCGCCGGACGGGAGAAGACGCCGGTCACCTCGGCCGCTTCTTGCCGTCCAGTTCGTCCCACCACTCGTCGGACTGGGGGTCGCCGGACGGGTCGTCCCACCAGCGGTCGTCGGGGCCCCGGCGGTTCGCGACCATCGCCGCGAGGGGCGGGATGACCATGGCGACGACGCACATCCCGACGGCCACGGGGATCGACCACAGCCGCACGACACCCCAGGCCAGGACGAACAGCCCGATGCAGCCGCCCATCATCGCGAAGTACGTGCGTCGGCGTCGTGCGTACATATGTCCAGCGTAGGTCCGGGCACGCCGAAGGGCCGCACCCCAGGTGTCCAACCCGGGGGGTGCGGCCCCTACTGGTCGCTCGCCGTCAGACGGCGATCGCGACCTCCGCCAGTCCACCCTGCTGGGCGACGACCGTGCGGTCGGCGGTGGCGCCGGGCACGAGGGCACGGACGGTCCAGGTGCCCTCGGCCGCGTAGAAGCGGAACTGTCCGGTCGCCGAGGTCGGCACCTCGGCCGTGAACTCGCCGGTCGAGTCCAGCAGACGGACGTAGCCCACCACGGGCTCGCCGTCCTTGGTCACCTGACCCTGGATCGTGGTCTCACCGGGCTTGATCGTCGAGGCGTCGGGGCCGCCGGCCTTCGCTCCACACATGTCGTTCTCCTGAAGGGGGTGATGAGAGGTCGGTCGGGAGGTCTTACTTGTTGGCGCCGAGCTCGATCGGCACGCCCACCAGGGAGCCGTACTCGGTCCAGGAGCCGTCGTAGTTCTTGACGTTCTCCACGCCGAGCAGCTCGTGCAGCACGAACCAGGTCAGCGCGGAGCGCTCACCGATGCGGCAGTAGGCGATGGTGTCCTTGGCCAGGTCGACGCTCTCCTCGGTGTAGAGCTCCTTGAGCTCGTCGTCCGACTTGAAGGTGCCGTCGTCGTTGGCGTTCTTGGACCACGGGATGTTCCGGGCGCTCGGCACGTGGCCGGGGCGCTGGGACTGCTCCTGCGGCAGGTGGGCCGGGGCGAGCAGCTTGCCGGAGAACTCGTCGGGCGAGCGCACGTCGACGAGGTTCTGCGAACCGATGGCGGCCACGACGTCGTCGCGGAAGGCGCGGATGGACGTGTCCTGGGGCTTGGCCTTGTAGTCCGTCTTCGGGCGCTCCGGCACCTCGTCGCCGTCGACCAGCTCGCGGGCGTCGAGCTCCCACTTCTTGCGGCCGCCGTCGAGGAGCTTGACGTTCTCGTGGCCGTACAGCTTGAAGTACCAGTACGCGTACGAGGCGAACCAGTTGTTGTTACCGCCGTACAGCACCACCGTGTGGTCGTTCGCGATGCCCTTGTCGGACAGGAGCTTCTCGAAGCCCTCCTGGTCGACGAAGTCACGGCGGACCGGGTCCTGGAGGTCCTTGGTCCAGTCGATGCGGATCGCGTTCTTGATGTGGTTCTTGTCGTACGCGGACGTGTCCTCGTCGACCTCGACGATCGCGAGGGTCGGGTCGTCCAGGTGCTCCTGAAGCCAGTCGGCGTCGACCAGGACGTCGCTGCGGCTCATGCTCTTCTCCTCCGGGGCAGTTACGGCGGGGCATACGAGATGTCGATGGCACGCGCCCAGGGCAGGGCGGCGCACGGATGCCCTTGATGCAGGGCGGCGGGGATGCGCGCGGCGACGCGAGGGCCGACGCGGTCGCTCAGAAGGTGCGACAGAGCATGGCGGCGACGCGGCACAGGTCTACTGCCCGCCGCTTCGTGAAGTCCGCCTGTCCCCGCGTACGGAGGACGCTCGTCTGACACTGCATGGTGTCGATCGTAGGGACGGTCAGGCGCACGTGTCACCGTTGTGTCGCATATTGAGACGGGATGATCCGCGATGTGGGATCAGACGGGTATGCGGGGGCTCAGGACGAGGAACGTGACCGAACGCGTCGGCCGTCACATCTGAGCTGCGGACGCCGTTGTCTCGCCCACCGGACACCGCTGGTCCGCCGCCTTGCGCCTTCCTACCCGGCCAGGCGGACGTTGGAACCCTTCACCGTGATCTCCACGCCGTCCGGCGCGGCCTGAACCTTGTCCAGCTCGATGCCGCCGGGCAGCCCGTCGATCTTCTGCTGGAAGTCGGTGATCGCCCGGACGCGGTTCTCGGCGATGTCGACACCGCCGAACTTGGGCAGGCCGTCGGCCTTCACGCGCACGGTGCCGTCGACGACCGTGACCGTGCTGAGCACGGAGACCGGTTCCGGCAGCTTGGTGCCGAGGACCGTGGCCTCGACGGTGACCTTGATCTTGCCGTTTCCGCCGTCGGAGAGGCCGACGACGTTGGCGGTGACGCCCGGGGCGACCTGGGTGGGCTCCGACTTCGCGGTCTTCAGCAGCTCGTCGTAGGCGATGGTCGCGGTGCCGGTGGCGCTGGTGGCGGTGGCGGAGCTGTAGTCGCCGGAGAACTCGACGCCCTTCATGTCGGCGCGGAGGTCGTCGATACGGATCTTCTGGGCGCTGTCGCCGTTGCCCGCGGCGGCCTCGTAGTTCTGGATGCCGACCTGGATGTCGTCGAGGGAACCGCCGGCGACCTGGGTAAGGAACGGGAAGCCCTTGATGGACACGTCCGGGGTGCTGGCCAGGTTCTCGGTGGTCTTCAGGCGGTCCGCGGCCTCGTCCTCGGCGAAGTTGACGGCGACGCGGTCGGCGATGACGAAGAGTCCGCCCAGGATCACGACGACGATCAGCAGTATTCGCAGTGCGCGCATGCGGTGTTTCCCCCACCGGTTCGGTGTTCGACGACCCGGTGGCCGTCCCTTGCGTGAGGGTAACCCTGTGGGGGGTGGGGGGTCGGGATTGTCGATCATCTGTGACAGCGCGGTGCTCGGCGTTGGGGCTGGGGACGGGGGTTGCGCAGCCCGGCGCTGCGGGGTGCCTCCCCCAAGCTCTCGGCTTCGCTCGAGCAGGGGGTACCCCCATCGCCCACCCTCCCCCAAGCTCTCGGCTTCGCTCGAGCAGGGGGCCCCCATCGCCCCAGCGGCACGACTGCCCGCAGCTAGGCCAGTGCCCTGCCCAGGAGGTAGACCGCCGGGGCTGCCGCTGCCAGGGGGAGGGCTACGCCTGCTGTGAAGTGGACGAAGCGGGACGGGTAGTCGTAGCTGGCGACCCGGTGGCCGATCAGGGCGCAGGCCGCGGCGCCCGCGCCGAGGAGGGCGGCCGGGGTGCCCAGGTCCGTCAGGGCGCCGGCCGCGATGCCCGCTCCGGCGCCCGCGAGCAGTGCCACCACCACCGACGCCGGAGTCGGCAGCGGCAGGGCACGGGCCAGGATCGCGACCGCCACGCCGACCGCGCCCACGGTCACCGCGTCCGCGTCCGCCGCCAGGTAGCCGCCCGCGACGATCGCCAGCGCCGACGCCGCGACCGTCGCCATCAGGCCGTACATCCGCTCGTCCGGGTCGGCGTGCGACCGCAGTTGCAGGACCAGCGCCAGCAGCACCCACACCCCGAGCGTGCCCAGGATCGCGGCGGGCGAGCGGCCCGACACCAGCAGCGCCGCGTCCGCGGCCAGCGCCCCGGCGAAGCCCAGCGCGATGCCCTGCCGGGCCGGCCACATCCCGTTCAGCCGGAACCAGCCCGCCGCCGTGACGGCCTGGAGGGCGACGAGCGGCACCAGGAGCGCGTACGTCCCGACCGCCGCCGCGCCCGCGAGCAGCAGGCCCAGCAGCGCCGTGAGCGCGGCAGGCTGCATCCCGGGCTCGATGATCGGCGAGCGCCCCTCCGCGCGCGCCCGCTGAGCGTCCGTGATCCGCGCGTTCCCGCCGACAGTGGCGGGGCCGTACTCGGAATCGGGGGCGGGAGCGGCAGCGGCAGCAGCAGCAGCCGGTTCACCGGCGGGCGGAGCCGCGTATCCCTGCGGCGGCAGGTACGCCGTCTCCTCCGCCGACGTCACCGGTGCGGACACCGGCTGGTGCGTCTGCGTCTCCCAGGTCTGCCCCTGCCACTGCTGCGTGTACTGCTGAGCGGCGTACGGATCCTCGTACGGCTGCTGGTAGCCCTGGTCGGGGTACGCCTGGTTCGGATAAGCCTGGTTCGGATACGCCTGCTGGGGATACGCCTGGTTCGGCCCGTACCCCTCGTGCGGTCCGCCGTTCCCATACGGCTGGTCGGTCATCGTCACCCTCCTGCGAACGGCGGGAGCACCTCGACCGTGCCGCCGTCGGCCAGCCGTACCGTCTCATGTCCACGGGTGCCCACGGGGTCACCGTCGACGAGGAACGAGCAGCGCCGCAGCACACGCTCCAGCTCACCGGGGTGCCGCCCGCGCACCCCGTCGAGCGCCTCGGCGAGCGTGGCCGCCTCGTACGGCTCCTCGGCCACCCCGGCCGCGGCCTTGGCGGCGGCCCAGTAGCGCACCGTGACCTTTGGCATCTGCTTCCTCAATCGCACAGTCACAAGGGACTCACCTGACGGTGGACCCCGTCAGGCTAGCCCGCCCGGCCGACGACCCACGCCGCGATCCGGTCCAGCAGCTCCTCGCTCGCCGCGTGCTCGGCATGCCCCATGCCCGGCTCCAGCCACAGTTCGCCCTGGTCACCGGCGGCCGCGGCCAGCATCCGCGGATGGTCGAGGGGAAAGTAGCCGTCGGCGTCGCCGTGCACGATCAGCAGCGGGGTCGGTGCGATCCTCGGGACCGCCTGCACCGGCGAGAGCGGGACCGGGTCCCAGTCCCGGTGGTGGATCCGCGTACCGAAGCCGTACCGGCCCACCATCCGCCCCTCGGGCCGCGTCACCAGCCAGTGCAGCCGCCGCATGGGGGCGGTGCCGCGGTAGTACCAGCGGGCCGGGGCGCTGACGGAGACCACCGCGTCCGTGTCCTGCGGGTGCAGCGCCGCGTGCCGCAGCGCCACCGAGCCGCCCATGGAGAACCCGACCGTGCCCACGCGCGCGTGCCCCAGTTCCCGCGCCCACCGCACCGCCGCCGCCAGGTCGAGCACCTCCCGGTCCCCGACCGTGGACCGCCCGCCGGACGCCCCGTGCCCCCGGAAGGAGAACGTGACGACGGCCCCGTACCGGGCGAAGGCCTGCGCCACGCGCCGTACGTGCGGCCGGTCCACCGCGCCGGTGAAACCGTGGGCGACGACGAACACGGGGTGATCGGCAGATGTCCGGGAGGCGTCGCGCACGACGGTGCCCGGGTCGTATACGGCGTCGATCGTCACGCCGTCGGAGGCGCGCAGAAAAGTCCGCAAAGGTGTCCGCACAGGCGTTCTCCCAGTCGTCTCACAGTGCGGACGAACCGTGGATCGCGCCACATGACCTGCCGGTCCAGAGCTCATGTGGGCTATTCTGCTGGGCAGAGGACTCGGGCAACGTAGCCCCCGGGTCCTTTTGTGCTTTCGGAAGCGTTGTATACGAAGCGGGAAACCGCAGGTGTACGGGGCCTTCGGGATCGCAGAGCTGTGCTGTTGCCAACAAACGTCCTCGCAGGGACCGAGGAGGAACCAGACGTATGAGTTCTCTGCTGCTCCTGACCAACGCCCTCCAGCCGTCGACGGAGGTGCTCCCCGCTCTCGGCCTGCTCCTGCACAACGTGCGAGTGGCCCCCGCGGAGGGCCCCGCGCTCGTCGACACCCCGGGTGCCGACGTCATCCTCGTCGACGGCAGGCGCGACCTGCCACAGGTCCGCAGCCTGTGCCAGCTGCTGCGCTCGACCGGGCCCGGCTGCCCGCTCGTCCTCGTCGTCACCGAAGGCGGTCTCGCCGCCGTCACTGCGGACTGGGGCATCGACGACGTCCTCCTCGACACCGCGGGACCCGCGGAGGTCGAGGCCCGACTGCGGCTGGCCATGGGCCGGCAGCAGATCGTCAGCGACGACTCCCCCATGGAGATCCGCAACGGCGACCTGTCGGTCGACGAGGCGACGTACTCGGCCAAGCTCAAGGGCCGCGTCCTCGACCTCACCTTCAAGGAGTTCGAACTCCTGAAGTACCTCGCGCAGCACCCCGGCCGTGTCTTCACCCGCGCCCAACTGCTCCAGGAGGTCTGGGGCTATGACTACTTCGGCGGTACGCGCACGGTCGACGTGCACGTACGGCGCCTGCGCGCCAAACTTGGGCCCGAGCACGAGTCGCTGATCGGCACCGTCCGGAACGTCGGTTATCGATTCGTTACGCCGGAGAAGGTGGAGCGCGCCGCCGAGGAGGCGAAGGCCAAGGCCGCCAAGGCGAAGCGGGAGGACGCGGACGAGTCGGCCGCCCCGGACGCCGAGGAATCCCGCCTCAAGGCTTAAGGAGACACGAAAACACGGCATGAGGATCGAACGGTAATCTCAATATCGCCGGGAAATCCTACGGAAGCTCCTTTCCGCCCTGCCCAGAGCCGGTATATCCGCGTAGACTCCGCGCGTGGCAAAGGTGACTCGGGATGATGTGGCAAGACTGGCAGGGACTTCCACTGCCGTGGTCAGTTATGTCATCAACAACGGACCCCGGCCGGTCGCCCCGGCCACGCGCGAGCGTGTCCTCGCCGCGATCAAGGAGCTGGGGTACCGGCCCGACCGGGTCGCCCAGGCGATGGCGTCGCGGCGTACGGACCTCATAGGCCTGATCATCCCGGACGCGCGCCAGCCCTTCTTCGGGGAGATGGCGCACGCGGTCGAACAGGCCGCCTCCGAGCGCGGAAAGATGGTCCTCGTCGGCAACACCGACTACGTGAGCGAGCGCGAGGTCCACTACCTGCGCGCCTTCCTGGGGATGCGGGTCTCGGGCCTGATCCTCGTCAGCCACGCGCTGAACGACCAGGCCGCCGCCGAGATCGAGGCCTGGGACGCCCGGGTGGTGCTGCTGCACGAGCGGCCCGAGGCCATGGACGACGTCGCCGTCGTCACCGACGACCTGGGCGGCGCCCAGGCCGCCGTCCGTCACCTGCTGGAGCACGGCCACGAGTACGTGGCCTGTATGGGCGGCATCGCCGAGACCCCCGCGGTCGGCGACCCGGTCTCCGACCACGTCGAGGGCTGGCGGCGCGCGATGGACGAGGCCGGCGTCTCCACGGAGGGCCGCCTCTTCGAGGCCCTCTACAACCGCTACGACGCCTACCAGACGGCCCTGAAGATCCTCTCCGGCCCCGACCGCCCGCCGGCGATCTTCTGCTCCACCGACGACCAGGCGATCGGCCTGCTGCGCGCGGCGCGCGAACTGCGCATCGACGTGCCCGGCGAGCTGGCGGTGGCCGGCTTCGACGACATCAAGGAGGCGGCGCTGGCCGACCCGCCCATGACGACGATCGCCTCCGACCGCTCGGCGATGGCCCGCGCGGCGGTGGACCTCGTCCTCGACGACGGTCTGCGGGTGGCGGGGGCGCGCCGGGAGCGGCTGAAGGTGTTCCCGTCGCGCCTGGTGGTCCGACAGTCCTGCGGCTGCCCCTAGGGCCCTGCCCGGGCGGCTTTATATCGGGCATACGAGGTTCTGTCGGGCTTCTCAGGGAGCACTCAGGAAGCTCTCATGGTGGGGCGACAAGCTCTGAGACATGACCGAGAGCTTCCACCGCAGTGGCGAGAACCAGAACCCTTACGAGGGTCAGCAGCCGGCCCCGGTGAACCCCGAGTGGCCGCCCCCGCCGGCGTACACCCCGGCACAGGCTCCGACTCCGACCCCCTCGGCTTCGGCTTCGGCTCCGGCTCCGGCTCCGAGGAAGCGGCCCCGGGGCCCGGTCGCCCTGCTCGCCGCCGTGGCGATCGTCGCCGCGGCGATCGGCGGCGGCACCGCCTACGGCATCCAGGAGCTGACCGGCAACGACACCGTCACCTCCAGCTCCACCAGCACCAACGTGGTGCCGTCCAGCCAGAAGGGCACCGTCTCCGGCGTCGCCAAGGCGGTCAGCCCGAGCATCGTCGAGATCAGCGCCGAATCCAACGCCGGTTCCTCCACCGGCTCCGGAGTGATCATCACGAGTGACGGCGAGATCGTCACCAACAACCACGTCGTCTCCGGCGCCTCGCAGATCAAGGTGACGACCAATGACGGCAAGTCGTACACCGCGAAGGTCGTCGGCACCGACAGCAAGAAGGACCTGGCGCTGATCAAGCTGGAGAACGCCTCCGGCATGAAGGCGGCCACGCTCGGCGACTCCTCCGGCCTCCAGGTCGGCGACCAGGTCGTGGCGATCGGCTCCCCCGAGGGACTGTCCGGCACCGTCACCAGCGGCATCATCTCGGCCCTCGACCGTGACGTCACGGTCCCCACCGACGAGGAGCAGGGCCAGCAGCAGTGGGGGCAGGGCCAGGGGCAGGGCGGTGACCAGTGGCCGTTCGAGTTCGGCGGGCGGCAGTTCAACGGCGACACCGGCTCCGACACGACGACGTACAAGGCGCTCCAGACCGACGCGTCCCTCAACCCGGGCAACTCCGGCGGCGCGCTGATCGACATGAACGGCAACATCATCGGGATCAACTCCGCGATGTACGCGCCGTCGGGCACGGCCTCCTCGTCCTCCGCCGCGGGCAGCGTCGGCCTGGGCTTCGCCATACCGGTCAACACCGTGAAGGCCGACCTCGCGAAGCTGCGGGCCGGTGCGACCGACTGAGACCCCAGCAACCAGGAACCAGGAGCAAGGCGATGATCCAGCAGGTCGCGCACGCGGAGCCGGGCGGCGACGCGGCGGGAGTGCGGGTGGCACTGGCGGTGGCGTACGAGCTGCACGCACCGGCCGGGCGGGCCCCGGAGGTGGCGCCCGCCGCGCCCCGGACGGCCCGTAAGGCCGCCACCGCCAAGCGGAACCGGCGCCGCAGCGCACGCGGCTGACACTCCTCCCGGCTCCCCCGCCGCCGTGCGAGGCTGAGAGCGTCAGCCGCCCCTCCCCTTCCCACCCCGAGGACCCCGACCCATGAGCCCCGCAGACGGCGACCGTGACCCCCAGCGCATCCTGATCGTCGACGACGAGCCGGCCGTACGCGAAGCACTCCAGCGCAGCCTCGCCTTCGAGGGGTACGGCACCGAGGTCGCCGTCGACGGCGCGGACGCCCTGGACAAGGCCGCGGCCTACCGGCCCGACCTGGTCGTCCTCGACATCCAGATGCCCCGCATGGACGGCCTGACCGCCGCCCGCCGCATCCGCGCCACCGGCGACACCACACCCATCCTGATGCTCACCGCCCGCGACACGGTCGGGGACCGGGTGACCGGACTGGACGCAGGGGCCGACGACTACCTGGTCAAGCCCTTCGAGCTCGACGAACTCTTCGCCCGGATCCGCGCCCTGCTGCGCCGCAGCTCCTACGCGGCCGCGGTGGGCGCGGGCAGCCCGGCCGACGAGGACGCCCTCACCTTCGCCGACCTGCGCATGGACCTCGCGACGCGTGAGGTCACGCGGGGCGGCCGCCCGGTGGAGCTGACCCGCACGGAGTTCACTCTGCTGGAGATGTTCCTGGCGCACCCGCGTCAGGTGCTGACCCGGGAACAGATCCTCAAGGCGGTCTGGGGCTTCGACTTCGAGCCGTCGTCCAACTCCCTCGACGTCTACGTGATGTACCTGCGCCGCAAGACCGAGGCGGGCGGTGAGCCCCGCCTCGTCCACACGGTGCGGGGCGTCGGCTACGTGTTGCGGCAGGGCGGCGCGGAGTGAACAAGGTCGTACGCCGGTTCCGTTCCCTGCCGATCCGGTCCCGACTGGCGCTGCTGGTGGCGGCGGCGGTGGCGTTCGCGGTGGCGGCGGTGTCGGTGACGTGCTGGTTCATCGTGCAGGGGAAGTTGTACGACCAGGTGGACGGGGACCTGAAGTCGTCGTTCCGCACGATCCAGGCGGACGACTTCGACGCCCTGACGAAGACGTGCCCCCAGAAGCCGTCGAACACCCTCGGCGGGGCGCCGCGGCCGCAGACCTACGCCCAGGTGGTCGGATCCGACGGCAGGGTCTGCCTGTTCAGCAATCTCATGCCCCAGGTGAAGGTCACGAGCAGCGACAAGGACGTGGCCAAGAACCCCGATCCGACGAAGATCAGTCTGCGCAACGGCACCGACAGCGACGGCAACTCGGTGCGGGTGCTGACCACGGCCGTGGTCGTCAAGGACGGTCCGTTCCAGCAGGGCGTGGCCGCCGACTACGCCCTGGTCATCGCCGTGCCCCTGAAGGGAACGGAGTCCACGCTCAACGAACTGGCGCTGATCCTCCTGCTGGTCTCCGGCGTCGGGGTGATGGGCGCCGGGGCGGCCGGTCTGACGGTGGCCCGGGCGGGTCTGCGCCCGGTCGACAAACTCACGGAGGCCGTCGAGCACGTGGCCCGCACGGAGGACCTGGACGTCCGTATCCCCGTGGACGACGCGAGCGAGGACGAGGTGGCCCGCCTGTCCCGCTCCTTCAACTCGATGACCTCGGCCCTGGCCAGCTCCCGTGAGCTCCAGCAGCAGCTCATCGCGGACGCCGGCCATGAACTCCGTACGCCGCTCACCTCGCTCCGTACCAACATCGAACTCCTCACCCGCAGCGAGGAGACGGGCCGCCCGATCCCCGAGGCGGACCGCAAGGCCCTGCTCGCGTCGGTGAAGGCGCAGATGACGGAGCTGGCGGCGCTCATCGGCGACCTCCAGGAGCTGTCGCGTCCGGACACCGGCCAGCACTCGGGCCGGACGCAGATCGTCGCCTGGCACGACACCGTCGAGTCGGCGCTGCGGCGGGCGCGGCTGCGGGGCCCGGAGCTGACGATCAGGGCGGACGTCCAGCCCTGGTTCGTGCGCGCCGAGCCGTCCGCGCTGGAGCGGGCGGTGGTCAACATCCTGGACAACGCGGTGAAGTTCAGCCCGGAGGGCGGCACGGTGGAGGTGCGTCTGTCCCGGGGTGTGCTGACGGTGCGCGACCACGGCCCGGGCATCCCCGCCGACGAACTCCCGCACGTCTTCGACCGCTTCTGGCGCTCGCCGAGCGCACGGGCGCTGCCGGGCTCGGGGCTCGGCCTGTCGATCGTGGCGCGGACGGTGCAGCAGGCCGGGGGCGAGGTGTCGCTGTCCCGGGCCGAGGGCGGGGGCACGGTGGCGACGGTACGACTGCCCGGAGCGCCGCTGCCGCCGCCGGAGGATCCGGCCCTCGCCGCGGAATAGCGCGGATCCGGCATCGAGATATCGTGGTGTGTCGGAATGTCGGGCTCTCCGGCTCCCGGGCGAGAAGGGTGACGCATGGCCGCGACGGCGGGACTGGACCAGGGTGAGCTGATCGAGGTGTTCAAGGCCCTCGGCAACCCCGCTCGCCTGCAGATCATGCAGTGGCTGAAGGACCCCGAGGCGCACTTCGGGGAGTACGAGCCGATCGCGGACCGCCGTTCGGTCGGCGTGTGCGTCACGCACATCCAGGCGAAGGCGGGACTCGCGCAGTCGACGGTCTCCAGCTACATGAGCACGCTCGAGCGTGCCGGACTCGTGCGCCCCACCCGGGTGGGCAAGTGGACCCACTACCGGCGTGACGAGGAGCGGGTGGCGCGGCTGGCACGGGAGATCGGCACCAGCCTCTGAGCCGAGCCACCCCCTACACAGATTGACGAATCGCGATACGTCGATATGATCTCATCATGTCGACCTTCTCCGCCGCGCGTACCGCGCTGATCGTCCACGCCCACCCCGAGCCCCACTCGTTCAGCACCGCCCAGATGACCGCCACGGCCGAGTCCCTGCGCGAGGCCGGATACCGCGTCGACGTCCTCGACCTCTACGCCGACGGCTGGGCCCCGGCCCTCGCCCGCGAGGAGTTCGCGCCGGTGCACGGCCCGTTCAAGCCGCAGGCCGAGCAGCTGCGCGCGGTGCGGGAGGGCACCCTCGACGCGGCCGTCCGGGCCCATCTCGACCGGCTGCTCGCCGCGGACCTGCTCGTGCTGTCGTTCCCGCTGTGGTGGTTCTCGCTGCCCGCCGTCCTCAAGGGGTGGGTGGACCGGGTCTTCGTGATGGGCGGGGTCTTCGGCGGGGACCACGGGCTGTTCGGGGAGGCCGCGCTCGCCGGGAAGCGCGCGATGCTGCTGTTCACGACCGGCGGGCCCGCCGAGTCGTTCCGGCCCGGTGGCGCCTTCGGCCCGATGGACGACTTCCTGTTCCACATCCACCGCGGAATGCTGGAGTTCGTCGGCTTCGAGGTCCTCGACCCGGTGATCACCTACGGCCCGGCCCGCCTGACCGACGAGGAACGAGCGGCGGCGCTGGACACGGTCAGGGAGTCCGTCGCACGGGTCGCTGCGGAGAACCCGGCCCCTGTGGGCTGAGCCGGGCCGGTCCCGTCAGGTCTCCGTCCGGTACATCAGATCCACCTCGTGCGTCACGAACCCCAGCCGTTCGTACACCGACACCGCCGCCAGGTTGTCCGCGTCGACGTAGAGCATCGCCGTCGGCAGCCCGCGCTGCGCCAGGTGCCGCAGGCCGATCGTCGTGAGGGACTTGCCGAGTCCGCCGCCCTGGGCGCCGGGGCCCACACCGAGGACGTACACCTCCCCGAGGCCCTCCTGCGCGTGCACCTTCGTCCAGTGGAAGCCGACGAGCTCGTCGCCGCGGAAGGCGAGGAAGAAGCCCGCCGGGTCGAACCACGGCTCGGCCTTGCGGTCGTCGAGGTCCCGCTGGGTGAGGGAGCCCTGCTCGGGGTGGTGCGAGAAAGCGGCGGCGTTCACCGCGAGCCAGGCAGCGTCGTCCCGGCCGGGGACGAAGGGACGGACCGTGACACCCTCGGGCAGGACCGGCTCGGGCGCGTCGAAGTCGGCCAACGAGCGCCGCATCTGACGCAGTTCACGGAACAGGGTCAGCCCCAGCACCTGGGCGAGATGCCGGGCCGCGGAGTGCCCGCCGTGCGCCCACACCCGCAGCCGCTTGCCGGAGGCGCCCAGCAGCGCGGAGCCCAGGGCCCGCCCGTGCCCCTGCCCCCGGTGCCCGGGGTGCACGACCAGTTCGGCGGCCGGCGGCTCCACCGGGTCGGTGTCCTCCAGCTGGGCGTAGCCCACGAGTTCGCGGCCCTCGCCGCTCTCCACGGTGAGCAGCAGATGGGACACGCCCTCGCGCTCGCCGCCCCGCAACTGCAACCGGCCCTGCTCGGACACCGCTTGCTGACCGTCGGTGGCGGCGGCCTCGTCGAGCAGCCGCAGGACGGCCTCGGTCTGTTCCGCGGAGAGCGCGGCATACGTGTCGATCGAGCGGTTACGGCCGGGCCGTACGGTGTCGTCGCTGGTCATGCGTACGAGGGTACGGGGCTCCAGCGGCAAATCGGCGGCAAAAGGCAACCAGGATGTAACCACGAAACACCTGTCGCGCTACGCGCGTTGACTCTAGGCTGCGCCGGACGATATCACTGTCCCAGCAGTCACCCAGGGGGGCGAATGCCAGCCACTTCACCCGCAGCGGCGTCGGCGCACCAGGAGCGCCGCAGACGTCGTACGACCCGTCTTGTCGCTCTCGCCGCCGGTGTCGCCACCGTCGGCGTCCTGGCCGCGGCGGCGCTGCCGGGCTCGGCTTCCGCCGGCGAGGACCACCGCAAGGGCGGCCACTGGCCCGGCCGCTACCAGGACGTCCAGCTGCTGTCCTTCAACGACCTGCACGGCAACCTGGAGCCGCCCGCCGGCTCCTCCGGCCGGGTCACCGAGAACCAGCCCGACGGCACCACGAAGACCGTCGACGCGGGCGGTGTCGAGTACCTCGCCACGCATCTGCGCGAGGCCCGCAAGGGCCAGAAGTACTCCGTCACCGCGGCCGGCGGCGACATGGTCGGCGCCTCCCCGCTGATCTCCGGGCTCTTCCACGACGAGCCGACCATCGAGGCGCTGAACAAGCTCGACCTCGACGTCACCTCCGTCGGCAACCACGAGTTCGACGAGGGCGCCAAGGAGCTGGCCCGGCTGCAGAACGGCGGCTGCCACCCGAAGGACGGCTGCTACACGGACAAGAAGTTCGAGGGCGCCGACTTCCCCTACCTCGCGGCCAACGTCCTCGACGAGAAGACCAAGAAGCCGATTCTCAAGCCCTACTGGGTGTGGAAGAAGAACGACGTCAAGGTCGGCTTCATCGGCGTGACCCTGGAGGGCACCCCGAACATCGTCTCCGCCGACGGCGTCAAGGGCCTCGCCTTCAAGGACGAGGTCGAGACGATCAACAAGTACGCCAAGGTGCTCCAGAAGCAGGGCGTGAAGTCGATCGTCGCGCTCATCCACGAGGGCGGCTTCCCGGCGTCGACGTCGTACAACTACGACTGCGACTCCCCGGGTGCGGGCGACGGCGTCTCCGGACCGATCGTCGA
The DNA here is from genome assembly GCF_039540295.1 of Streptomyces venetus. Taxonomy (NCBI): domain Bacteria; kingdom Bacillati; phylum Actinomycetota; class Actinomycetes; order Kitasatosporales; family Streptomycetaceae; genus Streptomyces; species Streptomyces venetus. The sequence goes on from NZ_BAABET010000005.1 coordinate 591,045, forward strand.
CATCGCCAAGAACGTCACGCCGCAGGTGGACGCGCTGGTCACCGGCCACACCCACAACGCGTACGTGTGCAGCATCGCCGACCCGGCGGGCAAGCCCCGCATGGTCACCTCGGCCGCGTCCTTCGGCCGCCTCTACACCGACACCACGCTCACGTACGACCGGAGGACCGGCGACATCGCCCGTACGGCGGTGAAGTCGGCGAACCGCGTGGTCACCCGGGACGTCCCCAAGGCGCCCGACATGACACAGCTGATCAGCAAGTGGAACACCCTGGCCGCGCCCATCGGCAACCGCGCGATCGGCTGGATCTCCGGCGACATCGGCAACACCGGCACCGAGTCCCCGCTCGGCGACCTCATCGCCGACGCGCAGCTCGCCCACGGCCAGCAGCTCGACCCGGGGACCGACCTGGCGCTGATGAACCCCGGCGGCATCCGGGCACCGCTGACGTACGCGGCGAAGGCCGGTGAGGGCGACGGTGTCGTGACGTACGCCGAGGGCTTCACGGTGCAGCCGTTCGCCAACACCGTGAATCTTCAGGACTTCACGGGCGCGCAGCTGATCCAGGTGCTCAAGGAGCAGGTGAGCGGCGCCAACGCGGCGGCCCCGAAGGTGCTCCAGGTGTCCTCCGGCCTGACCTACACGCTGGACCTCACCAAGTCCGGTGCCGACCGGGTGGTCACCGACAGCATCAAGCTGAACGGCGCGGCCATCGACCCGGCGGCCACCTACCGCGTCGCGACCAACAGCTTCCTCGCGGGCGGCGGCGACGGTTTCCCGACGCTGGGCCAGGGCACCGGAGACGTCGTGGGCGCCGACGACCTGACCGCGCTGGAGCAGTACATGACGGCCAACTCCTCGGCCACGAAGCCGATCGCGCCGCCGAAGGCGGACCGCATCACGATCGTGAAGTAAATCGCATACCTGTGGTTCAGGTTGCGAGCGGGGGCGGTGCGCATGTTCGGATGAGACGATGCGCACCCCCCACCGCATGGACACGCACCACCACCCCGACCAGCCCTCCGACGACCGTTCCGAGGCAGTTCGCAACCCCTACGACGAGCTCGGCGCCCTCGACGACGGCCCCCTGGAGGCGACCCCGCTACAGCAGTTCCTCGGCGAGGACGCCGAGCAGCGCGACGAGCAGGAGCCGGAGTGGTCACCACCCGCCCACCGCCGGGGCGGACGACGTAAGAGGAATCGTTTCGCCGGACTGCCCCTCGCCGTGAAGGCGGTGGTCGCCCTCCTCGTGATCGCCGCCTTCGCCGCCCTCGGCGACCGCTGGGCCCTGCTGTACGCCGAGCACCGGGCCGCGGACACGCTCAAGGACCGCCTCGACCTGGCGGCGGCGCCCGAGGTCGAGATCGGCGGCTTCCCCTTCCTCACCCAACTCGCCGACAAGCGACTGGACTCGGTGAAGGTGACCGTCCCCGACGTCGCCGCCGACCGGGTCTCGCTCGCGAAGGTGTCGGCCACCGCCCACGACATCCGGCTGAACGCCGACGGACTGACCTCCGTGCGCGGCGCGCAGATCCCCCGGTTCGACGGGGACGTCCTGCTGTCCTTCGAGGACCTCAACCGCGAACTCGGGGCCTCCCAGGTGACGTTCACCGGCGAGGGCCGCGACCGGGTGCGCGCCGACGGCACCCTGCCCGTCGCCGGCCACGACCTGCGGCTGCGGGCCGAGGCCCGGATCCAGCGCCAGGGCGAGCGGGGCATCGCCACGGAGATCGGCGGGATGCGGCTCGACATCGGCGACCTGGCCACCTACCGCCCCGGCAAGCGCGCCTCCGAGGGCCTGCACCTGACGCCCAGGGCCAGCGCCGACCTCGCCCGCGAGACCCGGAAGGCCAAGGCGCTGCTGTCGGTCCCGGCCATCGTGGAGCGGATGGGCGTGCCCGAGGCCACCGTGCAGGAGGCCCTCGCCGACGACGGCAAGCTCACCGAGCTGACCGGCACCCCGCGCTTCGCCCGCCAGGCCGAGCGCCTCAACCTCATCGACCTGGCCCTGAGCAACCCCGACGTGATGCGCCGCCTGGGCCTCGACCCCGACCTCCTCGACGAGTTGTCCGGCCTGACCCGCCCGGTCCTCGCCGACCGGCTGTCCCTGGCGTTCGAACTGCCGAAGCCGGAGCAGGGAGACGTGCGGCTACAGGACGTGCGGGTGGGCAAGGACGGCATCCGGGTGCGGGTGTCGGGCTCGGGGCTGTCGGTGGGCGGCTGAGCGCGCCCCGAGCGTGGGCGGCTGAGCCGCACGCCGAGCGTGGACGGCCGTTCGCGCAGCGGACCGTGCCCGAAAGTCTGGCCCCCGGACACTGCCGTGCCCCGCACCCCCCGACGGAGACTGGCGGGGTACGCCCGGACCGAGATGAGGATGATGCGGATGCGCAGGCACGGCCGGTCTCCCGAGTCGGAAGCGGACGCGCACGACCACCGGCCTCTCCTCCGGCCGGGTGCGACCGGCCCCGAGGCGGCCCGGCTGGCAGCCGCGGGACGGATGACGCCGGACGCGGCCATGTCCCTCCAGAACTCCGCCGGGAACGCCGCCTTCGTGGCCGTCCAGCGCAGCCCCCAGGGCGACAACGGCGCGGGCCCTGCCGAGGAGAAGCCCATGGACGGGCTCAGCCGGCTGCGGAGGGCCAACGAGCGGGCGAAGAAACGCGGTCAGGCAGCGCCCACGTACGGCCCCGGACAGAGCCCCTTCGGCCCGTACACCGTGAACAAGGGCCGGGGCGCCGGCCCGTACATCACCTCGAACAAGAAGACCCAGCACCCGGGCAGCGAGGACCTCGGGACCACGTACACCGAGCTCGTCCAGGCGCTGGACGCCGAGCACGAGCCCATGGTCGCGGCCGCCGTGCGCGGCGAAGCCCTGGACGAGGAACTCCTCGCCGGCATGAGCGCCACGCAGAAGCGGGCCGCCGCCATGCTCTACGGGGTCATGAAGGAGTCCGAGGAGCGCAGGTTCCCGGGGGCCGGCAAGGCCATGCGCAGCGCCCTGACCAAGCAGGGCGACCCCTACCACGAGGCGGAGGAGTTCGACGAGGACTTCCCGATGGCCAAGGTCAAAGGCGCGCGCTACTACGAGGACGTGCTCGCCGGGAAGAAGCAGCTCTCGGAGAAGGCCCGCAAGAACCTGGAGGACATGTCGTCGTCGTCCTCGGACGGGGAGAAGTCCTCCTGAGGCCGCGAGATCTGTGAGACCTGGGCCTCGTGGGTCCCTGGGTGAAACTTTGTGTGCAGAAGTGTTGACCTCTGTTCGAGTCCCCTTCTAGTTTCGTGCTCCACTGAGCGGTCCGCCCGTGACCGCTCGCCTTCGCACTGCTCAGAAGGGGATGTCGTGTCTCAAAGGAACCATCGTGGGACAGCTTGCGTGGGGGCGCTGCTGGCCTGCGTCACGGCATTCGGCGGAGCACTCGCTTCCCCCGCTGCCGCCTCGCCAGCCTCCCGTCCCACCACACCGCCGCCCGTCAGCGACTTCAAGGGCGTCAACTGGGCCGACCCGCGCGACAACTACGCGCATGACGCGGTCGTGCCCTCGGGCCTGTCCACCTCCGACAGCTACGCCACGACCTACGCCAAGTCCAGCGCCATCATCGGCGGCTTCGCCAAGCTCGGCGCCAACACGGTCCGCCTCCCGGTCAACCCGACCTCCGTGAACGGACCCTTCTGGAAGTCGTACCGGGGCGCGATCGACGCCGCCACCGCCAAGGGCTTCAAGGTCATCCTGGGCTACTGGGAGGCCGACAACGCCAAGGACGGCAAGATCGACGACCAGGCCTCCTGGAACCAGATGTGGGCGCGGATCACCTCCGCCTACAACGGCGACTCCAAGGTGTACTTCGAGCCGATGAACGAGCCCTTCGGCTACACCGCCCAGGAGTGGACCGACATCGCCGCGAAGTGGGTCAGCACCCACGGCAACGTGCCGCGCGACCGGATCCTCATCGGCGGCTACAAGTACAGCGAGGACGTCAAGCCCGTCTGCGCCGACCCGCGCCTCAAGGGCGTCCGCCTCGCCCTGCACAACTACGGCTTCTGGCACACCGACTGGACCAGCGTCGACCAGTGGAAGGCGGACTTCAAGTCCCGTATCGGCGACTGCGCCTCGCGCACGATCCTCGACGAGTTCGGCGCCTCGATGACCACCGGCCTCGACTACAACGGCCCGGTCGGCAGCTCCAACGAGATCGCCTACATACAGGCCGCGACCGACATCATCCGGGAGCTGGGCCTCGGCTCGGTCTACTGGCCCGGCCTGCGCAACGGTGACACCTACTCCCTCACCACGCTCCAGGGCACGGGCACGAACCTCAGCCTGACCGTGAACAACCAGAGCGGCCTGGACCGGCTGCACTACGCCTGGAAGCAGTGACAGCAAGGATGGTGGCCCTTCCGGGTTCGGCGCCGCTCGTCAGCCGAACCCGGAAGGGAGCCGTCAGGACGCCGAAGGCGTCCAGCCCGCGAGCCAGTCCGCGACCTCCTGGTCGGCGGCCTGCGCGTCGCTCAGATGCGGACGGTTGCTGCTCGCACTCCCCGCCCCCGCACCGGTGTTCTTGTACTCGGCGAACCGGTCGTCCTTCCACGAGAAACCGCTCATGTCGGTCCACGGCGTGGACTTGACCGCGGCACTGAGGCTCGTGTTGCGGACCGTGGTCTGCGGGTCGAGCGAGGCGTCACCGCCCGCGTGCCAGGGCCGGCCGAGGTAGAAGCTGCCGTTCGACACATCCCCGTTCACCGTGGAGTTGGCGATCAGGATGCCCTTGCGGTTGGCGGCGGTGCTCGGAGCGGTGACGTACCCGGCCGAGGTGCCGTCCCAGCGCTTCTTCAGCGTGATGACGGACTTGTCGACGACGGCCGTGGCCCGCCCGAAGATGAAGTCGACGTTCCCGACGACGTAGGAGTTGCTGACGTAGACCCGCCCCAGCTTGTCCTTGGCGGCGGTGTCGACGAGCAGCGTGTCCTGGTCACCGCTGACGATGACCCCGTCCAGGAACACCTTGTCGGCGGCGGTCCGCAGCGCGACGGCCTGGTGCCCGTCGATGCTCTGGTTGGCCTTCTCGTCGAAGTCGTTGGAGATGGTCAGGTTCCGGGCCTGGAAGTCGTCGGCCTCGACGGCGACGGTGGCGCTGCCGCCGGTGCCGTAGGTACCGCCACCGGGCTTGGGCGTACCGGACGCGTTGTTGTAGACGATCGTCGTGTCCTTGCGGCTCCCGCCGGTGCCCTGGATGGTGACGTGCGGCTTGTTGGACGGGACCTTCACCAGCTCCCGGTAGGTCCCCGGCTTGACGGCGATCACGACCCGCGACGGATTGTTCGCCGGTACGGCGTTCACGGCGGCCTGCACGGTGCGGTACTGCCCGCTGCCGTCGGCGGCGACGGTGAGGGTGGTGGCGGCAGCGGCCTTGGTGGAGGCGGCAGGCGCCTTGCCGGCGGCGGCCGTTGTACCGATGTCGGCACGAGGCCCGGCGCCGGACCTGAGGACCGAGGGCACGTCGGCGGCCTTGTCGAGGCTGTACGGGTAGTAGACCTTCGGGTCGAAGGCGGTCCCGCCGCTCTCGTTCCTTCCGCTGGTCCCGGAGAAGACGCTGCCGCGCTGCACGACGGCGGCGCCGCTGTCCTTGATGACCGGGTTCTTGATGCCCTGGAAGTAGGAGTTCTCCAGGACCATCTTCGTCGCGCCGCGCGAGTAGTTGCCGTAGGAGGAGCCGATGTCCGTGTTCGGGGCGTCCTCGAGGAAGTTGTTGTAGAGGTGCGCGTGGGCGGCGTTGTCGGTGGACGGGTTGCGCTGCTCGGTCTCGCGGATCCAGTTGTGGTGGATCGTGATGTCCGTCTTGACGTTCTCGGTCCAGCCGATGCCGAACGTCTTGTTGTTGTCGCTCAGCTTGTTCCAGGAGACGGTCACGTTCGTGCTGTCCTTGCGGACGTCGATGAGCCCGTCGGCCATGTGCCGCAGATCGTTGTGATCGATCCACACATGGTGCGCGCCATCCATCTGGATGGCGTCGAAGTCGTGATCCTTGTCGTTCCAGATCCCTTGGTACGAGTCCCGGATGGTCAGGTTCCTGATGATCACGTTGTGCACGCCCTGGCCGAGGAAGAACCCGCCACCCACGATGTGCCCGGAGGTCCCCTGACCCACGATGGTCTTGTCGGACTGCACCTTGATCTCTTTGCCGACCGGGTTCATGTTGATGGTCCCGGCGACGACGATGACGTACGGCTCGGCGGCGGTGGCGTACTTCTCCAGGTCGGCGAGCGTCTTCACCGTGACGGTCTTGCCGCCCCGGCCGCCGTACGTCCCGTTCTGCCCGAGGGAGTTGACGGAGGCGAAACCGTCGGCGGTGTCGGCGGCCCAGGTGGGGACGGCTTCCGCCGCCGAGGCCTGTCCGAGGACGCCGAGATCGGTGATGCCGTAGGCGAGGGTGCCGGCTGCGGTCAGGGCCAGGGGGACCCCGACCGCCAGGCCGGTGCGGGTTCTGCGGTGACGGTGGCGGGACGTGCTGCGCGGCTCACTCATACGGCGATCCGTTCCGTGTGGGGGAATGACCGCAGACCAGTCGCCGCCCCATGCGGAAAGGTTGCCGGGGTATCTCGCCCACTTGGCGCAGGACTTCGGATCGAGCTTCTCCTCGACTTAGTCCTCACGGCCGTCGGGCCGGCCGCACGCCCCCACGACTGACAGCGACCCGCAGCACGTCACCCAGGGACTCCACGGCCCTGGTGAGCGCGAAACGCACGGCGCGCTCCCCGGCCCTGGGGTCGTGGAGTACGGCCTTGGCTCCGGCGAGTACGTGTTCCGCGGAGGCCAGTTGAGCGGCTTCGACGTCGTCGGCGAGCCGGGAGAGCAGGCTGTCGGGGTCGTCGCTGCTGAGGTAGCAGGGCTTGCCGTCGGCGCCGGTCCAGGGGAGGAGCCTCATGCGTGGATCTCCAGGGGGTGGAGGTAGGGGCGGACGAGCGGGGTGTCCATGACGAGGGGCTCGGTGGCGAGGAAACGGCGAGTGGGAGGGGGCGGTGGATCAGTGACCGACAACGGCGGCCGGCCCGGGGCGGCTCGGTGGCGCCCTTGGGCGGGGAGCAGGAGCCGCACGAGGGCGAGGAGCAGTGACTCGCAGAGTTCGGCGGCATGCAGGCGTAAGCGCACGGGGGTTCCTTCCGGGAGGGAGGCAGGGGTTTGACGAGCGGTGATTACCGTTCGTGCCTAGATGGTTACGTCTCGCGCGTACGCTCTGGAAGAGGGCTGGCGTTGTCTGGGCGCCAGGCAACGGGGAGGGGTGACATGGGCGAATTCGTTGACGAGAAGCAGGAGTCGAGGCGCGCCGAGCTCGGACGGACGCTGCGGTTCCTGCGGGAGAAGGCGGGCAAGACGCTTGCGCAGTTGTCGGCGGAGACGGCGTACGACAAGAGCTATCTCTTCCGCCTGGAAAAGGGAGAGCGGCTTTCCAAGCGGTCGGTCATGGAGGACCTCGACAGCTACTACGAGTCCGGTGACCTGCTTCTTCGCCTGTGGCGGGACGCGCGCAGGGAGGTCATCAAGGACAAGTACAAGGCGTTCATGGAGCTGGAGGCGACGGCTCGGGTCATGTGGATGTTCCAGCTGGCGGTGCCTGGGCTGTTGCAGACCGAGGACTATGCCCGCACGGTGTTGTCAGGGTTGTCCAGAGCCCAGACAACGGCTGGCAACAGCGAGGAGATCGAGGAACAGGTGGCCTTGCGTATGGGGCGGCAGGAGTTGCTGTATCGCGACCCGACGCCCAGCATTCGCGTAATCCTGGACGAGGGGGCACTTCGCCGTCCCGTGCCCGATGCGAACGTGTGGGCCGACCAGTTGTCGCGCTTGTTGGACGCGGCTGAGCTGCCGTCGGTCGCACTTCAGGTACTGCCTCACACGGCAGGCGTGCACGACCTCATGAACAGCCACCTCTCGCTGTTGTGGCAACGAGTCGGAGATCCCGTTGCCTACGTGGAAGGCAACAGCTTCGGCGAGTTGATCGACGACCCGGACAAGGTCTTGTCCTTCCGTTGGTCCTACGATCTCGTCAGGGACGCGGCGCTGACTCCGGAGGAGTCGACAGCGTTCATCAAGCGTCTCTTGGAGGAGTGCAGATCATGAACCGAACCCTCGACCTCAGCACCGCCGTATGGCGCAAGTCGTCCTACAGCGATGGGGGACAGACAAACTGTGTCGAGGTCGCCAACTGCTCCGGCACAGTCCCTGTCCGCGACAGCAAGCTGCGGCACGGCCCGGTACTCGTTTTCGGAGCGAGCCCTTGGGCGTCGTTCCTGGCCGGCGTCAAGGAGGAGAGCTCGGAGCACATCTCCGGGTGACCTGGGTGGCAAACGGCCCGACTGGGACTGTGATGCGGCCATGGTGAAGCCATGACAGAGCACGTGACAGCAGACCGGAAAGTCGCCCGTGAGGTGATCGGTGCCGACATCAGCGACGAGGAGTTCGAAAACGGGCCGGACGTGCTCGGCAACCTCTACAGGATCGCCGCCGAGAAGGCCCGCACGCTCCAGGGCGTGAGCGCGTCGGCCACCGCTCCATGGCGCAAGTCGAGCTACAGCGACGGGGGAGCCAACAACTGCCTCGAGGTCGCCGACAACTGCCCCGGCCTGGTCCCCGTCCGCGACAGCAAGCTCCAGCACAGCCCCGTGCTCGTGTTCCGGTCGGGCTCCTGGGCGTCGTTCCTCACGTACGTCACGAAGTAACTGTCGACTCAACCTCACTGCGCCCAAGCCGGCTTCCACACCTCCCCCTCCGTCAGCCGGGGGCGTGTAGCGACCAGGTGGTCGCGAAGTGCTGCCAAGCCCGGATGCGGGTTGTCCGTGCGCCAGAGGAGGGAGTGGGGGTAGACCGGGGTCGGGTCGCGTACGGGGACGAGGCGGAGGTCGTGGTCGGCCGGCCAGACCAGGGGGGTGCGTTCGCTGAGGAACGTCGCCAGGTTCGGGGAGCCCGCGATGGTGTCGAGGAGGGCTTCGACGCCGAAGTTGGGGCCTATCGCGTCGATGGTCGGGCCGAAGGTCGCGGCGAGGTCGTCGTAGTACGCCGACCATTCCGTCCCTGGCGTGTTGCCGGGCATCCATATCCGGTGTCCGGCCAGTTGCGCCGGTGTGATCCAGGGTTCCCGGGCGAACTCGTGGTCGGGGCCTACGCACAGGCGGAGTGGTTCGTCCAGGACGGAGACGGCCGATATGCCGTCCGGGCGCCGGTGCCCGGGCATCGTCATCGCGCGGAACGTGGCGTCCACCGCCCCGTCGCGCACAGCCGTCACCGCCGCGTCAGCACCGAACAGCGCGACGATGTCCAGTGCGATCTCCGGGTGCGCGCGGTGGAAGTCCCGTACCAGACCGGCCGTGGCGGCCCTGCGCCCCACGACGTCCACCCGTAGCGCACGGTCCCCGGGGCGTACGGCGGCGAGCGCGCGCTCCTCCGCCTGGAGCAGGGCCCGGGCGTGGGGCAGGAGGGCCTGTCCGTCGATGGTGAGGTCCGCTCCTCGCGGGGTACGGACCAGCAGCCGCACCCCGAGGTCCTTCTCCAGAGCGGCGATCCGCTTGGACACCGCCTGCTGAGTGAGCGACAGGTCCACGGCGGCCTTCTGGAACTGCCCGGCGTCGGCGATCGCGACGAATGCCCGTACTGCTTTGAGGTCCACGTCGGCAGCCTAGTAGTACAAACAGTAGTTGTAGCAACCACGTCGAGGTTGTTTGATCGGCCGAGGTCAGACCGATTACATATCGTGGATGTCGAGTTCCTTCGTTCATCTGCACAACCACACGGAATACTCCATGCTCGACGGCGCACAGAAGCTGAAGCCGATGTTCGCCGAGGTGGAGCGGCAGGGCATGCCCGCGATCGCGATGAGCGACCACGGGAACATGTTCGGGGCCCATGAGTTCGCGCAGACCGCGAAGGAGCACCCCACGGTCAAGCCCGTCATCGGGATCGAGGCCTACGTCGCTCCCTCCTCCCGGCTCTCCAGGAAGCAGGAGTTCTGGGGGCCGGGCGGTCGTCGTGCCGTCGGGGAGGACGGGGAGGGGTCGAAGGACGTCTCCGGGGGTGGGCGGTTCACGCACATGACCCTGTGGGCCGCCGGCGTGACGGGGCTGCGGAATCTGTTCCGGCTGAGTACACAGGCCAGTTACGAGGGGCAGTTTCCGGCCGGGAAGCCCCGGATGGACCGGGAGCTGATCAGCCGGTGGCCCGAGGACATCATCGCCACCACCGGGTGTCCCTCCGGGGAGGTGCAGACCCGGCTGCGGCTCGGTCAGTACGAGGAGGCCAGGGCGGCCGCCGGCGCCTACCAGGAGATCTTCGGGCGGGAGAACTACTTCCTGGAGCTGATGGACCACGGGCTGGCCATCGAGCGCGACGTCCGTGACGGGCTGCTCCGCCTCGCCCGGGACCTGCACCTTCCCCTGCTGGCCACGAACGACGCGCACTACGTCACCGAGGACCAGGCCGACGCCCACGACAACCTGCTGTGCATCGGCGTCGGCAAGAACAAGGACGATCCGCGCCGCTTCCGGTTCAGCGGGACCGGCTACTACCTGAAGTCGGCCGCCGAGATGCGCGCCCTCTTCGCCGAGCTGCCCGAGGCCTGCGACAACACCCTGCTGATCGCCGAGCGCGTCGGGTCGTACGACGAGGTCTTCGACCATGTCGATGAGATGCCCCGGTTCCCGGATGTTCCGGAGGGGGAGACGCAGGAGTCGTGGCTGCGGAAGGAGGTCCGCGCCGGGCTCGCCCTCCGCTACGGGGACCCGGTCCCCGCGCACGTCCTGGAGCGGTTCGAGACCGAGATGGCGGTCATCGGGCCGATGGGGTTCAGTTCCTACTTCCTGGTCGTGGCGGACATCTGCCGGTACGCCCGGGACAACGGCATCCCGCTCGGCCCGGGGCGCGGCTCGGCCACCGGGTCGCTCGTCGCGTACGCGACCCGCATCACCGAGCTGTGCCCACTGGAACACGGGCTGCTCTTCGAACGGTTCCTGAACCCCGAGCGCATCAACCCGCCCGACGTCGACCTCGACTTCGACGACCGGCAGCGCGACCGCATGGTGCGGTACGTCATCGACAAGTACGGCGACGAGTACACCGCCCTGGTCAACACCTTCGGCAAGATCAAGGCCAAGAACGCCATCAAGGACTCGGCGCGGATCCTGGGCTATCCGTTCGCGCACGGTGAGCGGATCACCAAGGTCCTGCCGCCCGACCAGAACGGCAAGTCCGCCCCGCTGGACGCGATCTTCGACCCCTCCCATCCGCGGTATCCGGAGGCCGGTGAGATCCGGCAGCTGTACGGGAGCGACCCGGATGTCGCCCGGGTGATCGACACCGCCCGGGGTGTGGAGGGGCTGACGCGCGGGACGGGTGTGCACGCGGCAGCCGTGATCCTGTCCAAGACGCGGCTGACCGACCGGATCCCGCTGCATCTGCGGGCCTCCGACGGGGCCAGGATCACCGGGTTCGACTATCCGTCGTGCGAGGCGATGGGCCTGGTGAAGATGGACTTCCTGGGCTTGCGGAACCTGGGCGTCATCGACCAGGCCATCGAGAACGTCCGGGAGAACCGGGGCGTCCGGCTGGCCACCGTCGACCCCGGCGACGGTGCCGGAGGCGATCCGGGTGGCGACCCCGGCGAGACCGTCGTCATCCCGCTGGACGACGCCCGCACCTACCGGCTGCTGGCCGAGGCCAACACCCTCGGCGTCTTCCAGCTCGACGGCGGCGGCATGCGCGCCCTGCTCAAGCTGATGGCTCCCACCCGGTTCGAGGACATCGCCGCGGCCAACGCCCTGTACCGGCCCGGCCCGATGGCCGCCAACGCGCACACCAACTACGCCCTGCGCCAGAACGGCAAGCAGGCCGCCACGCCCGTCCACCCGGAGCTGCGGGAAGCCCTGGAACCGATCCTCGGCCCCACCCACCACCTGCTGGTGTACCAGGAGCAGATCATGGCCATCGCCCGGCAGCTCGCCGGCTACACCCTGGGCGGCGCCGACATGCTGCGCCGGGCGATGGGCAAGAAGAAACCCGAGGTGCTGGCCGCCGAGTGGGAGAAGTTCCACGGCGGCATGACGGCGAACGGCTACTCCGACGAGGCGGTCAGGGCCCTCTGGGACGTGATGCTGCCGTTCTCCGGCTACGCCTTCAACAAGTCCCACACGGCCGGCTACGGCCTCGTCTCCTACTGGACGGCCTACCTCAAGGCCAACTACCCCGCCGAGTACATGGCCGCCCTGCTCACCTCGGTCGGCGACGACAAGGACAAGGCCGCGCTGTACCTCGCCGACGCCCGCGCCAACGGCGTCCGGGTGCTGCCGCCCGACATCAACGAGTCGGTCGCGGAGTTCACGGCGGTCGGCGACGACGTGCGGTTCGGGCTGCGGTCCGTGCGCAACGTCGGGGACGGTGTCATCGAGGCCGTGATCGACGCCCGTCGCCGCGAGGGACGGTTCACCTCGTTCTCCGACTTCCTGCACAAGGCCGGCCTGCCCGCACTGAACAAACGGGCGGTGGAGTCACTGATCAAGGCGGGCGCCTTCGACTCGCTCGGGCACTCCCGCAAGGGCCTGACCGCCGTGCACGAGGCCGCCGTGGACGCGGTGATCCCGGTGAAGAAGGCGGCGAGCTTCGGTCAGGACGATCTCTTCGCCGGGCTGGGAGGCGCGGAGGCGGACGCCGCCCCGGTCTTCGGCCTGGACTTCGCCGTGGCCGAGGAGGAGTGGCCGCGCCGTCAACTGCTGGCGACCGAGCGGGAGATGCTCGGACTCTACGTCTCCGCCCACCCGCTGGACGGTGCCGAGCGGATCCTCGCCGCCGCCCGCGACTGCTCCGTCGCCGAGCTCCTCGCCTCCGGCCGCACGTCCGGGGAGGTACGGCTGTCGGGGCTGATCACGGGCGTCCAGCGCAAGGTCACCAAGCAGGGCAACGCCTGGGCGGTCGTCCAGCTCACGGACCGGGACGCCGGCATCGAGGTGCTGTTCTTCCCGGCCGTGTACCAGCTCGTCCAGCACGCGCTGACCGAGGACGACGTCGTCTCCGTACGGGGCCGGATCGAGGACCGGGACGGCACGCTGAACCTGTTCGGCAGGGAGCTCGCCGTCCTGGACGTCGCCTCGGCCGATCAGGGAAGCAGGCCGCCCGTCCATCTCGCCCTGCCCGCGCACCGGATCACCCGGCAGTCCGTGAGCGAGCTGAAGCGGATCCTCGCCGACCATCCCGGTGACACTCCGGTGCAGCTCCGGGTCCGGGGCTCCCGCACGACAACCGTGTACGCCCTGGACACCACGGTGAACCCCACCACCGTCGCCTCCGACGTCAAGGGCACCTTCGGCGCAGACGCCTGGCTGGGCCTCACGTGACCCCAGCTGCGGGCAGTCGTGCCGCTGGGGCGATGGGGGTCCCCCCTGCTCGAGCGAAGCCGAGAGCTTGGGGGAGGGTGGGCGCAGCGGCACCCCGCTACGCCGGGCTGCGAAACCCCCCGCCCCGGGCACCAACGCCCCGCACCCGACAACCCACAGCGCCCGTCACCGCCCCCGCCCCACCCCCCACGCCCTCCGCCGCAACGGCTCCACCACACACACCCCACCCACGAGCACCGCAACGCCCAACACCACTACCCACCGCTCATGCGCCACCCCCCACCGCCCATCCCGCACCGGCACGAACAACGCCCACCGCTCCGGCCAGAACAACAGGGCCACCACCGCCGAGGTCAGCAGACCGGAGGCGACCCGCGGCCCGGGCCGGACCGCCTCGCTGAAGCGCACCGCGGCCGCCGCCCCCGCCACCGCCAGGGCGAGCGCCGCCCCGGCCTCCAGCGTGATGTCGCCGACCGGCGGCCTCAGTTCCCCCGGCACGAGCAGCAGCGCGACCGTCCACCAGGCAGCCGCGGCCGGGACGACGAGGGCGACCCGGATTCCGATGCGCACCGGGCGCGGGGTCGGGACCGTGGCGGTGGTGTGCCGGGCCGGGTCGTCCAGCAGGAACACCAGGCCCATCGCGAAGGCCAGGACCGCCGCCCGCAGCAGCGGCAGCGCGAGCCACTCCCCCGCCTCGCCGGTCGCCCGTGACAGTCCGGCGATCAGCAGCCCCGTCGCGCCGGCGGCCCCCACCAGACCCAGGGGCAGGGTCCGGCAGACGGCGACGATCAACTCCCCGCTCAGTCGAGGCACTTGTCGTCTCCCTCGGGTGCCTTGACGCCCAGCAGCCCGGCCGCCCGGGCCGCCGTCACCTTCGGCGCGGTCAGTTCGGCCCAGTGGTCCTTCACGCGGGCCGTGACCTCGCCCCGGGGCCGCTCCAGCAGCTCGCGCAGCACCTCGGTCTGGGCGTCCGTCATGTACATCCCGTCCGTGGGATGGAGCACGAGGGCGGAGCCGGTCACGCTGTCGTCGAGGCGGACGCGGCGCAGCGCCGACACCGGGTCGGACTCCCATCCGAGGGCCAGCCACATCACGGTGACCATGCGCCCGTCGCACATCGAGGTCGACGCCTTCTCGTTCCCCGCGACCAGCACTCCGGCCACGGCCACCGAGAACTCGGGGACCCGGTTGCCGCCCCACCGGGTGCCCACGGTCACCTCGTGCGGGCGCTCCAGCGGCGTCAGCGCACCGTCGCCGGAGAGGCCGTAACGGGCCTCGATCCGCTGCCGTACGACGACGTCCTGCTCGTGCGCGCCGCCTCCGGCCAGGGACCGCACCCGGTCCACCACCCCGGCCCAGTCGTCGACCCGCGGCCCCCACTCGGGGAACGCGCAGTACGTCGATCCGTCCCGGCGGACGCAGGACTGCACCTGCTCGGGGTGCACGGTGGCGCGTTCCCGGGCCCGGACCAGTTCGGGGTCGTCGTCGCCCGTCTGCGCCTGGGCCACGCCGCCCACCAGGGTCATGGCCACGGCCCCGGCGACCCCGGCCATGACGACCGGTTTGCGGCCACCGGCGACCAGGACCGCCGTCAGGCCCAGGGACAGTGCCAGTCCGGCGAGGTAGAGGGCGTGCCAGCCGGCGGGCCGGCCCATCAGGTCGGACGGGAAGGTGTTGGAGGTGGCCTCGACGACGACCGGCATCAGCCAGCGGCTGGCGTCGTCGCTCGTGCCCCAGAAGAAGAGGAACAGGAAGAGGGAGAAGACGACCAGCAGCGGGGCCGCGAGCGCCGACCGCACCAGTCCGGCCAGGAGCAGTCCCAGCAGCCCCGCCAGCAGCACGGTCAGCGGTCCGACGAGCAGTTCGCCCACCGAGCCCTGGCCGATCGCGTCGGGCCTGAGCGCCTCCCGGCCGAACTGCACGGCCACGCACACGGCGACGAGCAGGGCCCCGGCGACGGCCGACAGCGCGTGGGCGACCGTACGCCGCCACGGCGGGAGCACCAGCACCGCGAAGTGCGGCTCGGTGCCGTGCCGTCGGGAGCGCAGCGCGGCGTGGTTGACGGACAGCAGGACCGCGAGGCCGACCAGCATCGGCGCGCTCTGGGTGGCGCGGTCGACGTCCTGGAGGGCCGGGAAGCCGTCCGAGTCCCGGCCGGTGCGCCACACGGTCCAGGCGATGTACAGGAGGAAGGCGATGATCACCGGCACCCTGGTCAGCAGCCGGCGCGTCTCGAAGAGGGCCAGGGCCAACACGGCGGACCACGAGCCTCCCGACTCGGCCCGCGCGGATGTCGGGACCGGCTTCTCCACCACGGCGGTCATGCGGCCACCTCCGCTCCGGCACCGTCGAGGGTGAGCAGGTAGCCGTCCTCCAGGGTCGGTTCGAGCAGCTCCGCCCCGTCCGGCGGATCCCCGACGTTGCGGAAGGTTCCGGTCCCCGTACGCCACCCCGCCTTGGCCCCGGGGTCGCGCTCCGCGCTGCTCCACACCCGCCCCGCGGCCCGGGCCGTCAGCTCGGCCGGTGTGCCCTCGAAGCGGACCCGGCCGCCGGCCATGACCAGCACCCGGTTGCAGAGCATGGCCACGTCCTCGGTCTGATGGGTGGAGAGCAGCACCGTGCGCCCCTCCCCGGCCCCCGCGATCAGCTCCCGGAACCGCATGCGCTGTTCGGGGTCCAGCCCGACGGTCGGCTCGTCCAGCACCAGGAACCCCGGATCGCCGACCAGGGCGGCCCCGAGGGCGACGCGCTGCCGCATGCCCCCGGACAGCTTGCGGATGCGCTTGCCCCGCACCTCGGCCAGTCCCACCTCGTCGAGCACCCGCCGCACCTCGCGGTGCCGGGCGGCCCGGTCGGTCATCTCCTTGAGGATCGCCACGTAGTCGACGAACTCGAAGGCGGTGAAGTCCGGGTGGAACCCGGGTGTCTGCGGCAGGTAGCCCAGACGCCGTCGTACCTCCTGCCGTCCGCGCGCGGTGCCCGGGTCGTGCCCGAGCACGGTGAAGGCGCCCCGGTCGGCGGGCAGGGCCGTGGCGAGCACCCGCAGCAGTGTGGTCTTGCCGGCGCCGTTGGGGCCGAGCAGCCCGGTGACGCCGCCGGTCAGCCGCAGCGACACGTCGTCGAGGGCGCGGGTGCCGCCGTAGCGGAGGCTGAGCCCGGAGGCGGACACGGTCGGAGTCATACGGCACGTCCCTGGAAGAGATCGAAACGGTCACGGAGGAGGAAGAGCAGCCCGGCCCCGAGCGCGGTGACCACCGCCGCCACGCCCTGCCCGGCCGGGGTGAACGGCGCGAGCGGCACCTCGGCCCCGGCCCGCAGCTCGTCGGCCGTGATCAGCAGCCCGACCCAGGCCACGCCGACCAGCGACGGCGCGAGCACGGGCCCGAGCCGGGGCGTCAGCGCCAGCCCGGCCGCGGTGAGCGCGAGGGCGGGCAGCAGCCAGGCCAGGGCCCGCAGCCCGTACCCGGGCAGCGCCAGCGTGGCCAGCCCGTTCAGCCCCAGCACCACGCCCAGCACGGCCACCGTCCGGATCATCAGCAGCCGGAACCCGTGCAGCGGCGCCACGACGGCCATCTCGTACGTCGGATCCAGCGCGGGGCCGTACGACAGCGCCACCCCGGCCAGCGGCAGCAGCGGCGCGAGGGCGAGGAACAGCGTCGGCCACTCCCCGCCCTGGACGGCGTGCGCCGCCCCGACGGTCAGCAGCAGCACCGCGACGACGGCCCCCAGCCAGGACCGCCGCAGCACCGGCGCCGCCGCCAGCAACCGCGCGGTGTGCCCGGCCACCCCGGCCCGCACCAGCAGCGCCTCCAGCATCCCCACGCGGGGCGCGTCGAGTTCGGCGTCGAGCCGCTCCCAGCCCGCGTCGAGCACGACGGGGTCACTCACCTCGGCCAGCGCCTCCCGGCACCGCGCGCACGAGGTCAGATGGGCATCGGCGGACCACACCGCGGGCGCGGCCAACTCCCCCCGCGCATAGGCGCGCAGGTCCTCCTCAGGCACGTGCCAACTCATGCCAACGCCTCCCGCAACTGCTTCCGGGCGCGCATCGCCCGTGTCTTGACCGTCCCCGGCGGAATTCCGAGCAGCACGGCCGCCTCCCGGGTCGTCAGCCCGTCGATCACGGTCGCCTGCAACACCGCCCGCAGCTCCGGCGACAGCCGGACCAGGGCGCCGGCGAGGTCCCCGTGCTCCACCCCCGCGAGCACGCGTTCCTCCGCCGACGCCTCGTCCCGGTGCCGCAGCCGTGCCAGCGCCTGCCGCAGCCGCCCCCGCGCCCCATCTCCGCGCAGCGCGTCCACCAGCCGCCGCGACCCGATGCGCCACAGCCACCCGGCCACATCGCCGTCCTCCCGGTAGCGGGCCTTGCCCCGCCACACCGCGAGGAACGTCTCCTGTACGACGTCGTCGACGACGCCCACGTCGGCGCACCGACCCCGCAGCCGGGCACGGAGCCACGGCGCGTACCGCCGGTACAGCTCCTCGAAGGCACGCCGGTCGGCGTCCGCGGCAACGGCCCGCAGCAGCTCCCCGTCGCTTCTCGTTTCGCTCACGCCACCTCATCGAACCGCCCGCTGCGAACGGTTCACGGAACCACGCCCGACTTTCCGGCCCACCACGGACCGACTCGGGGCCGCCTCTGGGAGCCACCGGGCCCCCGAGGCGCCGGGCCGCCGGGTCGCCGAGGCGCCGGGCCGCCGGGCCGCCGGGTCGCCGAGTCGCCGAGTCGCCGAGTCGCCGAGTCGCCGGGCTACCGGGCCGCAAGGCCGCCGGGCCACCGAGGCGCCGAGTCGCCGGGCTACCGGGCCGCAAGGCCGCCGAGTCACGGACAACTGGGCAACAGGCCACGGGGCCGCCAGGCCAAGAGGCCACCAGGCCGCAAGGCCGCAAGGCCGCAAGGCCGCAAGGCCGCAAGGCCGCAAGGCCGCAAGGCTGGCCGGCCACACGGCCGGTGTGGCGGCGGGCGGTCAGGCGCCATCGGGCCGCCAGGCCGAGTCACCGAGTCACGGACCACTGGGCAACAGGCCGCGAGGCCGCCAGGCCACAGGGCTGACCGGCCACACGGCCGGTGGTGGCGGCGGGCGGTCCGCGCCGCAAGACCACGAGGCCACCGGGCCACCGGGCCACCGGGCCACCAGGCCGAGTCACGCAGTCACGCAGTCACGGACCACTGGGCAACAGGCCACGAGGCCGCCAGGCCACAGGGCTGACCGGCCACACGGCCGGGTGGCAGCGGGCGGTCAGGCGCCACCGCGCCGCGAGTCCACCAGGCCACCGCGCCGCGAGGCCGCAAGGCCACGGCCCCGAGAAAGTTCATCCACACCCTGTGGGCAACCACCCAGCGACCGCCACCCCCACCGGCACACCCCCCGCGAGCCGCCCCCCGCTATCCCACACGTCATGTCTCCGTAACCATCGATTCAGACGAGCTTGCGACGCTCGGCCAATGAATCCCGCCGTGCCAGAGCCTTCACCGCCCCGAGAGGGGCACGGGAGGAACGGGAACACTCATGTGACGCCCCCGCTCCCGCCCGCGCTTTCCGACGCGCCCGTGATGCTCGCGGCGCGGAAGAATGGGTCCATGAACCAGCCGAACGCCCAGGCGCAGGTCCAGCACGCACAGCCCTCCGTGGGCTCCATCGCGGCCCACCGCCCGCACACCGTCGCGGCAGCGGTCTCCGATCTGGAACCCGACATCGATGCCGACCTCGACGCGTACGAGGAATCGCCGTACGACGGGCCCCAGCTGCCGCAGGGCAGGTTCCTCGACCGGGAACGCAGCTGGCTCGCGTTCAACGAGCGCGTTCTCGAACTCGCCGAGGACCCGAACACGCCCCTGCTGGAGCGGGCCAACTTCCTCGCGATCTTCGCCAGCAACCTGGACGAGTTCTTCATGGTCCGGGTCGCCGGTCTGAAGCGCCGTATCGCCACCGGCGTGGCCACCCGCTCCGCCTCCGGCCTCCAGCCGCGCGAGGTGCTGGAGATGATCTGGGCCCGCTCCCGCGAGCTCATGGCCCGGCACGCCGCCTGCTACCACGAGGACGTCGCCCCCGCACTCGCGGAGGAGGGCATCCACCTGGTCCGCTGGAGCGAGCTGGAGGAGAAGGAGCAGGCCCGCCTGTTCACCCTGTTCCGGCACCAGATCTTCCCCGTGCTGACGCCGCTGGCGGTCGACCCGGCCCACCCCTTCCCGTACATCTCCGGCCTCTCCCTGAACCTGGCCGTCGTCGTACGGAACCCGGTCACCGGCCACAAGCACTTCGCCCGGGTGAAGGTGCCGCCGCTGCTGTCGAGGTTCCTGGAGAGCTCCCCGGGCCGCTACGTCCCCATCGAGGACGTCATCGCCGCCCACCTGGAGGAGCTGTTCCCGGGCATGGAGGTCCTGGAGCACCACGCCTTCCGCCTGACCAGGAACGAGGACCTGGAGGTCGAGGAGGACGACGCCGAGAACCTGCTCCAGGCCCTGGAGAAGGAGCTCATGCGGCGCCGCTTCGGCCCGCCGGTGCGCCTGGAGGTCGAGGAGTCCATCGACCGCGAGGTCCTGGACCTGCTGGTGCGCGAGCTGAAGATCAGCGAGGCCGAGGTGTACCCGCTGCCGGGCCCGCTGGACCTCACCGGCCTGTTCCGGATCGCCTCCCTGGACCGGCCGGAGCTCAAGTACCGCAAGTTCGTCGCCGGCACCCACCGTGACCTGGCCGAGGTCGAGTCGGCGTCCGCGCCGGACATATTCGCCGCGCTGCGCGAGCGGGACGTCCTGCTGCACCACCCGTACGACTCGTTCTCCACCTCCGTCCAGGCCTTCCTGGAGCAGGCGGCCGGCGACCCGGACGTCCTCGCGATCAAGCAGACCCTGTACCGGACCTCGGGCGACTCCCCCATAGTCGACGCCCTCATCGAGGCCGCCGAGTCCGGCAAGCAGGTCCTGGTCCTGGTGGAGATCAAGGCCCGCTTCGACGAGCACGCCAACATCAAGTGGGCCCGCAAGCTGGAGGAGGCCGGCTGCCACGTGGTCTACGGCCTGGTCGGGCTGAAGACCCACTGCAAGCTGTCGTTGGTGGTCCGCCAGGAGGGCGAGACGCTCCGCCGCTACAGCCACGTCGGCACCGGCAACTACCACCCGAAGACGGCCCGCCTCTACGAGGACCTCGGCCTGCTCACGGCCGACCCCCAGGTCGGCGCGGACCTCTCGGACCTCTTCAACCGCCTCTCCGGCTACTCGCGCCGGGAGACCTACCGCCGTCTCCTCGTCGCCCCCAAGTCGCTGCGCGACGGTCTGGTCTCGCGGATCACCAAGGAGATCCAGCACCACCGCGCCGGGAGGCCCGCGCACGTCCGCATCAAGGTCAACTCGATGGTCGACGAGGCCGTCATCGACGCCTGCTACCGGGCGTCCCAGGCGGGCGTGCCGGTGGACATCTGGGTGCGCGGCATCTGCGCGGTGCGCCCGGGCGTGGAGGGCCTGTCGGAGAACATCCGGGTCCGCTCGATCCTCGGCCGCTTCCTGGAGCACTCCCGGGTGTTCGGCTTCGGCAACGGCGGCGAGCCCGAGGTGTGGATCGGCAGCGCCGACATGATGCACCGCAACCTCGACCGCCGGATAGAGGCCCTGGTCCGGGTCACCGACCCGGCTCACCGGGCGGCCCTGAACCGGCTGCTGGAGACCGGCATGTCCGACTCCACCGCCTCCTGGCACCTCGGCCCGGACGGCGACTGGACCCGGCATGCGACCGACGCGGACGGCCAGCCCCTGCGCAACGTCCAGGAGATGCTCATAGACGCCCGGAGGCGCCGGCGTGGCACAGCGACACCTTGACCCGACGGACCACGTGGCCGGTCCCGCCCCCACCGGGGACGCCCTCGCGGACTACCTGCGGGGCCAGGCCACGGAGTTCCTCCGAGCGCTGCGTCTGCACCGGGAGAACGGTTCGGGCGCGAACGGCTCGGAGGGGCCCGTCGACGCGGCCCTGGCCCTGCGCCGCGCCGCCCGCCGCATCAGCGCCACCCTGCACACGTTCCAGCCCCTCCTCGACACGGACTGGTCCGAGGGCATGCGCCCGGAACTGGCCTGGGTCTCGGGAACCCTGGCGATGGAACACGCGTACACCTCCCGCCTGGAACGCCTCCTGACCGCCCTGCACCGCCTCTCAGGCACCGACGCAACCGCCTCAACCGCCTCATCCGCGGGCGCACGTGCCAACGCAGCCGCCCCAGCCGCGGGCAGTCGTGCCGCTGGGGCGGCGCCCGTCCCACAGAGAGCGGCACCCCGCGACGCCGGGCTGCGCAACCCCCCGCCGGCAACACAGGAACGCGGCAACCTGACAGTCGGCGCGGCAAAAGCAGGCGCCCTCCTGGACCGCCAGCTCACCCTCGCCCGCACCCGAGCCCACTCCACAGCCCTCCAGGCCATGGGCTCCAGCCGCTTCCACGCCATCGCCGACAAGGTCGCCGTCCTCGCCAGCGAGGTCCCCCTCACCAAGACCGCCACCAGCACCGACCTCCGCCCCCTGGCGACCGCGGCCCACGACCGCCTCACCGACGCCGTGACCACCCTCCCCCTCGTCACCGCGGGCCACCCCTACAACGCCGCAGCGCTCATCCACGGCCTGTCCCCGGACACGGTCCCGCACCCGCAGGACGCCCCGTGGCACCAGGTCCGCCTGCTCCTGCGCCTGCACCGCTACGCCCGCGAGGTCGTCCTCGGCGAACCCGACGGCACCTCCGACCTGCGCCTGCTCGCCGCCGGCCAGGCCCTCAACCAGCACCGGGACGCCTCGGAGGCGGCGGCGGCCGCGGCCCAGGCGGCCCGCACCCCCCGCATCGCCCCGGCCACGGCCTACGCCCTCGGCGTGCTCCACGCCGACCAGCGGCACGAGGTGGAGGCGGCGCGCTTCACCTTCCAGCAGTGCTGGCAGAAGGAGGCGGTGACCGCCCGATGAGCCCGCGCCCCTCCGACGACACCACCGTGCTGGCGGCGGGCTGCGTCCTGTGGCGCCGCTCCCCCGCCACCGGCGAGCTGGAACTCTGCCTCGTCCACCGGCCGAAATACGACGACTGGTCCTTGCCGAAAGGCAAGCTGAAACGTGACGAGGAGGCCCTCGCCGGCGCGCTGCGCGAGGTCGCGGAGGAGACGGGCTGCCGGGCCGTGCCGGGACCCGAGCTGCACACCCTGCGTTATCTGGCGAACGGCCGCCCCAAACAGGTCCGCTACTGGGCCGCCGAGGCGACGACCTGTGCCTTCTCCCCTACGGACGAGGTGGACCGGGTCCTGTGGCTGACTCCGGCCGCCGCCCGCGCCCGCCTCACCCAGCCCCACGACCGTCCCTTGGTCGACGCGCTGCTCGCCGTACTGAACCGGCCACAGCCGGCCGGGAGAGCGGACTGACGCCGTCCGCCGTCACGGGAGCGACACGCGAGCAAAACGGAATCCTCACGTGCCCTCCCCGTGAGCATTCCGTGACCTAACCACACCGTCGGCAGGGGTTCACCCCGCGTTCATTTGCGCCCATCGGCGGCTTCACCTGATCTGCCTAATTTCAGCCTTACGCGACGCGAGCCGCGCCCACCGTGCGCGCTCCGTGTCACCCCGCTTTCGCACGCCGCCGAATTCAGGACGGCGGCTCTCGGAAGGAACTCAAGTGAAGCTTCAGCGCATGAACCGGCGGGCCCTCGCTCTCGGTGCTCTCGCCGTCTCCGGCGCCCTGACCCTCACGGCGTGCGGCTCGGACGAAACCGGCACCGGCAGCGGTGGCGCCTCCTCCGCCGCCGACGCCAGCAACATCAAGTGCGACGACGCCTCGGGCCAGGTACTCGCCGACGGCTCCTCCGCGCAGAAGAACGCGGTCGACGCCTGGGTCAAGCAGTTCTCGGCGGCGTGCAAGGTGGAGATCAACTACAAGGCCGGCGGTTCCGGTGCCGGTGTCACCGCGTTCACGCAGGGCCAGGTCCCCTGGGCCGGTTCGGACTCGGCACTGAAGCCCGAAGAGGTCAAGGCCTCCAAGAACGTCTGCAAGGGCGGCCAGGGCATCGACCTGCCGATGGTCGGCGGCCCGATCGCCGTCGGCTA
The DNA here is from genome assembly GCF_039540295.1 of Streptomyces venetus. Taxonomy (NCBI): domain Bacteria; kingdom Bacillati; phylum Actinomycetota; class Actinomycetes; order Kitasatosporales; family Streptomycetaceae; genus Streptomyces; species Streptomyces venetus. The sequence goes on from NZ_BAABET010000005.1 coordinate 614,477, forward strand.
CAACGTCCCGGGTGTCGACAACCTCGTCCTGGACGCCCCGACGATCGCCAAGATCTTCGACAGCAAGATCACCAACTGGAACGACCCGGCGATCGCGAAGCTGAACCCCGACGCGAAGCTGCCCAACCTCAAGATCCAGGCGTTCCACCGCTCGGACGAGTCCGGCACCACGGACAACTTCACCAAGTACCTGATCGCCACCGCCAAGAAGGACTTCCCCTACGAGGGCGGCAAGGCCTGGCAGGCCAAGGGCGGCCAGTCCGCTCCGCAGTCCTCCGGGGTCGCCGCGCAGGTCAAGCAGACCGCCGGCGCGATCGGCTACTTCGAGCTGTCCTACGCCAAGGACGGCATCAAGACCGTCGCCATCGACACCGGCGCCAGCAAGCCGGTCCAGGCGACCGTCGAGAACGCCACCAAGGCCATCTCGGACGCCAAGGTCGTCGGCACCGGCAAGGACCTCTCCCTGGAGCTGAACTACGGCACCACGGCCGACGGCGCCTACCCGATGGTCCTGGTGACGTACGAGATCGTCTGCGACAAGGGCAACAAGGCCGAGACCCTGCCCGCCGTCAAGGCGTTCCTGCGCTACGCGGCCTCGGAGGACGGCCAGAAGATCCTCGCCGAGAACGACTACGCGCCCATGCCCGACGACATCATCGCCAAGGTCCGCACGACCGTCGAGAGCCTGGGCTGACCTCAGTGTGCGGTCCGGTCCCCCCAGCGGGAACCGGACCGCACCGTCCGGTGCACCGCCGCCAAGAGCCGCACAGCACGTGCGGTTCCGCAGACCGGAGAACCCGATGGACACACAACAGATAGCTGACGCACCTCCCCCCACCCAGCCGTCCGCGGCCGAGCAGAAGCGCGCGGCCCGTGGAGCCACCCGGCCCGGAGACCGGATCTTCCTCGGTCTCTCCCGTGGTTCGGGCATCCTGCTGCTGGTGATCATGGCCGCGATCGCGGGCTTCCTCACCTACCGCGCCGTGCTCGCCATCAGCAAGGACCACGGCAACTTCCTGACCACCTTCGAGTGGAACACCGGTGCCAACCCGCCGGTCTTCGGCATCGCGGTCCTGGCCTACGGCACGGTCGTCTCCTCGATCATCGCCATGATCATCGCGGTCCCGGTAGCGGTCGCCATCGCGCTGTTCCTCACTCACTACGCCCCGCGCCGGCTGCGCGGCCCGATCGCCTACGTGATCGACCTGCTCGCGGCCGTGCCGTCCATCGTCTACGGCCTGTGGGGCGCCCTGATCCTCGTACCGCACCTGAACGGCCTGTTCGGCTGGCTGAACGACTACCTCGGCTGGACCGGCATCTTCTCCTGGCAGGGCGGCGCCGCGCGCTCCATGCTCACCGTGGGCATCCTGCTCGCGATCATGATCCTGCCGATCATCACCAACGTGAGCCGTGAAGTCTTCCGGCAGGTCCCGCAGATGCACGAGGAGGCGGCCCTGGCGCTCGGCGCCACCCGCTGGGAAGTGATCCGCATGGCGGTCCTGCCCTTCGGCCGCTCCGGCGTGATCTCCGCGTCGATGCTCGGCCTCGGCCGCGCCCTCGGCGAGACCATGGCCGTGGCGACCGTCCTCTCCCCGGACTTCCTCATCCACGGCAGCCTGCTCAACCCGGGCGGCGGCACCTTCGCCCAGAACATCGCCAGCAAGTTCAGTGAGGCCACCGAGTTCGGCCGTGACGCGCTGATCGCCTCCGGCCTGGTCCTGTTCGTCATCACCCTGCTGGTCAACGGCGCGGCCCGCGCGATCATCGCCCGCCGCAAGGAGTACTCGGGGGCCAACGCATGAGCACCGCACCCTCCCTCACCGCCAAGCACCCCAGTAGCCTGCGCGGCGCCCGTCTGCCCAAGTGGGCTCCGTGGGCCATCGCCGCCGGATCCGTCGCCGTCGGAGTCGGCATCAGCGCCGCCGCCGGTCTGCACAGCAGCATCCAGTGGGCACTGATCGCCGCGATCCTCCACATCCTCGGGACGTACGTCATCGCGGCCCGGGTCGAGAACCGCCGCCAGGCCAAGGACCGCGTGGTCACCTCACTGGTGTGGGTCGCGTTCCTGCTCGCCGTGGTGCCGCTGGCCTCTCTGGTGTGGTCGACCGTCCAGCGTGGTGTGAAGGTCCTCGACGTCTACTTCCTGAGCCACTCGATGGGTGTGGTCGCCGACTCGGAGACGGGCGGCGGCATCTACCACGCCATTCTCGGCACGCTGGAGCAGGTCGGCCTCGCCACGCTGATCGCCGCGCCGGTCGGCGTGCTCACCGCGATCTACCTGGTGGAGTACGGACGCGGCAGCCTCGCCCGGGCCGTCACCTTCTTCGTCGACGTCATGACGGGCATCCCGTCGATCGTCGCCGGCCTGTTCATCCTCAGCCTCATGCTGATGTTCGACCTGGAGCCCTTCGGCTTCGCCGGCTCGCTCGCCCTCGCGATCCTGATGATGCCGGTCGTCGTCCGCTCCACGGAGGAGATGCTCAAGCTCGTCCCGAACGAGCTGCGCGAAGCCTCGCTGGCGCTCGGCGTGCCCAAGTGGCGCACCATCCTGAAGGTGGTCCTGCCGACGTCCATCGGCGGCATCACCACGGGCATCATGCTGTCCATCGCCCGTATCGCCGGTGAGACCGCGCCCGTGCTGCTGCTGGTGTTCGGCAGCAAGTTCATCAACGCCAACCCCTTCGAAGGTGCGCAGGCATCGCTCCCGCTGTACATCTACCAGCAGTACGGATCGGGCGAGGCCACGGCGTACGACCGCGCGTGGGCTGCGTCCCTCACGCTGATCGCCTTCGTGATGATCCTCAACCTGGTGGCCCGCGGGATCGCCCGCTGGAAGGCCCCGAAGACCGGTCGCTAAGACGTCAATATGCGGCTACCGCCGCCCGGGGCCCCACAGCGACCCCCAGACTCTGGAAGTGAAGTACTAATGGCCAAGCGAATCGACGTAAGCGGACTCACCGCCTACTACGGCTCCCACAAGGCGATCGAGGACATCTCGATGACCGTCGAGCCGCGCTCGGTGACGGCGTTCATCGGCCCGTCCGGCTGCGGCAAGTCGACGTTCCTGCGCACGCTGAACCGGATGCACGAGGTGACGTCCGGCGGCCGGGTCGAGGGCAAGGTGCTGCTGGACGACGAGGACCTCTACGGCGCGGGCATCGACCCGGTGTCGGTACGCCGTGAGGTCGGCATGGTGTTCCAGCGGCCGAACCCGTTCCCCACCATGTCGATCTTCGACAACGTGGCGGCGGGTCTGCGGCTGAACGGCAGCTACAAGAAGAGCGAGCTGGCGGACGTCGTCGAGCGCTCCCTCAAGGGCGCGAACCTCTGGAACGAGGTCAAGGACCGTCTGAACAAGCCCGGCTCGGGCCTCTCCGGCGGCCAGCAGCAGCGTCTGTGCATCGCGCGGGCGATCGCGGTCGAGCCGAACGTCCTGCTCATGGACGAGCCCTGCTCCGCCCTCGACCCGATCTCCACCCTCGCGATCGAGGACCTGATCGGGGAGCTGAAGGAGCGCTTCACGATCGTCATCGTGACGCACAACATGCAGCAGGCGGCGCGGGTCTCCGACCGCACGGCGTTCTTCAACCTCGCGGCGGTCGGCCAGCCCGGCAAGCTCATAGAGATCGACGACACGGAGCGGATCTTCTCCAACCCGTCGGTCCAGGCCACGGAGGACTACATCTCCGGCCGCTTCGGCTGATCAGCCGAGGGACATCCGAGACTCCTCGCGGTGCTGCATGGCGGTGCCACCGCGAGGCCGAAAAAGGGCCCGCCCCTCTCCCAGGGGCGGGCCTTTTCGTGTGCTCGGCTTCTGTCGTCCTCGGTACCAGTGACTAGAGGAACGCCAGATTCACGATCCAGAACGACGCGGCGGCGACGATCGCCGCGGCCGGCATCGTGATGAACCACCCCAGGATGATGTTCTTGGCGACACCCCACCGCACGGCGTTGACACGCTTGGTGGCCCCCACGCCCATGATCGCCGACGTGATGACGTGCGTCGTCGAGATCGGCGCCTTGAAAAGGAACGCCGTGGTGAACATGATCGACGCGCCCGTGGTCTCCGCGGCGAACCCCTGCGGCGGGTCGAGCTCGATGATCTTCCGCCCCAGCGTCCGCATGATCCGCCATCCACCGGCGTACGTGCCCAGCGACAGCATCACGGCACAGGCGATCTTCACCCACACCGGAATGGGATCGCCGTAGTCCTCGACATCCGCGATGACGAGAGCCATCACCACGATGCCCATGGTCTTCTGCGCGTCCTGCAGACCGTGCCCCAGCGCCATTCCGGCCGCGGAGACGGTCTGGGCTATGCGGAAGCCCCGCTTGGCCTTGTGCGGGTTCGCCTTCCGGAAGATCCACATGATCGCGGTCATCACGAGATAACCGGCGAGCAGACCGACGACCGGCGACACGAACATGGGGATGACGACCTTGTCGAGCACCCCGCTCCAGTAGACCGTCGTCCCGCCGGCCAGCGCCGCCCCGACCATGCCGCCGAACAGCGCGTGCGAGGAGGACGAGGGCAGGCCGAAGTACCAGGTGATGAGGTTCCAGACGATCGCCCCCACCAGCGCGGCGAAGAGGATCCCCATCCCCTTCGACCCGACGGGCGTCTGGATCAGCCCCTCACTGACCGTCTTGGCGACGCCGGAGCCCATGAACGCACCGGCGAGGTTCATCACCGCCGCCATGGCCAGCGCGGCCTTCGGCGTCAGCGCCCGGGTGGAGACGGACGTGGCGATCGCGTTCGCCGAATCGTGGAAGCCGTTGGTGTACGTGAAGAAGAGCGCGACCGCGATGGTCACGACCAGAGCAAAGGTGTCCATGAAGGGCTCAGGACTCCTTGACGGCGATGGTCTCCACCGTGTTCGCCACGTGCTCGAACGCGTCCGCCGCTTCCTCCAGCACATCCACGATCTGCTTGAGCTTCAGGACCTCCATGGCGTCGAACTTGCCGTTGAAGAGGTGCGCCAGCAGCTTGCGGTGGATCTGGTCGGCCTGGTTCTCCAGCCGGTTGACCTCGATCCAGTACTCGGTGAGGTTGTCCATGGTCCGCAGATGCGGCATCGCCTCGGCCGTCAGCTCGGCGGCGCGCGCCAGGACCTCGATCTGCTGCTCGACGCCCTTGGGCAGTTCCTCGACGTTGTAGAGGACGACCAGGTCGACGGCCTCCTCCATGAAGTCCATGATGTCGTCGAGGGACGAGGCGAGGGAGTAGATGTCCTCGCGGTCGAACGGCGTGATGAACGAGGAGTTCAGCTGGTGGAAGATCGCGTGCGTGGCATCGTCACCTGCGTGTTCCGCTGCCCGCATACGCTCTGCGATCTCGGCCCGGGCGGAGGCGTCCGCCCCGAGCAGTTCCATCAGGAGCTTCGAGCCCGTGACGATGTTGTCCGCGGAGGCGGCGAACATGTCGTAGAAGCTCGTCTCCCTGGGGGTCAGACGAAAGCGCACGTGGGGTCCTCGGGGTGCTTCGGTTTCGGTCAGGCTGATGCTAGGCGCATCATCCGGCCACGGCTATCGGGCCGTCCCCCAGTGTCGCCCATCGGGCAAGGTGCTGAGCACGGGGGCGGCCCAGGGTCTGGATCAGGCCGTTGCGCAGGGCTTCGGCCAAGGGGCGTATACCCAGCAAAGTTCGGTACCATATACCCACCAGGGGTATATGTCGGCTCACTGCCCACCAGGAGGACGCGATGACGGACGTGACCGACGTAACGAACGCCGGGGATGCCTCGGATGTCGCGAACGTCACCGAGACCACAGCCGGTACGGACATCGTGACCGACCATGACCGCGGCGTCCACGGGTACCACAAACAGAAGGACGAACACCTCAAGCGCCTGCGCCGTATCGAGGGCCAGATCCGCGGCCTCCAGCGCATGGTCGACGAGGACGTCTACTGCATCGACATACTCACGCAGGTCTCCGCCTCCACCAAGGCCCTGCAGTCCTTCGCCCTGCAACTGCTGGAGGAGCACCTGCGGCACTGCGTCGCCGACGCGGCCCTCAAGGGTGGTGACGAGATCGACGCCAAGGTCAAGGAGGCGACCCAGGCGATCGCCCGGATGCTGCGGACGTGAGCCCGGCCGGATTCATCCGCGGGAGGCGTCCCGCTCCTCGGCCACTTTCAGCACTTCGTCGATGCTCTCCAGGCTGAGCCGCTCCTGAGCGGCCGAAGCCGCGATGATCAGCTCACCGCACAGCTCGATCTCGGCGAGGGCCACGTGGTCCTGAACTGCCGTACCGCCGACCGGAGCCACGTGCATCACCTCATCTCTGCCGTTGCCGACTTCCTAGAGTAGGGAGCGGCATACACACCGCGCATGGCACGGACGGGCTAGTTCGCGCCGGTCACCCCTCGGCGATCTCGCCCGCGTAGATGTCGTCGGTGTCCGGCAGCCGTACGCGCGCCGAGGCCCCGAAATCGTAGAGCAACGTCGTCGAGGCGACCGCGACCGGGCTCTTCTGCTGCCCGCCCACGAAACTGAACCGGTGCCGGACCTTCCGGATGCGCCCCTCGTCGTCGAGGTAGACGTCGAACGGCACTTCGGCCGTGGCGAACCCTCGCGCCGCCGCGTTCAGGGGTGTCCGGTTGCCGCCGGAGGCCCGCTTCGCGGCATCACCGAGATCGGCAGTCCCCCGGTAGTGCCGCACCCCGGTGCCCGCCACCTCGGTCCGTCCGACATACCTGGCCGACCGGGTCCCGCGCAGCACCTCGGCCGCCGCGAACGGGTCCGTGGCCCCACCGGTGACGAGATTCCCGTCGGACAGGGTCCGCGTCTCCACCCGCACCCACTTGTCCGGCGGCACACCTGCCCCCCGGTTCTTCATGAAGAGCGCCCCGGGCGCGAGCAGTTCGGTGATGGGCCGGTGCTCGGTGGCCCCCGCGGGATCCTGCGGCAGCAACACCCGCAGCCTTCCCATCCGCTTCCGGTAGTCGTACACCCCCGCGCCCCGGATGGTCACCCGGGTCCCGCCGGTGGCCATCTCCATCGACGTACGGGCCTTCGAACTCCCCGCCTCCACCAGCCGGTCGGCCGCCCGCCGCAGCACGACGACGGCGTCCCCACCACGGGAGTCACCGGCCGCGGCGTCACCCCCGGCGCACCCTCCGGCTCCCAGCCCCACCCCGGCCACGATCGCGGCCGCGACGACCGCCGCACCCATCCGCCTGTGCCGCCGCTCCCGCTGCCGTCCAGTCATCGCCTGCCTACCCCCAGCCGGTACGTCCGTCACGGGCCCCTCGTTGTTCCGGTTAACGACCGGTATGTGCCCTCGTCACGCGAGCCCGCGAGAGCCGGCATGCGAACCCTTTACCCGCCCTGGGTAACGTTGTCGGCGTGGCGCAGCAGGACGGTCCGGAACACCGCACCGCAACAACGGACAAAGGCCGCTTCTCCATGGCCACCTGCACCTGCGGCTGGCAGGGCCCAGCCAGAAGAGCAAGAAGCCAGGCCCGCACGGACGCGGAACAGCACAAGGCGAGCTGAAACCGCTGAGCTGCGGGCAGTCGTGCCGCTGCCCCAGCTGCGGGCAGTCGTGCCGCTGGGGGCGGCACGGGTGGGCGCAGCGGCACCCCGCCACGCCGGGCTGCCCCCCCGCCCCCAGCCCTACCGAACAGCACCCTCACAAACGCCGAGCTCCGCCCCCGGCACTATGGAACCCCCGCGCCCACCACCCCGTCTCCCACGACGGAACCACCGGGAGGCCCCATGGAACGGCGCACATTCCTCACAGCCGGCACGGCAGGCATGGCCACAGCCGCAATACCCTTCACCGCCGCGTGCACACAGTCCGACACCGGCCCCGGGGCCTCACCCACCACCAGAACAGCGACCACAACCACCACCACGACCACAAGCACGACCACGGCCTCGAAGACGAGGGCCACCGCCGCCAACTGGTCCGCCCTGGCCCGCGACCTCGACGGCCCCCTCATCCGCCCGGGCGACACCGCCTGGCCAACGGCCCACCAGCTCTACAACACCCGCTTCGACACCCTGAAGCCCGCCGCGGTCGCCTACGTCTCCCACCCGGACGACATCCGCACCACCCTGGCCTACGCCCGCACCCACGCCCTGCACATGGCCATCCGCAACGGCGGCCACTCCTACGCGGGCTGGTCCTCCGGCAACGGCCGCCTGATCATCGACGTCTCGAAGCTCAACCGCGTCCGCGCCTCCGGCAACACCGCCGTGATCGGCGCCGGTTCCAAACTCATCGACGTCTACCGCGCCCTCGCCGCGAAGGGCGTGACGATCCCCGCCGGCTCCTGCCCCACCGTCGGCGTCTCCGGCCTCACCCTCGGCGGCGGACACGGCGTGGTCTCCCGCGCCTACGGTCTGACCTGCGACAGCCTGACCCAGGCCACCCTGATCACCGCGGACGGCAAGCAGCTCACCGCCGACGCCCGCGAGAACAAGGACCTCTTCTGGGCCCTGCGCGGCGCCGGCAACGGCAACTTCGGCGTCGTCACGGAACTGCACTTCAAGACCCACCCGGCCCCGCAGGGCGTCTCGGCGTACCTGTCCTGGCCCTGGTCGAAGGCGGCCGCGGTGGTGAAGGCCTGGCAGGAGTGGGGCCCGTCACAGCCCGACGAGATCTGGTCGTCCCTCCACCTCGCGAACGCCGCCGGCGGCAACCCGACCGTCTCCGTGGCGGCCTTCTCCCTCGGCACCTACGGCGAACTGAAGAACGCGGTCGACCGCCTCGCCGACCGCGTCGGCGCCCCGGCCCGCAGCGTCTCCCTGAAGCGCCGCTCGTACGAGGAGTCCATGGAGGTGTACGCCGGCTGCTCCTCGTTCCCGACGGACGCCCAGTGCCACCTCCCCGGCTCGACCCCGGGCCGTTCCCCGAAGGGCGCGCTGGGCCGCGAGACGTACGCCGCGGCATCGGACTTCTTCGACCGCTCCCTGTCCGCGGCCGGCATCCACACCCTGCTGTCCCAGATCAAGTCGGTGCGCGGCGGCACCGGCAGCATCGCGCTCACCGCCCTGGGCGGGGCGATCAACCGGGTCTCCCCGACCTCCACGGCCTTCGTCCACCGCCGCTCGCGCATGCTGGCCCAGTACATCGCCGCCTGGCGCCCGGGCACGACGGGCTCCACGGCCCGCGACTGGCTGGCCTCGGCCCACAAGTCCATGCGCCCCCACGCCTCGGGCGCGGCCTACCAGAACTACACGGACCCCACCCTGACCGACTGGCGCAAGGCGTACTACGGCGAAGCATCGGCCCGCCTGACCAAACTGAAGCACCAGTACGACCCGAACCGCTTTTTCACCCACCCACAGGCTCTCTAGAATCTCCCCCCTGCATCGCAGCCGTTTCACGCCACGATCAGGGGGAGGCCTCATGCGGCACCGTTCAACTCCGGTCACCACGACTCTGGGTGGAGCGGCGCTGGTGTGCACGGCCGGCGCGTTGGGTGCGGCGGTCGTGCGGTACGACGCGGACGCCCCGCGGCTGGACGTCTTGGTGCCGTTGGCTCTGGCCGCCCTGCTCGCCGGAGGCTGGCTGGTGGCTGTCCGGGCGGCGCCGCCCGTTGAGCGGCTACCGGACCCTGCTGCCTGGCAGGGGATACCCGGCACGCTGGGGGCGATACGCCGCGACTGGGGGTACGTCGCCGCGGCGTATCTCACCGCCTGGGCCCCGTACGCCGCAGCGCGCGCCGCCTACGGCAAGGGCGGGTCGGTCGTCGGCAGTGCGTACTGCGGGCTCACCCTGCTCTTCGGTGTCGTGGTGTCCCTGTATGCCATCGGTCTGCTCACCGGCCAGCTCGGTGCCGCGCAACGGATGCTCGCGGAGGATGCCGCCTCGGGCAGTGTGCACGCGGTCCGTGTCCGGTTCGGTACGGCGGTGCGCGAGGAGTACCGGCGGCCCACCGGTACCGGTGTCGGCCGCATCCTGACCACCAGCTCGTACTACGTCGACCTGGTGCCCGACGGCGGTCCCGACGGCGGTCCCGACGGCCAAGGGGCCGTCCAGCTCAAGGCCATGTACGCCGGCGACAATTTCCGCATACCGATCGGTGAGAAACACCTGTCCTACGCCGCTGCCCAGCTGTCCGGTCACTCCGGCTGGCTGTGCTGGCCCACGCGGTGGAAGGACATCGCGGGCACGGACAAGCAGCGTGAGGTTTCCGCCGCGTTCGTCGCCGACACCGGCCACGTGGTCTGGGGCCAGATGGCAGAACAGGACTGGGAGCCCTGGCTGCGCGGCGAGGCAGCACCGGTGCGCGAGACCGACAGCGGGCTCACCGCCGAGCCGCTTCCCCACCCGTCCCGGTTCCGTCCGAAGGTGCATACCCGAACCCTGCTCATCACGGTGGCCGCGGCGCTCACCGCGGTCCCCTACCTGCTCGGTGCCGTGCCGTACGAACTGGGCCTGGTACTCGGCGCGGGCGCGGGATTCCTCACTCTCGCCGCAGCAGCGCGCTTGAGCGTTATCGGCGTCACAAAACAGAACATGGACCCAAACCTGTGGACCACCCGCACCAAGACCCACCCATCACTACGCTGAGCCGCCGCCCCTAGCTGCGGGCAGTCGTGCCGCTTGGGGCGATGGGGGTCCCCCCTGCTCGAGCGAAGTCGAGAGCTTGGGGGAGGGTGGGCGCAGCGGCACCCCGCCACGCCGGGTTGCGAAACCCCCCGCACCCAGCCCCAACACCCAGCACGACACACGACGCACGGCGCCCTACACACGGCGCACTACGCACGACACACGACGCCCTACGCAGCAAGGTCCCTCTCGGACGCCCCGGCCCGCTCACTCCGAGCCCCGGGAATCACCGCGTCCCCCGCCCCGGCACCCCGCCCTCCGGCCCGAACGACCCACCCCACCCGAGGCGACCGCTCCACAGCCCGCACCACCGGCGTCAACAGGGCCATGGCCACCGGCGACAGCAACAACGCCACAGCCGTCCCCAGCGCGAACCCACCGATGACATCCGTCGGATAGTGCACACCCATGTACACCCGGATGAACCCACCAAACACCGCCAGCACCAGCGCGACCAGCCCGAACTTCCGGTTCGCGACGAACAGTCCGACCGCCATCGCCATGACGAGCGTCGCGTGATCGCTCACGAACGAGTAGTCGGTCTTACCGCTGACCAGCACCTCGAGCCCTTGGTGGTCGAGGAACGGCCGGGGCCGCTCCACGAACCCGCGTATGGGCACGTTGACCAGCACGGCGATGCCCGCCGCGAGCGGCGCCCAGGCCAGCGCCGCGACGGAGGACGCCGCGTCCTCGTCACCCCGGCGCCGCACGGTCCACCAGCACCACAGCACGAGCAGGACGATGCCGAGCAACAGCCCGTATTCGCCCACGAACTCCATGACCCGGTCGAACCACGGCGGTGCGTCCTTGGCCAGGCCATTGATGTCGTAGAGCAGGTCGACGTCAGGGTTCGACCCGGATTCGGCGAGTCCAGCCATGGTGCTGCGGCCCCTTCGTCGTCTCTCTCGGCGCACCTGTGCGTGCGCCGTTCCTGCCACCCCCGTGGTTTGTAGATCCGCTTCCGCTGCACTGACGTCCGCTCGGCTACGTCACCAGGAACGCACGGTCCCCGTTGATACGTTCCACACTCCACCGAATGATCACGCAGACGTTATCGAAGAGAGATACGTCTTCGCAGCTCAGGGGGTGGGTTCACGTTCGGCTCACACCGTCGTGGGCAGCGCTTTCGCGCCATCTTCGGTGACCCGGGTGGCTCCGAAGTAGTCAGGGGTGTCGATCGGGTCGAACCGGATCACGGCGCCCGTTCGCGGCGCGTCGATCATGTACCCACCGCCGACGTAAATGCCGACATGCCGGATGGCGCGGGAATTGGTGAGGTCGTCCGAGAAGAACACCAGGTCGCCGGGGAGCAGTTCGTCCCGCTTGGGGTGCGGTCCGGCGTTGTACTGGTCGTTGGCGACGCGCGGCAGCTGGACGCCCACACTCTCGTACGCGGCCTGCGTCAGCCCGGAGCAGTCGAAGCGTCCGCCCTGCTCAGCGGTACCGGTGCCGCCCCACAGGTAGGGCGTGCCGAGCTTCTTCTGCGCGTACTCGATGGCGCCGGCGGCCTGCTCGGAGGGATCGACCCGCCCGACGGGCGCCGCGAAGCTCTTGGAGAGCGTCGTGATCGTCTTGACGTAGTTCTGCGTCTCGCTGTACGGCGGCACACCCTTGTACTTGATCACCGCGTACGCCCCCGCGTTGTACGCGGCCAGCATGTTTTCGGTCGGATTCCCGCCAACGCCCTTCACGTACGAGGCGAGCTCACAGTCGTACGACGCGGCAGAGGGGATCGCGTCCTTCGGGTCCCATACGTCCCGGTCGCCGTCCCCGTCCCCGTCGATGCCGTGCGAGGCCCAGGTGCCGGGGATGAACTGCGCTATCCCCTGGGCGGCGGCCTGGCTCTGCGCCTTCGGGTTGAACCCGCTCTCCTGGTACAGCTGGGCGGCCAGCAGGGCCGGACTGATGGCGGGGCACAGGTTGCCCCACTTCTGCACGAGGGCCGAGTACGCGGCGGGCACCGCCCCCTTGGCGAGCGCCTTCGCCCCGCCGCCCACGCCGTTCACCAGATTCCCGGCAACGATGTAGACCCCCACGACGAGCAGCATCACGAAGGCCAGCGCGGAGCTGATCGCAACACCCGCCACGACCCAAGCCTTACGCACCGTCAACCGCCCCTCACCCCACAGGAGTCCACCGCCCGGCCAGTGTAGAGGCGCCCACCGACCTCGGGAATGATCACGAGAAGGAGAGTCGAAGCAAAAGAAGAACGACCGAAAGCACAACCCGACACACCGGGGGCAACCGGCGCACGGCCGCGTTCCCCACCGACTGACGCCCCTGCCGCCAGTGACAGACCGTCACCGAAGACACCGCTGACGAACGTCACCGGCCGACGAAAGCCGTGGCACCCAGCCCCGGCCCGTTCCCCATGTTAGGTAGCCTTCATCCGGGGAACACCGGCGCGACCACTCACCCGACCGACCGTCAAAAACGGCCCGAAAAGGTGACACAGGGCGTAAGAGGGGACAACGACGGAACCACACGACAGGTTTCGCTCAGGCCTCATTGCCCGGGGTGACCTGCCGTGATACACAGAGTGACCATACGATCCCGGCAAGGTATTCGTACGAAACCCGCCAATCAATGACGCCAAGTCGACATACGACAGCCTCATTGTCGGCGACAATGAGGCCTGACCTCTGCACTACCGCAGAGGATGCGGAACTACCCACCAGGGGCGGTGACTTACATGCTCTTTGCGGCCGACAAGGGAGATATCAACACCATCATCGGCGGGATCGCTCCGGACTGGGGCCCCTTCGGCAGCCTGGGCAACGAGGCCAAGGTGATGATCGAGGTCGTGATGGCGGTCGCCATCCTGCTCTGCCTGGGCATCGCCATCTGGGGCGCGGCGAAGCAACGCATCGGCGCGACGGCCCTCCGGGACACCTTCAGCGCCGAACAGGGCAAGGGCCTCATCATCGCCGGCCTCACAGGAGTCTTCATCATCGGCTCCCTCGGCACGCTCTTCACCATCGTGTACGGCATGGCCGTGTAGCCGGGCACAGCCCGCCCCGGCCGGGCACGCCCGGCTCCCCTCCATCCCACCCGCCCGTCGTGCCCACCGGCTGAGGTTGCGTTTCCCTGATGTCGAGTCACCACACCGCGCCCGCGCGGGAACCAGCACGGCTACCGTCGTACGAGGAGTACGAAGTGTCTCCGCACGACGTCGAGGGGGCGTACGCGGCATGAGTCTCGGTGACGAGCACGAGGCCTCCGGCGGCTACGGCGGCACGGGCCAGACCCGCACCCGCCTGCCCGACACCGGAGCCGACACCTACGGCAGCACCCGCCGCGGCCGCTCGTCGTCCCGCAGCCTGGTCACGGTGGTCGGCGTGGTGGTCCTCCTCATCGCAGCCATCGCCTTCGCGAACCGCGGCGACGACAACTCCGAGAACAGCGACTCGAGCACCAACAAGCCGGACACCGCGGCCACGGCCCCCTCCGGCAAACGCCCCGTCCAGACCAAGTCGGGCGGCGGCATCCCGTCGGGCTTCGCACAGGACCAGGAGGGGGCGGAGAGCGCGGCGGCGAACTACGCGGTGGTGCTGGTCTCGGGCGACATCCTCAAGCCCGCCCGACGCCCCGAGATGCTCCGCCAGGTGTTCGACGCCGGCAGAGTCCCCGAGTTGGAGAGAAACTTCGACCAGGTGTACGACAAGGCATTCCTGGACAAGGTCGGCCTGGACCAGAACGGCGACGCCCCCAAGGGCAGCACGTACGTGTCCCGCACCATGCCGGTCGGCACCAAGGCCACCGAGTACTCCGGCAACGCCGCCACCGTCGAGGTCTGGTGCACGGGCGTGTACGGAATGACGGGGGACAGCTCGGAGAACCCGGTCACCAGCGACTGGTTCACCATGACCCTCCAGCTGCGCTGGACCGACGGCGACTGGAAGGTCGACAGCTTCTCCCAGAAGGAAGGCCCCGCGCCGGTCAACGGCGACAACAAGGTGTCGACGTCGGACGACATCACCAAGGCCGTCCAGGAGTTCGGAGGGTTCACGTATGCCCGGTAGCCCGCGCCGCGCAGTCACACTCGCCGCGACCCTGACAGCCGTACAGACCACCGTCGTCCTGCTCGCCACCCGGGCGGCCGCCGCCCCCACCCCGTCGCCCACACCCAGCGACGACAACTGCTCCCTGCTCTCGGGCCGGGCCAGGGAGATCTGCGAAGGCGACACCAGCAACGGCGGAGGAGGCGGTGGCGGGACCTCCCGTCTCGACCCCACCTCCACCCTCGACCCCCTCTCCTCCCTCGCCAAGGGCTGCGCCGACGCCGCGTCCTGGACCGTCGACAAGCTCAGCGACGCCGTGAAGGAGACGGCGAACGTCGACTTCACGAACCCCAAGTTCCTCCAGCAGTACGCGGTCGTCTTCGCCGCGTCCACGATCCTCACGCTCCTGCTCTGGCTCCTGGCCGTGGCCAAGCGGGCGGTACGCGGCGTCCCCCTCACCACCGCCCTCTCCGAAGCCATCGGCTTCCTCTGGCTCACCGTCCTGGCCTCCGCCTTCACCCCGCTGATCCTCTACACCGTCGTCTCCGCCACGGACGGCGTCACAGAAGTCCTCGCCAAAGCCACCGGCGACCAGACCGACGCGTTCTTCGGCACCTTCTCCGAGGCCCTCAAGAAGGGCGAGGACATCGGCGGCGGCCCGATCATGCTGATCGTCGTCTCCCTGGTCAGCATCCTCGCCGCCGGCGTCCTCTGGCTGGAGCTCGTCATCCGGGCGGCGCTCCTCTACGTCGGCGCCCTCCTCGGCACCGTCGTCTACGCCGGCCTCGTCGACAAGAACCTCTGGGGCCACGTCCGCCGCTGGGCCGGCATCATGATCGCGGTCATCCTCATCAAGCCGGTCATCGTGATCGTCCTCGGCCTTGCCGGCGCGCTCTCCACCGGCGACGGCCCCGACGCCTTCTCCGCCGTCGTCTCCGGCCTCGCCATCATCCTGCTCGCCATCTTCGCCAGCGCGATGATCTACCGCTTCGTCCCCGGCTTCGGCGACGAGATCGCAGGCTCCCGCAACAACCGCCTCATGCAGGGCGCCGAGAGCAAGGCCGCCGCGGTCATCAGCTCCCCCGCGAGCCTGGTCGCGCAGGGCATCAAGACCCACAGCTCCCGCGCGGACAACAACAGCGGCTCAGGCAGCCAGTCCTCCGCCCCGCGCCCCAGCAACCCCGCCTCCGGCGGAGTCGCCGCGCACGGCACACGCACCTCGAACGGCGGCGGATCCGTCCCCTCCGCCGCACCCGCACCCCGTTCGAGCAGCCCCGTCAACACTCCCCACGCCAGCAGCACCCGCAACAGCAGTACCAACCGCACGGGAGGTGAAGGGCGTTGACGACCGAGTCCCACGTGTCCCATCCGGTCACGCCCCGCCGTACGTATCTGATCGGCCGCGCCCGGCCGAACGCGATCATCGGCCGCAACCGCGAGACCGGCGAGATCGCCCTGATCGTCGTGGGCGCGTTCCTCGGCATGATGTCCGGGCTCCTCGTCCCCCTGCTGCCCCTGCGCATCGTGCTGCTCGCCGGGTTCCCGATGCTGGCGCTGGCCGCCGTGTACGTGCCGTACAAGCACCGCACCTTCTACAAGTGGTTCGAGATCAACCGCAGCTTCAAACGCACCGTCAAGCAGGGCGCCACCTACCGCTCCACCGCCGTCGAGGCCGGCACCCGGCTGGACGGCCGTGAGGTGGAGATCGGCCCGCCCCCGGGCATCGGCCGCATCACCTGGCTGTCCGCCCCCTTCGGCCCCGACGAGATCGCCGTGCTCCTGCACGCCGACCGCAAGACCGTCACCGCCGCCATCGAGATCGAGGGCCCCGGCGTCGGCCTACGGGACAGCGAGGACCAGGAAGCCCTCGTCGACCGCTTCGGCACCCTGCTCAAGCACGTGGCCAACGGCGACGGCTTCGTCACCCGCCTCCAGATGCTCGCCCGCACCCTCCCCGCCGACCCGGACGCCCACGCCAAGGACGTCTCCGTCCGCGGCGACGACAAGGCACCGCCGTGGCTACAGCAGTCCTACGACCAGCTCCAGTCGATGGTGTCCACCAGCAGCGAGCAGCACCGCGCCTACCTCGTCGCCTGCATGCACTTCACGCGCGAGCTCGCCGCCGAGGCCAACGCCATGGCCCGCGCCGCCCGGGCCCACGGCGGCAAGGTCGACCGGGACGCCGGACTCGCCGTCGTCATGGCCCGCGAGCTCACCGACATCTGCTCGCGTCTCCAGGAGGCCGACATCCGGGTACGACAGCCGCTCGGTCAGGGACGGCTGTCCTCGCTGGTCCACTCCATGTACGACCCGGACCACCCGATCGACCACATCCAGGCGATGACGAAGCGCAACGCCTGGCCGGCCGAGCTGGACGCCATGGAGCCCACCTACCTCCAGGCCAAGACCCGCGAGTCCTCCACCCGCGCCCCCTGGTGCCACGCCACCGCCTGGGTGAAGGAGTGGCCGATGACCCCCGTCGGCGTCAACTTCCTCGCCCCGCTCCTCGTCCACACCCCGGACGTCATCCGCACGGTCGCCGTCACCATGGACCTCGAACCCACCGAGGTCGCCATCGAGCGCATGCTCACCGAGAAGACCAACGACGAGGCCGAGGCGTCCCGAGCCGCCAAGATGAACCGCACCGTCGACCCGCGCGACGCGGCCGCGAACTCCCGGCTCGACCAGCGCGGCGAGGACCTCGCCAGCGGCGCCGCCGGCGTCAACCTCGTCGGCTACATCACGGTCTCCTCCCGCTCCCCCGACGCCCTCGCCCGCGACAAGCGGACGATCAGGGCCTCGGCCGGCAAGTCGTACCTCAAGCTGGAGTGGTGCGACCGCGAGCACCACCGCGCCTTCGTGAACACCCTTCCCTTCGCCACCGGCATTCGGAGGTAGGACCAGATGCGGGACCCGCTGTCCGTCCTCACCGACGCCTTCACCTCCTTCCTCTTCGGGAAGGTCGAGACGACCAGGCTCCCGGTGCGCACGTCCACGGGCCAGGCCCAGGCGGTGTACCTGCCGACCGCCGCCCCGGGCCTCGGCGACTCCGGCGTCATCATCGGCCGCGAGGTGTACTCCGGAAAGGGCTACATCTACGACCCCTTCCAGCTGTACGGCCAGCAGCTCCCCGCCCCCCACTGGCTGGTCCTCGGCGAGTCCGGCAACGGCAAGTCGGCGCTGGAGAAGACGTACGTCCTGCGCCAGCTCCGCTTCCGCGACCGCCAGGTCGTCGTGCTGGACGCCCAGGGCGAGGACGGCGTCGGCGAGTGGAACCTCATCGCCGAGGAGCTGGGGATAACCCCCATCCGCCTGGACCCGACGGCGGCCCTGGACATGGGGATCCGCCTCAACCCGCTCGACCCCGCGATCACCACCACGGGCCAGCTGGCGCTGCTCCGCACGATCATCGAGGTCGCGATGGGCCACGGCCTGGACGAGCGCTCCGGCTTCGCCCTGAAGGTCGCGCACGCCTACGTCAACGAGACCATCGTCGACCGCCAACCGGTCCTCACCGACATCGTCGAGCAGCTGCGCCACCCCGAACCCGAGTCCGCCGAAGCGATGAACGTCGCCATAGACGACGTACGGGCCTGGGGCCTGGACGTCGCCCTGGTCCTGGACCGCCTCGTCGACGGTGACCTGCGCGGCATGTTCGACGGCCCGACGACGGTGGGCATCGACCTCGACGCCCCCCTCATCGTCTTCGACCTGTCCCACATCGACCGCAACTCCATCGCCATGCCCATCCTCATGGCGATCGTCGGCGTGTGGCTGGAGCACACCTGGATCCGCCCCGACCGGAAGAAGCGCATCTTCCTGGTCGAGGAGGCCTGGCACATCATCAACAGCCCCTTCGTCGCCCAGCTCTTCCAGCGCCTGCTGAAGTTCGGCCGACGCCTCGGCCTGTCGTTCGTGGCGGTCGTCCACCACCTCTCCGACGTCGTCGACGGCGCGGCGGCGAAGGAAGCGGCCGCCATCCTGAAGATGGCGTCGACGAGGACGATCTACGCCCAGAAGGCGGACGAGGCACGCGCGACCGGCCGTGTCCTGGGCCTGCCCCGCTGGGCGGTCGAAATCATCCCGACACTCACCCCCGGCATCGCCGTATGGGACGTCAACGGCAACGTCCAGGTCGTCAAACACCTGGTCACGGAGACCGAACGCCCACTGGTCTTCACCGACCGCGCGATGACCGAGTCCTCCACCGACCTCGACGACGACGCCCTGCGCGCCGCCGAACTCGAGGCGGAGGAACGAGCGGCGGCCTTCGTGGAGCACCACCTGGGCGACTCCGAATCGACGGTGGCGTAGGGGAGAACGCGTGAGACCGGACGACCGTCGCCCCCAGCGCGACCACCAGGGAGGCATCCCCGACGGCCTGCTGGTCGGCGTTCTCGCGTTCCTCCTCGGCATGACCCTGATGGTGTGGACGGCCACCGGCCTCGCCGCCCTGTTCGCCCACGGCTCCTGGCCGTCCGGCGTCACCTTCGCGCGCACGCCCCTCGCCATGCGCGGCCTCATCGCCCGCCCCCACGACATCCCCGGCGCCTGGCCGGACACACCCCCCGGCTCCCTCTCGGGCTACGGCCTGTTCTGGGGCCTGTTCCTCGGCCAGCTGATGATCCTGGTCGTCCTGACGGTGTTCGTGATGGGCACACTGGCCCGCTGGAGGGCGGTCCGGGCGAGGCGCCGGGAGGAGAGGATCCTGGCAGCGGAGACCCGGCCGACGCCAACGCCCGGGGCCGCGCACGAGGTTCCGGCACCGGCGCAGCACGACGTACGGGCGCCGGTGCGGCACGAGGTACGGGCACCGGCGCAGGAGCACCTGTCCCCGGAGCACCTGTCCCCGGAGCACGTGTCCCCGGAGCACGTGTCCCCGGAGCACGTGTCCCCGGAGCACGTGTCCCCGGAGCACGTCTCCCGGGAGCACATGTCCCCGGCGACGCGGCACGAGGTCCCGACCCCCCGCCACTCGCCCTCCGCCCCCACGGCCCCCGTGGACGCGACACCGAGCCCGCCCGGCTCCGCGCAGCCGGCGGCAGCCCCCGCCCACCCCCCGCACCCGGGAACCACCACCACACCCCCGCCCACGGCCCCCGCGACCCCGGCGTCTCTGTTCGCCCAGGAACGGGTGGGCGGGTGGGAAAAGGTCCTGGTAGCCCCGAGGGAAACCCGCCAGACAACCGCCACCCAGGCCGTACGCGACGCGGAAGGCCCCGCCCTCGTCGTCACCTCGAACCCAGCCCTCTGGCACGACACAAAAGACGCCAGAGCCAAACTGGGCCCCACGCTCCTCTTCGACCCCACCCACCTCTGCGACACCCCGTCCCGCCTCCACTGGTCCCCCACAGCCGGCTGCGAGGACAAGGACACAGCACGGGCAAGGGCCACCGCCCTCCTCGCCCCCGTCCGCCCCACCGCCAAGCTCGACCAGGCCCTCGGCGACACGGCCGAGACACTCCTGCGAAGCTACCTGCACGCCGCCGCCATCGACGGCCGCACCATCCGCCACGTCCACCGCTGGGCCCAGGGCACCCAGATCCAGGACGCCGTACGCATCCTCCGTACGAACCCCAAAGCCGCTCCCGGCGCGGCCGGCGAACTCGAGGGCGCCCTCACCGCCCACCCCGAACGCCGCGACATGGCCCAGCAGCTGACGACCCGTGCCCTCACGGCCCTCTCCACGGTCAATATCCGCGAGGCCTGCACTCCCAACCGAACTGATGCCCTCACCTTGGATTCCTTCGTCCACGAAGGGGGCACGCTTTATGTCGTGGGGGAGTCCATCGAGGACCCCAGGACCAACCCGGGCGCGATGCCCCTCCTGACGGCCCTCGTCTCCAGCGTGGTCGAGCGTGGCCGGCGCATGGCCGAACGGTCATCCTCCGGTCGCCTCGACCCACCACTGACGCTCGTCCTCGACGACGTAGCGGCCGTGGCCCCGCTCCCCCAGCTCCCGGAACTCCTGGCCACCGGAGCGGACCGGGGCATGCCGACCCTGGCCCTGCTCCGCTCGCGCGAACAGGGCCGAGCCCGCTGGCCGCACGACGAACTGCCCGTCTAGGGCGTTACCCGCCCGCCCCGTCACTCCCGCTCGAGCACGAACTCCAGCTCCCGCTCCTCAGACTCCCCGAGCGGCACGCTCACCCCACTGGGCACGAACCCCACCCGGCGATAGAACCGCTGGGCCCGCCCGTTCTCCTCGTGCACGATGAGCCGCACCCGCTCAAGGCCCTGCGCCCACGACCACTCCAGAGCCGCGTCGAACAGCACCTCGGTCAGCCCGCTCCCGCGCTCCTCGGGCCGTACGAACACGCCGACCAGATGCCCCTGCTTCCGCTCCACCGGAAACCCGGCCCAGTCCGTCGTCCCGGGCTCCTCCACGAGCACCGTCAGCGTTCCGACCCACTGCCCGTCCGGCCCCTCGGCGATGATCTGCTGCCTGGCGTCCGCCCCTTCGGCGGCACCGGCCGTCCGCTCCTGCCAGAAGGAGTCCGGCTTGGCCACGGCCTCCTCGTACGTCTCCAGGAAGGCCAGGTGCGCCACCGGGTCCCGCAGCGCCTCGAGCCGCAACTCCCTCGCCGCGGCCCACTCATCAGCACGGACGGACCGGATCACATAGCTCATGCAGGCCACGGTAGTACCCGGGTACGACGCCCCTCACCCCGATTACCGCCACCGGTCCGACGCCCGCCGCCCCCGCACGCACGAGCATCGAAGCATGCTGACGGCACACGAACTCACCAAACGCTACGGCGACCGGACGGTCGTCACGGACCTGTCCTTCACCGTCCGCCCCGGCACCGTCACCGGCTTCCTCGGCCCGAACGGCGCCGGCAAGTCCACGACCATGCGGATGATCCTCGGCCTGGACGCCCCCACCCGCGGCCACGCCACCGTGGGCGGACGCTCCTACGCCGCCCACCCCGCTCCCCTCACCGAGGTCGGCGCTCTCCTGGAGGCCCGCTCGGTCCATCCCGGCCGCACCGCCTACCACCACCTGCGCGCCCTCGCCCACACCCACGGAATCTCCCGCGCCCGGGTCGAACACGTGCTCGGCCTCACCGGTCTGACGGACGTGGCGCACCGCCGGGTCAAGGGCTTCTCCCTCGGCATGGGCCAACGCCTCGGCATCGCCGCCGCCCTCCTCGGTGACCCGGCCACCGTCGTCCTCGACGAGCCGGTCAACGGCCTCGACCCGGAGGGCGTCCTGTGGATCCGCACCCTCCTCACGTCCCTCGCCGCCGAGGGCCGCACGGTCTTCGTCTCCTCCCACCTCATGAGCGAGATGGCCCTCACCGCCGAACACCTGGTCATCATCGGCCGCGGCCGCCTCCTCGCCGACACCACGGTCAGCGACTTCGTACGCGACTCCGGCGCCGGCACCACCAAGGTCGTCACCCCCGAGGCCGACACCCTCGTACGGCTCCTCGCCGCACCCGGCGTCGACATCACCACCGACACCCCAGGCACCCTCCAGGTGCGCGGCACGGACGCCGAACACATCGGCCGCACGGCAGCCGCCCACGGCATCCCCCTCCACGAACTCACCCCCGCCACCGCCTCCCTGGAAGAGGCCTTCATGGACCTCACCCGCGACGCGGTCGAGTACCCGGCGACCCTCGAAGGAGCGGCAGCATGACCACGGCGACCCTGCCCCACCGCGTGACCCCGGCCCGTGTCCTGCGCTCCGAATGGCACAAGCTCTGGACCCTCCGCTCCACCTGGGTCACCCTCATCGTCACCAGCGTCCTCACCGCCGCGATGGGCGCGGGCCTGGCCGCCGCCTACGACGGCACCGGCGAGGGCGGCATGGACGCGGTCCTCTTCGCCCTGCTCGGCACCCAGTTCGCCCAGATCAACCTCGGTGTCCTCGGCGTACTGGCCATGGCCGGCGAGTACTCCACGGGCCAGATCCGCGCCACCATGACCGCCGTCCCACGCCGTCTGCCCGTCCTCTGGTCCAAGGCCGCCGTCCTGGCCACGATCGCGCTCCCCCTCACCCTGGCGACGAACCTCCTCACCTTCCCCCTCGCCCAGTCCTTCCTCACCGGCACCGACCTGTCCGCCTCCCTCGGCGACCCCGGCGTCCTGCGCGCCCTCGCCGGCAACGCGGCCGGCCTGACCCTCCTCGCCGTCCTCGCCCTCGGCATCGGCGCCCTGGTCCGCTCGGTCCCGGCGGCCATCGGCGTCTTCATCGGCCTGCTCATGATCCTCCCGGAGGTCCTGGCGATGCTCCCGTACGGCTTCGTCGACGACGCCGTCCGCTACTTCCCCGGCAAGGCCCTGGAAGCCCTCACCACCGCCCAGCCCACACCCGGCACGGCCGCCCCGGGCACCGCCCTGCTCGCCATGTTCCTGTGGACGGCGGCGACCCTCGCCCTGGCAGCGACGGTCCTGCGCCGCCGGGACGTCTGACACACGGCCGCGGAAGCCTCCACCATGGACCCCGTGACGGAAGACAGGGCGCCGGAGCCCCTCACCGAGTACGCCCACCGCCTCACCCGCCGGGTACGCGCCTTCGACCGACGCCACCCGCTGCTGTGGGACCTGCACTTCACCGGTTTCTGGGTGACGGCCGCCCTGATCGACTACGCCGGCGACGGCTGGCGGCACAACGCCCACGACTTGGACGTCCCCGGTTGGCTCCTCCTCGTCCTGAGCCTCGGCCTGTCCGTCCCCCTGCTCCGGCGACGCACCCACCCTGCGGCCGTCCTCGCCGCCATGGTGCCCTTCGCCCTCGTCAACGCGTGGACGGGCGCCGCGCTCCAGGCGTCCCTGCTCCAACTGGTCCCCGTCTACCACCTTGCCCTGCGCCGCCCGCTGCGCAACCTGTGGTGGGCGACGGCCCTGGTGATCGCCCCGGTCCTCGTGTCGATCGCCCGTTACGGTGAAGGCACCTGGGACCAGCAGATCGGCTCACACCTCATGTCCGTCACGGTGGCCGTCCTCATCGGCGTGACGGTCCGCACCCGTCGCAACTACACCGAGGCCCTGGAGGACCGCGCCCGCCGCCTGGAGATCGAACGCGACCAGCAGGCCCAGCTCGCGACCGCCGCCGAACGCGCCCGCATCGCCCGCGAGATGCACGACATCATCGGCCACAACCTCTCCGTCATCACAGGCCTCGCCGACGGCGGCAGGTACGCGGCCGGCAAGTCCCCCGAACGCGCCGCCCAGGCTCTCGACGCCATCGCCACCACCAGCCGCCAGGCGCTCACGGAACTCCGCCGCCTCCTGGACGTCATGCGGGAGGAAGAGCAGGACCAGGCCTCCCGTTCCCCCCAGCCCGGTCTCACCGACCTCGGCACCCTCCTCGACGGCGTGCGCTCCGCGGGCCTCCCCGTCCACACCACCGTCCACGGCAGCCCCACCTTGCCCCCGGGCCGTCAGCTCACCGTCTACCGCGTCATCCAGGAAGCCCTCACCAACACCCTCAAGCACGGCGGCCCCGACGCCACCGCGGAGATAGAGCTGTCCTACGAGGACAAGGGGGCCGTCACCGTGACGATCACGGACACCGGCAACGGCAGCCGCACCGAAGGAACGGCCCGGGGCGGCCCCGGAGGTCGTGGGCTCCCCGGAATGCGCGAGCGAACCGCTCTGTACGGCGGCACACTTGAGGCCGGCCCCCGCCCGCACCCGGAGCGGGGCTGGTGTGTCCGCCTACACCTCCCGGAGGAAATCCCGCAGTGACCACGGTCCTGATCGCCGACGACCAGCCCCTCCAGCGTTTCGGTTCCCGCATGCTCCTCGAGAGCCAGGACGACATGACGGTCGTGGGCGAGGCGGCGAACGGCAGTGAAGCGGTCCGGATGGCAGCGGAACTCCACCCCGACGTCGTCCTCATGGACATCCGCATGCCAGGCCTGGACGGCATCGAGGCGACCCGGCGTATCACCGCCGCCGGTGACCGCACCCGCATCCTGATCGTCACGACCTTCGACCTGGACGAGTACGCCTACGCCGGCCTCCGCGCGGGCGCCTCCGGCTTCCTCGTCAAGGACGCCCAGCCGGAGGAACTCCTCTCCGGCATCCGCGCGGTGGCCACCGGCGACGCGGTCGTCGCCCCCAGCCTGACCCGCCGGCTCCTCGATGCCTACGTCCACCACCTGCCGACCGATCCGGCCGTGGAAACCCCCGCCCAGGAGAACCCGCGTCTCGCTTCCCTCACCGACCGGGAACGCGAAATCCTCACGGTCATCGGCCAGGGCTGGACGAACACGGAGATAGCCACACGTCTTCACCTGGCCGAGTCGACGGTGAAGACCCACGTGGGCCGCATCCTGGCGAAGACCGGTTCCCGCGACCGCATCCAGGCGGTCATTCTGGCTTACGACACGAAGCTGGTGAAGCCGTCCTAGAACGCAGAAAACCCCCGCACCGTAAGGTGCGGGGGTTTTCCCAAAAATTGTTCGGCGGCGTCCTACTCTCCCACAGGGTCCCCCCTGCAGTACCATCGGCGCTGTAAGGCTTAGCTTCCGGGTTCG
>NZ_BAABET010000006.1:0-637635 GCF_039540295.1 Streptomyces venetus
GGCGCCGCATCCCCTGTCAACTGCCAGACATCTTCGCGTACTTCAGCACGGGCCGTGCGCAGCGCGGCCAGGACCCGCTGCCCGCCGTCGCCAGCGTGCCGATCAGCCGGGAGACCGTCGGGTCGGAGGCCACCGGCCCGAACACGGCCGGCTCGGCCCGCAACATGCCCACATCGGCCAGGCGGTCCCCGCCCAGCGCCACCGCGAGCGCCACATCCAGCAGGATCTTGCCCGGATCGTGCACCGCCCGCGGCTTGCGCCACGGCTCAAGCGCCGCCGATATCGCCGCATCCGGACCGGACCTGCGGACCGTCTCGACCAGGAGCACCGCGCCGGCCTGCGAGACGGCTCCGCGACCGCCGCCCTCGACGCGGACAGGCGGGTAGGACCCGATACACTTCTTCTCATTCTCGCTGGTCAGAGGCACTTTCTGCATTCTTGGTCACCAGCTGGACGCCTCGTGGAAGCGCGAGGCTAGCGAACATTCGCTCGGACCGCCTCTTCGATCGGTGTCGAACCCGTGTTGAGTTCGAGGATCTGCCGACCGATACGGGGCTCGTGGAGCAGTTCGGCGAGGGTGCCGGCAACGTCGTCGCGGGTGATCTGGCCGTGGAACTCTGCTGGACCGAGGGACACGGCGCCGGTTCCTGGACCATCGAGAAGCAGGGAGGGACGGAGAATCAGCCAGTTCAGCTCACTGCGGCTGAGCGCGATGTCTGCGTCCTTCTTCACGGCGAAGTAGTATTCGACCTCCTCGCCGAGGTCGCGTTCCCGCCATGATTCTGGGAGCACTGAGACCAGTGCAAAGCGCTCGACACCGGCCAGGCGTGCCGCCTCGATCGCTTTCGCGACCCCGTCGCCGTCGACAGCCTTCGTGACCTCCTTGCTACCGCCGTTCGACCCGGCGCTGAAGACGATCGCGTCGACACTGCCGAACGTTGCCGCCAGCTCTTCCACGGTGATGCTGGAGAGATCGCCGACTCGTGCGGTCATGCCTCGCGTTGCGAGCTCGGCCTGCTGGTCTTCTCGGCGAACGAGCCCGCGGACGGCGTCTCCTCGCGAGCGTAGTTTCTGCGCGAGCAGACCGCCGACGCCGCCGGTGATGCCGATGATGAAAACGTCCATCGTGGATGCTCCGTTCGCTGAAAGCAGCTCGTCGGCTCCATCGTCCGTGAGGCCGATACGCGAGGCCAGGGACTGACGGTGTCAGGACGCCGATGACCGCCGTGACCACGCCGGTCGCGGGGACGAGCAGGGGAAATACCGGGCCGGCCGGGCCGGCCGGAAAACGCGACGGCGGGAAAGCCGACCGCGCTCACAGGCACAGCGCCCTGACGTACATCCGGCAGACCGGCGGCGGTGTCCCTTTTGCCGTGGCGGAAACCGTCTGCACTTGTGCTCGGAGGTCCATGGAGCCCGCCGCTTTTCCGCCCGTCGGGAGCAGGCAGGGTGTGGCCCGCATCCGGAGCATGGAATTGGCCTCGGCTGAGACGTATGCACCATGACGCGTATCAGCCCGCCACCCCATACGCACGTCGCACCCTTCGGTGGCTGTCTCAGGTCCCAAGCCAGGCAGTTGCAAGGCTTCAGAAAGGGAACGGCTCATGGACTACAACACCTTCCTCGACACCATCACCCGGCGCGCCTCTGTCCCCCCGGAGAAGGCGGAGCCCCTCACCCGTGCCACGCTGGAAACCCTGGCCGAGCGGCTCACCAGGGGTGAGGCGGAGGACCTCGCGTCCGAACTGCCCAAGCCGCTGAAGGAACCGCTGGTCTCTCCCACTCCGGAGGCCGAGTCCTTCGGACTCGACGAGTTCATCAATCGGGTGAGCCAGCGAGCAGGGGTGAGCCCGGACGAGGCCCGCGAGGGCGTACGGGCGGAGCTGAGCACCCTGAGGGACGCGGTCAGTGATGGCGAGTTCCGCCACGTGATGTCCCAGCTGCCCCGGGATTTCGAGGCTCTCGTCGGCCCCCCGGGCTAGAAGGAGCCAAGACCGACGAGGTCGGCGCCATCATCGAGGAGACGGAACCGGCCGTACTCACTGCGGCCACCTTCCCACTGGTCGAGGGGCGGACGTTCTGCGTCTCGGGCACCTCCGGCGACATCGAGGCCGAGGTACCGTAGGGGCTGTGCTTCCGCGACGTGCGACGTGCGGGTCCTCTCCGACTGGCAGATCCGGGGGGACGGCCACCGGCGGACTCGGACTCGGCATGAAATCGCCGGAGGATCGCATGACGCAATCGACGGTTCCTTCAGCCGGCGCACCCGTGGACGTCGAAGGCGGGGCGCAGCGGCCGTTCTCCGAGCACGCGGCCATGGCCAGGGCGTATCCCGGCGGCAGGATGACCGTTGGCGCCATCACGCCCCTGGAGGGCTTCGAGGGGCCCGTGCCGTCCCTGGCCGGGCACATCGAGCGGATCCAGCAGGCCGAGCGGGCCGGCTTCGCCTCGGTGTGGGTCCGTGACGTGCCGCTGCTGGACCCGAGCTTCGGGGACACCGGGCAGATCTTCGACCCCTGGGTGTACCTGGGGCAGCTCAGTGCCCGCACCACCTCGATCACACTGGGGACCGCCAGCATCGTCATGCCGCTGCGGCATCCCTTGCACACCGCCAAGGCGGCCGCCTCGGTGGACCAGCTGTCAGGCGGGCGGCTCCTGCTCGGGGTGGCCACCGGTGACCGGCCCGTGGAGTTCCCGGCCTTCGGTCAGGATCTGGGCGGCCGGGCCGAGAGGTTCCGTCAGTCGCTGGAGTACTTCCGTGTCGTCCTCGAGCACCGTTTCCCGCACGTGGAGTCGCCGCTCGGCCGGATGCACGGCACCGATCTGCTGCCCAAGCCGGTGTACCGGCGGATCCCCGTACTGATGACGGGACGCGGCAGGCAGGACGTCCGGTGGATCGCCGACAACACAGACGGCTGGCTGTACTACACCCCGCCGCTCCAGCAGCAGGCCGAGAACATCGAGCGGTGGCGGGAGCTGACCCGGGGCGATGACGGTGGGTTCAAGCCGTACGCGCAGGCCACCTATCTGGATCTGGCCGAGGACCCGCTGGCCCTGCCCCGGCCCATCCACCAGGGCTTCTCGGTGGGCCGGGTGTCGTTCCTGGCGATGATGCGGGCCTGGCAGGGCATCGGCGTCGACCAGCTGATGATCAACTTCAAGCACAGCCGCCGTCCGGTCTCCGAAGTGATCGACGAACTGGCCGAACACGTGCTGCCGCACTTCCCACCCGGGCGCTCCGGGGCGCGCGGCGAGCACCGGCCCGTGGAGCGGACCGGGCCCTGAGGAAGCACGCCCCCCGGCGCCCCCTGCGTGAGAGCGCTGGGCTCAGTCCCGGACCGCCCCGGACGGCCGCTCCTGCGCGTAGTCGCACGTGCCCTCCGTCCGGAACTGCAGGGCCGCCCTGGTCACCTCCGCGCCGAGGCCGCGCAATTGGTCCGCGACCGCCTGGTCCGTGAGGCGTCCGTCGCCGTCGAAGACCCGGGAGGACCGCGGGACCGCGAACACCAGCGGCACGGCCCAGCCGCGCAGCGACCGCACGATGAACTCCATCGCGTTGATCGCCTGCAGGCCCTGCACTCCACCGGCGGTCGTCAGCATCCCCACGGGTTTGTTGCTGAGGTAGGGCGGGTCGTGGTCGGCCAGGAGGGCGAGCCAGTCCACCGCGTTCTTGAACGCGCCGCTGACCGACCCGTGGTAGGTCGGGCTGCTCCACAGCAGGGCGTCGGCGGCCTGAACGGTGTCCGCAAACCGGCGGGCGGACGCGGGGATCTGGTGTTCGGACGTGTAGAACGGAAGAGCCAGCCGCTTGAGGTCGATCACCAGGGTGCCGGCGCCCGCATCGGCCGCCCCCTCGACCGCCACACCCAGTGCGGTGAGGCTGGTCGACGGGGTGCGCAGCGAACCTCCCATTCCGACGACGAGCGGGCGCGTCATCCTGTCCACTCCTTCAGAGCATCTCCAGGGGCGTGGGCCCGCCGGGTGGCGGGAACGCCCCGTCGAGGGCGTCGAGCGCCTCGGTGGGAAGGTGGAGGTCCACTGCGCCGCGGTTCTCCCGAACGTGGTCGGGTGATCCGGAACGCGGGATCGCGGCCACCCCCTGTTCCAGCACCCAGGCGAGTGCCACCTGGGTCGGCGTTGCTCCGAGGGCCCGGGCCACGGCACCCAGTGCCTCGACCTTCAGGAGCCGCCCCTGCTCGATCGGGGAGTAGGCCATGACCGTCACCCCGGCCTCGCGGCACCAGGGGAGAAGATCCCAGTCGATGCCGCGCCGGGAGAGGTTGTACAGCACCTGGTCGACGGCCGCGGCGTCGCCACCGGGGAGGGTGGTCAGCTCGGCCATGTCGGCGAGGTCCAGATTGCTCACGCCCCAGTAACGGATCTTCTCCGCCTCCATCAGGTCGGTGAATCCCGCAAGGGTCTCCTCGAGTGGCCACCGTCCCCGCCAGTGCAGCAGGTACAGGTCCAGCTGTTCCGTGCCGAGCCGCCGCAGGCTGCCCTCGCAGGCGGCGACGGTGCCCTTCCGGTCGGCGTGGCCGGGCAGCACCTTGCTGACGAGGAAGACCTCTTCCCGGCGTCCGCGGAGGGCCTCCCCGACGAGTTCCTCGGCTGCGCCGTCGCCGTACATCTCCGCCGTGTCGACGACGGTCATCCCCAGGTCCACGCCGAGCCGCAGTGCGGCGATCTCCTGTTCACGCCGGGCCGGGTCCTCGCCCAGGTACCAGGTGCCCTGCCCGAGCGCCGCGATCTCCTCACCGCCGGGGAGCGCAATCGTTCTGGCCGATTCCGCAGACATCTCGGACCTCCCGTCCGCCGCGGATCCGTGTCACGGGCACCCGCACCGGGTGCCCAGGTCCGCGCCTCCCAGACAGCCGTGTCGCACGCGCTGGAGGGAGGTCAGGAAGGGCGA
This sequence comes from Streptomyces venetus, assembly GCF_039540295.1. NCBI lineage: Bacteria > Bacillati > Actinomycetota > Actinomycetes > Kitasatosporales > Streptomycetaceae > Streptomyces > Streptomyces venetus. Next base: position 4,910 of record NZ_BAABET010000006.1, read on the forward strand.
GCGGAACAACAGCCCGGAGCCGGCTCCCGACAGGGACACGACGACCAGGTAGAGCCAAGTCCCGGGTCTCGGGGGTGCACAGCACCAGCGCCAGGCACATTGCCATGGCCAGCGTGAGGATCGCCTGGGCGCATCACCCGGCGGATTCGAGGGCCTGGGAGAAGTCCGTTCCGAGCTGCGACATCAGGTCATTGAACTCCTTCTCGCTGATCGCCTCGCGGAGCACGGCCAGTACGGTCCGCACACCCCGGTCGGCTTCCTCCTCCTTGAGCATGGTGCGTTCGGCCACGCGCCGCACGCTGTCGTGGTGGCCGAAGCGCTCGATGCGGTCCGTGGTTCCCCGGCGCACCGCCTCCGCGAGGCCCTCGGGGAGCTCGGTGATCAGGTCCCTGGCCTCCCCCGGGCTCAGCCTGTGGGCCAGCGTCTCGAGCGTGGCCCACGTCAGGTCCCCCGCCTCCTGCCGGCTCAGTCCGGTGCGCTCGGCGACGGTACGGACGAAATCCTGCTCATCCATGCGTCGTCCTCCTTCGCTGCTGTGTTGCGACGAACGGCGCGGATCCCTTGCAAGCCTGCCACGCCCGCCCGGCCCGCGCCCGCCCACGGACGGCGGTGACCACGACCACCATGAGAGCGCCGACGGAGCCGAACTCGGGCGGCGACTCTGCGCATTCGACGTGAACCACAGAGGACCCTGGTGCCACAGCTTGCCGTGGGAGGGGACGAATCAGCACGTGTAAGCGGGTCCGGGCGTGGAAACCCGAGGTGCACCGACTTCAGGGAGGCGTCATGGACGCCCATGTCACTGCCCAGGGAAGCCCCATCGCCACGGTCAACCCGTACACCGGTGAAAGGGTTCGGGAGTTCCCGGCGCTGAGCGCGGAGGACGTAGGGCGCGCGATCGACGCGGCGCACCGTAGCTTTCCGAACTGGCGTGCTCGGTCGACGGCCGACCGGGGGGCCCTCGTGCAACGTGCCGGCCGGCTCATGAGGGAGCGCAAGGAGGAACTGGCGCACCTCCTGACCCTTGAGGTCGGCAAGCTGATCGACTCGAGCCGTGCAGAGGTCGACCTCGCGTCCGACATCCTCACCTACTACGGCGAGCACGGCCCCGAGTTGCTGGAAGAACGCCCCCTGCCGGTGCCCGAGGGCATGGCCGTGCTGGTGAACGAGCCGCTCGGCGTCCTTCTCGGGGTGATGCCGTGGAACTTCCCGCTGTACCAGGTCGTCCGATTCGCGGGTCCGAACCTCGTCCTCGGCAACACGATCCTGCTCAAGCACGCGAGTAGCTGCCCTCAGTCCGCACTGGCACTCGAGCAGCTGTTCACGGATGCGGGTGTGCCGACCGGGGTCTACACCAATCTTTTCGTGCGGGGCAAAGACGTCGGGAAGATCATCGATGACTCTCGAGTGCAGGGAGCGTCACTCACCGGAAGCGAGCGGGCGGGCGTGAGCTTGGGCGAGATCGCCGGCCGCAATGTCAAGAAGTCCGTCCTCGAGCTGGGTGGCAGTGATCCCTTCGTCGTGCTGGACGATCACAACCTCGAGCGCACCGTGTACGCCGCGTTCCTCGGCCGGATGGGCAACACCGGGCAGTGCTGCGTGGCGGCCAAGCGCTTCATCGCCCTTGCCGACGTCTACGACGCCTTCGTCACCGGGCTGCGTGACCGGATGAGCGAGGTGCAACCGGGAGATCCGGTAGACCCCGCCACCACGCTCGGCCCGCTGTCCTCCGAGGCCGCGGCCGAACTCCTGATGGAGCAGGTTCGTGACGCGGTGGACAAGGGGGCCACGGTGGTGCTGGGCGGCGGGCGGCCCGACCTGCCGGGCGCCTTCGTCGAGCCGACCCTTCTCACCGACGTCACACCGGACATGCGGGCCTACCGGGAAGAGCTCTTCGGCCCGGTCGCCACGGTCTACCGGGTCGCCGACGAGGACGAGGCCGTGGCACTGGCCAACACCTCTCCCTACGGCCTGGGAGGCGCGGTCTTCGCCGCCGACCCGGAACGTGCTCGCGGAGTCGCGGACCGGCTGGAGGCGGGCATGGTATGGATCAACCATCCGACCGCGTCCCGACCGGAGCTGCCCTTCGGCGGCATCAAGCGCTCCGGCTACGGGCGCGAACTCGGCGACGTGGGCATCATGGAATTCGCGAACCGCAAGCTTGTGCGCTACGTGGACGCCGACGCCCCGATCGCCGAAGTGCTGGGCTGACTGCGTTCGATCACCCAGCGGCGGCGGCCCGACGCGCGACCGGCGCCGCGCGGCCCGGCCCGTCAGCTGTCCAGCTCCTCCTCGATCGGCGGTTTCGGCACCTCGCGCAGATGCTGGGACTGTCCCGGCCTGCCTCCCTCCCGGGCCTGCTCGGCTCGCTGTGCCGGGCTCAGCCCGAGGTCGGAGTCGGGGTCCACGCGGACCGACCGGGCCACCTCCTCGCGGTTGGCGTACTGCTCGGCCGGGATGCCGCGCAGCGCCTTGACGACCTCCGGCGCGGCGCCCGACCGGCTCGCCGCTTCGATCAGCTTGTCCTTGCCGGCGGGGAAGTCGACATCCTTGATGGCCTTCACCACGTCCCGGGCGCTCGTACTGTGAGTCATGGCCCCTTCTCCCTCATCGGAATCCGGAATCCTGGGCCACCCGGGTAACCGGCAGGGGCCGCTCACTCACCTCCTTCACTCGCCGGTTTTCCCTCCTGGCGGTGCTTCTCACCGCGGCCGGTATCCAGGACTCCGCAGCCGGCACCCGGCTGCTCGACCCGGTCGCCGGCCGTCCCGGCATCCGCAGGGCGGCCCAGGTGTTCCTCCGCCGCCCGGCCCACCCACTGGCAGCGCTGCTGGTCGCCAGGAGGTTCAGCCGGTCCTCGACGTTCGCGAGGTCGTCGCCGCTGGTGTCGCGGATGCGCTGGAGCCGATAGCGCAGCGTGCTGCGGTGGATCGCGAGGGGTTCCGGGAACCGGTGACAGCGCGGGAAAGCGCACCCTCGCCCAGGCGACGGGTGGTCCAGTGGCGCTAGGCGTCCTCGCCCCGCTCGCCCTCGGCCTGGGATGGCTCGCTCCGGGGGACGTCCGGGTGCCGTTCCGTTTCGGTACGCTCGCCCGTCTCGTCCCGCTCGCCCTCGGCCTGCGAGGGTGTGCGCGAGTACCAGGCGTCGTAATCAGGGGCTCCGGATTTCATGAGGGGCCTCCTTCGTCGCTCACGTCCATCCTCCCAGCTTGTCCGGGACCTCCGCGACGTGTCCCTTCTCCGACTTCGCCTCGACGTACCCGAAGGGTGTACCGCTCGGCGCGGCGATGTCCCTCAGCTTGCGGAACACCGTGGCGGAGTGCGGCGTCAGCCGCCGGCCACGGCGCGCACCGCCTCCTCGACCGGGGTGGACCCGCTGATCAGCTCGAGGATGCGCCCGGCGGTCCTGGGCTCGTGGAACAGGGCGGCGAGCACCGCAGCCACGTCATCGCGCGGCACCTGGCCGCGGTCGGTGTGCTCGGCGAGCGTGACGCGGCCGCTACCGGGGTCGTCGGTCAGCGTCCCCGGGCGCAGAATCGTCCAGTCCAGTCCCGGACGGGAGGCGATGTCGGCGTCCGCCTCGCCCTTGGCTTTCAGGTAGGCGGCGAACACCGGGTCGGTGCCGGGCGGCGGCGGGCTGTCCACGCCCATCGCGGAGATCACCAGGAAGCGGCGCGTCCCGGCGCGCTCGGCCGCGTCGGCGAGGAGGATGGCCGCGTTCCGGTCCACCGTCTGCTTGCGGGCCGCGCCGCTGCCCGGTCCGGCGCCCGCGGCGAACAGTGCCGCGTCGGCGCCGCCGAGGTGGCCGGCCACCTCGTCCACCGAGGCGTGCTCCAGGTCGCACACCACCGGTTCCGCGCCGTCCGCGCGCAGGTCGTCGGCGTGGTCCGGGTTGCGGATCAATCCTGTGACGTTGTCGCCGCGCGCTGAGAGCAGCCGGGTCAGCCGGCGCGCGATCTTTCCGTGTCCACCCGCGATCACGATGTGCATGGGGTCATTCTTGCCACACGCGACCGCTCACGCCGGGCTGCGGCACTGCCGCGGCAGGTCGGGTCCCGCGGTTGCCGCAATGTCGGCGTACTCGTGCACCGAGCTGGTGCGCGAGACCACCCGGCCACCGGGTCGCGCCGCAGGTGCTCGGGGATCCGCGATGGCGATTCTGTCGTCAGGAGCGCGCGAGCCGGGCCGCGAGATAGGGCGCGGTGGCGCTGCGGCGGGCCCTCGCCACCTTGGCCGGCGGACCCGTCGCGACCACCCGCCCGCCCGCGTCGCCGCCGCCCGGACCGAGGTCGATGACCCAGTCGGCGGTGGCGATCGTGGCCAGGTCGTGCTCGACGAGGACGACCGTGTTGCCGGCGTCGACGAGCCGGTGCAACTGTCGCAGCAGCAGCGCGATGTCCGAGGGGTGCAGCCCCGCCGTCGGCTCGTCGAGCAGGTAGAGCGCGTGCCCGCGGCGGGCTCGCTGCAGTTCGGTGGCCAGTTTGATGCGTTGCGCCTCACCGCCGCTGAGTTCCGTCGCGGGCTGGCCCAGCCGCAGGTACCCCAGTCCCACCTCGCGCAACGTCTCCAGACTGCGGGAGGCGGCCGGGACGGCGGACAGGAACGTGGCGGCGGCGTCGACGGACAGCGCCAGTACTTCCGCGATGTTCTTGCCTCGGTAGGTGACTTCCAGCGTTTCGGCGTTGTACCGGGCGCCGTGGCAGGTCGGGCACGGCGCGTAGGTGCCGGGCAGGAACAGCAGTTCCACCGCGACGAAACCCTCGCCCTGGCAGGTCTCGCACCGCCCTTCGGGCACGTTGAAGGAGAACCGCCCGGCCGAGTAGCCGCGCGCCCTGGCCTCGTCCGTCGCCGCGTACAGCTTGCGCACCGCGTCGAACATGCCGGTGTACGTGGCCAGGTTGGACCGGGGAGTCCGGCCGATGGGCCGTTGGTCGACCAGGACCAGCCGGTCGAACGACTCGACCCCCGACGCGTCCTGGACGTCGACCTCCAGCTGCGCCTCGTCGGGTTCCTCGGGTACGAGTCCGAGGTGGCCGCGGACGACCTCGGCGAGCACCTGCGTCACCAGCGTCGACTTTCCGGAACCGGACACGCCCGTCACCGCCGTCAGCACGCAGAGCGGTACGTCGACGGACACATCGCGCAGATTGTGGCGGGAGACGCCACGCAGGTGCAGCCAGCCGTGCGGTGTGCGCGGGCGGTGATCGACCGGTTGGGCGCGCCCGAACAGGTACTGGCTCGTGGCCGACTCCCCGACCTGCTCAAGACCGGAGACCGGGCCGCTGTACAGCACGCGTCCGCCGCCCTCGCCCGCACCGGGGCCGATGTCGACCACCCAGTCCGCCCGCCGTACGACGTCCATGTCGTGCTCGACGACGAACAGGGAGTTGCCCGCCGCCTTGAGACGGTCCAGCACGTCCAGCAGCGGTTCCGCGTCAGCCGGGTGCAGGCCCGCGGAGGGTTCGTCGAGGACGTAGACGACGCCGAACAGCCCCGAGCGCAGCTGAGTGGCGATCCGCAGACGCTGCGCCTCGCCTGGCGACAGGGTCGTCGAGCGGCGCCCGAGGCTGAGATATCCGAGGCCCAGGTCGAGCAGTACGTCGATCCGCGCGACCAGATCGCCGCAGATCCGGACGGCGACCTCGGTCGTCTCCCCGGATCGGGCGGTCGACGTGGTGGCGTCGGCCTCGGACCGCCCCGCGACGGGCCGCAGCAGCGCCACGACCTCGGTGAGCGGCATCGCGTTGATCTCGGCGATGGAGCGTCCGGCGAAGGTCACGGCGAGCGCCTCGGGCCGCAGTCCGCTGCCGTGACACTCGGGGCAGGGCACACTCCTGACGAACCGGAGCGCCCGTTCGCGCATCTTCTCGCTCTTGGAGTCGGCGAGGACGTGCATGACGTGCTTGCGGGCGCTCCAGAACTTGCCCTGGTAGCCGTAGTCGATACGGTCCTCCTCCGGCTCGATGTACACGGAGGGCTGCTCGTCCGTGTACAGCAGCCAGTCCCGGTCCCTCTTCCTGAGCCTGCGCCACGGGCGGTCGATGTCGATCCCCAGGCCCTTCACGACACTGCGCAGGTTGGCGCCCTGCCAGGCGCCCGGCCAGGCGGCGATCGCTCCCTCGCGGATGCTCAGCGAGGGGTCCGGGACGAGCAGGTCCTCGGCGACGTCGTGCACGACGCCCAGTCCGTGGCATTCCGGGCAGGCGCCGGCCGCGGTGTTGGGCGAGAACGACTCGGCTTCCAGCCGTGCGGCCCCGGGCGGATAGGTGCCGGCGCGGGAGTACAGCATGCGCAGCAGATTGGACAGCGTGGTGAGGGTGCCGACCGTCGAGCGCGAGCTGGGCGACCCGCGTCGCTGCTGCAGGGCCACGGCCGGTGGCAGTCCGGTGATCTCCTGCACGTGCGGTGCGCCGACCTGTTGCAACAGCCTTCGGGCGTACGGTGCCACGGACTCGAAGTAGCGCCGCTGGGCCTCCGCGTAGAGCGTGCCGAACGCGAGCGAGGACTTGCCCGAACCGGAGACGCCGGTGAAGGCGACCATCGCGTCCCGCGGAACGTCGACATCGATGTTCCGCAGATTGTTCTCACTGGCGCCCCGGACATGCACGAAGGGGTCGGTCGCGTCCTTGTTCACCGTTCCTGATTACCTGATCGCGCCGGGAACCGCGCGACATGCGCCGTCACCGGGCCCCGCTCACACGAGCGCTCGGACAGCTCCCGGTATGAGACGCTCCAAGGAACGTACGTCAGGCCGGCACCCACGCCTCCAGCTCGTCCAGGGTCGACATCCGGCGTCTCCAGGTGCTCCAGCCGCCCCTGGAGAAGCAGACGGCGTCGTCAGTCCCTGCCGACCACGACCACCTCGTCCCCAGCCGCCCAGCGGCGCCGCTCGGCCTTGGGCGGGTTGATCCGCACGCCGTAGCCGGGACTCGTCGACGCCTCGTCGTGGCTGCGGTAACCGATGGCGCATTCGCCGCGTTGACGGGCCGCGGCCACGACCGTGGCGAAGGACGTCTCACACCCCGGCAGCACGTAGTCGCCGGCCGGCCGCAGGCGGATACCGGTGCCGTCGGCCGAGAACAGTTCCTCGAAGACGGCTGCCAGGTGCCGGTTCTGGGAGATCTGTGCCATGAGAAGGCCGATGAGCTTGCCGCTGATGATCACGTCGGCGCCGGGGCCGATGGGGGCCAGCGCCCGGTTGCGGTCGTCGATCAGTTCGGTGACGACGGGCAGTTCGCGCCCGGTGGTCTCCTCCAGCTGACGCAGCAGCAGGAGGGTGACGAGCGTGCGGTTGTCGGGGGCGTCCGGCGGCTGTTCGGGGGCGGGGTCCTGGCCGAGCACGATCAGGCTGTCGTAGGAGTGAACGTCCAGACACCGCAGGGTCTCGGGACGGGTCACGTCCCCGTGGTGCAGTGTCAGGGTCAGGTCGGTGCCGCCTCGGGCCTCGGTCTCGCTCACCTGCCGGACCGTCGCCGCGTCGCCGTCCGCCACCACGTCGACGACTGACCCGGGCCGGGCGCGGCGGCGCAACTGGTCGACTATGAGCGGCGCCCGACGGTTCCAGCCCAGCAGGAGGACCCGCTCCGGTCGTGCGGGCGTCGCGGGGCCGGACGCCATCGCCGCCTTCTCGACCGACTCCGCGCAGTCGCGGAGCCAGGCCGTGTCGTCGTCGCGGGAGATGACGACGAGCTGGTCGCCCGGGGTGATGGGTGTCTGCGGTGGCGGGTTGAGCAGTGGGGTGGCTCCGCGCATGATCCCGACGACGCTCGACGTCGGGTAGGACAGCAGCGCGTCGCCGAACGGCAGGCCGGCCAGCGCCGGTTCGGTGATCAGGTAGAACTCGTCGCCTGCGAAGTCGAGGAGTTCCTGGTGGACGAGGGAGAGGCCGGGGCGGCGGGCGGCCTGGACGATCAGCCGGGCGGTGACGGTGTCGCTCTCCAGGACGACACCGTCCGGTCCGGCGGCGAGAGACGCGGCCAGTCGGTAGCGGTCGTCCCGGACGGCGGCGACGACAGGCGGACGGGTTCCCTCCCCGGCCAGCGCCGCCCTGAGCGCCAGCAGCGTCCTGACCACCTCGGCGTCCGCGTCGGGCTCGTCGTGGGGCAGGACCAGCACGACACCGGCCGCGGCCGGGCTGGTCAGGGTGAGCACCGACGGGTCGGTGGTGGGGCCGCTGCGGCAGATCAGCCGTGTCCGGCCGACGGGTCCCACCTTCGTGCTCAGGGCCTCCTCCATTTCGGTCTTGTCCCGGTCGGCCAGTACGGCCACCGCCGCCCGCGGCTGGTTGGCGCCCGCGGCCACCAGTTCGCTCACCACCGTGAAGACCTGCTCCGACCACCCCAGGACCACGGCATGCCCTTGTTCGAGCACGGTGGAACGACCCCGCCGCAGCGCGGTGAGCCGATCCGTGAGCGTCGTCGTGATCAGGCCCACGAGCGTCGAGACGTACAGCAGGGCGACCAGGGCGAGCAGCACCGACATGGTCACGCGCAGCGGCGGGCCCGTCGCACCGCCCAGCCTCAGTGTCTCCCCGGTGAGGTGCCATACCTCCGCCAGCCGGTCCGCCGGGGACGCGGGCGCGTCGGGGTCGGTCCACACCAGCACCGCGCTGGCCGGGACGACGACGGCCAGACACAGCAGCGCCATCCACCCGACGAGCGCGGAGGCGCCGCGGGTCAGCGTGCTGTCGAACCAGTAGCGGGCTCTGGCACCGAACGGAGTGCGCCGCTGCGCCACCCTTCCCCCCTCTGTCGCCCCGCGCTCTTGGGGCAGTCTCGGAGATCGGTCGAAGCGGCAGACGGAGTTCGCTCGGCATTCATCCCTTCGGGTCTCCCGAGCCGTCCACGCCGGCGGACGTGTCCTGACGTCAGGGTTTGTCGCCTCTTCGCTCCTTCGAGTCAACGCCGGTGCGAAGGGCGGGTGGCTGGTGCCGGCCGCCAGTACAAAGGCCGCCATGACTGAAGATCATGCGGTTTTACGTGCAGACGGCGGTCTCTCCCGGAGGGGCTTCGCCGCGGCGGCCGGCACGGCCACGGTGGCGACGGCCCTGACCGGCGGTACCGCCGCGGCTGTCCCCGCAGCGGCCGCAACAGCAGCGCCGGCCGCGCAGGGCGAGCGCCGTGGTGTCGACTTCGACCGGTGCCTCGCCGTCGCTCGCGCACTGCTCGTACTGGACTCCGACGACCGCCCTCTCGTCCCGCGTTACCAGCGCGTCCTCCAGGAGGGGCTGCCGGCTCAGCGGCGGACGCGTCCCAAGGACGTCCTGGTCATCGGTGCCGGCCCGGCCGGTCTGGTGACCGCCTGGCTGCTGAAGAACGCAGGGCACCGGGTGACCGTACTGGAGGCCAACGGCAACCGCGCGGGCGGACGTATCAAGACCTTCCGGAGCGGCGGCCACGAGCAGGCCGAGCAGCCCTTCGCCGATCCGCGTCAGTACGCCGAGGCGGGCGCGATGCGCATCCCGGGCAGCCATCCCCTGGTGATGGAGCTGATCGACCAGTTCGGCCTGAAGAAGCGGCGATTCCACTACGTCGACGTCGACACCGAGGGGCGGGCCGCCGCCCGCGCCTGGATCCATGTCAACGGGATCCGCGTGCGGCGCGCAGACTACGCCCGCGCGCCCCGGCGCGTGAACCGGTCCTTCGGCGTCCCCGAGGTGCACTGGGACACCCCGGCCGCCGCCATCCTGCGCTCCGTGCTGGACCCGGTGCGCGACGAGTTCAGTTATGTCGACCGCCACGGCAAGCGGGTCGAGAAGCCGCTCCCCGAGCGGCTGCGGGGCTGGGCCCGTGTGGTGCGGCGGTTCGGGGACTGGTCGATGTTCCGCTTCCTGACCGAGCACGCCGGCTTCGACGAGCGGACCATCGACCTGATCGGCACCCTGGAGAACCTCACCTCGCGCCTTCCGCTGTCCTTCATCCACAGCTTCATCGGCTCCTCCCTCATCAGCCCCGACACGCCTTTCTACGAGCTGGAGGGCGGGACGGCCGTGCTGCCGGACGCCCTTCTGGAGCGCGTACGCAAGGACGTGCGGTTCGACCGTCGGGTCACGCGGATCGCCTACCACCACCCCGACCGCCCCGCGCCGGACGGCGGACACGTCCGGAGCAAGGGCCCGCACGTATGGGTGGACACGGTGTCCGAGGGGCGGGGCGGTCCCGTGGTGCGCGAGCAGTTCACCGCGGACGTGGCCGTGGTGACGGTGCCGTTCTCCGGACTGCGCCACGTGCAGATCGCGCCGCCCCTGTCGTACGGCAAGCGCCGCGCGGTCTGCGAACTGCACTACGACAGCGCGACCAAGGTGCTGCTGGAGTTCAGCCGCCGCTGGTGGGTGTTCGACGAGGCCGACTGGAAGCGCGAGCTGAACGCCGTCGACCCGGGCCTGTACGAGGCGTACCGCACCGGCCGCGCCGCCTCGGACGGCAGTCTGCTCGGCGCCCACCCCTCCGTGCCCGCCGGGCACATCACACCGGGGCAGCGCACCCACTACGCCGCCAACCGCGCGATCACACGCGAGCAGCCGGAGGCGGTCGACGTCGTGGGGGGCGGCTCGGTGTCGGACAACGCCAACCGGTTCATGTTCCACCCGTCCCACCCGGTCCCGGGCAGCGCGGGGGGTGTCGTCCTGGCCTCCTACAGCTGGGCGGACGACGCGCTGCGCTGGGACTCCCTGGAGGAGGAGGCCCGGTACCCGCACGCTCTGTGCGGTCTGCAACAGGTCTACGGACAGCGGATCGAGGTCTTCTACACCGGCGCGGGCCGCACACAGAGCTGGCTGCGCGATCCCTACGCCTACGGTGAGGCGTCCGTGCTCCTGCCCGGGCAGCACACCGAGTTGCTGCCCGCTATTCCGGCGTCCGAGGGCCCGTTGCACTTCGCCGGGGACCACACGTCGGTCAAGCCGGCGTGGATCGAGGGAGCGGTGGAGTCCGCCGTGCGTACCGCCCTGGAGATCCACACCGGGTGAGCCGCGCGGCACGCGAGGGGTGGGCGTCGTGAAACTTCTGTGCGCGAGGAGGAGACTTTAAGTTTCAAACTTCAAATGCGTCACGGCGGCTGCGACAGTGAGTCCCACGGGGGCGACACATGACGTCTTGTCACAGCACCGGGACGACAGTTGGCCTACCACGACACGTACGGGCGGACAGCCGGCGCCTTCCTGAGCCCCGCCCTCGGGTGGGTCCTGGCGCTCACCGGCGCGGTGGTGCTGCCGCTCGCCGCCGCGACCGCACTCGAGCCGGACGCCGGGCAGTGGCGTGACCGGAGCCCGGGCGTCTACACCGTGAAGGCCGTGGAGGAGGCGCCCGGGCGACCGGGCGCCTCGGCGCCGCGCGGCGGGCCCGGTTCCGCCACGACGGTCTTCGCCCCGGCCCCCTCCCCCTCACCCTCACCCCTGCCGGCGCCGGAGCCTCCGTAGGCCGACTTCCGGATCAGGCCCGCCAGGCGTACCGCCGTTCCGGCCGTCCGGCCACGCCGTAGCGCAGGGACACCTCGGCGCGGCCGACGGTGTGGAAGTGCTCCAGGTAGCGGCGGGCGCTCACGCGGGACACGCCGGTCGGGGCGGCGCACTCGGTGGCGGAGAGGGTGCCGTCCGCCGCGCGCAGGGCCCGCTCGACCAGGTCCGCGGTCTCCACGCTCATCCCCTTGGGCAGGGTGGGTGCCGGTGCGGGGACGACCGCTCCGGCCAGGACGCGGTCCACGTCCGCCTGGCCGCGTACGACGGCCGTGAGCAGCCGGCCCCGCTGGGCGGCGTAGCGCTCCAGGCGGGGGCGCAGATCCTCGAAGTCGAAGGGTTTGAGGAGGTAGTCGACCACGCCGCGGCGGACGGCGCCGCGTACCGTGTCGGCTTCCTGCGCGGCGCTGATGACCATGACGTCGCAGTCGTGGCCGGCGGTGCGCAGCCGGGGGACGACGTCGAGGCCGAACATGTCGGGGAGGTACAGGTCGAGCAGGACGAGGTCGGGGCGCAGCGCGCCCACGGCCTCGATCGCCTGGCCGCCGGTGTGGGCCACGCCGACGACGCGGAACGGCTCGACGCGTTCGACGAACGTGCGGTGGACCCGGGCGACCATGAAGTCGTCGTCGACCACGAGGACGTCGATGCCGCCCGCCCTCCCGTCCGCCTTGTCGCGGGTTCCGGTGGTCATGGGGCCGCTCCTTCCGCCAGTTGCTCGGCGAGCCGGCCGACGGTCAGGCGTGCGGTGAACACGGCCCCGTCGGGGGTGTTGGCCACCGAGATCTCACCCCCGTGCCGTTCGCAGACCAGCTTGGTCAGGGCCAGTCCGATGCCCCGCTCGCCCTCCCGCGCCGCCTTGGTCGTGAAGCCGTGCGAGAACACCTCGCGGGCCAGTTCGGGAGCCACGCCGGGCCCGGAGTCGCGGACCACGATCTCCACGCTGGAGGCGTCCTGCCGCAGCGCCACCTCGACCCACCGTTCCCCGTCGGGGGCGGCGGCGTCGACGGCGTTGTCCACGAGATTGCCCACCACGGTCGCCAGGTCGGCGGCGTCCTCGGGGGCCAGCCGCTCCAGCGCGGTGTCGTCGGAGATGCGCAGGCTGACCTTGCGTTCGGCCGCGAGGGACGCCTTCGCCATCAGCAGCGCCGCCACGGCGGTGTCCCCGACCCGGCGGCTGAGGGTGACGTCGAGCGACTGGCGGCGCTGGTTCAACGCGCGGATGTAGCGCACGACTTCGTCCTGCTCGCCGATCTGGATCAGCCCCGAGATGGTGTGCAACTGGTTGGCGAACTCGTGCGCCTGTGCCCGCAGCAGCTCCGAGGAGCTGCGGAAGGAGCCGATCTCCCGTTCCAGCCGGGCGAGTTCGGTGCGGTCGCGCAGGGTGGTGACCGAGCCGAGGAGCCTGCCGTCCTTGGTGACGGTCATGCGGTTCATCACCAGGACCCTGCCGTGGCGGACGACGACCTCGTCCGGCTTGCCGGCGGCGGTGGTGCCGGCCAGCACGTCCCGCAGCCGTCCGTCGATGCCCAGGCCGTCGAGGCTCTGGCCGACGCAGTCCTCGGGCAGGTCGAGCAGGCGGCGGCCCATGTCGTTGACGAGGGTGAGCCGTTGCTGCGGGTCCAGGGCGATCACGCCCTCGGCGATCCCGTACAGCATCGCCTCCCGGTGCTCGGCGAGCCCGGCGATCTCCCGTGGCTCCAGCCCGAGGGTCTGCCGCTTCACCCGCCGGGCGAGCAGCCAGGAGCCCGCCACGCCGAGTCCGCTGGCGATGCCCAGGTAGGCGAGCAGGTACGAGGAGGCGCCGCTGAGCCGCTGCCACACCGTCGGGTCGGCCTCACCGATCATCACCGTGCCGAGGACCCGGCCGAGGTTCTCCTCCGTCGCCCCGAGGACGGGAACCTGGGCGGCCAGCTCACGGTTGCCGTCCAAGGTCAGCTGCCCGGCCCAGCCGCGCCCGGGGAGGGCGCCCTGCCGCGGGGGCAGTCGCTCGCCGACCACCGTGGGATTGGTGGAGCTGACGATCCGGCCGGCCGCGTCGGCCACCGTCACCGAGGTCACCCCGGACTGCGCCTGTGTGGCGTGCACCAGCGGGGCGAGCGTCTCCCCGGGGGCGGGTCGCACCAGCTGGCTGCGGACGAGGGGGTTGGCGGCCAGTTGTTCGGCCAGTGCGCTCACCCGGCGTCCCTCGACGCGGTTGAAGGTGGCCTGCGACTGGGCGAGCGAGACCGCGGCGACCGCCAGCAGCACCACCACGACGATGGCGAGCTGGAGCACCAGCATCTCGCCCGCGAGCGAATGGCGACGGAAGGTGGCGACCACAACAAACTCAATCTTTACTGCTGACACAAGTGGGGCGGCTCATGTGCCGAGTCGCACAATCATGACCCCGGCCAGGGAAAACCGGAAGGGAGTGGCATGAGACGTCCCGCACGCGCTCTGCGCTGCGCCCTCGCCGCCCTGGTCCTGCTGGTGGCCGTCGGATGCGGGGGGTGGCCGGGCGACGGGCCCGCGCGGGATGTGCGGCTCATGGTGCCCAACACTCCCGGCGGCGGCTACGACACCACCGCCCGCACCGCGGCCAGGGTGCTGGACGAGACCGGCATCGCCCCGGACGTGCAGGTGTTCAACCTGCCGGGTGCCGGGGGCACGGTGGGGCTGCAGCGCCTCGCCGACGAGAGGGGCAACGGCGATCTCGCGCTGCAGATGGGCCTCGGGGTCGTGGGCGCCTCGCACGCGGCCGGGTCACGGGTGACCGTCACCGGGACCACCCCGATCGCCCGTCTGATCGAGGAGGCCGGCGCGGTCGTCGTGCGCGCGGACTCGCCGTACCGGACGATCGGCGCCCTGGTGGACGCCTGGCGTGAGGACCCCGGCCGGCTCAGGGTCGGCGGTGGCTCCTCCGTCGGCGGTCCCGACCATCTCCTGCCGATGGAGCTGGCGCAGGCGGTCGGCATCGACCCGAGGAAGGTCCGCTACGTGCCGTACGACGGCGGGGGCGGTGATCTGCTGCCCGCGCTGCTGGAGGGCCGGGTCGACGTCGCCACCAGCGGGTTCGGCGAGTTCCTCGACCAGCGACGCGCCGGCCGGGTGCGGGTGCTCGCCGTCACCGGCGAACGGCCGGTGGGTGTCCTGCCGGGCGTCCCGACGCTGAAGTCCGCCGGGATCGACCTGGTCTTCGACAACTGGCGGGGCATCGTGGCCCCGCCCGGTATCAGCGCCACCGACCGGCGGCGCTGGGTCGAGGCGCTGACCGAGCTGCACGCCTCCCGCCGGTGGCAGGAGGAGCTCCGCCGGCACGGGTGGACCGACGTGTTCGCCACCGGCCGCGCCTTCGAGTCCTTTCTCGCCCGGCAGGACGCGCAGGTCGCCGGTCTCGTCCGCCGTCTGGGGCGGCCGTGACGTCAGGAGCCGTTCGCGGTGGGGCCGATGCCGCTCAGCTCCCGGACGGTGCCGCCGAGTTTCGCGCGGAGGGGCTCGAGCATCCCCGGTTTGGCGCTGACCACCCAGCGCATGCCGACGAGGTACTTGCCCCCGTACACGCGGGCCGACTCCAGCCAGGTCTCCTTGAGTTTCTCCTCGGGGAAGGTGGTGATGAGGAAGTCGCCCTTCTCGGTGTGGCACACGCCCTCGCGCAGCTCGTCCGCCTCGGTGCGGATCTTCACCTTGCAGCCTGCCAGGCCGGCGATCACCTCCACCTTCGCCGGCGCGACGACCCCGGCTGCGGGAGCGGCGGCCCCGCTCGGCTTCGCCGCCTTGCCGCCGCCGGCCGGCTCGTCGTCGCCACCGTCGCAGGCGGTGGCAAGGGACAGTACGACCAGCGCGGCGGCCGGCGCCGCCGCGCGCAGCCTGCGGGTGCGCGACGGGGTCCGGCCAGTGGGTCGTGCGTGCGGTTGCTGCTGGGACACGTCGCCTCTCCGGGTGCGGACGGTTCTGCCCTGGCGGGCGGTCAGGAGTACTCGGAAGAGGTACGGACGTGCGCCCGGAGCCGTTCACACGCTTTCCGCGACGGAACTCTCCGTACTCTCCGTCCCGCCGAACTGGGTCCGGTACAGCTGCGCGTACCGTGCTCCCGCCGCCAGCAGTTCCTCGTGGGTGCCGCGTTCCACGATCCGGCCGGCCTCGACGACCAGGATCTGGTCCGCCGCCCGGACGGTGGAGAGCCGGTGGGCGATCACGACCGCGGTCCTGCCTTCGAGGGCTTCGGAGAGTGCTTCCTGGACGGCGGCCTCGGAGGTGTTGTCGAGGTGGGCGGTGGCCTCGTCGAGGATGACGACGCGCTGCCGGGCCAGCAGCAGCCGCGCGATGGTCATGCGCTGGCGTTCCCCGCCGGAGAGGCGGTAGCCGCGTTCGCCGACCACGGTGTCGAGACCGTCGGGCAGGGACCGGACGAGGTCGTCGAGCCTGGCCCGGCGCAGGGCGTCCCACAGGTCGGTCTCCGTGGCGGTGGGGCGGGCCAGGAGGAGATTGGCGCGGATGGTGTCGTGGAAGAGGTGGCCGTCCTGGGTGACCATGCCGAGGGTCTCCCGCAGGGACCGGGCGCTCAGGTCGCGGACGTCGACGCCGCCGACGCGCACGCTGCCCTCGTCCGTGTCGTAGAGGCGCGGCAGCAGTTGCGCGACGGTCGACTTGCCCGCGCCGGAGGAACCGACGAGGGCCACGGTCTGGCCCGGTTCGGCGCGGAAGGAGATGCCGTGCAGGACCTCGTCACCGCCGCGTCCGTCCAGGGCGGCGACCTCTTCCAGGGAGGCCAGCGAGACCTTGTCGGCGGCCGGGTAGCCGAAGCGGACGTCGTCGAACTCGACCGCGACGGGTCCGTCGGGCACCGGGCGGGCGTCCGGTTTCTCCTCGATGAGCGGCCGGAGGTCGAGCACCTCGAAGACCCGCTCGAAGCTGACCAGGGCGCTCATCACCTCGACGCGGGCGCCGGCCAGTGCGGTCAGCGGCGCGTACAGCCGGGTCAGGAGCAGTGCCAGCGACACGACCGCGCCCGGTTCCAGGGTGCCGCGCAGGGCGAGGTAGCCGCCGAGGCCGTAGACGAGGGCCAGGGCGAGGGCGGAGACGAGGGTGAGGGCGGTGATGAAGGCCGCCTGGGCCGTGGCGGTGCGGACGCCGATGTCCGCGACCCGGCGGGCGCGCTGCGCGAACTCCGCCGACTCCTCCTCCGGGCGTCCGAAGAGCTTGACGAGGGTCGCGCCGGGTGCGGAGAAGCGCTCGGTCATGCGGGTGCCCATCGCCGCATTCAGCGTCGCGGCCTCCCGCTGCATACGGGCCATTCTGCTGCCCATGCGCCGGGCCGGGATCACGAACACCGGCAGCAGCACCAGCGCCAGCAGGGTGATGTGCCAGGACAGGGTGAGCATCACGGCGAGCGTGAGCAGCAGGGTGACGAGGTTGCTGACCACTCCGGAGAGGGTGTTGCTGAACGCGCGCTGGGCGCCGATGACGTCGTTGTTGAGACGGGAGACGAGGGCTCCCGTACGAGTGCGTGTGAAGAACGCCACCGGCATGCGCTGCACATGGTCGAAGACGGCGGTGCGCAGGTCGAGGATGAGGTGCTCCCCGAGCGTCGCGGACAGGCGCCGGCCGAGGATGCCGAGCGCCGCCTCCGCCACCGCGATCAGCGCGATGAGCAGGGCCATGCGGACGACGGTGTCCTCGTCGCCGTCCGCGACGATCACGTTCACGACCCGCCCGGCCAGGACGGGCGTCGCCACGGCGAGCAGGGCGGTCCCCACGCCGAGCAGGACGAAGAGGGCGATGCGGCGCCGGTGCGGCCGGGCGAACGCACCGATGCGGCGCAGGGTGGCGAGGGCGAAGGGGCGGCGCTCCCGCTCGGCGTTCATGACGCTGTGCAGTTGTGTCCACGCTGTGGTCTCCATGCTCATGGCAGGGAAGATAGAACCTCAAGCAATCTTGAGGTCAAGAGGTTCGCGCATCGCCCCGGCATACCGCACAATCGGCCCGATCCCCCTCCCTTTCGCTCACCTCTCCCCGTTCCCCGTGCAAAGGCCCCGATGACGCTCTCCTCACAGCCGCTTCCCGCGCGTAAGACGCCGTCCCCGCTTCCGCAACCCGCCGTTGGCGGGGCATGGGAAGCCTCTTCGGACGTGACAGCGGTACAACTCCCCGACATCCGCCCGGGACGGCTCCCCCGTCGCGTCCCGGTCCGCCGCGTGCGTCAGATCCTGTGTCTGCTTCCGCTCCTGCTCGTCACCGTGGTCGCGGTGCGGCACCGGTCGGTACTCGCCGAGGGCTTCGCGCATCTGGGCACCGCCGAGTGGCCGTGGCTGCTGGCGGCGGTCGGCGCGACCTGTCTGACCTGGGTCGCCGCCGCCTGCACCCGGCAGGGCGCGGTGGTCGAACGGCTGCCCCGACGGCGGCTGCTCGCGACGCAGTTCGCCGCTGGCGCGGCCAACCACCTGCTGCCGACCGGGCTGGGCGCGAGCGCCGTGAACCTGCGGTTCATGACGGTGTGCGGGCTGCCGCTCGCCCGCTCCTCGGCCGCCCTCGCGCTGTATCTGCTGGCGGAGAGCGTCGGCCGGGTGGCCCTGCTGGGCGCCCTGCTCGTCGCGTTCCCGGACGCGCTGCGGCTCGGCACGCTGCTGCCCGACGCGGCGTTCGGCCCGCTGCTGGCCGGTGCCGGCGTGGTGCTGGTCGTCGCGGTGACGGTGCTGGCCCTCGTGCGGCGGGTGCGCTCCGCCCTGGTGTCCTTCCTGCGGACGGCGCTCGGCGAGGCGCGCTCGGTCCACACGCGCCCGGCCCGGGCCCTGGCCCTGTGGGGCGGTTCGCTCACCTTCCCCGCGCTGCAGGCCTCCGTACTGGTCCTGGTGGGTCAGGCGCTGGGCCTGTCGGTGCCGCCCGCGCACATGGCGGTGGCCTACCTGGCGGCGACGGTCGCCGTCGCGCTGGTGCCCACACCCGGCGGGATCGGCTCGGTGGAGGCGGCGCTGGTCGTGGCGCTGGTGGCGGCGGGCGGCCCGGCCGCGGTGGCGACGGCCGTGGTGCTGGCCTTCCGGGTCATCACGGTGTGGCTGCCGCTGGTGCCCGGCGCGGTGACGCTGGCCGCGCTGGTGCGGCTGAAGGTGATCTGACCGCCCGGCAGGCGAGCGGGTTCACCCGTCCCTCCACGGTCCCACTCCGTCACGTCCTGTCCCGGAATGGCCCGTTCCCCGGTACGGAACCCCGTGCGGGATACGGCAGGATGAACGATCGTGCCGGCCGCGGGTCAGGGTGGTCCGGCACGAACGGAACATCCCGGCAAGACGAGCAGGTGACGACGTGACGAGACTTCATATCCCGCCGCAGGTGACGGTGTTCGCCGCAGTTCCGCGCCCCGGAGGTGACCGGTGAACCGTACGCTCACCGTGGACGACCTGGTCTTCGCCGGGATCGCCCTGGGGTCGGGTCTGCTGGCGGCCTTCGCGCTGCGCATGCTGCTGCGCTGGCTGGGCCGGCACGCCGACCGCACCCGCTGGACGGGGGACGACGTCATCGTGCACGCGCTGCGGGCCGTGGTGCCGTGGGCCGCGGTCGTGGGCGGGGTGGCGGGCGCGGCGGCGGTGCTGCCGCTGACCCGCACGGTGCAGCACAACACCAACCAGGTGCTGACGGTGCTGCTGATCTTCGTCGCGACGGTGTCGGCGGCGCGGGTGATCACCGGACTGGTGCGCACGGTCACGCAGTCCCGCTCCGGTGTGGCGGGATCGGCCACGATCTTCGTCAACATCACGCGGATCCTGGTCCTGGCGATCGGCTTCCTGGTGGTGCTGCAGACGCTGGGCATCTCCATAGCCCCGCTGCTCACCGCCCTGGGTGTCGGCGGTCTGGCGGTGGCGCTGGCGTTGCAGGACACCCTGGCCAACCTCTTCGCGGGCATCCACATCCTCGCCTCCAAGACCGTCCAGCCCGGTGACTACATCCGGCTGAGCAGCAACGAGGAGGGTTACGTCGAGGACATCAACTGGCGGCAGACGACGATCCGCAATCTGTCCAACAACCTCGTCGTGATCCCCAACGGTCAGCTCGCGAAGACGAACATGACCAATTTCATGCGCCCCGAGGAGCAGCTGACCGTCCTGGTGCAGGTCGGGGTGGCGTACGACAGCGATCTGGACCATGTGGAGCGGGTGACCAACGAGGTCATCGCCGAGACGATGACCGAGGTCGAGGGAGCCGTGGCGGACCACGACCCGATCATCCGGTTCCACACCTTCGGCGACTCCCGCATCGGCTTCACCGTGATCCTGGGCGTCGGCGAGTTCAGCGACCAGTACCGGATCAAGCACGAGTTCATCAAGCGCCTGCACAAGCGCTACCGCGCCGAGGGCATCCGCATCCCCGCCCCGGCCCGGACGGTGGCGCTCCAGCAGGGCGCGGCCGTCATCCCGCAGCAGCGGACCGGCGAGATCGAGCCGGGCGGGATCACCGCGGCGCGCTTCGACTGAGACCCTCCGGCGCCGTTGCGTCGCCGACGGTGATCCGCGCCACCCCGGTGCGGGCCGTCGGCGACGCCTCGTGGTCCGTCGGGCACAGTGCGTCGGACGCTTGCCCGAAATCGGTCGCGGACCCCTGTCGAGACACGGTCGATCACGAGATATCTTGATGTCGAGCAATGTTGCAGACGTGGAGCGGAGCACCCGGTGACTGACTCGACCATCATCTATACGCACACTGACGAGGCCCCGGCCCTGGCAACGTATTCCTTCCTGCCGGTGGTCCAGGCGTACGCCTCGCAGGCGGGTGTCGCCGTCGAGACCCGCGACATCTCGCTGGCCGGGCGCATCATCGCCCTGTTCCCGGAGTACCTGAGCGAGGACCAGCGCATCCCGGACGCCCTCGCGGAGCTCGGCGAGCTGGCCAAGACGCCCGCCGCCAACATCATCAAGCTGCCGAACATCTCGGCGTCCATCCCGCAGCTCAAGGCCGCGATCGCCGAGCTGCAGGGCCAGGGCTACGCCCTGCCGGACTACCCGGACGAGCCGAAGACCGACGAGGAGCGCGAGATCCGCGCCCGCTACGACAAGGTCAAGGGCTCCGCCGTGAACCCGGTCCTGCGTGAGGGCAACTCGGACCGCCGCGCCCCCGCCTCGGTCAAGAACTACGCCAAGTCCCACCCCCACCGCATGGGCGCCTGGTCCGGCGAGTCCAAGACGGACGTGGCGACCATGGGCCAGAACGACTTCCGCTCCACCGAGAAGTCCGTGGTGATCGCCGAGGACGGCACGCTGCGCATCGAGCTGGTCGGCGACGACGGCACCACCACCGTGCTGCGCGAGTCCGTACCCGTGCAGCAGGGCGAGGTCGTCGACGCCTCCGTGATGCGCGTCGCCGCCCTGCGCGAGTTCCTGACCGCGCAGGTCGCCCGCGCCAAGGCCGAGGGTGTGCTGTTCTCGGTGCACCTGAAGGCGACGATGATGAAGGTCTCCGACCCGATCGTCTTCGGCCACGTGGTGCGCGCCTTCTTCCCGAAGACGTTCGCGCGGTTCGCCGACAAGCTCGCCGCGGCCGGCCTGACCCCGAACGACGGTCTGGGCGGCATCTGGAAGGGCCTGGACGCCCTGCCGGAGGGCGCCGAGATCAAGGCCTCCTTCGACGCCGAGCTCGCCGAGGGCCCGGAGCTGGCGATGGTCGACTCCGACAAGGGCATCACCAACCTGCACGTGCCCTCGGACGTCATCATCGACGCCTCCATGCCGGCCATGATCCGCAGCTCCGGCCACATGTGGGGCCCGGACGGCCAGGAGCACGACGCCCTCGCGGTCATCCCGGACTCCTCCTACGCGGGCGTCTACCAGGCCGTGATCGAGGACTGCAAGGCCAACGGCGCCTTCGACCCGTCCACCATGGGCACGGTGCCGAACGTCGGCCTCATGGCGCAGAAGGCCGAGGAGTACGGCAGCCACGACAAGACCTTCGAGATCGCCACCACGGGCACGGTCCGCCTGGTCGACCAGAACGGCACCGCTCTGATCGAGCAGGTCGTCTCGGCCGGTGACATCTTCCGCGCCTGCCAGACCAAGGACGCGCCGATCAAGGACTGGGTGAAGCTGGCCGTCACGCGCGCCCGCGCCACCGGCGACCCGGCGGTGTTCTGGCTGGACGAGACCCGCGCGCACGACGCCAACCTGATCGCCAAGGTCAAGACCTACCTGCCGGAGCACGACACCGAGGGCCTGGACATCCGGATCCTCAACCCCGTCGAGGCCACCAAGCTGTCGGTGGAGCGCATCCGCCGCGGCGAGAACACCATCTCGGTCACCGGCAACGTGCTCCGCGACTACCTGACCGACCTCTTCCCCATCCTGGAGCTGGGCACCAGCGCCAAGATGCTGTCGGTCGTCCCGCTGATGGCGGGCGGCGGCCTGTTCGAGACGGGTGCGGGCGGCTCGGCCCCGAAGCACGTCCAGCAGCTGGTCAAGGAGAACTACCTGCGCTGGGACTCCCTGGGTGAGTTCTTCGCCCTGGTGCCGTCCTTCGAGCAGTACGCCAAGGTGACGGGCAACGCCCGCGCCCAGATCCTGGCCGACGCCCTCGACCGCGCCACGGCGACCTTCCTCAACGAGGACAAGTCCCCGACCCGGCGCGTCGGCGGCATCGACAACCGCGGCAGCCACTTCTACCTGTCCCTGTACTGGGCGCAGGAGCTGGCCCAGCAGACCGACGACGCGGAGCTGGCGAAGGCCTTCGCCCCGCTCGCCGAGACGCTCGCCGCCAACGAGCAGAAGATCGTCGACGAGCTGGTCGGCGTGCAGGGCAAGCCGGCCGACATCGGCGGCTACTACCAGCCCGACCCGGCGAAGGCGGCCGAGGTCATGCGCCCGTCCGCGACCTGGAACGGCGCCCTGGCGTCCCTGAGCTGACGCCACCGGCCCCGGGCTGACAGACGGCCCGACGGCACGCGACCCCGCCCCGACCGGCACGCCGTCCGGTCGGGGCGGGGTCGTTCTCGGAGAAGCTGGAGCCCCGTGGGGGACCCCCCTGACACCGTCCGTGGAGCCGCCGCATGACCGACGACCCGCAGCCCTTCGACGTCCTGCCCGGCGCCGGGCACTCCCCCGTGATCCTGCATGTGCCGCACGCGGCGCGGGAGGTGCCGCCGTCCGTACGGGCGGACATCGTGCTCGACGACGAGCAGCTCGCCCGGGAGCTGGACCACATCACCGACGCGCACACGGCGGAGATCGCCGAGGTGGCGGCCGGCCTGGCCGGAATCACGCCGTGGCGGTTCGTCAACCGGTTGTCGCGGCTGGTCGTCGACCCCGAGCGGTTCCCGGACGAGCGGGAGGAGATGCGGGTCGTCGGCATGGGGGCGGTGTACACGCGGACCACGCACGGCGACGCGCTGCGGCCCGAGCACGTCGAGGCCGGGCCGCTCGTCGAGCGGTACTTCCTGCCGTACGCGCGGGCCATGACGCGGGCCGTTGCGGAGCGCCTGGCGGCCACCGGGCGGGCGGTGATCGTCGATGTGCACTCGTATCCCAGTGCCCGGCTGCCGTACGAGCTGCACGGCGAGGGGCCCCGGCCGCCGGTGTGTCTCGGCACCGACTCCTTCCACACCACGGACCGGCTGCTGGACGCCGCGCGGACGGCGTTCGGGGAGACCGAGCTCGACAGCCCGTTCAGCGGGGCCTACGTCCCGCTGGAGTTCTACGGGACCGACCCGCGGGTCGAGGCGCTCATGGTGGAGATCCGCCGGGACACCTACATGACCGAGCCGGGGGGACCCGCCGGGCCCGGGCTGGAACGGCTCGCCGGCGCCCTGGCCCGCCTCGTCGACGCCGTGTCCGGCTGAGGCGAGGCCGTACCGGCCGGCCGGCACGGGCCCGGCTCAGGCCCGCAGCCACTCCGTCACCACCACGTCCCCTCCGGTGCGCACGCGCAGGGCGAACGGGCCGGGCGGCGGCGCGGCGGCGGTGAAGCGGCCCAGGTCGTCGGCGGTGAGCGAGGAACCGGGGCGGGGGCCGCCGAGCACCTCGACGCGGGCCGGCTGCGGTGGCAGCACCTGTCCCATCAGTCCGTGCGCGGTCACCTCCACGTCGACGGTCACCTCGCCCGCCCGGAAGGTCAGCATCCGGGGCGTGTCGCCGGCTCCCCGGACCGGGAGGGAGTCGACGAGCGAGTCGAAGGTCAGCTCGGCGACGCGGGCCTGAAGGTCGTGCAACGCGTAGGCGTCGACGGCGATCTGCTGGAGCTCCGGCGGTACGGGGTCCAGGACCGCCGCGGCCTGCCGCAGCTCCTCCTCC
The DNA here is from genome assembly GCF_039540295.1 of Streptomyces venetus. Classification (NCBI taxonomy): domain Bacteria; kingdom Bacillati; phylum Actinomycetota; class Actinomycetes; order Kitasatosporales; family Streptomycetaceae; genus Streptomyces; species Streptomyces venetus. The sequence goes on from NZ_BAABET010000006.1 coordinate 28,606, forward strand.
AGCAGCCCTGCGTCGAACTCCTCGTCGTCCCAGCCGTCTTCGTCGAGCACCTCGTCGTGCAGGCCGTCGTCGTGCATGCCGCTCACATCGCCCCCCGCGCCTCGAGCCGGGCCCGTAACCGCCGCAGGCAGCGCTGCCGCAGCGGCCCGATGCTGCCCACCGCGATACCCAGCGCGGCGGACACGTCCTGGTAGCTGGGCGGCGGCGAGGCCATCAGCACACGCAGTAACTGCCTGCACCGCTCGCCCAGTTCCTCGAACTCCTGCCACAGCCGCCGTACCCGTTCGCTCTGGGCGGCGGCCTCCTCGGAGTCGAGCAGCGACTGTTCCGGCGTGCCGTCCTCGCTCGCCCGGTCCAGTACCTGCGGATCGTCCGTCAGGGTCAGTCGTCGCGAACTCCGGATCACCTTCAGGCACTCGTTGCGCGCGGTGGCCGCGAGCCACGCCCCCGCCTTGCCGGGCTCGCGGATCCGCCCGAGGTGCTGGGCGAAGCGGAACCACGCGGTCTGGTACACCTCGTGGGCGTCGGCGTCGGAGAGCCGGTGGGCCCGGACCACGGACCACACCAGGGGGCTCAGCCCTTCCACGAGTGTCTTCCAGGCCGCCGCGTCGCCGTCGGCGGCGGCCTGGACGAGTGCCCCGGCATCGGTACGGTCCACGGCAGCCTCACCCCTCGTGTACGGCACGTCATGGTACGCCGCGGAGGGGACGACTCCGGTCCTCACAGGCCGGGCGCCAGGCGCACGACCGGGACCGGGCGCCAGGTGGGCGGGCGCAGCGCGGGCACGTGCGCACCGCGCACCTCCGCGAAACCGGCGCTCCCGGCGAGCAGTTGCCGCCGGGCCGCGCGCGGGTCGGTCTCCTTGTGCGCCGTCATGTGGGCGGCGACCAGTCCGGCGGCCACCGGGGTGGCGAAGGAGGTGCCGCTCCACTGCGCGTACCCCTCGAACATCACCTGGTCCGGCTTCGCCGAGGCGTTCTCGTCGCTCAGTACGCCGGAGTGGCGGGGGTGCCGGCAGGTGCAGTCGTACGTGAAACCGTAGCGGCAGGCGTCGTACGTGGAGTGCTGGTACACGTACGGGACGGGCGACTCGAAGCCGGTGAGGGCGCTGGTGAGGCGCTCGCCGGGGGCGTAGACCTTCACCCAGGGGCCGTGGTTGGTGAAGCAGGCGCCGAACTCGCCGTCGCTGCGCAGGGCGCCGACCGAGAGCACGGAGTCCTCCCAGCCGGGGAGGTCGGCGTAGGCGGCGGGCCAGAACGGGGTGGCACTGCCGTTGTTGCCGGCGGCGGCGACCAGCAGGGTGCGCTGCCCGCGCAGTTCCCGCATGAAGTTCTCCACGCCGAGCAGGCCGTCGGTGCGGCCGTTGGAGGTGCCCGCGGAAAGGCTGAGGATGTCGGGCCAGCCGTCGGCGTCGACGGCCTCGAAGAGCTTCTCGCCGAACTCCGACTCCAGGACGGCGCCGGCGTCGTTGAGGCTGCCGCGCACGGTGATGTCGGTGCTGGGCGCCACGGCGGCGACGAGGCCGGCGATGAACGTGCCGTGGCCGACGTACTGCCGGAGGACCCCCTGGTCGTCGCACTCCTGGAGCTGCGCGTCGCCGCCGGTGTGGGCGAGCAGCGGGCAGGAGCGGTAGTCGTGCGTGAGGCCGGTGTCGACGACGAGGACGCCGACGGCGGTGTCCGGGTCGTACGGCGTGTCCGCGGCGGCCGGGTTGGGTGGCTCGCTGAGCGGGGCGGGCACGGGTTCGTCGCCGGGGCAGGCGTTGACCGCGATGTGCACCACGTGATTGCGGGCGACCATCCGGTGCCCGGCCCTGGCCTCGTGCTCGCGTACCGACCGCAGCGCCTGCGCGACGGCCCGGTCGGCGCCCCGGTGTCCCTCGCCGGGGTCCCCGACCCGGATCCGGCTGACGCCGCTGCGGTTCGTCTCCGGGCCCGCCCGGCGGATCTGGTCCTGGTCGAGGTCGGGTGCCGCCGTGAAGTGCGCCCGTACGGTGTCCTCGACGAACCGGGCCTCCTCGCCGTCGCGGACGAGGACGACGCCCTTCTCGTACATGAACTCGGCCGAGTCGTCCGGGCCCATCGCGAGGGGGACGTCCGGCATGGAGCGCTGGATCTGGTCGAACTGCTCGTGGAATCGCTGAGGTGCCATGGCGGTGTCCTCCCACTGTGCGACGGCGTCGGTCGGTGCGGGCGAGCGGTCGTCGGTACTCCTCGACATGAGCCGCCGGGCCGCCCTTTGATACAGCGCCGAACCTGTGTGGCAGGGTCGCGGCCCACTACCATCCTTGGAGTGACAGCGGGAAGCGACTCGGTGCCGGAACTGCTGCCGATGGTGTTCGCCGACCCGCGCGAGGCCCTCACGAGGGCCCGGGCGCTGCTCGACACCGATCCCTCCCCGCTGGACGCGTCCGTCGCCCACCAGGTCGTCGGCATCTGGCAGCGGGACTTCGGCGACCTGCGGCTGGCCCTGAACCACCTGCGGCGGGCCCGGGAGCTCGCGGCACGGGCGGACTCCGCCGACCGGGAGGCGGACGTACTGGCCACCCTGGGCGTGGCGCTGGTGCACGCGGGCCGCACCCGGGAAGGCCTGGCGGCGTTCGAGCGGGGAGTCGCGCGCGGCGGCGGACACACCCGGGCGCGGGTGCTGTACCGGAGGGCGTACGTGTGGTGGGTGCTCGGTCACCATCGCGAGGCGCTGGAGGACGTACGCCGGGCGGTGCCCGTGCTGCGGCAGGCGGAGGACGTGATCTGGACGGCGCGGGCGCTGACCCTGCGGGCCACCGTGCATCTGGCGCTGGGGGCGGTGGAGCGGGCCGAGGCGGACTTCACGGCGGCCGAGGCGCTGTGGGACACCACGGGCCAGGAGCACGACAAGGCCGACGCGGTGGAGAGCCGGGGGCTCGCCGCGTTCCGATCCGGTGACGTACCTGCGGCGCTGCGACTGCTAGACGAGGCGGAGGAGCGCTACGCCCGGCTCGGCACGCCGACGTTCATGCTGAACATCCGGCGCTGCGAGGTGCTCATGGCGGCCGGGCTCGCGCCCGAGGCGCTGGCCGAGGCGGACGCGGCGATCGGCAGGCTCGACGGGATCGGCGGGCAGTCCACCCGCAAGGCGGAGCTCCTGCTGGCCGCCGCCCGGGCCGCGCGTCCGGCCGGCGACCCGCACACCGCGATCGCCCGTGCCGCCCTCGCGGTACGGCTGTTCGCCGGGCAGCGGCGCACCTGGTGGGAGGCGCACGCCCGGCTGGTGCTGATCGAGGCGCGGCACGCGGCCGGACGGAACTCGGGGCGGCTGGTCGCCGACGCCGCCGCGGTGGCCGAGAAGCTGGCCGCCTTCGGCGCGCCGGCCGCGCCCGAGGCGTCGTTGCTCGCGGGCCGGATCGCGCTGGACCTGGGCTGGACGGCGGACGCGGAGCGGCATCTGGCCGTGGCCGCGCGCAGCCGGCGCAGCGGGCCGCCGCTGGCGCGGATGACGGGCTGGGCGGCGCAGGCGCTGCGGGCACGGGCCGCGGGGTCGGCGCGGGGTGTGCTGGAGGCCTGCCGGCGCGGCCTGGACGTGCTCGACGACCACCGCACGACGCTGGGCGCCTCGGAGCTGAGGGCCCGCGCCACCGAACAGGGCGCGGAACTGGCCGCGTTGGCGCAGGAGGCCAGTCTCGTCTCGGGCGGGCCGCGGCGGCTGCTGGTGTGGAGCGAGCGCTGGCGGGCCACCGTGCTGTCCACGCCGCCGACCCGGCCGCCCGCCGATCCGGAACTGCTCAGCGGCATGACCGCCTTCCGCGAGATCGCCTCCCGCGCGGAGGCCGCCCGGATGGAGGGCCGGCCGGTTCCGGCGCTGGAGCGTGAACAGCGGCGCCTGGAGCGGCGGATCCGCTCCCGGACGCTGCACATGCGGGGCGAGGCGCCAGGAGAGGGGGACCGGTTCGACGTCGGCCGGCTGCTGGAGCGGCTGGGCGACGAGGTGCGTCTGGTAGAGCTCGCCGTGCTCGACGGGCGGGTGCAGGTGCTGCTGTGCGGGCGGGGGCGAGTGCGCAGGTTCGAGGCGGGGCTGCTCGCCGAGGCGGAGGCCGAGGCCGAGCACGTCCAGGCCGGGCTGCGGCGGCTGGCCCATCCCGGGGCCGAGGCGCGGCTCGCGGTGGTGGAGGCGGCCGGGCGCCGTCTGGAGGAGCTGCTGCTGGGACCGGCCGCGGCGCAGCTGGGCGGTGGCCCGGTGGTGGTCGTGCCGCCGGGGCGGCTGCACCGGGTGCCGTGGGCACTGCTGCCTTCGCTGCGGGAACGGGTGCTCAGCGTGTCGCCCTCGGCGGGCAGTTGGCTGCGCGCCCGGGAGACCGCTCCCCCGCCGGACGGCCGGCATGTGCTGGTGCGCGGGCCGGGCCTCGCGACCGGTGGCGCCGAGGTGCCCGAACTGGCCGGCCGGTACACCTGCGCCACGGTTCTGGAGGACGGCGAGGCGCGGGTGCCGCGCGTGCTGGAGGAGCTGGACGGGGCCGCGCTGGCACACATCGCCGCGCACGGCACGTTCCGGGCGGACAGCCCGCTGTTCTCCTCCCTGCGGATGGCCGACGGGCCGATCGTCGTGCACGACTTCGAGCGGCTGGACCGCAGCCCCTACCGGATCATCCTGTCCTGCTGCGACACCGCCCGCCTCGCCTCGGTCGGCGCCGACGAACTGCTCGGGCTGGTCACCGCGTTGCTGCCGCTCGGCACGGCCGGGGTGGTGGCGTGCAGCGCGCCCGTGAACGACGCGGCGGTGGTGCCACTGATGCTCGCGCTGCACAAGGGCCTGGGCGCCGGCCTGTCGCTGGCGGAGGCCCTCCGCGACGCCCGGGCCGCCCTTCCGGGCGACGCGCTGCACCAGGCCACGGGGTGGGCGTTCGCGGCGTTCGGGGCGGCCTGACCCGTCCCCTGTTCGGGTCAGGCCGCCGGTTGAGGGACGGCAGTGCCTAGGCCGGTCGGGCTTCCGGCAGTTCCGTCAGCCAGGGCAGGGCGTGGCGGTCGCTCGCGCCGAGCCGGGCGTAGGCGCTGTACAGGTGGTTGCCGACGGTGCGGATGGACAGGGTGAGGCGTTCGGCGATCTGCCGGTTGCTCAGGCCCGCGGCCGCGAGGGTGACGATCTGGCGCTGCCGTGCGGTGAGTTCGCCGAGGGCCAGCCCGGACAGGGCGGGGGTGCGGGCGCCCTGGCAGCGGCGGGCCAGGGCGACGGCCCGGGTGCGGGAGTGCCGGGCGGCGCGCGGATCGCGGTGGGCGTGTGCGGCCTGGGCGTGCGCCTCCGCGGCGAACAGGGTGAAGCCGCGCCGCTCCAGCTCCTCGGCCACCCGGTCCAGGTCCGGGCCGTCCGCGCGGGTGAGCGCGTCGGCGTGCCGGGCGAACACGCCACTCAGCCGGTCGATGACCTTCTCGGGAGCGCCGAGCCGGACGGCGTCGTAGGGGTCGGTGAGGTCCGCGAGGGCGGTGTCGAGGTCCGTCGGGTCGTCCACCGTCGCGGAGGCGCGACTGAGTTCCTCGCGGCACGAGGCGTGCCCGGGCTCTGTCCGCAGGCCCTCTCTCGCCCAGGCCGCCGCCTCTCTCAACTCCCCCCGCAGGCGGGCGAATCCGGCGCGTACGGCGGCGTACCGGCCGGGCAGTGGGGCGCCCTCGGCGACCAGCCACTCCCCCACCGGTGTGGGCGTCGCCCGTACGTCGTCCCGTTCGATCCGCGCGGCCAGTGCGGCCGACTCGGCGTCCAGTGCGCGGGCGCAGGCGTCCGGCGTGCGGGACAGCCGGCGTGCCCGCAGCCGCCCCGCCGCGGCCCTGAGCACCGGGCCGTACAGGGGGTGGGCGAGGCGGACCCCGCCCCGGTCGTCGACCTCGATCAGGCCGTCGGACTCCAGGACTTCGAGGGCCCCGATGTCCAGGTCCTCCAGGTCCGGCGCGAGGGGTTCGGCGAAGGCGAGGCGGTCGAGGGTCTCGCGTTCGAGCGGGCGGGTGCGGCCGAGGACGGGAGCGGTGCGCTCGCGGAGGGCCGTGGTCAGCGGAACCGGGCCCCGCCACGCGCGCTCCTCTGTGCCCTGGACGGGAGTCAGCAGCCCGCGCACCGCCCCGAGCAGCTCGCGCAGCAGCCGCAGGTCGCCCTGGCTGAGCCGGTGCAGCCGGGCGGCGGTGAGCGGATCGAGCGGGCCGGCGGCGGCCGTGAGGAGCTGCGTGATCTCCTCCTCCGGCAGCGGTTCCAGGGCGAGGCGGGGCAGGAGTTCACCGGTCCACAGCCGGGAGATCGCGCCGGGCACCGGGGCGCCGTCCGTGGCGACCACCAGCAGACGGGTGCGGCCGTGCACGGCGAGCTGGTGGACCAGGGCGGCGGAGGCGTCGTCGAGGAGGTGCGCGTCGTCCACCAGCAGCGTGCGGACGCCGGACAGCAGGTGGACGGCGCGGTGCAGGGTGACCGACTCGGGCAGCAGATGGGCGAACGCGGCGAAGGGGATGGCACGGCTCTCCGGCGTACCGGCGGCCCGGGCACAGTCGGTGCCGCGGACGGCCTCCCTGGCGAGGCGGGTCTTGCCGCAGCCCGCCGGTCCCGTCACCACGATGCCGCGGGGCCCGCCGGTCAGGGACCGGCGGACGAGCTCCAGTTCGTTCTCCCGCCCGGCGAACGGCCAGGGCGGTTCCAGCGTTGTCGCGTCCCTCTCGTAAGTCGTCACACAGACATGAGCGCGGCTGCTCACTTCTGATACAGGGCGACTTGAGTAGCCCCCGACTCAGGCGCCCGGGACCGGAGGCAGGGCAGGCTGTGGCCATGACCGCACGCTACTGCTCGCTGGCCCAGGCGCCGGCGCCCGCCTTCGCACCGGGGCTGGCGGCCGAGCGGCTGAGCGCGCTCGTGGGCGGGCGGCGGATGTGGGTCAACGGCACCGTTCTGCACTACTGGTTCTTCGGCCGCGACACCGACGCGTCCGTCATCCCCGTGCCGGGGACGGGGATGACAGGGCGGGTGCCGTGGGCCGGCGCCGAGGAGCAGCGGGACGTGGTGCGCGCGTGCTTCCAGCAGTGGCAGGACCTCGGCATCGGGCTCGTCTTCACCGAGGTCGACGACCGCTCGGAGGCCGAACTGCGCATCGGGTTCCAGCTCGGCGACGGCTCCTGGTCGGCGGTCGGCCGGGACGCGCTCCTGGCCGGCCGGAACGAGCGCACCATGAACTTCGGCTGGGACCTGACCGCTCCGGGGGGACGCGGGACGGCCCTGCACGAGATCGGGCACGCGCTCGGCATGCTGCACGAGCACCAGAGCCCGTGCGCCGGGATCCACTTCGACGACGAGGCCGTGTACGCCGAACTGGCGGGCCCGCCCCACCACTGGAGCCGGGAGAAGACGCACTACAACATCCTGCGCAAGCTCGGCCCCGACGAGGTCAACGGCTCCGTCTGGGACCCACAGTCGATCATGGAGTACCCGTTCTCGTCGGGCCTGGTCCTGGAGCCGGAGCAGTACCGTGCGGGTCTGCACCCGCCGGGGACCCTGTCCGCCGCCGACAAGGAGTTCGTGCTCCGCTGGTATCCGCCGGCGGAACTGCCCGACCCGCCCGCGCTGGTGCCGTTCCGTTCGGCACCGCTCGGTCTCGGACCGGGCGAGCAGGCCGACTTCGTCGTCGACCCGCCGGAGACCCGCACCTACAGGCTGGGCACCTTCGGCGACAGTGACACCGTCGTCGTGCTCTTCGAGGAGCGGGACGGCGAGCCCCGCTACCTCGCCGGCCGGGACGACGGGGGAACTCCGCACAACGCCACGATCAGCGCCCGGCTCGTCAAGGGCCGCCGCTATGTCGTCCGTGTCCGCCTGTACTCCGCCTGGGGTTCCGGCGAAACGGCGGTGATGTGCTGGTGACGGCACGGACGCGCCACGCGGACAGCTGAGCCACAGTCCGGCACCGGGGGAGCGGTCGAGGACGTCGTCCATGGGGGTGGGTGACGTCCTCGACCACGCCATGTCCGGGACCGGGCGCCGGTGTACCAGCGCGTGCGCCGCCGTCCGCTCGTTCACGGCCGTCGTCCGGCCGGTGCGGGGGCGCACGGTCGCCGCCACGCTTCACTTCCTGGTCCTCCCCGAGGGCGGCGGGGCGGACACGGGGCGCACCGGCCGGGTGGTGTGGATTCTCCCCACGGGCCGGCAGCACGGTCTCACGGCCGTGCTGCCGGCGTGACCGAAGGGTGTGATCGAAACGGCCGGAGGCCGTATCGGCGAACTCCGATACGGCCTCCGGCCTGCTGCCTCAGCTGTCGGGACGACAGGATTTGAACCTGCGACCCCTTGACCCCCAGTCAAGTGCGCTACCAAGCTGCGCCACGTCCCGATGCGTCTCGCGCGGGTGAACCGCGTGATCACGCAGGTCAACCCTACCTCATGGGCGGAGCGGAGCTCAGCCGCGCGGTGTTCGGGGTGTGGGGCGCGGAGGGCGTGGGTGCCGAACACCTGCTCGCCGGGGTCCGGGAACTCGTCGTGCGGCCGGCGGCGTCCGGTCCTGGCCCCGGTCCAGCCGGCGAGTCCCGCTGTCGAGACGGCCACGGCGAGGACGGCCCACCAGGGGATCTCCGCCTTGGTCGCGTGACCGGCGCAGGCAGCGACGGCCAGGAGCGCCGTGACGGCCCCTCCGGTCAGTCCGGCACGCCGCCGGTGCCCCGTCTCGTCCACGTCCTGGTCCCCCTTCGCCCGCGCGATCGCGATGCCCCGGGCGTCCCAACTCCCGGGCATATGCCGCAAACAATACGCGAGGCCGACGGCAACCACCTACCGGGGCATACGGGTTGAGACGGACACGGCGGGTCCGCAGGCACTCGGCACAGGGGTGGCCGGGCACGTGCCGGGGGTGTCGCCTAGCCGGTGGCGTCGAGTGCTTCGGCGAGGACGGTCGCCAGGGTGAACCTCGTGACGTCGGCGAGGTACTCGTAGTCGAGGGTGGCCGGCGCGTCGGAGGTCTGGTGGTAGTGCGGGTTCCCGTCCCCTTCGTACGCGCCGATCGTCACATCGCCTCGCGCTTCGAACGGCATGTAGTCGCTGGCGTAGATGGGGCCGAGGCGCACCGGCAGCGTCGTGTGGTCCGCCGCCGCCTGGGCCATGACCGCGCCGAAGGCCAACGAGGCGGCGTCATTGCCGGGCACGGCGTTCCCCAGGTCGCGCTCGACCGTCACCGTGCCGTCCGCCGGGGGCCTGCCCACCATGTCCAGGTTCACGACCCGGCAGGCCCCGGCCCCGGAGGCACTCAGCGCCGCCGCGTACGCCGTGGAGCCCCACAGGCCCTGTTCCTCCCCGGAGAACGCCACGAACCGGACGGTGCGGGCCAGTGCGACCGGGGCGAGCAGGCGGGCGATCTCGAGGATCGCGGCCACCCCGCTGGCGTTGTCGTCCGCCCCCGGCGCGCGTGCCGCGGCGTCGTCCAGGTCCGCCGTGCGGCAGTCGTAGTGGGCGCACAGGACGATGTCGGCCCCGTCCGTCACCGTGCCGGGCTTGGTGCAGATCACGTTGTCGGCGCTGTGACCGGCGTTGGTCCAGGTCCGTCGGGTCACGTCCGCGTATCCCGCCGACGACAGCCGGTCCACGACCTCGTCGGCCGCGGGTCCGATGAGCGGGGAGAAGGTGTGCCGCGTGTGGAACGCGGCCAGTGTCTCCACGGTGTCGCGCAGCGCCGGTGCCGACACCGACCCGACGAGCGCGGCGACGGACTCGTCCGCCCGCTTGCCCCTCGCCCGGCGTTCCGCGGGTACGAAGGGTTCGGCCGGGCTGGGCGGGTTTCCCTTGAGGGGTGGCGCGAGCGGCAGGCCCGCGAGTACGTCGTGGTTCATCTCGGCCGTCCTCAGCCGGTGTTGAGCGCGGGCAGGCAGGAGGCGCAGCCGTTGTATCCACGGACGAGCGCGTCCTCGGCGCGCGGGAAGGGCACCTTGCTGCCGGCGCCGAGCCTGGACCAGTGCGGGCAGGTGGAGAGGTGCAGTTCGCCGCTGTGCGGGTTGCCGAAGAAGAAGTCCTCCAGCTCCTTCACCGCCGTGATCTGGATCGTCATCCGCCCCACGAGCTGCCCGTCCCGGTACTGGGTGACCACGAGCGGATACATCTGGAGGTGTTCCGCGTGGTGGGAGAAGTCGATCGAGAGGTCCGCCGCCACCCGGTCGCCGGGCTCCAGCGTGAACCCGTCGACGACGGCCTTCCCGCCTCCGGGCATCTCCAGCGTGGAACGCACCGGGCCCGGCTCGGTCACGGTGAGCCCGCTCAGCGCCGCGTCCTCGGTGAGGCGGCTCAGCGTTCGCACGGAGATCCGTGTGTCGTCCGGCAGGGCGGTCGCGTCCAGGTGCCAGGAACCGGAGCCGCGGGCGAGACCGCCGTGCAGCGTGACCGTCGTGCGGGTCTTGCCGCCGGGTGCGGCGAGCTGCGGCACCACGTTCCGCTGACCCACGTTGTTGTCGAACCGGACCAGCTGACCGAGCGGCACCGGTTCGTTGAGGGTGGCGGAGACGGCGGGATCGGGAGCCCCGTGCACGACGGCGACCAGGCATTCGTGGTCGGCGATCTGCGGGGTCCACACGAACGGCCCCACCCGCACCGATCCGCCCGCCGGGATCGGCTGGTCGATCACCAGGGTGCCCAGCGACTGGAAGTGCGTCGGCCAGATCATCCCGGTGCCCGGATCGCACCGGAACGCCTCCACCTGGAACGCTCCGCTCGCGGCGGCCTCGGTCCCTCGGTTGTGCACCCGCACATAGAGGTAGTTGGGCCGGTTGTTGACGGGCGGCTCGTGGCCGAGCTCGGGGTTGTCGCCCGTGCTGAGGTCGTTGTTGCGGACCCAGATGTCGGGCGACGTCCAGAACTGGACGCCGCTCGGCACCGCGCCGAGGTCGGCGGGGTTGTCGCCGATGTAGACGTCCACGGGCCGCGGAGCCCACAGCCCCTGGTTCACGAAGGCCTCGTCCATGACCTTGCTGTAGAGGCCTCCGGTGAGTGTGGAGTCGGCCGTGATGCAGCCCTTGGCCATGCTCACGGCATGAGCGGCGTCCGGGGAGATGTCGTCCGGTACGACGAGCAGCATCTCGAGGATCGTCCGGTTGACGGCGTCGGCCGCCGCGATCCGTACGGCGGGATCGGATGAGTCGCCGCCCATGCCCAGGTAGCAGCGCCACAGTGCCGTGCCGAGCATCGAGTTGCGCAGGTTGATGCCGAAGTCGTCGAAGGCCGGGTCGTCGAAACGCTCGGTGACGTCGAGACGGCGCTCGGTGCTCCACCGGTCGGTCGCGTTGTTGTCGAAGGGGAAGGTCTCCGTGCGCCGGTGCCCGCCGGGGTTGAACCTGTCGCGGTAGATCGCGGGAAGCGCGTCGCAGACGCTGTGCTCGTACGAGCTGGATCCGCCGTGCTGGGCGTCGAGCCAGTCGAACACACCGTGGGTGTACTCGTGGCCGATGACGCCGAAGTCGCTCGCGTCGGGGGCACCGCCCTCGCCGAAGCGGATCCGCGGGGGCGTCAGCGTGCCGTGCCACTCGCTCTGGTCCTGGCCGTCGTAGGCCTGGGCGTCGACCTCGACCTTGACCATGTGGGCGTTGAGCGTCGCGTTGCCCAGACTGCGCAGATAGCGCGCGAAGGAGTCGAGCCAGTAGTAGGCGTTCGCGCTCAGGAACGAGCGGTCGGCGGGGTAGGTCCGGTAGGTGAAGTCCGGCGAGGTCTCCTGGGGCTGGGGGAAGGCCGGGGGGTCCCAGTCGGTGCACCTGAACCAGTCGCCGTCGAGCCGGAAGCCGTCCCCGTCGGCCGCGGCGACCTCGGCCTGCACGTCGTGGCGGAAGGCGTCGAGGACGGCCGCGCTGGAGTGGCCGTGCAGCGTTCCGTCGTCGGACTCGGTGACGGGGTCGGGCAGGAAGACCTTGAGGTCGGCGGTCACGAATTTCCCGGCGAGCGCGAGCCAGAGCAGTTTCCCGGAGACGGCGTCCAGGACGACACGGAAATGTTCGAAGGGGCCGGTGGTCTCGACGAGCAGATCGTGGACGAGGTGGAGGGCGCCGTCGGGCTTCCGCCCCTTTTTCAGCAGAGCGACCGATGCGGTGGGGTAGTCGGTCTCCGGCAACGCCGGCCTGGACGTGTCCCGCAGGTACGCGAGTTCGTCCCTGATGACCTCGGCGGAGGCGAAGTCCTCCCGGAACGGCGCCAGGGCGTTCTTCCGCACGGCGTCGAGCGGGTGGGCCGTGCCGGGGTCGGGGGCGTCCGACACGTCGACCTCCGCCGTGTGGTCGACCTGGATGACGGCGGCCTGTTTCACATCGGCCACGGCCTGGACGGTGGCGCCGACGACCGGGAGATCGTTGTGGAACTGCTGGTAGCGCACGCGCAGGGTGGCCGCGCCCTCGCTGGAGTCCACCTCGCGCAGGTCGACGCGGTCGGTCCGCAGGGCGCCGGACCGCGCCTTCATGAAACGGTCGATGGCCTTGCGTGCCGTGGGCGCGCGGTTCAGAGTCGCTCCGGGATCCACGTACGCCCGCAGAACACCGTCGGAATCGGCGTGTTCACCCACACCCGGAACCATTCTCAGCGGCTTGTCGGCCTGAGGGCCCGGCATGTTCCTCTGCGGTTCGGTGTGATGTGAATTCATGAGATGCCTCCTCCAGCGAACGTGGAGGGAAAGAGAAGAACACGCCAAGCCGCCTTGGCACGCTCGGATTTGGGGGTGTCGGAATAAATTCTAGTCGCGCGCCCAGGGGGCGGCGACTTGGGAAATCCCGCCGGAATCGCCGTCGTTGAAAACGAAAAAGCGGCCCGCTCAACCATCGGCCCCGGGGTCAGGGCGGCGGCGCCGTCGTCCCCCGGATCTCCAGCGTCGGCGCCGTCAGGTGCAGCCGGCCCACTCCCCCGGGGCGCTCGAAGCGGTCGAGGAGGAAGCGGGCGGCCCGGCGGCCGACCTCGTGGCCCGCGCTGTCGACGGTGGTGAGCCACAGGTGGCGCAGGCGGGAGATGCTCGTGTTGTCGTAGCCGACCACGGACACGTCCCGCGGGACGCGCAGGCCCAGTTCCTCCGCCGCCGAGAGGGCGCCGACGCAGGTGATGTCGTTGACGGCGAAGACGGCCGTGGGCCGGTCGGTGCGGTTGAGGAGGCGGACGGTGGCGCGGTAGCCGCCCTCCTCGGTCATGTCGCCCGTCTCGACGAGGGCCCGGTCGGCCAGGCCGTGCGCCCGCATCGTCGCCTCGAAGCTGCGGCGGCGCAGTTCGCCGACGGCGCCGTAACCGGCGAGGTGCGCGATGCGGCGGTGGCCGAGGCCGATCAGGTGCTCGGTGATCAGCCGGGCACCCTGCTCGTCGTCGCCCGCGACCTGGTCCACGCCGGGCGGCACCGGCTCCCGGGCACCCGCCAGGACGACCGGCATGCGCGCGGCGACCGCGCCGAGGGCCGCCGGGTCGGGCAGGGTGCCGACCACGACCAGACCGTCGACGCGCAGGTCCAGCAGCGGGTCGGCCGGATCCTGGCCGGTGCGGCGGTTCAGGCGCGCGTCGGCCAGCAGCATGTGCAGGCCGTGGGCGTGCAGCAGGGAGTTCAGGCCGTCGAGGAGGTCGACGAACCAGGGGTTGCGCAGGTCGTTCAGCAGCACGCCGACCGTGCGGGTGCGCTGTTCGCTGAGGCTGCGGGCGGCGGCGTTGGGCCGGTAGCCGAGCTCCCGGGCGGCGCGGAGCACGGCTTCCCGCTTCTCGGGCCGGACCTGGTCGGAGCCGCGCAGCACCAGGGAGACCAGCGACTTGGAGACGCCGGCCCGCTCGGCCACGTCCCGGATCGTCGGCGGTCTCATGGTTGGACCGTTCCATGCGGGTCGGCGGCTTGTCAAAGGGTTGACAGCTGCGGGAAACCGCGCTCAGGGTGGGCTGGACAAGTTCTGGAACGGTCCAAAGAGGGGTTCTCATGGTGGACACGCTCGGCGTCGCCGTCGTCGGTTTCGGCTGGATGGGACGTGTGCACACCCAGGCCTACGCGCGCGTGCGGCACCACTATCCGCAGCTGCCCCTCGTTCCTGAGCTCGTGACGGTCGCCGAGGAGGTGCCGGGCCGGGCGGAGGAGGCCGCCGCGCAGTTCGGGTTCGCCTCGACGACACGGGACTGGCGCGACGTGGCCGCCGACCCGCGCGTCAAGGCGGTCAGCATCACCGCGCCGAACTTCCTGCACCGCGAGATCGGCGTCGCCATGGCCGAGGCGGGCAAGCACATCTGGATCGAGAAGCCGGTGGGTCTGACCGCCGAGGACGCCGGTGCGGTGGCGGACGCGGTGGCCAAGGCGGGCGTGCAGGGCACGGTGGGCTTCAACTACCGCAACGCGCCTGCCGTCGAGGCGGCCCGCGAGCTGATCGCCTCCGGGGAGATCGGCACGATCACGCACGTCCGGGTCCGGCTGTTCAGCGACTACGCGGCCCATCCCGAGGGCGCGCTGACCTGGCGGTACGAGCGGGAGCGGGGCGGCAGCGGGGTGCTGGGCGACCTGGCCTCGCACGGGGCCGACCTCGCCCGCCACCTGCTGGGCGACATCACGTCGCTCACCGCCGACACGGCGATCTTCCTGCCGGAGCGGTCGCGGCCCACCGGCGCCACGGCCGGCCACAGCCGCTCCTCCGGCGGCGAGCTCGGCCCGGTCGAGAACGAGGACTACGTCAGCTGTCTGCTGCGCTTCGCCTCGGGGGCACGAGGTGTCCTGGAGGCCTGCCGGGTGTCGGTCGGTGAGCAGAACAACTACGGCTTCGAGGTGCACGGCACGAAGGGGGCCGTGTTCTGGGACTTCCGCCGCATGAACGAGCTGGGCCTCAGCCGTGGCACGACGTACCAGGACCAGTCCGTCACCACGGTGTACGTCGGACCGGGCCACGGCGAGTTCGCCGCGTTCCAGCCGGGTGCGGCGAACGCCATGGGCTACGACGACCTGAAGGTCATCGAGGCGTACCGCTTCCTGCGCTCGGTGGCCGAGGGCACCCCGCACGGAGCGACGCTGACGGACGCGGTGCACAGCGCCGCCGCGCTGGACGCGATGACGCGCTCGGTGCGCAGCGGGTCATGGGCGGACGTGTCCGCCGGGGCGTGACGTTCAGACCTGCCGCTGGAGGCGGCGGCCGAGGAGGAACCTCACCGGGACGAGGACGAGCCAGAGCCACATGGCGTGGGACCCCATGATCAGGGCCAGCGGTACGGTCGCGGCGAACACCACCACCAGCGTGGCGCTGTCGACGAGGTAGAGCGTGGTGCCGGCCTCCGAGGGAGTGCCGTCGCGGAGCCAGGGGCGTCTGGCCAGGACGGCGGCCAGCGCCAGGTGGCCGGCCCCCATCGCGGCGACCGCGCCCGCGTAGACGGCGACCGAGACGGGCCGGTCTCCGTACTCCGCGAGCAGCCTGGTCGGGAAGGGCACCAGGGCCGCGACACCGAGGCCGGCGATGGACAGGGTGATCACCTGTCCGTCGACCTCCCGCACGTCACGGAAGATCCTGCGGTGCTCGTGCCAGAAACTGCCGAGCACGGTGACGCTGAGCGCGTAGGCCGCGAGGTCCGGGAGCAGCCGGCGCAGGGCCTGGTCGTACTGGGCCGCGTCCAGTCCCCGCGGCACGTAGAGGTCCAGCACCAGCAGCGTGATGGCGATGGCGAACACACCGTCGGCGAGGGTCAGCAGCCGTCCGGGACCGCCGTCCGGGCGCGATGTCCACATGGGCACGACGGTAAGGGCCGCGTCGCGTCACGTTCGGCATCCACGCCCGGCCACGCCCCGGCCTCACCCCACCTCACACACCCGCGGCCTGCGGCGGCATGTTGTACGGCGTCACCACCTGGATCGCCGACGGCGGGGTCGGTCCCGCCGGTGGCAGCGCGTCGTGCGCCCGCATGACGGTGTGGCAGGCCTCGCGCACGTCTTGGCGCAGGTCGTGGTGGAGCAAGGCGGACAGGCGGTGCTCGCGCAGCAGCCGGGTGTTGTCGTGGTCGAGGTCGTGCGCGACGAACACGGCGCACTCGCGGCCGAGGTCCTCGAACGCCCTGAGCGTGGCGATGTTGCCGCCGCCGATCGAGTACACCGCGCGGATGTCCGGGTCGCGTTCGAGTGCGGCCCGGACGAGGTCGTACTGGGTGGCGTCGAGTCCCTGTCCCTCGGCGATCTCGACCAGCGTGCGCTCGGGGTGCCGGGCGCGCATCGCGCTGCGGAAGCCCATCTCCCGCTCCTCCTCGTTGCGGAAGAAGCCGCTGCTGAGGCTGGTGAGGATGTTGCCCGGGCGGTCGCCGAGCCACTGGCCCGTCAGATACGCGGCCGTCGCGCCCGCGGCCCGGTCGTCGATGCCGACGTAGGCGCGGCGGGCGCTGGTGGGCAGGTCGGTCACCAGGGTCACGACCGGGATGCCGGCGGCTTCGAGCCGGCCGACGGCGGCGGTGACCTCGGGGACGTCCGGCGCCTTGAGGATCACGCCCTGCGAGCCGCGCCGGGCGATCCGGTCCAGGGTCCGCACCAGTTCACCGACCGGGCCGGTCTCGCGGAAGTGGAAGCGGGAGCGCAGCACCGCCGGGTGCAGGGACGGCAGCTCGGCCTCCAGGGCGGCGCGGATCGCCGTGGTGAAGCGTTCGGGTGCCTGCATCACGATGTCGACCATGAAGGTCCGGCCGACGAGCCGGACCTGGGTGCGCTGCCGGTCGAGGTCGGCTATCGCGCGGCGCACCTCCTGCGCGGTGCTCTCCCGCACCCCTCCCCGGCCGTTGAGCACCCGGTCGACGGTCGCCTCGCTCAGGCCCGCCTGGCGTGCGATCTCCCGGATCGGGAACGGGTGGCCCATGCGCCGGCTCCTTGAGGGGTTTTTGATGGGTCGCTGCTGGTTGTTCGAGGGGTTTGTACTGACAAGAATGACAGGGCTCCGTCGCTCCGTGACCCCGAAGGGACGACGATGTCCTTCACTTCCGTCCACCACCGTGCCTGGCTGTCCGAGCAGGACTGCGATCTCGACGCGTTCCGCGCGCTGGTCGAACAGACGACGGACCCCGCCGACTATCCGCACGCCTCCGCCGTGGAGCGGAACGTGCCGGTCTACGACACCGGTCTCCTCGAGGGCGACCGGGTGGTCCAGGCCGAACTGTCCCGGGCGCTCGCCGACGGTCCCGGCATCGTCGTCTTCCGCGGTGCCTTTCCCGATCCGGAGGTCGTGGACCGGGCCACCGCCGTGTTCGAGGCCCTGATCGCCGAACAGCGCGCCTCGGGTGCCACGGCCGGTGACCATTTCGCCGAGCCGGGTGCCAACGACCGGGTGTGGAACGCGCTGGAGAAGGCGGCCCTGTACGACGCGGAGGCCTTCGCCGACTACTACGCCAACGAGGTGCTCGCGCTGGTGTCCACGGCCTGGCTCGGCCCCGGCTACCAGGTCACCTCCCAGCTCAACGTGGTGAACCCGGGCGGCGCCGCCCAGACCGTGCACCGCGACTACCACCTGGGCTTCCTGTCCAACGAGGTCGCCGCCGCCTACCCCGCGCACGTGCACCGCCTCTCCCCCGTGCTGACCCTCCAGGGCGCGGTCGCGCACTGCGACATGCCGGTCGAGTCCGGGCCGACGATGTACCTGCCGCACTCGCAGAAGTACGCGCCGGGCTATCTCGCCTGGCGGCTCCCTCCGTTCCGGGCGTACTTCGAGGCGCACCAGGTGCAGCTGCCGCTCGCGAAGGGCGACGCCGTCTTCTTCAACCCGGCCCTCTTCCACGCCGCCGGCACCAACCGCTCGGCGGACATCCGGCGCATGGCGAACCTGTTGCAGGTGTCGTCCGCGTTCGGGCGGGCGATGGAGACGGTGGACCGGGAGGCCGTGGCGAACGCGGTGTACCCGGCCCTGCTCAAGCGCCGGGCCGAGGGTGCCGACCAGGCGTGGCTGGACCGGGTGATCGCGGCGAGCGCCGAGGGCTACCCCTTCCCGACCAACCTCGACAGCGACCCGCCGGTCGACGGCCTGGCCCCGCCCTCCCAGGCGGATCTGCTGCGGCGGGCGCTGCGCGAGGAGTGGACGCCGGAAGCGCTCCGTGCGGAGCTGCGATCCGGTACCGAACGGCGAGAGAGCTGAGGACATTCGTGGGACTTCTCGACGACAAGGTCGTCCTGGTCAACGGCGGCAGCCAGGGCGTCGGTGCCGCCGTCGCGCGGGCCGCGGTCCGCGAGGGGGCGGTGGTGGCCGTCACCGGGCGGCGCCCCGAGCCCGGCGAGGCCCTGGTGGAGGAGCTGATCGCCGCGGGCGGCAAGGCCCTGTACGTACGGGCCGACCTGTCGGACGCCGAGCAGGCGAAGGCCTCCGTGAGCCGGGTCGTGCAGGCGTACGGCCGTGTCGACTGCCTGGTGAACGCCGCCGGGCTGACGTCCCGCGGCACGCTGCTGGACACCACGCCCGACCTGTTCGACCAGCACATCGCGATCAACCTCAAGGGGCCGTTCTTCGCGATGCAGGCGGCGGTCGCGGACATGGTGGCGCGTGAGGCGCCCGGCACGATCGTCAACATCATCACGTCGTCGGCGCACGGTGGGCAGGCGTTCCTGGCGCCGTACGTCGCCGCCAAGGCGGGGTTGATCGGGCTGACCCGGAATGCCGCGCACGCGCATCGGTGGGACCGGGTTCGGATCAACGGGCTGAACATCGGCTGGACCGCGACCGAAGGGGAGGATGCGACGCAGCGGGCCTTCCACGGGGCCGGGGACGACTGGCGTGAGCAGGCTGCTGCGAAGTTGCCCATGGGCAAGTTGGGCCAGCCGGATGAAATCGCCGAGTTCGTGGTCTTCCTGTTGTCGGAGCGGTCCGGGGTGGTCACCGGGTCGATCATCGACTGGGATCAGAACGTGCTGGGCGGACTCGACTAGGCATCTGCCGCGCTTGGTCCGTCTGTCGTGTGCGGCGCCGTCGTGGCTGGTCGCGCCCACGCGGCGGAGCCGCACATCGAAACAGCCCCGCGCCCCTGAAGGCGTGCACCACACCAAGGAGCAATTCATGCGTATCGGAATCCTCGGTCTCGGCCGTATCGGCGCGTTCCATGCCGAGACCCTCTCCGGGCTGGACGCTGTCGAGTCCCTCGTCGTCACCGACCCGTTCGCGGGTGCCGCCAAGGCCGCGGCCGAGCGGTTCGGGGCCGAGGTCGTGGACTCGCCCGAGGCCCTGCTGGCCGCCGGCGTGGACGGCATCGTCGTCGCGGCGGCGACCGACGCACACCCGGCGCTGATCCTGGCCGGGGTCGAGGCCGGGGTCCCGGTCTTCTGCGAGAAGCCCGTCGCCAAGACCATGAGCGAGGGCGTCGAGGTGCTCAAGGCCGTCCGCGGCAGGGACGTGCCGATCCAGATCGGCTACAACCGGCGTTTCGACGCCGGGTTCGTCGCCGCGCGGGCCGCCGTCCAGGCCGGTGAGCTGGGCAAGCTGCACACCGTGCGGTCGACCACGCTGGACCCGGCCCCGCCGCCGGCCGCGTACATCGCCGCCTCCGGCGGCATCTTCCGCGACTGCTCGGTGCACGACTTCGACATCATCCGCTGGGTGACCGGCCGTGAGGTGACGGAGGTGTACGCCGTCGGCGGCAACCGCGGCGCCGACTACATCAAGGAGGCCGGTGACGCCGACACCACCGGCGCGATCCTCACCCTCGACGACGGCACGATCGCGGTGATCTCCAACTCCCGGCACAACGCCCGCGGTTACGACGTCCGTATGGAGCTCCACGGCTTCCAGGACTCCATCGCCGTAGGCCTGGAGGACAAGCTTCCGCTGCGTTCGGTCGAGCCCGGCGTGACCTTCCCGGCGGGCACGCCGCACGACTTCTTCATGGACCGCTTCACCGAGGCCTACCGCGCCGAACTGACCGCGTTCACCGAGGTCGTCGCCGGCACCCGCCCCTCCCCCTGCACGATCGAGGACGCCCTGGAGGCGGGCTGGATCGCCGACGCGTGCACACTGTCGCTGCACGAGCACCGTCCCGTGACCATCGAGGAGGTACGGGCGGCCTGACGTGGCGGCCGCCGCGGCTCAGGCACCGCGCCAGACGTTGGCGAACGCGTCGTCCTCGATGGCCCGGCGGCGGCGGACGGCGTCCAGCTCCGTCACGGCGTCGACCACCGCGGCGAGCACGGCCTCGGCCGCGTCGTCGGGCGCCGGGAGGTCCTCGGGCACCTCGTCGCGCACCCCGACGGCGGCCGCGAGTGTGGCGAGCACCGGCTCGTCGGTCGCCCGGCGGTGCCGGGCGCGCTGCCGGGCAGGGGACTCGACCGGTGTCGGCCAGGGGGTGCCGCGGAAGGAGAGCCAGGAGGCCCGGGGCCGTGAGACGAGCCCCTCTTCCTCCAGGGTGGTCGCATACTCCTGGGCCAGTCCACGGCCCCTGCGCCAGAGCCAGTCCTCGATCGGCTCGTACGGCTTGTCGCGCACGAGTGCCGTCGCGGCCCGGTCCAGCAGCGGGTCGTGCAGGGGCGGCGCCAGGCGGGACACCATACGGTCGCCGTCCAGCGTCACCACCTCGGCACCGAGCAGGTCGATCACCTCGGCGCCGGCCAGCCCGAGCGACAGGTCGCCCTGCGTCACCGGCCGGCTCGTGGCCGCGTCCATCGCCACGATCATCAGGTCGCGTGCTGTGCCCATCACGACTCCCCTCGAAGGCACTGATCACGCTACGCCGCTGCCGCCCGCGGGGCGAGAAGGATCTTTGTCCACACTGTCGACGCACGAGCACCCTCCCGCGACGAGCCAGGAGAGATGGCAGGCATGAGCGAACGAGTCCGGGAACCACTGCGCACAGGACTGCTGGGAGTCGCACGCATCACCGAACGCTCCCTGATCGAACCGGCCCGGGCGACCGGCCACCGCCTCGTCGCGGTGGCCGCCCGCGACCGTGCCCGCGCCGAGGCGTTCGCGGCCCGGCACGGCGTGGAGCGGGTGGCTGGGTCGTACGCCGAGCTGGTGGCCGATCCCCGCCGCTGCCACTGGGTCCGGACGACGCGGTGACGACGATGGAACTCATCGACGCCTGTTACCGGGAGGCCGGGTTCGAGCCCCGGCCTCGGACCAAGATCTGACGCACTCACGGAAAGGGCCCGGGGCGTGACCCCGGGCCCTTTTCCGCATACAGCTTCACGCGTACGACATACAGCTTCACGCGTACGACGTTCACGCGTACAGCGCGGGTCTCTCCACGAGTTCGACCTCGACCCGGCCCCCGTCCTCCAGCGCCCGTACCCCGGCCTCGCACACCGCCGCCGCGGCGTAGCCGTCCCAGACGCTCGGGCCGGTGACCTCGCCTCGGCGGGTGGCGTCGACCCAGGTCTGGATCTCCTGGTCGTAGGCCGTCTCGAAGCGTTCGGTGAAGTCCTGGGCGATGGTGCCGCCCCAGCGGCCGGCCATGTGGGTGACCAGGGCGTGGCCGTCGCCGATGCGGGCGGTGCCGCGCTCGCAGACCACCTCGGCCTGGACCTGGTAGCCGAAGCCGCAGTTGACGAAGATCTCCACGTCGGAGAGGGCGCCGCCGTCGGTCTCGAAGACCACGAACTGCGGATCGCGCAGCCCGTCGGGGGCGTTGGCGGACGGGGTCGGTCGCAGCACCGTGACCGCCGTGATCTCGTGACCCAGGAGCCAGCGGGTCGCGTCCGCCTCGTGGGCGACGGAGTCGCTGATGAGCATGGAGCTGGTGAAGAAGGGCGGGCTGGCCGCGTTGCGGTGCCGGTTGTGCACCATCAGCGGCCTGCCCAGCTGGCCGGTGGCCAGCAGGGCCTTCAGCTTCACGTACTCGGGGTCGTAGCGGCGCATGAAGCCGACCTGGACCCGGCGGTGGCCGAGGCGCAGTTCGGCTTCGAGGACGCGCAGGGCGGAGGCCGCGTCGGGGGTGAGGGGCTTCTCGCACAGGACGGGCAGGTCGCGCTCGAAGGCGGCGAGCAGGGTGGCTTCGTGGGCCGGGCCCGGTGAGGCGATCAGCACGGCGTCGACGTCGGCCGCGGCCAGCGCGGCGGCCGGGTCGGTGTAGGCGGTGCAGCCGTCGACGCGGGCGGCTACGGCCTTCGCGCGTTCCGCGTCGACGTCCACGACGGCCGCCACCCGCGCCCCGCTGGTGACGTCGTGGATGCGGCGCACATGGTCGGCGCCCATCCGTCCGGTACCGATGACCGCGACTCCGAGGGTGGTGGCGCGCTCAGTCATGGCCGTCCTTTCGGGTCGTCAGGCGCCGCAGGACCGAAGGAACTTGCGGGTGCGCACCGCGATCGGCAGCGGCTTGTCCGGCTCGCAGGGGTACATGTCCTGCTCGACGATGGCGAAGAGGTCCACGCCGAGCTTCTGCGCGGCCGTCAGGACCGGGCCCAGCTCCGGGACACCGGCGGGCGGTTCGCACATGACGCCACGCGCCACCGCGGGGCCGAACGGCACCTCGTTCTTCACCACGTCGGCGAGGATCTCCGGGTCGACCTGCTTGAGGTGGAGGTAGCCGATGCGCTCCCCGTACGTCTCGATCAGCTTGACGCTGTCGCCGCCGCAGTAGGCGTAGTGCCCGGTGTCCAGGCAGAGGTTGACCGCGTCGGAGTCGGTCGAGTCGAGGAACTGCTCGACGTGCTCCTCGGTGTCGATGTGGGTGTCGGCGTGCGGGTGGACGACGATGTCCAGGCCGTACCTGTCCTTCACCTCACGGCCGAGGCGCTCCATGCCCGTGGTGAGGTTGCGCCACTGCTCGGTGGTGAGCTCCGGCGCCTCCAGGATCTCGGCGGTCTTGTCGTCCCGCCAGAAGGACGGGATGACGACCAGGTGCTTGGCGTCCATGGCCTGGGTGAGGGCGGCGACCCGGCTGACCTGCTCCCAGGTGGAGTCCCACTCGGAGGGGCCGCGGTGCAGTCCGCAGAAGATCGTGCCGGCGGAGACCTTCAGGTTCCGCTTGGTCACCTCGTCGGTGAGCCGGGCCGGGTCGGTGGGCAGGTAGCCGTAGGGGCCGAGTTCGATCCACGAGTAGCCGGCCTCGGTGACCTCGTCGAGGAAGCGTTCCCAGGGCACCTGCTGGGGGTCGTCGGGGAACCAGACGCCCCAGGAGTCGGGGGCGGAGCCGACCCGGATACGGTCGAGCGCGAGGGCCATGTCAGGACTTTCCTTCCGAAGACGAGGCTACGGAGGCGGTGAGGTCTCCCGCCTCGGGGAGTTCTTCGACGTCGACGCCGCGGACCTGTGCCAGTTCGTGTTTGAGTGAGGCGAGTTCGGCGCCGCCGGCCATGTGGTTGGTGAGTTCTTCGAGGCTGACGTCGCTGCGGGCGGCGGAGAGTTCCATGGTGCCGAGGCGCAGGACGCTGAAGTGGTCGCCGACCATGTAGGCGTGGTGCGGGTTGTGGGTGATGAAGATGACGCCGAGGCCCTTCTCGCGGGCGGCGGCGATGTACTTCAGCACGACACCGGACTGCTTGACTCCGAGGGCGGCGGTGGGCTCGTCCAGGATCAGGACGCGGGCGCCGAAGTAGACGGCGCGGGCGATGGCCACGCACTGGCGCTGGCCGCCGGAGAGCGTGCCGATGAGCTGCTCCATGTCGTCCAGGACGATGCCCATGTTGCGCAGTTCCTGATCGGCGGTCTTCTTCATCGTGTCGATGTCGAGCCGGCGGACGGGCCAGGGGCCCTTGGTCAGCTCGGAGCCGAGGAAGAAGTTGCGCCAGACCGGCATCAGCGGGACGACCGCGAGGTCCTGGTAGACGGTGGCGATGCCCTTGTCGAGGGCCTCGCGCGGGGTGGAGAAGCGCACCGGTGCGCCGTCGACGAGGAACTCGCCCTCGGTGTGCTGGTGCAAACCGGAGACGATCTTGATGAGGGTGGACTTGCCGGCGCCGTTGTCGCCGAGGACGCACGTCACCTTGCCGGGGTGGACGGTGAGGTCGACGCCGTGCAGGGCGCGGATGTTGCCGTAGGACTTGCCGGCGCCCTTGAGTTCGACGAGAGCGGCGTCCTGGGTGGCGGCCTCGTCGGTGGCGGTTGCTTCGCTGATCATTGCGGTCACCTCCGGGTCGCCGTGCGCTGGACCCACAGATTGATGAGGACGGCGCCGAGGAGCATCACGCCGAGGAAGGCCTTGAACCAGTCGGGGTTCCAGCCGGCGTAGACGATGCCCTGCTGCACCATGCCGAACATGAAGGCGCCGAAGACCGGGCCGATCGCGCTGCCGGAACCACCGGTGAGCAGGCAGCCGCCGATGACGGCCGCGGCGATGTAGATGAGCTCCTGGCCCACACCCTCACCGGACTGCACGGTGTTGAAGGAGAACAGCTGGTGCATGCCGACGAACCAGGCGCCGAAGCCGACCAGCATGAACAGGGAGATCTTGGTGAAGGTCACCGGGACGCCGACGGCCCGCGCCGACTCCTTGTTGCCGCCGACCGCGAAGATCCAGTTGCCGTACTTGGTGCGCAGCAGCACCCAGGTGGCCAGGGCCGCGAAGACCAGCCACCACACCACGGTGATCTTCACGTTGACCCCGCCGACCTCGAAGGTCGAGGCGAAGAGCTTCTGCGCCTGCGTGAAGCCGTCCATGTCGCTGATGTCGTCGGTGGCGACGTTGCCGGTGACCAGCTTGGTCACCGCGAGGTTCACCCCTTGCAGGATCAGGAAGGTGCCCAGGGTGACCAGGAAGCTCGGCAGGCCGGTCTTGACCAGCAGCCAGCCGTTGAAGGCGCCGATGCCGAGCGAGACCAGCAGGGCGACGATCACACCCACCCAGACGTTCAGCGTGAGCTGGTAGCTGAGCATCGACGCGGTCAGCGCCGAGGTGACCACGGCGACACCGGCCGAGAGGTCGAACTCGCCGCCGATCATCAGCAGCGCGACCGGCAGGGCCATGATCCCGATGGTCGACGACTGGTAGAGGATGTTGGCCATCGAGCTGCCGTCGCGCACCGGCGGGGCGGCGAACAGGAAGAACACGAGCACGGCGACCGCGCCGAGGAACACGCCGACCTCGGGCCGGGCGAGCAGCCGCAGCGCCAGCGGGCGCTGCCGCGTCCGGCCGTCGGACTGCTTCGGGCCGGGGGCCGGCGGTGTGTCCACCGCCGGCGTGGCCTGCTGGGTCATGCTCATCACCGGGTGCCCTTCGCGGCGAACTCCCCGATCTTGTCCACGTTGGACTTGTCGACGAAGGCCGGGCCGGTCAGCACGGGCTGCTCACCGCCACCGCTGTAGTTGCCGTTGTTCTTGTAGAGCCACAGGCCGTCGACGGCCAGGTAGCCCTGGAGGTAGGGCTGCTGGTCGACGGCGAACTGGATGTCGCCGGCCTTGATGGACTTGATCAGGTCCTTGTTGAGGTCGAAGGTGGCGACCTTCGCCTTGCTTCCGGCGTCGCCGACCGACTGCGCCGCGGTCAGCGCGAAGGGGGCGCCGAGCGTGACGACGTAGTCGATGGACGGGTCCTGCTTCAGCTTGGCGGTGATCGTCGACTTCACGGACGGCATGTCGGTGCCGTTGACGTTCTGCGGGTCGACCTTGCCCTCGAAGGTCTTCGCCACGCCGTCGCAGCGCTGCGTCAGGCCGACGTTGCCCTGCTCCTGCATGACGCAGAGGACCTTCTTGGCGCCGACCTCGTTGAGCTTCTTGCCGAAGGCCTCGCCGGCCACGGACTCGTCCTGGCCGAAGAACTCCAGCAGGTTGAGCTTCTTCCAGTCGCTCAGGCCGGAGTTGAGACCGACGACGGGTATGCCGGACTTCTCGGCCTTGCCTATGACGCCCTTGAGGGCGTCCGGCTTGGCGAGGGTCACCGCGATGCCGTCGACCTTCTGGTCGATCGCGTTCTGGACCAGGTTGGCCTGGTTGCCCGCGTTCGGGTCGGCGGAGTAGACGAGCTTGATGTTGTCCTTGGCGGCCGCGGCCTCGGCACCCTTGCGGACGGTGTCCCAGAAGGTGTCACCGGGCGCCTGGTGGGTGACCAGGGCGACGGTCATGCGCGGCGTGGTCGCCTTGCCGGCGGAGGCGTTCGCGGCGCCTTCCTCGGACTTCTTGCCCCCGGAACTGCTGGAGCAGCCGGCGAGGGTCAGGGCCGCCGCTGCGGCCACGGCGACGACGGGCGCGATCCTGCGAGAGCGGGGGTGAGAAGAGCGGTCCATCTTTCCTGGCACCTCACTGTGCTACTGCGGGGGAAAGGGGAGGGATCACGAGGATCCGTGGTCCCGGAGCCTTACGGAGTCCGGATCATGATGCCGCAAACACACTGTTGCGATGCCACGGGATCCAAGTCCTTGCCGCGCCCGCTGTCAATACTTTGTTAAGACATCATTTCACAAGCAGGTCCGAATGTAAGTACAAAGTCTTGACAGGGCCGCCCTCGGAGACCTAAATCTGGGAGGCGGCAGGTCCATGGATCCACGCCCCCCACCGTGTCAGGGCGCCCCGGGACCCGCATCCCCAGCTTCCCGAGGAGGTCGCGCATGGCCGAGCCAGCCCAGTATTTCGACTTGATCACGATGGGCCGCATCGGGGTCGACCTGTATCCCCTCCAGACCGGCGTCCCGCTGCCCCAAGTGGAGACGTTCGGGAAGTTCCTGGGAGGTTCGGCGGCCAATGTGGCGGTCGCGACGGCCCGCCTCGGGCGCCGTACGGCGGTGATCACCCGGACCGGCGCCGACCCCTTCGGCACCTACCTGCACGAGGAGCTGAAGTCCTTCGGCGTCGACGACCGGTGGGTCACCCCGGTCGACGCGCACCCCACACCGATCACGTTCTGCGAGATCTTCCCGCCGGACGACTTCCCGCTGTACTTCTACCGCCGCCCCAAGGCACCGGACCTGGAGATCCACACCGACGAGCTGGACTTCTTCGCGATCCGCGGCGCCCGCATCTTCTGGATCACCGGCACCGGCCTGAGCGAGGAGCCGAGCCGCTCCGCCACGCTCGCCGCCCTCAAGGCCCGCGACAAGGCGGGCATCACCGTCTTCGACCTCGACTGGCGGCCGATGTTCTGGCGCGACCCCGAGGAGGCCCGCCCGTACTACCGCGAGGCCCTGAGCCATGCCACCGTCGCGGTCGGCAACCTCGACGAGTGCGAGGTCGCCACCGGTGTGCGCGAGCCGCAGGCCTGCGCCGACGCGCTGCTGGAGGCGGGCGTGGAGCTGGCCGTCGTCAAGCAGGGCCCCAAGGGCGTCCTGGCCGTGCACCGCGACGGCAGCCGCGCCGAGGTGCCGCCGGTGCCGGTCGAGGTGGTCAACGGCCTGGGCGCGGGCGACGCCTTCGGCGGCTCGCTCTGCCACGGTCTGCTCTCCGGCTGGGACCTGGAGAAGACCATGCGCCACGCCAACGCCGCCGGCGCCCTCGTCGCCTCCCGCCTCGCCTGCTCCTCCGCGATGCCCACCGAGTCCGAGGTCGAGGACCTCCTCGCCGGGCTGCCGTCGCCGAGCACGAGCCACTGAAACGGAGCCTTCCTTGAACATCGGCATCCCCGACCTCACCACGGTCAGAGCCCGCAACCCCGAGGCCGTCGCCGAAGCGGCGGCCCGCCGGGTGCGCCGCCCGCTGCTCGGCGACAGCGGCAGGCTGATGATCGTGGCCGCCGACCACCCGGCGCGCGGTGCCCTCGCGGTCGGCGACCGGCGCCTGGCCATGGCCAACCGCGCGGACCTGCTGGAACGGCTGTGCGTCGCGCTGTCGCGGCCAGGCGTCGACGGGGTGCTCGCCACCGCCGACATCCTGGAGGACCTGCTCCTGCTCGGGGTGCTGGAGAACAAGGTCGTCATGGGCTCGATGAACCGCGGCGGACTCGCCGGGGCCTCCTTCGAGATGGACGACCGTTTCACCGGACACCGCGCCGAGGACATCGCCCGGCTCCGCTTCGACGCGGGCAAGCTCCTGGTGCGCATCGACTACGACGACCCGGGGTCGCTGACCACCCTGGAGTCCACCGCCCGGGCGATCGACGCCATGGCGGCCCGGCGACTGCCCCTGTTCGTCGAGCCGTTCATCTCCCGGCGGGTCGACGGCAGGGTCCGCAACGACCTGTCCGCCGAGGCCGTGACACGGTCCGTCGCGATCGCCTCGGGCCTCGGCGGCACCTCCGCCTACACCTGGCTGAAGCTGCCCGTCACCGACGACCCGGACGACATGGCGGAGGTCCTGGAGACCTCCACACTGCCCGTGGTGCTGCTCGGCGGCGAGGTCGGCGACGACCAGGAGGGCGCCTACGAACGCTGGCGCAAGGCCCTGCGCCTGCCCACCGTCCAGGGCCTGGTCGTCGGGCGCTCGCTGCTCTACCCGGCCGAGGGCAGCGTGGCACAGGCCGTGGACACGGCCGTCGGCCTGCTGTGACGCACGAGGCATCCGCTGTGTCGCACAAGGCATCTGCCGTGAGTGGCACCCGCTGTGATCCGAAAGGCACACGATGACGTATCACCTTCCCGCCGGTAAGGCCCTCGGCGGCCCCTACACCGTCGACGTCACGCCCGAGAAGGCGGGCTGGAGCCACTCCAGCCTGCGGATCCTGGAGCTGCCGCCGGGCGGCACCCACACCTTCGACACCGACGACAGCGAGTGGATCGTCGTCCCGCTGAGCGGCGGCTGCACGGTCACGGCGGCGGACGACTTCGGGCAGGACACCTTCGAGCTCCAGGGCCGTGCCGATGTGTTCAGCGGCGTCAGCGACTTCGCGTACGTGCCGCGCGACGCCCGGGCGACCGTGACGTCCGCCGCGGGCGGGCGGTTCGCGCTGACCGGCGCCCGCTGCTCGCGGCGGCTGCCCGCCCGCTACGGACCGGCCTCCGAGGTGCCCGTGGAGCTGCGGGGCACCGGGAACTGCTCCCGGCAGGTCAACAACTTCGGCGCGGCCGGCGTCTTCGAGTGCGACAAGCTCATCGCGGTCGAGGTGATCACCCCGGGCGGCAACTGGTCGTCGTTCCCGCCGCACAAGCACGACGAGCACCGGCCGGGCGAGGAGTCGGTGCTGGAGGAGATCTACTACTTCGAGTTCTCCGGCCACGACGGCATCCCCGGCCTCGGCTACCAGCGGGTCTCACCGTCCGGCCCGGGCCGGGACACCGACGTGCTGGCCGAGGTCCGCGACGGCGACGTCGTCCTCATCCCGGACGGCTGGCACGGGCCCTCGATGGCCACGCCCGGCCACCACATGTACTACCTGAACGTCATGGCGGGCCCGGAGGACGAGCGCGCCTGGCTGATCTGCGACCACCCCGACCACGCCTGGGTCCGCGACACCTGGCCGGACCAGCCGGTCGATGCCCGGCTCCCCCTCTACACCGCCCCGGAGACCTCCGTATGAGCGCCGCCACCCGCAGACTGACGACCGCCCAGGCCCTGGTGCGGTTCCTGTCCGCCCAGTACACCGAGCGCGACGGCGTGCGGCGCCGGCTGATCGCCGGGACCTGGGGCATCTTCGGCCATGGCAACGTTGCCGGGGTCGGCCAGGCGCTGGTCGAGTACGCCGATGTGATGCCCTACCACCAGGGCCGCAACGAGCAGTCCATGGTGCACGCGGCGGTCGGCTACGCCCGGCAGCTGAACCGCCTCTCCGCGCAGGCGGTGACGACCTCCATCGGCCCCGGCGCCACCAACCTGGTCACCGGCGCCGCCCTCGCGACCGTCAACCGGCTGCCGGTGCTGCTGCTGCCCGGCGACTACTTCGCCTCGCACGCCCCCGACCCGCTGCTCCAGCAGCTGGAGCACCCCGTCGAGGCCGACGTGTCGGTCAACGACACGCTGCGCCCGGTGTCGAGGTACTTCGACCGGATCACCCGCCCCGAGGCGCTGATCCCGTCGGCGCTCCAGGCCATGCGTGTGCTGGCCGACCCGGCCGAGACCGGCGCCGTCACCCTCGCCCTGCCCCAGGACGTGCAGGCGGAGGCGTACGACTGGCCGGAGGAGTTCTTCGCCGAGCGCGTCTGGTACGTACGGCGTCCGGCGCCGGACCCGGTGGAGCTCACGGCGGCCGTCGAGGCGATCCGGTCCGCGCAGCGCCCGTTGATCGTGGCGGGCGGCGGCGTCCACCACAGCGAGGCCGAACAGGCGCTGAAGGCGTTCGTGGACGCCACCGGCATCCCCGTCGCCTCCACCCAGGCCGGCAAGGGCTCCCTGCGGTACGACCACCCCGCCGACCTCGGCGGCATCGGCCACACCGGCACGGCCGTCAGCGACGAACTCGCCCGTACCGCCGACCTGGTGATCGGCGTCGGCACGCGCTACACGGACTTCACCACGGCCTCCGGAACCCTCTTCCAGAACCCGGACGTACGGTTCCTCAACCTCAACATCACCGGCTTCGACGCGCACAAGCTGGCCGCGCGCACGCTGGTGTGCGACGCGCGGTCCGGTCTCGAGAGGCTGCTGGAGGGACTCGCCGGTCACCGGGTCGGCACGGCGTACGAGGCGGAGTACCGGACCGGCAAGGAGCGCTGGGACGAGGTCGTCGAGGCCGCCTACCGCGCCGGCGACGAGAGCGCGGTGCCCACCCAGACGCAGGTGCTCGGCGCGCTGGACGCGGCCGTCGGCGACGACGACGTGGTGATCAACGCGGCCGGCTCGCTCCCCGGCGACCTGCACAAGCTGTGGCGCTCCCGCAGTCCGCGCCAGTACCACCTGGAGTACGGCTACTCCTGCATGGGCTACGAGATCCCGGCCGGCATCGGCGTCCAGCAGGCCGCTCCCGGCACACCGGTGTGGGCGCTGGTCGGCGACGGCACCTACCTGATGATGCCGACGGAGATCGTCACGGCCGTACAGGAGGGCCTGCCCGTCAACATCGTCCTCCTCCAGAACCACGGCTACGCCTCCATCGGCGGTCTGTCGGAGGAGACCGGCGGCGAGCGGTTCGGCACCGCCTACCGCTTCCGGGCCGCCGACGGCACCTTCACGGGCGCCCCGCTGCCCGTGGACCTCGCCGCCAACGCCGCCAGCCTGGGCATGGACGTGCTGCGGGCCAAGACCGTGCGCGAGCTGCGCGAGGCGCTGGCCGCGGCCCGCTCCTCCGACCGTCCGACATGTGTGTACGTCGAGACCGACCCGGCCCCGACCGCTCCCCCGGCCGAGGCCTGGTGGGACGTGCCCGTGGCCGAGACCGCCTCACGGGAGGCCGCCGTCGAGGCCCGCGAGCGCTACGACCGCCAGGTGGCGGACCGCCGCCGCCACCTCTGAAGCCCCGCCGCACTCCCTCGCCGAACTCTCCCGCTGAACTCAGGCTCCACGAAAGGCCCTTGCGCACCATGAAGACCATCACCCACTGGATCGACGGCAAGCCCGTCGAGGGCACCTCGGGCCGCTTCGGCCCCGTCTACGACCCGGCCACCGGCGCCCAGGAGAAGCAGGTCGCCTTCGCGACCGTCGACGAGGTGGACGCCGCGGTCGCCTCCGCCAAGGCCGCCTTCGAGTCCTGGGGAGTGTCCTCGCTCGCCAAGCGCACGGCGATCCTGTTCAAGTACCGCGAGCTGCTGGACGCCCACCGCGACGAGATCGCCGAGCTGATCACGGCCGAGCACGGCAAGGTGCACTCCGACGCGCTCGGCGAGGTCGCGCGCGGCATGGAGATCGTGGAGCTCGCCTGCGGGATCTCCGTCCAGCTCAAGGGCGAGCTGTCCACCCAGGTCTCCAACCGGGTCGACGTGGCCTCGATCCGGCAGCCGCTGGGCGTGGTCGCCGGCATCACGCCGTTCAACTTCCCGGCGATGGTGCCGATGTGGATGTTCCCGCTGGCCATCGCCTGCGGCAACACCTTCGTCCTCAAGCCGAGCGAGAAGGACCCGTCGGCGTCCCTCAAGCTCGCCGAACTGGCCACCGAGGCCGGTCTGCCGGAGGGCGTCCTGAACATCGTGCAGGGCGACAAGACGGCCGTGGACCGCATCCTGGAGCACCCGGACATCGAGGCGGTGTCCTTCGTCGGCTCCACCCCGATCGCCAAGTACATCCAGCGAGCGGCCATCGAGCACGGCAAGCGCGTGCAGGCCCTGGGCGGTGCCAAGAACCACATGCTGGTGCTGCCCGACGCCGACCTGGACCTCGCCGCCGACCAGGCGATCAACGCGGCGTACGGCTCGGCGGGCGAGCGCTGCATGGCCGTGTCGGTCGTGGTCGCGGTCGGCGACATCGGTGACGAGCTGGTCGGCAGGATCACCGAGCGGGCGAAGAACCTCAGGATCGGCCCCGGCAACGACCCGGCGAGCGAGATGGGCCCGCTGATCACCCGTGAGCACCGCGACAAGGTGGCCTCCTACGTGGCGAGCGCGGCCGAGCAGGGCGCCGAGGTCGTGGTCGACGGCACCGGCTTCTCGGTCGAGGGACACCCCGAGTGCGCGGACGGCTTCTTCCTCGGCGTCTCGCTGCTGGACCGGGTGCCGCTGACGGCGGACGCCTACCGGGACGAGATCTTCGGCCCGGTGCTGTGCGTGGTCCGCGCGGAGACGTACGAGGAGGCCATCAAGCTGATCAACGACTCCCGCTGGGGCAACGGCACCGCGATCTTCACCCGGGACGGCGGCGCGGCCCGCCGCTTCCAGCTGGAGGTCAAGGCGGGCATGGTCGGCGTCAACGTGCCGATCCCGGTTCCCGTCGGCTACCACTCCTTCGGCGGCTGGAAGGACTCCCTCTTCGGAGACCTGCACATCTACGGCAACGACGGCATCGCCTTCTACACCCAGGGCAAGGTCGTCACCACCCGCTGGCCGGACCCGTCCGACGGCGGCATCAACCTCGGTTTCCCGAGCAACTCCTGACACCCGTAGGGGGGTTCGGCCATGGCGAAGACCGGTGACCGGGCGCGCACCACGCCCGCTGCCGCACTCAGTTCGCTGGACTTCGCCCTGGACCGGGGCAGTCCCGTGCCGCTGTACCACCAGCTCGCGCAGCAGCTGGAGGCGGCGATCGAGCACGGGGCACTGGCGCCGGGCAACCTCCTCGGCAACGAGGTCGACCTCTCCGTACGCCTCGGCCTGTCCCGCCCCACCGTCCGCCAGGCCATCCAGTCCCTCGTCGACAAGGGGCTGCTGGTCCGGCGGCGCGGGGTGGGCACGCAGGTGGTGCACAGCCAGGTGAGGCGACCGCTGGAACTGAGCAGCCTCTACGACGACCTGGAGGCGGCCGGGCAGGGGCCGACCACGCAGGTCGTGCGGCACGAGGTGGTCCCGGCCTCCTGCGACGTGGCCGCCGCTCTCGGTGTCGCGGAGGGCAGCGAGGTCGCCTTCCTGGAACGGCTGCGCCGCACGCACGGCCAGCCGGTCGCCCTGCTGTGCAACTACCTGCCGGCGTCGCTGCTGGACCTCGACGGCGCCCGCCTGGAGTCGACCGGGCTGTACCGGATGATGCGGGCGGCGGGCATCACCCTGCACAGCGCCCGCCAGACCGTGGGCGCCCGCGCGGCCACCGCCGGGGAGGCCGCCCGCCTGGACGAGCAGGAGGGCGCGGCGCTGCTCACCATGCAGCGCACCGCGTACGACGACACCGGGCGCCCGGTGGAGTACGGCACGCACATCTACCGGGCCTCGCGCTACACCTTCGACTTCCAGTTGCTGGTGAGGCCGTGAGGGGGCCGGGTCACCGCTTGCGCAGCATCCGGCTGAAGGGCGTCTCCGGGCGTTCCAGGCGCTCGCCGTCCAGCGTGATGTCCACGGCCTCGTTGAAGAAGGCGAGGCGCCCCTGGACCGCCGCCACCGCGGGCAGCGGGTCGGGATAGCTCCAGACGATGTTGGGCGGCACGTCGCCCTCGCCGCGCCACGACCAGTACTCGGCGGTGCCCTTGTAGGGGCAGCCGGTGCTGTGGTCGGTGGCGTCGAAGAGGTCGAGGCGGACGTCCTCGCGGGGGACGTAGTACCGGGTCGGCAGGGAGGTCTCGAAGAGCAGGACGGGCTCGCGGGTCTCCGCGACGAGCCGCCCGTCGATCTCGACCCGCACGTGGCGGCTGCTCGGCAGCGCGTCCACGCGTTTGTGCGGGTCACGGGGGTGGATGAAGATCTCCTCGTCCTCCTCGTACCAGTGGTCGAGGCCCGTGTCGGTGCGCAGGAACCACTCGAAGGCGAGATGGCCGGCCAGGTCGTCGGCGGGGAACCGCCAGGCGGCGTTGGCGCGCACCTCGCCGTCGGCGTCGAGGTCGTAGAAGGTCCGGGAGCCGGTGTGGGTGCCGTTGGGCGGGTGCTTCGCCGGGCGGAGCAGGTCGGTGCGGACGTCGGCGTCCGGGAAGACGTACTGCGGCACGGGCAGGTGGGGTTCCCACACGAGGACCGGATGCCGGCTGTCGACGACCGTGACGTCGCCCTTGCGGCCGCGCACCCAGCGCTCGCTGGGCTCCCACATGAGGCCTTCGGGGGTGGTCCTGATCGACCGGGCGCCGGGGTGGGCGGGACGGGTGGTCATGGCCGGTGCTCCTTCCGGAGGTCCGGATGTCCGGTTCTCTCCACGGTCCCACGAACTCGGCGCGCACTAAGCTGAACCAGGCGGGAAAGCACGCCATGGCGGCGTGACACCAGGCCACGAGGCGCTCGTGATGGCAGGAGAGAGGCGAGGACCGCAGCCGAGGCAGCCGCAGCTGCCCGACCTGCATGTGCGCCTGCGTACGGAGCTGGGCCGGATCGACGAGCAGTTGCGTGCCCTGGTGGACGCCATGGACCGGATGCAGGGGCTGCTGGACGCGGTAGTGGCCATCAGCCGGGAGGTGGAGCTGACCGCGGTGCTGCACCGCATCGTGACCACCGCCATGGAGCTGGTGGGCGCACGTTACGGGGCGCTGGGGGTGCTCAACGAGTCCGGCGAGCGCCTGGAGAAGTTCATCACGGCCGGTCTCTCCGAGCGGGAACGCACCGATCTGGCGGGGACCGACCTGCCGCGCGGGCTGGGCGTCCTCGGGCACCTGATCAGCCATCCCGAACCCCACCGGATCGACGACATCGAGGCCCATCCGGCCTCCGTCGGCTTCCCGCCCGGCCATCCGCGCCTGCGCACGCTGCTCGGTGTCGCCATCAGCGTCCGCGGCGAGGTCTACGGCGACCTGTACCTCTCCGAGCGGCGCGACGGGCAGCCCTTCGACATCCACGACGAGAACGTCGTCACGGCTCTGGCCAGCGCCGCCGGCATCGCCATCGAGAACGTCCGCCTGTTCGAGCAGGTGCGGGTCGGAGCGGAGCAGTTCCAGCGGCTCCTCCTGCCCGCGCTGCCCGACCTGCGGCCCTTCAGCGCGGCGGCCGTCTACCGGCCGGCGGCCGAGCCCAGCAAGCTGGGCGGGGACTGGTACGACGCGATCCCCCTGTCCGGCGACGCGGTGGCGGTCGTCATCGGTGACGTGGTCGGCCACGATCTGAAGGCCGCGGCCGCCATGGCCTCCACCCGCAACATGCTGCGGGCCCTGGTGTTCGACCGGGGCAGCACACCCGGTGCGCTCCTGGCCCGGCTGGACCGCACGCTCCAGGCCATCACCACCAACCCGGTCACGACCACCGCCCTGGCCCGTATCGAACCGGAGGAACCGGGCTGGCGCATCCACTGGAGTACGGCGGGCCACGTGCCGTCCCTGCTGATCCCCCCTGGGGGTCCGGCGGAGTACCTGCTGGCCGAGCCCGGGCTGCCGCTCGGTGTGGACCTCGAGGAACCCCGGCCCGACCACTCCCGGTTCCTCGTCCCCGGCTCCACCGTGGTGTTCTTCACCGACGGGCTGGTCGAGCATCCCGCCCGCCCCATCGACGAGAGCCTGGACGTGCTCGCCGATCTCGCCACTACTCACGCGGCGCGGCCCCTGCCCGAGTTCGTGCGGGCACTCGCCGATCACCACCCGAGCGACGGTCACGACGACATGGCCGTCCTCGCCGTGCGCACCCCGCCCGCCTGAGGCTCCTTCGCCTGAGGATGGTGCCGTGGAGGTTCCGGTGCATCCGGTGGATGATGGTCGAGGGGATGTCGACGGGAAGGTCCCCGATGACTGTCGCGCGGCACACCTGGCCCCGGCGCCACGGTTTGGTCGCCCTGGAGATCTGCGCCGTCGCCGCGCTGTACTACGGCTCGGCCGAGCTCGGACTGCTCCAGCAGCTGGTGCGCGGCCAGGTCACCCCGCTGTGGCCGCCGAGCGGTATCGCGCTGGCCGGCCTGCTCCTGCTCGGGCGGCGGGTCTGGCCCGGGATCGCGATCGGCGCGTTCCTGGCCAACGTCTGGCTGGGGCCCTCGGTCCTGTCCGTCTTCGCCATCGCGGCGGGCAACACGCTCGCACCTGTCTGCTCGCACGCCCTGCTCCGCCGTGTCGGGTTCCGGCACGAGATGAACCGCCTGCGGGACGCCCTCGCCCTGATCTTCCTCGGCGCCTTCACCGGCATGCTGGTCAGTTCCACGGTCGGCACCGGGACGCTCCTGCTCACCGGTGCGCTGGACGCCGGCGACTTCTGGCCCACGTGGTCGGTCTGGTGGACCGGTGACGCGATGGGCGTGCTGGCCGTCACGCCTGTCCTGCTCGTCCTCCGCTCGGCACGCCGGCCCGGGGGCGCCTCGCCGTCCCGCTGGGCGGAGGGGGTCCTGCTGCTCGCGGCCACGGTCTGCGTCGGGTTCGTCGAGACCAGCAGTACGCCGCTGCTGTTCCTCGGCTTCCCCCTGCTGATCTGGGCGGCCTTCCGCTTCCAGCTGGCCGGGGCCGCGCCCTGCGCTCTCGCCGTGTCCACTTTCGCGATCATCGCGGCCGGCCAGAAGACGGGTCCGTTCGCCGGCCACGACCTGTTCACCAACATGATCTCCCTTCAGGCGTTCAACGGTTCCGCCTCGCTGACCGCCCTCCTGCTCGCGGCGGCGGTCAGCGAACGCGCCCAGGCGGAAAGGGAGATCGCGCTGGCCTGCAGACAGCTCGCCTCGATGGTCACCATGGTCTCCAGCAGTGACCGCCGCCCGACCTTGCCCGCAGGTGAGGAGGAGGGGGCGGCGAGGGACACGGCCCGGAAATGACGAAGGTGGGTGGCGACTGCCACCCACCCGAAGGCGTCGACGCGCCCGCAGGACTCGCTCAGGACTGCGGACGGCTGCCGTGGTTCGCGCCGTTCTTGCGGCGGGCCTTCTTCTTACGACGTCGCTTCGAGGACATCGAACCTCCTCTTTCTGCTTTGGGCCTCTATCCACCGGATTGTCACGTCCGGTGTCCACAGAGCCGCTTTCCAGCCATACGCGACGCCAAACCCGCACGACGTGGCCGCACATGGGTGGCCTACGTCACGGTGACGGCCCGGCCCCAGAACGACGAAGAGGCCACTTCCGATCACACGGAAATGACCTCCGACCTGCCGCTTCGCAAGTCGGGACGACAGGATTTGAACCTGCGACCCCTTGACCCCCAGTCAAGTGCGCTACCAAGCTGCGCCACGTCCCGGTGCGCGTTCGGCCGCGGTGGACCGCGTGATCGCGCGAACAGCACTTTACCCCACACCCCTGGCCGCACCGAAAACGGCCCGGGCGGGACAATCGGCGTATGGGCAACACGAGCAGCGGCAGCACAGGAAGGCGGGCCGACGCACGGGACCGCGACAGCGAGGGCCGGGCGCGCAACGCCCGTCCGCGTGACGGTCTCGGACGGCCCCTGCCGTACGACGCGCCGGGCGTGCCCCGGCAGCCCGAGGGCGTCGTCCGCGCCCCGGAGGAGACCGTGGCCGAGGCGCAGCGGCTGCTGGACGAGGGGAAACCGTTCCACGCGCACGAGGTCTTCGAGGACGCCTGGAAGTCGGGGCCCGACCAGGAGCGGGAGCTGTGGCGCGGGCTCGCGCAGCTCGCCGTGGGGCTGACGCACGCCGCCCGCGGCAACCTCACGGGCGGGGCGCGGCTGCTGCGGCGCGGCGCGGGCGCGGCCGAGGCGTGGGTGTCCGGCTCAGGGCGGGCGGTCCCGTACGGGATCGACGTCGCGCAGGTCGCCGCGTGGGCGCGGGAGCTGGCCCGGGACGTGGAGCGGGACGGCCGTCCGGTGGACGCGGGGGCGCGGGCGCCCCGGCTGCGGGGAGCGGACGCGCGTCCCTGACTCCGGACGGCGCCGGGGTGGGGGTGGTCGGCGGTGTGCGGCAGACTCGGGACGTGCGAAGGATTCAGGTCATCGGTATCGGCGCGGGCGACCCCGAGCAGCTGACCCTGCAGGCGGTCAGGGCACTGCGCGGCACGGACGTGTTCTTCGTCCTGGACAAGGGCGAGATCAAGGCGGACCTCACCGGGCTGCGCCGGGACCTGCTCGACACGCACGTACCGGACAGGACGTACCGGGTCGTCGAGGCGAGCGACCCGGAGCGTGACCGTACCGCCGGGGGCGCGGCCTACGCCCCCGCCGTCGGGGACTGGCGCAGCGCCCGGGCCGGCGTCTACGAGCGGCTGATCGGCGAGGAGCTCGGCGAGGACGAGACCGGGGCCTTCCTCGTGTGGGGAGACCCCTCGCTGTACGACAGCACGCTGGGGATCCTCGAGGACGTGCTGGAGCGGGGCTCGGTGGCGTTCGAGTACGACGTCGTCCCGGGCGTCTCCAGCGTCTCGGCGCTCGCCGCCCGGCACCGGACGGGGCTCAACCGGGTGGCCCGGCCGGTACAGATCACGACCGGACGGCGGCTCGCCGAGGGCTTTCCGGAGGGCGTGGACGACGTGGTGGTGATGCTCGACGCCCACCAGGCCTTCCGGCGGTACGCGCACGAGGACATCGACATCTACTGGGGCGCCTACGTGGGCACCCCGGACGAGATCCTCGTCTCCGGCCCGATCGCCGAGGCCGCGCCCCGTATCGAGCGGCTGCGCGCCGAGGCCCGCGAGCGCAAGGGCTGGATCATGGACACGTATCTGCTGCGCCGGCGCTCCCGCGACTGACCGGCTCCAGTTGGCTATCGTCCAGGCATGGAGTCCGTGCGTGCCGTGCTCGTCGACATCGACGGGGTGCTCACCGTGTCCTGGCGGCCCCTGCCGGGGGCCGTGGAGGCGTTGCGGGAGGTCCGGGAGGCCGGGCTCGCCGTCCTGCTGGTCACGAACACCACCTCGCGTACGCGGGCGTCGATCGCCGCGACGCTCGGTGAGGCGGGGTTCCCGGTGTCCGCCGAGGACATCCTGACCGCGCCGGCCGCCACCGCCGCGTATCTCGCCGAGCACTGTCCCGGAGCCCGGTGCGCCCTGCTGAACAGCGGCGACATCGAGGAGGACCTCGAGGGTGTGACCGTGGTGGACGCGGCGGACTCCGGTGCCGTGCCGGATGTCGTGCTGGTCGGCGGGGCGGGGCCGGAGTTCGGGTACGAGGCGCTGGACCGGGCCTTCGGGCAGCTGCAGCGCGGGGCACGGCTGGTGGCGATGCACCGCAACCTGTACTGGCGTACGGCCGAGGGGCTGCGGCTGGACTCCGGGGCGTTCCTGGCCGGTCTGGAGCAGGCCGCCCGGGTGGAGGCCGAGGTCACCGGCAAACCGGCGCGGGCGTTCTTCGAGGCGGCGCTCGCCCGGCTGGGCGTCGGTGCGGACGATGCCGTGATGGTCGGGGACGACGTCGAGTCCGACGTGCTCGCGGCCCAGCGGGCCGGGGTCACCGGGGTCCTCGTGCGGACCGGCAAGTTCCAGCCGGAGACGCTCCGGGCCGCCGATGGGACGCCCGACCACGTCATCGACTCGTTCGCGGACCTGCCCGGGCTGCTGCGGGGGTCAGCGCAGCAGTAGTTGCAGACCGCCCACGACGGTCGCCGCGATGACCAGTTGCTCGAACAGCCGCTGGTTGATCCTGTGCACGGCCCACTTGCCGAACAGCGCGCCGGGCACGACGAACACCACGAGTGCCAGGTCGAGCAGGAGCGAGCGGGCGTCGATCAGGCCGAGCCCGGCGCTGAAGGGCAGCTTGGAGACGTTGACGATCAGGAAGAAGAAGGCCGAGGTGCCGAGGAAGCCGAGCTTGCGGAAGCCGGCGGACAGCAGGTACATCGACATCACGGGGCCGCCCGCGTTGGCGACCATGGTGGTGAACCCGCCGAGGACTCCGTACGAACGGGCCTTGAGGCGGCCCGCCCGGCTGGTGACCGAGTCCGGCTCCTCCGCCTTGTCCGCCGTACGCCTGCGCCACACCGTCACGGCCGCCATCAGCAGCAGGATCGCGCCGATCGAGGTCCGCATGATCGCGTCGTCCGCCCACATCAGGAACACGGTGCCGACGACGACGCCCGCGGCGACCGCCGGGAACAGCCGCCACAGCGTGGGCCAGTGGGCGTGCCGCCGGTAGGTGGCGACGGCCAGCAGGTCCCCGGCGATCAGGACCGGCAGCAGGACGCCGGTGGAGGCGCGGGCGGGCAGCACCGCGGCGAAGACGGCGAGGCTGACCGTGTTGGCCCCGCTCACGGCGGTCTTGGAGAAGCCGACGAGCAGGGCCGCGAAGGCGAGCGCGGCGAACTCCCAGCCGGTGATGTGCCAGAGCGTCATGGTGTTCATGCGAACACTGATGCTATGTGCAACGAACCGGGGCGCGCAGAGCCGTCTCGCCTGGTGGTTGCGCTGCCCCCGCGCTACGCCCGTTCGACCAGGAGCGCGCTCCCCTGCCCGACCCCGACGCACATCGTCGCCAGCCCACGCCCGGCCCCGGTCCGCCGCATGCGGTGGAGCAGCGTCGTCAGGATGCGGGCGCCCGAGCAGCCCAGGGGGTGGCCGAGGGCGATCGCGCCGCCGCTCGGGTTGACGAGGCCGGGGTCGATGCCGAGTTCGTCGACGCAGGCCAGGGCCTGGGCCGCGAAGGCCTCGTTGAACTCGGCCTCGTCGAGGTCGCCGATGCTCCAGCCGGCGCGGGTGAGCGCCTTGCGGGTGGCGGGGACCGGGCCGATGCCCATGACGTCGGGGTGGACTCCGGCGGAGGCGCCGGCGACGTAGCGGCCGAGGGACTCCAGGCCCAGCTCGTTCAGAGCGTCCTCGCTGACCAGGAGGAGGCCGGCGGCGCCGTCGTTCATCGGGGAGGCGTTCCCTGCGGTGACCGTGCCGCCGTCCCGGAACACCGGCTTCAGCCGGGACAGTTTCTCCAGGGAGGTGTCCTCACGGACGCACTCGTCGGTGTCGACGACCACCCCGTCGGGGCGTTCCACGGGCAGGAGTTCGTCGTCGAAGTGGCCGTCCTTGCGGGCCAGGGCGGCCTGTCGGTGGCTGCGCAGGGCGAAGTCGTCCTGGCGTTCGCGCGGGATGCCGTACCGCGCGGCGACCTCCTCCGCCGTCTCTCCCATGGACAGCAGGCCGTGCAGGTCGCGCATCGCGGGGTTGACCAGGCGCCAGCCGAGGCGGGTGTCGGCGGTCTCGATGCGGTGCGGCAGGGCCTCGTCGGGGCGGGGCAGGACGAAGGGGGCGCGGCTCATCGACTCGGAGCCGCCCGCGATCACGATGTCGGCCTCGCCGGCGGCGATGGTGCGGGCGGCGGTCGTCACGGCCTCCAGGCCGGACGCGCAGAGCCGGTTGACCGTGGCGCCGGGCACGGACTCGGGGAGGCCGGCGAGCAGTGCGGCCATGCGGGCGACGTTGCGGTTGTCCTCGCCGGCCTGGTTGGCGGCGCCCCAGTAGACGTCGTCGACGCGGGCCGGGTCCAGCGCCGGCACGCCGGCGACGAGGGCGCGGACGACGGTCGCGGCGAGGTCGTCGGGCCGTACCGGGGAGAGCGAGCCCCTCAGCTTGCCGATGGGGGTGCGGCGGGCGGCCGCGAAGTGGACGGGACGCACGAGAGGACTCCTCACACCGCACATTAATTAGCACTGCTAGTTTCGGACTATAGCCCCTCGGCCCCCTCCAGGGAAGGTTTCGCGGGCCCAGGCGCTCACGGAGGACGTTGTCGCAGGCAGCGGCGTCGCCACGGGAGCGGCCCGGATCCGTCGCATGTCGCGTTTGCACCAGGGCGCCCGGGGCACCCGCGCGTCCATGGAGTGGTTGCGGAGCGCCGCCTGCGCGGACGAGGACCCCGAGCTGTTCTTCCCCGTGGGCACCACGGGCCCGTCCCTGCGGGACATCTCGGCCGCGAAGCGGATCTGCTCGCGCTGCCCGGTGACCGACCAGTGCCTGAGCTTCGCGCTGAGCAGTGGCCGGACCTCGGGCGTGTGGGGCGGGACCTGCGAGGAGGAGCGCGACGCACTGCTCCGGACCACGAACGACGCGGGAAGGAGAAGCGCCCTATGACGCCAGTGAGGAGCACGCTGCCCGACGACGCCCGGCGCGTC
Source organism: Streptomyces venetus (assembly GCF_039540295.1). NCBI lineage: Bacteria > Bacillati > Actinomycetota > Actinomycetes > Kitasatosporales > Streptomycetaceae > Streptomyces > Streptomyces venetus. The sequence continues at coordinate 70,661 of NZ_BAABET010000006.1, forward strand.
GTCTGCGAGGCACTCCAGGACACCCTGGTGGACCTGCTCGGACTGTCGCTGATCGGCAAGCAGGCGCACTGGAACATCGTCGGACCGCGGTTCCGGTCGATCCACCTCCAGCTCGACGAGGTCGTCTCGGCCTCGCGGACCTTCGCCGACACGGTGGCGGAGCGGTCCGCGGCGCTCGGCGTCCCGCCGGACGGCCGTCCCGAGACCATCGCCAAGACCTTCACCCTGCCCGCCCCCGACGAGGGCTGGGTGCGTGACTCGGACGCCGTGCGGGTGATGGTGGACTCGCTCCAGGACGCGGTCGGCCGGCTGCGCGAACGCATCGACGCGACCGAGAAGGCCGACCCGGTCACCCAGGACCTGCTCATCGGCATCACCGCCGAGCTGGAGAAGCAGCGCTGGATGTTCGAGGCGGAGAACGGCCCCGGCGAGGGCTGACCGGCGCGCACGTACCGTACGGAAGGGGCACCCGATGACCGACGCCCTTGAACTCGACGCGCTGTGGGAGGACTTCCACCGCGTGGTGAACATGACCTCGCAGGAGCTCGCGGCCTGGCTGCGGATGCGGGACGCCGACGAGGAGACGGAGCCGCTGCCCGAGCAGGCGGGCACGAAGACCGGGCAGCACGTCCTGGCGATCCTCCAGAAGCGGCGCACCGACCTGACCGAGGACGATCTGCGGGTGATGCGGAAGGTCGTGGACACGGTCACTTCGCAGGTGGACCTGGAGAACGAGCCGGAGCCCGAGGTGACGGAGGCCGACACCCGCCGTCGCCGCCGGCTGATGACCGTCGGCCACGACCCGCTGAAGGGCTGAGCCGTGCGCCGGCAGGAGCGCGTCGTCCGCGAACTCGTCGGCGCGCACGGCCGGACCTACGCGGACGAGGCGGGCATCCCGCTCAAGGACACCCCGCAGCCGCTGTACCGGCTGCTGGTGCTGTCCCATCTGCTCAGCGCCCGCATCCGCGGCTCGATCGCGCTGGCCACCGCCCGTGCCCTGCACGAGGCGGGGCTGCGCGATCCGCGCCGCATGGCCGAGGCCACCTGGCAGGAACGCGTCGACGCGCTCGGCCGGGGCGGTTACCGGCGCTACGACGAACGCACCGCCACCCAACTCGGCGAGGGGGCCGAGCTGTTGACCGAGCGGTGGGGCGGAGACCTGCGGCGGCTGCGCCGGGAGGCGGACGGCAAGGTGACCGAACTGCGCCATCTGCTCCAGGAGTTCCCCGGGATGGGGCCGGCCGGTACCGACATCTTCCTGCGCGAGGCGCAGGGCGTCTGGCCGGAGGCGGCACCCTGCCTGGACGCCAGGGCCCTCCAGGGCGCCGAGCGCCTGAACCTGCCGAAGGACCCGGAGCGCCTCGTCGACCTGGCGGGGAGCACCGATCCGGCCGTTCTCGCCGCGGCGCTCGTGCGGGCGGCGGTGGACAAGGACGTGGCCGAGGACACGCTGCGGCGCGCCGGGTGACGAACCGGGTCAGCCCAGCAACCACCCTCCGTCCACGGTCAGTTCGACCGCGTTGACCGACCGGTTGCGCAGCAGGAAGTCGACCGCGTCCACCACGTCCGCCATCGAGGCGAGCCGCCCGGTGGGCGTCTCGGTGCGCAGGGTCGCCAGGACCTTCTCCGGCTTGGTCTGCCAGTACGGGCTGTCGCCGACGACACCGGGATGCACGGTGTTGACCCGGATGGGGGCGAGTTCGACGGCGAGGGAGTTCATCAGGCCCCGCACCCCCGCGTTGACCGTCGCGACCGTCGTCGCGCCCGGGTAGGGGCGTTCCTTGGCCTGGCCGCCGAACAGCACGACGGCGCTGTCGTCGTGCAGCCGGGGACGCAGCGCGTGCACGACCTCGGTGTAGCCGACGAGTTTGAGGGTGACCAGGTCCAGGGCGGCGCCGATGTCGTACTCGGTCACCTTGTTGTCGTCCCGGGAGACGCCCGCGATCACCAGATGGTCGACCCGCCCGACGTCGGCCACGGCCGCCGCGATCTCCAGCGGCCGCGACAGGTCCAGGGCGATGCCGCGGGCGCCGAACTCCTTGGCCACCGTGCCGGCGCGGTGGGCGTCGCGGCCGGTGAGGACGACCTCGTCCCCGCGCTCGGCGCGGGTCCGCGCGAACTCGAGGCCGATCCCCGACGTGCCGCCGACGACAAGGACGTTGCTCATGAGCCCTCCTCAAGCGCCAGGCGCAGGTATTCCCAGTCCCTGGTGCACCGGTACGAGTGCCGTGACGGCGGCTGCGGCGCCTGTGTCTCCAGCCACCGCGAGAGCCCCTGCCCGGCGTTGACGAACCCATGCACGCAACCGGTGCCCGCCCAGGCGAGGTCCCCGGGTTCCAGCCGGTACCGCTCGCCGTCGAGGGTCGCCTCCGCCACGCCCTCGATGATCAGGTACGACTCCTCGAAGGGGTGGTCGTGCGTGCCGATGACACCGTCGGACGCGTACCAGCACGCGACACCGGCGGCTCCAGGCATGAGGCGCCGGCGTCGCGGGCGGCACTCACCCGAACGGTCCGGTGCCGGTGGTGGGCCGTCGGTGCCGGTGGTGCGCTGAGGTCACGCGCCACGTTCCCAGGAGGCACTCGCGATGACCCGTCGTCCGCCCCGGCTTGCCCGCGTCCTGTCCTGCGCCCTGGCGGCGGGCACGCTGCTGACCATCGCGGCCTGCTCGTCGGGGGACGGCGACCGGGACGGCTCGCGGGTGTCGGGCGTCACCGCGTCACAGGTGGCCGGGAAGCGGCAGACCCCGTCCCCCTCTCCCACCGCCACCCTCAGCGAGGACGGCGCCCGGGCCGCACTGATCACCGAGGCGGACATCGAGGAGGACTGGACACAGGTCAAGCAGACGGAGGCCGAGGACTGGCACGACACCCTGCTCATCGGCACGGTCGACGTCTCCGACTTCCTCACCGCGAAGACCGACGCGGCCGACTGCCAGCGGCTGCTCGACTCGCTCTTCGGCGACGACCTCCTGGGCAGGCCGTCGGGCGTGTCCGCACTGCGCGGTTTCACACAGGGCGACTCGCGGCTGCTGTACCAGGTGGCCTCCTACGACCGGACCGACCCGCAGGACTCCCTGAAGTGGATGGCGACCCTGCCGGAGAAGTGCGCCCAGTTCACCGCGACCCAGAAGGGCGAACAGCGCACCGTCCAGGTCGTCGAGACGTCGCTGCCTAACGTGGGCGACGCCCGTGAGGGGCTGCGCGTGACGGTTCAGGGCACGACCGGGGGCACGCAGGCCACGCTGACCCTGGACGTCGCCGCCGTCCGGGTCGGCGAGGACGCGATCACCGTCACGGCGGGCGGGCTCGACGGCGGCGAGCAGGACTCCGTCGACCAGGCGGTGAAGCTCGGCACCCAGCGCCTGAAGGACGTGCTGGCCGGCAAGACGCCCTCGTCGAATCCCAGCGAGTTCGACTAGCCCGGCCCCGCGCCTCTCCCCGCAGCGCGCCGACGGCCCCGCCGGCTCCGCCGAATCCCGGGACAGCGTGATCACCGGAGCGGCACAATGGGCGGCGACGACCGGCCTCGGTCGCTCGTGCGAGGAGAGGAAGAGACGTGAGTGAGAGCCACACCCCGCCGAGCGGCTCGGCGCGGCTGAACACCGGTGTGGCGCACAACGCGCGCGTGTGGAACTACTGGATCGGCGGCAAGGACAACTACGAGGTCGACCAGCAGGTCGGCGAGCACGTCGCCGGCATGTTCCCGATCATCCGGGACATCGCCCGGGCGGACCGGGACTTCCTGGGCCGGGCCGTGTCGTTCCTGGCCGGCGAGCGCGGGGTGCGGCAGTTCCTCGACATCGGCACGGGGCTGCCCACGGCGGACAACACCCACGAGATCGCCCAGCGGATCGCGCCCGACTCCCGGATCGTCTACGTCGACAACGACCCGATCGTGCTGGTGCACGCCCGCACCCTGCTGACCGGCAGCCACGACGGTGTCACCGCCTACGTCGACGCGGACGTGCACGCCCCGGACGCCATCCTCGAACGGGCCCGGCAGACCCTCGACTTCGACCGCCCCGTCGCCGTGATGATGCTGGGCATCCTGAACTTCGTCCTGGACTCCGAGAAGGCCCGGGACATCGTGCGCCGCGTGATGGCCGCGGTCCCCTCCGGCAGCTTTCTGGTCCTCACCCACCCGACCTTCGACGACGAGCTCGGCGGCGCGGGCCAGATCCCGGCCATGAAGTTCTGGAATGAGAACGCCACTCCCCCGATCACCGCTCGCGGCGGCGCGGACATCGCCGCGTTCTTCGAGGGCCTGGAGCTGCTGGAGCCGGGCATGGTGTCGTGCGGGCAGTGGCGTGCCGAGGCCGGCTCCGCCGTGCTGGTGCCGCAGTACGGCGCGGTGGCCGTGAAGGCCTGAAGCCCGCTCGTCGAGGAGGACGCATGACCACGCTGGCCGACCCCGTGCCCGGCGGCCTTCCCGGCGATGTCGAGCGGGCCACCGCGGCGGCCGGCGAGCTCTCCGGGCGGGGCGTGCACGGCGTCGTACTGGCCTACGTCGACACCGCGGGCATCGGCCGGGTGAAGACCGTCCCGACGGCCAGGCTCGCCTCCGCCGCGGCCTGGGGCGTCGGGATGTCCCCGGTGTTCGACACGTTCCTGGCGAACGACTCCATCGTCACCACCGACGTGCTCGGCTCCCCCGACGGCGACCTGCGTCTCTACCCCGACCTCGACCAGCTCGTGGTGCTGGCCGGGCAGCCCGGCTGGGCGTGGGCGCCGGTCGACCGGGTCACTCAGGACGGGGAGCGGCACCCCGGTTGCAGCCGCACGTTCCTGCGCCATGTCGTCGCCGAGGCGGCCGAGCGGCACGGTCTGGCCTTCAAGGCGGCCGTGGAGGTGGAGTGGACCGTGGCCCGGGGCGACGCGCCCGGCGACGCGTTCGTACCGGCGACGACCGCACCGGCCTACGGGGCTGCCCGGCAGGTCGAACTCGGCGACTACACCGCCGACCTGCTGGCGGCGTGCGCGGCCCAGGGCCTCGACGTCGAGCAGGTACATCCCGAGTACGCGGCCGGGCAGTTCGAGATCTCGGTGGGTGCCGTCGATCCGGTGGCCGCGGCCGACCGCAGCGTGCTGGTGCGGCAGACCGTCCGGGCGGTGGCGCAGCGGCACGGGCTGCGCGTCTCCTTCGCCCCGGCCGTCGTGGGGCAGGGCGTCGGCAACGGCGGGCACGTCCACCTCTCCGTCTGGCGCGACGGGGTCAATCTGCACTCCGGGGGCGAGGGCCGGTACGGCATGACGGCCGGGGCCGAGTCGTTCACGGCCGGACTGCTGGCTCATCTGCCCGGCCTCACGGCGGTGACCGCGCCGAGCCCCGCCAGCTATCTGCGGCTCAGGCCCTCCCAGTGGGCCGGGGTGTTCACCGCCTGGGGCCGCGAGACCCGGGAGACCGCCCTGCGTGTCGTCACCGGCACCGCCGGCCTGCGCGACCAGGCGGCCAACCTGGAGGTCAAGCCGGTCGACCTGGCCGCCAACCCCTACCTGGCGCTCGGCTGCCTGATCGCCGCCGGGCTGGACGGCCTGACGTCCTCCGCCGCGCTGCCCGGGGAGATCACCGGGGACCCGGCGCGGCTGACCGCGGTGGAGGCGGCGGCCCGGGGCGTCCGGCGGCTGCCGATCTCGCTGGAGCAGGCCGTCGAGGAGTTCCGCGCGGACGAACCGCTGCGGGCCGCCCTCGGTCCGGTCCTGGCCGACGCGGTGATCGCGGTGCGGCTCGGGGAGCTGGAGTCCGTCGCCGGACTGGACGACGACCAGGTGGCGGCGGCGTACCGCTGGAAGTACTGAGGTGAGCGCGGTCCGCGAGGCGCTCGACGCCTTGAGGCTGGTCGACCACCACTGCCACGGCACGGTGACCGGCGACCTCGGCCGGGAAGCGTTCGAGCCGCTCCTCACGGAGGGCGACGCCTGGCCGGGCGTCTCGCCCTTCGACAGCCCGGTGGGCGTGGCCGTGCGCCGCCACTGCGCTCCGGTGCTGGACCTGCCACGGCACGCCCCCGCCGAGGAGTACCTCGCCCGGCGCTCCGGACTGGGCTGGCGGGAGGTGCAACTGCGCTTCCTGCGTGCCTCGGGCGCGGACGTCTTCTGCGTCGACACCGGCTACTCGCCCGAGCCGCTGACCACTCCGCACGAGGTCGCCGAGGCGGCGGGCGGGTCCGCGTACGAGGTCGTACGGCTGGAGAGCGTCGCGGAGTCGGTGCGGGCCGCCGGGGTGGAGCCGGACGCGTACGCGGACGCCTTCCGCGCGGCGGCACTGGACGCCGTGCGGCGGCCCGGCGTGGTGGCGGTGAAGTCGGTGGCGGCCTACCGCACCGGCTTCGGTCTGGATCCGGCCCGCCCGCCGGACGCGGAGATCACCGAGGCCGCCCGGCACTGGCTGCTCCGGGGCGGCCGCCTGGACGACCCGGTCCTGGTAAGGCACCTGCTGTGGACGGCCGTCGACCTCGGTCTGCCGCTCCAGCTGCACACCGGCTTCGGCGACAACGACATCCGGCTGCACCGGGCCGACCCGGCCCTGCTCACGGACTGGCTGCACCTGACCGCCGGGACGATCCCGGTGCTGCTGCTGCACTGCTGGCCCTACCAGCGGCAGGCCGCCTACCTGTCGGCCGTCTTCGAGCAGGTGTACCTCGACGTCGGCCTCACGCTCCACCACGTCGGCCCCGCCCGGGCGGGTGCGGTGCTCGCCGAGGCCCTGGAGATCACACCGTTCCGCAAACTGCTGTACAGCTCCGACGCCTACGGTGTGGCCGAGTTCCACCACCTCGGTGCGCTCGCCTTCCGGCAGGGCCTGGCGGGGCTGCTCCAGGAGCGGGTGGACGCCGACGAGCTGTCCCTGCCGGACGCGCTGCGTTTCGCCCGGTGGGCCGGACGGGACAACGCCCTGCGGATCTACGGGCTGAATGACGATTGAACGACGTGGGGCCGGTCACAGTTCTCCAGGAGCGGCTATCCAGGAAGTCCGAACGGCTGAAAGTATGATCAAGCAATGTCTGACATGACCGAAACCACGCCCGGCTGGCTGTCCTCCGACGAACTGGAGATGACACGCGCCCGCATGCCGATCCTGTACGTCGAGGCCGTCCCGGTCCGCGTCGACGACAGCGGCGAAGTCACCAGTGTCGGCCTGCTGTTGCGCATCGGGCCGGACGGTACGGTCAGCCGGACACTGGTCTCCGGCCGCGTACTGCACCACGAACGCGTCCGTGACGCCCTGCTGCGCCACCTGGAGAAGGACCTCGGCCCGGTCGCCCTGCCCCGCGTCCCGGCGTCCCTCCAGCCGTTCACGGTCGCGGAGTACTTCCCGACGCAGGGCATCACCCCGTACCACGACCCCCGCCAGCACGCGGTGTCCCTCGCCTACATCGTGCCGGTGACGGGCGACTGCCGGCCCCGGCAGGACGCGCTCGACCTGGTGTGGTTCAGCCCGCAGGACGCCGTGTCGGAAGCGGTGCAGAGCGAGATGCCGGGCGGCCACGGGGTGCTGCTCAAGCAGGCGCTGGCGCACGCGGGCTGCGCGATCTGACCGAGGGCGGGCCGTCACGAGGGGGTGAGCCGATGCGGCTTCCCGACATGCCGCTGCACGATCCGTTCGTCGTCGCCGACGACGAGAGCAGCACTTACCACCTCTACACGTCCAACGTCCCGTCCGTGTCGGGCGTGGACGGCACGGGCACGATGGTCTACCGCAGCTCCGACCTGCGCGACTGGACCCGCCCCGTCGTGGTGTTCCGGACCGCCGGGCAGGAGGGCATCTGGGCGACGGACGGCGCGTGGGCGCCGGAGGTGCACGCCTGGGAGGGCAGGTACTACCTGTTCACCACGCTGCACGACGAGAACCGGCCCCTCCCGGTCCCGGCACCGAACCAGTGGGGGGTGCCGTTCCGCACCCCCACCCACATGCGCGGCACGATCACCGCCGTCTCCGACTCACTGCTCGGCCCCTTCACCGTGCTCGACCCCTCACGGCCCGTCCCGCCCGAGCACCTCATGACCCTCGACGGCACGCTGTACGTGGACCCGACCGGGCAGCCCTGGATGGTGTACGCGCACGAGTGGCTGCAGACGATCGACGGAACCATGGAGGCCGTCCGGCTGGCCCCTGACCTGTCCCGGACGGTCGGCGACCCGGTCTACCTCTTCAAGGCCTCGGACGCGCCCTGGACCGCCGAGCAGATCCCCGCCGGCGTACCGCACCAGCTCCCGCCGTACATCACCGACGGCCCCCAGCTGTACCGCGCCCCCGACGGGTCACTGCTCATGCTCTGGTCGACCTACGAGAAGAACACGGCCGGCCAGGACGGCACCGTCAGCGGCGGGTACGTGCAGACGTACGCGGTGTCCCGCTCGGGAGCACTCACGGGACCCTGGCAGCAGCAGCGCCCGCTGGTCCGCGACGACAGCGGCCACGGCATGCTGTTCCACACCTTCGACGGCCGCCTGATGATGATCCTCCACCGGCCCTTCGAGAACGCGCGCGGCAAGCTCTACGAGATGGAACTGCGCGGCCATGAGCTGTCGGTGCTGCGCCGACGCGAGGATCTGGACGGCGGCGGCTGACCCGGGAAACGTCAGCGGGCCCGCCGTTTCCGGCGGGCCCGCTGTCGATTCTGTCGGGACGACAGGATTTGAACCTGCGACCCCTTGACCCCCAGTCAAGTGCGCTACCAAGCTGCGCCACGTCCCGTTGCCCGTCTGACCTGGGGATTCCCCCGGCCGAGCGCGCAGGGAAACAATACCGCACTCACACCGGTGATCGCGCATCCGTTTCCGGGCGGCCCGCACTTGACCTCAATCTTGGTTGAGGTTGCACGCTTGTCGGCATGACGAACGCGACGGACACGACGTACACCTACGCCGACCTGCCGGGGCTGATGGGCCTGATGACCGGCGACGAGAAGCACGGCCCGGCCGCGACCTCCACGCTGGACGTGCTGTGGGTGCTCTACGACCGGGTGCTGCGGGTGAGCCCGGAGCGGTGGGCCGACCCGGAGCGGGACCGGTTCCTGCTGTCGAAGGGGCACGGGCCGATGGCGTACTACGCCGTGCTGGCCGCCCGGGGCTTCGTGCCGGTGGAGTGGCTGCCGGGCTTCGGCTCGTACGACTCCCCGCTCGGCCACCACCCCGACCGCACGCTGGTGCCGGGGGCCGAGATCGGCAGCGGATCACTGGGGCACGGGCTGCCGATCGCCGTCGGCACCGCGCTGGGGCTGCGCGCCCAGGGGCTCCACGAGCCGCGGGTGTGGACGCTGATCGGTGACGCGGAGCTGGACGAGGGCAGCAACCACGAGGCGATCGCCTTCGCCGGGCCGGCCGGACTCGACCGGCTGCACACCGTCGTGGTCGACAACTCCTCGGCGTCGTACCCGCGGCCCGGCGGGATCGCCGCGCGCTTCGAGGCGGCCGGCTGGTCCGCGCTGACCGTCGACGGCCGTGACCACGAGGCGCTGTACGGGGCGTTCACCGCGCCGCACCCGGGCCGTCCGCACGTGGTCGTGGCCCGGGTCGAGCCCAAGTCCGCCTGAACCTCCCTGCCCGAAAGGAACCCGAACTCCATGGACACCATGCGTGACCGCTTCGCCCCTGTCGTCTCGCGGCTGCTCGACGAGGACCCCCGGGTCGCCGTGGTCCTCGCCGAGATCGGCGCGGCCGGCTTCGACGAGGCAGCCCGCCGCCATCCCGACCGGGTCGTCAACGTCGGCATCCGCGAGCAGCTCCTGGTCGGGGCGGCGGCGGGGCTGGCCCTCACGGGGCTGCGGCCCGTCGTGCACACCTTCGCCAGCTTTCTCGTCGAGCGGCCCTTCGAGCAGATCAAGCTGGACCTCGGTCATCAGGAGGCGGGCGCGGTGCTGGTGAGCGCCGCCGCCTCCTTCGACTGGCCCGCGGGCGGCTACACCCACATGGCGCCGGGCGACGTGGCACTGCTGGACACCCTGGACGGCTGGACCGTCCATGTGCCGGGACACCCGGACGAGGCCGAGACGCTGCTCCGGCAGGCGGTCGCCGCGGGCGACGACAAGGTGTACGTGCGGCTGTCGCTCCAGGCCAACGCGCGGGCCCTGCCCGTCGACGGGGATCGGTTCCGGACCGTCCGCGAGGGGCGGTCCGGTGTCGTGGTCGCCGTCGGGCCGGTGCTCGACGCCGTGCTCGCCGCCACCGAGGGTCTCGACGTCACCGTCCTGTACGCGACCACCGTCCGACCGTTCGACGGGGCCGCCCTGCGCCGGGCCGTCCGGGCCGCCGGGACGGATGTCGTGCTCGTCGAGCCCTACCTGGCGGGCACCTCGACGGGCGCCGCGAACGACGCGCTGTCCGAGGTGCCCCACCGCGTCCTGGGGCTGGGTGTGGGCCGTCGCGAACTGCGCCGGTACGGGCAGCTCGAGGAGCATGTCGCCGCCCACGGCCTCGACGCCCGGTCACTGCGGGAGCGCATCGGGAGCTTTCTCGGGACGGGGGCGGCCGTCGCCCCCGTATGAGACCCGGGTGCCGTCACTCCGCCGCCGGGAGGCCCAGCCGGGGGTGTGCTTCCAGGAGCCTGGTCGGGGCCGCCTGGCGCCAGGAGTCGGCGAGGATGTCCCGCAGCTCGCCCTCGTCCTCCAGCGCGTCGAGCCGGGCCCGCACCCAGGCGAACTGCGCCTCGTGGGAAGCGATCCAGAACTTCCCCGGCTCGGCGAGCACCAGCTCGTCCCGCTCGACCTTGGGGCAGCGCACGGCGAGGGACGTCTCGTTCTCCGGCAGTGTGGCGAACATCTTCCCCGCGACCCGGAACGTGGGCATGCTCCAGGCGATCTTCTCCGTGGTGTCCGGCAGGGACAGGGCGATACGGCGTACGTCTTCGGCATCCGGCATGGCAGGCACGGTAGCCGCTGCCACTGACACTCACCTGGTGAGAGCGCCTGCCGGTACCTGCTTGTAGTAGATCGTCGTCGGCCGCAGCTCTCCGCCGGGGTTCGCCGCGTAGTCGGGGATCGCGCCGATCGCGGTCCAGCCGGCGGACCGGTAGAGATGCTCGGCGGGGCTGCCGGTCTCGGTGTCGAGGTGCAGCAGGGTGATTCCGGCGGCCGCCGCCGCGTCCTCCGCGACGCCCAGGAGCCGGCGTCCGAGGCCTCGGCCCCGGGTGTCCCGGTGCACCATGAGCTTGACGAGTTCGGCGCGGTGACGGCTGTTGGCCTTGTCGGGGAAGGCCAGGCTCACGGTGCCGAGCACCCGGTCCCCGTCGTACGCCGCCCACAGGGCGAGCCGGCCCGCGGCCACGTCCGCGGCCCGCTCCTCCCACCACCTCTGTGCCGCCGCGCGGTGGAGGGGCGCGAGGAAGCCGACCGAGGCGCCGGCGTCGACGGTATCGGCCAGCAGGTCGGCCAACGGGCCCGTGCTCGCGGCCAGCCGGACCGCGTCGAGTCGGTCGACGATCACGGCCGCACCACCGCCAGCAGGTACCGGACGCCGTCGGGAGCGGCACACCGGAAGCGGGTCGGCCCCCACACCCGCATCCGCAGGCAGTCACCGGTGCCGAGACGGTGCTCGGTTTCCTGCGCGGTCACCACGAGAGCCCCTTCCAGGATCCAGATGTGCTGCTCCAGGCCGGCCACGGGCGGACGGTCGTAGGCGATGTCGGCGCCGGCGGTCAGCCGTCCCTCGACGAGTTCGCCGCGCAGGGCGGGGTGCGGAGGCGACACGGACCGCCGTACGAATCCGGAGGTGCGGTCCTGCCACACGGGCTGGTCGGCGGCGCGCGTCACCGGCGCCGGTTCGGCCTCGACCTCGCTGAGCAACTGGGACATGGTCCGCCCGTAGACGGCGCACAGGCGGTTCAGGAGCGCGGCCGTGGGGCTGGTCTCGGCGCGCTCGGCCCGGGACAGGGTGGACCGGCTCACTCCGCTGCGTTCGGCCAACTCGCCCAGGGACCAGCCGCGTTCGGCCCGCAGCTCGGCCAGGCGGGCGCCGAGCCGGGCGTCGACGGCGTCCAGGTCGTCATCCGTTCTCATATCCGGGACGTTATCCCGGATATGAGACGCCGCTGTTGCGGAGTCCTCACACCGGCAGGGGCTGCGCCTGGGCCGACGCGCCGAGCGCGTCCAGTACGGGGCGGATCAGGGGGTGCTCCTCGGCTCCCCGGCGTACGGCGGCGAAGACCCTCCGGGTGGGAGCCGTGCCGTCGACGGGGCGGACGAGCACCCCGGTGAGGTCCATGCCGCGCAGCGCCGAGCGCGGCACCAGTGCGACGCCGGCGTCGGCCGAGGCGAGGGCGACGACCGCGCGGAAGTCGTCCGAGGAGTGCTCCATACGGGGCTGGAAGCCGGCGTTCTCGCAGGCCAGGACGACCACGTCATGACAGGGGTTGCCGGGGTACGGGCCGATCCACGGGTCCTTGGCCAGCTCGGCGAGCGGGATCTCCGCCGCATCGGCGAGGCGGTGGGTGACCGGGACGACCGCGTCGAAGGGTTCCGCGTACAGCGGTACGTGGGTGAGTCGCGGATCGTCGGCGGGCGGGGCGCCCCGGTACTCGACGGCGACGGCGACGTCGAGCTGCCGGTCCAGCACCATCGGCAGGCTCGCGTCGCCCTCGGCGTCCTGGACGCGGATGCGGATCCCGGGCGCCGACTCGGCGAGCCGGGCCACCGCGGGCGCGACGACCAGGGCGATGCCGGTGGCGAAGGAGGCGACCGTGACGGTGCCGGCCGCGCCCGAGCTGTACGCGGCCAGTTCGGCCTCGGCCCGCTCCAGCTGGGCGAGGACCGCGTTGGTGTGGCCGAGCAGGATCTCTCCTGCGGCCGTGAGCCGTACGCCCTTGGCGCCGCGCTCGACGAGCCGGTGGCCGGTCTCCTGTTCCAGCGCGGCGAGCTGCTGGGACACCGCCGACGGGGTCAGATACAACGCGGCGGCAGCCGCCGTCACCGTACGGTGGTCCGCCACCGCACGGAGGATGTGGAGCCGCCGCGCTTCGATCATGCGATCGATTCTCTCAGGTTCCCGGCGTCGCTCAGCCGGCCAGCTCCGCCCGTGCCGTCACGAAGGCGTCGACGGCGCGGTCGACGTCCTGCGCCGAGTGCGCGGCCGACAGCTGGACGCGGATCCGGGCCTGCCCCTGCGGCACCACCGGGTACGAGAAGCCGATCACGTACACACCGCGCTCCAGCAGCAGCTCCGCCATGCGACCGGCGACCGACGCGTCGCCGATCATGACCGGGGCGATGGGGTGGTCGCCGGGGAGGATGTCGAAGCCCTCCTCGGTCATCCGGCTCCGGAAGCGGGCCGTGTTCTCGGCCAGCCGGACGCGCAGGTCGTCCGCCGACTCCAGCAGGTCGAGGACCTTCAGGGAGGCCGCCGCGATGACCGGGGCGAGGGTGTTCGAGAAGAGGTAGGGCCGGGAGCGCTGGCGCAGCAGGGCGACGATCTCGGCGCGGGCGGCGACATAGCCGCCGGAGGCACCGCCGAGCGCCTTGCCGAGGGTGCCGGTGATGATGTCGACGCGGTCCATGACGCCGTGCAGCTCGGGCGTGCCGCGGCCGCCGGGGCCGACGAAGCCGACGGCGTGCGAGTCGTCGACCATGACCATCGCGTCGTAGCGGTCGGCGAGGTCGCAGATCTCGCGCAGCGGGGCCACGTAGCCGTCCATGGAGAAGACGCCGTCCGTGACGATGAGCCGGCGCCGGGCGTCGGAGGCCTCCTTGAGCCGGGCCTCCAGCTCGGCCAGGTCACGGTTGGCGTAGCGCAGGCGGCGGGCCTTGGAGAGCCGGATGCCGTCGATGATCGACGCGTGGTTGAGCGCGTCGGAGATGACCGCGTCCTCCGGGCCGAGCAGCGTCTCGAAGACGCCGCCGTTGGCGTCGAAGCAGGAGGAGTACAGGACCGTGTCCTCCTGGCCGAGGAACGCCGACAGCCGCGCCTCCAGTTCCTTGTGCACCTCCTGGGTGCCGCAGATGAAGCGGACGGACGCCATGCCGTAGCCCCAGCGGTCCAGGGCCTCGTGGGCGGCGGAGACGACCTCGGGGTGGTCGGCGAGGCCGAGGTAGTTGTTGGCGCAGAAGTTGAGGACCTCGCCCGGCCGCCCGCCCGCGGTGACGTTCACCGTGGCGGACTGCGGTGTGCCGATCACGCGCTCGGGCTTGTGCAGTCCGGCGGCGCGGATCTCGTCGAGGGTGGCGCGCAGGTCGTCGCGCACGGAGTCGAACACAGGGGGCTCCTGAGGTGTTTGCGGGACAGGGGGACTTACGCGGTCCAGTCGAGGATGACCTTGCCGCCGCGGCCGCTCGCCGCGTCGGCGAACGCGGCCTCGAAGTCGCGGTGGCCGTACCGGCCGGTGATCACGGGCGCGAGGTCGAGGCCGCCTTCGAGCAGCACGGACATCGCGTACCAGGTCTCGAACATCTCGCGGCCGTAGATGCCCTTGACGGTGATCATCGAGGTGACGATCCGGGCCCAGTCGACGGGGAACTCCCCGGCGGGCAGGCCGAGCATCGCGATCCGGCCGCCGTGCGTCATGTTGGCGATCATGTCGCGCATCGCCTCGGGGCGGCCGGACATCTCCAGGCCGATGTCGAAGCCCTCGCGCAGTCCGAGCGCGCGCTGCCCGTCGGCGACGGTGGCACCCGAGACGTCGAGTGCGAGGCTCACACCGATCTTGCGGGCCAGTTCCAGCCGCTCCTCGCTGACGTCGGTGATCATGACGTGGCGGGCGCCGGCGTGTTTGGCCACGGCGGCGGCCATCAGGCCGATGGGGCCCGCGCCGGTGATCAGGACGTCCTCGCCGACGAGCGGGAACGACAACGCGGTGTGCACGGCGTTGCCGAACGGGTCGAAGATGGCGGCCACGTCGAGGTCGACGGGCACCCGGTGCACCCAGACGTTGCCGGCGGGCAGGGCCACGTACTCGGCGAAGGCCCCGTCCCGGCCGACACCCAGCCCGACGGTGGCCCGGCACAGGTGGCGCCGGCCGGCCAGACAGTTCCGGCACTTGCCGCACACCAGGTGGCCCTCGCCGCTCACCCGGTCGCCGACGGCGATGTCGGTGACGTCGCGTCCGGTCTCGACGACCTCGCCGACGAACTCGTGGCCGACCACGAGCGGGGTGCGGATCGCCTGCCGCGCCCAGCCGTCCCAGGCCCTGATGTGCAGGTCGGTGCCGCAGATACCGGTGCGCAGCACCTTGATCAGTACGTCGCCGGGCCCGACCTCGGGCTCCGGGACGTCCGTGAGCCGGAGTCCGGGCTCCGCCTTCTGCTTGACCAGCGCCTTCACCGCTACGGCTCCTGGGGGTGAGTCCCGGCTCCGGGCATGCCGAAGAAACCCCTGAGCCGGGAGAGGAGTGGGATCGCACTGCAATCTGCCGTACGGCGGCCGCGCCGGTCCATCGAGGATTTCTTAAGCGCCGCCTCAGCTCTGCTTCACGCCCGCCCGGGTGCGCCGCGGAGCGCCGGGCGGTCAGTAGGGCAGCCGGCCGTCCCGGCCCTCCAGTTCCAGGGCGAGCTGTGCGGCGTGTTCCTTGATGGTGGTCAGGCCCGGCTGACCCCACGGCCGTGGGGCGACGTCGGCGACGCTGACCGTGCCCAGCACGAGACCCGTGCCGTCGATGAGCGGTGCCCCGAGATAGGAGTGGACGCCGAACTCGTCGACCATCGGATTGCCCGCGAACCGCGGGTAGTCGCGGACGTCCTCCAGGGCCAGGGCCTTGCGTCGCGCCACCACGTGGGGGCAGAACCCGTGATCGCGGGGCAGGGCACGGCCCACCCGGGGGCTGGTGCCGTCGCCGCGCACGACCGGCACGACGTCCGGGACGTACAGTCCCGCGTAGAACTGCCCTCGTTCGTGCGGGAAGTTGACCATGGCGTACGGCGCCCCGGTGAGCTCGGCGAGGCGCTGCGCGAAGGCGTCGAGCGCGGGTTCGGGGTGCTCCCCCAGGCCGAGCTCGCGCAGGCGGCGAACGCGGGCGGGGGCCTCCTTGTCCTCGGGTGTGAGCAGCAGACGACCGGCCGGGCGGGGCGGGTCGTAGCTCATGGGCGTGCTCCTGGGTGGTGGTCATGTGTCATATACGGGCTCCCTGGGAGGTGTTGGGGTGTCACATGTGGGCGCCATACCCCGTCGCGGGGGCCGGCGTGTGGGCGATGAGGTGGCGTACGAGGGTCAGCAGGGTCCGGACCCCGGAGCTGGAGATCCGGGCGTCGCAGCACACGACGGGGATCTCCTCGGTCAGGTCGAGGGCGCCGCGCACCTCCTCGGGGTCGTAGCGATGGGCGCCGTCGAACTCGTTGACGGCGACGACGAAACCGAGGCCGCGCTGCTCGAAGAAGTCGACGGCCGCGAAGCACTCCTGGAGCCGGCGGGTGTCGGCGAGGATGACCGCCCCGAGCGCGCCTTCGCACAGCTCGTCCCACATGAACCAGAACCGTTCCTGGCCGGGGGTTCCGAACAGGTACAGCACGTGTTCGGGGTCGAGCGTGATGCGGCCGAAGTCCATGGCCACGGTCGTCTCGACCTTGTTCTCGATGCCGTCGAGGTTGTCGGTCGCGGCGCTGACGGTGGTGAGGAGTTCCTCCGTGCTGAGCGGCGCGATCTCGCTGACCGCGCCGACGAAGGTCGTCTTGCCCACGCCGAACCCGCCCGCGACCAGGATCTTCAGTGCGGTGGGGAACGGGTCGGCGCCGTGGCCGGGTCCGTCGGTGTAGTCAGAGCTGTCGTCGTAGTCCATCGAGCACTGCCTCCAGAAGGGCCCGGTCCGTCGGGTTGTGGTGGAACGCGGGGGGCTTGGTGGTCAGCGCCCCGCAGTCGACGAGGTCCGCCAGCAGCACCTTGGTGACGGCCACCGGCAGTTTCAGATGGGCGGCGACCTCGGCGACCGGGACGGGCGCGCGGCACAGATCGAGCGCCTGCGTGTGCTCGGGGCCGAGATAGCCGAGGGGGGTCGCCCCGGTGGCCATCAGCTGCGACATCAGGTCGAGCGCGACGGTCGGACGGGTTCGGCCGTCGCTGACCGTGAACGGGCGCACCAGCCGCCCGGCCGCGTCGTCGAGCCAGGGCCCGTCGCCGGCCGCCGCCACGTTCAAGGCCTCATCGCGGGGGATCCGGCGGACTGCTGGCGGGGAGCGGTCACCAGATACGGCCGGACGCTCTTGACCAGCATCGCCATCTCGTAGCCGAGCACCGCCGCGTCGGCCTCGCGGCCGGCGAGCACGGCCAGACAGGTGCCGGAGCCCGCGGTGGTGACGAACAGCAGCGTCGAGTCGAGTTCGACGACGACCTGCCGTACGTCGCCACCGTCGCCGAAGCGGACACCGGCGCTGCGGCCGAGGGAGTAGAGGCCGGAGGCCAGGGCGGCCATGTGGTCGGCGCTGTCCGGGTCGAGGCCGTGCACGGACTTCACCAGCCCGTCGCAGGACAGCAGCACGGCGGCGGTCGTGTGCGGTACGCGCTGCACGAGGCCGCTCATCAGCCAGTCGAGATCGGATACCTGGGCGGTCGGCGCATCGCTCGCCATGGTGGATCGACTCCTTGGGGTACGAAGGTCTGCGGGAGCGCTGGGGGTGGGGGTGGAAACGGGGGTGGTCATCCGGCGGGCGCGCTCCCGTCGGGCCGGATGGTGAGGTGGTCCTGGAGTGACGGCTCTGCGGGGAACGGCTCCGCGTGGGCGGGCTCCGTGTGGGCGGGCTCGGCGTGGGTGGGCTCCGTCTGGGTGGCGTCCCACTGCCCGTTGTCGGCGTTCTCGGCGTTTCCGGCCTCGAAGTGCTGCTGTGCCTCGGCGAGGCTGATGCCGCGCTGGAAAGCCGCCATCAGGCCCGGGTCGTGGCCGACGAGGTGGTCCGATTCCTGGCGGGGCACCGGGCCGTCACGCAGCTGGGGCGCGATGTGTTCCTGGGCGCGGCGCCGGGGCAGTCGCGGCTTGCCCATGGTGCCGCGCACGGTGGCGCCCCGCGCGGTGGGCAGCTCGGTCACGTTCTCGGCGAGGACGTGCCGGTCGTCGGGCCGGATGCCGGGCCTCGCCTCGGCCGGGTTGGGACGTTCCCGGCGGGTTCCGCGCATGGGCAGGGGCGCGGGCCGGCCGCTCGACGGGCTTGCGCCCCGGGCCGGCTGGAACTCCTGCTGGAGGCCCGGAGGTGGGGCGGGTGCGGCGAGCGGGACCGGCGACGGCGAGTCGGACGCGGTCACGGGCACCGAACCCGACGCCGAGGTCGAGGCCGATTCCGGTGCCGGTGCCGGTGCCGGTGGGAATCCGGGCACGGACGCCGCGCGGGACTCCGCAACGGTGTGCCCGTCCGTCCCGCCCTGCCCGGCCGGCACGGGCTGCTGCCCGTGCTGCCGCGCCGGTACAGCCGGACCGCCCATACCCGTCGCCACAATCTCCGGCCGGCCCGCGCCGCCATCGGCCGCATTGGCGTCGCTCCCGAGCAGCGCCTGCGGCACGACGAGCACCGCCTGCACTCCGCCGTAGATGTTGCTCTGGAGGCGGACGGTGATGCCGTGCCGCCGGGCCAGTTGCGAGACGACGAACAACCCGATGCGGCCGTCCGCGAGGAGCCGCGCCACGTTCACCTGGTCGGGATCGGCCAGCAGGGCGTTCATCCGCGTCTGCTCCTCCAGGGGCATGCCGAGCCCCCGGTCCTCGACCTCGACGGCGAGCCCCGAGGTGACGAGGCCCGCGCGCAGCAGCACCTGGGTGTGCGGCGCGGAGAACACCGTGGCGTTCTCGACGAGTTCGGCCAGCAGGTGGATGACGTCGGCGACGGCGTGTCCACGCAGGGTGCCCTCGATCGGCGGCACCAGCTTGACCCGCGAGTACTGCTCGACCTCGGCGATGGCCGAGCGCAGCACCTCGGTCATGGGGACCGGGTTGCTCCACTGGCGGCGGGAGGCGGCCCCGCCGAGCACGGCGAGGTTCTCGGCGTGGCGGCGGATGCGGGTGGCGAGGTGGTCGACGTGGAAGAGCCCCTTGAGCAGCTCGGGGTCCTCCATCTCGTTCTCGAGCTCGTCGAGAATGGAGATCTCGCGGTGCACCAGAGACTGCAGGCGCCGGGCCAGATTCACGAACACGTCGAGCTTCTGTTCGCTGCCGGCCTGGCTGGAGAGCTGCGAGGCCTGGACGACGGCGGTGACGGCGCCGTCGTGCGCCCGGGTCAGGTCGGCGGCGAGCAGGTCGAAGTCGTCCGCGTCGTCGGGGGTGCCGCCCCGCGGGCCGTACGGCACGTGCTGGGGCGGTCCGTCGCCGCGGCGCAGTGTCTCGACCAGGGCGCGCAGGTCGGCCTCGCGCCGTGCGGTGGTGCGGCGCAGGACGCCGACGCGGTCGTGCACGGACCGGGCGGCGCGGTTGGCGGCCACGGCGGCCACGATGATGCCGACCAGGGCCACCGAGACCGCCCCGGCGAGCACGGCCCACAGCGTGGGGCCCGGCCGCGTCCCGGTGGACCGGACGGTGAAGAGGACGGCTGCGCAGCCGCTGAGGGCTACGGCGACGGGCGGCAGCACGGCGATCCGCAGCAGCTGGGGCCGTATGTGGGTCTCGGGCAGCGCGGGTGCGGTGCGTGAGGCCGGCCGCCCGTGGCGCCCGCCCTCACGGCGGTCCGCGCGTGCGGCCGGGGCACGGAGGTGAGACATCGGTGTCCTCGTACTGGTCCGTCGGGCCTGGTCGCCAGGGGGGCGTGCGGGGGTACGACCGGGCTCGCGCGGTCGCTTCCGCCCGTCGCCGGCGTCCGTCGTGCGCGGGGAGCGGGGCTCTCCCTCGCGTCGACTCCCTCGTCCGCCTTGCGCCTGCACGTGCCGGTCCCCACTCCCTGATCCGCCTGCTTACCGACGGACACTGACAGTAGTCGTCAGCGCATCATGTGCGGTGGGCAGTTGACAAACTCATACGGCAAGCGTCCTGCCCTGGTATGAGGTCTCGCACGACAGACCGATAACTCCCTCGCGTATCGGTTCACGAACGAACCCGATCCGATCTGACCTGGTCAGAAGCGGTCACACGCAGGCGGCGAGGGCCGGGAAGCCTCTCACCCCCGGACCCTCGCCGTCGATCCGCCGACAACCCCGGGTCGGCTCGCCGGGAGCGCCCGAGGGCCTCCGGCACCCTTCTCCCGATGGCACCCTTCGTCACTCACCGTGTCGGCCTGGGCCAGGGGTGCCGCACTTCGCCCGTGCGGGGCAGGGCGACACGGGCCGCCACCACACCGGCGGCCGCCGAAGACGGCGTCGGACGCCGCCCCATCTGCATAACGGCCTGTACGGCGGCGATCCTCTCCCAGAGGACACGATCCGGCTGTTCGAGCAGCAGCATGGTGTCCGGCTCCCCGCTTCCTACCGCAGCTCCTCAAGGATGTCGCCGACGGAGGAGCGGGACCGGACTACGGGCTTGTGGGCCTCTCAGAGGAAGTGGACGACGAAGAGGCTCTGCACGACCTCGAGAAGAGGGCCGGCGCGCGGGCTTCCTGTCCACGCCGTTTCCGCACACGCACGAGTGGCCGGGGCCGGGTAAGGACGGTGAGGCCACCTACTCGGTCGGAGGGAGTCTGGTCATCGGGGAGTCCGGTTGCGGCATGTTCCACCGGCTGGTCGTCACAGGGAGGAACGCCGGCCAGGTCTGGTTCGACGATCCTGACTGGGGCGGCCCGACACCGGGGCCGGACTTCCGAAACTGGTACCTGGCATGGCTGGCTACGACCTGACTGCTGTGGCCCGAGCCCGTCCGGGCGAGCCGGCCGGCGGATCTCACACCGCGGTCTGACGGAGGTCGGCCTCGCTTGCTGTCAGCGCTCCCCCGCAAGGTCGAGATCTTCCCTGGGGACCTCGGCAGCAGCCTGCGTCAGCTGGGGCCGACGCCAGGGGTGAGCGATCGGATGGGACACCCCACGCCACCACGCCTCCACCGGGAGCTTCCCCGCCGGCTCGAACGGCTCACCCGGCCGCGGGAACGCCACCGCCTGACCAGCCTCCTCGGCCGCGTCCTTCGTCCACTCCCCCGGCTCGGCCCAGGCGTGCGTGGCGAGGTTGAACGTGGCCCAGTGGATCGGCAGCAGCACGCCGTGCGGCTTGCCGCCCTGCAGGTCGAGCTGGGCCCGGAGCCCCTCCGCTGGCGTCATGTGGATGTCGGGCCAGAAGTCGGAGTACGCGCCGAGCTGGATCATCGTGGCGTCGAACGGCCCGTGCTCGGCGCCGATCTCCTTGAAGCCCTCGAAGTAGCCGGTGTCGCCGCTGTGGTAGACGCGGTGCTCGTCACCGGCGACGACCCAGGAGGCCCACAGCGTGTGCTGGGTGTTGCGCAGCCCGCGGCCGCAGAAGTGCCGGGCGGGGGTCGCGGTCAGGGTGAGGCCGCCGATCTTGGTCGACTCGTGCCAGTCCAGCTCACGCAGCCGGCTCTCGGCCACGCCCCAGTGCTCCAGGTGCGCGCCGACGCCGAGCGGCACGGCGAACAGCGTGTCCGTGCCGGCCAGGGCCTTGATGGTGGGCATGTCCAGGTGGTCGTAGTGGTCGTGCGAGATGACCACGACGTCGACCGGGCCGAGCGCGGCCAGCGGCAGGGGCACGGGGTGCAGCCGCTTGGGGCCGGCGAAGGAGAACGGGGAGCAGCGCTCGCCCCACACCGGGTCGAACAGGACCCGTGTGCCGTCGATCTCCGCGAGCACGCTGGAGTGCCCCATCCAGGTCAGTCGCAGTCCCGTGGCCGGGGGCCGGGCGATGTCGGCGAGCGTGGTCGGGTGCACCGGCACCGTGCCCTTCGGGCTGCGCCGGGGCCGGGTCTCCTTGTCGAAGAAGACCTTCGCGAAGTCCAGGGTCGAGCCCGAGGGGCGGGTGCGTGCGGGGCCGCCGGGGTTCTGGAAGACCCCGTCCTTGAAGTGGGGCGATCTGCGGATGCGGGCCATGCGCTCACCGCGCGGATCCGCGCCGAACGCCCCGGGCTGCAGCACACGGAGCCCGGAGCTCAGGGAACGGGAACCGGCCACGGTACCTCCAGGTGGAGTCGGTCAGGCTTTCCATTATGGTCGCCCCCTCCGACAACACCGGGACACAGGGGTCCCGCCGAGGGTCATACTGAACGCTGATTCAGTAACCCGGCGAAGGAGCCCGCATGGCCGCCCCCCTGCTGTCCCTCACCTGGACCGACCACCTCACCGGCCACCAGGGCTTTCTCGTCGTCGACCGGCTGGTGCGCGGCGTCGCCAGCGGCGGACTGCGGATGCGGGCCGGCTGCACCCTGGAGGAGGTCACCGGGCTGGCCCGCGGCATGACCATGAAGGAAGCCCTGCACTACGACCCCGACAGCCGCTACGTCCCGCTCGGCGGCGCCAAGGGCGGCATCGACTGCGACCCGCGGGACCCCGAGGCCTACCCGCTGCTGGTGCGCTACCTGCGCGCCATGCGGCCGTACGTCGAGAGCGTCTGGACGACCGGCGAGGACCTCGGGCTCACCCAGGACCTGGTGGACCGGGCCGCGGCCGAGGCGGGGCTGGTCTCCTCCGTCCAGGCCGTGTATCCGCTGCTGGACGACGAGGCGGAGGCACGGCGGCGGCTCGCGGACGCGTTCGCGGTCGAGGTGGACGGCATCGGGCTGGACGAGCTGGCCGGCGGCTGCGGTGTCGCCGAGGCGACCCTCACGGCACTGGACCGGGCCGGCGTTCCGTACACGGGGACGCGGGTCGCCCTCCAGGGGCTGGGCACCATGGGCGGAGCCACCGCACGTTTCCTCACCCGCGCTGGGCTCACGGTCGTGGCCGTGGCCGACATCAAGGGCACGATCGCCAACCCGGCGGGCCTCGACGTCGAGGCGCTGCTCGCCGCACGGGACGCGTACGGGACCGTGGACCGCTCCGCGCTGCGGTCCGGCGACCGCGAACTGCCGGGCGAGGCCTGGCTGTCGGCCGACACGGACGTCCTGGTGCCGGCGGCCGTCTCGTACGCGATCGACGCCGGCAACCAGGATCGGATCACCGCCCGCTGGGTGGTCGAGGCGGCCAACATGCCCGTACGGCCGGAGGCGGAGCTGCTGCTGGCCGCGCGCGGGGTGACCGTGCTGCCGGACGTCGTCGTCAACTCCGGGACGAACGCCTGGTGGTGGTGGACGCTGTTCGGGGACGTCGGCGCCGATGCGCAGGAGGCGTTCGCGCACGTGCGCCGCTCGATGCGGGCCCTGGTGGAGCGGATGCTGGCCCGCGCGCAGGCCGACGGGACGACTCCGCGGGCCGCCGCCCACGCCATCGTCGAGGACCGGCTGCCGGAGCTGGCGGACCGGTTCGGCTGGTACCGCTGAGGCGCCGCGGGCCGTGCGGAGCGGCCGAATCACGGCGTCGAGGGGGCGCGGGCGCGTGTGTAGGGTGACGGCGTGACGAGAGTCCGGTTGAGCGTGGCGGAGCGGCGCGGGGAACTGCTGCGGGCCGCCGTCGAGCAGATCGAGGCCCGGGGCGTGGCGGCGGTGCGGATCGCCGACGTGGCGTCGGCGCTCGGCGTGAGCAACGCGCTGGTGCTCTATCACTTCTCGACGAAGGAGCGGTTGGTCGCCGCCGCGTTCCGGCACGCGGCGGAGGGCGACCTCGCGCAGCTGCGCAAGCTGCTCGGCCGCCGTACGTCGGCGCTGCGCCGGCTGCGGTCGGCCGTCCGGTGGTACGCCCCCACGGGCCAGGCCAAGGGCTGGCGGCTGTGGATCGAGGGCTGGGCGGCGGCCCTGCGCGAGCCCGCGCTGCGGGAGGTCACCCAGGACCTCGACCGACAGTGGAAGGCGGCCATCACCGAGGTCATCGCGGAGGGCGTGGCCGCGGGCGAGTTCCACTGCCCCGACCCGCACGGCACGGCCCTCCGCCTGACCGCTCTCCTCGACGGTCTGGCCGTGCAGCTGACGTCCTACGCGGACGCGGTGCCGCGGGCCCGTGCCCAGGAGTGGGTGGACGAGTTGCTGGTCCGCGAACTGGGCCTGCACCCGGTCGGCTCGACCGGGTCGTAGCAGGCCGGCCACCGATCAGCCCACCGGGTGCGTGGGTGGGCACGCCCGGCGCGGGTAGACGGGCGCCATGCCAGAGGTGATTCAAGCAGGCGGCTGGGGGCTGCTGGCCGGATCCGCGCTGCTGCTGGGAGCGGTGTTCGGCTACCGGCTGCGCGTGCCGCAGAAAGTCATCGCGTTGGTGATGGCCTTCGGTGCCGGCGTGCTGCTCTCAGCGGTGTCCTTCGAACTGGTCGGCGAAGCCTACGAGGAGGGCGGACTCGCCCCGGCGGTCGTCGGAACGCTGGCGGGGGCGGCGGCCTACACGGTCGGCAACCTGTGGCTGGCAGGCCGCGGCGCGCGCCACCGCAAGCGTTCCGGCCATCGCTCCGATCAGGCGCAGCCCTCGGAGGAAGAGCACGGCGGCTCCGGCTTGGCCCTGGCGCTGGGCGCGCTGCTCGACGGCGTCCCCGAATCCGCCGTCATCGGTGTCAGCCTGCTCGAGGGCGGCGCCGTCAGCATGGTGACGGTGGCGGCGGTGTTCATCAGCAACGTCCCGGAGGGGCTGTCCAGCTCGGCCGGAATGAAGAGGGCCGGACGCGGCAAGGGCTACGTCTTCGGCGTATGGGGGGCCATAGCCGCCGCGAGCGTCGTTTCCGCGGTGCTCGGCTACACCGTCGTCGGGGGCTTCTCCACCACTGTGATCGCGGCGGTGACAGCCGTGGCCGCGGGCGCGATCCTGGCCATGGTCGCCGACACGATGATCCCGGAGGCGTTCGAGGAAGCCCATGTGGCGATCGGACTGGTCACCGTCAGCGGTTTCCTGGTCTCCTTCGCCCTGTCCCATGCCTGAAAGGGCCCGGCAAGCCGAGGCGCCGAGCGGGGTGACGGCGGCACCGGCCAGGAGGAAGCCGTACCGCGGCGCGTCGAAGACGAAGTGTTCAGACCCGTCCGAGGCTGAACAGCACCGGTGTCCGGCACCGTCGCGCCGCACCGCGCCGGAGGATGCCTGCCCCCGGCGCGGCCCGACGCACCAGCCCGGCGACGGCGCCCGTGCCCCGGCCCGACCGCCGGAGGCACCCGCACCGTCACGCGACCGAAGCGATCCGCAGCCTGATGTCGTCCGGCGACAGCGCGCCCTTGGCCGTCACGTGGTCCCCCGACGACTCCCCGCGCAGCCGCCGCCCGATCCACGGCACCAGGAACTCCCGTGCCCAGTGCACGTCGTCGCGCCGGACCTCGAGCGTGCCGCGCGGCGGCAGCGGGGGCCATTCCTGCTCAGGGTCGGCCGGTACGTCGAGGCCGAGCGCCTGCCCCGCGCGGAGCGCCACCCGGGTGTGCCCCTCCGGGGACAGGTGCAGCCGGTCGGAGTCCCAGGCCCTGCGGTCCTGGACACTGCGCAGGGACCACAGGTCGAGCACCGGGCAGCCGTACCGGTCGGCGATGGCCCGGACATGCCCGTTGTAGGTGGCGATCTTGCCGCGCAGATGCTTGAGCACGGGCACGCCCCGGGTGTCGAACCCGGTCGTCACCATGACCGTGCCCGCCACCGCGGCGAGTCGCGCCACGGCCCGCTCGAAACGCTCGGCCACCTCGTCCGGATCGGTGCCGGGCCGGATGATGTCGTTGCCGCCGGCGCAGAACGAGACGAGGTCCGGGGCCATGTCGACGGCCCGCGGGACCTGCTCCGCCACGATCTGGTCGAGGAGCCTTCCGCGCACGGCGAGGTTGGTGTACTGGAAGTCGCCTTCGGGCCGGCGGTCGGCGAGCAGGACGGCGAACCGGTCGGCCCAGCCGACGAACGCCCCGTCGGGGCCGGGATCACCGACGCCCTCGGTGAAGCTGTCCCCCACTGCCACGTACGACCCGATCACTGCTCTGCTGTCACTCTTCGAATCGTCTGCCACAGCAGCTCATGATTCACCTTCGAATGTGACCTACGCGACCGTAGGAAGGGGTTGACGGGCGGTGACATAAGCCACTCCTAAAGTGTTCACCAACTCCGGAATAGGCTGCATGTCAGGGATGTTGGGGTGTCGACCAGACCCGGAAGCCCGTGATGCGGAAGTGGCTCCACACGGTCCGGAAGGCGAAGTGCCCGCCCGTGTAGGGCTCCGGGTCGCGGTAGTCGAACACGAGCCGCCCGTTGTTCCACCACCGGACCGTCGAGCCGTCGGAGACGATCCGGACCCGGTTCGGCTCGCCCGGCACGAGCAGCGGCTCGGTGTAGTCGAGGACGAGGGGACGGACGCCGGGCTGACCCACGTAACGCCGCAGCCGGGTCGTGGTGTTGTAGTTGGCGCCGTAACCCGCGTAGTACGTCGTCAGGTGGTCGTACTCTTCGAGCGCCCCGCCGCGCGGTGTCGCGAAGAGGTCGTCCGGGGAGCGGACGTCGGTCGCGTTCCAGAAGTTGTTGAGGTCCGAGACCCGGTCGTTGGCCCCGCCCTCGGAGACGGGTGTGGCGGTGTATTCGAGGACGTACGGGCCTTGGAGTCGCCGCTTGAACCATACGGTGGCCCCGCCGGGCACGTCGATCTCCAGCACGCCGCGGGAGGCGGTGACGGTGCCGCCGGTCTGGAGTTCGGTCACCCACTGGGCGAGGCCGTGGCGGAAGTCGTCGTGGGCGACGAGGCGTCGGTGCCGGGGTGCGGCGTCGGCGCTCCCGGTCGGGGTGAGGGCCGCCAGCGCGGCTCCGGCGGCCAGGGCTCCGAACGTTCTGCGGGTGGTCGGCACGGGACACAGCTCCTTCAGAAAGCGCTTGCACTCACGACGGGATCACTGTGGCCCAACTGCCGCCCGCTGTCGATCCCTTGAGGCGATCGCCGCCGCGCGCACACCGAAGGCCGGACCCGGGGATCGGGGCCCGGCCTTCGGAGGCGTGTCAGGCAGGTGGTGCGGTCGGTCAGCCGACGGAGACGCCGTGCGCGCGCAGGTAGGCGACCGGGTCCACGTCCGAGCCGTAGTCCGGCGTGGTGCGGATCTCGAAGTGCAGGTGCGGTCCGGTGACGTTGCCGGTGGCGCCGGACAGGCCGACCTGCTGCCCGGCCGTCACGGTCTGGCCGGCCGAGACGGAGAGCTGGGACAGGTGGGCGTACTGCGCGTACTTGCCGTCCTCGAGCTGGATGACGACCTGGTTGCCGTACGCGCCGCCCCAGCCCGCGGAGACGACCGTGCCCGCGCCGACGGCCTTGAGGGAGGTACCCGTCGGGACGACGAAGTCGACGCCGGTGTGGTAGCCGCTGGACCACATGCTGCCCGACATGTGGTACGGAGTGCCGACGGTGGCCCCGTCCACCGGGAGGGTGAAGCCACCGGCGCTGGTCTCGGCGGCCGGCTTGGCCGCGGCGGGCTTCGCGGCGGTGCCGGTCTTGGGGGACGACTCGGCGGCGGACGACTTCTCGGCCGACGCCTTCGGCGCGGACGGCTTCGCCTCGGGCGCGCTCGCCGCCTTCTCACCGACGGAGAGCTTCAGGCCCGGGTGGATCAGCGACGGGTCGTCGCCGATGGCGTCGCGGTTGTCCGCGTAGAGCTTCTTCCAGCCGCCGCTGACGTGCTGGTCGTCGGCGATCTTCGCGAGCCAGTCACCGGCCTTCACCGTGTAGGTGTGGTCACCCGTGGCCTTTTCGGCGGTCGTCTTCTCGGCGGCCGGAGCGGACTGGACGGCCTTTTCCGGGGCGGACTGCACAGTGGCGGCGTGGGCGCCGGCGGCCCCCATGAGGGGAAGGGCGAGGGCGGCGCCGCCGGTTCCGGCGACGGCTATGGAGCGGGTGAAACGCTGGGTCTTGGGACGGCGGTGCTTACCCTTCGCGGGCATGGCGAATTCCTCTCCGGCGCCTGCGAGGTGAGCTGTCGGGTTCGGGCTGGAGATGCCCGGCCGCGCCGAGGCGCGGCTTAACCCCAAGCCGTTCCGGGAACCGGAACAGGCGTCGTACCTGTGGGTCCCCCGCTCCTGCCGTTCACGGGTCAGTGTGTGCGGGCTCCGGGCGGCGGCAGGATTGGGCGTCCGTCCGGATTGGTGTGGAACGTAAGCGACCAAGACGCAATGGGACAAGCTTGCGGTTGCGCATGACGGCGTTTTCCTTGACGCGTCGGCACATTTCCCGTCACCGAGCGTGGATTGCCGGCCTCCCGCTCCCCTCAAAGGCCCTGAATATCGCCAGAATTACGTGAACATGGCGACAACACATCGTCACGAATATGACGATGCCCACACACCTGAACCCCATCTCCTTTACTTTTGGGGCACGTTATATCGAAGCCACCGAAGCGCCTTATTCGGACAGAACGACTACTTCCGCTTAAGCCGGACGACCGTGGCGTCCAGGTCCCCGCGCAGACCGACCCGCAATCCGTGATGGAGCAGCACGGCCCCTCGGTGAACTTCGCCCGTTTTGAGGCATTCGTACGTCGCCGACGGGTCGAGGCCGTGCAGCCTGAGCGCCGGAACGGGCTCGCCGTAGCGCTGCGCGTGGAGCCAGGCGAGGACGACGGTCTCGCCGCCGAGGACGTACTGCACCGCGCTCAGGCCGCCTTCCGGCGCGCGCAGCCGGTAGAGGTCGCCGCGCTGCACCACGGGCCGGATCTCCTTGTAGAGCTCCACCCAGCCCCGCGCCTCCGCGAGCTCCTCCTCGGTCCACTTCGTGAGGTCACCGCCGACTCCGAGCACACCGGCCATGGCGCTGACGAACCGGAACCGCAGGGAGCTGGCGCGATGGTTGAGCATGGCGTTCGGACTGTCGGTGACCCAGGCGGCCATGACCCGGGCCGGGTGGATCTGGCTGAAGCCGTGCTGGATGGCGAGCCGGTCGAGCGGGTCGGTGTTGTCGGAGGTCCACACCTGGTCCGTGCGGCCCAGCACACCCAGGTCGATCCGGCCACCGCCACCCGAGCAGGACTCGAAGGCCACCCCCGGGTGGGCGGCCCGCAGCCGGTCGAGCAGGGCGTACAGGGCCCGGACGTGGTCGACCCACAGCCGCTGCGGGTAGGGGTCGTCCGGCCAGCCGGCGTCGGAGAAGCAGCGGTTGAAGTCCCACTTGACATAGTCGATCGGGGCGCTGGAGAGCAGCCCGTCGAGCTGCTCCCAGAGGTACTCCTGGACGTCCTCACGGGCGAGGTTCAGTACGAGCTGATTACGGAATTCCGTCCGCTTTCGTCCCGATTGGTACTGCACCCAGTCCGGATGGGCGCGGTACAGGTCGCTGTCCGGATTGACCATCTCCGGTTCGACCCAGATCCCGAACTGCATGCCGAGGCCGTGCACCTGGTCGGCGAGCGGCTTGAGCCCGCCGGGGAAGCGGTCGGGGTTCGGCGTCCAGTCACCGAGCCCGGCCCGGTCGCTCGTACGCGTCCCGAACCAGCCGTCGTCGACCACGAACAGCTCGACGCCCATGGCGGCGGCCCGCTCGGCGAGCGCCCGCTGCTGCTCCTCGGAGATGTCGAACTCGGTGGCCTCCCAGGAGTTGAACAGCACCGGCCGGTCCTGGTCCGCGTCCGGGACGACGTGGGTCCGCTGGTAGGCGTGCCAGGCGCGGCTGGCCCCGCCGAAGCCGCCGTCGCTCCAGAGCCCGGCGAAGACGGGGGTGGTGTACGACTCCCCCGTGCCCAGCGCCAGCAGGCCCGAGTCGTCGTACCCGGCCCCGCCGGTGATCTGCACGCGGGCATCGGGGAGTTGGGCCACGGCGATCCGCCAGGACCCGGACCACCCCAGGGCGCATCCGTAGACCTCGCCGCGCTCCTCGGTCGCGTCGGTGTCGAGCGCGACCCATGGCAGGTGCTGGTGGGAGGTGTGGCCGCGGCGGCTGCCGATGACCTTCTCGCCGTGGGTGAGGAGGGAGCGCTCCAGGCGGGACTCGGCGCCCCAGCGGCCGTGCAGCTGGGACAGCCGCCAGCTGTCGCGGTCGGGCAGGGTCCAGGTGGCGGAGTCGGCGCGCAGCACCTCGACGGCCGGACCGTGGTTCTCCAGGGTCACCCGGCGCTCGATCACGTCGTCGCGCATCCGGTAGTGCAGTGTGACGGCCAGGTCTCCGTCGCGGAAACGGAGCCGCAGCTCGCCGCCCTCGGTGTCATGTCCCTCATAGGTCCACTCCGTGCCGCGCCGCTCGCCGGTGCGCAGGGACAGGGCGGGGCGGACGAACCGGGGCCCGCCCTCGACCGGGTACTCCTCGCGTCCGTCGAGCGGGGACTCGAAAGGCCAGTAGTCGGGCAGGGGGCTGACCGCGAGGGCCTCGGCGTCGGCGAGGCCGATCCGCGGGCCCCAGTGCAGGTGCAGCAGCTCGTCCCGGTCGGTGACGTGGACGGCGTAGCTGCTGGCCGGCCCCGAGAGGAGCCAGGTACGACCGTCTTCGGAGATGTCCAGCATCAAGGCCTCACAGATTCGAACAAGCCCGACCAGGTGCGACCAGGCCCCAACATCATCGAGTGCTTCGGGGGCTCCAGGCAACGCCTGTGGACAACTGATTGCCCCTGGCAGCCATGTCGTATCGTCGAGTGGTGCCCGTCGCCGAGCCGCGGCGACGGGCGCCGAATGGGAGGAGCCCCCGTGACACAGCAGGTCCCGTCGACCGAACCCGAGCTGGCCGGAGTGCGCAACTTCCGTGACGTGGGCGGGCTGCCGACCGTGGACGGGCGTCGGGTGCGGCAGGGGGTGCTCTTCCGCAGCGGCCACCTCGCGCACGCGACCGGGGAGGACGCCGCGTTCCTGACCGGCCTGGGCCTGCACACGATCTTCGACTTCCGCAACGCGGCCGACCAGAAGCTCGAAGGGCCGGACGTCGAGCTCCCGGGCGTGCGCAATGTGAACCTGCCGCTGAGCGACCCGGCCGACGGCGCGGAGTTCTGGAGGATGGTCCGCGACGGGGACCTGGACCAGCTGCGGGAGATCCTCTCGGACGGCAAGGGCGCGGGCCGCATGATCGCCTCCTACCGCACGATCATCAAGCACCGCACCGCCGAGCACTCCCAGGTGCTGCACGCGCTCGCGGAGGACAGCGTCCCCGCGCTGATGCACTGCGCGGCGGGCAAGGACCGCGCGGGCCTGTCCATCGCGGTGACGCTGCTCGCCCTGGGCGTCGAGCGCGAGGCGATCATCGACGACTACCTGAAGTCGAACGCCAAGCACCGCCGCTACAAGGTGCACCGCAGCAGTTCCGCCGCCTCGGCCTACTCCCCCGAGGTCATGGAGCTGCTCAGCCCCCTGTTCGACGCGCGCGCCGAGTACCTGACGGCGGCCTTCGACACCATCGACGAGAACTGGGGCGGTGTCGACGCCTATCTGGAGGAGGGTCTCGGGCTCACGCCGCAGGACCGGAAGCGGCTGCGCGAGCGGCTGCTCGAATGACGGGGCGCGGCTAGCGGGCCCCCGCCTCGAACAGGAACCACACGAACGCGGCGAAGATGTGCCCCACCACGAGGTAGATCAGCAATCGCACCCACAGCGCGCGGGGAAACTTCTCCTCCATGTCGGTCATGACAGATCTCCAGGGGTGGGGCCCAGGCACAGTGCGGCCGTGGGACTCTGCAACAGGGTGTGGACGAAGAGCAGTTCGACGCCGTCGTGGTCCTCGGCGGCGATCCGGTGCGGGGTGAGCGAGTCGAAGTGCGCGCTGTCGCCGGGCGCCAGCCGGTGAGTGGTGTCCCCGAGGCGCAGCCGCAGCCGCCCCCGCAGCACATGGAGCCACTCCTCGCCCGGATGGACGCGCACGATGTCCCCCTGCGAGCCGTACGGGACGTGGACGCGCAGCGCCTGCATCCCGCGCCCGGAGGCGCCGGCCTGCCAGTACGTCCAGCCGCCCGCCGCGGTCGGCTCCATGTCGGCCGCGCGCACCACGGCGTCCCGGTCCGCGGCCGTCTCACCGAGCAGCTCGGAGACGGTCGTACCGTAGACACGGGCGAGTGCGAGCAGCATCGGCAGCGAGGGCTGGCGCTGCCCGGTCTCCAGCCGGGAGAGGTGCGCGGGCGACAGCCCGGCGGCGCGGGCGGCGGCCTCCAGCGTCAGGGAGGCCTGGCGCCGCAGCGCCCGCAGCCGTGGCGCGACGGCGGGCAGCGCACCGGCCGGACCGTCGGACGGCTCGGACTCGGTGTGCGGCCCGGACGCGGGATGCGGCCCGGACTCGGTGTGCGGCCCGGACTCGGTGTGCGGCCCGGAGGTACGCTCGGGCTCGGAGGAGCTCATGACTCCATTCAGCCCGAGTCTTGCCTCTGCGGCAAATTTCTTGCCTCACAGGCAAAACTCGGGGCCGGCCGTCGAACGGCGGCACATCAGCGGTTCGCGACCGCCTGCCTGACCAGCGTCCTGCCGAAGTCCCAGACCAGCCCGCCGTCGTGCGCGTCGTCCATCACGGCGGTGAAGGCGTCGACGAACCGGTCCACCTCCCGTTCGCCGATGATCAGCGGCGGGATCAGCTTGATCACCTCCATGTGATCGCCGGATACCTGGGTGAGGATCCGGTGCCGCTGGAGCAGCGGGACGACGACCATCTGAGCGAACAGTCCCTTGCGCGCGGCCTGGAGCATGGCCCAGCGGCCACGCAGCTTCAGCGACTTCGGCCGGCCGAACTCGATCCCGATCATCAGGCCCCGCCCGCGCACGTCGGCGAGCATCTCGTACTTGTCCGTCAGCGCCGCGAGCCGCGATCTGAGCAGTTCCCCGGTGCCGCGCACGCCCGCGACGATCTGCTCGTCCTCCAGCACCGACAGCACCGCGAGTCCCGCCGCCATGGCCTGTGCGTTGGACCCGAAGCTCGCCGAGTGGACCAGCACCCGGTCCATCGACGAGTAGACCTTCTTGAAGATCCAGTCCTTGCCGAGGGTGGCGCCCACGGGCACATAGCCGCCGGAGAGCGCCTTGGCCACGCACACCAGGTCGGGTTCCACGCCCTCCTCGTGCTGGTAGCCGTAGAAGTCGCCGGTCCGGCCGAGGCCCGTCTGCACCTCGTCGGCGATGAGCAGCGCCTTGTGCCGGTGCAGCAGCTCCTGGGCGGCCCGCAGATAGCCGGGCGAGGGCGCCAGCACGCCCTTGCCCTGGATCGGCTCCACGATCAGGGCGGCGACGTCGCCCTTCCTCACCTCCCGCTCCAGCGCGTCGAGGTCGCCGAGTGGTACGGCCGTGTCGGGCAGCAGCGGGGCGAAGCCGTCCCGGAAGCCGGACTCGCCGTTGACGGAGAGGGAGCCGGTGGTCAGGCCGTGGAAGGCGTGCGCGCAGTACAGGATCCTGGGCCGGCCGGTGACGAACCGGGCGAACTTCAGCGCGCCCTCCACCGCCTCCGTGCCGCTGTTGCCGAAGAACACCCGGTCCAGGTGCGGACTGTGCGCGAGCAGCTTCTCCGCCAGCAGGCCGGGCAGTGGCTGACAGTCGAAACGCGTGAGGTCGGCGAGTCCGGCGTCGAGGACGTCGTGCAGTGCCTTGCGCACGACGGGGTGGTGGCGGCCGAGCCCCATGACCCCGAACCCGGCGAGCATGTCCAGGTAGTCGTTGCCGTCCGCGTCGTAGAAGTAGGCGCCCTCGGCGCGCTCGTAGACCTTGTCGAAGCCGATGGTGTGCAGCATGCGCGGGAGCTGGTGGTTGAGGTACCGGGTGTGCAGCTCGTAGCGCTCGGCTCCGCGTTCGGCCAGCAGCTCGCCGAGGTCGAACGCCCCGGCCTGCGACGACTCCGACGCGGGTTCGGCGGTTGTCATTCCTGTGGCTCCTTGGACAGCTCTTCCTTGACGGTCAGGCTCGCGCTGATCCGCCCTGCGATCTCCACGGGTGTCAGGCCGATGTCGGCGAGCACCTCGCCGCGCTTGGCGTGCGCGAGGAACTGCTCCGGGATCCCGAAGCGCCGTACGGGGACATCGACGTCGGCGTCGCCGAGGGCCAGCGCGACGGCCGAACCGACCCCGGCCGCCCGGCTGTTGTCCTCGACGACGGCGACCAGGCGGTGTGCGGCGGCGAGGGCCGGGAGCGCCGGGTCCACGGGTTTGACCCAGCGGGGGTCGACGACGGTGCAGCCGATGCCGCGGGCCTGAAGCAGCTCGGCGGCCTGGAGGCAGACGGGCGCCATGACCCCGACGGCCACCAGGAGCACTCCCGGTCGGGGAGAACGGTGCAGCACGTCGAGTCCGCCCACCCGGTCGACCGCCGGGATCGACGGGCCGACGGACTCCTTGGGGAACCGCAGCAGGGTCGGCGCGTCGTCGACGGCGACCGCCTCGCGCAACTGAAGGCGCAGCTGGTCGGCGTCGCGGGGCGCGGCGATCCTGAGGCCCGGGACGACCTGGAGGACGGACATGTCCCACATGCCGTTGTGGGAGGCGCCGTCGACGCCGGTGACGCCGGCCCGGTCCAGCACGAAGGTCACCCCGCAGCGGTGCAGGGCCACGTCCATCAGGAGCTGGTCGAAGGCGCGGTTGAGGAAGGTGGCGTAGACGGCGACGACCGGGTGCAGGCCGCCCGTCGCCAGGCCCGCCGCGGAGACGGCGGCGTGCTGCTCGGCGATGCCGACGTCCCACACCCGGTCCGGGAAACGCTCCGCGAACCTGCCCAGACCGACCGGGTGCAGCATGGCGGCCGTTATCGCGACCACGTCGTCCCGTTCCTCGCCGATCCGCACGATCTCCTCGCCGAACACGGAGGTCCAGGAAGGGCCGCCCGACGGCGCGAGCGGCTCGCAGGTCAGAGGGTCCATCACGCCGACGGTGTGGAAGTGGTCCTCCTCGTGGGCGACGGCGGGTTCGTAGCCGCGGCCCTTCTCCGTGAGGCAGTGGACGAGGACCGGCCCGTGGAAGCGTTTCGCGCGCCGCAGCGCGGACTCCACGGCCCCGATGTCGTGCCCGTCGATCGGCCCGAGGTACTTCAGGCCCAGGTCCTCGAAGAGGCCCTGCGGCGCGAACGCGTCCTTGAAGCCCTTCTTCGCTCCGTGCAGCGCCTCGTAGAGGGTGTTGCCCACCAGGGGCGTGCCTTGCAGCACGTCCTTGCCCCAGGCCAGCACCCGCTCGTAGCTGTCGGTCGTGCGCAGCGTCGCGAGGTGGTTGGCGAGGCCGCCGATGGTCGGGGCGTAGGAGCGTTCGTTGTCGTTGACGACGATGATCAGCGGGCGGTTCCTGGCCGCGGCGATGTTGTTCAGCGCCTCCCAGGCCATGCCGCCGGTCAGGGCGCCGTCGCCGATCACCGCGACGACATGGCCCTTCTCCCCCCGCACCTGGCGGGCCTTGGCGAGTCCGTCGGCCCAGCCGAGCGCCGTGGAGGCGTGGCTGTTCTCGATGACGTCGTGCTCGGACTCCTCGCGAGAGGGATAGCCGGACAGGCCGCCCTTGCCGCGCAGCTTGGAGAAGTCCTGGCGTCCGGTGAGCAGTTTGTGGACGTAGCTCTGGTGGCCGGTGTCCCACAGGATGCGGTCGACCGGTGACTCGAACACCCGGTGCAGGGCGACGGTCAGCTCGACCACGCCCAGGTTGGGTCCCAGGTGCCCGCCGGTCCTGGCGACCGCGTGCACCAGGAACTCCCTGATCTCGTCGGACAGTTCCCCCAGTTCCGCCTCGGACAGCGCCTTCAGATCACGTGGTCCCCGGATGCTCTCCAGAATCGTCACGCTCGGGCCCCCTTCGAAATCCGTGCTGCTCAGCTCACGGTGACGGCCGGCTCCCCCGACCCCACGCCGTCCTGCTCCATCTGCTCGGCGATCTTCATCGCCTCTTCGATCAGCGTCTCGACGATCTTCGACTCGGGGACGGTCTTGATGACCTCGCCCTTGACGAAGATCTGGCCCTTGCCGTTGCCGGAGGCCACCCCCAGATCGGCCTCCCGGGCCTCGCCGGGGCCGTTGACCACACAGCCCATGACGGCGACGCGCAACGGCACCTCCATGCCTTCGAGTCCGGCCGTGACCTCGTCGGCGAGCTTGTAGACGTCGACCTGGGCGCGGCCGCAGGACGGGCAGGAGACGATCTCCAGCCGCCGCTGCCTGAGCCCCAGGGACTCCAGGATCTGGATGCCGACCTTGACCTCCTCGGCCGGCGGCGCCGACAGCGACACCCGGATGGTGTCGCCGATGCCCCTCGACAGCAGCGCCCCGAAGGCCACCGCCGACTTGATCGTGCCCTGGAAGGCCGGGCCCGCCTCCGTCACGCCCAGGTGCAGCGGATAGTCGCACTCCTCCGCGAGCTGCCGGTACGCCTCGATCATCACGACCGGGTCGTTGTGCTTGACGGAGATCTTGATGTCCCGGAAGCCGTGCTCCTCGAACAGGGACGCCTCCCACAGCGCGCTCTCGACGAGCGCCTCCGGTGTCGCCCTGCCGTACTTCTGGAGCAGCCGCCGGTCCAGCGACCCGGCGTTGACGCCGATCCGGATCGGGGTGCCGTGGTCCTGGGCGGCCTTGGCGATCTCCTTGACCCGGTCGTCGAACTGCTTGATGTTGCCGGGGTTGACGCGGACGGCGGCGCAGCCCGCCTCGATGGCGGCGAAGACGTACTTGGGCTGGAAGTGGATGTCGGCGATGACCGGGATCTGCGACTTGCGGGCGATGGTCGCCAGCGCGTCCGCGTCGTCCTGCGTGGGGCAGGCGACCCGGACGATCTGGCAGCCGGACGCGGTGAGCTCGGCGATCTGCTGGAGGGTCGCGCCGATGTCGGAGGTGCGGGTCGTCGTCATCGACTGCACCGACACCGGGGCCCCGCCGCCGACC
This sequence comes from Streptomyces venetus, assembly GCF_039540295.1. NCBI lineage: Bacteria > Bacillati > Actinomycetota > Actinomycetes > Kitasatosporales > Streptomycetaceae > Streptomyces > Streptomyces venetus. Next base: position 107,218 of record NZ_BAABET010000006.1, read on the forward strand.
GCCACCGGACCGACCTGGATCCGGCGCGAGACGCGCCGCTCCGCGATCGGCCGGGCCGGTACCTCGGGGACCCCCAGGGGGACGGCGGTCATGGCGTCACTCCCGGTTTCCCGAGACCGTCTCGCGCATGGCGCGCAGCGACTCCTTCAGGGACCCCATGGTGGCGAGGACGGCGGTGGGCTCGTAGCCGCAGTGCGCCATGCAGTTGGCGCAGCGCGGGTCCTTGCCACGGCCGTACTTGTCCCAGTCGGTGTCCTCGACCAGTTCCCGGTACGTCGGCACGTACCCGTCGCTCATCAGGTAGCAGGGGCGCTGCCAGCCGAAGAGGGAGTAGTTCGGGATCGCCCACGCGGTGCACGGGAAGTCGACCTTGCCCTCCAGGAAGTCGAGGAAGAGCGGCGAGTGGTTGAGCCGCCAGCGGCGCCGGTTGCCGCCCGCGAAGGCCTTCCTGAACAGCTCGCGGGTCTGCTCCACGCCCAGGAAGTGCTCCTGGTCGGGGGCCTTCTCGTAGGCGTAGGCGGGCGAGATCATCATCTCGTCGACCTTCAGGTCGTCGTTGAGGAAGTTCAGCACCTCCACGACGGTCTGCGGGGTGTCGGTGTTGAAGAAGGTCGAGTTCGTGGTCACCCGGAAGCCGCGCCGCTTGGCCTCCTTGATGGCCTCCACGGCCTCGTCGAACACGCCCTCCTTCGCCACCGACTCGTCGTGCCGCTCGCGCAGCCCGTCGATGTGCACGGCGAAGGCGAAGTACGGGGAGGGCTTGAACTTGTCCATCTTCTTGCGCAGGAGCAGTGCGTTGGTGCACAGGAAGACGTACTTCCGCCTGTCCACCAGCTGACGCGCGATCTCGTCGATCTGCGGGTGCATCAGCGGCTCGCCGCCGGCGATGGACACCATCGGGGCACCGGACTCCAGCACCGCCCCCACCGCCTGGGCGACCGGCATCCGCTGCTTGAGCACCCCGGCCGGGTGCTGGATCTTGCCGCACCCCTCGCACTTGAGGTTGCAGGCGTACAGCGGCTCCAGCTCGACGATGAGCGGGAACTTGTCCCGCCGGCGAAGCTTCTGTTCAGCCAAGTACGTAGCGACCTTGATGGACTGTCGGAGCGGCATGGCCATCTGGCTCACCTCCTGGGGAGCAGCAAGGAACGGTGCCATTCGAGATAAGCGGGAAAGACGGAGCGAAGGACACGGAAAGCTGATATTCCACCGCGCACCGTGCCGATCCGGACCAGTTCATGTTCAGGAGCGTCCACGACCACCCGGACGGCCGCAACCGGGCGCTCGCCCGCGCGCACGGCGCTCAGCAGCGTGGCAGCGGACTCCATGTCGACCGCGATCGCGCCGGTCGCGAACAGATCGGAGCGTTCGTGGCCGCGCACGACATGGTCGGAGCCGGTGAGCGGACCGGTGTGCACGGTCCGTCCGGGCACGGCGCGGGCCAGCTCCTTGACCAGCCGCTCGGTCCCCACACAGGCGGTCGTGCCGTGCGGGTCGCGGGTCTCCTCGGCGACGACCAGGTCCCCGGGGTGCATGCCGGGGGCGAGTCCCGCGCAGAAGCCGGTGGCCAGGACGGCGGCGTCGCGCAGGGCCGTGTCGGCGAGCATCCGGGTGACGGACCGCTCGGCCGCCGCGGGCCCCATGCCCGTGCGCAGCACGGTCACCGGCCCGCCCGCGCCGCCGCGCTCCCCCGCCCGCAGGGCGAGCTGCTCGATGCCGAGCGCGCAGGCGATCAGCAGCGGGGCCGGGGCGGGCCGGGTGCTCATCAGCTGTCCTGGAGCCGGTCGGCGAAGGGCTCCCCGTGGACGTACCGGCCGAGCGCGGTGAGCGGGAACACCTGCCGGTAGAGGTGGTAGTTGATCGAGAAGTCCCAGGGGAAGCCCGTCCCCGTGAAGTACGGCTCGTCCCAGGAGCCGTCCTCCCGCTGGGTGGCGGCGAGCCATTCGACGCCGCGTTCGACGGCCTTGGAGTCCCGCTCCCCCGCCGCGAGCAGGGCCATCAGGGCCCATGCCGTCTGGGAGGCGGTCGAGGCGCCCCTGCCGCTCCACTCCTTGGGGTACTTGTAGGAGCGCAGGTCCTCGCCCCAGCCGCCGTCGTCGTTCTGGACCGACTCCAGCCAGCTCACCGCCCGCCGGATCGCCGGGTGCGCCCCGGGGATGCCGGCCGCGACCAGGGCGGGGACGACGGATCCCGTGCCGTAGACGTAGTTGACGCCCCAGCGTCCGAACCACGAGCCGTCCGGTTCCTGCTCCGCCAGCAGCCACTCGATGCCGCGCCGGGTGCGCGGGTCGTGGGCGAGGCCCTCCACCGCGAGCATCTCGACGACGTGCGCGGTGACGTCGGCGGAGGGCGGGTCGATGACCTCGCCGAAGTCGCAGAACGGCAGCCGGTTCGGGAACGGGCTGGTGTTGTCGACGTCGAAGGCGGCCCACGCCCCGTTCTTCGACTGCATGCCGAGGGTCCAGCGCATCCCGCGCCCCACGGCCTTGTCGACCCGCACCGGGTCGTGGTGGGTGATCCGGCGCAGCGCGAGGATCACCTCGGCGGTGTCGTCGATGTCGGGGTAGTTGTCGTTGTGGAACTCGAACGCCCAGCCGCCGGGCGGCAGCCCGGGCCGGCGCACCGACCAGTCACCGGGGCGGACGATCTCCTCGCCCAGCATCCAGTCCGCCGCCTTCACCAACTGCGGGTGGTCGGCGGGCAGTCCGGCGTCGACGAGCGCGATCGCGGCCAGGCAGGTGTCCCACACCGGCGACTGGCAGGCCTCGATCATCCGGGCCCCGTCCTCGCGCCACACGGCGAACCGGTCCAGGGAGGCCAGGCCCTCGCGCATCACGGGGTGCTGAAGGTCGTAGCCGAGCAGGTGCAGGGCGATGATCGAGTACACGGCGGGGGGCTGGATGCCGCCCCAGCAGCCGTCGTTCTCCTGCCGCTCGACGATCCAGCGGGCGGCGCTGTTCATGGCGGCTCGGCGCAGTCTGCGTGGCGCCATCTTCCGCAGGGCGTGCAGGCCCTTGTCCATGCGCTGGAAGGCCCCGTCCCAGCTGAACACCGGCGCGAGGGGTCTGGGCGGGTCGGGCCGGCCGGGGTCGGTGTGCAGCTCGTCGAGCGGGAAGGGCGCGGGACGTACCGGCCGCTTCGCGGAGACGATCGTCAACGGCACTATGGTCTGCCGGGCCCAGCAGCCGAAGTCGTAGATGTTGAGCGGCATCCACTTCGGGAACCAGATGAGCTCCGGCGGGAGTTCGGGCAGGTCCTCCCACTTCCACCAGCCGAACAGGGCCAGCCAGATCCGGGTGAAGACCCGGGCCGCGGCGATGCCGCCCTGCTCGCGGATCCAGGCGGAGGCCTTCGCCAGGTGCGGGGAGTCCGGCGCGTCACCGGCCAGGCGCAGGGCGACGTACGCCTCGATGGTGGTGGAGAGTTCGCCCGGTCCGCCGTAGAAGGAGACCCACGTGCCGTCCTCGCGCTGCTCGCCGCGGATGAAGAGCGCCGCGGCCTGTGCGGTCTTCTCGTCGAGGATCCCGAGGAACTGACGTAGCATCAGGTCCTCGGCGTCCATCGTGACGTTGGTCTCGAGGTCGCCCTTCCACCAGCCCTGGGCGTCCTGGCGGGAGAGCAGGAAGTCGGTGGCGCGCCGTGCGGCGTGTGCGGCGGCTTCTCGTACCCCGGCCGCCTCGGGGGTCTCGATGTCGTGTTCGCTGGCCGCGTCGGCGCGGGGTGGCAGGGCCCCGGTGCTTCCGTCGGTCGTCGCTGTCATGGCTTCCCCTTCGTGCAGTGGTGCAAGGTGTGCAGCTGCTGTGGGTCCGCCGTCGGCCGGTGCTCCGTGGTGTCTCGCGGCACCGGCCGGCGACTACGCGAGGGCTATTCGGCCGATAGTGATCATCTCTTTCGTACGACAACGAAGTCGGCGAGCGCCGTGAACTGGTCCCGCACCCGGTCGGGCATGTCGATGGCGTCGAGGGCTTCGATGGCGATGGTGTGCTGACGGCGCGCCTCGTCGGCGGTCCACTCGCGGCCGCCGGCTTCCTCGATGAGGGCGGCCCGGGCCGCGAACTCCTCCTCGGAGAAGTTCTCGAAGTCGCTGCTCTTGGCGTCGGCGGCGAGGATCTCGCCGAGCCTCTCGGAGGCGGACCCGCCCGCCGCGAGCGCGGCCACCACCGGCAGCGACTTCTTGCGCTGGCGCAGGTCGCTCCAGGTCTGCTTGCCGGTCGAGTCCGGGTCGCCCCAGATGCCGAGGAGGTCGTCGACGGCCTGGAAGGCGAGGCCCAGGTGGTAGCCGTACCTCTCGAGGGTGTCGGCGGTGCGGTCGTCGGCGCCGCCGAGGACCGCGCCGATGGAGCTGGCGCAGGCGAGCAGGGCGCCGGTCTTGTTGCCCTCCATCTCCAGGCACTCCTCGACCGTGACGCGGTCGCGGTGCTCGTAGGAGATGTCCTGGGCCTGACCGTCGATCAGGGCGCGGGTGGCGGTGGTCAGCCGGCGGGTGGCGCGGCCGGCCTCGACGGTGCCGAGTTCGAGGAGCATCTCGTTGGCGAGGGCGAACAGGGCGTCGCCGACCAGGATGGCCTGGGCGGGGCCGTGCACCTTCCACACGGTGTCGCGGTGCCGGCGCTGTTCGTCGCCGTCCATCAGGTCGTCGTGGAGGAGGGAGAAGTTGTGGACGAGTTCCACGGCGACGGCGCCGGGGATGCCGGTCTCGGGGGCGGCGGACATGACCTCGGCGGACAGCACGGCGAGGGCGGGGCGCACGGCCTTGCCGCCGTCGCCCTCGGCCGGCCTGCCCTGGGCGTCGATCCATCCGAAGTGGTAGGCGGCAACAGTGTCCATGGGAGGTGCCAGGCGGTCGATGGCCGCCCGCAGTACCGGCGAGGCCAGGGTCCGGCCGCGCTCCAGGAGCGCGGCCACGTCCACCGCGGTCTCTCGAGCGGCCTTCGAGGCCGGGGGCACAGTGGGCACAGTCTCTCCTCTTGTTGCGGTACCGAGGGTGCGGGGGCCGCCCGCCGCGTTGCCCTGATCGAGCGTCACGCCGCCTCCTCGAACTCGAAGAGGTGGCGAGGGCGGGGCCGGCCCAGGGCGTCCAGCACGGCGTCCGCCGCGCCGACGCCACTGCGGACCGCACTCTCCATGGTCGCGGGCCACCCTGTGGCGGTCCACGCTCCGGCCAGACAGAGGCCGGATGCCTTGGTGCGGGCGCCGGGCCTGAGGCGCCCGACGCCGGGGGTGGGAGCGAACGTCGCGGTGCGCTCCCGGGTGACGAAGAAGTCCCTCACTTCGGCACCGCGGGTGAGCGGCAGCAGGCGCTCCAGTTCGGGCAGGTACCGCTCGCGGAGCACGGCCACGGGCTGGTCGATCTCGTCCTGGGCCGCCGACTGGGACAGGGCGAGGTACTGCCCGTCACGCAGACCGGATGCCGCGGTGCGGTCGAAGACCCACTGCACCGGGCTGCCGAGCGCGGCGAAGAACGGCCGGGTCAGCACCTTCCGGTCGTAGACCACATGGACGTTGAGGATGGGCGCGGTGCCGATCTCCAGGAGCCGTTCGGGGGCGTCGAGGGCACCGGCGGGAAGCAGGTCGTGGGTCTCGCGCTGCGGTACGGCGAGCACCACCGCGTCGGCGTCCAGCGTCTCGCCCGGCACCTGGACGCTCCAGCGGCCGTCCCCGTTACCGGAGACGGAGGTGACCCGGGTGCGGAGCTCGATGCGGACGCCCGCGGAGTCGAGCGCCTTGCGGGCCAGCCGGTCGTGCAGCTCGCCGAGCGGGACGTGCGCCCAGCCGATGTCGGCCGCGCCCGGGTCGGAGAGCAGACCGGTCTTGAACACCATCGCGGCGAGCCCCAGGGAGGCGTCCCCGGCGACCGCGTTGAGGGTGGCGACCCCGACCAGGTCCCACAGGGCCTCGACGGCCCGCGCGGACTGGCCGTGCGCGGCCAGCCAGCCGCCGAAGTCCTGCGTGTCCAGGGCCGGATCGGCGAGGTCGAGTGCTTTGAGCGCGAGCGCGGCCCTGCCCACCCGGGCGCGGTCGGCGAGCGACAGGTGCGGGTAGGAGGCGAGGCTGCGGCCCAGGTGCAGGGGGACGGGCAGCGCGTCGCGCCGCAGCCTGCCGAGCCGGCGCCCCGCGGGCCGCTCGGCGTCCAGGACGGGTACGTCGAGCCGGTCCTGCAGCGGGGCGAGTGCGGCGCCCTCGACGCGGTCGAGGAACCAGCGGTAGGCGGTGCAGCAGCGAAGGTAGACGTGCTGTCCGTTGTCGACGGTGAGCTCGCCGCGCTGGAAGGAGAAAGCCAGCCCGCCGAGTCTCGGCCGGGACTCCAGCAGGGTGACGCGCACTCCCGCGTCGGCGAGCGCGAGCGCGGCGGTGACACCGGCGAGCCCGCCGCCCACCACGACGGCGTGCCGTCCGTCCGGCCCCTCGGGCCGCGTGCCGTGGGTCATCGTGCACCCTCCCCTGCGCGGCGGCCGTGCGGCTCGAATGACGCACGGCCGACCATCTCAGTCAGGGACGCGACCGCACGCCGGAGGGTTGCCCGCCGCTTGTCCCCGGCGGCGCCGGGGCACGACGCACCGCCGACCGCTACGCGTTCGCGCGACCGGGCCGGGACGAACGAGTACGCGGCCGCGCGGCAAACACTCCGCCCGCACAGCAGGACACCGCCACGCGTCACCTCACCACCACGACCGGCCAGGACGAACAATCGCTCGGCCACACGGCGGACACTCCGGTCGCACGGCGGGGTGACGCCGTGCGTCACCTGGCCGGCGGAGACGCGCCCCGCTCCGGGCGGTCTCCCTGACCCCGGCCGCGCGCAGCAGCCGTACGGGGGCCGGGGGGTGACACTCCTGGCGAGCACCTGTCCGGCCGCGCGGCGCACGCGTGCGCCGCCGCACGGCGTCGCCCCGCGGCGGAGACCGCCGGGGACCTGACCGCGCGTCCGTTCGTTCGTCACACACGCCTCCTGACGGCCCGTCGGGTCACGTGCCGGGCGTCCAGGCCGGAGAGGCCGCGCACCGCGACGTAGGCCTTCTCCCGGCCGGGCAGGGAGACGCGGCCGCGCAGCACGGCCTCCGGGTCGCGCTCGATGCGGTCGAGGAGGCGGCGGTAGATGCCGGCCATGGCGGCGACGCACGCGCCGCTGCGCCGGTCGAGCATCGGGAGCAGCCGGTAGCCCTCGGCGAACAGAGCGCGGGCCCGTCGCACTTCGAAGTGGACGAGGCCCGCGAAGTCGGAGCCCTCCGGCGGCCGTGGCCCGCTGAAGCCGGCCGAGCAGCCGAACTTGGCGAGGTCGTCGGCGGGCAGGTAGGTACGGCCGCCCACGGCGTCCTCGCGGACGTCCCTGAGGATGTTGGTGAGCTGGAGCGCGAGCCCGAGCGTGTCGGCATACTCGGGCGCGCGGTCGACGCCGCGCGCCCCCGGTTCGGTGCCGAACACCCCGAGCGAGAGGCGCCCGATGGCACCCGCCACACAGCGGCAGTAGACCTTCAGGTCGTCCCAGGTCTCGTAGGTCTCACCGCGGACGTCCATCAGGACGCCGTCGATGAGTTCGTCGAGCCCGCCGAGCGGGATGGGGAAGTGCCCGGCGGCGTGGGTGAGGGCGACGGCGACCGGGTCGGTGTCGTCCTCGTCGACCTCGCCCTCGCGGATCCGGGTGAGCAGCGCCCGGGTCTCCTCCAGCCTGGCGACCTTGACGTCACCGGCGAGCGCGCCGTCGCCGATGTCGTCGACCCGCCGCGAGAACGCGTACAGCGCCGACATCGCACGCCGCTGGGGCGCCGGCAGCAGCCGGATGCCGTAGGCGAAGTTACGGGCCTGCCGCCCGGTGACGGCCTCGCAGTAGCTGTAGGCGGCGAGTACCGGTGGGGACGCGTGTGGTTCCGACTCCACGGTCCGGATCACCCCTCTCCTCGCAGAGTCACGCCCACCTCACGCAGCAACCGGACCTTGCCGGGCTTGGGCGGGCCGGAAAGTACGTCGTAGTCGGCGGCGGCGATCGCGCGGACGGCCGCCCTTCCCCCTGCCACGAACCCTGCGAGCAGCAGCTTCAGCCTGCCGTGGACGCTACCCACCAGGGGGGCGCCTTCATTCAGGAGGTCCAGGGCCCTTTGCGCTTCGTACGCAATCAACGCACGGACCGACGCTCCGGCGGTTTTCGTGGCGAGATCCGCCTCCTGGACATGAAAACGCTTCATGTCGGCGGCGGGCAGGTAAACACGGTCGCTTCCGAGGTCCTCGGCCACGTCCTGGAGGTGCTCGACGATCTGGAGGGCCGTGCAGATCATGTCGGAGCGGCGGATCCGCTCGGGCGAGGAGGTGCCGGTGACGGCGAGGACGAGACGGCCGACGGGGTTGGCGGACAGCTCGCAGTACGCGAGGAGGTCGTCGTAGGTCTCGTACCGCCTGACCAGCTGGTCCTGGCGGTTGGCGGCGATCAGGCCGAGGAACGGCTCGGGGGTGAGCGAGCGGCGGCGGACGGTCGGCTGGAGGCGGCGCAGCAGGGGGTGGTGCGGGGTCGAGTCGAAGACCCTGCGCAGGTCCGCCTCGAACGCGTCCAGCAGGGCCGGCCGGTCCTCGGCCTCCTCGGGGGACACGCCGAGCAGGCGGGCGTCGGCTCCGCCGGGGGCCAGGTCGCCGTCGCCGATGTCGTCGACGAGGCGGGCGAAGCCGTAGACGGCCATGAGGTCCTGGCGCCAGGCCCGGGGCAGGAAGAACGGGGCCACCGGGAAGTTCTCACCCGCGGCCTTGTCGAGGGTGCCGCGCTCCGGATCGAGGGCGCGGGCCGTGCCGGTTCCCGTCACCGCCGACTGCCCGGAGCGGGGACGGCACGTGCTGCGTGGAGCTGGGGAGTTTCCGTAGCCATCGCCGTCACATCTCCCGTTCTACACTGCCGACCCAATACACACTATTTCGGACACGCCGCCCAGCCGTCCGCACGGCGGCCCGACGAGCGGTGTCGCGCATTATCGCCCTGATTGCCGTGTTTCGGGACCGGTACAGCTTACGTTGTACAACGTGTCGCGGTTCGCCAGGGTGTCCTGTGCATCACGAGAACACACCGATTGGCCCCAAGATTCCTGAGATGGGCCGGCGTTGACGTTTCCTTTGCAGACGCCGGGCCCCGCCGGAACAGTTCCGTCGGGGCCCTGGCCGAACCCGGCTACTTGCCCGTGAACTTCTCGTACTCCTTGAGCACCTCGTCGGTCGGGCCGTCCATGCGCAGCTCGCCGCGTTCCAGCCACAGGACACGGTTGCAGGTGTCGCGGATCGACTTGTTGTTGTGGCTGACCAGAAACACCGTGCCGGCTTCCTTGCGCAGCTCCCGGATGCGGTCCTCGGAGCGCTTCTGGAACTTCCTGTCGCCGGTGGCGAGGGCCTCGTCGATCATCAGGACGTCATGGTCCTTGGCCGCGGCGATGGAGAAGCGGAGCCGGGCCGCCATACCGGACGAGTAGGTGCGCATGGGCAGGGTGATGAAGTCGCCCTTCTCGTTGATGCCGGAGAAGTCGACGATCTGCTGGTAGCGGTCCTTGATCTCCTCGCGGGACATACCCATGGCGAGCCCGCCCAATATGACGTTCCGCTCGCCGGTGAGGTCGTTCATCAGGGCCGCGTTGACGCCGAGCAGCGAGGGCTGGCCGTCGGTGTAGACCTTGCCCTGCTCGGCGGGCAGCAGTCCCGCGATGGCCCGCAGCAGGGTCGACTTGCCGGAGCCGTTGGAGCCGATCAGACCGATGGCCTCACCGCGGTAGGCCACGAAGGAGACGCCCCGCACGGCGTGCACCTTGCGCACGCCCCGCTCCGCGTCGTCGGAGCCTCGCTTGAGCATGCGGCTGAGAGCGGCAGTGGCGCTGCCCTTGCCGGTCTTGGCGCCGTTGACGCGGTAGACGATGTGCAGGTCGTCCGCGATGACGGTGGGAATCCGTGCGTCCTGTTTCTGCTCAGCCACGGCCGTACCTCTCCTCCGCCTTCCAGAAGTACACGAAGCCACCGAGGGCGAACAGCACGGCCCAGCCGGCCGCGACCGCCCACACGTGGTCGGGGAGGTTCTCCGAGCCGTAGCCGTCGATGAGGGAGAAGCGCATCAGGTCCATGTAGATCGCGGCCGGGTTCCACTGGAGGAGGTTCGCGATCCAGTCCGGCTTGTCCTTGAGGAAGATCGGGATGGAGAACATCACCCCGGACGCGTACATCCACGTCCGCATCACGAACGGCATCAGCTGCGCGAGGTCCGGCGTCTTGGCTCCGGCCCGGGCCATGATCATCGCGAGGCCGGTGTTGAAGCAGAACTGCAGGGCCAGCACGGGCACGATCAGCGCCCAGGACAGGTCCGGGTAGCTGCCGAAGCCGATCGCGACGGCGAACAGCACGATCATCGAGAACAGCAGCTGCTGGAGCTGCTGGAGCGCGAAGGAGATGGGCAGCGAGGCGCGCGGGAAGTGCAGGGCGCGGACCAGTCCGAGGTTGCCGGAGATCGCGCGTACGCCCGCCATCACCGAGCTCTGCGTGAAGGTGAACACGAACACGCCCGTGACCAGGAACGGGATGTACACCTCGCGGGACATGCCCCGGTCGGCCTCCAGCAGCAGGCCGAAGATGAAGAAGTACACGGCCGCGTTCAGCAGCGGTGTGGCGACCTGCCACAGCTGGCCGAGCTTGGCCTGGCTGTACTGGGCGGTCAGCTTCGCCCGGGAGAAGGCGAGGATGAAGTGCCGCCGGTCCCAGAGCTGACGGACGTACTCGATGAGGGACGGCCGGGCGCCGCTCACGCTCAGCCCGTGCTTGGCGGCGAGTTCGCTCGCCGTGAGGCCCTCGTCGGGCGCCGCGGGCGCGCTCACCGCGACCGTGGCGTCGTGCGTTGTCTCACTCACTAGTGGAAACTTTCGTCTTCGAGATGCGCGGCCTGTGCGGGCCCGCATGAGCCGGGGGCCAGCGTACGGCCCCTCCCGGATACTCCCGGACACTCCGGATACGAGCTTGTCAGATGACGGGGGGCCGGCCCAGTCGGGTCAGCCGCCACACCGTACGCCACTTCATGGGCCGGCGGGGTCCGCACGGAGTCGTCCAGCCCTCGCGGAATCCGCCGAACCAGGCCCGCAGCGCGGGGCGGGACGGGCGGCGTACGAGGGTGAGCAGCAGCCACACGCCGAGGTAGACCGGGACGAGCGGCGCGGGCAGGTTGCGGCGGGCCAGCCAGACCCGGTTGCGGGCGACCATACGGTGGTACACGGCATGCCGCGAGGGAGCGGTCGTCGGGTGGTACAGCACCATGTCGGACCGGTAGTCGATCATCCAGCCCGCGTCGAGGGCCCGCCACGCCAGGTCGGTCTCCTCGTGGGCGTAGAAGAACTCGTCCGGCAGGCCGCCGACTTCGGCGAGGACGCGGGTGCGGACGGCGTTGGCGCCGCCGAGGAACGTGGTCACGCGCGAGGAGCGCATCGGGTCGGCGGCGCGCAGCCGGGGTACGTGGCGGCGCTGGGTGACGCCGGTCTCCGGGTCGGCTATGCGAAAACTCACGATGCCGAGCTTCGGGTCCGCCTCGAACGCCTTCCGGCACAGTTCGGCGGTGTCATGGCTCGCGAGCAGGCCGTCGTCGTCCAGGAACAGCAGGATGTCGACATCGCGGCCGGCGGGGCCGAAGGCCTCGATGCCGACGTTGCGGCCGCCGGGGATGCCGAGGTTCTCGGGCAGCTCGATGGTACGGACGCCCTCGGGGACGTCCGGGACGGGCGAGCCGTTGCCGACGACGACCACCTCGACCGGGTCGCCGTCCTGCTTGGCGACGGAGTCGAGCAGGGCGCGCAGCTCGTCGGGCCGGTTGCCCATGGTGATGATGACGGCGCCGACCTTCATGCCGCTCACTTCAGCCTGCTGGAGGCCAGGATGGACACGAGGTGCAGCAGGGTCTGCACCAGCGCGATGCCGGCCATCACGGCCACGCCGAGCCGGGAGAAGAACAGGTCGCCGCGGGCCTGGTCGGCGATGGCCAGCACCAGGATCACCAGGGACGCCTCGATGCCGAGGATCAGCCGGTGGAACTTCAGGGCGGCGGCGGCCTTGCGGGCCAGCGCCATGCCGGAGGAGCGCATCTCGGCGGCGGCCTCCTGGACCGGCGGCTTTCCGGCCTGGTGCCGGGCGACACCGACGAGGTCGGTCTCGGCCTTGATCAGGATGGCGCCGAGTGCGGCCAGGGTGCCGAGGAAGGCCCACAGCCAGTCGATACGGCCGCTGCCCCACAGGTCGGCGGCGCGCAGGCCGAAGCCGGTGAGCACCGCGGCGTCGGTGAGGTAGGCACCGACGCGGTCCAGGTAGACGCCGTTGAGCGAGTACTGCTTCTTCCAGCGCGCGATCTCGCCGTCGACGCAGTCCAGCAGCAGATACATCTGGACGCACACCACGCCCAGCACGGCGCCCGCGATCCCCGGCACGACAAGCGCCGGGGCCGCGAGCACACCGAAGACGGTCATCAGGTACGTGAGCTGATTGGGCGTGACCCTGGTGTTCACCAGGTAGCGGTCGACCCGCAGGGACACCTCGCGCATGTAGAGGCGTCCCATCCAGTGCTCACCGCTGCGCCGGTCCTTCACCCCAGCGGGGTGAACGACGGGGCGTAGTTCAGCTACCGATGGCCTTGACATAGTCGGTGTAGGTGTCCTTGATCTGTTCGGTGTTCAGGTCGAGGTGTTCGAGGATGGTGTAGCGGCCGGGCCGGGTCTGCGGGGCGTACTCGACGGCCTGGACGAACTCGTCCGTCGTGAAGCCGATCTCGTCCGGCAGCACGGGCAGGCCGTGCCGGCGCAGCACCTCGGCCATGTAGGCCGACTCCTCGTGGGCTCCGCGCAGGTACATCGCGAAGGCGGCGCCGAGGCCGCACTGCTCGCCGTGGGCGGCGGCGCGCTTCGGGTGGAGCAGGTCGAAGGCGTGGTTGATCTCGTGGCACGCTCCGGAGGACGGGCGGGAGTCGCCCGACACGGACATGGCGATACCGGTGAGGACCAGGGCTTCGGCGAGCACCTGGAGGAAGCCGTCGTCGCCTACGCCGCCCGGGTGCCTCAGCACCGCCTCGCCGGCCTGCCGGGCCATGGCGGCGGCGAGACCGTCGACCTTCTCGCCGTTGACGCGGTTGGCCAGCTCCCAGTCCGCCACGGCGGAGATGTTGGAGATGGCGTCGCCGATGCCGGAGCGGACGAAGCGGACGGGGGCCTCACGGATCACGTTGAGGTCGATGACGACCGCGATCGGGTTGGGCACTCCGTAGGAGCCGCGGCCCGCGTCGTTGTCGAGGGTCGCGACCGGCGAGCACAGCCCGTCGTGCGCGAGGTTGGTGGCGACGGCGACCAGCGGAAGGCCGACCCGGGCCGCCGCGAACTTGGCGCAGTCGATGATCTTCCCGCCGCCCAGCCCGACGACGGCGTCGAAGTGACCGGCCTTTATGTCGCTCGCCAGCCGGACGGCGTCGTCGATGGTGCCGCCGCCGACCTCGTACCAGGTGGCGCCGGGCAGCGTCGGCGCGATCCGCTCGCGCAGCCTCGCGCCGGAGCCGCCGCTGACCGCGATGGCGAGCTTGCCGGACTGCGAGATCCGCTCGTCGGCGAGCACACAGGCCAGGTCGTCGAGGGCGCCGGGGCGAATGTCGACGACGACCGGTGAGGGAATCAGCCGGGTCAGTACTGGCATGCGATCTCCCGTCCACGGGCGAGATCGTCGTGGTTGTCGATCTCCACCCACTTGACGTCGCCGATCGGCGCCACGTCGATACGGAAGCCGCGGTTGACCAGTTCCTGGTAGCCATGCTCGTAGAACTGCTGCGGGTCGGTCTCCCACACGGTCTTGAGCGCGTCGGCCAGCTCGGGGGCGGCGTCGCCCTCGATCAGGGTGACGCCGATGTACTCGCCGGTGGCCTCGGCGGGGTCCATGAGCTTGGTGATCCTCGTCATGCCCTTCTCGGGGTCGACGACGACCTTCATCTCCTCGTCGGCCAGGTCCTTGACCGTGTCCAGGGCGAGGATGATCCGCTTGCCCTCGCCGCGCGCGGCGAGCAGCGTCTTCTCGACGGAGACCGGGTGCACGGTGTCGCCGTTGGCGAGGATCACACCGTCCTTGAGGGCGTCACGCCCGCACCACAGGGAGTAGGCGTTGTTCCACTCCTCGGCCTTGTCGTTGTCGATGAGGGTGAGCTTGAGGCCGTACTTCTGCTCCAGCGCTTCCTTGCGCGCGTACACGGCCTCCTTGCGGTAGCCGACGATGATCCCGGCCTCGGTGAGGCCGACCTCGGCGAAGTTGGCGAGAGTGAGGTCGAGAACCGTGGGTTCGCCCTCTATGCCCGCGGGGCCCACCGGCACCAGAGCCTTGGGAAGGCTGTCGGTGTAGGGGCGCAGACGCCGTCCGGCGCCGGCCGCCAGCACGAGGCCGATCATGCGGGTTCTCCTTCATCGTGTACGGCGGGCGCCCCTGCGGACACCCAGAAGCGGATGCTCTCGACGAGCACCACCAGGGCCACGGCCACGGCGAGCACCGTGAGCGCGACGACGAACTGCGAAGCGGTGAGCAGTGCGGCGAGGACGGTGACGAGCAGCGTCCGTCCTTCGTGCCCCCCGATGGAACGCACCAGCCAGGCCGGGGGCGCTCCGGCGTTGCCGCGGATGCGGTACACCGTGTCGTAGTGATGGTAGGCGACCGCGGCCACCAGCCCGAAAGCCGCAGGAAGGGCTCCGTTCACGTCCGCCTTGGCCGCGAGGACCAGGACCGTGCCGTACTCGGCGGCGCGCAGGAACGGGGGGACCAGCCAGTCGAGGGCGCCCTTGAGGGGGCGGGCGACGGCGAGGCCCGAGGTGAGGGCGTAGGCGAGGGCCGCGACGATCGGCCAGGGCCCGCCGAAGTCCGTCAGCGCGGCCGTGAGGACGACGGCGATACCGCCGAGGAGCGCGACGGCCGGCGTCACGAAGCCCGGCAGCTTGCGGGCGGGGCCCTTGAGGGCCTCCGCGAGGCCCTGGGCGAGCGGCCCGCTGTCCGCCAGGTCGGCCAGCGCCCCGGCGGCCCGGTCGGTCCGCCGCGCCTTGCGGGTCAGGGAGCGCAGCACGCGGCCCGCGGTGGTGTAGGTCGCGGCGAAGGCGCAGCCGATGAGCAGCGCGTAGAAGGTGATGCGGGGGGTGGTGACCGCGGTGAGCACCGCGATCATCGCCCAGCGCTCGCCGATGGGCAGGACGATCATCCGCCGCACCCAGACCGTCCAGCCGACGCTGTCGAGCTTGTCGGAGAGGGCGGCGGTGGGGCTGGTGTTGGCGGTGGCGTCGTGGTTGGCCTCGTTGAAGGAGAAGTCCACGACGTGCCGGCAGGTCTGGAGGACCATGGCGCCGAGGGCGAGGGCCCAGACGTCGTCGCCGCCCCGGGCGGCTCCGAGGGCGAGGCCCGCGTAGTAGGCGTACTCCTTGGCACGGTCGAAGGTGGCGTCGAGCCAGGCACCGAGCGTGGAGTACTGCAGGGAGTAGCGGGCGAGCTGGCCGTCGGTGCAGTCCAGCACGAAGGACGCGATCAGCAGGACGCCGGCCGCGACGAAGCCGCCGCGGGTGCCGGTGGCCGCGCAGGCCGCCGCTATGAGGGCGGTGAGCAGCGAGGCGGTGGTGACCTGGTTGGGGGTGAGGCCGCGGCGGGCGCACCAGCGGGCGATGTAGCGGGAGTACGGGCTGATGCAGTAGGTGGTGAAGAAGCCGTCGCGGGACTTCACGGCCGACTTCAGGCGTACGGCCTCGTCGTCGACGTCCGCCACCGCCTGCCGTGCCTCGTTGCGGGCCTGCGGGTCGGCGGGGACGGCGGCGACGAGGCTGCCCAGCTCGGGGCGGTGCACGTCGGTGCCGTCGGCGTCCAGGGCGGTGAGGATGCGGTCGGCGAGGCTGTCGACCAGGGTGGTGCCGCCGCCCGTGGAGTTCTCGCGGGCCATCGCCCGGGTCAGGGCCTGGCGGCCGGCGGACTGTGCGGTGACGGCGCCGGGGATCGCGGCGAGCGGGAAGCGGGGGTCGGTGAGGCCGAGGCGCAGCGCGTGCACATGCCCCACGAACCGGGCGTCGACCAGGGCGACCCGCTGGTCGCCCGGGACCCCGGCGAGCAGGGTCTCGGCCTCGGCGGCGTCGGACGCGACCCGTACGTCGAAGCCGAGGGACCGCAGATCGCCCTCGATCGACGAACCGGGGACCGGCTGACCGGTGAGGATGGCGGTCGACAACCGAACTCACTCCCTGGGTACCGACGCGTCCGCGCCGGTGCAGTACATGGTGGGGGCGCCCGCGCCGGTGGCTCCCGGGCGGCATTGTCGGCAGAGGCTATCGGATGCCGGGAAGGCCGTGTTCACCGCCCGTTCGGCGGATTGATCAACGCGGTTCGCGCAAAGCCGCTGCCGCGATCATCATCGTGGATCCGGGGCCCGCCCCACAAACCGCGCCTCCCAGACCGGGCATCGGGGACATTGCGCCGGCTTCGGTGGCGGCGCCTTAGGGTGGACGACCATGACTTGGCTGATCACCGGCGGGGCCGGCTACATCGGGGCCCATGTGGCCAGGGCCATGAGCGAGGCCGGGGAGCGCGTCGTCGCGCTGGACGACCTCTCGGCCGGGGTGCCCGCGCGGCTCCCGGAGCGCGTCCCGCTCGTCGAGGGCTCGTCGCTCGACGGGGACCTGCTCAAGCGGGTGTTCGCCGAGCACGGCGTGACGGGGGTGGTGCACCTCGCGGCACGCAAGCAGGTCGCGGAGTCCGTCGCGGAGCCGACGCGGTACTACCGGGAGAACGTCGGCGGTCTCGCGACCCTGCTGGAAGCCGTCGCCGGGGCCGGGGTCGAGCGCTTCGTCTTCTCCTCGTCGGCGGCCGTGTACGGGGACCCGGGTGTGGATCTCATCACGGAGGACACGCCCTGCGCGCCGGTGAACCCGTACGGCGAGACCAAGCTCACCGGGGAGTGGCTGGTGCGGGCGGCGGGCCGGGCACACGGGATCTCCACCGTATGTCTGCGCTATTTCAACGTCGCGGGCGCCGCGGCGCCGGAGCTGGCCGACACGGGCGTCTTCAACATCGTCCCGATGGTCTTCGACCGGCTCACGCGCGACGAGGCGCCGAGGATCTTCGGCGACGACTACCCGACCCCGGACGGCACCTGCATTCGTGACTACATTCACGTCGCCGACCTGGCGGAGGCGCACCTCGCGGCGGCCCGGCGGCTCGCCGAGGGGGGCCGCTCCGGCGATCTGACGGTCAACATCGGGCGCGGTGAGGGTGTCTCGGTGCGGGAGCTGATCACGGTCATCGGCGAGGTCACCGGCGACCGGCGCCCCCCGGTCGTCGAGCCCCGCCGCCCCGGGGACGCGCCGCGGGCGGTGGCTTCGGCGGCGCGGGCGGCCGAGGAGCTCGGCTGGACCGCGCGGCGCGGGGTGCGCGAGATGGTCGAGTCGGCGTGGCGCGGCTGGCTGCTGCACCACGGCTCCTGACCCCTCGGAGCGCTCTGACCTGCGCGTCGTTTCCGCAGGTCAGGGCACATGACAACGGTGTTCAGTGCCGCGTTGCGCATACCCCCTCCCCGTAGTTCACTGGGGTGCCCGAGCAGGATCAGGGCGGACACAGGAGGGCGGCCTTCATGGGGGCAGGGCACGATCACGGGCACGCGCACGGCGCGGCGGCCGGCGGTACGGCGACCTCGGCGTACCGCGGCAGGCTGCGGGTCGCGCTGGCGATCACGCTCGGCATCGTGGTCGTACAGATCGTGGGTGGTGTCCTCGCCGACTCCCTCGCGCTCGTCGCGGACTCGGCGCACATGGCGACGGACGCGCTGGGTCTCGGCATGGCGCTGCTCGCGATCCACTTCGCGAACCGCCCGCCCAGCGACCGGGCCACCTTCGGCTACGCCCGCGCCGAGATTCTCGCCGCCCTGGCCAACTGTCTGCTGCTGCTCGGCGTCGGCGGCTACGTCGTGTACGAGTCGGTCCAGCGCTTCATCACACCGGCGGACACCGAGGGCGGGCTCGCCATCGTGTTCGGTGTGATCGGCCTGGTGGCGAACCTGGTGTCGCTGTCGCTGCTGATGCGCGGCCAGAAGGAGAGCCTGAACGTGCGGGGCGCGTTCCTGGAGGTGGCGGCGGACGCCCTGGGATCGGTCACGGTGATCGTCGCGGCCGGAGTGATCATGCTCACGGGCTGGCAGGCCGCCGACCCGATCGCCTCGCTCGTCATCGCGCTGATGATCGTGCCGCGTACCTTGAAGCTGCTGCGCGAGACCCTCGACGTCCTGCTGGAGGCGGCACCCAAGGGGGTCGACATGGCGCAGGTACGGGCTCACATCCTGGCGACCGACGGGGTGGAGGACGTCCACGACCTGCACGCCTGGACGATCACCTCGGGCATGCCGGTGCTGTCGGCGCACGTGGTGGTCAGCTCGGACGTGCTGAGCGCGATCGGCCACGAGAAGATGCTCCACGAGCTCCAGGACTGCCTGGGTGGCCACTTCGACGTGGAGCACTGCACCTTCCAGCTGGAGCCGAGCGGTCACGCGGAGCACGAGGCGCGCCTCTGCCACTGACGCCACTGCTGGTGCTGGTGGTGCTGGTGGGGCGCGTGTCGGGGTGAGTGCGCCGGGGAACGCAGCCCTACGGCGCGCGCCTGCGGTCCTGGCTCCCACCGCTCCGGCAGCGACGATTTTCGGCCCACCCCGCCGGGCACGATCACCTCCTGGGTGCCTCTTCCGACGACCGAGCGGCCCGGTCCGTGCTCCGCGCCGCCGTGCGCGGGACATGCGGGCGCGCCGCGAAGTGCCGGGAGTGCCGGATTCGTACGGCAGACTTGGGGCGCGAAGACCGATGTGAAGGATGGGTATGCCGATCACACCTGCCACCGCGACGCACAACCCGTCGAACGGCACCGCAGACGCGATTTTGCTGGAACTGGTCGACGAGGACGGCGTGACGATCGGCACCGCGGAGAAGCTCGCCGCCCACCAGCCACCCGGACAGCTGCACCGCGCGTTCTCCGTGTTCCTCTTCGACGAGTACGGCCGGCTGCTGCTCCAGCAGCGCGCGCTGGGCAAGTACCACTCCCCCGGTGTCTGGTCGAACTCGTGCTGCGGCCATCCCTACCCGGGCGAGGCGCCCTTCGCGGCGGCGGCGCGGCGGACCTTCGAGGAGCTCGGCGCGTCCCCGTCCCTGCTGGCGGAGGCGGGCACGGTCCGCTACAACCACCCGGACCCGGAGTCCGGGCTGGTGGAGCAGGAGTACAACCACCTCTTCGTCGGCATGGTGCAGGCCGTGCTGCGGCCGGACGCGGAGGAGGTGGCGTCGACGGCGTTCGTGACGCCGCCCGAGCTGTCGGAGCGGCACGCCAAGGACACCTTCTCGTCCTGGTTCATGACCGTCCTGGACGCGGCCCGGCCGGCGATCAGGGAGCTGACGGGCTCGTCGGCCGGCTGGTGACGCCACCTCGGCGCGGGGCGGCACCGGGGTTCGAAGGGGCAGCGCCGGGGTCTAGGAGAAGCGGGCGGGCTTGAGCGGCAGGGCGACCCAGATCACCTTGCCGCCGCTCGCGGTGTGATCGACCTCGCACAGGCCCCCCGCCTCCCGGGTGACCTCGCGCACCAGCAGCAGTCCGCGTCCGCCGGTCCGGCCGTGGTCGGTCTCCAGGGCGGTGGGCCGGTAGGGGTGGTTGTCCTCCACGGACACGCGCAGCCACTCGGCGCCGACGGCCACTTCGACGGCGATCGTCGGGGACAGCACCGCGGCGTGCTTCACGGCGTTCGTCACCAGCTCCGAGACGATCAGCAGCAGCCCCTGGGCCAGCTCGTCCGAGACCGGCACGCCCTGCCGCAGCAGCAGGTCCCGTACGGCGTGCCGGGCCTGTGGGACCGAGGCGTCGACCGCCGGCGCGGAGAACCGCCAGACCCCCTCGTACGGCAGTGGGTGGGCGGGCCCGGGGCCGAGGGGCTCCGCGCCGCCCTGTGGGCGTGGGCCCGGCCCGCGCCCGTCGTCGTCCATCGTCCGGTCGCCACCCTCGCGCTCGATTGTCGCCACACCTCGAGTGTTGGTAACGATGCGGTCCGACCCCCGGGCCTGAACAGAAGTCAGCAACTATCGAGCACTTTTGACCGTTGGCGTATGACACGGTCAGTTGTGGGACTGGTCCTGCCTCTGTTGTGCCGTCTCGGCGAACTATTCGGGTTGTACGGGTTTGGCCTCCGGATAGCATCCGGCGCATGGAGCCGCAGCTGCTGTACAGCGTGACCGACGCGGTCGCGACCGTCGTCATACGCCATCCGGAGAAGCGCAACGCCATGACGGCGGCGATGTGGCGTTCCCTGCCACACATGCTCGACACGCTGGCGGGCGATCCGGCCGTGCGGGCGCTGGTGCTCACCGGCGAGGGCGGGACGTTCTGCGCCGGGGCCGACATCTCGACGCTCCGGGGCTCGCCGGAGGAGGCCCAGGGGCTGGCCGTGGCCGCCGAGGAGGCGCTCGCCGCGTTCCCGAAGCCGACACTGGCCGCGGTGCGCGGACACTGCGTGGGCGGTGGCGCGCAGTTGGCGGCGGCCTGTGATCTGCGGTTCGCCGAGGAGGGGGCGCTGTTCGGTGTGACGCCCGCGAAGCTCGGCATCGTGTACCCGGCGTCCTCGACCAGGCGGCTGGTGTCCCTGGTGGGGCCGGCCACCGCCAAGTACCTGCTGTTCTCGGGCGAGTTGATCGACGCGGGGCGGGCGCTGCGCACCGGCCTGGCCGACGAGGTGCTGCCCGAGGGCGAACTCGGCAAGCGGGTCGCCGAGTTCACCCGGACCCTGGTGTCCCGTTCGCAGCTGACGCAGGCCGCGGCCAAGGAGTTCGCGGACGGGCGTACGGACCGGGACGCGCACTGGGCCGGGCAGGCGCGCGCGAGCGGCGACACCGCCGAGGGTGTCGCCGCGTTCCTGGAGCGCCGGCAGCCGCGGTTCGGCTGGAGCGTGTCTACGTGAGGATGGCGTCGGCGTGCGACCGGAGCAGCTCGACGAGGTGCGCGGGCGCCTTCGCGGGCGATCCGGCGTCGTAGGGCGGCTGTGGGTCGTACTCGGTGGCGAGCTGGATGATCTGGGCGTGTTCGTCGCCCGCGATCCGGCCGAGCAGGGTCAGCCCCATGTCGATGCCGGAGGAGACGCCGGCCGCGGTGACGTACTTGCCGTCGGTGACCACCCGCTCCTCCGTGGGCTCAGCTCCGAACCGCTTCAGCTCCTCCAGCGTCAGCCAGTGGGAGGTGGCGCGCCGGCCCCGGAGCAGTCCGGCGGCGGCGAGCAGCAGGGAGCCGGTGCACACCGACGTCGTCCAGGTGCTCGTGGCGTCGGCGGTGCGCAGCCAGTCCAGCAGGGGCGCGTGCTCCATCAGCGCTGCCTGCCCCGGGCCGCCGGGGACGACGACGATGCCGGGGTTCGGCACGTCGGCGAGGGTCCGGTCGGCGACGAGTGCGAGATTGCCCGTGTCGTTCCGCACGGGTCCGGCCTCCTCGGCGACGAAGACTGTCTGAGCGCCCGGGATCCGGCCGAGGGTCTCGTACGGCCCTACGGCGTCGAGGGCGGTGAAGCGGTCGTAGAGGACGATCGCGATCTGCATGGGGTCCTTTCCATGGGCCCGACGGTGGGCCGGACGGGGTCGGTTCAGGGCGTGGTCGCGGGGCGGAAGCGGCGGCGGTACTCGGCCGGAGGCGTGCCCAGGGTTCTGACGAAGGCCCGGCGCATGGCCTCGGGGGTGCCGTAGCCGCTGGTGCGGGAGATCTCCTCGATGCCGTCGGTGGTGTCCTCCAGCAGGCGGCGGGCGTGTTCGAGCCGGACCCGGTCCACGTAGCGGCCGGGCGTCATGCCGGTCTCCGCCCGGAAGGCGCGGGCGAAGTGGCGGGGTGAGAGGCGGGCGCGGGCGGCCAGGGCCTCGACGGAGAGGTCGGCGTCGGGGCGTTCGGTGACGAACCGCTGGATCTCCTTCAGGGGCTCGCGGTGTGCCGTCTGGGCCGCGAGCTGGGCGCTGAACTGGGCCTGGTTCCCGGGCCGGCGCAGGAACACCACCAGGTGCCGGGCGATGGTGAGGGCGGCCTCCCGGCCCAGGTCCTCCTCGACCAGGGCGAGGGCGAGGTCGATGCCGGCGGTGACACCGGCCGAGGTGGCGATGTGGCCGTCGCGTACGAAGACGGGCTCGGGATCGATCTCGACGGCCGGGTGGGCACGGGCGAGCCGGTCGCAGTAGGCCCAGTGGGTGGTGGCGCGACGGCCGTCCAGCAGGCCGGCCGCGGCGAGCACCGCCGCGCCGGTGCACACGGAGACCAGGCGGGCGGCGCGCGGTCCGTGCTCGCGGACCCAGTCGACCAGACGCGGGTCGGGGCTCAGGGAGCCCGGCCCGCCGGGGACGAGGAGGATGTCCGGGTCGGACGCGGTGGCCAGGGCCTCGTCGGGGACGAGGGTCAGGCCGCTGGTGGTCCGCACGGGAGCGCCGTCGAGGGAGGCCGTGCGGATCCGGTACGACCCCGGGGAGAGCAGCTCCGCCCCGGCGAAGACCTCCACGGGCCCGGTGACGTCGAGACTCTGCACGCCGTCGCAGAGGACGGCGAGTACGGTGCGCTGGGCCATGCCGTCGATTCTTCGCGGGCGCGGAGTACGTCCGCAATGACGAGTTCCCCACCTTTCCTGCCATGAGGGTCGCGGCCGTAGATGCCATACCAAGCGGTTGGTAACCTCCGGGCATGACGACTGCCGCCCTTGAGCCGCTCGCCGGCCGACGCTGCCAGAACGTGCTCAACTCCCTGCACGCGACGCACTACTTCTCGCCGGACCTCGGGCGGGAACTGGGTGCCGCCGGAGTCACCCATCCCCACGCCGTGAACTTCGCCGTGCGGGCCGCCGCCCTCGGACCGGTCGGGGCCGGGGCGGTGGCGGCGGCCTTCTACAACTACAAGTACGAGCTGGTGGCCCGGCACGTGCCGACGGTGTGGGAGAGCGCCACGCCCGGCCAGGTGCTGGCGGCCCGCGCGCGTGCGGTCGACGCGACGCTGCGCCGTCTGCTGGGCGAGGAGGCCGTGGCGTCGGCGGAGATGGCCGAGGCGGCGCGGCTCGCGCTGCGCGCCACCGAGGCCTGTTCGCGCGGGGCGCGGCCGCTGTACGCCGCCCACGCCGACCTGCCCGTCCCCGAGGAGCCGCACCTCGCGTACTGGCACGCGGCGACCCTGCTGCGCGAGCACCGGGGTGACGGACACCTGGCCGTGCTGATGTCCGCGGGGCTGGACGGCCTCGAGGCGATGGTGACCCATACGGCGACGGGCAGGGGCATGGCACCGAAGTGGGTGTTCTCCACCCGCGGCTGGAGCCGGGAGGACTGGGACGCGGCGACGGACCGGCTGCGTGAGCGCGGGCTGCTGGAGGGGACGGGCGAGCTGACCGAGCGGGGCGTCGCCCTGCGCCAGGAGATCGAGCGGGAGACCGACCGCCTCGACCGGGCCCCGTACGAGCACCTCGGTCCGGACGGAGTCGCCCGGCTGACCGAGCTGGGTGGGGCGTTCGCGCACGCGGCGGTCACCGCGGGGGCCTATCCGGCTGATCTCTTCGGAAAGGCGTGAGCGCCGCTCCGCACCGGTCGTGAGCGTCCCGGGGACACGTGATCGTCATGACGCATGGTGAGGCTTCGGTGAGGTACCCGTCCTCTCTCGGCCGGTCCGGTCCGGTCGGGTGTGGAGAAAGGGGAATTACGTGTTCCGTGCTATCGCAGACGTACTGCGCCAGATCGGCGGCGCCATCGCCACCGTCGTGACCCTGCCGTTCCGTGCCCTGGCCCGGCTGTTCGGCGGGGCCTCCTCCGCCACCCGCAGCCGCAGGGCCTGATCCCGGTCCCCGACTTGCCGGGGCCGCCCTGATCCCCGAGTCGCGGTGTCACCTGCCACAATTGCCGCGCAACCTCAGTGGAGAAGGCGGTACGGGATCGTGACGACACCCGGGTCCCTCGGAGCAGGGTCCATCGAAGGCAGGATCGCCGAGGAGCTCGGCGTACGGGAGCGGCAGGTCAGGGCCGCCGTGGAACTGCTCGACGGCGGTTCTACGGTGCCCTTCATCGCCCGCTACCGCAAGGAAGCGACCGAGATGCTCGACGATGCGCAGCTGCGCACGATCGAGGAGCGGCTGCGCTATCTGCGGGAGCTGGAGGAGCGCCGGAGCGCGATCCTGGAGTCGGTGCGCGAGCAGGGCAAGCTCACCGAGGAACTGGAGGCACGGATCCGGGGCGCCGAGACGAAGGCGCGTCTGGAGGACATCTACCTCCCGTACAAGCCCAAGCGGCGCACCAAGGCGCAGATCGCGCGTGAGGCCGGTCTCGAGCCGCTGGCGGAGGGGCTGCTCGGCGACCCGGCCGTCGAGCCCCTCGCCGCGGCCGCCGCGTTCGTCGACGCCGACAAGGGCGTGGCCGATCCGCAGGCGGCCCTCGACGGCGCCCGGGCGATCCTCACCGAGCGGTTCTCGGAGGACGCCGACCTGATCGGCGAACTGCGCGAACGCATGTGGGTGCGGGGGCGGCTGGCCGCCAAGGTGCGGGACGGCAAGGAGGAGGCGGGCGCGAAGTTCGCCGACTACTTCGACTTCGCCGAGCCGTTCACCGAGCTGCCCTCGCACCGCATCCTCGCCATGCTGCGCGGCGAGAAGGAGGAGGTCCTCGAACTCGTCCTGGAGCCCGAGGAGCCGACCGACGGCCCGTCGTCGTACGAGGGGATCGTCGCGCACCGGTTCGGGATCGCCGACCGCGGCCGTCCCGGCGACAAGTGGCTGACGGACACGGTCCGTTGGGCGTGGCGCACCCGCATCCTGGTGCACCTCGGCATCGACCTGCGGCTGCGGCTGCGCACGGCCGCCGAGGACGAGGCGGTGCGGGTCTTCGCCGCGAACCTGCGCGACCTGCTGCTCGCGGCCCCCGCGGGCACGCGCGCCACGCTCGGTCTCGACCCCGGTTTCCGTACGGGGGTGAAGGTCGCCGTGGTGGACGCGACCGGCAAGGTCGTCGCCACGGACGTGATCCACCCGCACGTCCCGGCCAACCGGTGGGACGAGGCCATCGCCAAGCTGGCGCGGCTCGCGAAGGAGCACGCGGTCGAACTGGTCGCGATCGGCAACGGCACGGCGTCCCGCGAGACCGACAAGCTCGCCGGCGAGCTCATCGCCAAGCACCCGGAGCTGAAGCTGACGAAGGTGATGGTGTCCGAGGCCGGCGCGTCCGTGTACTCGGCGTCCGCCTTCGCCTCGCAGGAGCTGCCCGACATGGACGTCTCGCTGCGCGGTGCCGTGTCGATCGCCCGGCGCCTTCAGGACCCGCTGGCCGAGCTGGTGAAGATCGACCCGAAGTCGATCGGTGTCGGCCAGTACCAGCACGACCTGTCCGAGGTGAAGCTGTCGCGGTCGCTGGACGCGGTGGTGGAGGACTGTGTGAACGGCGTGGGCGTGGACGTCAACACGGCGTCGGCGCCGCTGCTCGCCCGGGTCTCCGGCATCACCTCCGGACTCGCCGAGAACATCGTGGCGCACCGGGACGCCAACGGCCCGTTCACCTCCCGCGGTGAGCTGAAGAAGGTGACGCGGCTGGGCCCGAAGGCGTACGAGCAGTGCGCGGGCTTCCTGCGGATCCGCGGCGGTGACGACCCGCTGGACGCCTCCAGCGTGCACCCGGAGGCGTATCCGGTCGTACGGCGCATGGTGAAGACCGTGGGGCAGGAGGTCGCCGGGCTCATCGGCAACACCTCCGTGCTGCGCTCGCTGAAGCCGCAGGAGTTCGTGGACGACACGTTCGGTCTGCCGACGGTCACCGACATCCTCAAGGAACTGGAGAAGCCCGGCCGCGACCCGCGCCCGGCCTTCAAGACGGCCGTCTTCAAGGAGGGCGTGGAGAAGATCTCCGACCTGTCGGCCGGGATGGTCCTGGAGGGCGTCGTGACGAACGTCGCCGCCTTCGGGGCGTTCGTCGACGTCGGCGTCCACCAGGACGGCCTGGTGCACGTCTCCGCGATGTCGAAGACCTTCGTCAAGGACCCGCGGGACGTGGTGAAGCCCGGCGACATCGTCAAGGTGAAGGTCCTCGACGTCGACATCCCGCGCAAGCGGATCTCGCTGACGCTGCGCCTGGACGACGAAGCGGCCGCGCAGCGCGCACCGGGCGCGCAGGGGCAGGGTGGCGGTTCCGGTGAACGCCGGCAGCGTGGGGGCCGGCCGCCGCAGCAGCGGCAGGGGGGCCGTGGCGGTGGTGGTTCGCGCCAGGCGGCGGCGCCGGCCAACAGTGCGATGGCCGATGCTCTGCGCCGGGCCGGGTTGGTCGATCCCAAGAATGGTCGTCGCTGACGGCTTCGCCGAAGTGGCCGTGGGGAGCTGCGGGACCGTTGTGGCTGGTCGCGCAGTTCCCCGCGCCCCTGGAAAGGGGCGCCTCGCGCCCTTTCCGTTCTAGGCTGGCCGCATGCGTGTGATCACCTGGGAAGTGTCCGCGAGCCGGGGGGTCGAGACCGCCTGGGCCCGGCTCGGGGACAGGGCGTTGAGGGCGCGTGGGCGGGCCGTCGGGACCGTTCCTGAGCCGTACTGGATCTCGTACGAGCTCGAGACCGCCGAAGGCTTCGTGACCCGGCGGCTGAGCGTCACCGCGGAGACCGGGGACGGGACCCGCGAGCTCGATCTACGGCACGACGGTCGGGGCCGCTGGGCCGCGAACGGTGAGGCGCTGCCGGACGTCGAAGGCGCGCTCGACTGCGACCTGGGGCTCTGTCCGCTCACCAACACCATGCCGGTGCTGCGGCACGAGCTGCATCGGGCGCCCGGCGAGCGGGAGTTCCTGATGGCCTGGGTGTCGGTGCCGGACCTCTCGGTGCGGCCGTCGCGGCAGACGTACACGCATCTCGGGCCCGGGCGGGTCCGTTACGCCTCCGGCGACTTCCGCAGCGACCTGGAGTTCGACGAGGAGGGGTACGTCGTGGACTACCCCGAGCTCGCCACTCGCCTGACGGCCCGTTAGCGTTCGGTCACCTTGCCGTCCGCCACCTCCAGGCGGCGGGTCACGTGCACGGCGTCGAGCATGCGGCGGTCGTGCGTGACGAGGAGGAGGGTGCCGTCGTAGGCGTCGAGGGCCGACTCCAGTTGCTCGATGGCGGGCAGGTCGAGGTGGTTGGTCGGCTCGTCGAGGACCAGGAGGTTGACGCCACGGCCCTGGAGCAGTGCCAGGGCGGCTCTGGTGCGCTCGCCCGGGGAGAGGGTCGCCGCGGGGCGCAGGACGTGGTCCGTCTTGAGACCGAACTTGGCCAGGAGCGTACGGACCTCGACCGGTTCGGTGTCCGGGACGGCCGCGCGGAAGGCGTCGAGCAGCGGTTCCTGGCCGTGGAACAGCTTCCGGGCCTGGTCGACCTCGCCGAGCAGGACGCCCGAGCCGAGAGCGGCGTGCCCGGCGTCGAGCGGGACACGGCCGAGCAGGGCGGCGAGCAGCGTGGACTTGCCGGCGCCGTTCGCGCCCGTCACCGCGACCCGGTCCGCGAGGTCGATCTGGAGGGACACCGGGCCGAGGACGAAGTCGCCGTACCGCACCTCGGCGTCCCGCAGGGTCGCCACGACCGCGCCCGAGCGGGGTGCGGCGGCGATCTCCATGCGCAGTTCCCACTCCTTGCGGGGCTCCTCGACGACCTCCAGCCGCTCGATCATGCGCTGGGTCTGGCGGGCCTTCGCGGCCTGTTTCTCGCTGGCCTCGCTGCGGAACTTGCGGCCGATCTTGTCGTTGTCGTTGCCCGCCTTGCGGCGCGCGTTCTTCACGCCCTTGTCCATCCAGGCGCGCTGCGTCTGCGCCCGGTCCTGGAGGGCGGCCTTCTTGTCGGCGAACTCCTCGTACTCGTCGCGGGCGTGCCTGCGGGCCACCTCCCGCTCCTCCAGATAGGCCGCGTAGCCGCCGCCGTAGAGGTTGATCTGCCGCTGGGCGAGGTCGAGTTCGAGGACCTTGGTGACGGTGCGGGTGAGGAACTCGCGGTCGTGGCTGACGACCACCGTCCCGGCGCGCAGGCCGCTCACGAAGCGTTCGAGGCGCTCCAGGCCGTCGAGGTCGAGGTCGTTGGTCGGTTCGTCGAGGAGGAAGAGGTCGTAGCGGGACAGCAGCAGGGAGGCGAGCCCGGCGCGGGCCGCCTGGCCGCCGGACAGGGAGGTCATCGGCTGGTCCAGGTCGACCGCGAGCCCGAGCGAGTCGGCGATCTCCTCGGCGCGTTCGTCGAGGTCGGCGCCGCCGAGCCCGAGCCAGCGCTCCAGGCTCACGGCGTAGGCGTCGTCGGCGCCGGGTGACCCGTCGACCAGGGCCTGGGTCGCCTCGTCCATGGCCCGCTGGGCCTCGGTGACGCCGGTGCGGCGGCCCAGGAACGCCCGTACGGTCTCGCCCGGCCTGCGGTCCGGCTCCTGCGGCAGGTGACCGACGGTGGCGGCCGGCGGGGACAGGCGCAGCTCGCCCTGCTCGGGTGGGACGAGTCCGGCGAGCAGGGTGAGCAGGGTGGACTTGCCCGCGCCGTTGGCTCCGACCAGACCGATCACGTCGCCGGGCGCCACGACGAGGTCGAGGCCGGTGAACAGGGAGCGGTCGCCGTGGCCGGCGGCGAGGTTCTTGGCGACGAGGGTGGCAGTCATCAGAGCGCTGATCCTAACGGCGCGTCGCTCAGTGCGTCACGGCCGTCACCAGGACGCTTCCGGAGGTGCGCGCCACCAGGAACGACTGTCCCCGCACGGCCTTGCCGTCGAGGGCGATGCGGTGGCGGCCAGGTTCGAGGACCTGGTCGAGGAGCTCGTGGGTGTGGGGGCGGCCGAACCGGTCGAGGCGGTACGCGGTGAGCGTGACCCGGCAGGCGGAGCTGACGTCGACGTCCGCCGTCCCGCCCCGCGCGGCCAGGCCGGTGAGGCGGCGCCGCTCGACCGGGCCGCGGTCCAGGGCGTGTTCGATCTGGGCGACCAGCAGGGGGACGATCGGGGCGAGGCCGTCGACGAAGGCGACGGGGACCCGGGCGCGCTCGAAGGCGTCACGGACGGCGGCGCGTTCCCGCTCGCCGACGCCACGGCCGAAGACGACGGCGTCGTAACCGCGCAGTTCGTCGGCGGGTACGGCGTCGGTGTCGTGGGCGATGTCGGCGCCGACGCCGATGGTGCGTGACGCCGCGGCGAGCTTGGCCAGGACGGCGACGCGGGCGCCGATCAGCAGGACGCGGCGCCGGGTGTCCGGGGCGGAGCCGTCGAGCAGGGCGCTCAGTGCCGCGCGGTACTCGGCGCCGCGGAAGCGGAACGGCCCGATGCCGTGGTAGCCGTTGAGGTCGAGGTCGGCGTGTTCGTCGGTCTGCCAGGCGAAGTCCCGCCAGATGAAGTCCTCGCCGTCCCGGCGGATGACCGCGGTCACGGCGCCGCAGGCCAGGTCCTCGCACTCGGGGCAGCCGTAGACGACGTACCGGCCGCCGGGCAGCGGGGCCGCGCTCTCCAGGAGCAGGCTGCGGACCTGCGCGGTGAAGATCGCGGGTGGTACGTCGGAGGCGAGCGGGGAGACCGCGTCGAGGTCGGAGAGCCGGAACAGCAGCGGGCGGCCGTCGACGATGAAGTCCACGAAGTCCCGGTGGACCTGGTAACCACCGTCGGTGAGGACTCCGCCGGCCCGCATCGCGGGTGCCAGACCGAAGGTCGCATATTCGGCACACATGCTGTGAGTATCCCCACACAGCGCGTGATGTGAGCACGGCATGACACATTCCGCTACGGTCCGGGTCATGGCTGGCGAGCGGAGTGACGAGATCGTCGTTGTCGGTGGCGGCGTCGTGGGGTTGACGACCGCGGTGGTGCTCGCGGAGCGCGGGCGGCGGGTGCGGATGTGGACGCGGGACTCCGCCGAGGCGACCACATCGGCGGTCGCGGGCGCGTTGTGGTGGCCGTACCGGATCGAGCCGCTCGAGCTGGCCCGGGTGTGGGCGCTGCGGACGCTGGAGGTGTACGAGGAGCTGGCGGCGCGGGAGGTGCGCAGCGGCGTACGGGTGGTCGAAGGGGTACTGGGCGGGACCCGTCTCGACGAGGTCGAGGGATGGCTGGCGGGACGGGTGCCGCTGCGCGCGGCCACGGCCGGCGAGTACGCGGGGCCCGCGGTCCGGGCACGGCTGCCGCTCCTCGACATGCCGGCCCACCTGCCCTGGCTGCGGGAGCGGTTGGTGGCGGCGGGCGGGGTGGTCGAGGCACGCACGGTGTCCTCGTTCACGGAGGCCGAGGCGCCGGTGGTGATCAACTGCACGGGCCTGGCCGCGCGGGAGCTGGTGCCGGACGAGTCCGTACGGCCCGTGCGCGGGCAGCTGGTCGTGGTCGAGAACCCGGGCATCGACACCTGGCTGGTCTGCGAGGACGCGTCCGGGCAGTCCGCGTACATGTTCCCGCAGCCGGGCGGGCTCGTCCTCGGCGGCACGGCGGAGGAGGACGCCTGGTCGCTGGAGCCCGACCCCGCGACGGCGGAGGCGATCGTGCGCCGCTGCGCCGCCCTGCGGCCGGAGATCGCAGAGGCACGGGTCCTGGCGCACCGGGTCGGTCTGCGCCCCGCCCGTCCGACGGTCCGCCTGGAGAGCGAACCGCTGCCGGACGGCCGCCTGCTGGTCCACAACTACGGCCACGGTGGCGCGGGGGTCACGGTGGCCTGGGGGTGCGCCGAGGAGGCGGCTCGGCTGGCACTCGGCTGAGGGGCCCGGGCGATCACGTCCGAGCGGCTTCCCGCGCCCGGCGATCGGCCTCCCGCTTCTCGCCGATCGGCAAGAAGCTCCTGGTGACCGGCTGACCGGCTCCCGGCACGCGGCCGGCAACACGCGGCCTCCGGGCGGGGTTTCCGCATCCACGGCTCGCGAACCCCGGACGCGGGCGGGTTCGCTCGTCGGTCCCGGACGCCCGGGCGGACAGGTCCGGCCGGTCCCCGGGCCAGGAGCCCCGGGACCGGCCGGTTCGCGGTCAGTGCTTGCCGATCGGGTCGCCTTCCACGTCCGGGCCGCGGCCCGGACCGACGCGGAACTCGAAGTCGCCGTCGTACTTCTTGTGGCCTTCGATGACGGCCTGTTCGACGGCCTCGGAGCCCATCTGCTCGCGGACCATGACCGGGTCGCGGCGCAGGTCGCGCATGAGGGCGACGCACATGAAGGTCATCACGACGACGAACGGCGCCGCCGCGAGGATGGTGAGGTTCTGCAGGCCCGTCAGGGCGTCGCCCTGACCGCTGCCGACGAGGAGCATGATCGCGGCCACCGCTCCGGTGACCACACCCCAGAACACCACCACGAAGCGGCCGGGTTCGAGCGCTCCCTTCTGCGACAGGGTGCCCATGACGATCGACGCCGCGTCGGCGCCCGACACGAAGAAGATGCCGACGAGGATCATCACGAGCAGGCTGGTGGCCGTCGCGAGGGGGAACTGCTGGAGCACGTCGAAGAGCTGGCCCTCGGGGGTCGCCTCCTTGCCGAGCTGCCCCTGCTCCTGCATCTTCATCGCCGAGCCGCCGAAGATGGCGAACCAGATCAGGCTGACCGTGCTGGGCACCAGGATCACGCCGCCGACGAACTGCCGGATGGTCCGGCCCCTGCTGATACGGGCGATGAACATGCCGACGAACGGCGTCCAGGAGATCCACCACGCCCAGTAGAAGACGGTCCAGCTGCCCAGCCAGTCCGCGACACCCTTCCCGCCGCTGGCCTCCGTACGGCCGGCCAGCTGGGGCAGGTCGCCGAGGTAGGCGAAGACCGACGTCGGCAGCAGGTCGAGGACGATGATGGTCGGGCCCGCCACGAACACGAACACGGCGAGGATCAGCGCCAGCACCATGTTGGTGTTGGACAGCCACTGGATGCCCTTCTCCACACCGGACACCGCGGACGCGACGAAGGCCAGGGTCAGCACCGCGATGATCGCGACGAGCAGCCCGGTGCTCACCTTGTCCATCCAGTTCAGCTCCTGCACACCGGAGCCGATCTGCAAGGCGCCCAGCCCCAGCGAGGCGGCGGAGCCGAAGACGGTCGCGACGATCGCGAGGATGTCGATGACGCGGCCGACGGCGCCGTTCGCGTGCTTCTTGCCGATGAGCGGGGTGAAGACGGCACTGATGGTCTGGCGCCGCTTCCTGCGGAACGTGCTGTAGGCGATGGCGAGACCCACCACCGCGTAGATCGCCCAGGGGTGGAGCGTCCAGTGGAACAGGGTGGTGGCCATGGCCGTCTCCATGCGGTCACCGGAGTCGGCCGGATTCGTGCCCGGCGGTGCCGTCCCGTAGTGCGACAGCGGTTCGCTCACGCCGTAGAACATCAGGCCGATGCCCATGCCCGCGCTGAACATCATCGCGACCCAGGACACCGTGCGGAACTCGGGTTCCTCGCCCTCGGCTCCGAGGTGGATACGGCCGTAGCGGCTGGCCGCGAGCCACAGCGCGAACACCACGAATCCGGAGGCCGCGAGCATGAACGCCCAGCCACCGTTGTGCATCAGCCCACTGAGCATGCTGGTGGAGACGTGTTCGAGCGAGTCGGTGGCCGCGGCACCCCAGACCACGAAGGCGAGGGTGAGCGCGGCCGTGACCCCGAAGACGATCCGGTCGGTTCTGGGCCGTTCCTGACCGGGAAGGCCCGCTTCCGAGCCCGGAAGCGTGCCTCCCGCATGTGGTTCCTGATCTCTTGCTTCGTCATGCGTCACGGCGGCACCTTTCATCGGGACAGAGGACGGACGTAAGTCCTCCGTAACGCCCCTACCACGTGTGGCGCAATTTCACCCCCTTCAACATTGCGTTTCGGGAACGGCCTTCGTGAGGTGGTACGTGGCTCGCTCGTCCAGCAGCAGCGGGACGAGCGACCGCAGGGACTGGCGCAGGGGTACGAGCACGCCCTCCCCGTCCTTGCGTACGCGCACTCCGTGCAGCGCGAGTTCGTCCCCGACCTCGGCGTACTGCGCGTCCGTGAGCCGGTAGCCGCAGGGCGGGTCGGCGATCACCTCGGCGGGTTCGGGCGGGTCGTTGTCGGCGCCGCCGACGTAGACGGGGCCGGTGTCGGCCCAGCCCGTGAGCCGGGCCCTGCCCGTCGCCGCCTCGACGGCGCCCCGGCGCTGGTCGGCGTAGGTGAAAAGGCCCTCCAGAGCGTCCAGTTGGGAGGTGACCCGGCGCCGGTTGTTCAGCGCCTCGTCGTCCTTCTCCGCGTCGGTGAGCGGGTCCACGCGGCTCTCGATGAGCAGTCCGACCGCATGCTTCACACCGGACATATTGCGCAAAATGCGCTCCTGCCCGTCACCGGCGACCTGTTTGACCGGCTCGCCGGTCCCAGGGTCCGTCCAGATGCCGTAGGTGCCGGTCGAGTGGCCGGCCCGCTGCGCGGCGGGGCGGACGTACACCTCGGAGAGGGTCCGTGCCTCGTCGTGGACCGCGTCGTGGGTGTTGAGGTTGCGCGGCCACAGGTCGAACAGGTCCTTGTCGTAGTACGGGGGCGTGGCGCCGTACTCGTGCAGGTCGTAGACCAGGTCGGGGTGCTGGTCGCGGATGACGGCGGCCAGGGCGCGGCCTTCCGCGGTCTTCAGGGCGAGATGGTCGCGGTTGATGTCGACGCCGTCGCTGTTGCCGCGGGTGTCGGCGGCCCGGCCGTCGGGGTTGGCGGTGGGCACGACGAGGAGCGTGGTGCGGTCCAGGAAGCGCCGGGTGCGGCTGTCGCGGGCGTGGGCGAGATCCCGGATCGTGGTCAGGCAGGCTTCCCGGCCGGAGGGTTCGTCGCCGTGCTGACTGCACACGAGCAGCACCTTGTTGGGCGTCGGGTGGGTGCCGATCCGGACGAGTTGGAGCGGGCGGCCCTGCTCGGTGGTGCCGAAGCGGGTCATGGAGACGCGGCTGCTCGACCGGTCGACGGCCCTGAGGAAGTCCTGCTCCTCGGGCTGCGTCGTCCAGCGGGCGCCGTCGGTCTGCTCGAAACCGGTGCGCGGCGGGGCGTCGGTGCCGGCCCGGGCCGGGACGGCGACCAGGGAGGCGGCGAGCGCCGCGGCGGTCAGGGTCAGGGCGCGGACGCGGTTCACTGGCTGCCCTCCGGGACGCGGTGAGTGGTGCGCGGGTCCCGTACGCCGTCCAGGAAGCCGGCGTCGGGGCCGGCGGACGCGGCACCCGTGGTGGCGCGGGCGAAGGCGACCGTTCCGCCGACGAAGGGGACGCGCGCCGAGGTGCGGGACAGGTCGAGCGTGAGCTTCGGCCGGTCGGCGGGAGGGTCGATGAGGCCCTTGTCGGTGCCCGCGACGATCAGTGCCAGGCGGTGGCCCGCGGGGACGACGTGGTCGGTCGCCGCCAGGTCGAGGGTGATCGTGTACCGCTTGCCCGGGGTGAGCGGGGCGCCCTTGAGGCCGGAGGCGTGGTTGCCGAGGTCGGCCCAGCCGCGGCTGACGATCGTGTAGTCGACGTCGGTGGTCTTCGCCTTGGTCTCCTTGAAGCAGGCGCTGTCGCCGGCGGTGCTCGCACCCCAGCAGGTCCGGTCGGTGAGGGTGGTGATGCCTTCGCCGCCGTCGGCGTAGTCGCGGATGGTGTCGGGCCCGATGTCCACGAGGACGGCGGAGAGATGGGCCGTCGGGGTGGAGGACCTCGCGGTGACGGTGACCTCGGAGGAGCCGGACACGCGCAGGTCGCGGCTGAGCGGCCGGGTGACGAAACCGGCCTTCTCCGGTGTCGCCTTGTCGATCTGCGCGGCCCAGTCGGTCTCGCCCAGGTCCGGGTCGTCGGTGACGGTCTCGGTGCCGTGTCCGCGGCGCAGACCGAGGGTGCCTACACCGGCGGGGCCGGGGCGCAGGGTGGCGGCCCGGGTGCCGTTCGGCGGCCAGGTCCTGGAGGTGGTCCACTGGTCGGGGTGCCGTTCGATGTCGGCCATGGGCTCGCGGTCGATGCCGTTGTCGTAGCCCATGAGTTCGTGGTCGAACCAGCGGTGCAGGGTGTCGACCCAGGCTGCGCGGCGGAAGTCGAAGGGGTCGACGTGGCCGGTCTGGGAGAGCCAGATCTTGCGCTCGACGCCGTTCTTCCCGAGGGCGTCCCACCACGGGCCGACGTGCTTCATGCGCACGTTGAGGTCCTGCATGCCGTGCACGAGGAAGACGCTGGCCTTGACCTTGCGCGCGGCCCTGACGTAATCGCGCTCGGTCCACAGCGGCGTCCAGTCGCCGGTGCGCGGGGCGCCGTCGACGAGTTTCTGCTGCACGGCACCGCACTTGGCGCGGGCGTCGGGGCTGTCGACGTAGTCGGACAGCCACTCGGGGCCGGAGTCGTACAGCGGGGCGCCCTGCTGGAAGTAGTAGTCGTACCAGGAGGAGATGGCGCTGATCGGGACGATGGTCTTCAGCCCCTTGACGCCGGTCGCGGCCACGCCGCCCGCGATGGTGCCGTCCCAGCTCTTGCCGATCATGCCGGTCCTGCCGTTGGACCAGCCGGCCTCGGCCCGGGTGGTGCCGGTGCGGCTGGTGTAGGCCTTGGCGCGGCCGTTCAGCCAGTCGACGACGGCCTTCGCGGACTGGATGTCGGAGCGGCCGCCGACGTCGACGCAGCCGTCGGACCGGTTGGTTCCGGCCAGGTCCACGCCGACGACCGCGTAGCCGCGGGGCACGAAGTAGTTGTCGTAGAACAGCGGCATCCGGACGACGTCGCCGTCGGCGTCGTACGTCTTCTTCTGGCTCTCGTTGCCGCGTCCGCAGCAGGAGTAGTACGGGCTGGCGTCCATGATGACCGGGACCTTGCGGCCCTTGGCCGCGGGTTCGCGGGGGCGGACGATGTCGACGGCGACCCGGTCGGCCTTGCCGTCGCCGTCGCCGTCCAGCCCGGTGTCCACCCAGACGGCCTCGCGGACGGCGTTCTCGTAGGAGTGGACGGGCTCGCTCCCGCGCGGTGCGGCGTGTGCCGCGGCCGGGGTGAGCAGCGTGGCCAACAGGGCGGCCGTGGCCGCCGTCGCGAGCGGTCTCCAGGTCGTGAAGCGCGTGCGTTTCGGCATGGCCGGACGCTACATCGGTCAACTCCTGTTCAGAAGAGGGCACCTGACGGACCGGCGTGTCCCGGGTGACCCCGGGGACCGGGTGTCTCATGTCGGCCGAATGGCGATCGTGTGACAGCAGGGGCCATGGACATGACCAGAGAGAGCAGGAGTCAATAGGCTCCGGAACGACTTCGGGACCCCTACGACTTGGAGTTTTGCGTGCACCGCAGAATCA
Source organism: Streptomyces venetus (assembly GCF_039540295.1). Classification (NCBI taxonomy): domain Bacteria; kingdom Bacillati; phylum Actinomycetota; class Actinomycetes; order Kitasatosporales; family Streptomycetaceae; genus Streptomyces; species Streptomyces venetus. Next base: position 143,405 of record NZ_BAABET010000006.1, read on the forward strand.
TCGCGCCGGGAGCCCTGACGGCGGCCGTCTTCCTGCTGGCGATCCCGGCATCGGCCGCGTCCTACGCCCCCGGCGCGCCGGGCATCGGCGACCCCTACTACCCGGCCTACGGCAACGGCGGATACGACGTCTCGCACTACGACCTCAGGCTGAAGTACCAGCCGGCCACGGACGTACTCGAGGGCACGGCGACCCTGGTGGCCCGCACCACGCAGGACCTGTCCCGCTTCAACCTGGACTTCCTGCTGGACGTCGACGAGGTGCGTGTCAACGGCGCGAAGGCCTCGGTCCGGACGTCGGGCGAGCACGAGCTGGAGGTCACGCCGAAGGCCCCGCTGGCCAAGGGCACGCCCGTCACGGTCGTCGTGCGCTACCGCGGGGTGCCGTCGTCGAAGCAGGCGTACGGCTTCACCAGCTGGCACCGCACGCCGGACGGCGGGGTCGCGGCGAACGAGCCCGAGGCGGCGGCCTGGTGGTTCCCGAGCAACGACCACCCGCTCGACAAGGCCACCTACGACGTGTCCGTGCTGGTCCCGGACGGCACGCAGGCCATCTCCAACGGCACGCTCCAGTCGACGAGTTCACGGCTCGGCTGGACCCGCTGGAACTGGCGCTCCGACAAGCCGCAGACCACGTACCTCGCCACGCTCGCGGTCGGGAAGTTCGACATCACCACCGGCACGACCGAGAGCGGCATCCCGGTCCTCAACGCCTACAGCAAGGACCTGGGCGCGAACGCCGGCTCGGCCCGGGCGAGCCTCGAACGGACCGGGGAGATCGCGGACTGGCTGGCCGGGTACTTCGGGCCGTACCCCTACAACGCGCTCGGCGGGTACGTGCCGAACACGACCACCGGGTACGCCCTGGAGACCCAGACCCGGCCGTACTACAGCCCGCGGCAGTTCGCGAACGGGTCGAACGTGTCCCTCATCGTCCACGAGCTGGCGCACCAGTGGTACGGGGACGTGGTGTCGCTGAAGCGCTGGGAGGACATCTGGATCAACGAGGGCTTCGCCCGGTACGCGCAGTGGCTGTGGTCCGAGCACGAGGGCGAGGGCACGGCGCAGGAACTCGCCGACTACGTGTACGCCTCGCATCCGGCGGACGACGCGTTCTGGACGGTGAAGCCCGGCGACCCGGGCCCTGACAACCAGTTCGACATCGCGGTCTACGACCGGGGTGCGCTGGCGGTGCAGGCGCTGCGCAACGAGATCGGTGACGAGGCGTTCTTCGCGATCCTCAAGGGCTGGCCGCAGAAGTACGCCTACGGCAACGCGTCGGTCGCCGACTTCCGGCGGTACGCCGAGGAGGTCTCCGGCAAGCCCCTGGCCGCCCTCTTCGACACCTGGCTCTTCGAGCCGTCCAAGCCGGCGGCCTCGGCGGCCCGGACGGCGTCGGTCGCGAAGGCGGGCGGTGCGGTGCAGCAGCCGAAGTCGTGGAAGCGGATCGCGGCGACGAACGGCGTGCACGAGCACGCGGAACGGGGCACCGGCAGGCACGAGCACTGACGCACGGGCGATGACCTCGGCGCCCGTCACCGACGGGGCGGTGGCGCCAGACGGGACGAGGCCGTCCCCGGCATGACGCCACCGTGGGCGGGGCCACTGACAGTGGCCCCGCCTGCTACTTCGTGAACTGCGACAGCTCCTGGTCGGCCGTCTGCGACACCCGGCGGCGGACGCCGAACCAGCCCGCGACGAGCATGGCCGCGATCAGCGGGACGAGCAGGAGCGTCTTGCGGCCGACCTCGGGGTCGTTCCACATCATGCCGAGGCAGGCCAGCAGGAAGGCGATCGTGGCGATCTCGGTGACCGGGCTGCCGAAGAGGCGGAAGGAGGGCCGGGCGAGCAGGCCCGCCTTGGCGCGGCGGACGAAGACCAGGTGGCAGATCATGATGATCACCCAGGTGCTGATGATGCCGAGCGAGGCGACGTTCAGCACGATCTCGAACGCCTGGGCCGGCACGAGGTAGTTCAGGCCGACGCCGAGCACGCACACCGCGCAGGTGAGCAGGATGCCGCCGTAGGGGACCTGGCTGCGGTTCATCCGGGCGGTGAACTTCGGCGCGGAGCCGGCCGTCGCCATCGAGCGCAGGATGCGGCCCGTGGAGTACAGGCCCGAGTTCAGCGAGGACATCGCGGCGGTCAGGACGACCAGGTTCATGACGTCGCCCGCCGCCGGGACGCCGATCTTCGACAGGACGGTGACGAAGGGGCTCTGGTCGGCCGAGTAGACCGAGCCGGGCAGGAGCAGGGCCAGGAGGACGACCGAGCCGACGTAGAAGAGACCGACCCGCCACATGATCGAGTTCACCGCGCGCGGGACGACCTTCTCCGGCTCGGCGGTCTCGCCCGCGGCGACGCCGACCAGTTCCAGCGCGGCGTACGCGAAGATCACGCCCTGCATCACGAGGACGACGGGCATCATGCCGTGCGGGAAGACGCCGCCGTTGTCCGTGATGACGCCGACGCCCGGGGTCCGGCCGCCCACCTCGTGCTGGGTGGCCAGCAGGAAGATGCCGATCAGCATGAAGCCGACGAGCGTCGCGACCTTGATGATCGCGAACCAGAACTCCATCTCGCCGAAGATCTTCACCGAGATGAGGTTCACCGCCAGCACGACGGCGAGGGCGGCCAGCGCGAGCGCCCACTGCGGGATGTCGGTGAACAGGCTCCAGTAGTGCGTGTAGAGCGCGATCGCGGTGATGTCGGCGATGCCGGTGGTCGACCAGTTCAGGAAGTACATCCAGCCGGCGACGTAGGCGCCCTTCTCACCGAGGAACTCGCGCGCGTACGACACGAAGGAGCCCGAGGAGGGCCGGTACAGGACCAGCTCGCCGAGGGCCCGGACGACGAAGAAGGCGAAGATGCCGCAGACCAGGTAGGCCAGTGCGAGCGCGGGGCCCGCGTTGTGCAGCCGGCCGCCGGCGCCCAGGAAGAGTCCGGTGCCGATCGCGCCGCCGATGGCGATCATGTTGACGTGGCGGGGCTTGAGGTCCTTGCTGTAGCCGGCGTCGCCCGCGTCCGCGGGCACCTGGGCCGCGTCGCTGGGGGATGCGGCTGCTGCCGTGTTCACGGCGTCCTTGCTCACGGGTGGATCCACTCTCTGGTGCTCCCGAGCGGGTCGCGCTCGGCTGTCCAAGACGTACATAAGGTCTGCGCCCTGTAAAGGCACAGACCAAGGGGCCACCTTCCCCCACCGTGCACGGCTCACGCGGTGGCGTACGTCACAGAGCGCTCCTTCTCACACCGCCGCCACCCCGGCCGCCGGAGGTGTCACAGCACTGGTGGGACAGCGATACTGCTGCGCATGACGACCGACACCGAGGAACCGCCCCTCACGATCGACGAACTGGCCGCCCGGGCCGGTGTCACGGTGCGCACGGTCCGCTTCTACGGCACCAAGGGGCTGTTGCCGCCGCCGGTGCTCGGTCCCCGGCGCGTGGGCCACTACGGGCGGGAGCATCTGGCCCGGCTGGCGCTGATCGAGGAGTTGCAGCACCAGGGCATGACGCTGGCGGGCATCGAGCGCTACCTGCGGCAGCTGCCGCCGGACCTGAGCGCGCACGATCTCGCCGTCCACCGGGCCGTGGTCGCCTCCTGGGCGCCGGACACCGTCGAGACCATCACGCGGGAGGAACTGCGCCGGCGCGCGGGGCGGCCGCTCGACGACGAGGACGTCCGGCGGCTCGTCGCGATGGGCGTGGTCCGGCCCGTGGACGACGGCTACGACGCCGACCTCGGTCTGCTCCGGCTGGGCGTCGGGCTGCTGGACGTGCCGCTCTCCCAGGAGGCGATCTTCGCGGCGCGCGAGGTTCTCCTGGAACACTCGCGCGCCGCGGCCCGTGCACTCTCCCAGCTCTTCCGCGGTGAGGTCGCGGAGCGTGACGCGCGGGACGTGCGGTCCCTGTCGGCGCACATGCACCCTCTGGTGGTGCAGGCGCTCCTCACGGCCTTTCAGCGGTCGCTGAAGGAAGAGCTGGGCGTGTGGCTCGCCGCATCGAGTGAGCCCGGCGGCTCAGGTGCGGGCTGAGTCGCTGAACCTCTCCCCCCGCTCGGCCTTCTCCACCAGCAGCGCGGGCGGTGTGAACCGGTCGCCGTAGCGCTCGGCGAGTTCACGCGCGCGGGCCACGAACCCGGGCAGGCCTCCCTCGTAGCCGTTGATGTACTGGAGCACGCCGCCGGTCCAGCCCGGGAAGCCGATGCCGAGGATGGAGCCGATGTTGGCGTCCGCCACCGAGGTCAGCACCCCTTCCTCCAGCAGCCGGACGGTGTCCAGCGCCTCGGAGAAGAGCATGCGCTCCTGCATGTCCCGGAAGGGGATCCGGTAGCCCGGCACGGTGTAGTGCTCGCGCAGTCCTGGCCACAGGCCGGCGCGCTTGCCGTCGTCCCCGTAGTCGTAGAACCCGGCGCCGCCGCTGCGGCCCGTGCGGCCGAACTCGTCGACCATGCGGTCGATGACGGCCTCGGCGGGATGGGCGACCCAGGTGCCGCCGGCCTCCTCCACGGCCCGCCTGGTCTCGGCCCGGATCTTGCGGGGCAGCGTGAGCGTCAGCTCGTCCATCAGGGACAGCACCTTGGCCGGGTAACCGGCCTGCGCGGCGGCCTGCTCGACCGACGCGGGCTCAATCCCCTCGCCGACCATGGCGACGCCCTCGTTGATGAAGTGCCCGATGACGCGGGAGGTGAAGAAGCCGCGCGAGTCGTTGACGACGATCGGCGTCTTGTTGATCTGCCGGACCAGGTCGAAGGCGCGGGCCAGGGCCTCCTCGCCCGTGCGCTCGCCCTTGATGATCTCGACCAGCGGCATCTTGTCGACCGGCGAGAAGAAGTGCAGACCGATGAAGTCCGACTGGCGCTCCACGCCCTCGGCGAGCGCGGTGATGGGGAGGGTGGAGGTGTTGGAGCACAGCAGCGCGTCGGGGGCCACGACGTTCTGGATCTCCTGGAACACCTTGTGCTTGAGGGTGGTGTCCTCGAAGACGGCCTCGATCACGGCGTCGCAGCCCGCCAGGTCCTGCGCCTCGGCGGTGGGGGTGATCCGGGCGAGCAGCGCGTCGGCCTTCTCCTGGGTCGTGCGGCCCTTGGCGACGGCCTTGGCGCACAGCTTCTCGGAATAGCCCTTGCCCTTGAGGGCCGCTTCCAGGGAGACGTCTTTGAGGACGACGTCGATACCGGCCCGGGCACAGGAGTAGGCGATCCCGGCGCCCATCATCCCGGCGCCCAGGACGGCGACCTTGCGGACCTTGCGCGGCTCGATGCCCTGGGGGCGGTTCGCGCCGGAGTTGACCGCCTGGAGGTCGAAGAAGAAGGCCTGGATCATGTTCTTCGAGGTCTGGCCGGCCGCGAGGTCCACGAAGTAGCGGGCCTCGATGACCTGGGCGGTCTCGAAGTCGACCTGGGAGCCCTCGACGGCGGCGGCGAGGATGTTGCGCGGCGCCGGGTAGGGGGCGCCGTTCGTCTGCTTGCGCAGGGTCGCCGGGAAGGCGGGCAGGTTCGCGGCGAACTTGGGGTTGGCGGGCGTGCCGCCCGGGATCCGGTAGCCGGGCTTGTCCCAGGGCTGCTGGGCCTCCGGGTTGGCGTCGATGAAGGCGCGGGCCTTGGCGAGCATGTCCTCCTGGCTGTCGGCCACCTCGTCGACGAGACCGTTCTCCAGGGCGCGGCGGGGGTTGTACTGGGTGCCCTGGAGCAGAACCTTGAGCAGCGCGTCGGCGATGCCCAGCAGGCGGACCGTGCGGACGACGCCGCCGCCTCCGGGCAGCAGGCCGAGGGTGACCTCGGGGCAGCCGATCTTCGAACCCGGCGCGTCGAGGGCGATGCGGTGGTGGCAGGCCAGGGCGATCTCGTAGCCGCCGCCCAGGGCGGCGCCGTTGAGCGCGGCGACGACCGGCTTGCCGAGGGTCTCGATGCGGCGCAGGTTCCGCTTGATCGCCATGCCGCCGTCGAACAGTTCCTGGGCCGTCTCGGGGGTGACCCGGATCAGGTCGCGCAGGTCGCCGCCGGCGAAGAAGGTCTTCTTGGCGGAGGTGATGATGACGCCGCGGAGGGAGTCCTTCTCGGCCTCCAGGCGGTCGGTGACGGCGGCGAGGGAGTCGCGGAACGCCTGGTTCATGGTGTTCGCGGACTGGTTCGGGTCGTCGATGACGAGGGTGACGAGGCCGGTGTGGTCCTGTTCCCAGCGGATGGTGGTGGACTCAGTGCTCATGTGGAGGTGCTCCGTGTGATCCGTCGGGAGGTGGTCAGATGCGCTCGACGATGGTCGCGACGCCCATGCCGCCGCCGACGCACAGCGTGGCGAGGCCGTAGCGCTTGTCCTGGCGCTCGAGTTCGTCGACGAGGGTGCCGAGGATCATCGCGCCGGTCGCGCCGAGGGGGTGGCCGAGGGCGATCGCGCCGCCGTTGACGTTGACCTTGTCCAGGGACAGGCCCATGTCCCGCGCGAAGCGCAGCACGACCGCCGCGAACGCCTCGTTGATCTCGACCAGGTCGATGTCGTCGATGGACAGTCCGGCCTTGGCGAGGGCCTTGCGAGTGGCCGGGGCGGGGCCGGTGAGCATGATGGTGGGCTCGGAGCCGGACACCGCGGCCGAGACGATCCGGGCCCGGGGCGTGAGCCCGTAGCGCTCGCCGACCTCCTTGGAGCCGATCGCGACGAGCGAGGCGCCGTCCACGATGCCGGAGGAGTTGCCCGCGTGGTGGACGTGGTCGATCTTCTCCACCCAGTGGTACTGCTGGAGGGCCACCGCGTCGAAGCCGCCGAGCTCGCCGATGTCCGCGAAGGACGGCTTCAGCCCCGCGAGGGAGTCGGCGGTGGTGCCGGGGCGCGGGTGCTCGTCGTGGTCGAGGACGACGAGGCCGCTGCGGTCCTTCACCGGCACGACGGACCGGTCGAAGCGCCCGTCCTTCCAGGCGGCCGCCGCCCGCTCCTGGGAGAGGGCCGCGTACTCGTCGACGTCGCGCCGCGAGAAGCCCTCGATGGTGGCGATGAGGTCGGCGCCGATGCCCTGCGGCACGAAGTTGACGTCGAGGTTGGTCATCGGGTCGTTGAACCAGGCCCCGCCGTCCGAGGCCATCGGCACCCGGGACATCGACTCGACGCCGCCCGCGAGGACCAGGTCCTCCCACCCGGAACGGACCTTGGCGGCGGCCAGGTTGACGGCCTCCAGGCCCGAGGCACAGAAGCGGTTCTCCTGGACACCGGCCACCGTGTCGGGCAACCCCGCGGCGATGGCCGCGATCCGGGCGATGTCGGACCCCTGGTCGCCGACCGGGCCGACGACGCCGAGCACGATGTCGTCGACGGCGGCGGGGTCCAGGCCGGGGAAGCGGGCGCGGATCTCGTGGATGAGCCCGACGACCAGGTCGATGGGCTTGGTGCCGTGCAGGGCGCCATTGGCCTTGCCGCGTCCGCGCGGGGTGCGGATCGCGTCGTACACGTACGCTTCGGTGCTCACGAGGAGGCCTTTCACTGAGGGTTTCGGGACGACGGGAGGAGCCCGGGGACGTCCCAGTCCCGGGCGACTTCCGCGGTGTCGGCGCCCGGCTGCGCCGGGCCGGTGCGGACGGAGGTCGGGGTCGCGGAGAAACGGGGGGCCGGGGCGGGCTGGGTGATGCCGCCGTGGTCGGTGAAGGTGCCGCGGGCGGCGAGATGCGGGTGGTGCGGGGCCTCGCGCAGTGACAGCACGGGCGCCACGCACGCGTCGGAGCCCTCGAAGAGGGCTGTCCACTCGTCCCGTGTCCGGGTCTTGAAGCGGATGGCGACCTGTTCGCGCAGCTCACCCCACTGGCTGACGTCCTTTCGGGCCTCGGCCCGGTCCTCGATGCCGAGGACGGCGAGGAACTCCGCGTAGAACCGCGACTCCAGCGCCCCGACGGCCATGTGCCGGCCGTCGGCCGTCTCGTACGTCCCGTAGTACGGGCAGCCGCCGTCCAGGAGGTTGGCGCCGCGGCGGTCCTGCCAGCCGCCGGCGGCGAGCATGCCGTGGATCATCGTGGCGAGGTGGGAGGCGCCGTCGACGATGGCGGCGTCCACGACCTGGCCGGTGCCCGTCGCCCGCGCGTGGTGCAGGGCGGCGAGGACGCCGACGACGAGGTAGAGGGAGCCGCCCGCGTAGTCGCCGAGCAGGTTGGCCGGGACCGCCGGCGGCTCGTCCGGCCGGCCGATCATGCCGAGGGTGCCGGTGGGGGCGATGTACGCGATGTCGTGGCCGGCGCGCTGGGCCAGCGGGCCGTCCTGGCCCCAGCCGGTCATCCGGCCGTAGACGAGACGCGGGTTGCGGGCGTGACAGTCCCCGGGGCCGACACCGAGGCGCTCGGCGACGCCGGGCCGGTAGCCCTCGACCAGGACGTCGGCCCGTGCGACCAGTTCGAGCACCCGGGCGGGGCCGTCCGGCGACTTCAGGTCGACGACCACCGAGCGCTTGTTGCGGTTGGTCACGTCGTACGCCGGGTCGATCGCGAGCCCGGGCCCGCCGGGCCGGTCCACGCGCACGACGTCGGCCCCGAGGTCGGCGAGCAGCATGGCGGCGAACGGGCCGGGTCCGATCCCGGCCAGTTCGACGACCCGCACGCCGGCGAGCGGACCGTGCCCTGGCGTCCTTGCCGTGGTCATCCAGCCCCCAGTGCTGTGACACAAGTGATGTAACACCAGTGATGCTAAGAACACGTTCCACTCGGCACAAGAGCTGCACGAGCAAGCGCTCAGCAATCTGCCGGACGAGGTCAGCCCCCGTCCAGTACCGCTATCAGCCGCTTGGGCGCGATCACCCGATAGCTCTCCTCCACCCACTCGCAGAGCACCTCGGCGGCCGGGGCGCCCTTGCCCTCCAGAGGGATGCCGACCCAGCCCGCCTTGCCCAGGCCGTACCCCGCGGGCTCGCCCCACGGGAACTCCTCGACCGCGTCCGGCAGCCCCAGCGCGAACTCGCGCGCTTTCTCCCACTTCTTCAGGGCATTCCTGGGCACGGCCATCGTCGTTCCTCCGGGCTCGTCGTCGGGCTCCGCACTCCTCACGCTAGCCTCGGCCACCGACAACGGCACGGGCTGAACGACCGAGGGGTGTCATGAGCGGGTTGAACAGGACGGACCGTCCGTACGACATCGTGCTTTTCGGAGCCACGAGTTTCGCCGGAGCGCTCACCGCGGAGTACCTGGCCGGCCACGCGCCCGAGGGGCTGCGCTGGGCGATCGCGGGCCGCAGCGCGGAGAAGCTGGAGCGGCTGCGGGAGCGGCTGCCGGCGGGCACGGAGGTCGGGGTGCTGCGGGCGGACGTCTCCGACCCCGCCTCGGTGCGCGCGCTGGCCGAGAGCGCGCGTGTGGTGGCCACGACGGTCGGCCCGTACGTGACGTACGGCGAGGAGCTCGTCGCCGCCTGCGCGGAGGCAGGGACCGACTACCTCGACCTCGCGGGTGAGCCCGAGTTCGTGGACCTCATGTACGTGCGGCACGACGCACGCGCGCGTGAGACCGGAGCGCGGCTGGTGCACGCCGCCGGGTTCGACTCGATCCCGCACGACCTCGGGGTGTACTTCACCGTGCGGCAGTTGCCGGAGGGCGTGCCGCTGACCGTGGACGGGTTCGTGACCGCCGACGCGGCCTTCTCGGGCGGCACGTTCGGCTCGGCCCTGAACCAGTTCGCGCGGCAGCGGGAGATGGCGGCGGCCGCGCGGGACCGGCGGCGCCACGAGCCGCGACTCGTGGGCCGGCGGGTGTCGGTGCCGGCGGCCGCGCCGCGGTTCGCCAAGGAGGTCGGCGCGTGGGCGCTGCCGATGCCGACCATCGACCCGCAGATCGTGCGGCGGTCGGCGTCGGCCCTGGACCGGTACGGGCCCGAGTTCCGCTACCGGCAGTACGCTGCCGTCCGGCGCCTGCCGGTCGCCGTGGGCGGGGTCGCGGCCGTGGGTGCCGTGGTCGCCGCGGCCCAGTTGCCGGCCGCGCGGCGCTGGTTGTCCGACCGGCTCAGGCCCGGGGACGGGCCGAGCCCCGAGAAGCGGGCGAAGAGCTGGTTCTCCCTGCGCTTCGTGGGCGAGGGCGGTGGCCGCCGGGTGTACACGGAGGTCTCGGGCGGCGATCCGGGGTACGACGAGACGGCGAAGATGCTCGCCGAGTCGGCGCTCTGCCTCGCCTTCGACGATCTCCCGAAGACGGCGGGTCAGGTCACGACGGCCGTGGCCATGGGCGACGCGCTGATCGACCGGCTGCGCGCGGCGGGCATCCGCTTCCGCGTCGCGTCGTCCCGCTGAAGGGGTATCGCGGGGCTCCGGCGCTGAACGAGCGCCGCCGGGTCAGGCACTGAACCGGCACCGGGGCGCTCCGGCGCTGAACCGGCACCGCCCGGGGTCAGGCCTAGAGCGGCCACTCGGCGATGGTGTAGATCATCCCGGCGATCCAAGCGAGCCCCGCCAGCACGGCGAGGATCAGCCCGATCGTGACGGCCCGCTCGACGGTCTGGGTCGGACTGGCAACAGGCTTGGTGGCGCGGTGCGTTGTCATGCGCCCCAGCCTGCCGACCCGGGCGGTGGCGGGCATCCGTACAGGTACTCAGAGCCGGTACTCAGATCGCGCGGCCCGTCCGGCGGCAGGCCGCTCCCCCGGTTTGAGACTTTCCCCGGCGCTGGGTGGGCAACAGCGCGAAAAGTGCCAACAAGGAGTTCAATGAAACCATTGAAGGCATGAAGTTCCTTCTCGAAGTCACCATGGACGACACGGCGTTGGCGAAGGATCCGGCGGGCGAGCTGGGCCGGATCCTCAGGTACTGGGGCGGCAACCTGCACCACTACCCACTCCGGCCCGGGGACGGGTCGGTCATCTGCGACTCGGAGTACCGCGAGGTGGGCCGCTGGCGGGTGGCCGAGCAGACGGAGTAGGCCGATCAGACGGAGTAGGTCTGCCGCAGCGCCTGCCGGCAGAGCGCGTCCGCCCTGCGTGTGGTCTCCGGGAGGCGGTACCGGGGGGTGAGCGCGAGGGTGTGGGCGCAGGCGCCGGCCAGGGTCACGCGGTGGCCGACGGAGACGAAGACCGGCTTGACGCCGTCGCGGGTGCGCAGGGCGCGTCCGACCTCCTCGGAGCCGGCGAGCAGCGCGGAGGTGCTGCCGCGCGGGGTGTCCGGCTCGTCGTGGGCGAAGGTGAAGGGGTTCTTGGCGACACCGATCGTGGGCAGGCCGGTGAGCACCCCGAGGTGGCTGGCGAGGCCGAAGCGGCGGGGGTGGGCGAGGCCGTAGCCGTCGCAGACCACCAGGCCGGGCGGGCACGGCAGGGCGTCGAGGGCGGCGAGGACCGTGGGGATCTCGCGGAAGGCGAGCAGCCCGGGCACGTACGGGAAGGAAACCCGGCCCACCGCCGTGGCCTCGGCGACCACGGCGAGACTCGACGCGTCCAAAACGACGGCCGCCGCGGCGACCACGTCCCGCTCGTCGTCGTAGGCGACGTCGACTCCCGTCACCCGGCCCGTCCCGGGCGGCGGCCCGGGTTCGTCGAGGATCACGCGGGCGCGCAGTTCGTCCTGCACGGCGCGGGCCTGTTCCTCGGTGGTGGGCCAGTCCTCGGGGGTGCGTACGGTCGTCATGGTGGGCATGAGCCTACGGGCTCAGCGAGGGCCGGCGGGGCCGGATGAGTCCCGCCGGCCCGCTGAGGCCCGGCCTCACTTGCCCAGCGCGCGCTGGAGCTGGCTCTTGTTCATGTTGGACCGGCCCTCGACGCCACGGCGCTTGGCCTCCTGGTAGAGCTGGTCGTAGGTGGGCCCCTGGGAGCCCTGGCCCGACCGCTGCCCCCCGCGCTTGCCGGAGGACATGTCCTGCGTGGAGGTGCGGCTCGCCGTCTTCGACTCGCCGGAGCGGGCGCGCTCCTTGTTCACCGTCCGTGAGGCGATCTCCTTGGCACGGCCGGTGCTCTCGCCCCGGTCCTGCGCGCTCTTCTTGATGTGCTCGTACTGACGCTCCCGCTTGGAGCTCGAACCGCGTGGCATGACCGCTCACTTCCTTTCACGACCAGTGAACGAGTACCCACACTGCCAACAATCAGCGCATACCGCTCGCTCAGTGCTCCAGGCGGGCAACCCGGCCCTTCTCCCCGGCGGCCCAGCAGCCGTGGCCGGGGGCGCAGTCGACGGTGTCGTAGGAGCCGGTGTCGACCGTGCGCCAGGTGCGGCCGCCGTCGGTGGTGAGGTCGGTGCCGGTGGGACCGACGGCGAGGGCGGTGGTGCGGCTGTGCGGGAGCCAGGCGACGCCGGAGCGGTAGGTGGGCGGGGGTGCGGTGGCGGGGCGCCAGGTCCGGCCGCCGTCGCCGGTGCGCGCCGCGGCGTCCGGTGAGGGCCGGCCGGGGTTGAAGTCGCCGCCGACGGCGAGACCATGGGTGCGGTCGCGGAAGGCGAGCGCGAAGACGCCGCGGGCCGGGTCGCCCGCCGGGAGGGGCGTGTCGGTGGCCGTCCAGGTGAGTCCCCGGTCGGCGGAGTGCAGCACCCGCGCGCGAGCGGCCCCGCCGGTGGCCAGCCAGACGTCCTTCGGTCCGGACGTGACCAGGCACTGGCCGCTCGCCGCGAATCCGGCCTCGCCCTCCTGCGCGGCCGGCATGCCCGCGTCCGGCAGCACCCTCCAGGAGCGGCCGCCGTCGCCGGTCGACAGGACGCGGAACCTGCCGTCCACCGGGTCGCTCATCGCCAGGCCGTGGCGGTGGTCGAAGAAGGCGAGGCAGTCGTAGAAGGCCTTCGGGTCGGTGTTGCGGAAGGACTCCGTCCAGGTCGCGCCGCCGTCGTCGGTGCGGTACACGCGGGACGCCTCGCCCTCGCCGATGGCCAGGACCACGGCACGGCGCGCGTCGAACGCCTCGACATCCCGGAACTGCAACTCCGCCGCGCCCGGGGGTGAGACGTCCCGCCAGCTCGACCCGCCGTCGGTGGTGCGCAGCACCGTGCCGCCGGTCCCGGCGAGCCAGGCGGTGTTCCGGCTGACGGCGGCGAGCCCGCGGAACCGTACGTCCGGGGTGCCGGTGTCCTTGAGCTCCCAGTGCGGCGCCCGGTGCTCCGGCCCCCGCGCCTGGGCGGGTACGGCGGCCTGCGCGGCCAGTGCGACCAGTGCCGCCGCGCACGCCACCACCGTGGTCACCCGGTGCTGTGTCCGTCCCGTACGTCGCGTGCTCCCCAAGCGCCTCATGGCCGGCGAAGCTAGCCCACCGCCCGGGTGCCGTCCAGACGGCCTCACGCGTGTTCCGGGTGTTCCCGCGGTCGCCACAAGTGCCCTGCGGAACACCCGAGGAGAGTCACGTCACTCCCGTGCATGAACGCGGTGACAGAGGTCACTCGCAATTCGTGTGCACGGATTGGCTGATTCCGTCGTCTCTTCCAGTGCTCGGGTCTCATACGCCCGGAAGTCCGTCCAGCCGTCACAAGGGAGCAAGGCGTTGTCCATCGTCATCGAGCAGCCCGTGGAGGCCCGACTCGTCGCCGCCGCGCCGCGTATGCCGAGCATTCCCGCGACGCTGCACTACGACCGACGTGATCCGTTCGCCGTCCGCATGACCTTCCCCGCCCCGGCCACGCTGGAGGGCGTCGAGGTCTGCTGGACGTTCTCGCGCGAGCTGCTCGCCGCGGGCCTGAACCATGCCGAGGGGCACGGCGACGTGCGGGTCCGGCCGTACGGGTACGACCGCACGGTGCTGGAGTTCCACGCCCCCGAGGGCACCGCCGTCGTGCACGTCCGCTCGAGTGAGGTGCGCCGGTTCCTGGAAGCCACGAGCGAGCTCGTGCCGGTCGGTCTGGAGCACCTCCAGCTGGACCTGGACCACGACCTGGCGGAACTGATGCGGGACGCGGCTTGAGCCGGCTGCCCTGAGCGAAGCGTGCGTCGGCCGTCCGCTCAGGGCAGGTCGGCCACGCCGGGGGCTCTGGCTCATTAATTGCGTTGACACGCTCCGGGCCCCCTCATACGGTCTACAGCGTCCTGTTGCCGTCGATTGGAGAAGGACGTTGCTCGTCTGAGGTCCTGAGACACCGCGTCGCCCACATCAGGTGGGTGTGCGCCGCGTGCGACCTCGGCGTCCGAGCCGTCCTCCGGTACAGGGCTTCTCTCCTGCACACGAAGTGCCCGTGACGTGCCCCTGGAGCCTCTCCTCCCTGGTCGCAGGTGTCTCGATACGCGTTTGCCCCTGGCCGCATCGAGCAACCGCGAAAGAGGCCCGCATGCCTGCTTCCATCACCGTCACGTCCCTCTCCTTCACCTGGCCCGACGGCTCCCCCGTCTTCGAGGGCCTCGACGTCGCCTTCGGCCCGGGCCGGACCGGTCTGGTCGGTGTCAACGGGTCGGGGAAATCGACCCTGTTGAAGCTGATCGCCGGTGAGCTCGCACCGGCCGACGGCACCGTCCGCGTGGCCGGCGAGGTCGGCTACCTCCCGCAGAACGTCACGCTCGACACCACCCTGCGCGTCGACGAGGCACTCGGCATCGCCGGCCGGCGGGCCGCGCTGCACGCCATCGAGGCCGGGGACGTGTCCGAGGCGCACTTCGAGACCGTCGGCGACGACTGGGACGTGGAGGAGCGCGCCCTGGCGACCCTCGGCGAACTCGGCCTCGGGCACGTCCAGCTGGACCGCACCATCGGCGAGGTGTCGGGCGGCGAGTCGGTCCTGCTGCGGCTGGCCGCGCTGCTGCTGCGCCGCCCCGACGTGCTGCTGCTGGACGAGCCGACCAACAACCTCGACCTGTACGCGCGCAGGCGGCTGTACACGGCCGTGCAGTCCTGGCCGGGTGTCATGGTCGTCGTCAGCCACGACCGGGAGCTGCTGGAACTCGTCGACCAGATCGCCGACCTGCGCGGAGTGAATCCTGCGGCGCGCAGCGCCTCGGTTGAGGGTGGTGGTGGGCGACGGGTGGGCGAGATCACCTGGTACGGCGGCAACTACTCCACCTACGAGGAGGCCCTCGCGATCGAGCAGGAGGCGGCCGAGCGCATGGTGCGCGTCGCCGAGTCCGACTTCCGCAAACAGAAACGCGAACTGACCGACGCCCAGGTCAAACTGGCCCGCCGCAAGCGTTACGGGCAGAAGATGTGGGACCAGAAGCGCGAGCCGAAGATCGTCATGGGCGCGCGCAAACGTGCGGCACAGGAGTCCGCGGGCAAGCACCGCATCATGCACGAGGAGAAGCTCGCCGAGGCCAAGGAGCGGCTCGACGAGGCGGTGGAGGCGGTACGGGACGACGACGAGATCCGGGTCGACCTGCCCTACACGGCCGTGCCGCCGGGGCGTACCGTCCTCACCCTCCAGGATCTCCGGCTCCGCTACGGCACCCGGGTGAAGGGCGGCTTCGAGTTGCGCGGCCCCGAGCGGGTCGCGCTGATCGGGCGCAACGGCGCGGGCAAGACGACGCTGCTGCGCACGATCACCGGGGAGCTCGAAGCGGAGTCGGGCGAGGTGACGGCGCACGTCCCGCTGCGGTTCCTGCCGCAGCGGCTCGACGTGCTGGACGGGGAGCGGACCGTCGCCGAGAACGTGGCCCGGTTCGCTCCGGGCGCCACCAACAACCGGGTGCGGGCGCGGCTGGCCCGCTTCCTGTTCCGGGGCGCCCGGGCCGACCAGAAGGCGGCGACGCTGTCCGGTGGGGAACGCTTCCGGGCGGCGCTGGCCGCGCTGATGCTGGCGGAGCCCGCGCCGCAGCTGCTCATGCTGGACGAGCCGACCAACAACCTCGACATGGCGAGCGTGCGGCAGCTGACCACGGCCCTGGAGTCGTACGAGGGAGCGCTGATCGTGGCCAGTCACGACCTGCCGTTCCTGGAGTCCGTCGGCATCACGCGCTGGCTGCTGCTGGAGGAGGGAGAACTCAGGGAAATCACGCCAGAGGCTGTCGGGTTTCCCTCCTAGCTTCAGTGGCATGACCGACTTCACGCACGATGTCATCACCCTGACCGGAGCCCGCGAGAACAACCTGAAGGACGTCACCCTGCGCATCCCGAAAGGCCGGCTGACCGTGTTCACCGGCGTTTCGGGGTCGGGGAAGTCGTCCGTCGTCTTCGACACGATCGCGGTGGAGTCGCAGCGCCAGCTGAACGAGACGTTCCCGTGGTTCGTCCGCAACCGGCTGCCCAAGTACGAACGGCCGCACGCGGACCGACTGGAGGACCTCTCCCCCGCGATCGTCGTCGACCAGCGGCCGGTCGGCGGCCACTCCCGGTCCACCGTCGGCACCATGACGGACGTCTACTCGGTGATCCGGGTGCTGTTCTCCCGGCACGGCACCCCGAGCGCCGGGTCGGCGACGGCCTACTCGTTCAACGACCCGGCGGGCATGTGCCCCGAGTGCGACGGTCTCGGCCGGGCGGTGCGGCCCGACTGGGACCGCATCCTGGACCCGGACCGCTCCCTCGCCGGCGGGGCGGTCCGCTTCCCGCCGTTCGCGGCCGGGACCTGGCAGGGGCAGGCGTACACCAACAGCGCCGAGCTCGATCCGGACAAGCCGGTGGGGCGGTTCACCGCCGCCGAACGGGAGTTCCTGATGCGTGGGCGGCCCGGCAGCAAGGTCACCGTCAACGGCAGCGGCGGCACCTGGTCCACCGACTACGAGGGGCTGGCCGACCGTTTCGAGCGGCTGTATCTGAAGCGGGACCTGTCGGCCATGAGCCAGAAGACCCGCGACCTGGTCCGGGAGTTCCTGGTGGAGGACGTCTGCCCGGCCTGCCGGGGAGCCCGGCTGAGCGCGGCGGCGCTCGCGACCCGGATCGACGGCCGGTCGATCGCCGACTGCGCGCGGATGCAGATCACCGACCTCATCGCCGTGCTGAAGGAGATCGACGACCCGGTGGCCGGGCCCGTCGCGGGGGCCGCGGTGGCCGCGCTGGAGCGCATCGAGGCGATCGGGCTCGGCTACCTCAGCCTCGACCGGGAGACCGCCACGCTCAGCGGCGGGGAGGGGCAGCGGCTGAAGACCGTGCGGCACCTCGGCTCCAGCCTCAGCGGGATGACGTACATCTTCGACGAGCCGAGTGTCGGTCTGCACCCGCGGGACGTGGGCCGGCTCGGTGACCTGCTGCTGCGGCTGCGCGACAAGGGCAACACGGTGCTGGTGGTCGAGCACGACCCGGACGTCATCGCGCTGGCCGACCATGTCGTCGACATGGGACCTGGGGCCGGAGCCGAGGGCGGCACGGTGGTGTTCGAGGGGACGCCGGGCGAGCTGGCCGCGTCGGGCACGCTCACCGGGCGGTGCCTGCGCCGCCGTACGGCGGTCAAGGACGAGGTGCGGCGGGCCACCGGCGAACTGTGGGTCAAGGGTGCGGGCCGGTACAACCTGCGGAACGTGACCGTACGGTTCCCGGCCGGGGTGCTCACGGCCGTCACCGGGGTGGCGGGGTCCGGGAAGAGCACGCTGGTCGGGGAGTTCGCCGCCGCGCACCCGGGCGCCGTGGTGGTCGACCAGTCGTCGATCGGGATCTCGGCCCGGTCCACCCCGGCGACGTACCTGGGGATCATGGACGCGGTGCGGCGGATCTTCGCCCGCGGGACGGGAGCCGCGGCGGGCCTGTTCAGCTTCAACTCCGGCGGTGCCTGCGGCACCTGCGAGGGCCGGGGGATCATCTACACCGACCTCGCCTTCATGGACCCGGTGACGACGACCTGCCACGACTGCGAGGGGCGGCGCTTCAAGGAGGAGGTGCTGCGGCTGACCGTGGGCGGCCGGTCCATCGCCGACGTCCTGGAGATGACGGCCGAGCAGGCCCTCGGCTTCTTCGACGACACGGGCGTACGGCGCCGGCTGCGCGCGCTGCGGGACGTCGGACTGACGTATCTGACCCTCGGGCAGCCCCTCTCCACACTCTCCGGCGGTGAGCGGCAGCGCATCAAGCTGGCCACGCGGCTGCACCGGACGGGCGTGGTCTACGTCCTCGACGAACCGACGACCGGACTGCACATGGCGGATGTGGACGGGCTGGTCTCCCTGCTGGACCGGCTGGTCGACACGGGCAACACGGTCGTCGTCGTGGAGCACAACCTGGACGTGGTCGCCCGGGCGGACTGGGTGATCGACCTCGGCCCGGACGGCGGCCGGAACGGCGGCGAGATCGTCTTCGAGGGGACGCCGCGCGGACTCCTGGAAGCGGCGGGATCGTTCACCGGGGAGCACCTGAGGCGGGCGCTGGGCTCGGCGGTAGCTCCTCCCGGGGCCGTCGCGCCGGCGTGACGGGCCGTCGCCCGTCCAGGTGTGTGCGGTGGCCCCGGTCCCGCCCGGCCAGAGCGGCCGACCGGCCGCGGCATGGGCGCGCTCGGGTCGGACGACGTCAGGCGCGGCCGGGGGGTGGGTCGGGGCCGTGTCGGGGGTGTCCGTCCTCGGAACGGCGCGACCAAGTCGCCTACCGGCTGACTGGCGTCATACGCGCCGCCCGCTGCGGGCGGACACCCCCCGACACGGCCCCTTACGCGCGACTCCCGGGCCGAGGCGGGCGGGACCCGGCTGGAGCCCTGCCCGGGCCGAGACGAAACCGAAGCCACGCCGGAGGCGAGGAGGGCCGGGCCGGAGTGGGGGCGGTGGGCGGCCGTCTCGGGGCCCGGGGGTGTCCTCTCCTGGGATCGCCCTGCATGATGGGCGGCTGACGCCCGATGGGTTCCGGTCGACCCCGGAGGTTTCGTCGGTGCGGTCCAGACACGTCCCATCCGATACGGAGTCACGCTCGTGCCCAGCAAGAAGGCCCTCGTCCGCCGCCCCAGCCCGCGCCTCGCCGAGGGGCTGGTGACACACATCGAGCGCGAGAAGGTCGACGCCGACCTCGCGGTCGAGCAGTGGGAGGCGTACGTGGAGGCACTGCGCACGCACGGCTGGGAGACCATCGAGGTGGACCCGGCCGACGACTGCCCGGACTCCGTGTTCGTCGAGGACACGGTCGTGATGTACAAGAACGTCGCGCTGATCTCGCGCCCGGGCGCCGGCTCGCGGCGCGCGGAGACCGCCGGGGTCGAGGAGGCCGTGGCCGGGCTGGGCTGTTCCGTGAACTGGATCTGGGAGCCGGGCACGCTGGAGGGCGGCGACGTGCTGAAGATCGGCGACACGGTGTACGTGGGGCGCGGTGGCCGCACCAACGCCGCCGGCGTACGGCAGCTGCGGGCCGCGTTCGAGCCGCTGGGCGCGCGGGTCGTCTCCGTGCCGGTGAGCAAGGTGCTGCACCTGAAGTCGGCGGTCACCGCCCTGCCGGACGGGACGGTCATCGGGCACATCCCCAAGATGGACGTGCCGTCGCTGTTCGCGCGCTTCCTGCCGGTGCCGGAGGAGGCCGGGTCTCACGTGGTGCTGCTCGGCGGTGACAAGCTGCTGATGGCGGCCAGCGCTCCGAAGACCGCCGAGCTGTTCAAGGACCTCGGGTACGAACCGGTCGTCGTGGACATCAGCGAGTTCGAGAAGCTTGAGGGATGTGTGACGTGCCTCTCGGTGCGGCTGCGGGAGCTGTACGCCTGACCGGGTGGACATAGCGCCCCGGTCGGCCCTCGACCTGCGTGTCCGGGAGTCGCGCCGCCGTACCGGCGACCCCCGCTGATCAGCGGCCTTTACAGCGCCCTTAACCTACGGACTCGTAACCTACGGCAACGTAGCCTACGATGCCGTAGGTTTCCGCTTACCGCTCGTACGTATGTCCCCTGGAGAGTCCATGACGATCACCACTCCCCACCTCGGCAGCCCCGCCGGCGCCTGGACCGACGCCCAGCTGCTGTACGCACTGGAGGAAGTGGTCGAGAAGGAACTCAACCGGCATCTGCAGGTCGCCAAGGACTGGATGCCTCACGAGTATGTGCCGTGGAGCGACGGACGCAACTTCCCCGGCCTCTTCGAGGACGGCGAGGCCTGGGAGAAGGAGCAGTCCAAGGTCACGGAGATCGGCCGCATCGCGCTCGTCGTCAACCTGCTGACCGAGGACAACCTGCCCAGCTACCACCACGAGATCGCCTCGCTGTTCGGCCGTGACGGCGCCTGGGGCACCTGGGTGCACCGCTGGACGGCGGAGGAGGGCCGGCACGGCATCGTGATGCGGGACTACCTGCTCACCTCGCGCGCCGTCGACCCGGACAAGCTGGAACAGTTCCGCATGTCGCACATGAGCGAGGGCTTCGAGTCGGACAACCGCCACTCGATGCTGCACTCGATCGCCTACGTCGCGTTCCAGGAGCTGGCCACGCGCATCTCGCACCGCAACACCGGCCACCAGTCCGGCGACCCGGTCTGCGACCGCATGCTGGCCCGGATCGCGACCGACGAGAACCTGCACATGGTCTTCTACCGGAACCTGCTGAAGGCGGCGTTCCAGCTCGCCCCCGACCTGACCATGCAGGCGGTCCGGGACGTGGTCGTGAACTTCCGGATGCCCGGTCACGGCATCCCCGGTTTCGAGCGGGCCGCCGCGCAGATGGCGATCGGCGAGGTCTACAACCTGCGCATCCACCACGACGACGTGCTCCAGCCCGTGCTGCGCTTCCTGAAGATCATGGAGATCGACGGCCTGGGCGCGGAGGGCCGCAAGGCGCAGGAGGAGCTCGGCCTGTACCTGGGGGGCCTGGACTCCGAGGCGTCGAAGTTCGACGAGAAGCTGGCCGCCCGCAAGGCCCGGATGGCGGCCCGGGCCGGCGCCTGACCGCGTACCGGCCCCCACGGCCCGGCGACCGTGAGGCTCCGACCGCCACGAGCGGCCGGGGCCTCACGGCGTTCCGGGTGGTCAGCGCGAGGTCCGGCGCAGCTCCAGACGTTCCTTCTCCGACAGGCCGCCCCAGACACCGAAGCGCTCGTCGTTGCTCAGCGCGTAGTCGAGGCAGGCCGCCTGGATCGGGCACATTCCGCAGATCCGCTTCGCCTCCCGTACCGAACTGCCCGGCTCGGGGAAGAAGAAGTCCGCCCCGGTCTGCGCGCACAACGCTTCCTGCTGCCAGGCGAGTTCGGGCGAGGTGATCGTGTCGATGTGCATGGCCAGCAGCGTCGCGGTCAGCGAAAAACGTTCGATCAACGCGGGATCAACGCGCGTCCACCGGCCCCGGCCGTCTCGATGGTGGCCTGCCGGGCAAGGCGACGCACGGCGGCGCGCGGGATCACGGGAAACCCGCCGCCGGCGCTCCGGCGGCGGCTGTCAGTGGGCGGTGCGAGACTCGGCAGAGAGACGACGGGACTCTCTACGAGGAGGGCCACGATGCTCACCACCCGTTATGTCACCGGCGCTCCGAACTGGATCGATCTCGGCACCCCCGACATCGACGGCGCCGCCGCCTTCTACGGGGAGCTGTTCGGCTGGCGGTTCCAGCCGGGCGGCCCCGAGGTCGGGGGATACGGTCTCTTCCAGCTCGGCGGCAGGACCGCGGCCGGCGGCATGCAGACTACGCCGGAGCAGGGCCCGCCCTCCTGGACCGCCTACTTCCAGACCTCGGACGTGGACGCCACGGCGAAAGCGGCCGAGCAGGCGCGCGGCTCGGTGCTGATGCAGCCCATGGACGTGCGGGACCTGGGCCGCATGGCGATCCTCGCCGACCGGGCGGGGGTGCGCTTCGGCCTGTGGCAGCCCGGCCGCAACAAGGGCCTGGAGGTCGTCCAGGAGCACGGCTCGCTGTGCTGGCTGGAGCTGTACACGGCGGACGTCCCCGCGGCTGCCGCCTTCTACCACTCCGTACTCGGCCTGGAGACCTTCCCACTCGACTTCCCCGGCGGCACCTACACCACCTTCGTCCCCGCCGGAGAGAGCGAGGACGCCATGTTCGGCGGTGTCGTACCACTGGCCGACGACCCGGGCGAGGAGGAGGCGTACTGGCTGCCGTACTTCGAGGTCACCGACCCGGACGCCATCGTCGCCAGGACCCGGGAGCTGGGCGGCGCGATCCGTATGCCCGCCACCGACCTGCCGGGCGCCGGCCGCCTGGCCAAGCTCGCCGACCCCCACGGGGCACGCTTCGCGGTGATCCGCAGCGAGCCGCGAGCGGACTGAGGCACTACGCCGACGACCGACGTACCAGCGTCGTGGGCAGGACCACGCTGGAGGGTGTGCCGCCGACGCCCTGGGCGTCGTCCGCGTGCGGGGTCCCGCGGTCGAGGCTGCGGAGCAGCAGGCGGGCCATGAGGCGGCCCATCTCCTCGATGTCCTGACGGACCGTCGTGAGGGGCGGGTCGGCCTGTTCCGCCAGGGGCAGCATGTCGTCGAAGCCGATCACGGCCACGTCGTCGGGCACCCGGCGGCCCGACTCGCGCAGGACGCGCAGTGCGCCGGAGGCCGTGAGGTCGTTGGCCGCGAACACCGCGTCCAGGTCCGGGCAGCGGCCGAGGAGTTCCCGCATGGCCCGCTCGCCCCCGGCGGGCGTGAAGTCGGCCTCGGCGATCAGGCGCGGGTCGGCGTCCACCATGACGTCCCGGTAGCCGTCGAGCCGGTCCACCGCGGAGGTCTGGTCGAGTGCGCCGGTGATGTGCGCGATACGGGTGCGGCCGAGGCCGGCGAGGTGGCGGACGGCGTCGCGCGCGCCGCCTCGGTTGTCGCTGTCGACGTACACCACCGCGCGCCGGTCACCGCTCCAGCCCGGCCGTCCGCCGAAGACCGTGGGGACACCGGCCCGCTGGACCAGCTCCGGCAGCGGGTCGTGGAGGTGCAGCGAGAAGACCAGGGCCCCGTCGACATGCCCGCCCGCGAGGTACCGGCCG
Source organism: Streptomyces venetus (assembly GCF_039540295.1). Classification (NCBI taxonomy): domain Bacteria; kingdom Bacillati; phylum Actinomycetota; class Actinomycetes; order Kitasatosporales; family Streptomycetaceae; genus Streptomyces; species Streptomyces venetus. Next base: position 166,038 of record NZ_BAABET010000006.1, read on the forward strand.
ACCCGGGCGTGATCGTCCCGGCCCTCCGTGAGCAGCAGGACGAGCTGGTTGTCGTGGGCGGTGAGCTCCTTGCTGATGCCCCGCAGCTGGAGCGCGAAGAACGGGTCGGCGAACACCCGGGTCTCGGGTTCGGCGACGACGACCGCGACCGCGTCGTGCCGCCGGGTCACCAGGCTGCGGGCGGCCTGGTTGGGCACGTACCCGAGCTCCTCGACCGCCTTGCGGACCCGCTCGACGAGGACGTCCCTGACCCCGTCCCCGCCGTTGACCACGCGTGACACGGTGGCCCGCGAGACACCGGCCCGGGCGGCCACGGCCTCCAGGGTGGGACGCGGCGCTGTGTCGGTCACTTCGGGGCTCCTCACCTGCGGATGCGGATCAGGATAGCCCCGGGTGCCCCGCGTGGTGAGAGCGCTCTCGTGCGCCTCTGGTGGCACCCTGCCCCAGGCGCCCGTCAGTGCTCGTGGCCTCCCGCCGGCGGCTGCTCCCCGTGCTCGTGCGGGTCGTACCCGGGGATCGTCCCGTCCGGCTTCTTCACCAGGAACAGCCCGACCATCCCCATGTCGGAGTGGCTCTGCACGTGGCAGTGGTACATCCAGGCGCCCGCCCCGACCCCCTCCCCCGCGATCACCTGGAAGCCGAACGAGTCGGCCGGGCCCGTGATCTTGTTGTCGATGACCTGACTGGGGTCGTCGGGGCCGGTCAGCATGCCGGTGCGGTTGTCCGCCCAGCGGTGACCGTGCATGTGGAACGTGTGGTAGAACTCGCCGTGCGTGATCACGACGAACTCGACCCGGTCGCCCACCGTGGCCTCGAAGTCCGGCCCGGAGTGCGGCGGCCGGTTGTTGATGCGCATGTCGTTGAAGACGACGGTGTGCGTGCGGTCGGGCAGGACGTCGCCCTTGCGGCGGACGATCACCGGGCCGTACAGGCCCTTCTGGAGCCCCTGCGTGCCGTGTTCCGTGCCGACGACGTGGTCGTGGTAGTGCCAGTAGCCCGCGCTGCCCGCCCGCCAGGTGCCGTCCTTGCGGCGGCCCGGGGCGTGGGTGCGCCAGGTGTAGGTGCGGGTGCCGCCCGGCTCGACGTGACTGCGGTTCAGTTTCGTGCCGTCGCTGGTGATCTCGTAGTCCAGGCCGTGGACGTGCAGGCTCACCGCCACGTCCATGGTGTTCTCGAACTCGATGTGCAGCGTGTCGCCTTCGTTGAGCTCGATCAGCGGGCCGGGGATGCTCGCCTTGCCCTTCTCCAGGCCGTACCCCATCTGCCCGTCGGGGAGCTTCTCGGCGTAGAGCTTGATGCGCTTCACCTCGCCTCCGGCGGGTGCCGTCTTCGCCGGTCCGTCGGCGCTGATGGCCTCCGGTGCCACGGACAACGATGTCGCGACGGCCGCGCCGCCCAGCAGCACGCGCCGGTTGAAGCTGCGTCTGTCCATGCGGAACTCCCCACCCTGATAAGGCTTTTACGGAGGCGTACCTGTGATGAACCTGTGCGACGGTACCGGCCACGCTGTCGTTTATCCACACTCAAGACAAAGTTGGGGTCATCCCGGTCATAGGTATTGGCGAGCCGCGCAAAGGGGTTTAGCTTCCTTGGCGGTGTTGCTGTGACCGAGGAGGTGCCCATGCACTTACGAGGGTTGAGCAAGGGAAGACGCGTCTGGGCGGTCTCCGTGACCGCCGGAGTCGTGACCGCCGGACTGCTGTCGGGGCCCGCCGCGAACGCGCGGCCGGATCCGGAACCCCCGCTGACAACGATGTCGATCAAGTCGCCGCCGGGTGGCGCGAACGTACGGGTGCTGATCTTCCACGGTTCCGCGGCGGCCGGGGAGGAGTCGCCGGTCGTGAACGCCGGGATCGAGGCCATCGAGAAGATCGGGCTGTCGGGCCCGGAGAACCGCCGCTTCAAGGTGCAGGCCACCGACGACGCCTCGGTGTTCACCGACGAGACGCGGCTCGGCCGCTTCAACGCGGTCGTGTTCCTGACCGGCGGGGGCGACGTCCTCGACGCGGAGCAGGAGGCCGGTCTCGAGGCGTACATGGAGGCCGGCGGCGGCTTCGTCGGCATCCATGACGCGGCGCGCGCGGAGCCGTACTCGGACTGGTTCACCGGGCTGGTGGGCGCCCGTCCCGCCGCGGCGGGTCCTGCGGCCGTGCAGCGGGCGACCGTGGAGGTCGGCGACCGCCGCCATCCGGCGACCAAGGACCTGCCGGTGCAGTGGAAACGCCCGGACAAGTGGCTGAACTGGGTGAAGAACCCCTCGGGTGACGTCCATACCGTGGCCCGGGTCAGGGAGTCGACCTACCAGCCGGGGGCGGGCTCCAACGGCTGGGACCACCCGGTCAGCTGGTGCCGGGACTACGACGGCGGCCGGTCCTTCTACACCGGTATGGGCGGCACGGTGTCGTCGTACGACGAGACCGACTTCCGGGACCATCTGCGCGGTGCGCTGATGTGGACGACCCGGCTGGAGCAGGCCGACTGCAAGGCGACCATCAACGCCAACTACACGGCGGAGCGGCTGACCAAGCCCAACCAGCCGGGGCAGAACGACCAGATCGGCGAGCCGCACGGACTGGTCACCGCGCCCGACGGCCGGGTGTTCTACATCGGCCGGGGCGGTGCCGACTCCTCGCAGCCCGTCGTCACCGACTGGAACGACCCCGACATCGGCAAGGGCAAGGGCGAGATCCACGTCTACGACCCGAAGACCAAGCAGGTGACGCTGGCGGGCGCGCTCACCGTCTTCGGCAACAAGGGCGGCGGCGACGAGCTGGTCAAGGTCGAGGAGGGGCTGCTCGGCATCGAGCTGGACCCGAAGTTCGAGCAGAACGGCTGGGTCTATCTGCACTACACGCCCCACGCGCAGATCAACCGCGACACGCGGATGGCCGAGCGGCGCGTCTCCCGCTTCACGCTCGACCGGGCCACGAACAAGCTGGACCTGTCCAGCGAGAAGGTGCTGCTGAAGTGGCCGGTGCAGATCCACAGTTGCTGCCACTCGGGCGGCGGGCTGGCCTGGGACTCCAAGGGCAATCTGTACATCGCCACCGGCGACAACAACTCCAGCGGGTTCAGCGGCGGTTACTCGGGCAACAACCCGCAGCCCAACTACAAGGGCGTGTCCTTCGCCGACGCGCGCCGCACCGCCGGCAACACCAACAACCTCAACGGCAAGATCCTGCGCATCCACCCGGAGCCGGACGGGACCTACACGCTCCCTGAGGGCAACCTCTTCACCGGGAAGGAGACCGACGAGGGCGGCGGCAAGACGCGCGGCGAGATCTACGTGATGGGCGTACGGAACCCGGCACGCATCTTCGTCGACAAGTCGACCGACGTGCTGTACGCCGGCTGGGTCGGTCCGGACGCGAGCGCGCCCTCGACGACCTGGGGTCCGGCCAAGTACGACACGTTCGCCGCCATCACCAAGGCGGGCAACCGGGGCTGGCCGTACTGCATGGGCGACAAGCAGCCCTACCGGGACCGCAATCTGCCCGACCCGTCCAAGCCGCTGGGCTGGTACGACTGCGACCACCCGAAGAACGAGTCGCCGAACAACGACGGTCTGGTCGACCTGCCGCCGGTCACCGGCAACAACATCTGGTACTCGCCGCAGGGCGGTGCGCCGGACTACCCGCGGGACGCGAACGGTGTCCCGTCGTACAAGCCGGAGGAGGCGACCTACCGGCTGCCCTGGCTGAAGGGCGGCGGCCAGGCCGCGATGAACGGGCCGGTCTACCGGTACGGCACGGCCGCGGCCGACAGTGCCGTGAAGTGGCCGGCGTACTGGGACGGCAAGTGGTTCGTCGGTGACTTCTACGACGCCGAGCAGCCGCGCAACGCCGTGCTCATGGACCCGAAGACGCAAGGGGACGGAGGTCTGCCGGTGCACTCGGAGTCGCTGAAGAAGATCGTGCCCATCGGCAACGACGGCATCAAGAACCTCATGGACTGGAAGTTCGGGCCGGACGGCGCGCTGTACGTCCTCGACTACGGCCGCGGCTTCTTCACCTCGGACTCCAAGTCGGCGCTGTGGCGGGTCACCTACAAGGGCGGCGGGCCGACCCCGGCCGCCGGTCAGCTGGCGAGGGGGACCGAGTGACCCGGCACGCAAGGATCTGGGCCGCCGTACTGGCCGCCCTGCTCGTGATGCTCGGCGTGCAGGCGATGCCCGCGGCCGGACAGCCGAAGGCGGCGGCCGCCGAGCAGGTGCTCACCTGGACGGCCGGCAACGACATCGACAAGTACCTCTCGGCGCCGAAGACGGCGGTCGCCGGCAAGGCCACGATCGTCTTCGAGAACAGTGTGGCCACCGGCAACACCACGGGCATGCCGCACACGCTGACGTTCGTGACCAGCGATCCCGAGTTCAACGACGACGTGCAGCTCAACATCATGGCCAACCCGAACGACGCCCAGGGCGGCAAGTACACCGCCCAGGTCACGCTCACCCCCGGCCGGTACTTCTACCACTGCACGATCCCCGGCCACGGCCAGATGCATGGCATCCTCGTGGTGACCGAGGGCACGGGCGAGGACACCACGGCGCCCGAGGCGTCGGCGCACGTCAGCGGTACGCAGAACACGCAGGGCCAGTACGTCGGTTCGGCGAGCGTGGCGCTGCACGCCACCGACGAGGGCGGCTCGGGCGTCGACAGGATCGAGTACGCGATCGGCGACACGGGTGCCTGGCAGCCGTACACCGCTCCGGTCGTCGTCGACCAGGTCGGCGACCACAAGGTCCGCTACCGCGCGTTCGACAAGGCGGGGAACGTCTCCGCCGAGAAGAGCGCCGCTTTCACGGTCGTGGCACCGCAGTCGGACGACACCACCGCGCCGGAGACCTCGGCGACCGTGTCCGGTGAGCGCGACCCCGACGGGGCGTACATCGCCATGGCGACGGTCACCGTCTCCGCCTCCGACACGGGCTCCGGCGTCAACACCGTCGAGTACGCGATCGGCTCCGGCTCCTGGCAGCCGTACACCGCGCCCGTGATGGTGCACGAGGCGGGGACGCACACGGTCCGCTACCGCGCCACCGACAAGGCGGGCAACGTGGCGGCCGAGAAGAGCGTGCAGTTCAAGGTCGTCGCGGCGCCCCCGCAGGACACCACCCCGCCGGTGACGGGCGTGAGCGTGGACGGGACCAGGAACTCCGCCGGCGCGTACGTCAACAGCGCCCGGGTGACCGTCACGGCGACCGACGAGCACGGCTCGGGCGTGGAGAGGACCGAGTACTCGCTGGACGGCGGGCCGTACCTCGCGTACACGGCCCCGGTGGTGGTCGACCGGGCGGGCGCGCACACCGTGGCGTACCGGGCGACCGACAAGGCGGGCAACACCTCGGCGGCACGCACCGTGACCTTCACGGTCGTCTCCGGGCAGGTGCCGGCGCCGGACTGCCCCGAGTACGACGAGCGGCTGACGGTGATCGTCGGCACGGTCGACTCGGGAGTGCGCAACCGGGTCACCGACAACCGCTGCCGGATCGGCGAGCTGATCGAGGACGAGAAGGAGTGGACGTCCCACGCGCTGTTCCTCAAGCACGTGACGTCCGTGCTGGACGGGCTGCTGAAGGACGGGGCGATCGACCAGCGGGAGTACAACGCCATCCGCAAGGCGGCCCGGCAGTCCGGCATCGGCAAGCCGGGGCAGACCGAGGGCTACCGGGCGATCTTCGACGGCACGGCCGACTCCCTGGCCAAGTGGCAGCAGGTGGGCGGCGGTTCGTTCGGTCTGAACCCCGACGGGACGATCACCTCCAGCACCACGACGCCCGGCATGGGCATGCTGTGGTTCCCGCAGCGCAAGTACGGCGACTTCTCGCTGAAGCTCCAGTGGCGCGACGACGCCCCGGGCACGGGCAACGCCAACTCCGGTGTGTTCGTGCGCTTCCCCTGGGTCCACGACCACCCCGAGGAGTCACGGCCGGAGTGGGTCGCCATCAAGTACGGGCACGAGGTGCAGGTGCTCGACCGGCCCGACGGCGACATGTACAAGACCGGGTCGGTCTACGGGTTCGACCGGGTGGGTCTCGCCGGTGCCGGCGTGACGCAGAAGGGCACCTGGAACGACTACGAGATCCGCGTGGTCGGCCAGCACTACTCGGTGTACCGCAACGGCGTGCTGATCAACGAGTTCGACAACACCGGGGGCCAGGAGTTCAACCCGCCCCGCTCGGACGACCCGGGCACGGACGGGCGGCGGTTCGCCTCCGGCTACATCGGGCTCCAGGTGCACGGCACGACGGACGTGGTGTCCTACCGGGACATCCGCGTCAAGGAGTTGTAGGCCCCTCGGGCGCCTTCCTGGCCCTGCTCGGCTGTACCCGCCTCGGTTCTCCCGGCATCTTCGGATACTCGGGCGGGTACGGCAGGTCTCCGAGTCCGTGGTCGTGTTCGTCGCGGCGGGCGAGGTCGAGCAGGGACTCCAGGGAGTAGCGGTGGTCGTCCATGTCCGCGTGTACGTCGCCGAGTTCGGCGAAGCGCGCGGGCATGGTCGCGAGGTCGAAGTCCTGGGGGTGCGCCACTCCGACCTCGTCCCAGCGCAGGGGCGCGGAGACCGGGGCGTGCGGGCGGGGCCGCACCGAGTAGGCGGAGGCGATCGTGCGGTCGCGTGCCGTCTGGTTGTAGTCCACGAAGATCCGCTTGCCGCGCTCCTCCTTCCACCACTTGATGGTGACCTGCTCCGGCATCCGCCGCTCCATCTCCCGGCCGACGGCGATGGCGGCGCGCCGGACCTGGGTGAAGGTCCAGCGCGGTTCGATGGGCACGAAGACGTGCAGGCCCCGGCCGCCCGAGGTCTTGGGGAATCCGCGCAGTCCGCCGAACTCGTCGAGTACCGCCCGCAGTTCGTGAGCGGCGCGCACGGCGTCCTCGTAGTCGGTGCCGGGCTGCGGGTCGAGGTCGATACGGAGTTCGTCCGGGCGGTCGACGTCCCCGCGGCGCACCGGCCACGGGTGGAAGGTGAGGGTGCCGAACTGGGCGGCCCACACCACCGCTCCGACCTCGGTCGGGCACATCTCGTCGGCGCTGCGGCCACTGGGGAAGGTGATGTGCGCGGTCGGGATCCAGTCGGGCATGTTCTTCGGCGCCCGCTTCTGGAAGAAGTTCTCGCCGTTCACGCCCTCGGGGTAGCGCTCCAGGGTGGTCGGCCGGTCGCGCAGGGCGCGCAGGATGCCGGGGCCGACCGCGATGTAGTAGCGGGCCAGGTCCAGCTTGGTGAAGCCGCGCTCGGGGAAGAACAGCTTGTCCGGGCTGGACAGCCGCACGGTCCGCCCGCCGGCCTCCAGTTCCACCGCGTCACCCATGCGAGCCACGGTAAGCGCAGCACGCGGGCCTCGCATGCGGAGCGTTCCGGCGTCATGGCGAGCGCAGGCGGGCCGCGAGCAGGGTGACGTCGTCCTCGGTGGTGCCGTGCACGAGGCGGGCGACGAGGGCGTCGACGATGCTCTCCAGCGGGCCGTCGATGTCGAGGCGCAGATGTGTGAGGCGGCGCAGCGAGGAGTCGATGTCCCTGCGGCGGTCCTCGATCAGGCCGTCGGTGTACATGAGCAGCACGGTTCCGGGCTCCAGGGGCAGGGTCGCGGCCTCGTATCCGCCGAGGTCGGTGCCCAGGGGCGGCCCGGTGGGGACGTGCACGAGTTCGGCCGGGGCGTCGGGGTGCAGCAGCACGGGCGGCGGGTGCCCGGCTCCGGCGAACGTGCAGGTGCCCGCGAGGGGATCGACGAGGGCGAGCAGGCAGGTGGCCACCCGGTCGATGCCGATGCTCGCCAGGCGGCGGTCGGCCTCCTGGAGGATCCGTTCGACGGGGGCGCCGGAGGCGGCGAGGGTGCGCATGAGGGAGCGGTACTGGCTCATGGCGACGGCTGCGGTGAAGCCGTGGCCCATGACGTCGCCCATCACCTGGAGGGTGCGGCCGCAGGACAGGGCCATCGAGTCGAACCAGTCCCCGCCGACCAGGGCACGCTGCCCCGCGGGCAGGTAGCGGGAGGCCGTCTCGACGTCCGGGTGCGGGGTGCCGGGCTCGGACATCAGGGCGCGTTGCAGTTCCAGCGCCATGGTGTGTTCGAGTGTGTAGCGGCGGGCGTTGTCGATGGAGACGGCGGCCCGGGCGGCGAGTTCCTGGGCCACGACCACGTCCTCGTCGGTGAAGGGCGCCGAGTCGCCTGCCCGGCACAGGTACAGCACGCCGACCGGGTGGTCCCTCGTCGGCAGGGGCACCACGACGACGGAGTGGATCCCTACGTCGCGGAACACCTCCACGTTGAGCTGTGTGCGCACCATCTTCAGCATGACGTCGTCCGAAGCGAGGTTCCCGACCCATGGGCGCCCCGTGTCCAGGCAGCTCCGGGTCGGGGAGTCACGGGGGGCGTCGAAGTAGTAGCCGGCGTCCGTGATGAGGCCGATACGGCCGACGACGTCCGGACCGCCCGCCGAGGCGACGCCCCGCAGCCGGAGGACGCCGGGGGCCGGTGGCGGCAGGTCGTCGACCTCCTCCGGGTCCACGGTCCAGACGGACGCCCGGTCCGCCAGGCTCGGCACCACGAAGTCGGCCAGTTCCGCACAGGTCTGCTCGACGCGGAGCGAGGTGCCGACCCGGGTGGCGGCGGTGTCCAGGAGGGCCAGGCGCTGGTGGGCCCGCTCCAGGTCGTCCATGTACTGGCGCAGTCCGCTGACCTCCACCGCGATGCCGCACAGGCCGAGCACCCGGTCGCCGTACTCCAGCCGGTGGTAGACCGCGCTCCACTGCCGCTGCCGGAAGGGTGACGGGGCGCGTGTGGTGCCGGTGACGGACAGCGCCCGGGGGGTGCCGTCGCCGAGGATCATGCGCAGGATGTCCTCCGAGCGCTGGATGTCCGGCAGGACCTCGCCCATGGTCCGGCCGAGGAACGCGTCGGGCGCCACGCCGCTCATGCGGGCCATGGCGTCGTTGACGTACCGGAAGCGCAGCCGTTCGTCCATGATGGCCACGGCGGCGGCGGTGCCGTCCAGGACGTCGCGGAGGATCTTGTACTCGCGGGCCTGTGCGACGGCCTCGGCAGGCGCGTCGGCCAGCATCGACAGCAGCGCGTCCTCGGCGCCGGCGAAAAGCGTCTTCAGCGGAGACTGGTCGTAGCTCACGCGGATCCTCCTCATCCGCCCCCTGATCAGAGCACGCCACGTTCCAGTGTGTGGGCGGGGCCCGGCATCCGCATCCTCGGGCCATCCCGCCCTGACCTGGGCTTTCACCGGAGTGTTCAACAGGCGGTCCGCGCAGGCCGCTCTTAGAGTCGGACCATGGACCTGCCGGTGATGCCCCCTGTGCTGCCGATGCTCGCCAAGTCCGTGGCGGCGATCCCCGCGGGTATGCAGTACGAGGCGAAGTGGGACGGGTTCCGGGCGATCGTGTTCCGGGACGGCGACGAGGTCGAGCTCGGCAGCCGGACAGGAAAGCCGCTGACCAGGTACTTTCCCGAGCTGGTGACGGCTGTGCGGGAGCGGCTGCCCGAGCGGTGCGTGGTGGACGGGGAGATCGTGATCGCGCGGGAGGGGCATCTGGACTTCGACGCGCTGACCGAGCGGATCCACCCGGCGGACTCGCGGGTGCGGATGCTGGCCGAGCGGACGCCGGCCTCACTGGTCGTCTTCGATCTGCTGGCGCTGGGGGACGAGTCGCTGATGGACGTGCCACTGACCGAGCGCCGCGAGGCGCTCACGAGGGAGTTCTCCGGGGTGACGGCCCCCGTGCACCTGGCGCCCGCGACCACGGACATCGAGGTGGCGCGGCAGTGGTTCGAGGAGTACGAGGGGGCGGGGCTGGACGGTGTCGTCGCCAAGCCTCTGACGGTGCGCTACCGCCCGGACCAGCGCGCCATGTTCAAGGTCAAGCACGAGCGTACGGCGGACGTCGTCGTCGCCGGGTACCGCCTGCACAAGAGCGGCCCCGTGGTCGGCTCGCTGCTGCTCGGCCTGTACGACGACCGCGGCGCCCTCCAGCACGTGGGCGTCTGCGCCGCCTTCACGATGAAGCGGCGCGCCGAGCTGGTGGAGGAGCTGGAGCCGCTGCGGATGGACGACGTCCAGGGCCATCCGTGGGCGGCCTGGTCCGACGAGGCCGCGCACGAGACGGCGCGGCTGCCGGGGGCGCCGAGCCGGTGGTCGGGCCGCAAGGACCTGTCGTGGGTGCCGCTCAGGCCGGAGCGGGTGGTCGAGGTGGCGTACGACCACATGGAGAACGGGCAGCGCTTCCGGCACACTGCCCGTTTCCGCCGCTGGCGCCCGGACCGGGCCCCCGAGAGCTGCACCTACGCGCAGCTCGAGGAGCCGGTCCGCTACGACCTGGCGGAGATCTTCGGCGGTTGAGGCGGTTGAGGCGGCTGAGAGCGGCTCAGGGCTGCATCAGCACCTTGACCGCGCCGTCCTGCTTCTGCTGGAACATCTCGTACGCGTGCGGGGCGTCCGACAGCGCCACCCGGTGGGTGGCGAAGTCCTCGACGCCGAGCGGGTCCTCGTCGGTCAGGTACGGGATGATGTCGTCGCTGTAGCGGCGGACGTTGGCCTGGCCCATCCGCAGCTGGATCTGCTTGTCGAACAGGGTGAGCAGCGGCAGCGGGTCCGCCGTGCCGCCGTAGATGCCGGACAGCGAGATGGTGCCGCCGCGGCGGACCAGGTCGATGGCCGTGTAGAGGGCGGCGAGGCGGTCGACGCTGAAGCGTTCGGCGAGCGGGCCGCTCAGCTTGCGGGGCAGGACCGTCGCGGCGTTCTGCACCATGCGCGCCGCCGCGCTGCCGTGCGCCTCGGTGCCGACGGCGTCGATCACGGCGTCGGGGCCGCGGCCGTCGGTCTCGTCGCGGATCGCGGCGACGAGTTCCTTCTCGTCGTCGAAGGACCGGAGGTCGAAGGTCTCCACGCCCCGGGCACGGGCCCGGCGCAGCCGCTCCGGGACCAGGTCCACGCCGAACACCCGTCCGGCGCCGCGCACCTGGGCGACGCGGCAGGCCATGTCGCCGATGGGGCCGAGACCGAGGACGGCGATGCTGCCGCCCTGCGGCACATCGGCGTAGACGACCGCCTGCCAGGCCGTGGGCAGGACGTCGGAGAGGTAGACGAACCGGTCGTCGGACGGCCCTTCGGGGACCTTGATCGGGCCGTACTGCGCCTGCGGGACGCGCAGGTACTCGGCCTGGGCGCCCGGCACCGAGCCGTACAGACGGGTGTAGCCGAACAGGGGGGCGCCCATGCCCTGGGTGTCGACCTGGGTGGTCTCGCACTGGGTGGGCAGGCCGGTCAGGCACATCCAGCAGTTGCCGCAGGCGATCTGGAACGGGACCACGATCCGGTCCCCGACCTGGAGGTCCGGGACGCCCGCGCCGACCTCCTCGACGATGCCGATGGGCTCATGACCGAGGATGTCGCCCGGGGTCATGAACGGCGTGAGCACTTCGTACAGGTGCAGATCGGACCCGCACAGCCCGGTGGAGGTGATGCGGATGATCGCGTCCGTCGGCTCCTGGATCTTCGGATCGGGCACGGTCTCCACCCGCACGTCCCGCTTGCCCTGCCAGGTCAATGCCCTCATCGCCTCGCGCTCCCTCCGTAGCGTGCGCGTCGGTGGTACGGCCGTCCCCGAGTACCCGGGCGCCCCGCGCTGAACCTTGAGCCGATCGGCGGACCCTGCGGAAACCCTCCGTCAGAAACGATCGCCTGTGGCCATCGCCGGACATATAAGAGCACAATCAAGACAAATCAACCGGACGAGGCGCGGTGGCGACGGTGGTCATGGGACGAGGGGTGCGCGGACGGCGTGCTGCTGCGACAGCGGCGCTGCTGGCCGCCACGATGACGGCCGCCCTGGCGGCGGGCTGCACCGGCGGGGGCGGCGCGGGCGACGACGGACGGGGAACGCCCGAGGAGTCGAAGCCGGGGACGTCACCGTCGGCGAGCGGCCTCTCGGTCCTCGCGGTCAAGATCGACAACGCCTCCGCGGCCCGGCCGTCCACGGGTGTCGACGCCGCGGACGTGGTGTACGCGGAGCAGGTCGAGGGCGGGTTGAGCCGGCTGATGGCGGTGTACGCGACCCGTCTGCCAAAGACCGTCGGCCCGGTGCGCAGCGCACGCGAGTCGGATCTGGAGCTGCTGCGCCAGTTCGACCGGCCCACACTCGCCTTCTCCGGAGCGCAGAAGAACCTGCTGCCGCTGATCGACAAGGCACCGCTGCGGGCCGAGACGCCGGGCAACGCGCCGGACGCGTACTTCCGCGCCCCCGACAGGCAGGCCCCGCACAACCTCTATCTGCGGCCCTCGAAGGTCATGCCCGAAACGCCCGGCGAGGCCGCCCTCACCACCGGCTTCCGCTACGGCTCCGCCCCCGCCGGTGGCACGGCGACCGCCTCGCAGACGGTGCGCTATCCGGCGGCGAGTTTCACCTTCACCTGGTCAAAGGCCCGCGACCGCTGGCTGGTCGGCATGGACGGCAGCCCCGCGACGACGTCCGACGGGAAGCGGATGGCGGCGGCGACGGTCGTCGTGCAGTCCGTGAAAGTGCGCGAGTCCGCCTTCCGCGACTTCCTCGGCAACAACACGCCGTACACCGAGACGGTGGGCTCGGGCAAGGCGAAGGTGCTGCGCGACGGCCGCGCCTACGACGTGGACTGGAAGCGTGAGAAGGCCACGGACGGGACGGCGTTCACCACCGGGGACGGCACACCCGTGAACTTCGCGAAGGGTCAGGTGTGGGTGGTGTACACCGAGGCCCGCTGACGGGCCCGCCCGCTTCAGCCCGGCGCCACCAGGGACTCCCCCGGGTTGCGCAGCCCCTCGGCCGCGTCCGCCACCCGCCGGATGAGGTCGAAGAACACCGTCCGCTCCTCGGCGGTCAGCGGGGCGAGGAAGACCTGGTTCATCCGGGCGGTGCGCACGGTCAGCTTGCGATGGGTGCGCGCACCCTCGTCCGTGAGACGCAGCAGGAAGCGGCGGCCGTCCTCCGGGTCGCGGACCTTGTCGAGCAGTCCGCGCCGGCTGAGCCGGCTGATCACCTCGGCGATCGTGGACCGGTCGAGTCCCACCCGCTCCCCCACCGTGCGCTGGTCCAGGCCGGGCTCGGCGACGAGCGTGTTGAGGACCGCGAACTGGGGCGAGGTGATCTCCTCGGAGACCATCGTGTTCCACAGCAGATAGTGCGCCTGCTGGAGCCTCCGGGCCAGGTGCCCGGGGTGGGTGGTGAGGTCCGCGGCCGCCATGTGCACCCCTCGGTCGTCTTCGTCGGTGCACTGAACAATACCCGGCCACGCCAGGGCTGTCCGCCGTCCACATGTGGAAGCAGAGGCGGAAATACCGAGGTATTGACGCGTCGCTGTCCCGATGGCAGCGTGAGGGGAGCTTCACGGAAATACTCAGTGCCCTGACTAATTGACGGTCGGGACGCTCGGAAGAGATGGGGCTTCTCGGATGGACAAGGTGGTCGCCACAGCCCTGGAGGCGGTGGCCGACGTGCCGGACGGCGCGTCGCTCGCGGTGGGCGGATTCGGGCTGAGCGGTGTGCCGAACGTGCTGATCCAGGCGCTCCACGAACGCGGGGTGACCGGGGTGTCGGTGGTCTCCAACAACTGCGGGGCGATGGAGTCGGGCCTGGCGGTCCTGCTCGCCGCCGGCCGGATCGCCCGGGTGACGGGCTCCTACATCGGCGCCAACAAGGAGTTCGCCCGGCAGTACCTGGCGGGCGAGCTGGAGGTGGAGCTGATCCCGCAGGGCACGCTGGCCGAGCGGCTGCGGGCCGGCGGCGCCGGGATCCCCGCCTTCTACACCCCGGCCGGGGTGGGCACCCAGGTCGCCGAGGGCGGACTGCCGTGGCGCTACGACGGACAGGGCGGGGTCGCCCTCGCCTCCCCGCCGAAGGAGGTCCGGGAGTTCGACGGCACCCCGTACGTGCTGGAGCGGGGCATCCGCACCGACTTCGCCCTGGTCCGGGCCGCGAAGGGCGACCGCCACGGCAACCTGGTCTTCAACAAGTCCTCCCGCAACTTCAACCCGCTCGCGGCGATGGCCGGGCGGGTCACCGTCGCCGAGGTGGAGGAACTGGTGGAACCCGGCGCGATCGACCCCGACGCGGTGCATCTGCCCGGCATCTTCGTGCAGCGGGTCCTCGCACTCACCCCTCAGCAGGCGGCGGACAAGCAGATCGAGCAGCGGACGGTGAGGTCCTGATGGCCTGGAGTCGCGAGGAGATGGCCGCGCGCGCGGCCCGGGAGCTGAGGGACGGCCAGTACGTCAACCTCGGCATCGGCCTGCCCACCCTCATCCCCAACTACCTTCCGCCCGGCGTCGAAGTGGTGCTCGAGTCGGAGAACGGCATCCTCGGCACCGGCCCCTACCCCACCGAGGACACCGTCGACCCGGACCTGATCAACGCCGGGAAGGAGACGGTGACGGTCCTGCCGGGCGCGTCCTTCTTCGACTCGGCGCTGTCCTTCTCGATGATCCGGGGCGGGCACATCGACGTGGCCGTGCTGGGCGCCATGCAGGTGTCCGAGCGGGGCGACCTGGCCAACTGGGCGATCCCCGGGAGGATGATCACCGGGATCGGCGGGGCGATGGACCTGGTGCACGGGGCCCGCACGGTGATCGTGGTGATGACCCACACCGCCAAGGACGGCTCCCCGAAGATCCTCGCCGAGTGCGCCCTGCCGCTGACCGGCAAGGGCTGCGTGAACCGGATCATCACCGACCTCGGCGTCCTCGACGTCACCGACGACGGGCTCGTCCTGGTGGAGACCGCGCCGGGCGTGAGCGCCGCCGAGATCGCCGCGAAGACGGACGCCGAACTGACCGTGCCGGAGGGTGTGCAGTGAAGGACGTCTACATCGTCGACGCGGTCCGCACGCCGGTCGGCCGCTACAACGGGGGCCTGGCCTCGGTCCGTCCGGACGACCTGGGCGCGCACGCGATCCGCGAACTCCTCGTCCGTATTCCCGACTTGGATCCGGCGAGGATCGAGGACGTGTACTTCGGCAACGCCAACGGCGCCGGTGAGGAGAACCGCAACGTCGGCCGCATGGCGGCCCTGCTGGCGGGCCTGCCCACCTCGGTGCCGGGCGTGACCGTCAACCGGCTGTGCGCGTCCGGCCTGGAGGCGGTCATCCAGGCGGCTCGCGCGATCGCGGTCGGGGACGCCTCGATCGCCGTGGCCGGTGGCGTCGAGTCGATGACCCGGGCGCCCTATGTGCTGCCCAAGTCCGACAAGCCCTTCCCGGCCGGGCACACCGAGCTGTACTCCACCACCCTCGGCTGGCGGATGGTCAACCCGCGCATGGAGCCGCAGTGGACGATCCCGCTGGGCGAGTCGGCCGAACTCATCGCGGACAAGCACAAGATCGGCCGGGAACAGCAGGACGAGTTCGCGCTGCGCAGCCACCAGAAGGCGGCGCGGGCGCAGTCGGAGGGCCTGTTCGACGGTGAACTGGCGCCCGTGACGATCCCGCGGCGCAAGGGCGATCCGGTGGTCTTCGCCGCCGACGAGTCTGTCCGTCCGGATGCCTCCCTGGCGGCGATGGCCAAGTTGAAGCCGTCGTTCCGCGCGGAGGGCGGTACGGTGACGGCGGGTAACGCTTCCCCGTTGAACGACGGTGCGGCGGCGCTGCTGCTCGTCGACGAGGACGGTCTGAGGGCCACCGGCCGTGAGCCGCTCGCGCGGATCTCCGCGACCGGCGTCAACGCCGTCGATCCGGACTACTTCGGGCTCGCTCCCGTCGAGGCCGTCAACCGGGCGCTGGCGAAGGCGGGCAAGGGCTTCGGTGACCTGTCGGTGCTGGAGCTGAACGAGGCCTTCGCCGCCCAGGTGCTGGGCTGCGTCGCCGAGTGGCCCGAGTTCGATCCCGCGATCCTCAATCCGCAGGGTGGTGCGATCGCCCTCGGGCATCCGCTGGGTGCGTCCGGCGCGCGGCTCGCCGGGACGGTTGCGCATCAGCTTGCCCGGCGTGGGAGTGGCGTCGGTGTCGCCACGCTCTGCATCGGGGTGGGCCAAGGCCTTGCTCTCGTCCTGGAGCGCTAGGGCCTGTTGCGAAAGTCCCGCCTGCCCCGCGACGCCCGGCACGCCGAGAGCACGCACCGGACGCCGCGGAGCCCGCCCTCCGGCCGGACGACGGGCTTTCGCAACAGGCCCTAGCGCCGTTCGAGGCTGCGGGCCGCGCGTGGCTGGTCGCGCCCGCGCGGCGGCGCCGCATATCGGTTCAGCCCCTCGCCCCTGACGGGGCACGACCCTCAAGAACCTCAGGGACCCCCATGACTCTCACACAGCACGACATCGACCAGGAGATCGCGGCCGAGCGCGCCGCCTACGACAGGCGCCTCGCCGAGGGCGGGCCCGTGGAGCACCAACCGCGCCGCGACTACGCGCCGTACCGCTCCTCGGTGCTCCGGCACCCGAAGCAGCCGCCGGTCACCATCGACGTCAGCCAGGACCCGGAGCTGGTGGAGCTGTCCTCCCCGGCCTTCGGGGAGCGGGACATCACCGAGATCGACAACGATCTCACCCGGCAGCACGACGGGGAGCCGATCGGCGAGCGCATCACCGTCTCCGGTCGCCTCCTGGACCGGGACGGCCGCCCCGTGCGCGGCCAGCTCGTGGAGATCTGGCAGGCCAACTCGGCGGGCCGCTACGCCCATCAGCGCGAGCAGCACGACGCCCCGCTGGACCCGAACTTCACCGGCGTGGGCCGCACGCTCACCGACGGCGAGGGCCGCTACCACTTCACCACCGTCCAGCCGGGCCCGTACCCGTGGCGCCAGCACGTCAACGCCTGGCGGCCCGCGCACATCCACTTCTCGCTCTTCGGCACGGCCTTCACCCAGCGGCTCGTGACCCAGATGTACTTCCCGAGCGACCCGCTGTTCCCCTACGACCCGATCATCCAGTCGGTGACGGACGACGCGGCCCGGCAGCGACTGGTCGCGACGTACGACCACAGCCTGTCGGTGCCGGAGTTCTCGATGGGCTACCACTGGGACATCGTGCTGGACGGCCCGCAGGCCACCTGGATCGAAGAAGGGCGCTGACCTGCCATGACGAAGATCGACAGCAGCAGGCCGGAGAGCGTGCTGCCCACCCCCTCGCACACCGTGGGCCCCTTCTACGGCCACGCCCTGCCGTTCCGCGGCGGCGAGGACATCGCGCCCCTCGGGCACCCGGACACGGTCACCGTGCACGGGTACGTCCTCGACGGCGAGGGCAGGCCGCTGCCCGACGCCCTGATCGAGCTGTGGGGCCCGGACCCGGACGGCAACGTGCCGACGGCCGACGGTTCGATGCGCCGCGACCCGGCTTCCGGCGGTTTCCTGGGGCGCAACGGCGTGGAGTTCACGGGCTGGGGACGGATCCAGACCGATGCGAACGGCCACTGGTACGCGCGGACCCTGCGGCCCGGCGCACGCGGGCGGAGCGCCCCGTACCTCAGCGTGTGCGTCTTCGCGCGCGGGCTCCTCGTGCACCTGTACACCCGGATCTACCTGCCGGGCGACGCGGAGGCGCTCGCCGCCGACCCGTTGCTGGCCCGGCTGGAGGACGGGCGCCGCGACACGCTGGTCGCCGTGGCGGAGGACAGCGGGACGTACCGTTTCGACATCCGCCTTCAGGGCGAAGGCGAGACGGTCTTCCTGGAGTTCCAGTGACAGCTGCGCACGGCGACACCGGCCTGCTCGCCCCCGGATGGTCCGGCTCGGCGGCCTCCTCCGCCACGAGCGACCACGCGTATCTGCGGGCGCTGCTCGACGCGGAAGCGGCGCTGACCCGGGCCCAGGCCGGGCTCGGGCTCGCCCCCGCCGAGGCGGCGGCGGCGGTGACCGAGGCGGCCGACGCCGGCACCTTCGACGTGCGGTCCGTCGCCGAACGGGCCCGCGCGGGCGGCAACCCCGTCATCCCCCTGGTCGCGGATCTGACCGAGGCCGTGGGCGAGGAGTACGGCCCCTACGTCCACCGGGGCGCGACCAGCCAGGACATCATGGACACCGCGTCGATGCTGGTCGCCGCACGCACGCTCGACCTGGTCCTCGACGATCTGGGCCGCACCGAGCGGGCGCTGGCCGCACTGGCCACCGAGCACCGGGACACCGCGATGCCGGGACGGACGCTCACCCAGCACGCCGTGCCGACGACGTTCGGGCTGAAGGCGGCCGGGTGGCGGTCGCTGGTGCTCGACGCGCGGGACCGGGTGCGGACCGTACGGGACACGCTGCCCGCTCAACTCGGAGGCGCGGCGGGGACGTTGGCGGCCTTCGGAGCGTACGGCGCGAGCGATCCGACCGCGCTGCCGGCGGCGTACGCCCGTGAACTCGGCCTCCGGGCGCCCGATCTGCCCTGGCACACCCTGCGGACGCCCGTCGCCGATCTCGCGGGGTGTCTCGCCTTCACGGCGGGCGCGCTCGGCAAAGTCGCCGTGGACGTCCTCACCCTCTCGCGCACCGAGATCTCCGAGGTCGTGGAAGGCAGCGGCGGGGGTTCGTCCGCCATGCCGCACAAGTCCAATCCCGTACGGTCCACCCTCATCGCCTCCGCCGCGCGGCGCGCACCGCAGCTCGCGGCCACGCTGTACGGGGCGCTGGCGGCGGAGGACGAGCGGCCCGCCGGAGCCTGGCACGCGGAGTGGGAACCGCTCAGGGACCTGCTGCGGCTGGCCGGCGGGGCCGCCCGGGACGCCGTCGAGCTGGCGGAGGGGCTGCGGGTCAGGCCCGAGGCCATGCGCGCACACCTGGATCTGACGGACGGGTTGATCGTCTCCGAGCGGCTGTCCGCCGAGCTGGCCCCGGTGCTGGGCCGGGCCCGTGCCAAGGAACTCCTCACCCGGCTGGCCGCCACGGGGCGCCCGCTCGACCAGGCGCCTGAGCTGGCCGACGCCGACCTCGATCCCACCCACTACACCGGCTCCGCCGGAGCCCTCACCGACCGTGCTCTGGAGCGACGTTGACACTCCTCAACCACCGTGCCGAAGGGTCCCCCTCCGCTCCCCCGCTGCTGCTCGGCCCCTCGCTGGGCACGTCGTACGCGCTGTGGGACAAGGTGGCGCCCGAACTGTCGGTCACCCACCGGGTGGTCCGCTGGGACCTGCCGGGACACGGGGGTTCGGCGGCCGGTCTCGTCCGGGCCGGCGCGACGGTCGGCGACCTCGCCGGCCTGGTGCTGGCGCTCGCCGACTCGCTCGGCATCGAGCGGTTCGCGTACGCGGGTGTGTCGCTGGGCGGGGCCGTGGGGCTGCATCTCGCGGTGCATCATCCCCGGCGGCTGTCGTCGCTGGCCGTGATCTGCTCGTCGGCGCACTTCAACGGGGCGAAACCCTGGGAGGAGCGGGCGGCGCTGGTGCGGCGGGAGGGGCTGGCCGGGCTGGCGGAGAACGCGGACGCGCGCTGGTTCACGTCCGGGTTCACCGTGCCGGAGCTGGTCCAGGACCACCGGGACGCCGACCCGGACGCCTACGCCGCCTGCTGTGACGCGCTCGCCGCGTTCGACCTGAGGGACCGGCTGCCCGAAATCCGCGTGCCGTGTCTGCTGGTCGCCGGCCGGGACGATCCGGCGACGCCGCCCGCCCACCTGCGGGAGATCGCCGACGCGGTGCCGGGCGCGGCGCTCGTGGAGATCCCGGGCGCCTCGCACCTGGCGCCCGCGCAGTGCCCGGAGGCGGTGCTGACCGCGCTGCGGGCCCACTTCGGCGCGCCCGCCGGACGCGGGATGCAGGTGCGGCGCGAGGTGCTCGGCGACACGCACGTCGACCGGGCGCAGGGCCGGCAGACCCCCTTCACGGCGCGCTTCCAGGATTTCATCTCGCGCTACGCCTGGGGCGAGATCTGGACCGATCCGACGCTGTCCCGCCGCGAACGCAGCATGATCACCCTCACCGCGCTGGTCGCGCACGGCCATTACGAGGAGCTGGCCATGCATGTGCGGGCGGCGCGCCGCAACGGGCTCACGCGGGAGGAGATCGGCGCGGTGCTGCTCCAGACGGCGGTGTACTGCGGCGTCCCGGCGGCGAACTCGGCGTTCGCCACGGCTCAGCGGGTGCTCGCCGAGGAGGACGACGCCTCGTAGGCGCCGGAGGGTGACCCTGCCGGTCGTACGCTCGACGGCAGCTCGCTCGGGCGCGCACGGCGTGCCTACGGTGGGGACATGTCCACCATCCTGATCACGGGCGCCACCTCGGGGCTCGGCCGGTACGTCGCCTTCGAGCTGGTCCGTTCCGGCCATGTGGTCCTCGTCCACGGCCGGGACGCGGGCCGTACCGAGCGGCTGGCCGAGGAGTTGCGCGCCGAGGCGTTCGTCGCCGACCTGGCCTCGCTGGCGCAGGTGCGCGAGCTGGCCGGGCACGTCGCCGACGCGCATCCCGAGCTCGACGTGCTGGTCAACAACGCCGGTGTGGGCTTCGGGGCGCCCGGTGCGGGACGTGAGGTGAGCGTCGACGGGCATGAGCTTCGGCTCGCGGTCAACTACCTGGCGCCGGTCGTGCTGACCCGGGCCCTGCTGCCGGTGCTGCGGGCGAACGCGCCCGCGCGGATCATCAACGTCGGCTCGGCGGGCCAGGAGCCCCTCGTCTTCGAGGACCCCGAGTTCACCCGGGGCTACGACGGCGTCTCGGCGTACAGCCGCAGCAAGTTCGCCCTCGCGGCGCACACCTTCGCGCTCGCCGAGGAGCTCGACGGCACCGGCGTCTCGGTGAACGTGCTGCACCCGGCGACCTACATGGACACGGCCATGGTCCGTGATGCGGACGTGACGCCGTGGAGCACGGTCGCCGACGGGGCGGCCGGAGTGCTCGCCCTGGCCACGCGGGACATGGGAAGCGGCGGCTTCTACGACGGGACACGGCCGGGGCGGGCCCACGCTGCGGCCTACGACCCGCAGGTACATACGCGTCTGGCAGCGGTGACCGATCAACTGGTGCGGACCTGACCGGCTCGTCGCCCCGGAGCACACCACCGCTTGCCCGCACCGGCCGACCGAACAGGGCCCCGGCCCTGCGATCCGAGCACCGCACGACACCGGTCGCCCTCACCGACCGACCGAACACTGCCCGACCCCGGCCTGCGACGCCGGCGCCACACAGCACCGGCCGCCCTCACCGGCCGGCCGACCGTGCCCGAACCGGCCCTCCGGCCCAGCACCGCACAACCACGGTCGCCCTCACCAACCGACCGAACACTGCTCAACCCGGCCCTGCGACCCAGCACCGCACACCACCGGCGGCCCTCACCGGTGTGCCGGGGCCGAGCCGGCCGGTCGGCGGGCTCAGCGGAGGCCGGCGCCCGTCTCCAGTTCTGCCCGCGCCCGGGCCGCCAGACCGTCCGCTCCGCACGAGAGCGCCAAGTCCAGGCCGCGGTCGAGGTCGGTCATCGAGCGGGCGGCGATGCCGTACTCGATGCGGGCCGCCGCGTGTTCGTACTGGCAGGGCGAGGCCTCCAGGTAGGTGACGGCCTGGGCGGCGAGGCGGACCGCGCGCTGGCCGGTCTCCAGGGCGGCGGCGCAGCGCAGGGCCTCACCTATCGCGGTGTCCGTGCCGAAACGCTCGGCCCGGCGGCGGACGTCGACGGCGAGCCGGGCGGCACGGTCCGGGTCCTCGGTGCGCAGGGCCCGGGCGAGATCGGCCGCCCAGGGGACGAGTACCGGGTTGTGGTGACCGCGCGCCGCCGCGGCCTTCTCGGCGGCCTCCAGTTCGTTGATGCCGTCCTTGGTGCGGCCGACGGCCAGCAGCAGCCTGCCGCGTACCGAGCGCGGGTCCGGCAGGACGATGGTGGACGGGTAGGGCGGGGCGAAGCCGTGCCGTTCGGCGACCTCCCAGGCCTCCTCGACGCGGCCGCGGGCGAGCAGCGTGTCGACGAGGTTGCAGGTCGCGGACCAGTACAGGGGCAGGCCGCGGCCGACGCGCTCGGCGAGGCGCAGCGACTCGCGCAGGGACGCCTCCGCGTCCGTCAGCCGGCCCCGCCTGCGGTGGCCGAGCCCCACGTAGGCGTGGGCCAGGGCGAGGTGGCCGCCGCTCCAGCCGGCCGTCTCGTAGGCGCGCAGGGCCTCGTTGTAGAGGGACTCGGCGCGGTCCAG
Organism: Streptomyces venetus; assembly: GCF_039540295.1. NCBI lineage: Bacteria > Bacillati > Actinomycetota > Actinomycetes > Kitasatosporales > Streptomycetaceae > Streptomyces > Streptomyces venetus. The sequence goes on from NZ_BAABET010000006.1 coordinate 188,088, forward strand.
GCGGTCGGTGAAGGCGTACGCGTTGGCCAGCATCAGCAGCAGCTCGATGCCCCACTCGGTGTCGGTCCAGCCGAGCCCGGGGGCCAGACGGCCGTTGACGAGCGCGCGGTCGCACAGCTCGACGACCTCCTCGGCGTTCTCGCCGTGCATCAGGGCGTCGAAGCCGCGCAGGATGAGGAGCGCGCGTTCGGAGTTGTCCCGGCCGGTGCAGGTGCTCGCGAGGTCGGCGAGCCGCTGGGAGCGGCCCGGTGAGGTGGCCTCGCCGGCGTGGATGCCCTCCCACATGAAGTGCACGGCCTGGAGCCGCATCCGGGCGGGTCCCGGCTGGAGCCGGGCGGCCTCCGCCTCGACCGTACGGACGGCCTCCTCCAGCTGGTCGTTGTGGAGCAGCGCCTGGGAGAGCCGGAAGACGGCGTCCACCCGCTGGTCCCCGTCGAGACCGGGCATACCGAGCGCGGTCCGCAGGTGGCCGATGGTGCGGGCGGGCGCGGTCAGGAAGGTGGCCTCGGCCAGTTCGTAGAGCACGTGCGGGTGCGAGTCGGGCCGGGGCGGTTCCTTCAGGGCGCGTTCCAGGCAGCGGCGGGCCGCGTCGGGGGCGCCGACGGCGAGGTGCTCGCGGGCGGCCTCGCGGAGTTGCCCGACGAGTTCCTCGTCGTCGTCCGGGTGGACCTCGATGAGGTGGCGGGCCGCGGCCGCGGCGCCATGCCCCTCGTCCGTGACGATCCGGGCGGCGATGCCGTGCATGGCGGTGCGCAGGGCGTCGGGGATGGAGTTGTAGACGGCGGTGGCGATCAGGGGGTGGACGAACTCCAGGTCGCCGTCGCCGCTGCGGCCGGTCGCGGGGTCGGGTGCGGTGAGGATACGGGCGGTGCGCAGCAGTTCGGCGCAGCGGCGGGCTTCGCCGGGCTTGAGGGTGGCGAGCTTGGCGACCAGGTCGATGGAGATGCCGGTGCCGAGGATGGCGGCGGCCCAGGCGAACCTGGTCGCGTCTATGCCGAGTTCCTCCAGGCGGGCGACGAGGCCGCCGCCGCGGGCGGAGCGGTTGAGTTCGCGCAGTTCCCCGGCCCGGGCCTCGACCGGTTCGAGTTCGCTGTCCTGCACCTTGGCGAGGAGTTCGACGGTCTCGTAGGGGTTGCCGGCGGTGACGGCCCAGACCTCGCGGCAGAACGCGGCGTCGGCGTGCGCGCCGAGGGTGGCGCGGGTGAGTCCGGCCGTGGCGTCCGGGGTGAGGGCGCTCAGCGTCGTGGCGGGGCCGGCCGCCGCGGCGGCGACGGTGTCGAGGTGGCGGGCGCTCGTGCCGGACACGTCGTCCGGGCGGCGGGTGACGACGACCAGGACGGACATCTCGGCGAGGCGCTCGGCGAACGCCGCGAGCCAGTGCAGGGTCTCCTGGTCGGCCCAGTGGGCGTCGTCGATCAGCAGGACCAGCGGCCAGTCCCGGCGGGAGAGCCGGCGCACGGCCGCGACCAGGCCGTCGCACACGCCCTGGGGGTCGGCCTGCCGGTCGCCGGGGTCGGCTATGCCGAGGGCGGGGCCGGCGATGTCGTACCAGTCGCCGAGGTATTCGCGTGCCTCCTCGGGCAGCATCGACACCAGCGCGGGTTGCAGTAACTGCCGTACGACGTTGAAGGGGACCGACCTGAGGGTCTCGCCGCCGCGCGCCGACCAGACCGTGCAGCCGCGTGCCTCGGCGAGACGGCGGGTTTCGGCCAGCAGCGCGGTCTTGCCGAGTCCGGCCTCGCCGCGGAAGACCAGCAGCCCGCCGGACGAGGAGCGGTCCGCGCACAGGCTGTCGAGCGCCCGCGTGACGGCGGCGACTTCCTCGTCGCGCTCCCACAGGGAAGCCGAGGCGGCGGCCGTGGGCCGTACCTCCGTCATCCCGCTACCTCCCCAAGTCGCCCGAACGACGTACAGACGTCGAGCGTATCCCTCCGATTGCCTGAGTGGAGGGTGGACCGGGCACCAGTTGCCGTGACGGGTGAAACCGGGGTGCGGCCGGGCGACGCCGCCGGACCGCCACCAGCCGTCTGCGGGTCAACGTCCCACGGGAGTACTGAAGGTGACGTCTCGTCACCAGGAACGGGATCCACGGCGCGGCGGCCGGGCGCTGATCGACGCGGCTGTTCCCTCTCGGTCATCTGCGGGACGCGCTGACCGGGTTCGGACGCTGCCCGCCGAGGACGTCGTCGCCACGCTGACGATGCTCACGGCCCGGACGGTGGCGGACGCCGTGCGGTCCGTGGGCACGCCGGGTTTCCGGACCGTGCGCGGACTGCCGGGCACCGAGCCCGCGTACACCGGTGTCCGGCATCCGAGCGTGCTCGGGTCGGTGACACCGGGCCGGGAGGGATGGCGACTTCCTCGCCGACGGGCCGGCGGCCGAGGCGTCCGCTGGTGGGCTGAGGCGTTGTCTTCGACGCCTCTCATGCCTCTTTCACGCACGCCTCATACGGTGGGGGCATGACGCAGGAGACTCCCTCCGGGTGGTACCCCGACCCCGGACAGACAAGTGACGGGCCCGCCACCGAGCGCTGGTGGGACGGCAAGGCCTGGACGGACCGCATCCGTCCGGCGGAGCCGGCCACCGCTTGGGGTCCCCCTACGCAAGCCCCGACCTCCGGGAACTCACCGGCGGAGCCGCCCTCCGGCGACCGCCCGACACCCTCCGGGGACCCGGCCGCCTCGGGACAACCAGGTGCCGAGGGGAGCCCGCCGCCCCCTGAGGCCCCGGCGGGCACGGGGCATCCGAACCCCACCGGCCCGTCGGACACCGGCGAGCGGCCGGACACTGCCGAGCGACCGGACACTGCCGGACAACCAGGCGCTACCGGGCAATCAACTCCTACCGGACATCCCGAGCCTGTCGGGCATTCAAGTACTGCCGAACAGTCGAATACCGCTGAACAACCGAACAATGCCGATCAACCAGGCATAGCCGGATATGCAGGTAATGGCGGGCAGTCAGGCTCCGCCGGACATCCGGGTATTGCAGGGCAGGCAGGTCCAGCGGGGTATCCGGGTGCCCCGGGGCAGCCTGGCCTCGCCGGACACGCGGGCACCCCCGGGCACCCCGGTCCCGCCGCGTACCCGGGCGCCCCCGGGCAGCCAGGTCCGGGCGGGTTCCAGGGCGTCGCCGGGTACGCCGGTGCGGCCGGGTACCCCGCGTACCCTGCCGCGCCTCCGCCCGGGCGGGGCCGGCGGCTGCGGATCGGGGCGGCCGTGGGCGCGGCTGTCGTGGTCCTCGCCAGCATCGGCGTGGGCGTGTACGCGCTGACGGACAACGGCGGTGGCGGCGGTTCGGCCACTTCACAGGGGCCGGGCGGTCCCGGCGGCCCGGGCGGAACCGGGGGCCAGGGCGGCCCCTTCGGCGGGCCCGGCGGCTCGGGGGGCTCCGGAGGCTCCGGGGGGTCGGGCGGCTCCGGCGGCTCCGGCGGACAGAGCCCGTCGCCCGAGCAGTCCGAGCCACCGAAGATCAGGAGCGGCTCGGTGACCGACGCGGTCTCCGGGATCAGCCTGCCGATCCCCGAGGGCTGGTACGGCCAGGAGGCCAGGGCCGGTGCGCAGGTGACGTCCGAGGACTCCTACAAGTGCCCCGGCGACACCTCCGCGACCTGCACGAAGGGCGGCGCCTACTCGGCACCGGCCCTGCTGCTCGGCTCCAAGGGCAGCACCGCCGAGGAGGTCGCGAAGGCGGACATCGCGGCGAACGCCGAGGAGTCGTACGGCGGCAAGTCCTACGGCGGGATCACCTCGCACGACGTGCTGGACTCCAAAGCCGTGACGGTGGCCGGGCAGAAGGGCTACCTGGTCCGCTGGAAGGCCGTCACGAGCAAGGGCGCCGACGGCATCGTGGAGTCGCTCGTCTTCCCCTCCCCCGCGAACGCGAAGCAGTTGGTGGTCGTCCGCTTCGGCGTCGACGCCGACCAGAAGGAGGCCGTCCTGGACGACATCGCCAAGGGCATCAAGGTGTCGACGGGCAGCGGCAACGGCCAGGACGTCTGAGGAGGAGCGGCCGGCCGGACAGCGGTCGGCCGGGTGGGGCGCCCCCGCCGCTCACAGGGGCACCCCACCCGGCCGGGGGGTGCGCGCCGCCCCCGTCCCCACGGGTCGGCGCGGTCGGGTCGCCGTCCGGTCATCCGGTGGACGGCGGCCCGGGTCTCAGGTCAGGCCGAGTGCCGGCAGCACGGCGGCCTCCACGAACCGGACCAGGTAGTCCGGGTCGGCGTACTCGCCCTCCAGGAGGGGCCGGATGCGCAGGACGCCGAACATCTGGGCCGGGATGTACTCCAGCGCCGGATGATCGGCGGGCACCTCCCCGCGTTCGACCCCGCGCCGGATGATCTCCTTCAGCGCGGCGATCTCCGGCTCGATCAGCGCCTCGCGCAACGCGCGCTGGAGCTCGGGGTCCTGGGGCGCGGCATGGGCGAGCGCCTGGAGGAGCCTGGTGTCCCGGCCGGACAGCTCGCCCGCCGCCCGGGCGGCCTCACGCAGGTCGTCCGCCAGCGAACCGGTGTCGACGCGGCGCGTCCGCCGGTTCGAGCGCAGCGCCGCCGCCACGAACTGGGGCTTGGTCTTCCACTGGCGGTAGAGCGTGGACTTGCTGCACCGGGTGCTGGCGGCGATCCCCTCCATGGTGACGGAGTCGTACCCGCACTCGCGGAGCTGCTCCAGTACGGCGTCGAAGAACTCCCGCTCACGCTCGGGCGTGATCTTGGAGCGGCGCGAGGAACCGGTCGGCTCGGGCCGGTCCGCAGCCTGCGACGTCATGGGCGATGCTCCCGGTTTTCGTCGGCGGCCCGGAAAATTCCCGGTCCGCGGTGTGTCCTACGTCTATCGATACGCCAGTGTACCGGTACGGAGGCGTATCGGTACACTGGCGTATCGGTACGCACTCGTACCGATAACTGCACCGTCATCGAAGGGGCCGGGGGATGAATGCCCGCACCGAGCCTGCGCCGGCGGGGTCCGACGCGATAGCGCGACCACCGCTCGTCCGGGAGCTCCTGCTCGTCGCAGGGCTCTTCCTCGTCTACAAGTTCGGCCGGCAGCTGGCCACGGGCCACACCGGCGGGGCCCTCCACCACGCGCACCGCGTGTGGGACTTCGAACGAGCGGTCCACCTGCCCGGCGAGGGTGCGGTGCAGTCCCTGCTGCTGCACGGCGACGGCCTCGTGCACCTCGCGAACACCTACTACGCGGCCGTCCACTTCCCCGCCACCGTCGCCTTCCTGGTCTGGCTCTACCTGCGCAGGCCCGCCCACTACGTGTGGGCCCGCCGGGTCCTGGCCGCGGTCACGGCCGCCGCGCTGGTCCTGCATCTGCTGTTCCCGCTCGCCCCGCCCCGCATGCTGGCCGCGACCGGTCTGGTGGACACCGCGCGTCTCTACGGGCCGTCGGTGTACGGCGATCCCGCGACCGACTCCCTGTCGAACCAGTTCGCGGCGATGCCGTCGCTGCACTTCGGCTGGGCGCTGATGGTGGCGATCGGCCTGATCGTCGCGACCCGTTCGCGGTGGCGGTGGCTGTGGCTGCTGCATCCGCTGCTGACGCTGCTGGTGATCGTCGGTACGGCGAACCACTACTGGCTGGACGCGATGGTGGCGACGGCCCTGCTCGGTCTCGCGCTCACGGCGGTCCCCCTGCCCCACCGCACGGCGAGCACGGCGGACCGACCTCAGGACAGCCTCGTACCGGCTCCGGCCGGGGAGCAGACGCTCGTGGGGGCCGCCCGATGAACGCCGTGCTCGTCGCCGTCGCCCTGTCCCTCGTCTCCGCCGTCGCCTACGCGGCCGCTGCGGTCGCCCAGGAGCGGCTCGCCGCCCGCTCCCCCGGCTCGGGCACGCTCCGGTTGCTGGCGAGCGGCGCCTGGTGGTGGTCGGTCGGGCTGAACGCGTCGGCCGCGCTGCTGCATGTCGTGGCGCTCCGGTACGGTCCGCTGACCGTGGTCCAGCCGCTCGGCGCGCTCACCCTGGTCGCGGCGGTGCCCATGGGGGCCCGGATCGCGGGCCGGCGGGTGTGCGCGGTCGAGTGGCAGGGCACCGCGCTGACGCTGCTGGGCCTGGGCGCGATCCTGGTCAGCGCGTCCGGTCCGGCCCCGGACGACGTGCTGAGCGTGCCCGAGGCGCTGGCGGTCGCGGGCGCCACCGCGGCCCTCATCGGGGTGCTGTCGCGGCCGGGCGCCCGCCCCGGGCTGCGGCACGCGAGCGCGTCGGGGCTCGCCTCCGGGGTCGCGTCGGCGCTCACCCAGACGGTGACGGTGGCCGCGACGGACCGGTCCGGTCCGCTGCTGAGTGTCCAGGTGGTCGGGGTGGCGCTGCTCGTGGCGGCCTTCGCGGCCGGCGGTCTGATGCTCTCGCAGACGGCGTACCAAGGCGGTCTGGGCGCCCCGCTCGCGATGGTGACGCTGGCCAACCCGCTGGCCGCCGCCGTGATCGGTCTCTCCCTGCTGGGCGAGCGTCTCCAGGGCGGCCCGGCGGGCGTGCCGCTCGCGCTCGCCGGGGCGGGCCTCGCGTCCTGGGGCGTGGTGCTGCTCAGCAGGGCGACGCCCGTGGACCGCCCGGCGGACGACGACCATCCGGTGGCCGCCGTCCTGGCCCTGGAACCCGGCTCGGCGGCGGCCGAACCGGCGTGGGTGCCCCGGCCGCAGGATCCGGGGCACCTCACCGCGGCTATGCGGTGACGATCGCCGGGTCGCTCACACCCGGCTGCCCGTTCTCGACGTGTCCCGCGAACCGCCGCAGGAACGCCTTGTCGCCCTCGGCGGTGACGGTCAGGTCGTACCAGCGGCGGCTGCCGGCGAGGTCGACGGTCCGCCGTACCTTCGCGCCGGGGCGGACGGTGACGGTCGAGGGCCGGCCGCCGTAGCCGTCGGAGAGCTTCAGCCGGGCGGTGCCGGAGCCCTTGTTGGTGAAGGTCAGCTCGATGTCGTCGCCGGTGTGGCGGGCGGTGACCTCGCAGCCGGCCGTCTTGTTCGAGCCCTTGAAGACCCGCACGAAGCCGTTCGGGCCATGCACGGTCAGGTCGTAGGCGCCCGCCGAGTAGGCCGAGTTCCAGGTGTCGGACAGCGACTTGCCCGCCTCCGTGGTGTACATCCAGGGTCCGTCGGCGCGGTTGCCGGAGGTGACGTGGAAGGCGCCGCCCGCCTTCGCCCCCGAGGCGAAGGTGAGGGTGAGCTTCCCGGCCGCCGTGTCGACCGAGGCGTCCACGTGCGGGGCGTACCTCAGCGGCCGGGAGCGGCGCAGTCCGCGCTCCTGCCGGGGCATGCGCGGGTCGGCGGGCGGGGCGGGCTTGTAGTCGGGGTGGCGTTCGCGGTCCTGCGGCTCGTACGCGTCGGTGCCGGGCAGCGGGGCCGGACGCGTGTCCTTGCGGGAGAAGTCGAACGCGGCCGTCAGGTCTCCGCAGACGGTCCGGCGCCACGGCGAGATGTTCGTCTCGCGCACGCCGAAGCGGCGCTCCATGAACCGCAGGATCGAGGTGTGGTCGAGGGTCTCCGAGCAGACGTAGCCGCCCTTGCTCCACGGTGAGACGACCAGCATCGGCACCCGGGGGCCGAGGCCGTAGGGGCCGGCCGTGTTCTTGCCGTCGCCCGGGAAGAGGTCGAGGGAGACGTCGACGGTGGACGGGCCGCGGGAGGCGTCCTTCGGGGGCAGCGGCGGCACCACGTGGTCGAAGAAGCCGTCGTTCTCGTCGTAGGTGATGAACAGGGCGGTCTTCGACCAGACCTCCGGGTTGGAGGTGAGGGCGTCCAGGACCTGGGCGATGTACCAGGCACCGTAGTTCGAGGGCCAGTTGGAGTGCTCGGAGAAGGCCTCGGGGGCGGCGATCCAGGAGATCTGCGGCAGCTTGCCCGCCTTGACGTCGGCGCGCAGCCGGTCGAAGTAGCCCTCGCCGGCCTTGGCGTTCGTGCCGGTGCGGGCCTTGTCGTACCAGGGGTCGCCGGGCTTCGCGTCGCGGTACCTGTTGAAGTAGAGCAGCGAGTTGTCGCCGTAGTTGCCGCGGTAGGCGTCCTCGATCCAGCCCCAGGAGCCCTTGGCGTCGAGGCCGTCACCGATGTCCTGGTAGACCTTCCAGGAGATGCCGGCCCGCTCCAGGCGCTCCGGGTAGGTCGTCCAGCCGTAGCCGAGCTCGTCGTTGCCGACCACCGGGCCGCCGCCGGCGCCGTCGTTGCCCGTGTAGCCGGACCACATGTAGTAGCGGTTCGGGTCGGTGGAGCCGATGAACGAGCAGTGGTAGGCGTCGCAGACGGTGAAGGAGTCGGCGAGGGCGTAGTGGAAGGGGATGTCCTCGCGGGTCAGGTACGCCATGGTCGTGGTGCCCTTGGCGGGCACCCACCGGTCGTACTTGCCGCCGTTGTACGCCTGGTGGCCGTCGGGCCAGGAGTGCGGCAGGCCCTCCAGGAACTGCATGCCGAGGTCGTCGGCGTCCGGGTGGAACGGCAGGATCTCCTTGCCGTCCTTCTCCTGGTGCCAGACGGGCTTGCCGTTGTCGAGGGTGACGGGGCGGGGATCGCCGAAGCCGCGGACGCCTCTCAGGGTGCCGAAGTAGTGGTCGAAGGAACGGTTCTCCTGCATCAGGACGACGATGTGCTCGACGTCCTCGATCGACCCGGTGCGGTGGTTCGCCGGGAGGGCGGCGGCACGCTGGATGCTGGCGGACAGCGCACTGAAGGCCGTGGTGGCACCCGCGAGTTGGAGAAAGCGGCGCCGGTTGACTTCGGACATGAAGGACAGACCTCTCATCCTGAGGTACGGGATGGCCGGAACGTGACGGAATCTGCGCGGAAGGAGTGTTTCAGGGACACCAAACGTCAAGGAAGGGGCGCGTGACACTCGTGTGAAAGTCGCCGGTACGGAAGGTGTGCCGAGGCGCCGGCGGGGGAGGGTGAGGGGCGTGACAGAGACGAAGACGGTTTCCCCGCCGACGAAACGGCCCGTTCGCCAGCTCCTCGCCGCCTCGGTGGGCAACGCGGTCGAGTGGTACGACTGGTACGCCTACACGTTTCTGGCCACCTACATAGCCGCCCAGGTCTTCCCCAAGAGCGCGGACAACTCGCTGGTGCCGCTGCTGTCCACGTTCGCGGTGTTCGCGGTGGGCTTCTTCATGCGGCCGGTCGGCGGACTGCTGATGGGCACCGTGGCGGACCGCCACGGGCGGCGGGCCGCGCTGACGGTCACCATCCTGCTGATGGGCGGCAGCAGCCTGCTGGTGGGGCTCACCCCGACCTACGCGGCGGTGGGCGTACTGGCACCCGTGATCCTGGTGCTCGCCCGGCTGCTCCAGGGCCTGTCCGTGGGCGGCGAGTTCGCGGCCTCGACGACCTTCCTGGTCGAGTCGGCGGCTCCGGGGCGGCGCGGGCTGTTCTCCAGCTTCCAGTACGTGTCGACGACCATCGGCCAGCTCGTCGCCTCCGGCATCGCCACGCTGCTGGTGGACACGCTGAGCGACGGGCAGATGAACGGCTGGGGCTGGCGGGTGCCGTTCGTGCTCGGGGCCGTCCTGAGCCTGGTCGGCTTCTGGATCCGGCAGGGCGCGCAGGAGACCCGCAGCGAGGAACAGCAGCAGGCCCCGCGCCCCGGCCTGTTCGAGGCGCTGCGCCGGCACCCGCGCGAGTCGCTCCTCATCTGCGGCATCACGGCGGGCGGCACCATCGCCTACTACACCTGGACGTCGTACCTGCCGACGTACGCGGAGCTCAACGCGGGCATCGAGAAGTCGGACGCGCTGCTCGCGGGCACGATCTCACTGGCCTTCTTCGCCGTGCTGCAACCGCTCGGCGGTCTGCTCTCGGACCGCTTCGGCCGCCGCCCCCTGCTGCTCTTCTTCGGCCTGGGCTTCGCACTGCTCTCGGTGCCGCTGCTGCACGCCCTGAACGATTCGTTCGCGGTGCTGCTGCTGGTGCAGTGCGCGGGCATGGTGCTGCTCACCGGGTTCACCTCGATCAGCGCGGCCGTGAACGCGGAGATCTTCCCGCCCCGGGTGCGCGCGGCCGGCATCGGCTTCCCGTACTCGCTGACGGTGGCCCTGTTCGGCGGGACGGCCCCGTACGTCGGCACCCTGTTCAAGGAGCTGGGGCACTCGGGGCTGTTCCCGTGGTACGTCGCGGTGCTCTGCCTGCTGTCGTCGCTGGTGTATCTGCGGCTGCCGGAGACTGCTCACGCTCCGCTGCGGCGGTGAGCGGGCGCCCCGTCGGTGCCCGATTCGCCGTCCCCGTCGGCCGGGTGCGCCGGCTCGTGCGGTCCCGCCCCGTCCTGGAACCCGTCAGGTGACCCGGGCGACCCGGCCTCTCCCACCGCCGGGCTCTCCTTGACGGCGGCCCGTTCGGGGTCGGTCATGGCCTCGGTGGGCCTGCCCACATCCGACAACGTCTCCTGGGCACGGTCGTCGACGAGACGGGTCACCAGGTACTGTGCGGCGCCGAAGGCCGCGGCCCAGCCGAGGACCTGCGCCCTGCTGTCGAGATCGCTCAGCCCGGGGACGAAGGCGCCCCTGATCAGCAGCAGCCCGAGGAACGCCGTCAGCGCACCCGTGGGGAACTTCAGCACCGCGGACGCGAGGGGCAGCATGTAGGGGGCGTTGGTGCCCCGGATGCGGCGCAGTGAGGCGATGACGGTGAGCGCGGCGCCGGCGAGCCCGGCGATCTCGACGGTGAGGATGTCCCTCGGCTTGGCCAGACTGCTGGCGTCGGTGCCCGCCCGGACGTTGTGGTACTCCGCGGTGGGGCAGACGACCGTGATCCGGTCCGCGGCCTCGGGACCGTTCTGGGGCGTGAAGCACAGGCTGAGCGAGCTGGGCGAGAACCAGCCGTACAGCGCGAGGCCCGCGACACCGAGCAGCACGAGGAACGTCGCGGTCCACAGGATGTTGCGCAAGCTGCGTACCCGGGCCAGTTCGTCGTCCAGCGCGTTGTACGAGGCGTCGAGCGCCCGGGTCATGAGATCCCGGTCGCCGGGCGTCATGCCGCCGGAGATGATGTACCGGATCCGCCGGCCCAGTCTGACCCGTCGCGGGTCGTCGATGTCCAGATGCTTCTTGACGAGCGCCATGACCTCGCTGGCACGGCCTGCGGCCTCTTCGTCGGACGCCAGCTGAAGCAGCATCACCTCAGCGCTGCGCACATTCGACCAGACGCCCTCGCGGGCAGCCGAGCCCGACCACGGACGGCGCCAGCCGAATTCCTCGTCGGCAGCAGTTCGGGCCTTTTCGAGATGACCCCGGACTCCCTCGATGAGAGTCATTCGCTCGCCGGGGCAGGGGCCGGCACTTTCGTGTTCCAGCTGCGCCTCGAGATAGGCGATCCTGGTTTTCGCACGCGCACGCCACGCAGAGCGCGGCGGCCCGTTGCGCAGGCCTGTGATGCGGCTGCGGTACGGGCCGACCGGCTTTTGGCTCTGGTCACTCGTAAACTGCGGGCACATGCAGCTTCTTCCAGGACTTCGGCCCCGGAATGCCGTCAGCGTCGGCGCCCCGGTATCCGAGCTTGTACTGCCACTTGGCGTACGACTTCTGGTCCGCCGGGCTCCACCTCTGGTCGGGGTCGCTCGGGTACTCCGAGCAATCCTCCTCGACGAGACGGTAGCCCATGGCTTCGATGAGCGGACTCCTCGTCGACGGTCGGAAGAAGTCTACTCCCGGAAAGGGGCGTCGTATTCACCTTCCTCTTCCGGGGGTGGGGCCACGCGTATCCGCTGACCGGGATAAATGAGATCCGGATTCTCGATCTGCGGGTTCCACTCGAGGATCTGATCCAGCGTCACGTGGAACATACGCGCGATCTTGGTGAGGTTGTCACCGCGTTTCACTGTATAGAACTGCGTCCTTGTCTTTGCCATGCATCCAGGCTAAAACAAATCCCCGCCGCGATAAAGTCGAGAATTCCGTTTCGATTTCACCATTTGATTCGGAAACGGCTTCCGTCCGGCGGAAGGCCCGTTGCGGCGCCCGGAGGGCCGCCCCGACGATGACGGCACCACGAGAGACGGGAGCCGACCCCATGCCTCACATGACCGCCTTCGCCAGGAACCAGTGGTACGTCGCCGCCTACAGTCACGAGGTCGGGCGGGAGTTGCTCGGACGGACGATCCTCGGTGAGACGCTCGTGCTCTACCGGACGGCACAGGAGGGCACGCCGGTCGTGCTGCACGACCGGTGCGTGCACCGCCGGTACCCGCTGTCCGAAGCCCCGACGCGCCTCGACGGCGACCGGATCGTGTGCGGATACCACGGGTTCACGTACGACACGACCGGTACCTGCGTGTACGTCCCCGGGCAGAAACGGGTGCCGCGCACGGCCCGGGTCGCCTCCTACCCCGTCGTCGAGCAGGACTCGTTGATCTGGGTGTGGATCGGCGACCCGGCCCTCGCCGACCCGCAGGGCATCCCGCGGGCCAGGCACCTCGACTCCCCCGGCTGGGTCACCGTGCGCGGCATGGAGCCGATCGACTGCGACTACGGACTGCTCGTCGACAACCTCCTGGACCTGTCCCACGAGACGTATCTGCACGGCGGTTACATCGGCACGCCGGAGGTCGCCGAGACGCCGATCACGACCGAGGTCGACGAGGGCGCCGGGATCGTCCGGGTGAGCCGGCACATGGACGACGCCGAGTGCCCGCCGTTCTACGCCAGGTCCACCGGCATCAAGGGGCGGATCACCCGCTGGCAGGACATCGAGTACCACGCCCCCTGCCTGTACCTGCTGCACAGCCGGATCGCCCCGGCCGGTGTGCTGCCGGAGGCGGACGGCAGCGACCCGAACGGCTTCCACACCGAGATCACGTACGCGATCACGCCCTCGGGCGACGGCAAGGTGTACGACTTCTGGGCGGTCTCGCGGGACTGGGCGACGGACGACGCCGAGGTCACCGAGTTCCTGCGGGGCAACAACCACACGGTCGTGATGCAGGACGTCACCGCCCTCGACCTGCTCCAGAAGACGCTCGGTACCGAGCGCACCGGTTACCAGGAGCTGAGCATCAACATCGACACCGGCGGTCTGGCCGCCCGCCGTATCCTCGCCCGGCTGGTGGAGCAGGGCGAGAAGCCGGTGGAGAAGGTCCAGTGACGAGGCTCCCCGCAGCGGCGGGGCCGCGCGAGATCTACCGCATCGACTGGCTGCCCGGCACCGACCTCCTGCACGGCACCTGCCACTGCGGCCGTGAGCACACCGCGCAGGACCCGGTCGAGATGTGGGAGTGGATGCTCGCGCACCCGCGGGGGCACCAGGTCGAGGAGCCGGGAGGGAACAGCTCGTGAGCGTGTACGAAGAGGAACTGGTGGTCGAGCGGCGGGAGTCCGCCGCCGAGGGCGTGCTGGCCCTCACCCTGCGCCATCCGCTGGGCGAGGAGCTGCCGGGCTGGGAGCCGGGCGCCCACATCGACGTCGTGCTCGGCCCCGGGCTGGAGCGGCAGTACTCCCTGTGCGGCGACCCGGCGGACCGGTCGGCCTGGCGGATCGCGGTGCTGCGCGAGCCGGACGGGCGGGGCGGCTCGGCCCATGTGCACGAGCGGGTGGGACGGGGTGACAAGGTCCGGGTGCGCGGGCCCCGGAACAACTTCGGCCTGGAGCCGGCCGCCCGCTACCGCTTCGTCGCGGGCGGCATCGGCATCACCCCGATCCTGCCGATGCTGGCGGCGGCCGAGGCGGCGGGCGCCGACTGGACGCTGCTGTACGGCGGGCGCACACGCCGGTCGATGGCGTTCGGCGACGAACTGGTCCGGTACGGGGACCGGGTGACGATCACGCCCGAGGACGAGTCCGGGCTGCTGGACCTGTCGTCGGTACTGGACGACCTCCCCGACGGCACGCTCGTCTACTGCTGCGGCCCGGGGCCGCTGCTGGACGCGGTCGAGGAGCGCTGCCCGTCGGGTGTGCTGCGCGTCGAGCGGTTCCGGCCCAAGGAGCAGGAGGCCGGCGGCACCACGGAGTTCGAGGTGGAGCTGGCGCGCAGCGGCAGGACGGTGACGGTCGCGCCGGACGTGTCGGTGCTCGACGCCGTGCGCGCCGCCGGGGTCGAGGTGCTCTACTCCTGCACCGAGGGCACCTGCGGCACCTGCGAGACGGACGTGCTGGACGGCGAGCCGGACCACCGCGACTCGGTGCTCACCGACGACGAACGCGCGGCGGGCGAGACCATGCTGATCTGTGTCTCCCGCTGCCGTGGGAAGCGGCTGGTGCTGGACCTGTGACGGTGGGTCAGGGTGCCGCCCACAGGCCCCGGACATGCCCGAGGTGCCGGGTCATCACGGCCCGTACGGCCTCCTCGTCGCGGGCGAGCAACGCGTCCAGGATCTCCAGGTGTTCCTCGGCCGACGCCTCCAGCCGGCCCTGTTCCACCAGCGCGGTCAGCCCGTACAGCCGGGAGCGGCGCCTGAGATCGCGGACGACATCGACGAGGTGGTCGTTGCCGGCGAGGGTCAGCAGGCCCAGGTGGAAGCGCAGGTCGGCCTCGACGTAGGCGATGAGGTCACCGGCCGCCGCGGAGGTGACGATCTCCTGGGCGACCGGGCGGAGCGCCTCCAGCGCCACCGGGTCGGCCGTGCGGGCGAGGTCCGCTGTCGTGGGGATCTCTATCAGCGCCCGGACGTGGGTGTACTCGTCGAGTTGCTTCTCGGAGACGGCGGTGACCCGGAAGCCCTTGTTGGGCACGGTGTCGACCAGGCCCTCCTTGGCGAGGTCGAGCATGGCCTCGCGCACCGGGGTGGCGGAGACGCCGAACCGGGCGGCGAGGCCGGGGGCCGAGTAGACCTCGCCCGGGCGCAGTTCACCGGCGATCAGGGCGGCCCGCAGCGCGTCCGCGACCCGCTCCCGGTGGCTGGGCTTCCTGCTGCCCAGCCGGGGCAGGGCCGGGGTGTGCTGCGGGGTCATGGCGGTCGGGGTTCCTCTCTGGTGCGCAGGGGCCGGCTCACAGGACGAACCCCGCGGGGAAGGGGTCCTCGGGGTCCAGCAGGTACTGGGCGGTGCCGGTGATCCAGGCGCGTCCGGTGAAGCTGGGCAGCACGGCCGGGCGGCCGGCCACCTCGGTGGTGCCGAGCAGTCTGCCGGTGAACCGGGTGCCGATGAAGGACTCGTTCACGAACTCGGTGTGCAGCGGGAGTTCGCCGCGCGCGTGCAACTGTGCCATGCGGGCGCTGGTGCCCGTGCCGCAGGGCGAGCGGTCGAACCAGCCGGGGTGGATGGCCATGGCGTGCCGGGAGTGGCGGGCGGTGGAGCCGGGCGCGGCCAGGTAGACGTGGTGCAGACCGTGGATGGACGGGTCCTCCGGGTGGACGGGCGGCTCCTCGGCGTTGACGGCGGCCATGAGGGACAGGCCGGCGTGGAGGATGTCGTCCTTGCGGGACCGGTCGAAGGGCAGGCCGAACTGCTCCAGCGGCAGGATGGCGTAGAAGTTGCCGCCGAAGGCGAGGTCATAGGTCACCGTCCGCCCGTCGGCGAGGGTGGCCTTGCGGTCGAGGCCGACGGCGAAGGAGGGGACGTTGCGCAGGGTGACCGCCTTCGCGGCTCCGTCCTGCACCGCCACCTCGGCGACGACCGGCCCCGCGGGGGTGTCGAGCCGGATGGTGGTGACCGGCTCGACGGCCTCGACCATGCCGGTCTCGACGAGGACGGTCGCGACGCCGATCGTGCCGTGCCCGCACATCGGCAGACAGCCGGAGACCTCGATGTAGACGACGCCCCAGTCGCAGTCGGGCCGGGTCGGCGGCTGGAGGATCGCGCCGCTCATGGCGGAGTGCCCGCGCGGCTCGTTCATCAGCAACTGCTTGATGTCGTCGCGGTGTTCGCGGAAGTACAGCCGCCGCTCGTTCATGGTGGCGCCCGGAATGGTGCCGATGCCGCCGGTGATCACACGGGTCGGCATGCCCTCGGTGTGCGAGTCGACGGCGTGCAGGACGAGTCTGCTGCGCATGGTCCCTAGGCCAATCCGGCCGCGACGGCCTTCTCCGTGGCGGCGCGGACCGCCGCCTCCTGCTCGGGCAGCAGCGGCACGCGCGGGGGGCGGCACGGGCCGCCGTGGCGGCCGACGATGTCCATCGACAGCTTGATGGCCTGGACGAACTCCACCCGCGAGTCCCACCGCAGCAGCGGATGCAACTGCCGGTACAGGGCCCGTGCGGTGTCGAGGTCGCCGTCGACGGCCGCGTGGTACAGCTCGACCGACGCCTGCGGCAGGGCGTTCGGGTAGCCCGCCACCCAGCCCTTCGCGCCCGCGACGGCCAGCTCCAGCAGGACGTCGTCGGCGCCGATCAACAGGTCGAGTTCCGGGGCGAGTTCGGCGATGCGGTAGGCACGGCGCACGTCCCCGGAGAACTCCTTCACCGCCTGGATGTGTCCCTCGCCGTGCAGCCGGGCGAGCAGTTCCGGCACGAGGTCGACCTTGGTGTCGATCGGGTTGTTGTACGCGACGACCGGCAGGCCCGCCTCGGCGACCGCTGCGTAGTGGGCGACGACGGAGCGTTCGTCGGCGCGGTAGGCGTTCGGCGGCAGCAGCATCACCGCCCGGCAGCCCGCCTCGCCCGCCTGCTCGGCCCAGCGCCGGGACTCGGCGGACCCGTACGCGGCGACGCCGGGCATGACGCGCTGCCCGCCGATCGCGGCGACGGCGGTCTCGACGACCCGGGCGCGCTCTTTCGGGGTGAGCACCTGGTACTCGCCGAGGGAGCCGTTCGGCACGACGCCGTCGCAGCCGTTCTCGACCAGCCAGGCGCAGTGTTCGGCGTACCTGTCGTGGTTCACGGAGAGGTCGTCGTTCAGCGGGAGCGCGGTGGCGACGAGGACGCCGCGCCAGGGGCGGTGTTCGGTCATGACAGTCCCTCCTGGGGGTGTGGCCGGGCGAGGACGCCGAGCGGCACGGGACGGGCGAACGGCCTTCTGGACGGGGTGGGCGGGCATCCGGCGAGACCCGCGACCGCGGTGCCGCACATCCGGCCCTGGCACCAGCCCATCCCCGCGCGGGTGAGCAGCTTCACGGTGCGCGCGTCGCCCGCGCCGAGGTCCAGGGCGTCGCGCACGGCACCGGCGGTGACTTCCTCGCAGCGGCAGACCACGGTGTCGTCGGTGACCTGCTCAGGCCAGTGCGCGGGCGGCGCGTAGGCGGATGCGAGGGCGGCGGCGGTCTTGCGGAGCCCGGTGCGGGCCTTGAGGGCGGCGGGGGCCGGGGTGGGTTCGGTGCCGTGCAGGCGGGCGGCGGCGGAGCACCCGGCGATGTGTCCCTCGGCGAGGGCGAGGGCGGCGCCACCGATGCCGGTGGCCTCGCCGGCCGCCCAGACGCCGGGTACGTCGGTGCGCTGCTCGCTGTCGACGGCGACCGTGTGCCCGTCGAGGCGGCAGCCGAGGCCCTCCGCCAGGTCGGTGTGCGCGAGCATGCCGTGGCTGACGGCCAGGGTGTCGCAGGGCAGGTGCCGCTCGCTTCCGGGCCGGACGCGTCCGGTGGCGTCGAGGGCGGCGACCGTGACGCCGGTCAGCCGGTCGTCGCCGTGGGCGCGGACGACGGTGTGCCGGGCGAGGAACGGCACACCGTGGCGCAGCAGGCGGACGGCGTACACGGCGCCCTCGGGGAGTTTGCCGGCCAGGGCCGGGCCGTGGCGGGCGAGGCGCCCCGGGGCGGCGGACTCGACGAGTGCGGCGACCTCGACACCGGCTGCCGCGAGCCCGGTCGCCACGGGCAGCAGCAGGGGCCCGGTCCCGGCCACGACCGCCCGGCGCCCCGGCACCACGAGCGCGCCCTTGAGCATGGCCTGGGCTCCTCCGGCGGTGACGACGCCGGGGAGGGTCCAGCCGGGGAAGGGCAGGACGTGCTCGTAGCCGCCGGTGGCCAGGAGCACGGCGTCCGCGTGCACCTCGGCCGGTTCCTCCTGCTCCGGGCCGAGCAGGGCGTGCACGGTGAAGCCGCCGGGTGTCCGTTCCACGCACCAGACGTGGTGATCCGTCAGCACGCGTACGGCACTGGCGGCGAGTCCGTCGCGCAGCCGCTCCCAGGTGCGCCACCGGTGGTGCAGCGCCTCGGGCCGCCCGGCGCCGAGCCTGGCGGCGGGCTGGCGGTAGAACTGCCCGCCGGTCTCCGTCGCCCCGTCCACGAGCACCACCCCGGCGCCGCGTGCGGACGCCGCCAGGGACGCGGCCAGGCCGGCGGGTCCGGCCCCGATCACGACGAGGTCAGTGCGCACGGCCGGTCCCCTCGTCGCCGGGTCCCGTGCGGCCTGTGCCGTCATCGGCCCTGTCCGCGCGCCCCGAACCCTGACGCCCCTCTCCCCCGTGTCCCGTTCCCTCCTGCGTGCCGATGAGGTCCCCGGGACGCGCCCGCACCAGACAAGCGCGTTGCCCGGTACGGCCGTTGACGGTCACCAGGCAGTCGAAGCAGACGCCGATCCCGCAGAACACCCCGCGTGGGCGGCCCTCGCCGCGGGTGGTGCGCCAGGACGTGACGCCCGCGGCCCACAGCACGGCGGCGATCGTCTGGCCGGGCAGGGCCTCGACCGGGCGCCCGTCGAACATGACCGTGAAGGCGGGGCCGGGCCTGGCGCGTGCGAGTTCCAGCGGGTTCACTCGGCCTCCTCGGGGAAGCGGTCGGGCCGGAACGGGGTGAGGTCCAGGTCGGGTGCCCGGCCGGTCAGCGCCTGGGCGATCAGGTGCCCGGTGCCGGTGGCCAGCCCGATGCCCGCGCCCTCGTGCCCGCAGGCGTGCAGGAGGCCGGGCACCCGGGGGTCGGGGCCGATCGCCGGCAGGTGGTCCGGCAGGTACGGCCGGAAGCCGGTGTACGCCCTCATGGCCCGGACCCCGGCGAGGAACGGGAAGAGCCGCGTCGCGCCGGCCGCGAGCGCCCGCAGCGCCGGGAGCGACACCGTCCGGTCGAACCCGACCCGTTCGCGGCTGGCGCCGATGAGGACCGGCCCGGCGGGCGTGCCCTCCACGACCGGGGAGGTCTGCAGGCCCGCCGAGTCGCTCGCGACGTCGGCCACGTAGTCCGCGGCGTACACCTTGTGCCGGACGCGCGGCGGCAGCGGCTCGGTGACCAGGACGAAGCCGCGCCGGGGCAGCACCGGAAGGGACACCCCGGCGCGGGCCGCCACCTCGCCGCCCCACGTCCCGGCCGCGTTGACGACCGCCGGCGCGTGGATGTCGCCGCGGCCGGTACGCACCCCGCGCACCACGCCGCCCGGGCCGGTCAGCACCCCGGTCACCTCCCGGCCGGTGAGCAGCCGTGCCTTCGAGGCGCGCAGCAGGTGCGCCGCCGCGAGGGCGGGCATCACCTGGGCGTCCTGCGGGTAGTGCATGCCGCCCGCGAGGCCGGGCGTCAGGTACGGCTCGAGGTCGGGGAGCCGGTCGGGCGACACCGGGACCGCCTCGACGCCCGCCGTGCGCTGTCCGGCGGCGAGCCTCTCCAGCCCCGCCAGTGCCCCGTCGGTGCCGGCGACGACGACACCGCCCTTGGCCTCGTACTCGATCGCCTCCCCCAGCCCCTCACGGGCCAGTTCGGCCCACAGCCGGGCGGAGAGCAGGGCCAGTTCGAGCTCCGGCCCGGGTTCCTTGTCGGAGACGAGGAGGTTCCCCTCCCCCGCGCCGGTGGTGCCGCCGGCCACCGGGCCCCGGTCCACCACGACGGCGTCCAGGCCCGCGCGGGCCGCGTACAGGGCGCAGGCGGCGCCCACCACTCCGGCTCCGATCACCACGACATCGCAGGTCAGCGACTCGCTCACGGCAGTACTATGTCACACACCACACCCGGTGGGAATGGGGCGGACAAGGGCGGGACGGGCGCGCGGGAGCGCTCAGTCGACCGCCGGGACGACCCTCAGATGAGAGGCGGTTCGGCGTGGGCGGCGGTCCCTGGAGAGGGCGCGGCGGGCCTCGCGCAGGACGAACGTGAGCCGGGTACAGCCCAGTTCGCCGAGTGTCGTGGACGTCTCGGCCACGATCCGGCAGTCGGTGGCACCCCAGCGCGGGTCCGGGTGCAGCAGTGGCCGTACGGCGCCGTCCTGCTCGACGGCGGCCTCGCCGACCGAGCGGATCCAGTGCGGCAGGCCGTGCCGGTAGGCGGCCTCCATGATCGGGTCCTGAGCGATCTCGCGGCGGATGGCCTGGAGCCCGTGGTCGGGACCGTGGCTCTCCACCGACCGCGCGAAGTGCGCGAGCATCGGCAGGCACCAGCTCGACTCGTGCTCACCGAGCACGGCGGGCGCGTCGGGGTGGAACAGCACGAACCTGAGGAAGTTGTCGCCCGGCATGGCGCTCGGGTGCGGGCCGACGGCACCGAAGAGTGACCGGAAGGCGCTGTTGGTCAGCACCACGTCCCAGCAGTGGTCGACGACGAGCGAAGGGGAGGGCACGGCCTCCATGAACGCGGCGTAGTCCTCCAGGTAGGCCTGGACTTCGGGAGTCTCGAGGACGGGCCGCGGTGCCGGCCGCTGCCCTCCTGCCTGAAATGCCATCGGGAGGTCACCCCTCTTGCCTGTGCGGCCTTGACGCGGCGCCCCGATCCTGCTGCCCGGAGCTGAGGCATGTCAACTATCGTGGCATTCCGTGGCTGTTGACGGCTGAAATTGGCCACAGTTGTGGCGAGACCTGGATGTGAGTTCGAAGCACCGGCTACGCTCCGGGAAGTTCACGCCGGGGTAGGTCACGGCATCCACTTGTGAGAAGCCTGTGAGAGACGTAGGAGATCTGTCGGTGACGGGTGGCTTCGTCGAGGGTCCTGGCGCCACGCCGACGGCCGTGCTACTGGCCGTCGTCGCCCGTGTCACCGCACTCACCGACCGGCTCGGCGTGCCGCACGCCGAGGTCTTCGACACCGGGCGTCTGTCCGTCGCGTCCGGGGTCCCGGAACCCGTGGTCAAGGCCCTGCTCGGCGGCCGGCCGGCGGGCGAACCCGACGTCCAGGCCCGGTTCCTGCAGCGCCTGGACCTGCTGCGCAGGACCCGGCTCAAGCCCAACGGCCGCAGATACACCCAGCAGGAGATCGCCGACGGCGCGGGCATGTCCCGGCAGCAGGCCGGCGCCCTCATCAACGGTGACCGGCGGCCGACCATGGAACACTGCGACGCGCTCCAGCGGTTCTTCCGGGTCCACGCCGGTTTCCTCACGGCCGAGGACCCCGAGGCACTCGTGAGCGCCCTCCAGCACATCGAGCAGGAGCTGCTGCAGCAGCTCGCCGACCGCGAGCGGGAGGCGGCCGCGGCGGCCGACGACCCGCTGGAGCGGCTGCTGCAGGACCACGGCGTGCGCGGCATCGCCTGGCGGGCCGCGCAGCTGCCCACCGACCAGCACCGCGACAAGGTCGCGGAGTGGCTGGACATGCTCCTGGAGAGCGTCAAGCGGCCCGAGTCGTGACCGTGGGGAGAACTGTGGGCATCGGTAAGGAAATGCGCCGCCTGTGCGGCGAGCTGGTCGCGGAGCTGACCCTTCCCGTGCCGGCGCGGCCCGACGAGCTGTACGCCGCGCTGTGCGACGCCATGAGCAGACGCCGTGGCCGCCCCGTCCGCTTCCGTACGGCCGCCTTCCCGCCCGGGACCGCGAGCGGGCTGTGGCTCGACATGGCCGAGCAGGACCTCGTCGTGATCGAGGAACGCACGGCTCCCGATCACCAGTTGGTGATCCTGGGACACGAGCTGTGGCACATGAAGGCCGGGCACTGCTCCCACCACGTCGAGGGCGCCGCCGTCGCGGCCCGGCTGCTCGACGACTCCGCCGACCTCCAGGCCACCGTGCTGAAGGTCGCCGCCCGCACCCGCTTCGACCTGGACGACGAGAAGGAGGCCGAGACCTTCGGCCTGCTGCTCGCCAGCAAGTGCCGGGCGTGGCTGGCGGGTTCGACGGCGCGGGGTCCGGTGCAGCGGGACCATCTGGCCGGGCGGATCGAGGCGTCGCTGGGGTATCCGGGGCCGCAGAGCTGAGGGGCCGCCCGCAGGGGCTGGCGTGCCCTTCCGTGTGCGCCGAGCGGGCGAACCGCAGGGCGCCGGGGCCGGATTGTCAGTGGTGGGCGGCAAGCTGGGGGTGCGCCCTTTCTGTGCGGGGGCGTGCGCGCCGCGAGGCGCGGGACCGATGACGCCGACACGGGGAGAGCCGACCGATGCCCACCGCCGTACTGACCGACCGTGAACGCACCGCCGTCCAGGCCTATCTGCGCCTGCTGCACACGGTCCGGGCCACCCTCGACCTGGAGAGCGGCCCGTCCGGCTCCGGGCGGCCCCCGGTCGTCCCGCCCGCCGTCCTCGCCGAGGCGGAAGCGGCCCTCGACCGGGCGGGCCTGACCGGCAACGAGGAAGCGTTCTTCCGGCTGTTGCAGAGCTGGTGTCCGGAGCCGGGGCCCTGAGCCGGTAGAGGACTCGGGTGCTGCGGGTGGTCGTCCGTCCGCGACTGGTCCGTGGCCGTTCGCGCAGTTCCCCGCGCCCCTTCGGGCGTGGGGGCCGCCTCAGGCGTGCGGTACGGCGATCGCCGTCGCCACCAGGCCCCGCTGCGCGGTCCAGCGGCCGGCGAAGTGGTCGAGGCGGCGGCCGCCGACCAGCGGCCCGGGGACGAGGAGCGCGGCGCGGAAGGCGCCGTCCTCGGTGAGCTCGATGTCGGCCTCCATGAAGTCCAGCCACTTCCCGGTGAGGGGGAACCACGCCTTGTAGACGGACTCCTTCGCGCTGAACAGCAGCCGGTCCCAGTGGATGTCGGGGCGCCGGGCCGCGAGCCGGCGCAGGCGTTCCGCCTCCGACGGCAGGGACACCGACGGCAGGACGCCCTCGGGCAGCGGACCGTGGGCCTCGGCGTCGATGCCCAGGGAGGCCAGGTCGGCGGCGCGGACCAGCGCGGCGGCGCAGTAGCCGTCGCAGTGCGTCATGCTGCCGGCCAGCCCGGGCGGCCAGCCCGGGGCGCCGCGCTCCCCGGGCAGGATCGGCTGCGGCGGCACGCCGAGCTTCTCCATGGCACTGCGGGCGCAGGAGCGGACGACGGCGAACTCCCGGCGTCGCTTCTCGACCGCCCGCGCCACGAGCGCCGCCTCCTCGGGGAACAGCGGTGTGTCCGCGCCGTCGTGGCCGAACGCCTCGACGGCGACCACGGTCTGCGGCAGCAGCTCCTCGATCACTGCTCCTCGTCCTCCCTCGGCAGGATGCGCCGCAGCCGTCCCGGCTCCCCGGGCCGCTTGCGCCACTCTCGGGGGTAGCCCACCGACACCTCCTCGAAGCGCACGCCGTCGTGCCACGTGGTGCGGGGGATGTGCAGATGGCCGTAGACCATCGTGTGGACACGGAACCTGCGGTGCCAGTCGGCGGTCAGGTCCGTGCCGCACCACATGGCGAACTCGGGGTGCCACAGGACGTCCATGGGGTGCCGGTCCAGCGGGTAGTGGTTGACCGGGATCACGGGCAGGTCCCCGGGCAGTTCGGCGAGTCGGCGTTCGGTCTCGGCGATCCGGGCCCGGCACCAGGCCTCCCGGCTCGGGTACGGGTCGGGGTGCAGCAGGTACTCGTCGGTGCACACGATGCCCGTGCCGTGGGCGTACTTCAGGCCCTGTTCCTTGGTGGCGCACCCGGCCGGCAGGAACGAGTAGTCGTACAGCGTGAACAGCGGGGCGACGGCCACGGGGCCGCCGGGGCCCTCCCAGACCGGGTAGGGGTCCTCGGGTGTCGTCACACCGAGTTCCCGGCACAGCTCGACCAGGTACTCGTATCGGGCGACGCCGCGCAGGGTGACCGAGTCGCTCGGATGGGTCCACAGCTCGTGGTTGCCGGGCACCCACACGACCTTGGAGAAGCGGCCCGCCAGGGTCTTGAGCGTCCAGCGGATGTCGGCCACGGTCTCCGCGACGTCACCGGCCACGAGGAGCCAGTCGTCGTCCGTCCCGGGCCGCATCCCCTCGACGAGGGCGCGGTTCTCCGGGTAGCCGATGTGCAGATCGCTGATGGCCAGCAGTTGTCCGGCTCCCCCGGCCGTCGACGTCACCTCTCGCCCCCTCCGCCCCCGCGCGCCTGCGCGAACGCCCCCACGAGATCACATCCCCGCGCCGTGGACAAGGCGGCCCCACGGGGGCGCCCCCGAAATCCGTAACACCCGCGTTGCACGACACGGCCCGCCGAAGCCGTATGATCTGCCCCACCACCACCGCTAGGAACTTCCCTTTTTCAGGGGCGGTTTGGTGACCCTCCATTTTCCTGCCCGGGCACGGGCTGCTCAGCCCTGCCCGCGAACCGTGAAAGGCGGCCTGCATGGTCTCTCGCGTACGCGTCTGGCTCAACCGCACGTACGCGGAGAACGTGTTCTTCATGGACCAGCTGCGGAGAAATCCCAGCGACCGGGCCGTGGAGATCCACGCCACCCACGGCGACCCCGACTCCCCCGTGCTGGCCGCCGCCGACACCGCCGAGCTGGAGCCCGAGGGCCTGTCCCCGGCCGGATACGTCGAGTACGCCCTGGACCAGTGCGCGCGGCGCGGTATCGACGTGTTCGTGCCCCGGCTGCACCAGTCGGCGGTCGTGGCCCACCGCGCCGAGTTCGAGGCGGCCGGTACGGCGGTGCTGGCGCCGCCGCCCGAGGCGGTGGCCGTCTTCCACGACAAGGTGATCGCCTACGAGGCGGTTCAGGCGATCGGCGTGCCGGTACCGCCGTGGTACCGGGTCCGGTCGGCCGACGAACTCGTCGCCGCTGTGGAGCAGCTGGAGGCCGACGGGCACCGGGCGTGCTTCAAGCCGGCGTCCGGGGCGGGCGGGGTGGGCTTCCGTGTGATCACGCGGACGCCCTTCTCGCTGACCCAGCTGAGCGGGTTCCCCAGCCCGTACGTGCCGCTCGACCTGGTGCTCCAGGCGCTGCGGCAGGCCGAGGAGCCGGTCGACTGGCTGGTGATGCCGCGCCTGGAGCAGCCCGAGGTGTCGGTGGACTGCCTGACCGGTCCGGACGGCCGGGTCCGGCTGGCCGTGGGCCGCACCAAGAACGGCCGCCGCCGGGGCTTCACGCTGCACGAGCAGTGGCTGGAGCCGGCCCGGCGGATCGCCGAGGGCTTCGGTCTGCACTACCTGTCCAACATCCAGTTCCGGATGTTCGGCGACCGGCCGGTCCTCATGGACGTCAACACCCGCCCGGCCGGCGGCCTGCACCAGCTGGCGCTGTGCGGTGTCAACGCCCCGTGGGCCGCCGTGCAGCTGGCACTCGGCGAGGATCCCGGCGAGATGGCGCCGCCGTTCCTCGGCCAGGACTACACGGTGGTGTCCGGGCCGCGTCCGGTACGGCCGGTGTCGCTGCCGCAGCAGCGGTCGGAGCCGACGGAGCCGCTGCCGGCGATGCCGGTCGACTCCGTCGGGGCCGCTGTGCGCGGCGCGGTCGAGGCCGTGCGCCTCTAGGCGAACACCCCGCTAAGCGCGGTAGCCCCACGCCCGGGCCAGTTCCGCGAGGCGTGGGGGCAGTTCGACGTCCGGGCCTGCGGTGCGGGCCGACTGGATGCGGCCGGACTTGATGGTGCTGGACCAGTCGCCGAGCTGGGGGCGGAACGTGCCGTGGTCCTTGCTTCCGTAGTCGAGCATCCCGGGCTCCCAGGGGACGCCGAGGTACTCGCAGACGCCCCTGGTGGCCCGCTCCGGCGCGGCGGTGAGCTCCTCGTACGTCATCACATGGGGGTCGAGGTTGCGGCGGGCCTCCTCCAGCTTCTCGCTGTAGTCGAGGACCTCGGCGCGCACGGCCTCGTGATCCGGGTCGGTGCGGCGGGCGGTGAGGGACGTGACGACCGCGCCGGGGTGGCGGAGCAGCAGGATGTAGCGGGCGTCCGGCCAACATCGGCGCAGCCGGGGCCAGATGAGGGTGTTGGGCGGGGTCTTGTCGACGATGACGTCCTTGCCGCTGCGGGTGAGTTCGAGGTGCAGCACGCGGTCCCACAGCACGTGTTCCAGCTCGTCCTTGTCGAGGTGGAGGGCCCGCATGGCCTCCGCGGTGAAGTCGCGGGACAGGTTGACGTGCACGGTGCGCAGGTGCATCTCGTGCGGGGCGCGGATGCGGCTGTGGCTGTTGAGCAGGACGCGCAGCAGGGTGGAGCCGGAGCGCACCGACGACAGGACGAAGACCGGCGAGTCCACCAGCCGGGGGGCGAGCGGGGCGGTGTAGGTGTCGGGGGCCGGGCGGGGGCCCGGGATGGCGTCGAGGTCCCGGCGCGGTGGACTGACCGCCTGCATCACCAGCCTTCCGCGACGCTTCAGTCCCTTGCCGATCGCAGCCATACGCGGGTCTCGCACGGTGACACCTTTCTTTCGCGTTGTGCGTTCCGCATCCCAAGGGGACCGGGCGAACTCAAGGTGTCGGGAAGACGAACCGGCCTGCTCACGGACGTCCACATACCGCCGTGAGCAGGCCGCTCACCACTTTCTTAAACTTTCGTCAGAACCGTCCGGCTCCGCGGTACAGCTCCAGCTCCCCTTCCAGTTCGACGGCCAGGACCGTGGCGTGCGGGTCGAGGTCCGGTGCCGCCGGGGGGTCGATCCAGAGGATGCCGGGGGTCTCGTGGAGGCCGCCGGTGACCCGGTGGTCCAGTTCCGTTCCGCTGCCGAGGACCGAGACCCCGCGGACCTTGCTCAGCAGACCACGGACGTTGATCTCGGCGCGCGGGGCGTCGAAGAGCACGAGGTAGAGGGTGCGGCGGTCCTTCGACAGGGTGCTCGGGCCGTAGTGGTGGCCCGGCGGGAGTCCCCGTACCGTGCCGTACACCGCCTCCGCGTGCCGGGCGATCCAGTCGCCGAGCCCGTGCAGCCGCTCCGCCTGTTCGGCCGGGATCGTGCCGTCCTCGCGCGGGCCGACGCTCAGGAGCAGGTTGCCTCCCCCGCCGATGGTCTCGGTGAAGTAGCGGATCAGCTGGTCGACCGACTTGTGGTTGTGGTCGTGACGCTGGTGGCCCCAGGAGTCGTTGATGGTCAGGCACAGCTCCCAGGGGCCCTCGGGCGGCAGGACGGGCGCTCCCTGTTCCGGCGTCGCGTAGTCGCCCTCGCTGAGCATCCGGGCGTTGAAGACGACGTCGGGGACCTCGGAGCGGATCATCGCGGCCAGCTCGGGGATCCGCCACTGCTCCTCGCTGCGGTCCCACTCGCCGTCGAACCACATCAGGTCCGGCTTGTAGCGGGAGGTGAGTTCGCGGATCTGGCCGTCCCGGTAGGCGAGGAACCTCTCCCAGGCCTCCAGGTCCTCGTCCTCGGCGGCGACCTCCGAGTAGCGGTTGTCCTCCAGCTCCGGCGGACGCCCGGGCTTGCGGGTGGAGGCGTAGTCGGGGTGGCTCCAGTCCGAGTGCGAGTAGTAGAGGCCGACCTTCAGGCCCTGCTCGCGCAGGGCCTCGGCGTAGCCGGCGATCAGGTCGCGGCCCACGTTCAGGTCGCCGTGGGCGGTGTCCCACAGGGCGACGCCGTCGTGGTGGCGGCTGGTCAGCACGGCGTACCGGGCACCGGCCCGCGCGAAGAGCTTCGCCCAGTCGCGCGGGTCGTAGCGGGATGCCGTGAAGCGGTCGAGCTGGGACATGTACCGGTCGTAGGGGACGATGTCGTCGTAGAACGACCAGGATTCCTGCACGCCGTCGACGGCGTAGACGCCCCAGTGGATGAAGATCCCCAGCTTGGCGTCCTCGAACCAGGGTTGCATGGCCATGGGTCAGCCCCTGCGCAGACGCAGCGTCAGGATCTGGAAGGGCCGCAGGGTGACGCAGACGCCGCCGTCGGCGAGGTCCGCGTTCTCGGCCGGCCGCTCCAGCAGGTCGGTGATCTGCGCGCCGGCGAGCGGGAAGCCGGTGCGCAGGACGCCACGGGCCCGGCCGCCGCGCGACTCGTAGAGCCGTACGACCACATCGCCGGAGGTGTCGTCGGCGAGCTTGACCGCCTCCACGGTCACGCCCTCGCCCTCGACGGAGACGACGGGAGCGGGTGCGCCCGCCGCTTCGGCCGTTCGGAGCGGGAGGTTGAGGGCGTAGCCCTCGGCGACCGCGTCCTCGATCGTCGCGCCGGGCAGCAGCGCGTAGGTGAAGCGGTGGCGGCCCTGGTCGGCCTCGGGGTCGGGGATGCGCGGGGCGCGGACCAGGCTGAGGCGGACGGTGGTCGTGGTGCCGCCGTCGTCGCGGACCGTGCGGGAGACGTCGTGGCCGTACGTGGAGTCGTTGATGACGGCGACGCCGTAGCCGGGTTCGCCGATGTGCACCCAGCGGTGGCCGGAGACCTCGAAGCGGGCCGCTTCCCAGCTGGTGTTGGTGTGGGTGGGCCGCTGGATGTGGCCGAACTGGATCTCGGCGGAGGAGTGCGGGGCGCGGATGTCGACCGGGAAGGCGGCCTTGAGGATCTTCTCGGTCTCGTGCCAGTCGATGTCCGTCTCGATGTCGATCCGGGGGCTGCCGGCGCGGACCGTGATCGTCTGGGTGATCTTCGAGCCCTTGCCGAAGCCCCGCTCGACGCGG
Source organism: Streptomyces venetus (assembly GCF_039540295.1). Classification (NCBI taxonomy): domain Bacteria; kingdom Bacillati; phylum Actinomycetota; class Actinomycetes; order Kitasatosporales; family Streptomycetaceae; genus Streptomyces; species Streptomyces venetus. The sequence continues at coordinate 216,466 of NZ_BAABET010000006.1, forward strand.
ATCGCGCCGATCAGCGGGTCCTGCTCGACGACCGTGACGGACGTGGCGTCGAGGAGGTCCGTGTAGCGGTTCTTGTAGTGCTTGTCGATGTCCCAGGCGTCCCAGTAGTTGGGCAGGTCGGTGTGCAGGCGGAGCAGGTTGCCCGGCTCGGCCAGGACCTCGCGGCCGGCGCGCAGGTCGCGGACGGAGGACAGGGTGCCGTCCTCGGCGACCTCGACGCGGACCAGCCCGTTGTCGAGGACCCGGCCGTCGACCGTCACCGGCTGCGGGGGCCGGGCGTCGGTGAGGGGCGCGGAGCCGCTCGCGGGCACTTCCACGAACACCGGTGCGCCGTCGGCGGTGCGGACCACTTCGGCGCGGTCGTAGGGGCTGGTGTTGAAGACGCGGGTTCCGCCCTCGCCCAGTGCCGCCACCGCCTCGTCCGTCAGCGCCTTCAGCTCGCCGGCCACGCGGGCGTACTCCGCCTCGGCCTCGCGGTGCACCCAGGCGATGGAGGAGCCGGGCAGGATGTCGTGGAACTGGTGCAGCAGCACCGTCTTCCAGAGCCGGTCCAGTTTCTCGTACGGGTACGCGTAGCCCGGCGCGTGCAGCGCGGCCGTGGTCGCCCACAGCTCCGCCTCGCGCAGCAGGTGCTCGGAGCGGCGATTGCCCTGCTTGGTGCGGGCCTGGGAGGTGTAGGTGGCGCGGTGCAGCTCCAGGTAGAGCTCGCCGACCCAGACGGGGGCGTCGGGGTACTCGTCGCGGGCCTTGGCGAAGAACTCGTCGGGGTGTTCGACGACGACCTTCGCGGAGCCCTCCAGGTCGGCCAGCCGGCGGGCGCGTTCCATGATCTCGCGGGTGGGGCCGCCTCCGCCGTCGCCCCAGCCGAAGGGGGCCAGGGAGCGGGTGGCGCCGCCCTTCTCCTGGTAGTTGCGGACCGCGCGGGACATCTCCTCGCCGCTGAAGCGGGCGTTGTAGGTGTCGACCGGCGGGAAGTGGGTGAAGATGCGGGTGCCGTCGATGCCCTCCCACCAGAAGGTGTGGTGGGGGAACCTGTTGGTCTGGTTCCAGGAGATCTTCTGGGTGAGGAACCACTCGTTGCCGGCGAGCTTGGCGATCTGCGGGTAGGCCGCGTTGTAGCCGAAGGAGTCCGGCAGCCACACGCCCTTGGTCTCGATGCCGAAGTGCTCGATGAAGAACCGCTTGCCGTGGACGAACTGGCGGGCGACGGCCTCGCCGCCGGGCAGGTTGCCGTCGGACTCGACCCACATGCCGCCGACCGGCGCCCACTGGCCCTTCTTGACCGACTCCTGGATGCGGGACCAGACCTTGGGGTAGTTGTCGCGCACCCACTCGTACTGCTGGGCCTGGGAGCAGGCGAAGATGAAGTCGTCGTACTCGTCCGCCAGGGACGTGACGTTGGAGAAGGTGCGGGACGTCTTGCGCTTGGTCTCGCGGATCGGCCAGAGCCAGGCGGAGTCGATGTGGGCGTGGCCCACACCGGAGACGGTGTGCGCGCTGGCGTGCGCGGGGCGGGCGAGGACGGGCTTCAGCGCCTCGCGGACCGCGGGGGCGGAGCCGGAGACGTCGTCCAGGTCGAGCAGGTCCATCGCCCGGTCGAGGGCGTGCGCGATCTCGTGCCGGCGCGGGTCGTGCTCGCCGAGTTCCAGCATCAGCTCGCGCAGCACCTGCACGTCGAGGTCGAGGTGCCAGACCTCCTCGTCGAGGATGGCGATGTCGGCGGCGCGGAAGGTGTAGAGCGGCTTGTCGCCCGCGGTCAGCTTGTCGCCGAGCGGGGTGACCTTCGAGAAGTTGTCCGCGAGGATGTCCGGGTTGGATGCGGCCTCGACCAGGAAGTCGACCGTCTCACCGCCCGTCGCCGGGTTGGCGATCGCCACGTACTGGTTGAGCGGGTTGACGGCCTTCAGCGGGGTGCCGTCCAGGAGGTGGACCAGCGCCTCGGCCTGGTTGCCGGGCCAGTCGCCCACGAAGCCGAGGTCGATGACGGCCTCGACGCGCCGGCCCGCCCACTCCTCGGGGACCCGGCCGCGCATGCGGAACCAGGTGGTGCCCCAGGGCGGGCCCCACGGGGTGCCCATCGCGAAGGGCTCGTAGGAGGCCGCCGCCGCTTCCTCGAAGGGCACCGGCTCTCCGGGAGCCTGCCACGCCTCTACCTCGAAGGGGACGGTGGCCGCGTAGATCGCGGTCTTGATGCGCTGGTCGTGGAGGCGCTGTACGCGCTCTTCGATCCGGCGGCGTTCGTCGTGCATGAAGAGTCTCCAGGAAGCGGGAAGAGCGGGGGAAAGCGCTTACCGATCGGGGCTCACCTAAGGTACGCCAGCCCAGGATGGACGTCGGTGTAGCCCTCGACCAGCCTCCGGGCCACGTTGACCGAGTCCACGAGCGGGTGCAGCGCGAAGGCCTTCACGGCGGTCGTGCGGGAGCCGGAGTCGGCGGCCGCCAGCACCTCGCGCTCGACGGCCTTGACCGCGCAGACCAGGCCGGTGGCGTGGCCGGGCAGCGGGTCGACGGTGACGGGGTGGGCGCCGTTGGCGTCGACGAGGCAGGGGACCTCGATCACGGCGTCCGTGTCCAGGACCGACAGGGTGCGCTGGTTGCGGACGTTGAGGATCAGGGTGGTGCGTTCGTCCCGGGCGATGGCCCGCATCAGCGCGAGGGCGACCTTCTCGTAGCCCCCGGACAGGTCGTCCTCGTCGCGTTCGCCGGCGCCGGCGGTCTCGCGGTTCTCGGCCATGTAGGTGGCCTCGCGCTCGGCCCGGGTCTGGTCCCAGACCTTGAGGGCGGGGGCGTCCGGGTTGCTCATCTCGGCGTAGAAGCGGGCCTGCTGGTCGTGCAGGAAGGCGCCGCGGGTCTTCTCGGCCTGCTGGTAGGCGCGGACGGCCTCCCGGTTGAAGTAGTAGTAGTGCAGGTACTCGTTGGGGATCGCGCCCAGGGACCGCAGCCAGTCGACGCCGAAGAGCTTGCCCTCCTCGAAGGAGCCGAGCAGGTCGGGGTCGGCGAGCAGGCGCGGGAGTTCGTCCCGGCCGGCGACCCGCAGCCCGCGTACCCAGCCGAGGTGGTTGAGGCCGACGTAGTCGATCCACGCCTCCTTCGGGTTCGCGCCGAGCACCCGGGCGATGCGGCGGCCGAGGCCGACCGGGGAGTCGCAGATGCCGATGACGCGGTCGCCGAGGTGGCGGGACATGGCCTCGGTGACCAGGCCGGCCGGGTTGGTGAAGTTGATGACCCAGGCGTCGGGCGCGAGGCGGGCCACCCGCCGGGCGATGTCGACGGCGACCGGGACGGTGCGCAGGCCGTAGGCGATACCGCCGGCGCCGACCGTCTCCTGGCCCAGCACGCCCTCGGCCAGGGCCACCCGCTCGTCGTCCGCACGGCCCTGGAGGCCGCCCACGCGGATCGCGGAGAACACGAAGTCGGCGCCCCGCAGGGCCTCGTCGAGATCCGTGGTGGCGGTCACCTCGGGCGCGTCGGGGACACCGTCCGCCTGCTCGGCGAGCACGCGCGTCACCGCCGACAGCCGCCCGGCGTCCAGATCGTGCAGGACGACACGCGTCACCCGGCCCTCGGCGTGGTCCTGGAGGAGCGCCCCGTACACCAGCGGCACGCGGAATCCTCCGCCGCCCAGAATCGTCAGCTTCACCGGGTTCCTCCGAATCGGAAGGTCGCGCTCAGCGCATTGCGAGAACCAGGCACGCGCCACCTCCTTGAACGTGCTTCGAGACCCGGGCTGGTTCCGGCCCGGCTGGTGTCGAGGGTGTGGGATCTTGCTGTGCGCCGGGCGGCGGGACGGCCCGCTTCGGGAATCCCGGCGCCCCGGCCGAAGAAGGGGTCATGTCGGCACCCTTCCCGTCACGACGACCTCGACGCCCGCCTCCGTGAAGGAGGCCCGCGTCGCCGGGTCGACCGGCTCGTTCGTCACGACCGCGTCCAGGTCCTCGGGACCGCAGACCTTCGCCATCCCGTGTCCGGGGAACTTCGCCGCGTCCGCGAGCAGCACCACCTTCTCGCTCGCATTGATCATGGCGCGTTTGACCGGCACCTCCACCACCGTGGTGTCCATGACCTGGCCGCCGGGGCGCACGCCGCTGGTGCCGAGGAAGAGCCAGTCGGCGTGCAGCTGGCGCAGGTTGTCCTCGGTGAGGAAACCGACGAGGGAGCGGTACTCGCGGCGGACCATGCCGCCGAGCAGGACCAGCTCGATGCCCTCGTCGTCGGCGAGCTCCTCGTAGACCACCAGATTGCTGGTGATCACCGTGAGGCGGCGGCCGTGCAGTTGCCGGGCCAGGCGGTAGGCCGTCGTCCCGATGTCCAGCAGCACCGACTGGCCGTCCCTGATCATCTCGGCGGCGCGTTCGGCTATGGCGTCCTTCTCGGAGACGCGCACCTCTGCGACCTCGGCGAAGGGCTGGTCGCCCTCCTCCACCACGGCGCCGCCGTGGACACGCGTCAGAAGGCCGTCCTCCTCGAGTTTCACCAGGTCACGCCTGATGGTGGCCGGGCTCACGCCCAGCTGCTCGGAGAGGTCGGTCACGGCCGCGGGGCCGCCGGAGCGCAGGGCCCGGAGGATGAGTTGGTGTCGTCGTTCTGCCAGCACGGCCGGAACACTACTCGTCATCTTCAATCATTTCCATGCTCAGTTCTGCTCGGGTATTGACCAATCTCTCGGAGCAGCGCACGATTCCGGTCACAGAAATGAAGAGTTTTGACGATCTCCGTCAAACTCGAGCGAGAGGACACCTCCGTGGACGACGACCGGCCCGATGTGCTGCTGACCGGGCTGCTCTTCTACGACCTCGTCCTCACCGGGCTCGGGAAGCCGCCGACACCCGGCGAGGAGATCTGGACCCGGGGCATGGGCTGCGGCCCCGGCGGCATCGCGAACCTCGCGGTGGCCGCCTCCCGCTTCGGCCTCAGGACCTCACTGGCCACGGTATTCGGCGACGACTTCTACGGCGAGCACTGCCGGGACGTCCTGCGCGACCAGGAGGGCGTCGACCTCTCGCTCTCCCGTACGGCGGACGACTGGCCGACCCCGGTCACCGTCTCCGTCGCCTACGGCCAGGACCGGGCCCTGCTCACCCACGGCCAGGAGCCGCCGTACTCGCAGGACGTGCTGATGGGTGACCCGCCCGGGGCACGTACCGCCCTGGTGCACCTGGAGGCGGAACCGCGCGAGTGGCTCGCGAAGGCCGCCGCGAACGGCACCCGGGTCTACGCCGACGTCGGCTGGGACCCCACGCAGGAGTGGTCGACGACCCTCCTGGAGCAGCTCGCCCTGTGCCACGCCTTCCTCCCGAACGAGGCGGAGGCCATGGCCTACACCCGCACGGACAGCGCGCTGGCCGCGCTCGGCACGCTGTCCGAGCTGGTGCCGGTCGCGGTGGTGACGCGGGGCGGGGAGGGTGCCCTCGCCGTCGACCAGATCACCGGCGAGTACGCGGACGTGCCCGCCCTCGACGTCGACGTGCTCGACGCGACGGGTGCCGGGGACGTCTTCGGCGCCGCGTTCGTCACCGCCTCGCTCGGCGGCTGGCCGCTGGTGGAACGGCTGCGGTTCGCGGTGCTCGCGGCCGGGCTGTCCGTCACCCACCACGGCGGGGCCCTCGCGGCCCCCGGCTGGTACGGCGTCGACCGCTGGTGGCGCACCCTGACCGACCCCGAACTGAAGCGGGCGTACGGCTTCCTGGCCCACCGGCTCCCGGAGCACCCCGGTCCGGCTCGCGCGTACGCCCCCGTCACCCCGCCGGCCCCTCACACGTCCGTCGGCCCACGCGCCTGCGAACGGCGGCATTGATCCTCGAACCCCTCGGCACGTCGAACAGCAACAGCAGGAGTGACCCGTGGACCTTTCCCGTAGAGGCTTCCTCCAGGCCGCCGCGCTCACCGCGGCCGCCTCCGGTCTGACCGTGGCATGCGGCAGCGGCTCCGGATCGGCAGGCAGCAAGAACGGCAAGAACCTCACCTTGTGGTACTGGGGAGGCGCGCTCAGCGACAAGGTGGTCGCCGAGGCGAAGACGCACTTCGGCAAGGACGTGAAGCTGACCGTCGCCTCCATCGGCGGCGACTTCAAGTCGAAGCTCACCACCACCCTCGCGGCGGGCTCCTCCGTCCCCGACATCACCGGCATCAAGGGCGAGGACATGGCGTCCTTCCTGCCCAACGCGGGCCGCTTCCTCGACCTGAACGACCTGGGCTTCAAGGACATCTCGTCGCAGTACCTGGACTGGAAGACCAAGCTCGCCCGGACCGAGGACGGCAAGCAGATCGGCTTCCCGATCGACATCGGCCCCACCGCGCTCTTCTACCGCGCGGACCTGTTCGACAGGGCCGGGCTGCCCACCGACCCCGACAAGGTCGCCGAGCGGGCCGGGACCTGGGAGGACTACTTCGCCCTCGGCACCGAGCTGAAGAAGAAGGTGTCCGGCACCTACCTGGTCAACAACATCGGCTCGGTGTTCAACATGGCGGTCGGGCAGGGCACCGAGCGGTTCATCGACAGGGACAACCACTTCATCGGCGACCAGGACCACATCCGCAAGGCGTGGACCACCGCGGTTCGCCCCTACACCCTCGGCCTCGACGCCAGGATCAACGACAACACCTGGAACGCCGCCGTCGGCAAGAGCCTGAGCACCGAACTCGGCGCCGCCTGGCACGCACTGGACATCGAGCAGGCGGCCCCGAAGACCAAGGGCAAGTGGCGGGTCTGCGCGATGCCCGGCGGACCGGCCAATCAAGGCGGCTCCTACCTGGCCCTGCCCAAGCAGTGCCGGAACCCCGAAGAGGCGTTCAAGATCATCAGCTGGATCCTCAGCCCGGAGAACGACGCCCGTGGCTTCGCGGACGCCGCGATCTTCCCGGCCGCACCCGCGGCGTACGCCATGCCGGCCATGACGGGCGGCGACCCCTTCTTCGGCGGGCAGAAGATCATCGACGTGTTCGGCCCGGCCGCCAAGGCCATACCGGCCGCTTACGAGGCACCCGCGGACGCCGCCGTCATGGCTCCTTTCATGACCGAGCTGACCAACATCGAGGCCAAGGGCAAGAAGCCCGACGCCGCCTGGCACGACGCGGTCAGCCAGGCCAAGCAGATCGCCCGGCGACAGGGGGTGAGCTGAGACATGTCCTCACCTCCGGTCACCGGGCCCGCCGCGGTGCCCCGGCGCCACGGCGGGCCCGGCCCGGCCCGCCTCCGCCCCCGGCGCACCCCGCCGGCGGGCGCCGTGCGGCCGAGGCGTCGTGGGGTGCCGGCCCACTGGCGGCAGTACCTGGCGATCTCGCCCTTCTTCCTGATCTTCGGCGCCTTCTCGTTCTTCCCGGTCTTCTACTCGCTGTATCTCGCCTTCCAGCGCTGGGACGGCATGGGCACCGTCCAGTTCGTCGGTTTCCAGCAGTTCCGCTTCCTGTGGGACGACCCGGTCTTCTGGTTGTCGATCCGCAACACCCTGGTGATCTGGGTCCTGTCCACCGTCCCCACGCTGTTCGGCGCCCTGGTGCTGGCGACGCTGCTGCACTCGGTGCGGCGCTTCAAGGGCTTGTACCGCATCGCCCTCTACATACCGAACGTCACCTCGATCGTCGCCGTGTCGATCTTCTTCGGCGCGGTGTTCAGCAACAACTTCGGCCTGGTCAACGCGATCCTGGGCACGGTCGGCATCTCACCCGTGCCGTGGCTGAGCAATCCGTGGCTGATCAAACTGGTCATCGCGCTGCTGATGACCTGGATGTGGACCGGCTACAACATGATCATCTACCTGGCCGGCCTCCAGGCGATCCCCACGCAGATCTACGAGGCGGCCAGGCTGGACGGGGCCGGGCCCATCCGCACGTTCTTCCAGATCACCGTGCCGATCATGCGGCCCATCATCCTGTTCACCGTCGTCATCTCGACCATCAACGGCCTGCAGAGCTTCAGCGAACCCCAGGTCCTGTTCGGCAGCAACGCCGCCAACCCGAACCTCGGCGGCCCCGGCCAGGCGGGCCTGACCACGCTGCTGTACTTCTACCAGTCGGCCTTCGTCAACAACGACTACGGCTACGGCGCGGCCATCGTGTGGGCCTTCTTCGTACTGATCATGGTGCTGGTCGTCGTCAACTGGCGCGTCGTGCAGCGCGGGAGGAAGTCATGACCGCAGCGGTCAAGAGGCGGTCACGGCGTCCCAAGGGCCTGACCGCGCACATCGTCCTCGTGCTGGCCGTCCTGATCTCGGTCTTCCCGTTCGTGTGGACCGTCGTCATGGCGACGAACACCACCGAGGACATCTACAAGAGCCCGCCGAAGCTGACCTTCGGATCCCACTTGCTGGAGAACGTACGGCACGTGCTCGACACCATCGACTTCTTCGGGTCGATGCTCAACACGCTCGTCGTCGCGACCGTCACCACCGTCCTGGTGCTGTTCATCGACTCCCTGGCGGCTTTCACCTTCGCCAAGTTCGACTTCCCCGGACGCAAGGTGCTGTTCGCCATGCTGGTGGGGTTCATGATGCTGCCGCTCCAGCTGGCCGTCCTCCCGCAGTTCATCCTGATGTCCGACATCGGCTGGGTCGGCACGCTCAAGGCACTGACCCTGCCCGCCCTCGCCAACGCCTTCGGCATCTTCTGGCTGCGGCAGTACATCGAGAACGGCGTGCCGGACGAACTCCTCGACGCCGCGCGCATCGACGGCGCGGGCTTCTTCCGGCAGTACTGGAACATCGCGCTGCCGATGATCAGGCCCGCGCTGTCCTTCCTCGCCATCTACGCCTTCGTCGGGGCCTGGAACGACTACATCTGGCCGCTGGTCGTGCTCACCGACCCCGGCCACCTCACCCTCCAGGTGGCGCTCGCCCAGCTCCACGTCGGGCACACCACCGACTACAGCATGGTGATGGCCGGCGTGCTCATGGCCTCCGTGCCGCTGGTCGTGGTCTTCACCCTCTTCGCCCGCGGGTTCATCGCGGGTGCCACGGAGGGAGCGGTACAGGGGACCTGACCGGGACGACCGCGCCCCGAAAGGGGCGCGGGGCTGTGTCGACATGCGGCTCCGTCGCGTGGGCGCGACCAGCCACAGGGGACACGCAGCCGAGAGCGGCCGGTCCCGGCCCGAGCTCGTAGCAGCCACACAAGAGAGGCACCCAGTGACGGACGTCAACTCCGAGGCCCCACGCGCCAAGGTGCTCGTCGTCGGCATGGACGGACTGCGCTTCGACCGGCTGGTCCTCTCCGCGTCCGCGGCCCCCGTGCTGCACAGCCTGATGGCCGCGGGCGCCGTCGGCACCAGCCTGCTGCCCTACGGCGAGGCGGACGGCCAGGCCGCGAACGGTCCGTCGACCAGCATGGCCTACACCGACTCCGGGCCCGGCTGGTCGAGCATCCTCACCGGGGTGTGGCCCGACCGCCACGGGGTCACCGGCAACGACTTCAAAGGCGCCGACTACACCCGCTACCCCGACTTCCTGACCCGTGCCGCCACCGCCCGGCCCGGGCTGCGCACGGCGGCCGTGGTGTCCTGGCCGGCACTGGTTCGCCGCGGTACCCTCGGCCGGGCCATCGGCCGACGGGTGCGCCACAACGGCGAATCCAGGGGCTACGAAACCGCGGACCGCCGCGTCGCCCGCACCGCCCTGCGCTGGCTCACCACGTTCGACCCGGACGTCCTGTTCGTGTACTTCGGCGCCACCGACGAGGCCGGCCACGCCACGGGCCCCCTCTCCCCCGCCTACGACCAGGCCCTCCTCGCCCAGGACGCCCACCTCGGACGGCTGCTGGAGGCTATCGACGCCCGGCGCTCGGATCCGCGGCGCGCCGAGGAGCGCTGGACCGTGCTGGTCACCACGGACCACGGTCACCTCGACACCGGCGGCCACGGCGGCGACTCGCGTGCCGAGCGGGAGGTCTTCGTCGTCCTCGCCGAGCCCGGCATGCCCGGGGGCCTCCCGCTCGACACGCCCCGCCTCATCGACATCGCCCCCACGGTCCTGAACCGCCTCGGCATCCCCGTCGACCCCGACTGGGGCCTGCCGGGCCGTGTCCTGCCCCGCCCCACCCCACCGACTTCGGAACGGCCATGACCGACGCACCCTTCGACCCGCTGACCGCCCTGCGCCCCTGGGAGGCACCCGAGGTGACCTCCTGGGGGCGGCTGCCGATGCACGCCGTCGACCGGCGGGCCGGGGCCGTATCCCTGGACGGCGACTGGCGCTTCCAACTGCTGCCCGCGCCGGACGCCCCGCTCGGGGAGGTCTGGTCGTCGTCGTACGTGCCCGGCGTGTGGACCGTGCAGGGCACGGACGACCTCCCGCGGTACCTGAACATCCGGATGCCGTTCGCCGAGTTCCCGCCGGAGGTGCCCGCCGCCAACCCGACGGGGGTCTACGAACGGGCGGTGGACGTGCCGGCCGAGTGGGCCGGGCGGCGGATCGTGCTCCAGGTCGGGGCCGCCGAGAGCGTGCTGCTGGTGCACGTGAACGGGCGTCCGGCCGGCATCTCCAAGGACTCCCACCTGGCCGCCGAGTTCGACCTGACGCCACTGCTGCGCCCCGGGGAGCGGGCCACCCTGCGGCTGACCGTCGTGAAGTGGTCGGACGCCTCGCACATCGAGGACCAGGACCACTGGTGGCACGGCGGGATCACCCGCTCGGTACTGCTCTACGCGAGGGACCCGCTGCATCTCGCGGACGTGACCGTGCGCGCCCGGCGCGACGGCGACCTGCGGGTGGACTGCCGGGTACGGGACACGGGCGGGGCGCTGCCGGAGGGCTGGTACGTCAGCGGGGAGCTGGACGGGCACCTCCTCACGCAGGACGCGGAGTTCGACCGTCTGAACGCCGAGGACGAGCGCGTCTCCGACTTCCTCGGTGAGGCCCGGTTGCGGGCCGCCGTACCGGATGTCCGCACCTGGACGGCCGAGACGCCCGAGCTGTACGGCCTGACCGTCCGGCTGCACCGCGCCGACGGCACCGTCGCCGACACCTCCCGGCACCGGATCGGCTTCCGTGACGTCGAGATCGACGGCCGGGACCTGCTGGTCAACGGTGAGCGCGTGTTCATCCGGGGCGTCAACCGGCACGACTTCCATCCGCTGACGGGACGCACGGTGTCGTACGGCGACATGCGCGCCGACCTCGTCCTGCTGAAGCGGTTCGGCTTCAACGCGATCCGCACCGCGCACTACCCGAACGACCCGGCCCTGTACGACCTCGCCGACGAGCTCGGCCTCTACGTCGTCGACGAGGCCGACATCGAGTCCCACGACCACGCCCACGAGATCGCCGACGACCCGCGCTACCTGAACGCCTTCGTCGACCGGGTCGCACGGATGGTGCTGCGGGACAAGAACCACCCGTCCGTCATCATCTGGTCGCTGGGCAACGAGTCCGACTACGGCGCGAACCACGACGCGGCGGCGGGCTGGGTGCGCCGGCACGACCCGACCCGGCCGGTGCAGTACGAGGGCGCCGCCAAGCGCGGCTGGGCCGATCCCGACCTGGCCTCCGACATCGCCTGCCCGATGTACGCACAGCTGGAGGAGTGCCTGGCGCACGCCATGTCGGGCACCCAGACCAAGCCGCTCATCCAGTGCGAGTACTCGCACGCCATGGGCAACAGCAACGGCACGCTGGCGGACCATTGGGAGGCCATCGAGTCCACCCCGGGTCTTCAGGGCGGGTTCATCTGGGAGTTCTGGGACCACGGCATCCTGCAGCGTGTGAACGACGGCAGACCGGCCGGGCGTGGGGGCGCCGGGCTGTATGACAACGGTGTCGCCGCGCCCGGTCATCGCTGGGCGTACGGCGGCGACTTCGGCGAGACCGACCACGACGGCGCCTTCATCGCCGACGGTGTCGTCTTCCCCGACCGCACGCCCAAGCCGGTGATGTTCGAGCACCGGGAGATCGCCGCGCCGGTGCGGATCGACTGCTTCCGGCACGAGGGCGTCGTCCTGAGCAACCACCAGCACTTCCGGGGCCTGGACTGGCTGGCCGGCGAGTGGGAGCTGTCCCTCGCCGACGGCGCGACCCGGACGGCTCCCGCCGAGCTGCCCGATCTGCGCCCCGGTGAGACGGCCGCGGTGCCGCCGCCGTTCGAACTGCCGGAGGACGGCGGTGAGGCATGGCTGACCCTGCGGGTCACGACAGCCGGGGACGAGCCGTGGGCGCCGCGCGGCACGGTGGTGTGCCTGCCGCAGGTCCGTCTGCGGGCTGCGCGCCCGGTCGAGCACACCCCCGTGCCAGGCCGTCCGGTGGAGGTCGGCGAGGACGGGCTGCTGGTCCATCCGCTGCTGACGGCCGCGCCCACGCTGTCCCTGTGGCGGGCGCCCACCGACAACGACGAACTGGGCGGCATGGCGGCCCGCTGGCGGGACTGGGGGCTTCAGGCACCCGACCGGAAGGTCGTCGCCGTACGGCGTGACCCGGGACGGGTGGCCGTGGTGTGCGACTACCTCTGCACGGGCGGGACCGTCCGTCACGAGCAGGTGTTCACGGCGGTCGAGGGCGGACTGCTCGTCGAGGAGTGCGCCGAACTGCCCGAGACGCTGCACGACGTGGCCCGGGTCGGGTCGGTCTTCGAGACGGCCCCGGGGCTGAACCTGCTGGAGTGGTTCGGGCAGGGTCCCTGGGAGTCGTATCCGGACCGGGAGGCGGGTGCCCCGGTGGGGCACCACTCCCTGCCGGTGGACGAGCTGTTCACCCCGTATCTGCGGCCTCAGGAGAGCGGCGGGCGGCACGGTGTGCGGCGGTTCACGCTGTCCGCTCCGGACGCCACCGGGCTCGCGGTGCGGCTGGACCGGCCCCGCCAGGTCTCCGTGACCCGCCATCGCGCGGCCGATCTCGCCGCTGTCGCCCATCACGACGAACTGGTGCCGCGGGCCGGGTGCGTGGTGCACATCGACGCGGCGCACCGCGGGCTGGGCACGGCGTCGTGCGGGCCCGACACCTTCGCTTCCTACCTCGTCGCGGCCGGCGTCCATCGCTGGAGCTGGACGCTGCGCGTTCTCTGAGTTTCCTCCCCTCTCAGTCACCCCGTTCTCAGTCACCCCATGGAGCACCCGTGTGCGTTTCGCATGACCACGACCTGGGCGAGGCGCCCCAGGCCGGTGCCGGAAGACGCGGTTTCCTCCGTGCCACCGCGCTGCTCGGCGCCACCGCCGCCGCGGTGAGCGCGCTGCCGGCCCTCACCGCCGAGGCGGCCTCGACCGCGAGTTGGCGTCCGGACCCGCGCAGCCGCCGCTTCACGCTCGCCGTGATGCCGGACACGCAGTACCTGTTCGACGGGCCGAGCATCGACAGGGCTCCGGTCGAGGCGTCGCTGCGCTATCTGCTGGAGCACGGCCGGGAGGAGAACATCGTCTTCCTGTCGCATCTCGGGGACCTCACGCAGAACGGCGCGAAGGACGAGTTCGCGGCGATCGGCGAGGCGTTCGGGCTGCTGGACCGGCGGGGAGTCGGCTACAGCGTCCTGGCCGGCAACCACGACGTGAAGTCGTCGACGACCGACCAGCGCGGCGCGACACCGTACCTGGACGCCTTCGGGCCGAAGCGGTTCGAGGGGAAGCCGACGTTCGGCGATGCCTCCCCGGACGGCTACAACACCTTCCACCGGTTCGCGGCGGGCGGCCGGGAGTGGCTGGTGCTCGCGCTGGACTGGCGGCTGTCGCCGCAAGGGTACGCGTGGGCGAAGGAGGTCCTGGCCGAGCACCCGAAGACCCCGGTGATCCTCACGACGCACGAACTGGTCGTCGAGGACGACACGCTGTCGGACTACGGGCAGCAGCTGTGGGACCGGCTGATCGAGGACCACGACCAGATCTTCCTGGCCCTGGGCGGGCACTACTGGCCCGCCGGCCGCGCGACGCGGAAGAACGCGGCGGGGCACGACGTCCATCTGCATCTGACGAACTACCAGAACCGCTACTTCGGCGGCGCGGCGATGATCCGCCTGTACCGGTTCGACCTGGACCGCGGCGTCATCGACGTGGAGACGCTCTCGCCGTGGATCCTGGGCCGGGCGTCGAAGGGACTCAACGAGCTGGAGCGGCAGGAGATGGAGCTGAGCGGCGACGCCGACCGCTTCTCCGTCGAGATCGACTTCCAGAAACGCTTCTCCGGCTTCGCTCCCGTGCCCGCCCGGCCGGCCCGGCCCGTCTCGGGGATGCTGCTGCCGGGCACGGTGGCCTACTGGCGTTTCGAGAAGCCCGTCGACGGCACGAAGGGAACGGTCCGCGACCTGTCCGGGCGGGGCAACGACCTGTCCCTGGTCACGGTCGGCGAAGGCGCGCTGGGCTGGTCGGCGGACCATCACCCCGACCAGCCGGGGCACGGCAGCCTGGAGTTCCAGGGCTTCAGGTCGCCGCTGAAGGGCGCGTACCTGCGCACGGTCGACGGCGCCCCGCTCAGCAAGGCCACCTTCGAGGACGGCTACACCATCGAGGCGTTCTACCGTCTGCCCGCCGACTGGGACCCGGACCACCACGCCTGGTCGGGCCTGGTCTCGCGCACGGGCACGGGCGGCGCGGCCGGCAAGACCGCCGACGACCCGGACGAGCCGCTGGCCACGCTGTCGCTGTCCAACGACCGTGAACCGCAGTGGGCGATGCGCCCGCTCAACCAGCAGGGCATCGCCACCAACTGGGGCCAGGAGACCCCGCTGGAGACCTGGTGGCACCTCGCGGTCGTCAACGACGGCAGGCACAGCACGCTGTACGTCGAGGGCTGCCCGGTGCTCCGCAACCCCAAGGCGCCCTCCGTCGGCATCACGTCCGTGGGGCTGCCGTGGCTGCTGGGCGGCTACGAGTACGGCGGCAAGATCGACCAGATCTTCCACGGCCGGCTCGGCGACGTCCGGATCGTCGCACGGGCGCTGCCCGTCACCTCCTTCATGAACCACTGAGATCCCGAAGGGCTTGTCGATCATGACCGAGCAGCAGTTGCCCGCCTGGGCCGACCCGTCCGTCTCTCCCGCCGCCCTCGACCCGCAGGGTGTCTCCCGCCGCGGGCTCCTGCGCCGCGCCGGCCTGTTCGGCGCCGCGTTCGCCCTGGGCTCGGCGGCCACCCCCGCCCTGGCCGCCGGTGACAGCGGGCGGCCTACCGACGAGGACCCCCGCCTCGCCTACCTCGTCGGCGACCACCACATCCACTCCGTCTACAGCCACGACGCCAAGTACACGTTCTCCCAGCTGGCCGCCGCGGGCGCGAAGTACGGTCTGGACTGGTTGGTGTTCACCGAGCACTCCAACTTCGGGCACGCCGATTTCGGGGCCGCCCTGGAGCACCGGGAGATCCTGAAGGCCCGCGCGGAGAACCCGCGGCAGCTGATCTTCCAGGGCCTGGAGTGGTACATCCCGGCGGCCGAGCACTGCACGGTGTTCACCCCGCCCGGCCGGCACGAGGTCGACCTGCTCACCCGCTTCGAGCGCGCCTACGACGGCAAGCTCCTCGCCTACGACAAGGGCGGCCCGGGCGACGCCGACACCGCCCGCAACGAGGCGCACGCCGTCAAGGCGATCAAGTGGCTGGCCGAGCAGCGCCGTTCGGGCTACGTCGACGACGTCCTGGTGCTCGCCAACCATCCCCTGCGCCTCGGCATCGACTCCCCGCACGAGCTGCGCGCCTGGCGGGACGCGGCGCCCGAGATCATGATCGGCATGGAGGGCGCGCCGGGCGCCCAGGGCGCCGCCATCCCCGGCCGGCGCGGCGCCACCTCGATCCGCGGCGAGTACGAGAACAAGCCGTCCGCGCAGTCCTGGCCCGGCTACCCGGCGGACGCCTACCTCACCTACGGCGGCTTCGACTGGGCGACCGCCACCGTCGGAGGTCTGTGGGACTCGATGCTCGCCGAGGGCCGGCTGTTCTCGATCACCACCAACTCCGACGCCCACCGGATCGTCTTCGACACCTGGAAGAACGGCGACTGGCCGGCCGGGCAGAACTTCGACAACACCGGCAAGCTGCCCGACCCGGTGAACACCGACACCCCGCAGCCCGGCAGCGACTTCTGGCCCGGCCAGTTCAGCCGCACCCACGTGGGCGTGACCGGCTACGGCTACCGCGCGGTCATGGCGGGCCTGCGCGCGGGCCGGGTCTGGCTCGACCACGGGCATCTGCTGGACGGGATCGAGGTGCGGCTGAAGCGGGAACACGACCGGGGCCGGGGCGTGACGCTCGGCGGCCGGCTGCGGGTCCGCAAGGGCGAGAAGCTGACGCTGGACATCACCGTGACGACGGCCTCGCGCCCCAACCCGCAGGGCGTCCTGCCCGAGCCGGCGCACGTGGACGTCATCCGCGGGGCGGTGCGCGGCCCGGTCACCGACCGCGACACCTGGAAGGCCCCGGACACCCGGGTGGTGCGGTCGCAGGACGTCTCCGGCCGCACGGGCACCTACACCCTGCGCGTCCCGCTGACCGCGGGCGACGAGTCCTTCTACGTCCGGCTGCGCGGCAGCGACGGCAACCGCAACGGCACCGGTTACCTGGGCGCCTCGGTCGACCCGCACGGGCCGATCCCGCACGCGCCCGGGGACGGTGACCCGTGGGCGGACACGTGGTTCTACACGAACCCGGTCTTCGTCGACGTGGAAGGGGCCTGATCGGGCGGAGGTACGGTGGGCCGCGTGACCGGTGAAGAGTCGCTGCGGCCCCAGTCCCTCATGCTGACGTTCCTGGGCGACCAGGTGCTCGGGCGTGACGTGTGCGTGTACTCGGGCAGCGTCATCGACGTGTTCGCTCGCGCCGGTGTCGGCGAGCAGGCGACCCGCTCGACGCTGGCCCGCATGGTCAAGCGCGATCTGCTGCGGCGCCAGCGGGAGGGCCGCCGCATGTACTTCGGGCTGACCGGGCGCTCGGAGGCGGTGCTGCGCGACGGCGAGCGGCGCATCTGGCAGGCGGGTGCCGTCAACCGGCACTGGGACGGCACCTGGACCCTGCTCGGCTTCTCCCTGCCGGAGTCCTGGCAGCGCCAGCGCCACGACCTGCGCTCCCAGCTGACCTGGAGCGGCTTCGGCCCGCTGTTCAACGGACTGTGGATCGCCCCGGGCGAGGTCGACGTGTCGGCGCTGGTGGCCGAGCTCGGGCTGTCCGCCCATGTGAAGATCTTCCGGGCGCACGCGGACGCCGGCATGGACATCGGCCAGATGATCGAGGAGACCTGGGAACTGTCCGACCTGGCGGCCCGCTACGAGGGGTTCGTACAGCGCTGGCAGCACTGGGAGGACGCCCTGCCGGACGCCGACGACGCCCTCGTGCTGCGGCTGCGGCTGCAGACCGAGTGGCTGCGGATCGTCCGGCGCGATCCCCGTCTGCCGGTCAAGCACCTGCCGGACGACTGGCCGGCGGAGCAGGCCGAGAAGACGTTCCGGACCGTGCACGACCGGCTGTCGCCGCTCGCGCACGCCTCGGCGGAACGCCTGCTCGACCTGGTGCCCGCGCGGTCTCAGACGTAGAACCGCGACAGGCTCTGGAGCACCGCGGCCGGCTTGGCGCCGCCCTCGATCTCGATGGCTCCGTCGACCGTGATCTGAACGCCGCCCGGCACGTCCTCGACCTCGGCGAGCTTCGCCGTCAGCCGGATGCGGGAGCCCACCTTCACGGGGGAGGGGAAACGCACCTTGTTGAGGCCGTAGTTGACCTTGGTCGTCACGCCCTGGACGTCCAGCAGCTCGGTGAACAGCGGGATGAAGAGGGAGAGCGTGAGATAGCCGTGCGCGATGGGCGCGCCGAAGGGGCCCTCCTCGGCCCGCTCGGGGTCCACGTGGATCCACTGGTGGTCCCCGGTCGCGTCGGCGAAGGTGTCGATGCGCTCCTGCGTGACCTCGATCCACTCGCTGGTGCCGAGGTCGCCGCCGGCGAGCTTCCTGAGTTCGTCGAGACCGTTGACGGTGATGCTCATACAGCTGTCCTTCACTGGGAGTCGGAGCCGTAGCGCTTGCGCACACGGGACTTGAGGAGCTTTCCGGAGGCGGTGCGGGGCAGTTCGTCCGCCAGCACCACCGACTTCGGGATCTTGTACTTGGCGAGGCGGCCCGCGAGCGACGCGAGCACCTCGTCGGGGTCGAGTGCGGCGCCCTCGCGGGGCACGACGACCGCGCGCGGCACCTCGCCCCACTTGTCGTCCGGGACCCCGATCACCGCGCACTCGACGATGTCCGGGTGGGCGAGGAGCTGGTCCTCGATCTCGGCGGGGTAGATGTTCTCGCCCCCGGAGATGATCATGTCCTTGATGCGGTCGACGATGTGGACGTAGCCGTCCTCGTCGATCTGGGCCGCGTCGCCGCTGCGGAACCAGCCGTCCGCGAAGGACGCGGCCGTCTCCTCGGGCAGCCCCCAGTAGCCGGGCATGACGTGCGGCCCGCGGACCACGACCTCTCCGACCTCGCCGACGTCGACCGGTGCGAGGTCCGGCCGGACGACCCGTACGTCGCTGAAGAAGTGCGGCACTCCGGCGGAACCCGCCTTGCCGATGGCGTGTTCGGCGTCCAGGAAGAGCGTGCCGGGGGCGGCCTCGGTCATGCCGTAGCCCTGGAGGAAGGTCAGGCCGCGCTCCTGGTACGCGGCGATCAGCGGGGTCGGGACCGGGGAGCCTCCGCAGGTCAGGATGCGCAGCGAGGAGAGGTCCGCATCCGGCCAGCGCGGGTGCCTCGCCACCTGGTCGAACATGGTCGGCACGCCGAACATGAAGGTGATGTGGTGCCGTTCGACGAGGTCGAAGGTGGAGTCCGGGTCGAAGGCCTCGACCAGGACGCAGGCGCCGCCCTTCAGCAGGACGGGGAGCGTCAGCATGTTCAGGCCGGCGGTGTGGAACAGCGGGGCGGAGACCAGGGCGCGTTCGTCGGCGATCAGGTCGGTGTCGACGAGGACGTTGATCGCGTTCCAGGTGAGGTTGCCGTGGGTGAGCATGGCCCCTTTGGGGCGGCCGGTCGTGCCCGAGGTGTACATGATGATGCAGGTGTCGTCCGGGGCGACCGGCGCGTCGATGGGCTCGGGGGAGGCCGAGGCCAGCGACTCCTCGTACTCGGCGCCCACTTCGAGATAGGTCCGGACGTCCGTGCTGCCCGGCAGGCCCGCGACCAGGCCGGCGTGCGAGGGGCCGTAGACGAGGGCCTTGGCCCCGGAGTCGGCGAGCTGGTAGGCGATCTCGGGCCCGGCCAGGCGGGTGTTGAGGGGCACGAACACCGCGCCGAGGGTCCCGGCCGCGAACAGGGTCTCCAGGTAGGAGGGGTGGTTCGGGCCGAGGTAGGCGATGCGGTCGCCGCGGCGGACGCCCCTCTCGCGCAGCGCGTGGGCCAGGCGGGTGGTGCGCGCGTACAGGTCGGCGTAGGTACGGGTGGTGTCGCCGTGGATCAGGGCGGTGCGGTGCGGGGTCTTGCGGGCCCGGCGTGCGGGCCACGACCCCAGTCCCTCGTTGCGCATGTCACGCCCCTTACGGTCGCGTCAGCCCGAGCAGGCGGGCGGCGTTCTCCTTGAGGATCTTCGGCCGGACCTCCTCCTTGATCGTCAGCTTGCCGAAGTCGGCGAGCCAGCGGTCGGGGGTGAGGACGGGGAAGTCGGAGCCGAAGAGGACCTTGTCCTTCAGCAGGGTGTTCGCGTACTGCACGAGCTGCGGCGGGAAGTACTTCGGCGACCAGCCGGACAGGTCGATGTGCACGCCCGGCTTGTGCGTGGCGACGGCGAGGGCCTCGTCCTGCCAGGGGAACGACGGGTGGGCCAGGATGATCTTCAGGTGCGGGAAGTCGGCGGCGACGTCGTCCACGTGGAGGGGGTTGGAGTACTTGAGGCGGATGCCGCCCCCGCCGGGGACTCCGGCGCCGATGCCCGTCTGGCCGGTGTGGAAGAGGGCGATGGCGCCCGTCTCCTCGATCACCTCGTACAGGTCGTACGCCACCGACCGGTCGTTGGGGAAGAACCCCTGGATGCTGGGGTGGAACTTGAAGCCCCTCACCCCGTACTCCTCGACCAGGCGACGGGCCTGCTTCACGCCCGCCTTCCCCCGGAAGGGGTCGATGGAGGCGAAGGGGACGAGGACGTCGGCGTTGGCGGCGGCGGCCTCGGCGACCTCCTCGTTGGGGACGGGCGGGGTGCCGGTGGCGGACTCGGCGTCGACCGTGAAGATCACGGCGGCCATCTTCCGCTCGCGGTAGTACGCGGCGGTCTCCTCCAGGGTCGGCTTCCGCTTGCCCTCGACCTTGAAGTAGGCGGAGGAGGCGTCGTGCAGATCGTCGTCCAGGGAGGAGTGGCCCTTGGAGGACACCTCCGCGTGGGTGTGGACGTCGATCGCGACCAGCGACTCCAAGTCCATCACGGGGTCCATCACGCCTCCGGGAGCTTCGGCGCCGGGATGCCGACCGACTGGAGCTCGGCACCGACCGACGTGGGCCAGGCGTCGGCCAGGGCGGCGGGGGTCCAGCCGCCGTCGGCGTACGCCGCCCTGATCTCCTGCGGATGCGACCAGAGTGCCACCTTGTCGCCGCCGATGCCGATGGCCTGGCCGGTGACGCCCCGGGCGGCCTCGGAGGCGAGGAAGGGGACCAGGGCCGCGCAGTCCTCCGGGGTGCCGAAGCCCTCGCCCTTGCGCAGGAAGTCCGGCAGCGGCGCACCGCCGCGCATGGCCTCGACGTACGGGGCGAAGGCCGGGATCGTCTCGGTCATCGCGGTCGCGGCGACCGGCACGATCGCGTTGACGGTGATGTTCGCGCGGCCCAGTTCCATGGACCAGGTGCGGGCCATGGCGGCGATGCCGGCCTTGGCGGCGGCGTAGTTCGTCTGGCCGAAGTTGCCGCGCTGTCCGGCCGGGGAGCCGACCAGGATCAGCGTGCCGCCCTCGCCCTGCTCGCGCATCCGGACGGCGGCGGCGCGGGCGCAGGTGAAGGTGCCCTTGAGGTGGGTGGTGATCACCGCGTCGAAGTCGTCGTCGGTCATCTTCCACAGGACCTTGTCGCGCAGGATGCCCGCGTTGGTGACCAGGACGTCCAGTCGCCCGAACTCCTCGACCGCGCGGTTCACCAGCCGCTCGGCGGCCTCGGCGGTGCCGACCGGGACGACCTCGGCGACGGCCCTGCCGCCCGCTTCCTCGATGGACTTCACGGCCGCTTCGGCGACGGCCTCGTCGACGTCGTTGACGACCACGGACGCGCCGTGGGCGGCCAGGGCGTGGGCGTAGGCGAGGCCGAGGCCCCGGCCGCTGCCGGTGACGACGGCGGCCTTGCCGGAGAGATCGATGCTGGGCACGGGTGGGTCCCTTCACACGGTGAGGCGGGTGGGGCTTCGAGATCGAAGCTAAGAGCAATAATTGTTGACGTCAATAGTTGTTGGTGACCTACGGGTGCGAGATGCTGGAATCTCCAGGAAGCACCGAGCACAGGGAGCCCGCCATCACACGCCAGAACGTCACCCCGAAGCCCATCGACGCCCACGAGCCGTGGATGCGCGGGCTGCACGCCGACACGGGCTACCTGCTCTACCGCCTGGGCCTGCGCTCGGGGCAGCTCTTCAACTCCTGCCTCCAGGAGTCGGGGCTGCGCCTGCGCCACTACGCCGTGCTGCGCTTCCTCGCCACCACCGAGGGCGCCCTCCAGCGCGAGCTGAGCACCCGGCTCGGCTACGACCCGAGCGCGATCGTCGGCCTGGTCGACGACCTGGAGAAGCAGGGGTTCGCCGAGCGCCGCCCCGCCCCCGACGACCGTCGCAGCCGGATCGTCGTCCTAACCGAGAGCGGCCGCGCGTTCCTGCGCGACACCGACGAGGCCGGACTGCGGGTGACCAACGAACTCCTCGGCCCACTGGACGAGGCCGAGCGGGAGACGCTGCACACGCTGCTGCTGCGGATCGCGGAGGACGGCCTGAACTGATGTTGTGCAAATGATTGACGGCTGCACGATGGATGCATAACTTCACGGACCAACCGCGACCCGTCCCCAGGGAGCTCCCCGTGCAGCCATCCCCGTCAGCCGCTCAACCCTCCGCCGATTCGCGGCAGTTGCGCCGTGTCGCCGTCTCCGGCCTGCTCGGCACCACCGTCGAGTTCTACGACTTCCTCGTCTACGGCACCGTCGCCGCGCTCGTCTTCGGTGACCTGTTCTTCCCGCAGGCCGACCCGGCGGTCGGCACCATCGCGGCGTTCGGGACCTTCGCCGCGGGCTATCTGGCCCGCCCCCTGGGCGGCATCGTCTTCGGCCACTTCGGCGACCGGATCGGGCGCAAGTCGATGATGCTGCTGACCATGGTCCTGATGGGCCTGGGCAGCTTCCTCATCGGCCTGCTGCCCACCTACGACGCGATCGGGGTCTGGGCCCCGGTGCTGCTCGTCGCCCTGCGCGTGGTGCAGGGCATCGCGATCGGCGGCGAGTGGGGCGGCGCGATGCTGATGGTCGTCGAGCACGCCGAGCACGCGCAGGGCTCCCGGCGAGGCCTGTGGTCCAGCTTCACCCAGCTCGGCGCCCCGCTCGGCTCCGTGCTGTCGGCCGGCGTGGTCACCCTCGTGGCCGGCCTGCCCGACGACGAGTTCCGCTCCTGGGGCTGGCGGGTGCCGTTCCTGCTGAGCATCGTGCTCCTGGCCGTCGGGCTGTTCGTGCGTCTGAAGGTCGCCGAGAGCCCGCTGTTCGCGCAGGTCAAGCGGGAGCCGGTGGACAGGCCGCCGATCGTGGAACTGCTGCGCCGCCCGAGGCCCGTGCTGCTCGCCGCCTGTGTCGGCATCGGCGCGTTCACCACGCAGTCCCTGCTGACGAGCTTCATGATCTCCTACGCCGTCGACGAGGGGTACACCCGCCCGCAGGTGCTGACCGCGGTGACCGTCGCCTCCTGCGTGGCCCTCGCCGTCCTGCCCGCCGCGTCCGCGCTGTCGGACCGGGTCGGCCGCCGGCCCGTCGTCCTCACCGGCGCCCTCGCCTCGGCCGCGCTCGCGTTCCCGGTGCTGGCGCTGGTCGACTCCGGCTCGCCCGGACTGCTGATCCTCGCCCTCGCCCTCGGCCACGGCGTCGCCCAGTCCACGATGTACGGGCCGCTGGGCGCCCTGCTCACCGAGATGTTCGGCACCCGCGTCCGCTACACCGGTGCCTCCCTCGGCTACCAGGCGGCCACCCTGGTCGGCGCCGGGTTCTCCCCGCTGATCGCCGGCAGCCTCCTCGCCTCGTACGGAGGCGGGAGCACGCCGGTGTCGCTGCTGCTGTGCGCGGGCGCGGCGATCACCGCCGTCACCGTGTGGCGCCTGCGCGAGACCCACACGGACGCCCTGGACTCCCCCGCCGCCACCCCCACCCTGGAAGGAACCCCGCGTTGAGGATCCGCCTCGCTTTACTGACCACCTGCCTGTCCCTGGCAACGGCCCTGCCCGCGCAGGCCGCCGACGCCACCGACAGCCACCTGGAGGGCAAGCTCCCCTCCGGCGCCGCGTACGTGATGGACGTACCCGCGTCCTGGAACGGCACCGTGCTGCTGTACAGCCACGGCTACACCCCGGCCGGAGCCCCCAACCCGGCCCAGAACACGCCGGGTACGGCCGCCCGCGACAAGCTGCTGGCGCGGGGCTACGCCCTGATCGGCTCCTCGTACGCGACGAACGGCTGGGCTGTCACGGAGGCGGTGCCCGACCAGCTCGCCACGCTGGATCTGTTCACGGAGAAGTTCGGTCCGGCCCGGCGGACGCTCGCCTGGGGCACCTCGTACGGCGGCTTCGTCACCAGCATGCTCGCCGAGCGGCACGCCGACCGGTTCGACGGTTCGCTGTCGATGTGCGGGCTGGTGCAGGGCGGCGTCGCCAACTGGAACAGCACGCTGGACCCGGTGTTCGCGCTGCGCACGCTGCTCGCGCCGGACTCCGGGGTGCGGCTCACGGGGTTCGCGGACCAGGCGGAGGCGGTCACCGCCGCGAAGACGCTCTCCTCGAAGGTCGAGGCCGCCCAGCGAACGCCGGACGGCCGGGCCCGGACCGCCCTGGCCGCCGCTCTGCACAACATCCCCGGCTACAACGACTCCGCGCAGACCGAACCGGGCCCGACCGACTGGGCGGCCCAGCAGTCCAACCAGTACGCGGCGGTCCGGGGACTTCTCCAACTGCCCGCGTTCAGCTGGCGGCAGGAGGCCGAGAGCCGGGCGGGCGGCAACCCGTCCTGGAACACGGGCGTCGACTACACCGCGATGTTCGCCCGGTCCCCGCTGTACAAAGAGGTGACCGAGCTCTACAAGGAGGCGGGGCTGTCCTTGCGCACCGACCTCTCGGCCCTGGGCCGGGCACCCAGGGTCTCCGCCGATCCGCAGGCCGTGCGGTGGATGCGGAACACCAGCGTGCTCTCGGGCCGGCTCGCCGACCCGCAGCTGAACATCCACACGACCGGTGACGCGCTGATCCCGGTGCAGGCGGAGAACGCCTACCACCGGGCGGCCACGGGGGCTGGCTCCGCGGGGCTCCTGCGCCAGGCGTACGTCGAGGGCCCGGGCCACTGCACCTTCACCACGGGCGAGACGCTGGCCGCGCTGCACACCCTGGAAAAGCGCCTCGACACCGGCCGCTGGGACGTACGGCCCGACACCCTCAACTCGACGGCGGCCACGGAGGATCCGGCGGCCACACCCCGCTACGTCTCCTACCGCCCGGCCGCCTACCCCCGCCCCTACGACCTCGCCCACCCGGGAGACACCCGGCCATGACCGGCACACGGGGCGCCCCCACCGCGCCCGAACGGCTGCTGTCCGTGCTCGCGGCCTTCGACCACGAGCACCCGGCCCTGTGCCTGACGGACATCAGCCGGCGGGCCGGCCTGAGCCTGACCACCACCCATCGTCTGGTGGGCGCGCTCACCGAGTGGGGCGCCCTGGAACGCGACGGGTCCGGCGTCTACCACGTCGGGCTCCGGCTGTGGGAGCTCGCCGCGCTGGCTCCGCGCGGCCTCGCCCTGCGGCAGATCGCGCTGCCGTACCTGGAGGACCTGTACGAGGCGACGCACGAGAACGTACAGCTCGCCGTGCGGGACGCCTCGGACGTCGTCTACATCGAGTGGCTGTCGGGCCGGTCGGCGGTGGGCGTGCACATCCGGGTCGGCGCCCGCTGGCCGCTGCACGCCACCGGGGTCGGGCTCGCCCTGCTCGCCCACGGCGGTCCGGAGCTCCAGGAGAAGTACTGCGCGGGCGAACTCGCGTCGTTCACCCCCTACACGATCACCGACCCGGTGCGGCTGCGGCGCGAGCTGGCCGAAGTGCGCCGCACCGGGGTCGCGGTGAGCGACCGCCAGGTCACCCGGGACGCGCTGTCGGTGGCCGCGCCGGTGCGCGGGGCCGACGGGTCGGTGACCGCCGCCGTGTCCGTCGTGGTGCCGCAGGCGGACGCCCAGGTGCCGGTACTGGTCCCGGCGGTCCGGGTGGCGGCCCGGGGGATATCGAGGGCGCTGGGGTGGCAGCCCGAGCGGGGCTGAACCGCGCGGCGCCGTGCCGGGACCGCGCGGTCCGAAGCTCGTGCCCCGCTCAGCAGTTGCCCGGCATCGGCTTGCCGGCGAAGCGGTCGCCGAGCCACTTCACCACGTCGTCGACCGCCTGGAAGTCCCCGAGGAGGTGGTCGCCGGGGTAGACGTTCCACTGGGTGGGGATCCGGGCGGCGCAGTAGGCCTGCCGGGTGGCCTCCTCGGTCTCGGCCGGGATCACCTCGTCGAGGAGACCTCGGTACTGGAGCACGGGGAACGGGATCTCGTAGCGGGCGCCGGATCCCGCGGGGCCCACCCCTGCACCGAGCTTGTTGCCGTCGACGACCTGGCCCCAGGTCCTGCCGTCGGGGCCGCGGAGCGCGAAGATCTGATCGAGTGTCAGCCGATCCTCGGTGTAGTTCTCCGTCCGGCCGCCGGCGAAGCGCGCGAGGGTGCCGACGAGACAGAGCTTCTTCGCGTCCCGGACCGCCGTCCGGCCCTCGTCGTCGAGGAGTTCCTCGAAGGGCATCTCCGGGTTGGTCGTGGCCATGCCGATGACGGCGTCGAGCAGGAACCCGGCGAACGCACCGCCGTCGAGGCTCTTCGCGACGACCTTCAGATCTCCGGGCACCCCGCCGGACGCCACGCCCGCGACGTTCAGCCCCGGGGCGTACGACCGCGCCAGCTGCGCGGCCCACAGGCTGCCGGCGCCGCCCTCGGAGTAGCCCCACAGGCCGACCCGGGCGCGCGGGCTCAGCCCACTGCCGGGCACCTTCGGCGCCGCCCTCGCGATGTCCAGCAGCGCGTGTCCGGCGTCGGCTCCGGAGACGTACGGATGGACCTGGCCGTCCAGGTAGCCGGCGCCGTCCGTGGCGGCGACGGCGTACCCGGCGCGCAGCAGCGCGGCGATGTTGCCGCCCTCGTAGGCGTCCTGGTACTCGCCGGCGAGCTGCTTGGAGAAGGCGCACTGCGGGCCGATGCCGAGCGTGCCGGGCGCGAACGCGACCAGCGGACGCTCCCCGGAGCCGGTCCACGCCGCCCGGGGCACGACGACCGTCCCGGCCACCGCGACGGCCCGGCCCCGTCCGTCGGTGGACGCGTACTGCACCTTCC
Organism: Streptomyces venetus; assembly: GCF_039540295.1. Classification (NCBI taxonomy): domain Bacteria; kingdom Bacillati; phylum Actinomycetota; class Actinomycetes; order Kitasatosporales; family Streptomycetaceae; genus Streptomyces; species Streptomyces venetus. The sequence goes on from NZ_BAABET010000006.1 coordinate 242,939, forward strand.
AGGCGGTGAACGGGACGTCGTCGCCGACCATCGGCAGGGCGTCGACCGGGCGGCAGGCGAGGAGGGTGCCCGGGGCCGCCGTGACACTCGCGGGAGGCCGGTAGATCTCGGCGTCCACGGCGGCGCAGCCGTCCGCCGGACGCGCGTCGGCCGTCGCCACGGGCACGGCGAGGGCGGTCGCGAACAAGGCACCGACACCGAGCAGCGCGACTCTGCGCACCGCCGGCTCGGCCGATCTGTGTGACATCACGTCAGAGCTTCCCTTCCGTGGGGTGAAGCGGAGGCGTGACGACGGTACGAACGAGTAGGTGAGCAGTGATAGTTAAGAAAATACGAACCGGGGCGGTGCGAAGTGCGCGCCGATGACAACGTCTCGCCGGTGCCGGAGGAAAAGGCTTTGAGCGCGGCGGCGCACCGCTGCTACTTTCGCGGTGGACCGTGAATTCGACCTTGGAGGTGAGCCCCGTGAACACAGTTACCGGTGGGTGCTCCCCCAACTCGTCACGGTCCGGCGGCTGACGTTCGGTGTCGCCGGGAGCGCCTGAGATCGAGGCACTCCTGGAGGGAGACTCCGATGGACACGAAGCCTTTCCCAGCCGTCCCGGGCGAGAACGCGGTGATCATCACACGCGTCGCGGACCGGCAATGGCACGCACTGGACGACGACCTGGTGGTCGGCCGCGGGCATGCGGAGCACCGGCCCGACGGACGCTTGTTCGTCAGCATCGACGCGTGGCACGACGCAGCCTTCGACCGGCTCGCCGAGGCGATGTCGGCGGCACTGCCGGCGCCGCTGTACACGGTGGTCGACGAAGCCGACGTCGAGCTGACGGCCGGCTGGCGGCGGGCCGGATTCACGGTCCGGCGCCGCGAGTGGGAGTACGCCGTGCCGACCGACCCACGGGTCACAGGACTCCAAGCGGTCCTGCCGCCTTCGGGCGTGACGATCGTGCCGGCCGGTCAGGCGGACGAACGTCTGCTGCGGGCGCTGGACCGTTCGATCCGTGACGAAGTCGAGGCGACCGTCGGGTGGCGGTCGATGCCCGCGGAGGTGGTTCCCCGCCCCGAGGGCGACACCATCGTCGACCCGTCGGCGTACGCGGTGGCCGCGGCGCAGGACCGCTACCTGGGTCTGATCCGGGTGGCGCGGGTGAAACGGCCGCGCATCGGGCTGGTCGCGGTCCTGGCCGGGGAACAGCGCCGCGGCATCGCGCGGGCACTGCTGGCCCACGCGCTGGGGGCCCTGCACCGCTCCGGGTCCGCCACGGCCTGGACCGAGGTCCACGAGTCCAACCGGGCGGCCTCGGCGCTGTTCCGGGGGCTCGGCGCCCGGCCGACGGGCAGCAACCTGGAGCTGGTGCGATGACGAGGAACAAGAACGTCATCGAGGTCGAGGGCAAGGTCGTCGAGTGCCTGCGCAGCGCCATGTTCACCGTGGAGCTCGAGAACGGCCACCAGGTGCTCGCGCACATCAGCGGGAAGATCCGCAAGAACTACATCAAGATCATGCTGGAGGACCGGGTGCTGGTGGAACTCCCGCCGTACGACCTGACACGGGGCCGGATCGTTTTCCGGTACCGGAACTAGCGACGGGCCGCACCTCCCGCAGCACCCGCATCTCCCGCGGTAGCTGACCCTGGGGCCCTGGTCGCGGCGTTTCCGCGACCAGGGCCCGTTGAGGGCCCGCGGGTGATCGCCGGCGTCGCCGTGTTTTTCTTGACGGTGCTGGCTCATGCCGCTGTTCGGCGTCCCCCGCGCGGCGTCAGGGCCCGGGCCCGTACGCCGCGTGGTCCGCCGAGCCGCCGGCGCCGAGCGGGCCGGTGCAGGGGACGGGATCGGCGGCCTCCAGGCGGGGCAGCTCGTGGCGTGCCACCCGCATCACCACGGCCGGCAGGGCCGCGCGCACCGGCTGGGCCAGCCGTAGCCACGGCGGGGCGTACACGGCGGTGCTGCGGCGCTCCACGCCCCGGACCAGGCGGGCGGCGACGGTGTCGACGCCGTACACGCGGCGGGCCGGCGGAGGCATGTGACCGCGCAGTTCGCGCAGGACGGCGTACCGGTCGGCGGCGCGGATCATGTCGGTGTCCGTCCAGCCGGGATAAGCGACGCCCACGCCGACCCCCCGGTGCGCCACCTCCGCGCGCAGGGCGTGCGCGAAGGCCTCGACCCCGGCTTTCGAGGCGCAGTAGGCGCTCATCAGCGGGGCGGCGCCGATCGACGCCAGGGAGGCGACCTGGAGGAAGTAGCCGGCCGTGCCGATCAGGTCCGGCAGGAACGTCCGGGCCGTCTGGGCGCTGCCCGTGAGGTTGACGTCGACCACCCGGCGCCAGGCGGCCGGGTCCGTGGCGAGGAACATGCCTCCTTCGGCGATGCCCGCGTTCGCCACCACGGCCGAGGGCCGTCCGAGGGCGGCCCGGACCGTGTCGGCCGCGTCCTCAAGGGCCGCGAGATCGGTGATGTCGGCCTCGACGGCCAGCGCCGGGCCCGGCAGGGACGCGGCGACCTCGTCCATGGCCGCCTTCTCGTGGCCGAGGAGCGCCACCCGGGCGCGGCGCCGGGCGGCTTCGCGTGCCATGGCCGCGCCCAGGCCGCGGGCGGCTCCGGTGATGACGACCGTACGCTCGGCGAGCGGGCTGCTGCGCATGGGCTGCCCTTCCTTCGGTCTCTGAGCGGGCGTCTCGTTCGTTGCTCCTCTCGGACCGTTGCATTTCGTCTCCTCCTCGGCTCCCGCGAACGGTCGGGCGGGGCCGGGTCCCGGCCGGGCCGGGCGTCAGTGCCTGGTCCCCGTGCGGTCGCGGTGCGTCAGGAGCCGCTGGACTCCGGCCAGGCCGGGCGGACGGTGGCGGCGCAGTGCGGCCCGCGCGGCGTTGGCTCCGGGCGCGCCGTGCACGCCGCCGCCCGGGTGGGCTCCGGAGGAAGCGAGGAAGAGGCCCGGCACCGGGGTCTCCGGGCGCCCGGTGCCGGGCACGGGACGGAAGACGAGCTGCTGGTGCAGCGCGGTGGTGCCTCCGTTGATGGCGCCGCCGGCCAGATTGCCGTCGAGCGCCTCCAGCGTGGGAGGCGCCAGGATGCGGCGGGCTCGGATCAGGGCGCGGAAGCCGGGCGCGAACCGCTCCACCTGGCGTTCGACCCGGTCGGCCATGAGCTCCTGGTCCTTGGTGTCCCAGCGGCCGGTGATGCCCTCGTCGGCGGCGTCGGCGGCGATCTCGTGGGGGATATGGGTGTAGGCCCAGGCGGACTCGGTGCCCCGTGGGGAGCGGGTGGCGTCGGCGGTGGTCATCTGGCCGAAGATCGCGAAGGGACGGTCCGGGACCTGCCGCATCGCGATCTGCGCGGCGAAGCGGGTGAGCTCGTCCAGGCCGTCGGCGAGGTGCACGGTCCCGGCCCGGGAGGCCTGTTCGGCCTGCCAGGGCACCGGGCCGTCCAGCGCCCAGTCCACCTTGAACGTGGCGAAGTCCCACTGGAAGCGCCGCAGGTCGTCCAGCACCTGGGCGGGCAGGTGCGCGGGCTCGACGAGCTCGCCGTACAGGGCGGGCACCGACACGTCGGCCAGCACCGCCCGGCGTGCCGCGAGGGCGTCACCACCGGCCGTGCGCACACCGACGGCCCGGCCGCCGCGGACGACGATCCGCTCGGCGCGCCGACCGCAGTGCACCCGTCCGCCCCGGGTCTCCAGGCGTCTGACCAGGGCCCTGGTCAGAGCGCCGGAGCCGCCCTCCGGGACGGGGAAGCCGTAGGTCTGTCCCAGCATGGTCATCAGCCAGCCGAAGCCGCCGCTGCCGGCCGATTCGGGGGCGAGGTCGGCGTGCAGGGCGTTGCCGGCCAGCAGCAGCCGGCCGCCCTGGCCGCGGAACTCCTCCTCGCCCAGGCGGCGCACCGGCAGCACCAGCGAGCGTGCCATGCGCAGGCCGCCCGCCGCTCGCAGCCGCCACGCCAGCCGGGCCCCGGCGCGGACCGGCGGGAAGGGGGTGAACAACGCGTCCAGGAGATCGGGGCGCAGACTCTGCCACACGTCGTGCAGCGCGTGCCAGGCTGCCCCGTCGCCCGGTGCGAAGGTCTCGACGGACGCCGCGGTCGTCCCGATGTTCCGGTCCAGAAGGGCACAACTGCCGTCGGTGAGGGGGTGTGCCAGCACGCTCGGCGCGTGGCTCCACCGCAGTCCGTGGTCCTCCGGGCGCAGTGCGGCCAGGACGGGCGAGGCGGCGGCGAGGGGGTAGAAGGAGCTGAAGAGGTCGTTGACGAAGTCAGGGTCCACGCCGCGGTCGTGGCGCACGGCGCCGCCCGGCTCGGGCTGCTCCTCCAGCACCTCGACGCTCCACCCGGCGTCCGCCAGCAGGTTGGCGGCCACCAGGCCGTTGGGCCCCGCGCCGATCACCACGGCGTCAGGCATCGCGGGCTCCGTCGGTGCCGCGCCCCACCGTCACCTGGCCGAGGGCGCGGCGGGCTCCTCCGGTGTCCGCGGCCTCGTTCTCGCACAGTCTGGCCAGCCGGGCCAGCATGGCGCGGTGGCGCAGCTGGATCAACGCCTCGAAGCCGACGTTGTGCAACCGGCCGCCGGCCCCCAGCAGAGGGTGCTCGTCCACGATCACCAGGCAGTGCTCGCCCCACGGCCGCAGCTCGATCGCGATGCGTGCCGTGCCGAGGACGCCGGCGTGGGCCTCCAGCTCCAGCCGGGCGCCTTCCTCGTGGTGGCGGACGACCGTCTCGTTGTCGAGCCGCACCGGTCCGAGCCGGACCTGGTAGCGGATCGCCGCGCCGGTACGCGGCCATCGGCCGCGCAGCGGGTGGGACTCCGAGGTTCCCACCACCCACTCCGCGTAGCGGTTCCCGTCGGCGAGGACGGCCCACACCTCGCGCGGGCTGACTCGGATCAGGCGATGGCGAACGGCCACGGAAACCTCCAGTGGTGGTCCGGACCGGCTGGTCCGTCGTCCCGCCCGAGTGCCCCCCGCAGCGCCTGTTCAACAGCGGGTGCGGTGACGTCACCCCTTTGACGTGTGGTGAGTGCGCGCCAGCCTCGTCTGAGAGCGCTCTCGACCCGGGCTGGGAGGGCGCGACCGTTCAAGCTCTGCATCCAGCGGCCGCCCCGCACTTTTCCCGGCTTTACCTCTTGACGGCCCGGGTGCCGTGGAGCACATTGACGGCACCCTGAGAGCGCTCTCAACCTCCCCACCCGCAACCGAGAGGCATCCCCACATGAGTGACACCTCCGGCAGACTCCGCGCTCGCCACCCCTTCCGGCGGGCGTTCGTCGCCGTGGTCGGCACGCTCGGCCTCGCGGCGGCCGCCACCACCGCGGCGACCCCGACCGCGAGCGCCTCCGCTCCGCCGCCCCCGTCGGGCTGGAACCAGCTCTTCCTGGACGACTTCACCGGACCCGCGGGCAGCGGCGTCAACACCTCCGACTGGCAGTACGCCACCGGCAAGGGCTACCCGGGCGGCCCCGCCAACTGGGGCACCGGCGAGATCGAGACGATGACGAGCAGCACGGACAACGTCTCGCTCGACGGCAACGGCAATCTGCGCATCACCCCGCGACGGGACGCCGCCGGCAACTGGACCTCCGGCCGCGTCGAGACCAACCGCACCGACTTCCAGCCCCCGGCGGGCGGCAAGCTCCGGGTCGAGTCACGCATCCAGGTGCCGAGCGTCACGGGGGCGGCGGCCAAGGGCTACTGGCCCGCCTTCTGGATGCTGGGCGCCCCCTACCGCGGCAACTACTGGAACTGGCCGGCCGTCGGCGAGCTGGACATCATGGAGAACACCCAGGGCATGAACACGGTGTTCGCGACGATGCACTGCGGCACCTCGCCGGGCGGCCCCTGCAACGAGACCAGCGGCATCGGGAGTTCGACCAGCTGCCAGGGCACCACCTGTCAGGCCGGCTTCCACACCTACCGGATGGAGTGGGACCGCTCGACGAGCGTGGAGGAGATCCGCTTCTTCCTCGACGGCGTCAACTTCCACACCGTGCGCGCCGACCAGGTCGACGCGACGACCTGGCGGAACGCCACGGACCACGGTTTCTTCATCATTCTCAACGTGGCGATGGGCGGCGGCTTCCCCGACGCGTTCGGCGGCGGCCCGGACGCCGGGACGCAGCCCGGCAGCCCCATGGTCGTCGACTACGTCCAGGTCCTGTCGTCCGGGGGCGGCACCACGCCCCCGCCGACCGGCGGCCGCGACGCCTACTCCACCATCCAGGCCGAGTCCTACGACGGCCAGTCCGGGGTGAGCACCGAGTCGACGTCCGACTCCGGCGGCGGCCAGAACGTGGGCTCCCTGGCGGGCGGCGACTGGCTGCACTTCAAGGGCGTGAACTTCGGTTCATCGGCGGCCCGGCAGTTCAACGCACGGGTCGCGAGCGGTGCGGCGAGCGGTGTCAGTGGGCTGGTCGAGGTACGGCTGGACAGCCGGAGCAACGCGCCTGTCGGGAGCTTCGCGGTGGGCAACACCGGCGGCTGGCAGTCGTGGCGGACGATTCCGGCGAACATCAGTTCCGTGACGGGCACGCACGACGTCTATCTGACCTTCACCAGTGGTCAGCCGCAGGACTTCGTCAACGTCAACTGGTTCACCTTCGGGCACTGATCCCGGCCCTGCCCGTCCTCGACCAGGGGCTCCACGCGCGCGTGGGGCCCCTTCCCGCTGCCCTCAGCGCAACTCCGCCCGGAACACCGCCGGGGTCTGGTCCGTGTGCTGGTGGAAGAACTTGGAGAAGTTCGCGGCGTCGGGGAAGCCGACCGCCGCGCCGACCCGGCCGATCGGCAGCTCGGTGTGGGCGAGGAGCCGCTTGGCCTCCAGGACGACGCGCTTGTCGATGAAGGCCTTGGGGGTGTCGCCGGTGGCCGCGCGGACCGCGCGGACCAGGGTGCGCCGGGAGTAACCGAGGGCGTCGGCGTAGGCGCTGACGCTGTGGTTGGTGGCGAAGTCCCGCTCCACCGCGTCCCGGAAGAGGGTGAAGGTGGAGTCGGACCGCTGTCGTACGGACTCCGCGCTCGCGGCCAGGTGGGCGAGCCGCAGCAGGAACGCCGTCAGCGAGTGGCGCAGCACGGCGGTGTGCAGGCTGAGCGGCAGGGTGGCCGTGTCCTCGTACTCGCGCCGCAGTTGGCCGAGCGAGTCCCGCAGACCGGCGAGTTCCGCCGGGTCGGGTCTCAGCAGCGGCGGCAGGTCGTAGCGGTACAGGCCGGTGGCCTCCACGGTCGCGCGGGGCAGGAAGCCCGGCTGCATGGTGAGCACGGTTCCGCGGTACTCGCTGGTCGGTGAGAACCGGTGGACCTGCCCCGGGCGGATCCACAGCAGGTCCCCGGCCGTGGCCTCGTACTCGGTGAAGTCGACCATGTGCCGGACCGGGCCCTCGCCGAAGAGCATCACGACATGGAAGTCGATGCGGTGCACGCGCTCCAGCGGCGCGTCGGCGTGCCAGGTGCGGCCGGTGCCCATCGGGCCGACCTGCATGCCGACACCGCCGACGCTCAGCTCGACCGGGAAGGGGAACGTATCGATCCCGTCGCCGCCCTGGAGGTCTCTGTCCGCCATATCCGCCATGTCCGCCTCGTGCCGCCGCGTTCGCGCGCCGCGCCGCCGCCTGGTGTCCCACTTTCACCACAGGCTGGCACACGGCGACCTTCCTTCCATTAAGTCAGACTTTTAGTTTTGTACGCGTCAGACCAGCCACTTCGCTCCCATCGAGGACTTCTTGAAGATGAGCACGCAGACAGCGGACAGCTTCGAATGGACCGAACTCGACCGGCGTGCCGTCGACACCGCCCGGCTGCTGGCCGCGGATGCCGTCCAGCGGGTCGGCAACGGCCATCCCGGCACCGCGATGAGCCTGGCGCCGGCCGCCTACACGATCTTTCAGAAGGTGATGCGCCACGACCCCGCCGACCCGGAGTGGGCCGGCCGTGACCGCTTCGTCCTCTCCCCCGGTCACACCTCGCTGACCCTCTACACGCAGCTGTACCTCGCGGGCTACGAGCTGGAGCTGGACGACCTGAAGGCCTTCCGCACGCACGGCTCCCGGACCCCCGGGCACCCCGAGTACGGGCACACCGCGGGTGTGGAGACCACCACGGGCCCGCTCGGCCAGGGCGCAGCGAACGCGGTCGGCATGGCGATGGCCGCCCGTTACGAGCGCGGCCTGTTCGACCCGGAGGCCCCGCGGGGCGAGTCGCCCTTCGACCACACGATCTGGGCGATCGTCTCCGACGGCGACCTCCAGGAGGGCGTCTCCGCCGAGGCCTCCTCGCTGGCCGGCCACCAGAAGCTCGGCAACCTGGTCTTCCTCTACGACGACAACCACATCTCCATCGAGGGCGACACCGCGACCGCATTCTCCGAGGACGTGCTGAAGCGCTACGAGGCGTACGGCTGGCACGTGCAGCGCATCGAGCCGCGGGACGACGGTGACGTCGACGTGCGCGCGCTGTACGCGGCGCTGAAGGCGGCTCAGGCCGAGACCGAACGGCCCTCGATCATCGCGATGCGCACGATCATCGCCTGGCCCGCACCGAACGCGCGGAACACCGAGGCCTCGCACGGCTCGGCGCTCGGCGTGGACGAGGTCGCCGCCACCAAGCGCGTCCTCGGCTTCGACCCGGAGCAGAGCTTCGCGGTCGCCGACGAGGTGCTGGCCCACACCCGCGGGGCCCTGGACCGGGGCGCCGAGGCGCACGCCGCCTGGGACAAGCGGATCGTCGCCTGGCGCGGCGAGAACCCGGAGCGCGCCGTCACCTTCGACCGGGTCAGCAAGGGCGAGCTGCCCGCGGGCTGGGAGGACGCCCTGCCGGTGTTCGAGCCCGGCAAGGCGGTCGCCACCCGCGCCGCGTCCGGCAAGGTGCTCCAGGCCCTCGGCGGGATCATCCCCGAGCTGTGGGGCGGCTCGGCCGACCTGGCGGGCTCCAACAACACCACGATCGACAAGACCAGCTCCTTCCTGCCCACGGGCAACCCGCTGCCGGAGGCCGACCCCTACGGCCGGACGGTCCACTTCGGCATCCGCGAGTTCTCCATGGCCGCGGAGATGAACGGCATCGCGCTGCACGGCAACACGCGCGTCTACGGCGGCACCTTCCTGGTGTTCTCCGACTACATGCGCAACGCCGTCCGTATGTCGGCCCTGATGCAGCTGCCGGTGACGTACGTCTGGACGCACGACTCCATCGGCCTGGGCGAGGACGGCCCGACCCACCAGCCGGTGGAGCACCTGGCCGCGCTGCGGGCGATCCCGGGCCTGAACGTCGTCCGTCCGGCCGACGCCAACGAGACCGCCGTCGCCTGGGCCGAGATCCTGCGACGGCACTCCACCGACCCGGCCCCGCACGGCTTCGCGCTCACCCGCCAGGGCGTGCCGACGTACGAGCCGGACCCGGAGGCGGCGCGTGGCGGTTACGTGCGGTTCGAGGCGGAAGGCGGCGAGCCCCAGGTGATCCTGATCGCCACCGGTTCCGAGGTGCACGTCGCCGCCGAAGCCCGCGAGCGCCTCCAGGCGGCGGGCGTACCCACCCGCGTCGTGTCGATGCCGTCCGTGGAGTGGTTCGAGGAGCAGCCGCGCGCGTACCGCGACCGCGTCCTGCCGCCGTCCGTGAAGGCCCGGGTCGCGGTCGAGGCCGGCATCGGCCTGACCTGGTACCGGTTCGTGGGGGACGCGGGACGCATCGTCTCCCTGGAGCACTTCGGCGCCTCCGCCGACGCGAAGACCCTGTTCGCCGAGTACGGCTTCACCCCCGAGAACGTCGTCGCCGCGGCCCGCGAGTCCCTCGCCGCCGTGCGCGGCTGATCCGAAAGCCCCCGAAAGAAGTTGATCACTGTGACCGAAGCGACCGCGAGCGCGGGAGCACTCAAGCGCCTGTCCGACGAGGGCGTGTCGATCTGGCTGGACGACCTGTCCCGCCGGCGGATCGAGTCCGGCGACCTGGCCGAGCTCGTCGCCACGAGGAACGTCGTCGGTGTCACCACCAACCCGTCCATCTTCCAGGCCGCCATCGGCTCCGGCGAAGGCTATGAGGAGCAGCTCGCGGACCTGGCGGTGCGGGGCGTCACCGTCGACGAGGCCGTCCGCATGATGACGACCGCCGACGTCCGGGCCGCCGCCGACGTCCTGCGGCCGGTGTACGACGCCACCGGCGGCCGGGACGGCCGGGTGTCCATCGAGGTCGACCCGCGCCTGGCCCACGACACGACGGCGACCGTCGCCGAGGCCCGGCAGCTGGCCTGGCTGGTGGACCGCCCCAACGTGATGATCAAGATCCCGGCGACGAAGGCCGGCCTGCCGGCGATCACCGAGGTGATCGGCGCGGGCATCAGTGTGAACGTGACGCTGATCTTCTCGCTGGAGCGCTACCGCGAGGTGATGGACGCCTACCTCGCCGGGCTGGAGAAGGCCCAGGCGGCGGGTCGGGAGCTGTCCGCCATCCACTCGGTCGCCTCCTTCTTCGTCTCCCGCGTCGACTCCGAGATCGACAAGCGCCTCACGCTGCTGGGCACGGACGAGGCCCTCGCCCTCAGGGGCAGGGCGGCGCTGGCCAACGCGCGGCTGGCCTACGAGGCGTACGAGGAGGTCTTCGCCGGGGCACGCTGGCAGGCCCTGGGAGGCGCCCGGGCGAACCGGCAGCGCCCCCTTTGGGCCTCCACCGGTGTGAAGGACCCCGCCTACAAGGACACCCTGTACGTGGACGAGCTGGTCGCCCCCGGCACGGTCAACACGATGCCGGAGGCCACGCTGAACGCCGTCGCCGACCACGGCGGCGTCCAGGGCGACACCGTCACCGGCGGTTACGCCCAGGCGCGCGCCGACCTGGCGGCCGTGGCGCGGCTCGGCATTGCATACGACGAGGTGGTGCGGCAACTGGAGTACGAGGGCGTGGCCAAGTTCGAGGTGGCCTGGCAGGACCTGCTGGACGCGGTCACCAAGTCCCTGAACAGCAAGGGAGTTGACGCGGAATGAGCGAGGGGATCCCTCAGACGGCCGAACAGGAGACCAAGGGGACCAAGGAGGACAAGGAGGCCCGGGCCGCCCAGGAGGCGGCCGGGGTGGAGCAGACCGGGGTGAGCGGCCACGCCGCCCCGCCCGCGCAGCACGGCGACCCCGACTTCACCAACCCGCTGCGTGATGCCCAGGACCGCCGTCTGCCCAGGATCGCCGGCCCCTCCGGGCTCGTCATCTTCGGCGTGACCGGCGACCTGTCCCGCAAGAAGCTGATGCCGGCCGTGTACGACCTGGCCAACCGCGGTCTGCTGCCGCCGGGCTTCTCGCTGGTGGGCTTCGCCCGCCGGGACTGGGAGGACCAGGACTTCGCGCAGGTGGTGCACGACGCGGTCCGTGAGCACGCCCGGACCCCGTTCCGCGAGGAGGTCTGGCAGCAGCTCTCCGAGGGCATGCGGTTCATCCCGGGCGACTTCGACGACGACACGGCGTTCAAGCAGCTGCGCTCGGCCGTCGACGAGCTGGACGCCTCCCGGGGCACCGGCGGCAACTACGCCTTCTACCTCTCGGTGCCGCCCAAGTTCTTCCCCAAGGTCGTCCAGCAGCTGAAGAAGCACGGGCTGGCGGGCGCCCCCGGGGACTCCTGGCGCCGCGCGGTCATCGAGAAGCCGTTCGGGCACGATCTGAAGTCGGCCGAGGAGCTCAACTCGATCGTGCACGACGTGTTCGATCCCGAGCAGGTCTTCCGCATCGACCACTACCTCGGCAAGGAGACCGTCCAGAACATCCTGGCGCTGCGTTTCGCCAACCAGATGTTCGAGCCGATCTGGAACCGGTCGTACGTCGACCACGTGCAGATCACGATGGCCGAGGACATCGGCATCGGCGGCCGGGCCGGGTACTACGACGGCATCGGCGCCGCCCGCGACGTCATCCAGAACCACCTGCTCCAGCTGATGGCGCTCACCGCCATGGAGGAGCCGGCCGCCTTCGACGCGGCGTCGCTGCTCACCGAGAAGCTGAAGGTGCTCCGGGCGGTGCGGCTGCCGGAGGACCTGGGCCGGCACACCGTGCGCGGGCAGTACGCGGCGGCCTGGCAGGGCGGCACGAAGGTCAGCGGGTACCTGGAGGAGGAGGGCATCGACCAGGCCTCCACGACCGACACGTACGCCGCGGTCAAGCTCCAGGTCGACAACCGCCGCTGGGCGGGCGTCCCGTTCTACCTGCGCACCGGCAAGCGGCTCGGCCGCCGGGTGACGGAGATCGCCGTGGTCTTCCAGCGGGCCCCGCACTCCCCCTTCGACTCCACCGCGACCGAGGAGCTGGGCTCCAACGCGATCGTCATCCGCGTCCAGCCGGACGAGGGCATGACGGTCCGGTTCGGCTCGAAGGTGCCGGGCACGTCGATGGAGATCCGGGACGTGACGATGGACTTCGCCTACGGCGAGTCGTTCACCGAATCGAGCCCCGAGGCGTACGAACGGCTGATCCTTGACGTGCTCCTGGGCGACGCCAACCTGTTCCCCCGTCACCAGGAAGTGGAAGAGTCCTGGAAGATCCTCGACCCGATCGAGCAGTACTGGGCCACGCACGGCCGGCCCGCGCAGTACGCCTCGGGCAGTTGGGGACCCGCGGAAGCCGACGAGATGCTCGCACGAGACGGACGGAGCTGGCGCAGGCCATGAAGATCGACCTGACCGACACCACGGCAAGCAAGATCAACAAGGCGCTGGTGCAGGGCCGCCGCGCCATCGGCACACCGGCCGTGGGCATGGTCCTGACGATGGTGATCGTCACGGACGAGGAGAACGCCTACGACTCGATCAAGGCGGCCGAGGAGGCCTCGCACGAGCACCCCTCGCGCACCCTGGTCGTCATCAAGCGCCAGGCCCGCACCCCGCGGGACCGCACCCAGTCCCGGCTGGACGCCGAGGTCCGGGTGGGCGCCGACGCGGGCACCGGCGAGACGGTGGTGCTGCGCACCTACGGCGAGGTGTCCGACCACGCCGACTCGGTGGTGCTGCCGCTGCTGCTGCCGGACGCGCCCGTGGTGGTCTGGTGGCCGGTGGAGGCGCCGGAGGTGCCCTCGAAGGACCCGCTCGGGGCACTGGCCCAGCGGCGAATCACCGACCTGTACGCGGTCGACAACCCCCTGGAGGCGCTCCAGACCCGGGTCCGCTCCTACGCGCCCGGCGACACCGACCTCGCCTGGACCCGGCTGACGCCCTGGCGTTCGATGCTGGCGGCGGCGCTGGACCAGGCCCGGGCGCGGGTCATCTCGGCGGCCGTGGAGGCCGAGGCCGACAACCCGGCCGCCGAGCTGCTGGCCCGCTGGCTGGAGGCCCGGCTGCACGTCCGGGTCGACCGCGTGGTCACCGCCGGGCCGGTCGTGACGGCCGTCCGCCTGGGCACGGAGCGGGGCGAGATCGTCATCGACCGCCCCGAGGGGCCGCTGGCGACGCTGACCCTGCCGGGCCAGCCCCCCCGGACCCTCGCACTGAAGGTCCGTGCCACCTCCGAACTCATCGCCGAGGAGCTCCGGCGCCTCGACGCGGACGAGATGTACGCCATCGCCCTGAACGGCGAGGCAACCGAGGAGACCCCCGCTCATGTCTGACCCGCTGTCCGACTCCCCCGAGCTCACGCGGCGGCCCGAGTGGACCGCCCTGGAGGACCACCGCAAGGAAGCCCTGCCGCAGCCGGACCTGCGCGACCTGTTCGCGGCGGACCCGGGGCGCGCCGAGCGCTACGTCGTGCGCGTGGGCGATCTGCGGATCGACTACTCCAAGCACCTGGTCACGGACGAGACGCTGGCCCTGCTCCAGGAGCTGGCCACCGCCACCGACGTGTTCGGGCTGCGCGACGCGATGTTCCGCGGCGAGAGGATCAACACCACCGAGAACCGGGCCGTGCTGCACACCGCCCTGCGGGCGCCGCGCGACGCGGTGGTCGAGGTCGACGGCGAGAACGTCGTCCCGAGGGTGCACGCCGTGCTCGACAAGATGACCGAATTCGCCGACCGGGTCCGCTCCGGCGCGTGGACCGGCCACACCGGCAAGCGCATCCGCAACGTCGTCAACATCGGCATCGGCGGCTCGGACCTGGGCCCGGCGATGGCGTACGAGGCGCTGCGGCCGTTCACGGACCGCTCGATGACGTTCCGCTTCGTGTCGAACGTGGACGGCTCCGATCTGCACGAGGCGGTCCGCGACCTGGATCCGGCGGAGACGCTGTTCATCGTCGCCTCCAAGACCTTCACCACGATCGAGACCATCACCAACGCGACCTCGGCGCGCTCCTGGCTGCTGAGCGGTCTCGGGGGCGACGAGAAGGCCGTGGCCAAGCACTTCGTCGCCCTGTCGACGAACGCCGAGAAGGTCGCCGCGTTCGGCATCGACACCGACAACATGTTCGAGTTCTGGGACTGGGTCGGCGGCCGCTACTCGTACGACTCCGCGATCGGCCTGTCCCTGATGATCGCCATCGGACCGGACCGGTTCCGGGAGATGCTGGACGGATTCCGCATCGTCGACGAGCACTTCCGCAACGCCCCCGCGGAGGCCAACGCCCCGCTCATCATGGGTCTGCTGGGCATCTGGTACGGCAACTTCCACGACGCCCAGTCGCACGCGGTGCTGCCGTACAGCCACTACCTGTCGAAGTTCACCGCCTACCTCCAGCAGCTCGACATGGAGTCCAACGGCAAGTCGGTGGACCGCGCCGGGCGTCCTGTCCGGTGGCAGACGGGGCCGGTGGTGTGGGGCACGCCGGGCACCAACGGGCAGCACGCCTACTACCAGCTCATCCACCAGGGCACGAAGCTGATCCCGGCCGACCTGATCGGCTTCGCCCGGCCGGTCGCCGAGCTGAGCGACGAGCTCAAGGCGCAGCACGACCTGCTGATGGCCAACCTGTTCGCGCAGGGGCAGGCGCTCGCCTTCGGCAAGACCGCCGAGGAGGTGCGGGCCGAGGGCGTGCCCGAGGAGCAGGTCCCGCACCGCACCTTCAAGGGGAACCACCCCACCACGACGATCCTGGCCACCGAACTGACCCCGTCGGTCCTGGGCCAGCTGGTCGCCCTCTACGAGCACAAGGTGTTCGTGCAGGGCGCGGTCTGGAACATCGACTCCTTCGACCAGTGGGGCGTCGAACTCGGCAAGGTCCTCGCCAAGCGCGTCGAGCCCGCCCTGACCGAGGGCGCCGACGTCCCCGGTCTCGACCCGTCCACGGCCGCGCTGGTGGCCGCCTACCGCAATCTTCGGGAAGTGAACTGACATGCAGATCGGTCTTGTGGGTCTCGGCAAGATGGGCGCCAACATGCGCGAGCGCCTGCGCAACGCCGGCCACACCGTCGTCGGCTACGACACCGACCCCGAGAAGTCCGACGTCGCCAGCCTGGCCGACCTCGTGAACGCGCTGGACGCGCCGCGCACGGTCTGGGTCATGGTCCCGGCCGGCGCCCCCACCCAGCACGTCATCGACCAGCTGGGGTACCTCCTCAAGCCGTGGGACACGGTCGTCGACGGCGGCAACTCCCGTTGGACGGACGACGAGAAGCACGCCGAGGAGCTGAGCAAGCACGGCATCGGCTTCGTCGACGCGGGCGTCTCCGGCGGTGTGTGGGGGCTGAAGAACGGCTACGCCCTGATGGTCGGCGGCGAGAAGGAGCACGTCGACCGGTTGCAGCCGATCTTCGAGGCGCTCAAGCCGGAGGGCCCGTACGGCTACGTCCACGCGGGCAAGGTGGGCGCCGGGCACTTCGCGAAGATGGTCCACAACGGCATCGAGTACGCCATGATGCAGGCCTACGCCGAGGGCTGGGAGCTGCTGGAGGCCGTGGACTCGGTGGACAACGTCCGCGAGGTGTTCCGCTCCTGGCAGGACGGCACCGTCATCCGGTCCTGGCTGCTCGACCTCGCGGTCAACGCGCTCGACCAGGACGAGCACCTGGAGAACCTCCGGGGATTCGCCCAGGACTCCGGCGAGGGCCGCTGGACCGTGGAGGCCGCGATCGACAACTCCGTGCCGCTGCCCGCGATCACCGCCTCCCTCTTCTCCCGGTTCGCCTCCCGGCAGGACGACTCGCCGCAGATGAAGATGATCGCGGCGCTGCGCAACCAGTTCGGCGGGCACGCCGTCGAAGCCGCGAAGAAGGCGTAGCACTGTGGGAGATCTGCTGCTGGTCCGCCACGGCGAGACGGAGTGGAGCCGGAGCGGACAGCACACCAGCTTCACCGACCTGCCCCTCACCCCACGCGGTGAGGAGCAGGCCAGGTCGCTGGCCCCGCTCCTGGCCGGGCGCGATTTCGCACTGGTCCTCACCAGCCCCCTCGGCCGCGCCCGGCGCACCGCCGAACTGGCGGGTCTGACGGGCGCCGGCCGGGAGGCGGACCTGCACGAGTGGCACTACGGCGCCTACGAGGGCGTCACCACCGAGGAGATACACCTCACCCGCCCCGACTGGAACCTGTGGACCGACGGCGCGCCGCCCGGCGCCGACGGCAGTCCGGGCGAGTCCCCGGACGAGGTCGGCAAGCGCGCCGACCGGGTGCTGGCCCGGGTGACGGCGGCGCTGCCCGAGGGCGATGTGATGCTGGTGGCCCACGGCCACTTCCTGCGCGTCCTGACGGCCCGCCGGCTGGGTCTGACAGCGGCCGAGGGACGGCTGTTCCGCCTGGAGACGGGCACGGTCAGCCGGCTCTCCACCGAGCACGGGCGACCGGTGATCGAGGAGTGGAACGCGCGGGCGTAACCCGCCCCGGCCGGGGGCGGGTTGACAGCCCCCGGCCGGGACGTCAGAGTCCCCGCTGATGGAGATCGACAACATGACACCCGCCGAGGAGCGGGTGTGGCGCGCCTTTCCGCGCGGCCAGGACGTGGACTTCCGGGGGCCGGCGGACGAGTATCCGGAGCGAGGCGCGGACTGGGGACCCGAGCGGACCGTACGCGCGTCCGTGTTACGGGCCCTGCTGCTGAGCGCGCCCCAGGAGGACGGTGAGACAGCCGCCCTGAGGCTGGCGGGCGCGCGGATCACCGGGGTGCTCAGCCTCCAGTACGGCGAGATCGACCACGCCGTCCGCCTGAGCGACTGCTACTTCGAGGACGTCCCCGTGCTGTACGCGGCGCGGCTGCGCCAGCTCAACCTGCGTGGTTCCGTCCTGCCCGGCCTGGACGCCGCCACCGTACGGGTGGACGGCGTGCTGCGCATGACGGACTGTCTGTTCGACGGGCCCGTACGGCTCGGCGGGGCGCAGATCGCCGGGGCGCTGTTCATGGACGGGGCCGGCATCGACGCGCTGCCCGCCGGTCAGCCGGCGCTCCAGCTCAACCACGTGACCGTGGGGGACGGCCTGTCGGCGCCGGGTCTGCGGGCCCGGGGCGAGGTGCGTCTGACGGGCGCGTCGGTCGCCGGGTCGATCACCCTCAACGAGGCCCGGCTGGAAACCGAGGCGGGTGAGGTCGCCCTGGACGCGGAGACGCTCGCGGTGGAGGGCGACGTCCTCCTGCGCGGCGTGGACGTGCGCGGCTGGATAGGCCTGCGCGGTGCCCGTGTCGCGGGGCGTCTCGACCTGTCGCACGCGCGCCTGTCCAATCCCGGGGACGCGGCGCTGCGCGCGAGCAGCTGCACCGTCGGGGAGCTCTGGGTGCGCAGGAGCCCGCCCATGGAGGGCACCCTCAACCTGCGCCGCACCCACCTGGACGTGCTGTTCCTGGAACCGGAGGCGGTGCCGGAGGAGGTCCTGCTCGACAGCCTCGTCTACACCTCCCTCTCCCCGCACGAACCCGCGGAGCGCCGCCTGGAGATGCTGGAGCGGGACGGCGAGGGCTACGTCCCGCACGCCTACGAGCAGTTGACAGCCGCCTACCGCCGGATCGGCGACGACCGGGCCGCCCGCCTCGTCCAGCTCGCCAAGCAACGCCGCCACCGCGGCACCCTGCCCTGGTACGGCCGGCTGTGGGGCTACGTGCAGGACGCCACCGTCGGCTACGGCTTCCGCCCGCTGCGGGCCGCGGCCTGGCTGGTGTCGCTGCTCGTGATCGGCTCCGTCACCTACGCACTGCACCACCCGCGGCCGCTGAAGGCGGACGAGGCCCCGGAGTTCAACCCGGTGTTCTACACGTTCGACCTGCTGCTGCCGGTGATCTCCTTCGGGCAGGAGGGAGCGTTCGCCCCCACCGGCGGGTACCAGTGGCTCGCCTACGCCCTCGTGCTCACGGGCTGGCTCCTCGCCACCACCGTCGTCACCGGCATCACCCGGACCGTCAGCCGCCAGTGAGCGCCCGCACCGTGTGCTGGGCCGCCAGCCGTACCGGGGCGTTGGCGGCGCCGTAGCCCCGGTAGCCGTCGTCACGCTGGACCAGTTCGAAGAAGACGCGGCCGACGGTGCGGGTGTAGCAGTGCAGGAAGCCGCCGTGGGGGTCGCGGTCGTAGAGGATGCCGAGGTCGCGATAGGTCTCCAGCGCCCCGTCGGGGAGCTCGAAGCGGGCGGCGAGGTCGTCGTAGTAGTTCGCCGGGACCGGCAGGAGGCTGCCGCCGGTGTCGCGGAAGCGGCGGGCCGCGGCGACCACGTCGTCGGTGGCCAGGGCGATGTGCTGGGCGTGCACGGTGTCGTCCGTGGGCGCGGCTCCGACGGTGAGGGCGATCCGGACGCTGCCGTCGGCGTTGGTGACGGCGCGGCTGCGCAGCAGGCCGTAGGGGTCGGCGACGTCCACGCTCTCCTGGCCGTGCAGGCCGAGCACACCGCGGTGGAAGAGGGCCGCCTCGTCGAAGTGGTGCCAGGGCTGGGTGAGGGCGAGGTGGTCGATGCGGCGGATGCCCGCCGGCGCGCTCTCCTCGCCCGTGTCCTCGAAGTCGGCCCGCCAGTCGGGCAGGTCCGGGCGGCCGGTGGCGCAGAAGAACAGCTCCGTGCCGTCGGGGGCGGCGACCGCGTCGAGCGGGGCGTCCCCGGGTGCCCGGCGGCGGGGCAGGACGGGAGCCAGCAGCGCCTCGGCTCGCCGGGCCGCCGCGGCGGGGTCCGGTGACTCGAGGCCGATGGCGGCGAGCTGGGTGCCGTCGCGGCGGACGGCGGGCCCGGTGTTGACGAGGATCCGGGCGTCCCCCTGCTCCCACAGGGCGACGGGCTTGCCGCGATGGCGGGCGGTGCGGGTGAATCCCAGGGCGCCGAGCAGCGCGGTGAGGGGTTCGGCGTCGGGCGTGACCAGCTCGGCGAAGGCGACGCCGGTGGGGACGACCGGCTCGGGCAGCGGCGCCCGGCCCACGGCTTCCTGGAGGACCAGCAGGGAGCGCCGGGCGTCGACGGCGGTCGGGCCGGCCTCGGCCTGCCGGAAGACGTCGTTGAAGACCTCCAGCGAGAGCGGGCCGTCGTAGCCGGTGGCCAGGACGTGCCGCAGCAGCCCGGCGACGTCGAAGCCGCCCTGGCCGGGGAAGCAGCGGTAGTGGCGGCTCCACTGGAGGACGTCCATGGCGAGCAGCGGGGCGTCCGCGAGCTGGAGGAAGAAGATCTTCTCGCCGGGGATGTCCTCGATGCCCTTGGGGTCCGAGCCGCGGGACAGGATGTGGAAGCTGTCGAGGCAGGTACCGAGGGCGGGGTGATCGGCCGACTCGACGATGCGCCAGGCGTGGTCGTACGTGCTGACGTGGCGGCCCCAGGCGAGCGCCTCGTAGGCCACCCGGACGCCGGAGTCCCGGGCGAGGTCGGCGAGGCGGCTCAGCTGCTCGGCGGCCAGGGCGTCGTCGTCCACCGCGAGCGGGGAGACGCTGGAGCAGACGAGGACCGTGTCGGCGCCGAGCCTGCGCATCAGCTCGAACTTGTGCCGGGCCCGCCGCAGGTTCCGGGCGAACTCGTCCTCGGGGACGGCCTCGATGTCCCGCATCGGCTGGAAGAGCTCGACGGTGAGGCCGAGGTCGGCGCAGCGGGCGCGGACCTCCTCGGGGGTGAGGGGACTGGCCAGCAGGTCGTTCTCGAAGATCTCCACCCCGTCGAAGCCGGCCCCGGCGGCGGCTGTGAGCTTCTCGGTGAGGGATCCGCTGAGGGAAACGGTGGCGATGGACGTACGCACGTCGGTACCTCTCGCTGGGCGGCTTCTGTCTAGTTCCGTGCCCCTATGGCCCCGGCCAGTTCGGTCAGGTCGGCCAGCATGCGTGCGGCGTCGGGTTCCCGGCCGGTGAACAGACGGAACGCGTCGGCGGCCTGGAAGGCGGCCATGCCGCCGCCGTCGAGGGTGGCGCAGCCCAGCGCGCGGGCGGTGCGCAGCAGTTCGGTCTCCAGCGGGCGGTAGACCACCTCGGCGACCCAGAGCCCGGGGCGGAGCAGCTCGGCGGGCAGGGGCAGGCCGGGGTGGGCGGCCATGCCGGTCGGTGTGGCGTGCACGATGCCGTCGGCGTGGGCGAGCAGCTCGGCCTGCCGGTCCGGGGAGGCGGCGGCCGCGCGCCCCGGCCCGAAGGCGCGGTTCAGGGACTCGGCCAGGGCGGCGGCCCGCTCGGGCAGGGCGTCGACGAGGGTGATCCGCTCGGCGCCGAGGGTCAGCGTGGCGTGTGCGACGGCCGCGCCCGCCCCGCCGGCGCCCAGCTGGACGACCCGTTCCAGGGGCGCGTCGGGCAGCCCCCGCGCGAAGGACGCGGCGAAGCCGGTGACGTCGGTGTTGTGGCCGACGGCGCGGCCGTCCTCGAAGACGACGGTGTTGACCGCGCCCAGTGCCTCGGCCTGCGGGGCGAGGGCGTCCAGGTGCTCGATGACGAGCTGTTTGCAGGGGTGCGTGATGTTGAGCCCGTCGAAGCCGAGGTCGCGGGCGGCGCTCACCAGCTCGCCCACCGCCTCCGGCGGCACACCGAGTGTCTCGATGTCGATCAGCCGGTACAGCAGGCGCAGTCCCTGCCGGTCGGCCTCCCCCTCGTGCAGCGCCGGGCTGAGTGACGGACCGATGCCGGAACCGATCAGTCCGACGAGATACGAGTCCTTGGGCACGCGGGCCTCCCGAGCGGCTCACTAATGTACGAACTAGTACGTTAGCTATATCAGCCGGGTGCGGGCTCGGGAAGACCCCGTGGGCGGACGGGCCCCGGCTTCTACAATCACCGGCACCGGCCCCTCCGCCCGAAGGAACCTGATGACCAGCGTCGAAGAACCGGCCCGTCCTGGCGAGCGCGAGCGCGTCCGTGACGCCGCCCGCACCCAGGCCGAGATCCTCGACGTGGCCACGCAGGAGTTCGCCCGGGCCGGCTACGACGGGGCCCGGGTGGACGAGATCGCCGCCCGCACCCGCACCACGAAGCGGATGATCTACTACTACTTCGGCGGCAAGGAACAGCTGTTCACCACCGTGCTGGAGCGGGCCTACACCGTCATCCGCGAGGCCGAGCAGGAGCTCGACGTCGAGCATCTGGACCCGGTGGCGGCCATCCGGCGCCTGGCCGAGGTGACCTTCGACCACCACGAGCAGCACCCGGACTTCATCCGCCTGGTCAGCATCGAGAACATCCACGAGGCGCACCACATCGCGGCTTCCGAGAAGCTCGGGCGGATCGGCTCCCCCGCCCTGGACGTGATCCGCCGCATCCTGGCGGAGGGCCGCAGGTCGGGGCTGTTCACGGCCGAGGTCGACGCAGTCGACCTGCACGCGATGATCTCCTCGTTCTGCTTCTTCCGGGTCTCCAACCGGCACACCTTCGGCGCGCTGTTCGGCCGCGACCTGGTCGACCCGGCGCAGCGCACGCACTACCGCACCATGCTGGGCGACATGGTGATCGCGTACCTCACGGCGGAGCGCGCCTCGGACTGAGATGGCCGACGCGCGACCCCTTGACACCGGCGGCACCCGGGCGCAGCATCACTGGCCATCCCCTACTAACTACCCAGTGGGTTAATTAGCCGCGATCCGGCCGTCCCCCTCCGCACCGTCCTTTCGCTCACTCCACCTGGGGTGGAGCCCCTTAAGGAGCCGCCGTGTCCGTCCCCGCCACGCCCCGAGGGGCCGCCGCCCCGCCCGGTCAGCCCAGGAAAGCCGCGACCGCCGCCTGGGTCGGCAGCGCGCTGGAGTACTACGACTTCTTCATCTACGGCAGCGCCGCCGCGCTGATCTTCCCCGAGGTTTTCTTCGACGAGTCCGACCCGGCCACGGCGACGCTGCTGTCGCTGGCCACCTTCGGCGTCGCGTACGCCGCCCGCCCGGTCGGCGCGCTGGTGCTCGGGCACTTCGGGGACAAGCTCGGCCGCAAGAAGATCATGGTCTTCACGCTGATGCTGATGGGCCTGTCGACGTTCCTCATCGGCTGTCTGCCGACCCGGGCCCAGGTCGGCACCCTCGCGCCGGTCCTGCTGGTGCTGTGCCGGGTGCTCCAGGGCATCTCGGCGGCGGGCGAGCAGGCCAGCGCCAACTCCATGACGCTGGAGCACGCGCCGCCGGGCCGGCGCGGCTTCTTCACCAGCTTCACCCTCAGCGGCACCCAGGGCGGCCAGCTGCTGGCCACGCTGGTCTTCATCCCGATCGCCGCGCTGCCCGAGGAGCAGTTGCTGTCCTGGGGCTGGCGGGTGCCCTTCTGGCTGAGCGTCGCGGTCGCCGTCGTCGGCTACGTCATCCGCCGCAAGCTGGACGAGACCCCCGCCTTCGCCCAGCAGGCCGCCGAGGAGGGTGTCGTCAAACTGCCGCTCGCGGTGCTGCTGCGCGAGCACTGGGCGGACGTGCTGCGGGTGATCGCGGGCGCGCTCATCGCCTCGGTCAGCACGATCTTCACGGTGTGGGCGCTGGCGTACGCCACGAGCGACGCGGTCGGCATGTCGCGCACCGCCATGCTGTGGGTGGGGGCCCTGGCCAACGTCGTGGCGCTCGCCGCGATCCCGCTGTGGGCCACCCTGGCCGACCGGATCGGCCGCCGCCCGGTGTTCCTGATCGGCGCGGCCGGCAGCGCGGTGACGATGTTCCTGTACCTGTGGGCGGTCTCCACCGGCTCCTACCCGCTGACCTTCCTGACGGGCATCCTCTGCTTCGGCGTGGTGTACAGCGCCGCGAACGGCGTGTGGCCGGCCTTCTACGGCGAGATGTTCACAACCCGGGTGCGGCTGTCCGGGGTGGCCATCGGCACGCAGATCGGTTTCGCGGCGGCCGGCTTCGCGGTGACGTTCGCCGCGCGGATCGCCGGCCCGGACGGCGACGACTGGTCGGCGGTGGCCCTGTTCACGGCGGCGCTGTGCGTGCCGCCGGTCATCGCCGCGCTGTCGGCTCGTGAGACGCACCGGGTTCCGACGGAGCAGCTCGGGGAGCGCACCACCCGGGAGGCCGGTCAGCCGGAGAAGGTGACGGCCTGACCGCCTGAGGGCCGCAGGCGGTGCCGGGCCGGTGCCCGGCACCCGCCTCAGGACTTGGTGTGCACGATCTGGATCAGATTGCCGCAGGTGTCGTCCAGGACCGCGCTGGTGATGGGGCCCATCTCCAGTGGCTCCTGGACGAACCGCACGCCGAGACCGCGCAGCCGCTCGAACTCCGCGTGCACGTCGTCCACGGCGAACGAGGCGGCCGGGATGCCGTCCTCCACCAGCGCCGTCTTGTACGGCTGCACCGCGGGGTGCCCCGAGGGTTCGAGGAGCAGCTCGGTCCCGTCGAGGTCCTCCGGTGAGACCACGGTGAGCCACCGGTCCGTCCCCACCGGGACGTCGTGCTTCTTCACGAAGCCCAGCACGTCGGTGTAGAAGCGCCGCGCCTTCTCCTGGTCGTCGACGAAGACGCTGGTGATGTGGATCCTCATACGCCGGCCTCCGGTGGGTCGGTCCTGAGCCATCGGTTCATGACGCGCTCAAGGGGTTCGGTGTTCAGGTCGTGGAACTTGTAGCGGCCCTGGCGCCGTGAAACGACCAGACCCGCCGATTCCAGCACGGCCAGATGCTGGCTGATCGCCTGGCGTGACAACCCCAGACCGTGCTTGGTCACCAGCCGCGTGCAGATCTCGAACAGGCTCTGACCGTCCCGTTCGGCCAGCTCATCGAGGATGCGCCGGCGGGTGGGATCGGCCAGCGCCTTGAAGACATCCTCCGACATGACCTCACGATAGGCAAGTGGCGACTTGCCTATCAAGTCCCGCACCGGGATGAGGTCTGAGGCGGCCCGCGTGGGGTATGCCGGACCTCACCTCGACGAGCGCGACGGAGGAAGATCGATGGCACAGCTGCGACAAGAGGCCGATCCGGGTGAGGCCGGGCTGGATCCGCGGGCGCTGGGCCGCCTGGACCGGCACTTCGCCGCTCTGGTGGACGAGGGGCGTCTGCCGGGCTTCCTCGTCTCCGTGGCCCGGGGCGGACGCGTCGCCCACCTCACCACGCACGGCCTGCGCGACATCGCGGCCGGGCTGCCCGTCGAGCCCGGCACGCTGTGGCGGATGTACTCCATGACGAAGCCGGTCACCGCGGTGGCCGCCCTGCTGCTGGTGGAGGAGGGCCGGCTGTCGCTGGACGATCCGGTCGCCGACCATCTGCCCGCCTTCGCCGACCCGCGGGTGTACGAGGGCGGGTCCGGTGCCGACGTCCGGACCCGTCCGGCCGACGGCCCGATACTCGTCCGGCATCTGATGACCCACACCTCGGGCCTGACCTTCGGCTTCTACCACACCCATCCCGTCGACGCCCTGTACCGCGAGGCCGGTCTGGAGTCGTCGGTGCCGCCGGGCGCGGACCTGGCGGAGACCATCGAGGTGTACGCGAGTCTGCCGCTGCAGTTCGAGCCGGGGACGCAGTGGAACTACTCGGTGGCGAGCAATGTCCTGGGCCGGATCATCGAGGTGGTGTCCGGGCAGCCGCTCGACGTGTTCTGCGCCGAGCGGATCTTCGGGCCGCTGGGGATGACGGACGCGGGGTTCCACGTCAATGAGCAGCAGGCGCCCCGGCTGTCCGAGATGTACGGGGAGAAGGAGGGCGGCGGCATAGCGCCGGCCCCCGGGCTGCCGCTGCGCGGCGGGCGGCCGCGGTTCCTGTCCGGCAGTGGCGGCATGGTGGCCTCCGCCCACGACTACCACCGCTTCATGGAGCTGCTGCGCCGCCGGGGCGAGCTCGACGGCGTCCGTCTCCTCGCCCCGGGCACCGTGGACCTGATGACCCGCAACCAGCTGCCCGGCGGTGCCGACCTGCGCGCCTTCGGGAGCCGTCCCGCCCACGACGAGCCCGGCAACGCGGGTGTCGGCTTCGGCCTCAACGTCTCCGTGGTGATCGACCCGTCCCGCACGCAGGCACCGTCCGCACTCGGCGCCTACGGCTGGAGCGGGGTCGCCACGACGACCTTCTGGGTCGACCCGGGCCGCGACCTGACGGTGCAGTTCCTGACGCAGGTACGGCCCAGGTCGTCGCACACGGTGTTCCGCGACCTCAAGCGGCTGGTGCACGAGGCGGTGACGGACTGAGGCCCGTCACCGCTCGGCCTGGAGCGTGAACTCGACCCCTTCCTCGGCGAGTTCACGCAGCCACTGCTCGGATCGTGCCGCCGTCTCCGCGGCCCTGTTCAGGCCCGGCGGCAGGGAGCCGTCCAGGACGTGGCGGACACCGAGGGCCAGGGTGCGCGAGACGCAGCGGGCCATCGCGCTCTCCCGCGCGTCGCCCACCAGGTCCAGGAGGTAACCGCCCGACCACGTCCGGCCCGTTCCGGCCCGCACGTCCAGCGACACGGCGAGCACGACCCGGTCGCGGTCGTCCTCCGTGGTGGGGTAGGCGGCGGCCAGCTCCCGGGCCAGGGCGGCGATCCGGGCGTCGTCGCCGGCCTTCAGCTCCTCGAAGACGCCGTCCCAGGCACGCAGCCAGCCCTCCAGGCGCAGGGTGCCCCGCACGAACGTCCGCGGCGTCCAGGCGTCCGGCAGCCCGTACTGCGCGACGAACGGGACGCTGTCGCGGTTCGGGTAGACCTCGAACGTCTCCCCTCCGACCAGGTGCCGCCGGGTCGCCTCCCAGGGACGGCCGGCGACCGTCTGGGCCCCGTCCTCGATGTAACGGGCCGGGGAACGAAGGGCGTTGAGGACCCCTGCGGGGGCCCAGCTGAAGCGGTACGTGAAGTCGTTGGGGACGGCCGGGACACCGCCGCAGTACGACGTCAGGGTGTACGAGGCGGGCGTCCCGTCGCCGATCGCCTCCCGGGCCCGGGCCACCAGGGCGTGGGCGAAGAGGTGGTCGATGCCCGGGTCGAGCCCGGCCTCGGTGAGGACGACGACCCCGGCCTTCTCGGCGGCCGGCACCTGCTCCAGCACCGCCTCGGACACATAGCTGGAGCAGGCGAAGTGCGCCCCCAGCCGTACGCATTCTGCGAGCAGGGGCGCGTGCTCCGGCGCGGGCAGCATGGACACGACGACGTCGCCGGGCGCCAGTTCGGCGGTCAGCGCGGCGAGGGTGTAGGCGCGGGGCTCGGCGCGTCCGGCGAGGCCGAGCCGGTCGAGGGCGTCGGCGGCGCGGCTCTCGGTGCGGTGCCAGAGTCGTACGCGGGGGGCGGTGTCGCACAGCGCGGCCAGGCCGCTGCCCGTGGACAGGCCGGCGCCGATCCAGTGGACGGTGCCGCTCGCGGGTACCGGGTCAATGGTCATGGAACTCCCCCTTGTCGAGCCCGTGTTCACGGGTGGCCTGGCGGAACCGGTCCAGGCAGTGCCCCCAGGGACCGGTGACACCGAAGTCGAGCAGGTGGGGCAGCAGGGCGGCCGAGAAGTCGGTGCTGGACTCCAGTGGCAGCAGGGAGGGCAGGTTGTCGATGGCGATCAGGTCGAGCGGGGGTTCCTTGCGCAGCCGGCGGACGGGCTCGTCCCAGTCGGTGGTGTCGTCGTAGACCGGGAGGACGTTGAGCGGGGAGCCGACGTCGCACGTCACGTCGCACAGGGTGCGCAGGCGGCGGTCCGGGCTGTCGAGGTCCTGTTCCCGCAGGAAGGGCGGGACGGGGCTGGTGGCGAGCACCGCGTTGACCATCACGTCGTGCCGCAGCAGGGCGCCGCGGTCCAGGTCGCGGGTCTCGGCGAGGTCCCAGCAGGTCGGGTCGGCGCCGGCGGCGGCGAAGGCCGTGCGGGCGCCGCGGCCGCTGCGGCCCAGGGCGCCGATGACGAGGCCGGTGAACGCGGCGTCGCCCGGGGCGGGCCGCAGCGTCTCGTCCAGGTCCTCCTTCGTCGTGGGCACGAGCGGTGCCCGCAGCCGGCCCCGGTGCTGGAGCACCGCCAGGGCCGCGCCCAGGTAGCCGGCCCAGTACCCGAAGGCGGCGAGGCGCCGCCCGGTGTCGTCCACCAGGTATTCGAGGTCGAACAGCGTCCCGCCCCCGGCGGCGAACCGGCGCAGCAGGTCGCCCGCTCCCGGCTGGCCCTTGTAGGCGTGGCCGAAGAAGATGTGCCGGTGGGTCAGCTCGGCCGGATCCTCGGGCAGTTCCTTGAGGCCCAGCACCACGGCGTCCCGCGGCGCCGACACCCAGGAGCCCGCGGGGGCGACAGGGCAGCCGGCCGCCTCGTACTCCCCGATCGGGAAGACGCGCTGCGGGGACTCCTCGACGGTCAGTGTCACGCCGTCGTCGACGAGCCGCCGGGCGTCGTCGGGCACGATCGGTGTGCGTCGCTCGGTCGTTCGGGCCTCGTGGCGCAGCCACAGATGGAGCTCGGTCATCCCGGGTGGGCCTCCGGACGTGAGGCGCCGGCCACTGACGGGCCGGCGCTCAAGGGGCGGACGTCCACGAAGCGTACGCGGCCCACCCACGGGTGGCGCACGAATTCGCCCAGGTCACGTCGCGGGAACCGGAATCGGTCCCGCACCGGAGGAGGAGCGTCTCAGGAGGAGCTGACCACCGCGTCCAGATGGGGCAGGTGGTGGTCGAGGCGCTCCCGCTTGGTCCTCAGATACGTGATGTTGTTCTCGCACGGCGGGATCAGCAGCGGCACCTGCTCGGCGACGCTGATGCCGTGGCTCACCAGTGCCTCGCGCTTGCGGGGGTTGTTGGACATCAGGCGGACGGACTTCACACCCAGGTCGTCCAGGATCCGGGCGGCCACCCCGTAGTCGCGGGCGTCGACCGGCAGGCCGAGCGCGAGGTTGGCCTCGACCGTGTCCAGACCCTCCGCCTGCAGGGCCATCGCGCGCAGCTTGGCGAGCAGGCCGATGCCGCGGCCCTCATGCCCTCTGAGGTAGACGACGACGCCGGCGCCCTCGGAGACGACCGCGCGCAGGGCGGCGTCCAACTGGTCGCCGCACTCGCAGTGCTGGGAGCCGAAGGCGTCGCCGGTCAGGCACTCCGAGTGCAGCCGGATGAGGACGTCGTCCGGGCCGATCTCGCCGTAGACCAGCGCGACCTGTTCGTCACCGCGGTCGTGGTCCATGTAGCCGATCGCCTGGAATTTCCCGTACACGGTGGGCAGGGGGGCATTCACGACGCGTTCCACGCCGGTCCGCTGCGGTGCCTTCTTGCCGAGTACGCCAATGTTGTCTGTCATGATTCTCGAGTTCCTAAGCAGAGACGAAAGGCCGTGACGTTATGAGTGATCTGGTGCCGGCAGACACCACGGAAGACGTACGGACGCGAGGTGCCGGCGTCTCACGGCAGGTCGCGGTGCTTCCCGTGGGGAGTTTCGAGCAGCACGGCCCGTATCTTCCGCTGGCGACCGACACGCTGGTGGCCTGTGCCGTCGCGCGGGAGATTACCGGCGCGTACCCGGTACACCTCCTTCCTCCGGTGACGATCTCGTGCTCGCACGAGCACGCGGGCTGGCCGGGGACCGTCAGCATCTCCTCGGTGACCCTTCATGCGGTGGTACGGGACATAGCGGCTTCGCTCCGCCGGTCGGGCGTCGACGCCCTGGTGGTGGTCAACGGGCACGGCGGAAACTACGTGCTGGGCAACGTCGTTCAGGAGTCGTCCGCCCGCGGCGAGCGGATGGCGCTCTTCCCGGCCGCGGAGGACTGGGAGGCGGCGCGTGAGCGGGCGGGTGTGGTCACCTCGCTGCTCACCGACATGCACGCGGGGGAAATTGAAACCTCCATCCTTCTGCACGCTCATCCCGAAATGCTCCGACCCGGTTATGAGACCTCCGATTTCGTCGCTGACGACCGGCGTCATCTGCTCACCCTCGGCATGTCCGGCTATACCGATTCCGGTGTCATCGGCCGTCCTTCGCTGGGTTCGGCGGAAAAGGGGAAGGAACTCCTGGCGAGTCTGGCGGATTCCTTCGGGGCGTATTTCTCGTTGCTGACCTCCGACGCGTAGTCACGCCCCGGCGCGTGGCCGGGTCCCGGGTCCGGAGCGGCGGACCCGGACTCCGCGCGCAGCCCCGCGTACCAGCGGGCGACGAGCACGACGAGGCCGGGCAGGCTCGCCACGAGGCTGAGTACGCCGTAGACGACCGCGACGGCCAGTCCCCGGCCCGCGCCGAGGCCGGCGGCGCCGAACGCCCAGGCGGTGACGCCCTCCCTCGGCCCCCAGCCGCCGACGTTCAGCGGCAGGCCCATCGCGAGCAGCGCGAGGACCGCGAGCGGCATCAGGACAGCCACGGAGGCGGCGACTCCGGCCACGCGGGCAGCGAGTACGAACATGGCGACGTAACCTGCCAGAACGACCACGGAGCTGACAATGACCCCGGGCCCGTTGCGGCGGGACACCAGCCCTTCCCGTGCCTCGGCGAGCGTGCCGCGCAGGGCCCGGCCCCGCCGGGAGGGTGACGCCCGGTTCATGCGCAGGGCGAGGACGACGGCGAGGGCGCCGAGGGCGGCCAGGACCGCGAGCGGGGCGACGTGCCGGGCCTCGGCGAGCACCGGGGACGGCATCGTCAGCAGGATCACGGCCCCGGCGGCGAACAGCGCGAGCTGCCCGGCCGCCCGTTCGAGCACGACGGCCTTCACGCCCCGCCGCACGTCCCCCTCGCTCTGCCCGTGCCGCACCGCCCGGTGCACGTCACCGAGGATGCCGCCGGGCAGGGCCGCGTTGAGGAACAGCGCACGGTAGTAGTCGGCGACGGCGGGCCCGAGCGGCAGCCGGATCCGGAGCCCCCGGGCCACGAGCGCCCACCGCCAGGCACTGCACACGGTGGTGACGAGCCCGATCCCGAGCGCGAGAAGCAGCGCCCCTGCGTCGATCCGCCGCAGCCCGTCCAGGAAGACTCCGGTACCGAGGCGCCAGAACAGCACGCCGAGGATGGCGACTCCGGCGAGGGTCCCGAGGTGCGTACGGGCCTTGCGGGAGCCGATCCGGGCCAGGACGGCGCGGACCGGGCCGGGCGACGGGGAAGCGGCGCGGGGGCCGGGGCCCTCCGCGTCGGTCACGGACGGCGAGGCCTCGAAGTCGTCGGCGGTGCTGCCCGACGGCTCGGCGACTGCCGTTGCCGAGGCACCGGGCTCCTCGATCGGACCCCGGTCGCCGCCGGTCTCCGGCAGCCGGGTGCTCTCGGCGAAGGCCGGTCGTGGACGTGTTCCCGTCGCCTGGGGGCTCATGACGCTCCGCCCGCCGGGCGGACCAGAGCGAGGAGGTCCGTGTGGTGGACGGTGACGCGCAACTCGCCCGCGGCGCAGGCCGCCAGGCGGTCGGCCAGGTAGGCGTCGGCCGCGGCGCGCAGATCGGGGCGTTGTTCGACGGCGGCGCCGACCCAGCCGCGCAGCCACTGTTCCGTGAGCGCCGCCTGGCCGGGGCCGAGCCGCCAGGGGCTCGGATGCAGCCGTACCGTCGCGCCGTTCTCTGAGAACGCCTCGGCCGCCGCCGTGACCGCGTCGGGGCCGAGCAGGCCGTCGCGGCGCTGGTGGTCGTTGAACGCCTGGCCTATCGCCGCGTCCAGGGGGTGGGAGGGGGTCAGCTCCACGCGCCCGGCGACGGACAGCGTCAGCAGCGCGGGGCAGCCGGCTCCGGCGCAGGCGGCGGCGAGGGTGTGGATCTCCTCGCGGGTGAGCACGTCCAGCAGTGCGGACGCCGTCACCAGGGACGCGCCGTGCAGGGCGTCCGGCGTGAGGCGGGCGATGTCGCCGCGCCGGGTCTCCACCGTGACCCGGCTGCCGTCGGCGGCGGAGCGCGGGGAGGCGACCGCGGCGAAGTGCAGCAGGTAGGGGTCCCGGTCGTGCAGGATCCAGTGCTGGGCACCGTCCAGGCAGGGCGCGAGCCAGCGGCCCATTGAGCCGGTGCCGCAGCCCAGGTCGTGGATGACGACGCCGCCCGACTTGCCCGGCAGGTTGGCCAGCCGGATGCGCAGCGGGTCGAGCAGGTCGTGCGCCCGTGCGGCGGCGTCGGCGGGCTCCCGCAGCTCCAGCCACTCGGGGGCGTAACGGGGCGGGTCCTCCGGCCCGGCCTCGCGCAGCTTCACGGTGGGGCGCGAGGCGGGCTTGCCGCTGGGGCCGGCGCCCGGTATGACGGCGGCGCCCGAGGCGGCGTCACCCGCCCCCGGTATGACGGCGTCCCCCCGCGGCCCGGGCTGGGGCGGGATCGCCCCGTTCTGCTGGGTCGTCACCGGATTCGTCATGCGGCCCTCCGGGGGTCGGTCGGGAGCCGGCGCAGTACTCCCGCCAGGCTCTGTGCGGTCGTCGCCCAGCCGTCGAGGGCGGCGCGGCGGCTGCGGGCGGCGGCCTTGAGGCGGCGGCGCACGTCCGCCTCACCGAACCAGCCGCGCAGTTCCGCGGCGATGGCGGCGGAGTTCTCCGGCGGCACGAGGATGCCGGGCATACCACCGTCGGGGGCACGGCCGACCGCCTCGGGGAGTCCGCCGACGTCGGTGGCCATGACCGGGATGCCCCGGGCCAGTGCCTCGGTGACGGCCATGCCGTACGTCTCGGCGTACGAGGTGAGGACCATGAGATCGGCCTTGGCGTAACTGGCGTCGAGCGCGGCACCGGACTGCGGGCCCGCCAGTTCCAGCCGGTCCTCCAGTCCGTGCTTGCTGATGAGGGACCGCAGATGGGCGACGTACTCCGGGTCCTGGGTGAGGCCGCCGACGCACACGCAGCTCCAGGGCAGGTCGGTCACCGTGGCCAGCGCCTCCACCAGCCG
The DNA here is from genome assembly GCF_039540295.1 of Streptomyces venetus. NCBI lineage: Bacteria > Bacillati > Actinomycetota > Actinomycetes > Kitasatosporales > Streptomycetaceae > Streptomyces > Streptomyces venetus. Next base: position 274,809 of record NZ_BAABET010000006.1, read on the forward strand.
GTGCTGCCCCTTGCGCGGGGTCACGGCGGCCACGCACAGCAGCCGCGAGACGCCGTCGGTGCCGGGGGCCAGGGGCGCGATGTCCGCCCCGGGGGCCGCGACGTGGACCCGCTCCGGGGGCAGGCCGTGGTGGGAGACCAGCCGGCGGACCGCCCAGTCGCTGGTGGCGATCACCGCAGGCACCGCCCGCAGCACCGCCCGCTCCCTCGCGTCCAGTTCGGCGGCCACCACCGGGTCGAGCCCCGTCTCGTCACCGAGCGGGAGATGGACGAGGACGGCCATGCGCAATCGTTCCGCCTCGGGCACGACGATCTCCGGCACTCCGCAGGCCACCAGGCCGTCGAGCAGGACGACGGCATCGTCGGGCAAGCCGCTCAGCGCGCGGGCGAGTTCCGTACGGGCCGCCGCTCCCGGCCTGGGCCAGTCACCGGCCACCGCGTGCTTGGTCACCTGCCATCCAAAACCGGGCAGGTCCAGGCACACACGCCGGTCGTAGGCGTTGCCGCCGCTGGGTGCCGCCGGGTCGTCGACGCCGCCCGGCAGCACGAAGTGCACGGTGCGCAGGGACATGGGGATGATCTCGGCGTTCTTCAGGGCGGCGTGCTGCACCGGAACGTAGTTCAGGCGCGCCGGTCCGGTCTGTCCGGGCCGCTCGATCGTCGTGTCGGTCACAGCGCACGCTCGTAACTCGCCCAGGCGATGTGCGACTCGTGCAGGCTGACGGTCAGGCCCGCGAGGCCCTTGGCGCCCTCGCCCAGCGCACCCTTGTGGATCCGCTCGGCGAGCCGGTCGGCGATGACCTTGGCCAGGAACTCCGTGGAGGTGTTCACCCCCGCGAAATCGGGCTCGTTGTCGAGGTTGCGGTAGTTCAGCTCGCTGACGACCGCCCCGAGTTCCTGAGTGGCCAGCCCGATGTCGACGACGATGTTGTCCTCGTCCAGCTGCTCGCGCCGGAACGTGGCGTCCACGAGGAACGTGGCCCCGTGCAGGCGCTGTGCCGGCCCGAAGACCTCGCCGCGGAAGCTGTGGGCGATCATGATGTGATCGCGGACGGTGATGCTGAACAACGGACGACCCTCCAGGTGCGGCGCGTCTGCTCCCCCGCTGTTTGCTGCGGGGGATGCCGGGTAATACGGCTCCTTTCCTTCCCCTGTTCAGCCTCGGGTACGTCTTTTCTCAGGTCAGGCGCTCTTGTCGGGACGATGTCGACATTCCTGTCAATCGTGCTCGTCGTAGCGGACGCGGTGGCACAGCGCGGGGATCTCGCCGGAGGCCAGCTTCGGCAGCACGTCGGGCAGGTCCTCGAAGGCGGACTCGCCGGTGACGAGGGTGTCGAGCGCCGGGTCGGCGAGCAGGTCGAGAGCGACGGCGAGCCGGTCGGCGTAGGTGCGGTGCGGTCGGGCCGGGGAGACGGTGCCGACCTGGCTGGAGCGGATGACGAGCCGCCGTGAGTGGAAGGCCTCGCCGAGGGGCACACTGACCTGCCGGTCGCCGTACCAGCTCAGTTCGAGCACGGTCCCTTCGGCGGTGAGCAGTTCCAGGGACCTGGCGAGTCCCTGCTCGGTGGCACTGGCGTGGACGACCAGGTCGCAGTCGCCCCGGGCGTCGTCGGGGGTGGCGAAGCCGACGCCCAGGGCCTCGGCGACCAAGGCACGGGAGGGGTCGGCATCGACCAGCTGGACGCGGACACCGGGGAACCGGGCGAGCAGCGCGGCCACCGAGCAGCCGACCATGCCGCCGCCGACCACGGCGATCCGGTCGCCGACCAGGGGCGCGGCGTCCCACAGGGCGTTGACGGCGGTCTCCACGGTCCCGGCGAGCACGGCCCGTTCGGCGGGCACGGCGTCGGGGACGGGCGTGACGGCGCTCGCCGGGACGACGTAGCGGGTCTGGTGCGGGTAGAGGCAGAAGACGGTACGGCCGGCGAGCGCCTCGGGCCCCTCCTCCACCACACCGACGTTGAGGTAGCCGTACTTCACCGGGCCCGGGAAGTCGCCCTCCTGGAACGGCGCCCGCATGGCCGTGTGCTGACTGACGGGTACGCCCCCGCGGAAGACGAGCGTCTCCGTGCCGCGGCTCACTCCGGAGTAGAGCGACCGGACCAGCACCTCGCCCTCGCCGGGTTCCGGCAGGACGACGTCCCGGATCCCGCCTCGACCGGGCGAGTCGACCCAGAACGACCGGGCGGTGTGCTTCATCGAAGTCCTCCTGAACGATCGGGAAGCTGCTTGCGTACCGAGGGGTGCACAGGCCGCGCACAAGGTAGCGGCGTTGATCGACTCTGTCACACGGCCGGAGGGTGTTCGGTGGCCCTGAACAACACTTACGACGCGAGGCTCGTACAGCAGGAGACCGCCCTGGGGGCGGGCGTGCAGGTCCTGCTGCTGGCCCTGATCGGCACGGCGATCGGGATGGGCCCGGCGGGCTGGCTGAGCGGTCTCGCGTTCGCGTTCGCCACCTGGGCGGTGCTCTCCCGGGCCCTGCACCGCTCCCGGCTGCGCAGCTTCGGCGCGGCGAACCGGGTCACTCTCGGCCGGGCCACGCTCGTCGGCGGGGTCACCGCGCTGGTCGCGGACTCCTTCCAGAGTTCACCGCCGGTGTCGCTGTTCGTCGGCCTGACGGCGGTGGCCCTGATCCTCGACGGTGTCGACGGCAAGGTGGCCCGCCGCACCGGCACCTCGACCCCGCTGGGCGCGCGCTTCGACATGGAGGTCGACGCGTTCCTGATCCTGGTGCTCAGCGTCTACGTGTCGATGCAGCTGGGTCCGTGGGTGCTGCTGATCGGTGGTATGCGGTACGTCTTCGTCGGCGCCGCCCGGGTGTGGCCCTGGCTGACCGCGGCGCTCCCGCCGAGCACCGCCCGCAAGACGGTCGCGGCGCTCCAGGGCGTGCTCCTGCTGCTGGCGGGCGCCGATCTGCTGCCGTACGCGGTCAACTTCGGCGTGGCGGCCCTGGCTCTGGGCCTGCTGGTGTGGTCGTTCGGACGGGATGTGCTGTGGCTGTACCGGACCTCGCGGGTCGAGGAAGCGCCGTCGCCGCGGCAGGTGCGGGAGCTGGTCGCGGGCTGACGCCCGCCCGGTCAGGTGCCGAACCGCCCGCGCGCCGCCTCGATGTGACCCAGGTACTGGTGGGTCCAGCCGCAGAGCAGGTCCACCGTGGCGCGCAGCGCCCGGCCCGGCTCGGTCAGCGTGTACTCGACCTTCGGCGGCACGGTCGGGTGCACCTTCCGGTCGACCAGGCCGTTGCGCTCCAGCATCCGCAGGTTCTGGGTGAGCATCTTGTGGCTGACGCCCTCGACCTGGTCGCGCAACTCGCTGAAGCGCAGCGTGCCTTCGCCGAGGGCCTCGATGATGAGCAGCGCCCACTTGTTGGCCACGTCCGAGAAGATCTCCCGCGCCAGGGAATCCGCCCGTCTCAGGTCGGCGTCCTCGGGCAGGCCGCTCAGTTGCTGCTTGGTCACCATCTGGTTCCCCAGTCACCGAAAAGTGCGTTCTTCCAGGTCGGCGCTCACTCTCCTACGGTTTCCGAGTAACCACAAGAGAGCGCGGTTCCGCGCTCTGCGAAAGGACGGGAACCATGACCGCCATCGACGTCTACGACCACGGCATCCCGGCCGAGAGCCACTTCGGCTACGCACAGGCGATCAGGTCCGGCGACCTGATCCATGTCTCGGGGCAGCTCTCGTTCGACGACTCGGGCGCCTTCCACCCCGAGGACGACTTCGCCGCCCAGCTCAAGCGGACCCACGTCAACCTCGACAAGGTGCTGGCCCACTACGGCGTCACACGCAACCAGATCGTCTCCCAGACGCTGTACGCGGTGGACCTGGTGAAGAACGCCGGCGCGGTGGCGGAGGCCAACCGGGCGTACTTCGGCGGCCACCGCCCGGTCAGCACGGCCCTGGGTGTCACCGAACTGACCTTCCCCGGACAGCTCATGGAGATCAGCTGCGTGGTCGACACGAAGCTGCCCGCCTGACCCGCAGGTCAGCGACGCGTCCCGGCATTCACGAGGGTCCGCTCGTAGGGGTCGAGGACGACGCCCCGGACCTCGGTGGAGACACCCGCGATGATCTGCTGGTGGGCGAGCGGCACGACCGCGTCCGTGCCGAGGATGTCCGCCTCGGCGGCCATGGCGGCGTCCTGCCGCTCGCCGGTGCCGTCGGTGCCGTCGGCCTTCTCGACGGCCCGGTCGACGTTCTTGTCGCACAGCAGCGCCAGGTTGTAGCCGCCGTCGCAGGTGTAGTCGCCGACGAGGATGCCGACGGGGTCGCCGGTGTCCAGGAGGCTGTTGCGGGCGCCGATGAACGCGTCGAACTTCCCGGCCAGCGCGTCGCTCTCCAGCCGTGAGTACTCGCGCACTTCGAGCTTCACCTCGAAGCCGGCCTTCGCGAGCTGCTGTTGCACCACCTGGGCGACCTCGGGGAGTTCGGGCCGGTTGTCGTAGGTGGCGAGGGTGATCCGCGTGCCGTCGGGCCGGGCCGCGTCCACGCGTCCGGCCGGCTTCACGCGCTTGCTCTCGGCCCAGGTGACGGCAGGGCCGTAGATGCCCGCGCCCGGGTCGGCGTAGCCCTCGAAGACGCCCTTGACGAGGGTGGAGGTGTCGACCGCCTCGCGGGCGGCGGCCCTCAGCTTCGGGTCCTTGAAGGGCCCGGAACGGGTGTTGAGTTGCAGGCTGGTGGTGCGGGTGGTGCCGGCTTCCTCGAGGGTGGCCTTGTCGAGCGTGGCGGCCTGGGCGACGGGGATCGCCTCGGCGATGTCGACGTCGCCGGTGCGCACCGCGTTGGCTCGCGCGGTGCCGTCCTTGACGAAGCGCGCGTCGATGCCGGAGGCGTGGGCGCGGCCGCCCCAGTAGTCGTCGAAGCGGTCGAGAGTGGCGGAGCCGCCCCCGTTCACCTTGGTGATCTCGAAGGGGCCGGTGGCGGTGCCGACCGGGTCGGGATTGCCCTTGCCATAGGCCTTCGGGGAGAGGATCGCCAGGCTCGGGCTGGACAGGCGCATGGGCAGGACGGGGTCGGCGGCGGTGGTGGTGATGCGTATGCCACGGCCGCCGTCGGCCTTCGCGGTGAGGCGGACACCGGCGAGGGCGGCGGGCGCGGGCTTCGCCTTCGTGGCACGGGTGAGCGCGTCGGCCACTGCCGAGGGGGTGACGTCCGTGCCGTCGTGGAAGGTGGCCTCGCGCAGGGTGAACCGCCAGGCGCGGTCGCCGTCCCGGCGCCAGGACTCCGCGAGGGCGGGGGTCGCGCTTCCGTTGGCGTCCAGGGCGGTCAGCCCCTCGGTGACGCCGAGCCGGCTCAGCAGGGTGGCGTCGGCCCCGTACGGCGAGAAGCTCTCGGCGGGCGGGAAGGCGAGGGCGACGCGCAGCCGGGAGCCGGACGGCCCGCCGTCCGCCGACGACCCCCCACCCGGGGAGGCGAAGCAGCCGGTCAGGCCCGGGACGAGGGCGAGGGCGGCGAGGAACCGGTAGGGATGCTTGATGCTCATAGCACGCACTTGCACAGCATATGCATCAACGCGACGGCTTCCGGCAGGCCCCTGGATTCCCGAACGGCCCAAGGGATTTGACAGCGGCGACGATCACTCCTTAAACCTAACCACATGACATCCATTTTCAAAAAGGTGGGGCGGTCGTGAGGGTCGCGTTCGTCGGCAAGGGCGGCAGCGGCAAGACCACGTTGTCGGCGCTCTTCTCCCGTCACCTGGCGCGCTCCGGCGCCCCGGTCCTCGCCATCGACGGCGACATCAACCAGCACCTGGCGGAGGCGCTGGGCTCCACCGAGGTGTCCGCTCCTCCCTTGGGCGAGCACACGGCCTCGATCAAGGACTACCTGCGCGGCGCGAACCCGCGTATCCCCTCCCCCGAGGCGATGATCAAGACGACCCCGCCGGGACGGGGCTCACGCCTGCTCCGCCCGCTCGGCGACGACGAGCTGCACGCCCGGCACGTCGGCCGCGCGGGTGGTGTGCCGCTCATGGTCACGGGTGAGTTCGACGAGTCCGACCTGGGCGTGGCCTGCTACCACTCCAAGCTCGGCGCGGTCGAGCTGTACCTCGGGCACCTGGTGGACGGCCCTGGCGAGTACGTCGTGGTCGACATGACGGCGGGCGCGGACGCCTTCGCCTCGGGCCTGTTCACCCGCTTCGACCTCACCTTCCTGGTGGCGGAACCCACCCGCAAGGGCGTCTCGGTCTACCGCCAGTACCGCGACCACGCGGAGCGGTTCGGAATCCGCATCGCGGTCATCGGCAACAAGGTGACCTGCGAGGACGACCTGCTCTTCCTCAAGGAACAGGTCGGCGACGACCTGCTGACCCACCTGGTGCACTCCCCCTGGGTCCGCGCGGCGGAGCAGGGCCGCACCGAGTCCGGCCCTGACACCTTGGCGTCATTGGAACCGCACAACCGGCACGCCCTCACCGTCATCCACGAGGCCGTGGACTCCCGCCCCCGCGACTGGGCCCGCCTCCACCGCCACGCGGTCGAGTTCCACCTGCGCAACGCCCGGGCGTGGGCGGACGCGCGCACAGGGGAGGATCTGGCGGCGCAGGTGGATCCGGACTTCGTCCCGGGGCCGGCCGCCCTCCTGCCCTGAGGCGCACCACACCGCCGACGGAGTCAGGGACTGCTGATCCACCCCACCGGCTACTCGATCCCGGTGGCATCGAGTAGCCGGACCACGTCCTTGCGCCGATACCCGAGCAGCCGGGCGCGGTCAGCGGCCATCAGCACCAGGTGCGCGACGATCTCCGCCGCGTATCCGTTCTTGTTGTCCGCGTCGAACCACTCCTGGGGCTTCTCGACGCCCAGGCTGTTCATCACCAGCCCGTGTTCTCGACGGACCTCCGCGACGGTACCCGCGACCGCGTCCATGAGTGTCTTCCCCGGCCGTTCGCACTCCAGGGCGAAGCACCCCCAGTCGACCGCAACGCACCCCTCCGGCGGACGCGCCCTCAGCCCCGCATACCTCTCGTCCCCGAACCCGGAGGCCCTGAACTCGTCGTGTACCAACGAGAACCGATGGAACCCGGGCGGAACCGGAGGCGGTGGAGGCGTGTACTCCCACCCGGCGTCCTCGTACAACTGCCGCTTCACCTCTTCTTCTTCGGCATGCGTCACGGTGAAGCCGTTGGCCTCGTTGCGCCCGGTCGTGGTGCCGTCGGGGTTGCGGTGGAAGTGCAGGCCCATGGTGTGCTCCCGCTGTTGTCGAGATGGTGATGGACGAGAAGCCCCCGTCACCAGCTCGAACGGCCCGCGATCCCAGCCCGTGCCCGCTTCTCCGCAGCCTCACCCGATCGCGTGAAAACAGGTGGCGTGGGAACTGGCCGACCGAGCGGGATCGGTGCTTGTTACGCTCCCCCGGTGAGCATTCCGGGCCCCGCAGAGATCCGAGCACTGCACGAGAAGCACGCGCCCACCACCGAGGCGTTCACGCTCGTCCACACGCACTGCGAGATCGTCTGGGGAGTCGCCGAGCAGCTCCTCTCCGCACCCCACCTCGCCCACCTCGACGCCGAACTCGTCCGCGCCGGCTGCCTCCTGCACGACATCGGCGTCTACCGCCTCTACGGAGACGACGGACGGCTGGACCACGAGAACTACATCCGGCACGGACTGCTCGGCCACGAGATCCTCGAAGCGGAGGGCTTCCCCGAAGCCCTCCGCCGCTTCTGCTCCCATCACACCGGGGTGGGACTCACGCGGCAGGACATCTTGAACCAGGGACTGCCCATCCCTCCCGCCGACTACGTGGCGGTGACGCCGGAGGAGAGGCTGGTGATGTACGCGGACAAGTTCCACACCAAGTCCCGGCCGTCGGCGTACCTCTCCCCCGACCAATACGCCGCCCACGTCCGCCGCTTCGGTGAGGACAAGGTGACCGCCTTCCAAGCCCTCCGCGCGGAGTTCGGCGACCCCGATCTCACCCGGCCGGTACCGTCCGGCGGCAGCATCCCGCGGGCGGCCGGTACATGACCAGACCCCTGAGGCGCCGGCCCCTCCTCTTCCGGAGGGGCCGGCGCCTTACTACCGCACCGGTGTCACGACCGGCCCGCACTACCGCACCGGTGTCACGACCGGCGCCGGCGCATAGCCGGTGGGCCGGGCCGTGAAGGTGCCGCGGCCCTGGGTGCGGCTGCGCAACCGGGTCGCGTAGCCGAACAGTTCGGCCAGCGGCACGGTGGCGGTGACGACCACGGCACCCGCCCGGGTGTCCGAGCCGGTGACCCGGCCGCGCCGGGCGGCGAGGTCGCCGAGCACTCCGCCCACCGCGTCCTCGGGCACGGTGACCGTGACCTCGACGACCGGCTCCAGCAGGACCATCGCGCAGGCGCGCAGGGCCTCCCGGAGACCGAACCGGCCCGCCGTGCGGAACGCCGTGTCCGAGGAGTCCTTCACATGCGTCGAACCGTCGGTGAGCGTGACCCGCAGGCCGGTCACCGGGTGCCCGCCGAGCGGCCCCTCGGTGAGGGCGTCACGGCAGCCGGCCTCGACCGCCCGGACGTACTCCTGCGGCACACGTCCGCCGACGACGGCCGAGCGGAACTCGAATCCGCCCTCCGCGAGCGGCTCCACGTCGAGCACGACATGGGCGAACTGCCCCGCCCCGCCGTCCTGTTTGACGTGCCGGTACACCAGTCCGGACACGCCCCTGCCGACGGTCTCGCGGTAACTGACCCGGGGGCGGCCGACGTTGACCTCCAGCCCCAGCTCGCGCCGGAGTTTCTCCACCGCCACCTCCAGATGCAGCTCCCCCATGCCCGACAGCACGGTCTGCCCGGTCTCCGGATCGGTCCGCACGACCAGCGAGGGATCCTCCTCGGTGAGCCGCGCCAGCCCCGACGCCAGACGGTCGGTGTCCCCGGCCCCGCGGGACTCGACCGCGACCGACACCACCGGCTCGGGCACACCCGGAGGCTCCAGCACGAGCGGGGCGTCCGGCGCGCACAGGGTCGAACCGGCGCGGGCCGACTTGAGCCCCACGACGGCGACGATGTCCCCGGCGACGGCCCGGTCCAGCGGTGCGTGCCGGTCGGCCTGGACGCGCAGGATCCGTCCGATCCGCTCGGTGCGTCCCGCGCTCGCGTCCCACAGGGTGTCTCCCTTCTCGATGGTCCCGGAGTAGATCCGCAAGTAGGTCAGCCGTCCGGTCGGGGTGGCGTGCACCTTGAACGCGAGGGCGGCCGGTGGAGCCGCCGGGTCCGCGGGCCGCTCCTGCTCTTCACCGTCGTGGGCACCCCGGACCGGCGGCACGTCCAGTGGCGACGGCAGATAGGCGACGACCGCGTCGAGCAGCGGCTCGACACCGCGGTTGCGGTAGGCGGAGCCGCACAGCACGACCACGCCGGCACCGTCCCGGGTCAGGTCCCGCAGTGCCGAGGAGAGGCTCCGCCCGGAGAGCGTGCCGGTGTCGCAGAACTCCTCCAGGGCGCCGGGATGGAGTTCCGCCACGGCCTCCTCCAACGCCCGGCGGCGGGCGAGGGCTTCGTCCCGCAGGCCGTCCGGCACCGGCGTGTCCTCGAAGGCGTCGCCGTCGGACCACACCAGGGCGCGCATGCGGACGAGGTCGACGACACCGGCGAAGGTGTCCTCCGAGCCGATCGGCAGCTGCACGACCAGGGGGGCCGGATGCAGTCGCTCCCGGATCGACGCGACGGCCGCGTCGAGGTCGGCACCGGCGCGGTCCATCTTGTTGACGAACGCGATCCTCGGAACGCCGTGCCGGTCGGCCTGCCGCCACACCGACTCGCTCTGCGGTTCGACCCCGGCCACCGCGTCGAACACGGCCACGGCCCCGTCGAGGACCCGCAGCGCACGTTCGACCTCGTCGGCGAAGTCGACGTGCCCCGGGGTGTCGATCAGGTTGATCCGGTGCCCCTCCCAGGCGCAGCTCACCGCCGCGGCGAAGATGGTGATGCCCCGGTCCCGTTCCTGCGGGTCGAAGTCGGTGACGGTCGTGCCGTCATGGACCTCGCCGCGTTTGTGCGTGGTCCCGGTGGCGAACAGGATCCGTTCGGTGACGGTGGTCTTGCCGGCGTCGACGTGGGCGAGGATGCCGAGGTTGCGGACGGCGGCGAGCGGGTTGTGGTTGATGCGCACGGCCCATGGCCTTTCGAGGCGATCGGGAAAGGGGCAGCGCGATTCCGGGCGAGAAAGGGCAGGGCAGCACAGGACCCTGACGTCAGGTCAGGGTCCTGTGGTGGTCCTGTGGTGTCAGACGTTCGTCCCGGTCATCCGGCGCCGGCCGCGCAGCGGGCACCGGAGCGACGAGGACACGAGGATCACCTCGTAGCGCGGCAGGGAGACCGCGGCAGCGGTGTGGTCACGCATGGCCGTCTCCCTTCGTTCGTCATATGGGTGCGCGCCCGCTCACGTCGTGGGCGGCGCTGGATACTCGATGAGTTTAGGGAGACGAGGCGGAACCGGGCCAGGGATTATTCCGGCGGGGTCGGGGTGTCGTGGGTGCGGTACATCGCCTGGACGTCCAGCTCCAGTTGGACCGTCGGGCCGACCACGGCGATGCCCCGGGCCAGCATGGAACGCCAGTTGAGGGTGAAGTCCTCGCGGTGCAGTTCCGCCGTCGCGAGGGCCGCGCAGCGCAGTTCCTGCCCGTAGCCGCCGTTCACGGAGCCGAGGTACGTCGTGTCCAGTGCGACCGAGCGGCTGACACCGTGCATGGTGAGCGAGCCCTGGAGCGACCACTTGCTGCCGCCCCGGTAGGCGAAGCGGGTGCTGGTGAAGTCGATGCAGGGGAAGCGTTCGACGTCCAGGAAGTCACCGGAGCGCAGATGGTTGTCGCGGGTGGTGTTGCCGGTGGTGATGCTGGAGGCGTCGATGCGGACGCGCACCCGGGACTCGGACATGTCCTGGGCGATCTGGATCCCGCCCTCGAAGCGTTCGAAACGGCCGTGGACATGGGCCATGCCGACGTGCTTGGCGATGAACCGGATCGCGGTGTGCGGCGGGTCGAAGAGCCAGGTTCCGGGCGTCGGCAGCTGGAGGGCCTCCGCCGGTCGCAGCCAGACCCGTTCGGTGGGCGTCGGCGCGCCCATCGGGATCTCGATGGTCTCGCGGTGCGGATGGAGGCCCTCCGCCGCGATCATCAGGCTGTACCGGCCGGGCGGCAGCGCCGCGAGGAAGTAGCCGTACGGGTCGGTCGTCCCGCGGGCGGCCACCCGGTGGGTGTCGAGCGCGGTGACGGTGACGTCCGCGGCGGGAAGGGGCGTGCCCATGGGGTCGACGACCTCGCGGGTCACGGCGCCGGCGCCGGACGGGAGGGGGAGGGCGAGGCCCGCCGCCGCGGCGGAGGGGCCCTTGAGCCACCGGCGCCGGAGGAGTGCGAGGGCCATGTGGTTCACCTTTCTTCGGGTGGCACGGCCGCGCGGCGGTCCGCCGACGGCCGCACCCTGTTGCGGTCACACCCCCCTTGTTGATCTTGCTGCACGGGACGCGGGCACGGGTGTCTCAATACGAGACAGTCAAGAGGGTTTACGGCCTGAAGGCGTCGGCGTGTTCGGCGGCCCACTGGGCGAAGGTCCGGGCCGGGCGGCCGGTGACCTTCTCGACGGTGCCCGAGACCGTGCGGCCCACCTCGGGGGTGTTCCCGTACGCCTCCAGCAGGAAGCCGATCACGTCCTCCGGCAGGTACGCCGCCCGCCACCGCGCGAGGGCCTGCTCCTCGGTCAGCTCGACCAGGGTGATCTCCCGGCCGACGGCGGCGGCGAGGGTCGTCACCTTGTCGCCCACGGTGAGCACTTCGGGGCCGGTGATCACGTACTCCTGCTGTCCGTGCCCCGCCTCCGTGAGCGCGACCGCGGCGACGGCGCCGATGTCGCCCTCGTGGACCATCGCGCTCAGCCTCGTGACGAACGGCTCCCGCACCTCGCCCGAGGCGACGATGCCGTCCACCCACTCCAGGGCGTTGGCCATGAACTCGACCGGCATGAGCACGGTCCAGTCGATGCCGCCGTCGGCACGCACCGCGTCCTCCAGCGGGGTGGGCCCGCCGCCGTGCAGCACGGTGATCCGGCGGACACCGGCCGAGCGGGCCGTCTCCAGGATCCGCGGGCCGGTCTCCAGCGGGGTGTAGGCGGCCCCGCCGAAGGTGATCAGATGGAGGCCGGTGACGCCCTCCAGGGCCGGTGCCAGGGTGCCGGGTGCGGTCAGATCGCCCTCGGCGACCTCGACTCCGGCCGGGAGTACGGCCTTCGCGGCATCCCGTGTGAGGGCGCGGACCTCGTGGCCCCGGGCGAGCAGTTCGGCGACGACGTGGCGGCCGACGGTTCCGGTGGCACCGGTGACGAGGATCTTCTGTTTCCGTGTCATGCCTCGACCGTAGGAAGGCTTGCGGTCAGCCGGTGTCCGCGAACCGGGGCCCGGTGCTCTCCGGCGGGCCTCCCCCGTACGCCGCGAGCAGTACGGCCCGGGCTCCTTCCGCCGTCACCGGGCGTGGGTTGGCGTACGGCTCGCCCGCGACGCGGTCCGCCGCCGGTGTCACGTCGCTCTCCTTCAGGCCGAGTTCGGCGAGCGAGCGGGGCGCGCCGAGGCGTCCGGACAGTTCCCACAGGGCGCCCGGCACGTCGTCCGTGTCGAGCGCCCGGCGCAGCACGGCCAGCGCGTGGGGGACGGCGGGAGCGTTGTGGGCGAGCGCGTACGGCAGTACCACGGTGTGCGTCTCGGCGTGCGGCAGTCCGAAGGTGCCGCCCAGCACGTGGCACAGCTTGTGGTGCAGTCCCATCGTGGTCGCGCCGAGACAGGTGCCGCACAGCCAGGCCGCGTACAGCGCCCGGCTGCGCGCGTCCAGGTCCTTCGGGTCGGCGGCCAGTCGCGGCAGCGCCTCGGCCATCGCCCGTACGCCCTGCTCGGCCATGACCGAGACCAGCGGCGAGGCGTCCGGGGCGTACAGCGCCTCGACGGCGTGCGCGAGGGCGTTGACACCGCTGGTCACGGTCAGCGGTACGGGCAGGGAGAGGGTGAGCCGGGGGTCGTAGACGACACTGCGGGGCTGCACGACCGGGTCGCGGCCGGTGCGTTTGGCACCGTGCTCGGTCAGGCCCCAGACCGGGGTCATCTCGGAACCCGAGTAGGTGGACGGCACGGCGATCAGCGGCAGCCCGGTGCGCAGGGCGATCGCCTTGCCGAGCCCGATCGCGGAGCCGCCGCCGACCGCGACGCACCCGTCCGCCCCGGCGGCCCGTACCACGGCGACGGCCCGGCCGGCGTCCTCGACGGGTACGTGCATGCGCGCCTCGGCGTGCAGTCCGGCGCAGGATTCGCCGAGGGCGTCCGCGACCGCCCGGGCGACGCGCTCGCCTCGGCGTCCGCACACCACGAGCAGCCGCCGCCGACCGAGGCGTGCGGCCTCGCCGGGCGTCGCGGTGACGGCCGCGCCGGGCCGGAACACGACGCGTACGGGCCGCGTCTCGTAGGAGAAATCGCCCTGGAAGAAGTCGCCCTGGGAGATGTCACCCTGGGAGGTCATGACGCCCGCTCCAGGACGAGGTCGAACCGGGCCTGCCGGAAGGGGTTCCGTACGCCGAACCCCCGTGCCAGCAAGGCGTCGTCGGTCGTCGCGAAGTCCTGGACGAGGCTCCGCCGCACGGCGAACACCGCGTCGGAGTCGAGGTAGTCGCCCCCGGCCACGAAGATGTGCGTGGTGACGGGCGTGTGGCCCTCGGCCGCGGCGATGAAGTGGATGTGCGCGGGACGGTAGGGGTGCCGCCCGGTCGCGCGCAGCAGGTCGCCGACCGGGCCGTCGGTGGGGATCGGGTACGGGGCCGGGACGCAGGTGCGGAACCAGAAGCGGCCCTCGGTGTCCGCGGTGAACAGTCCGCGTCCGTTGCCGGCGGGCTGGATGCCCGGCTGCTGGACGTCGTAGTAGCCCTTGCCGTCCGCCTGCCAGACGTCGACGGTGGCGCCCGGCAGCGGTGTGCCGTCCTCGGACAGGACCCGGCCGCTGACGACGCACGGCTCGCCGCCGCCGACCAGGTCGATGTCGTCGCCGAGGGCGCGGGCCGGGGACTCGGTCATGTGGAAGGGGCCCAGCACGGTCGACTCGGTCGCTCCGGGCGCGTGGTGGCCGTTGAGGGTCTCCAGCAGCATGGACAGGCCGAGTACGTCCGACAGCAGGATGAACTCCTGCCGGGTGTCGGTGCATGCCTGCCCGGTGGCCGTGAGGAAGGCGATCGCGCGCTCCCACTCCTCCTGGGTGAGCCGGGTCTCGCGCGCGAAGTCGTGCAGATGGCGGACGAGGCCGGTGAGCAGTTCGCGCAGCCGCGGGTCGGATGTCGTGGCGAGGCCGGCGACGGCCTGCTCGGTGACGCCGGTTCCGGTCGCGTCGGTGGTCATCCGGGCTCCTCGTCGTCGATGTCCGCGCCGTGCTTGTCCTCTTCCATGATGGCGCGCTCAGACGTGTCCGAGGATGCGCCGGAGCGCGTCGGCGAGCAGTTCTCCGGCATCCGGGGCGGTGGAGGCGTGCCGGAAGGCGACGAAGCCGTCGGGGCGTACGAGCAGGGCGCCCGCCTCGGAGATCTCGCTCAGCCGCGCCCAGTCCCCGTACGGGTCCTCGTACTCCTGTCCCGGACCGATCACGACGGTGGCGATCTCCAGCTCCTGGGACTCCGCGGCCCGCACCCAGCCCTCTCCCCCGATGCCGGTCAGCAGGGTGAAACGGCCCCGGCCGACGGTGTCGAGGGTGGAGAGCGTGCGGGTGCCGGAGGTGATCCAGGCGTGCGGGAGGCGGGCGCCGGGGCGGGAGGACGGCTGGTGGTGCAGCTCGGGGTCGCGGGCGAAGCCGGGGTCGGGCGTGCCGTCCGGGACGATCGCGGCAGAGCTCTCGGCGGGATAGCGCTGGTTGAGGTCGACGCCGTGGGCGTTGAACTCGTACACCTTGAAGGCGATCGCCTCGCGCAGCGCGGCGCGCTGCTTCTCCGCGGCCTCGCCGGTGTCCTTCCGGGCGGCGATGTTGGCCCACAGCTGCTCGGGAGTCTGCGGGGAGAGCCCGTCGAGCGCCTCGAAGACGGGGGCGGTCTCGCGGATGGACTGGTTGGCGCGGGTGACGATCTGCCGGCCGATGGGCGCGCGTTCGGCGGAGTAGCTGTCGAGCAGCCGGGGGTGTGCCGTGCCGTCGAGGACGAGCCGGAGCTTCCAGGCCAGGTTGTAGGCGTCCTGGATCGAGGTGTTGGAGCCGAGGCCGTTGGACGGCGGGTGGCGGTGCACGGCGTCGCCGGCGCAGAAGACACGGCCGTCGGAGTACCTCTCGGCGTACATCTCGTTGACGGTCCACGCCGAGGACGACTTCACGGTCACCGGGATCCGGTCGTCCCCGATGAGCCCCCGGACGATTCCCTCGGCGTACTCGGTGGTGAGGTCGGGGGCGCCCGCGGTGACGTCGTAGCCCCACACGATCAGCCACTCGGTCCAGGGGCGGACACAGCGCACCAGGCCCGCGCCGATGCCGCCGACGGTCGCGCCGGGGGCGAGGACCCAGTACAGGGTGGAGGGGCGATGGGCGGTGTACCGGGTGAGGTCCGCCTCGAAGACGATGTTGATGCTGCCGGCCACGCCCATCTGGCCGCCCATCGGCAGCCCGGCGTCCGCGGCGACCTTGGAACGCCCGCCGTCGGCGCCGATCAGGTACTTGGCGCGGATCTCGTACGTGTCCCCGCGCAGCCGGTCCCGGACGGTGGCCGTGACGCCGTCGGCGTCCTGGCTGTGCGACAGGTACTCGGTCTCGAAGCGCAGCCGGGTGCCGCGGGCCACGGCCGCGTTCACGAGGACCGGCTCCATGAGGTGCTGCGGCATGTCGCACATGCGGGTGGGGCTGGCGAGTTCGTGCGCGGCCTGCACCAGCGGGTCGTTGCCCCAGGAGCGCACCCGGCCCAGCTCCTCGCCCGCCAGGCTGGTGCAGAACGTCGTGTTGCCCATCAGGTGCTGCGGGGTGGCCTGCGCGACGACGTCCTGTTCCACGCCGAGGTCTCGCAGCACCTCCATGGTGCGCTGGTTGGTGATGTGCGCGCGGGGCGTGTCGGCGAGGCTCGCGTAGCGGGTCACCACGATGTTGGGCACGCCGTAGGTGCTCAGGGCGAGCGCGGCCGAGGCACCGGCGGGGCCGCTGCCGACGATCAGGACGTCGGTCTCGACGACGGTGGACACGGGGCGCTCCTGCGGGGGGGGAAGTCGGGGCGGACATCGAGCGTTCATGATCATGTGACGGTAGGGCACACCGCGGGTGTCTCATTACGAGACACCTTCCACGGAAGCCGGCGTTCCGCATCCGGGGACAGTAGTCGTTGGCCGTTCAACCGGACCCGCTACGGTGTGCATGCCGTGACCACGACAGAGCCCTCCCCCGCTGCCACCGCCCGGCCCTCGCTGCGTCTCGCGCGCGAGCGGTTCCTGGCCGGGTGTCCGCTGCCCGGCGGCGTCCCGGAGGAGGTCGTCGCGGCGTGGCGGCGGGCGCGGTTCTTCGGCGTGCCGCACGACTTGAAGGAACCGGCCGCCGCTCCTGTCCGGCCGCCGGAGTCGGCGCTGCTCGGTGCCGCCCGGCCGGTGCTCGACAGGATCGTCCCCGCCCTGGGCGCGGGGCGGTCGCTGCTCCTCCTGACCGACGAGCGGCTGCGCGTGCTGTGGACGGCGGGGAGCATGCCCGGGCTCGACGCGTGCTCCGTCCTGTCGGAGCAGGAGGTCGGCCACAACAGCGCGGCCCTCGCCCTGCGCACCCGGCGGCGGGCCGAGGTGCACGGGCCCGAGCACTTTCTCGACCTGTGGCAGGAGGTGTCCGCCGTGAGTGTCCCGGTGCTCGGGCCGGAGAGCGGACAGGTGCTCGGCACGGTGACCGTCGCGTCGCGGTTGTGCGCGGAGCCTGAGCCGCACCCGCAGGCGGCCCTCGCGGAGGCCGCCGCCGCGGCGGTCGAGACGGAGTTGCGGGCGCGGGCGGGGCGGGCGGAACGGGTCCTGCTGGACGCGTATCTGCGCGCGTCCGGGCCTACCGGGCGGGAGGGGGACGGCGCCGCGGGTGGTCCCGACCGGGCGGTGATCGCCCTGGACGGCCGCAACCGCCTGATCAGCGAAGGGGCGCGGCGGATGCTGACGCCCGAGGTGCTGGAGGAGCTGGAACGCACGGCGGTGAGCGCGCGGCACGCGGATGTACGGGGCGAGACCGAGCTGCCCGACGGCGCGGGGTGCGTCGCGCGGATCACTCCCGTACGCCTGGAGGACGGCACGGTCACCGGGGTCGTCGCCGCCCTGGAGCCGGTCGGTGAGCCCGTGCCGCCGCTGCCGGTGGCGCCGCGCCCGGCGACCGCCCTCACCGGCTCCTCGGTCCCGTGGCGGCACGCCGTCGCGCGTGCGGTCGAGCTGGTGCGGTCCCCGGAGCCGGTTCTGCTGACAGGTGAGCGGGGCACGGGCAAGTCCGCGCTGGCCCGGGAACTGCTCGGCGCGGCGGCGGTCAGGACCGTCGACGCCGCGCAGGACGCCGGGCTCGACCGAGCCCTGGCCGCGTGGCCGGCCGATCGCCCGCTCCTGCTCCGGCACGCCGAGCGTCTCGCGCAGCCCGGCGTGGCCGCGCTCAACTCCCTGCTCGACAGCCGCCCGGACGCCCGGCTGCTGGTCACCTACACGCCCGGCGCCCCGGTCGGCCCCTGTCTCCAGCGGCTGCTGGACATGCTGTCCGCCCGCTCGGTGACCCTGCCCCCACTGCGGGAACGCACCGGGGACATACGGGAGCTGCTCCCGGCCCTGGCGCCTCGCCCGGAGCCCGGGCTGCCGCCGCTGACCTGGACCCTGGACGCCCTGCGCGCGCTCGAGCGCTACTCCTGGCCCGGCAACGTCACCGAGCTGGCACATGTCGTCCGGGCCCTGGCGGAGCACCGGCGGGCATCGGGGCCGGTCCGCCGGGCGGAGCTGCCGGACGCTCTGCGGGACGGCCCGGCCGCACGGCCCCTCAGCCCGATGGAGCGCGCCGAACGCACCGCGATCCTGGAGGCCCTGCGCCGCCACGGCGGCAACAAGGCGCGCGCGGCGGCGGCACTCGGGATCGGCCGGGCGACGCTGTACCGCAAGCTGCGGGGATACCGGGAGTGAGAACCCGCCTCGGCGAGCAGGTACGCAAAACAGCTCGGGCGGGCCGGGATGCTTCCCGACCCGCCCGAGCTGGTCTGTGTCCGAGGGGGGACTTGAACCCCCACGCCCGATAAAGGGCACTAGCACCTCAAGCTAGCGCGTCTGCCATTCCGCCACCCGGACCAGGTGTCTGCCGCCTTGCCAGGGCTGCTCCCCGCGGCGACATGGACAACCATACCAAGGTTTCGGAGTGCCTTTCACCTGCGTTTCCTTCCACCTGGCGGCGATCCGGGACCATGCGTGCCGATCCACCTGGGGTCACACCATGAGTGACTGGATGGTTACGCGAAGCTCCTCACCGGGTCGTCGCCCGCGTGCGCTGTCACCGCTCAGGGAGCATCTGCGGGACACGTTCTGGTTCGCCCCGACCGCGGCGATGCTGAGCGTCTTCGTGGTCTGGGTCGGGGCGCAGGCGCTCGACACGGTCATCGTCGACTCGCTCAAGGAGGACGGGGACTACGAGACGCTCGACGAGCTGCTGCGGTTCGCGCAGGACGCGGGCCCGCCACCCTTCACGGCGCGAGCCCGCCACCCCTCCCGGCACTTGCCTTCCCCGCTCAGGGGACGAGCCCGGCACCCTTCACGGCGCGAGCCCGCCCCGCTCACGGCAGGAGCTGGTACTCCGGGAAGTTCCCCGGCAGCCGCTCCCCCGCCGGTCCCCGCGTCACCGCGCGCACCAGCAGCTCACCGCCGACGAACGCGCCGCGCCAGGACGCCCCGAGTCCACCGAACAGCTCGTCGCGGCCGCCGCGGGAACGCGGTCGGCCGTTGCCGACCTTGAACGCGCGGATCTGCGGGGCGAGCCGCGCGTAGGTCGCCCGGTCGTCCGTGGACAGCGTGGCCACCAACGCGCCGTTCGAGGCGTTCATCGCGGCCAGCAGCGCCGCCTCCGTGTCCACCAGGACGATCGTGTCGACCGGGCCGAACGGCTCCGCGTGGTGCAGCGGGGAGGACGAGGGCGGATTCAGGAGCGTGACCGGCTGGACGTAGGCGGAGGTGTCCTGGCCGGGCAGGAAGCGCGCGTCGGACGGATCGCCGCGGTGGAGCGGTACGGCGCCGCGCTCGACCGCCTCGGCGACCTGGTCCTGGAGTTCCTTCGCCTTGGCGGCGTTGATCACCGGCCCGAAGTCCAGCTCGGGGTACGGCTCGTCGGGTTTCGCCACGGCGAGCGGGTGACCGACCCTCAGCGTGCGTACCGCCGGGAGGTACGCCGCCAGGAACGCGTCGAACAGCTGCCGTTGGACGACGAAGCGCGGGTACGCCGTGCAGCGCTGCTTGCCGTAGTCGAAGAGCTTCGGGATCACCGCGGTGAGCGCGTCCCAGTCCGAATAGTTCCAGATGCCCCAGGTGTTGAGTCCCTCCTGTTCGAGTACATGCCGCTTGCCGAGGTCGGCGACGGCCGTGGCCACCGCGGCGCCGGTGTCGCGGCCGCCGACGAAGGAGACGCAGCCGATCTCGGGCGCCCGCACCAGCGCCTCGGACAGCTCGCCCCCGCTGCCGCTGACGAGGGTCACGGGAATCCCCTCGCGGGCGGCGAGCGCACAGGCCAGGGTCAGGCAGGCGACACCGCCGTCGGTCGGGGTCTTGGCGATGACCGCGTTGCCGGCCAGTGCCTGCACCAGCACTGCGTGAACGAGCACGCTCATCGGGTAGTTCCAGCTGGCGATGTTGGACACCGGGCCGTCCAGCGGAGCCCGGTCGGCGAGCATCGGCTCGATGCCGTCGACGTACCAGCGGACCCCGTCGACGGCCCGGTCGACGTCCGCCTGGGCGAGCCGCCAGGGCTTGCCGATCTCCCAGACGAGCAGGAGCGCGAGCAGCCGGCGGTGTCGGGTGAGGGCGTCGAGGGTGGCCGCGACGCGGGCCCGGCGCTCCGCCAGCGGGACGTGCCGCCAGGCGCGGTGCTGGTCGAGGGCGGCGCGCACGGCCTGGTGGGCGGTGATGCCGTCCAGGCGCGGCGGGCCGACGATCGGGCTGCCGTCGACGGGGCTGACGGCGGGCAGGACCCGGCCGTCCGTCTGCCAGGCGGCGTTCCAGAGGTTGAGGACCCGGTCGTCGCGGAAGGCCTCCGGGGCGGCGGCGAGGCAGCGCTGCCAGGTGTCGGGCCAGGACGTGCCGGATTTGAGGGTGAGGGTGGGTGCCATGGGGTTGCTCCGCTCTCGGTGCACGGTCGGGGGCGGGGGATCGGCCGTGGTGGCCCGCTATCGGCCTTCGAGTCGCGCGAGCACGAGCTGCGCCGTCTCGGTCGGTGTGCTGCCCACGCTCACCCCGGCCGCCTCCAGCGCCTCCTTCTTCGCCTGGGCCGTGCCGGAGGAGCCGGACACGATCGCGCCCGCGTGCCCCATGGTCTTGCCCTCGGGTGCGGTGAACCCGGCGACGTAGCCGACGACGGGCTTGGTGACGTGCTCGCGGACGTAGGCCGCAGCGCGTTCCTCCGCGTCGCCGCCGATCTCGCCGATGAGGACGATCAGTTCGGTTTCGGGGTCGTCCTGGAACGCGGCGAGGCAGTCGATGTGGCTGGTGCCGACGACGGGGTCGCCGCCGATGCCGACGCAGGTCGAGAAGCCGATGTCGCGCAGCTCGTACATGAGCTGGTACGTCAGCGTGCCCGACTTGGAGACCAGGCCGATCCGGCCCGGTTTGGCGATGTCGGCCGGGATGATGCCCGCGTTGGACTGGCCGGGCGTGATGAGGCCCGGGCAGTTGGGGCCCACGACGCGCGTGCCCTGCTGCTCGGCGTACGCGGTGAAGGCGACGGAGTCGTGGACGGGGATGCCCTCGGTGATGACGACGGCGAGGCCGATGCCGGCGTCGGCGGCCTCGGTGACGGCGGCTTTGGCGAAGGCGGGCGGCACGAAGACGACGGTGACGTCCGCTCCGGTCGCGCGCATCCCCTCTGCGACCGTGCCGTAGACGGGGACGGCACGGTCGTCGAAGTCGACCGTACTCCCGGCCTTGCGCGGGTTGACGCCGCCGACGACGTTCGTGCCGGCCGCGAGCATGCGCCGTGTGTGCTTCATGCCCTCGCCACCGGTCATGCCCTGGACGAGGACCTTGCTCTCCTTGGTGAGGTAGATGGCCATGGTGTTCCTCCTCCTCAGGCTGTGGTGGCGAGTTCGGCGGCACGGCGGGCGGCGCCATCCATCGTGGTGACCTGCTCGACCAGCGGATGCGCGTGCTCGTCGAGGATGGCGCGCCCCCGGGGCGCGTTGTTGCCGTCGAGGCGCACCACGAGCGGCTTGGTGAGGCGGACGGTGTCCAGGGCCTGGACGATGCCGTCGGCGACCGCGTCGCAGGCGGTGATGCCGCCGAAGACGTTGACGAAGACGGACTTCACGGCCGGGTCGGAGAGGATGACCGACAGTCCGTCCGCCATGATCCGGGCGCTCGCTCCGCCGCCGATGTCCAGGAAGTTGGCGGGGCGCGCACCGCAGCCCGCGACCACGTCGAGGGTCGACATGACGAGGCCGGCGCCGTTGCCGATGATGCCGACCTCGCCGTCGAGCTTGACGTAGTTGAGGCCCTTGGCGGCGGCCGCGGCCTCCAGCGGGTCGTCGTGCCCGGTGTCGTCCGCGCCCCAGCGTGCCTGGCGGAAACGGGCGTTGTCGTCGAGTGTCACCTTGCCGTCGAGGGCGAGGATCTGTCCCTGCCCGGTGCGGACGAGTGGATTGACCTCGACGAGGAGGGCGTCCTCGCGGACCAGGACCTCCCAGAGCCGTACGAGGACGTCGACGGTCTGGGGCGGCAGTCCGGCCGCCTCGGCGATCTCGCCCGCCTTCGCGGAGGTGACGCCCTGGGCCGGGTCGACGGGGACGCGGGCCACGGCCTCGGGGCGGTTCGCGGCGACCTCCTCGATCTCCATGCCGCCTTCGGCCGACGCGATCGCGAGGAAACGGCCGGCCGCCCGGTCGAGTACGTAGGACACGTAGAACTCCGCCTCGATGTCGACCGGTTGGGCCAGCATCACCTTGCCGACGGTGTGGCCCTTGATGTCCATGCCGAGGATCTGACGGGCGGTGACTTCGGCTGCTGCCGAGTCGGGGGCGAGCCTCACCCCGCCCGCCTTGCCCCGGCCACCGGTCTTCACCTGCGCCTTCACCACCACACGGCCACCGAGCCGGCGTGCGATCTCACGGGCCTCCTTGGGTGAGTCCGTCACCTCGGCCCGCGGCACCACGATGCCGTGTTCCTCGAAGAGTTCCCTTGCCTGGTGTTCGTACAGGTCCATTTCGGCTCCTGACTGAAAGTGCCGCACGCCCCCTGGACACCACCCACCGGATGCGGGATAACAAGCTTCATACAGTATCCGTCGACTGTATGCAATGTACCGCGAGCCGTTCCAACCCCCTACGAAGGGACAGGACTTCGCCATGCCCGACGACACCCAGGACGTCATTTCCGGTGGTCATCTCGTAGCCCAGGCGCTGAAGGCCGAGGGGGTCGACCGCATCTACACGCTGTGCGGCGGCCACATCATCGACATCTACGACGGCTGCGTCGACGAGGGCATCGAGGTCGTCGACGTACGCCACGAACAGGTAGCCGCCCACGCCGCCGACGGCTACGCCCGCATCACCGGCAAGCCCGGCTGCGCGGTGGTCACCGCGGGCCCGGGGACGACCGACGCCGTCACCGGTGTCGCCAACGCCTTCCGCGCCGAGTCCCCGATGCTGCTGATCGGCGGCCAGGGGGCCCTCACCCAGCACAAGATGGGGTCACTCCAGGACCTGCCGCACGTCGACATGATGAACCCCATCACCAAGTTCGCGGCGACCGTGCCCGACACGGCGCGCGCGGCGGACATGGTGTCCATGGCGTTCCGCGAGTGCTACCACGGCGCGCCCGGCCCTTCCTTCCTGGAGATCCCGCGCGACGTGCTGGACGCCAAGGTGCCCGCGGCCAAGGCACGCGTGCCGCAGGCAGGGGCCTACCGCGCCTCGACCCGCTCGGCCGGAGACCCCGAGGCGATCGAGAGGCTCGCGGACCTGCTGGTCCACGCCGAGAAACCGGCCATCCTGCTCGGCAGCCAGGTCTGGACGACCCGGGGCACCGAGGCGGCCGTCGAGCTGGTCAGGACCCTCAACATCCCCGCCTACATGAACGGCGCGGGGCGCGGCACCCTCCCCCCGGGCGATCCGCACCACTTCCAGCTCTCACGCCGGTACGCGTTCTCCAACGCCGACGTCATCGTCATCGTCGGCACGCCCTTCGACTTCCGCATGGGCTACGGCAAGCGGCTGTCGCCGGACGCGACCGTCGTGCAGATCGACCTCGACTACCGCACGGTCGGCAAGAACCGCGACATCGACCTCGGCATCGTGGGAGACGCCGGGCTGGTGCTGAAGGCCGTGACCGAGGCCGCCTCGGGACGCGTCAACGGGGGCGCGTCCAGGCGCAAGGAGTGGCTGGACGAACTGCGCGCGGCCGAACAGACCGCCCTGGAGAAGCGGCTGCCGCAGCTCAGGTCCGACGCCTCGCCCATCCACCCCTACCGCCTGGTGAGCGAGATCAACGACTTCCTCACCGAGGACTCGATCTACATCGGCGACGGCGGCGACATCGTCACCTTCTCCGGTCAGGTCGTACAGCCCAAGTCACCCGGGCACTGGATGGACCCGGGCCCCCTGGGCACGCTCGGCGTCGGCGTCCCCTTCGTGCTCGCGGCCAAGCAGGCACGGCCCGACAAGGAGGTCGTCGCGCTCTTCGGCGACGGCGCCTTCTCCCTCACCGGCTGGGACTTCGAGACCCTGGTCCGCTACGACCTCCCCTTCGTCGGCATCGTCGGCAACAACTCCTCCATGAACCAGATCCGCTACGGCCAGGCCGCCAAGTACGGCAAGGAGCGCGAACGGGTCGGCAACACCCTCGGCGACGTCCGCTACGACGAGTTCGCCCGCATGCTGGGCGGTCACGGCGAGGAGGTCCGCGACCCCGCCGACATCGGCCCGGCCCTCCGGCGCGCCCGCGAGTCCGGCAAGCCGTCCCTGATCAACGTCTGGGTCGACCCCGACGCGTACGCCCCCGGAACCATGAACCAGACCATGTACAAGTGAGGTGCCCCCGATGACTGCTACCTCCACCAAGGCCCTCGAAGGCATCCGCGTCCTGGACATGACCCACGTCCAGTCAGGGCCGTCCGCGACCCAGCTGCTCGCCTGGCTCGGCGCGGACGTCGTCAAGCTGGAGGCGCCGACCGGCGACATCACGCGCAAGCAGCTGCGTGACCTGCCGGACGTCGACTCCCTCTACTTCACGATGCTCAACTGCAACAAGCGGAGCATCACCCTCAACACCAAGACCGAGCGCGGCAAGGAGATCCTCACCGAGCTGATCCGGCGCTCCGACGTCATGGTCGAGAACTTCGGACCGGGCGCGGTCGACCGGATGGGCTTCACCTGGGACCGCATCCAGGAGATCAATCCACGGATCGTCTATGCCTCCATCAAGGGGTTCGGCGAGGGCCCGTACACCGACTTCAAGGCGTACGAGGTCGTCGCGCAGGCCATGGGCGGGTCGATGTCGACCACTGGTTTCGAGGACGGGCCGCCGCTGGCGACGGGGGCCCAGATCGGGGACTCGGGGACGGGCGTGCACGCGGTGGCGGGCATCCTCGCCGCGCTCTATCAACGGGAGCGCACCGGGCGCGGGCAGCGGGTCAACGTGGCCATGCAGCACGCTGTACTGAATCTGTGCCGGGTGAAGCTGCGGGACCAGCAGCGCCTGGCACACGGGCCGCTCGCTGAATATCCCAACGAGGACTTCGGCGACGAGGTTCCCAGGTCCGGGAACGCGTCCGGCGGCGGCCAGCCCGGCTGGGCGGTCAAGTGCGCGCCGGGCGGCCCGAACGACTACGTGTACGTCATCGTGCAGCCCGTCGGCTGGCGGCCGATCAGTGAACTCATCGGCCGGCCCGAGCTGGCCGAGGACCCCGAGTGGGCGACGCCCGAGGCGCGGCTGCCCAAGCTGAACAAGATGTTCCAGCTGATCGAGGAGTGGTCCTCGACGCTGCCCAAGTGGGAGGTGCTGGAGCGGCTCAACGCCCACAACATCCCGTGCGGGCCGATCCTGTCCACGCGGGAGATCATCGAGGACCGGTCGCTGGTCGCCAACGAGATGGTGGTCACCGTGCCGCATCCGCAGCGCGGCGAGTTCGTGACCGTCGGCAGTCCGCTCAAGCTGTCGGACTCCCCCGTGGCCGTGACCAGTTCCCCGCTGCTCGGTGAGCACAACGAAGAGGTCTACGTCGGCGAACTCGGCCTCGGCGACGAGGAAGTGCGCCTGCTCAAGTCGAACGGGGTGATCTGACGTGATGGCCGAAGACCGGATTCTGCGCGTGCGCTCCCTCCTCGACTCCGTGCGCGCCGAGGGCCGGACCGCGCTGACCGCGCCCGAGGGCAAGGTGATCGCCGACGCGTACGGGATCGCCGTACCCGGCGAGGAACTGGCGACCGACGTCGACGAGGCCGTGGCGTTCGCGGCGCGCTTCGGCGGGCCCGTCGTGATGAAGATCGTCTCGCCGGACATCCTGCACAAGACCGACGCCGGCGGGGTGATCGTCGGCGTCGAGGGGTCCGCGGACGTACGGGCCGCGTTCCACACCATCGTCGACAACGCCCGCGCCTACGACCCCGCCGCCCGCATCTCGGGCGTGCAGGTGCAGGAGCTGCTGCCGAAGGGGCAGGAGGTCATCGTCGGGGCGGTCACGGACCCGACGTTCGGGAAGGTGGTCGCCTTCGGGCTCGGTGGAGTGCTCGTCGAGGTCCTCAAGGACGTCACGTTCCGGCTCGCCCCGGTCAAGCCCGACGAGGCGCTGTCCATGCTGGACTCGATCCGGTCGGCGGAGATCCTGCGCGGGGTGCGCGGCCAGGCCGGCGTGGACCGCTGGGCCGTGGCCGAGCAGATCCGCCGGGTGTCGGAACTCGTCGCGGACTTCCCGGAGATCGCCGAGGTGGACCTCAACCCGGTGATCGCGACGGCGGAGGGGGCCGTCGCGGCCGACATCCGGGTGATCCTCGCCGACTCACAGCCCCCGCCGCGCAGGAAGTACTCGCGGGACGAGATCCTCGCGTCGATGCGCCGGCTGATGCAACCGCGCTCGGTCGCCGTCATCGGCGCGTCCAACGAGCAGGGCAAGATCGGCAACTCCGTGATGCGCAACCTGGTCGACGGGGGCTTCGCGGGCGACATCCACCCGGTGAACCCCAAGGCCGATGACATTCTGGGCCGCAAGGCGTACAAGAGTGTCACGGACGTTCCCGGTGAGGTGGATGTGGCGGTCTTCGCGATCCCGGCCAAGTTCGTGGCCTCCGCCCTGGAGGAGGTGGGACGCAAGAAGATCCCGAACGCCGTGCTGATCCCCTCCGGTTTCGCGGAGACCGGCGAGCACGAACTCCAGGCGGAGATCGTGACGATCGCCGAGCGGTACGGCGTGCGGCTGCTGGGACCGAACATCTACGGCTACTACTCGACCTGGCAGGACCTGTGCGCCACGTTCTGCACGCCGTACGACGTCAAGGGCGGGGTGGCGCTGACCTCACAGTCGGGCGGCATCGGGATGGCCATCCTGGGTTTCGCGCGCACCACCAAAACGGGCGTGTCGGCGATCGTCGGGCTCGGCAACAAGTCGGACCTGGACGAGGACGACCTGCTGACCTGGTTCGGGGAGGACCCCAACACCCAGTGCATCGCGATGCACCTGGAGGACCTGAAGGACGGGCGTGCCTTCGTGGAGGCCGCCCGGGCGACCGTGCCGAAGAAGCCGGTGGTCGTGCTGAAGGCGGGCCGTACGGCGGCGGGCGCGAAGGCGGCCGGTTCGCACACCGGGGCCCTCGCGGGAGACGACGCCGTGTACGACGACATCCTGCGGCAGGCGGGGGTCATCCGGGCACCGGGACTGAACGACATGCTGGAGTACGCGCGCGCGTTGCCGGTGCTTCCCGCCCCCAAGGGCGACAACGTCGTGATCATCACCGGGGCCGGTGGCAGCGGGGTGCTGCTGTCGGACGCGGTCACGGACAACGGCCTGTCCCTGATGGAGATCCCGCCCGACCTCGACGAGGCGTTCCGCGCGTTCATCCCGCCGTTCGGGGCTGCGGGCAACCCCGTGGACATCACCGGCGGCGAGCCGCCGTCGACGTACGAGGCGACGATCCGGCTGGGCCTGGAGGATCCGCGCATCCACGCCCTGGTCCTCGGCTACTGGCACACCATCGTCACTCCTCCGATGGTCTTCGCGGAGCTCACCGCGCGCGTGGTGGCCGAGTTCCGGGAGCGCGGGATCGAGAAGCCGGTGGTGGCGTCCCTCGCGGGCGACGTGGAGGTCGAGGAGGCCTGCCAGTACCTCTTCGAACGAGGGGTCGTGGCGTATCCCTACACGACCGAGAAGCCGGTGGCCGTGCTCGGCGCCAAGTACCGCTGGGCGCGGGAGGCGGGTGTGCTGGGGGGCGGTACATGAGGTGAGGGAGCGGGGGCCGGCCGACGGTGCGCGTCGGCCGGCCCCGGGACCCGTACGCGCACGAAAGGCATGGGACAGGGGGCGCTGGCCAGATCTTTCGACGCAAGGGGTGCAAACAACCGTGACAACCACCGACGTTCCACAGGTCGCCGCCTATCGCGAGGTGACCGACAAGAACGGACGCGTCTACCGCGTCGGCGAGTCCGACATCGACATCATGGGGCGCAAGCGCAAGTGGATGGTGATCCTGCCCTGGGTCGGCATGATGGGCATCTCCTCCGCCGAGTACGCCTTCGCGTCCGCCGAGGACACCCTGCACACGGCACACCAGTGGAACAGCATGCACATCTTCTGGATGATGACCGTCTGGGTCTTCTTCCAGGCCGCGGTGGCCTTCCCCGCGGGCAAGCTGCGTGAGAGCGGGAAACTGCCGGCCCGCTGGGCGATGATGCTCGGCGCGACGGGCACGCTGATGGGCTATCTGTCGCTGGCCTTCGCGCCGCACGTCGTCTTCGCCTACATCGGCTTCAGCATGTTCAGCGGGATGGGCGCGGGCATGGTGTACGCCACCTGCGTCAACATGGTGGGCAAGTGGTATCCGGAGCGCAAGGGCGGCAAGACGGGCTTCGTCAACGGCGGTTTCGCCTACGGTTCGGTGCCCTTCGTGTTCCTCTTCAACGGCTACATGGACCTCACCAACTTCCGCTGGGTGCTGGTCTCGGTGGGTGTGTTCCTGGCCGGGCTCGTCGCCTGCTCCGGCTACTTCTTCAAGGACCCGCCGAAGAACTGGTGGCCCGCCTCGATCGACCCGCTCAACCCGCCGAACGACCCCCGTGCGGCCCGCTCGCTGCGGATGAACCCGCCGGCGGTCCGCCAGTACTCCCCCAAGGAGGCGTGGAAGACCGGTCGGGTGGCCCTGATGTGGTTCTGTCTGGCGTGCACGTCCGGCGTGAACATCTTCGGTATCGCCTTCCAGGTGGACATCGGCGAGGAGGCCGGGTTCGCGGGCGGCATCGTGGCGACGGCGATGTCCCTGAAGGCGGTCGTCAACGGTACCGGCCGCGGCGTCATAGGCTGGCTCTCCGACCTCTACGGCCGCAAGCGGTGCCTGCTCGTCGTCTGCCTCATCCTGGGCCTCGCCCAGTACGGCATCCTCTGGGCGGCCGACAGCAAGAACCTGACGCTGTTCCTGATCTTCTCGGCGATCTCCGGCTTCGGCGGCGGTGCCATCTTCCCGATGTTCGCGGCGCTCACCGCCGACTACTTCGGTGAGAACAACAACGCCTCCAACTACGGCATGGTCTACAGCGCCAAGCTCGTCTCCGGTCTGGGCGCGGGTATGGGCGCCGTGGTCGTCAGCGCCTGGGGACACTCCGGTGCCTTCATCCTGGCCGGCTCCATCTCGCTCTTCGCCGGCTGTGTGGCGGTGTTCCTCACCCCGCCGGGGCGCGACAGGGAGAAGCGCGTCGCTCCCAACCCTCGACCGCTCGGTGAGGACGTGACCTGACGTGACGGCTGCCCCTTGAACGGTGAGCAGCCCGTCCGCACGACACCATCCGACGCCGCAGACCGTCCCCCATGTGAGGAGGCCCCTCCCCGTCCGGGAGGGGCCTGCTCATGTCGCGACGGCTGTCAGCACTTCTCCCGCAGTGAGTGCAGGTGCGCGCTGGAGCGGCGCGCGAAGGTGAGCGACTCGGCCGGGTTGTCGTGCTCGGCCTGCCAGTGGTGGGCCAGGCGGTGGCCGCGCAGCCGGGTCACGGCGGAGATGAACCGCTGGTAGTCGATGTCACCGTCGCCGACGTCGGTCATGCGGTAGCCGTACGGGTTCGACGGGTCGCTCACCCCGTCCTTCACGTGGAACAGCGGGTAGCGGTCGGGCCGCTCGAGGACGTAGTCCAGCGGCTCGAAGGGCGCGGGCGTGCCGTCGGGGCGCTTGGAGAAGCGGAACTGGCCGACGTACGCCCAGTAGATGTCCATCTCCAGGTGGACGAGATCCGGGTCGGTCTCCTTGAGGAGGACGTCGTAGAGGCGGACCTTGGGGTTGTCGGTGGCGAAGGAGAACTCCTCGGAGTGGTTGTGCTGGTAGAACTTCATGCCCCGGGCCCTGGCGGCCGCGCCGTAGGTGTTGAAGTCGTCGGCGGCGCGCTTCCAGGCGTCGACGGTCGAGCCGTAGCGGAACGGGCCGGAGGCCGTGCCGATGTGCTTGAGGCCGAGGGCCTGGGCGTCGTCGAGGACCTTGGTGAGGTTCTGGGC
This sequence comes from Streptomyces venetus, assembly GCF_039540295.1. NCBI lineage: Bacteria > Bacillati > Actinomycetota > Actinomycetes > Kitasatosporales > Streptomycetaceae > Streptomyces > Streptomyces venetus. Next base: position 304,633 of record NZ_BAABET010000006.1, read on the forward strand.
GAAGGTGTAGGCGTTCGGGTCGTCGGAGTAGTAGCCGACATGGCTGCCGATCGGGTTCAGGCCGTGGTTGCGTGCCAGCCGCTTCAGCTGGGCGAGCGTGATCGGGCCCGCCGAGCCCTGGGTGTAACCGGCGAACTCGACCTCGTCGTAGCCGTACTTCTCCAGTTCCGCGAAGACGGGGCCGAAGCCGAGGGTGGAGACCTTGTCGCGCAGGCTGTAGAGCTGGATGCCGAGGCGGCCGGGCGGCAGGACGGGGCGGCCACGGCCCTTGGCCCCGGAGGCAGTGGCGGCCGACGCGGGGGCGGCGGTCGCGGGGGCGGCGGCGCCGAGCAGGGCGGCGGCGGTGGCTCCGGCGGCAACGCCGAGCATGCCGCGTCTGCTGAGGCGGTGGGTGAGCTCGGGGTCGGGCTGGGAGAAGCGGCTCATGCGGGGAACTCCTCGTGATCGCGTGGCGTTGTCAGTGGTGAGTGCTTCACTTGTGACCAGTCGGAACTGAGCGCTACGGCCTCAGGCGAGACCGGCGAGTCGGAGCAGCAGTGACTTCACATCGGTGGCCGCGACGCGGTCACCGACGGCACGGGGGGTGGAGCAGATGAGGAGCGGACCGTCGTCGTCGCTCTCCGGAAGGCGGCCGTGGCTGCCGCGAATAGGTGAGGGATCCAGGGGCACGACCGCCATGCGGTAGCGCATGCCGAGCTTCTTGCGCGCCAGTGCGGTGGCCGCCTTGACCTTGACGTAGGGGTCGAGGGGATCCATGAAGAGCTCGACCGGGTCGTAGCCGGGTTTGCGGTGGATCTCGACGAGCTGCGCGAAGTCGGGCGCGTGGGCGTCGTCGAGCCAGTAGTAGTACGTGAACCAGGCGTCCGGTTCCGCCACGGCGACGAGTTCGCCCGCGCGGGGATGGTCGAGATGGTGGGTCTTCTTGCCCTCGTCGTCGAGGAGTTGGCCGATTCCCGGCAGGCCGTCGAGTGCGGCCCGGGTGGCGTCGAGGTCTTCGGGGCGGCGCACATAGACGTGGGCGATCTGGTGGTCGGCGACGGCGAAGGCCCGGGACGCCATCGGGTCGAGGTACTCCATGCCGTCCTGCGTGTGCACCTCCAGCAGGCCGGCGCGGCGCAGGGCGCGGTTGATGTCGACGGGCCGGTTCACCCGGGTGATGCCGTACTCGGACAGGGCGACGACCGTGCGGCCCTCGGCGCGGGCGTCGTCCAGGAGCGGGGCCATGGCGGCGTCGAGGTCGGCGGCGGCCTTCAGGGAGCGCGGGTCGTCGGGGCCATAGCGCTGTAGGTCGTAGTCGAGGTGAGGGAGGTAGCAGAGCGTCAGGTCGGGGTGCCGGGTGCGGATGATGTGACGGGTGGCGTCGATGATCCACCGGCTCGAGACGAGGTCCGCTCCGGGGCCCCAGAAGTGGAACAGGGGGAACGTACCGAGTTTCTCGGTGAGTTCGTCGTGGAGCGCGGCCGGTCTGGTGTAGCAGTCGGGTTCCTTGCGGCCGTCGGCGTAGTAGACGGGACGGGGGGTGACCGTGATGTCGGTGTCGGCGCCCATGGCGTACCACCAGCAGATGTTGGCGACGGTGTAGCCGGGGTGGGCGCGGCGGGCGGCGTCCCAGAGTTTGTCGCCGGCCACGAGTCCGTTGTGCTGGCGCCACAGGAGGACGTCGCCGAGTTCGCGGAAGTACCAGCCGTTGCCGACGATGCCGTGCTCCGAGGGCATGGTGCCGGTGAGGAACGTGGACTGGGCGGCGCAGGTGACGGCGGGCAGGACGGTGCTCAGCGGGGCGTGGGAGCCGGATCGGCCGAGCGCCTTGAGATGGGGCATGTGGTCGAGGAGACGGGGGGTGAGGCCGACGACGTCGAGGACGAGGAGCGGGGTGGGGCGGCCATGAGTGTCGGGGGCCGGGTGCTCAGGGGTGCTCATGGCAGCTCCTTCAGGCCGAGGTCCGTCAACAGGTCGCGGGCGAGGGCGAGTTCGGCGGCTATGCCCTCGGCGAGCTGGGCGCGGCCCTTGGGGCGCAGCTCGGGCGGGAGGGCCTGCCAGGTGTAGGTCTCGACCTCCAGGTGGCGGGTGAGCGGGGCAGGGCCGCCGACGAGCCGGGTCAGTGCGGATTGCAGGACCGGGAGTGTGGAGGTGAGAGGTGCGGCGGGGTCCGCGTGCAGGGGGACGTGGAAGTGGGCCCGCCAGGGGGCGGCGTCCGGCAGGGCGTGGCCCGCGAGGGCCTCGTCGAGGTCGTCGGTGGCGCGCAGGCCGGCGGCGGTGGAGGTACGGGTCTGGTGCAGGAAGCGGGGTTCGGCGAAGGCGGCGAGAGCTTCACGGACCTCGGGGAGATGGGGGTGTTCGGCGTGCAGTGCGGCGGAGAGCTGGGATTTGACGACGGGGACGCGGGCCGCGGTGAGGGCGTCCAGGGCGGTGTGCGGGTCTTCGAAGGAGGTGGCGAGGTGGCAGGTGTCGACACAGATGCCGATGCGGTCGTGGGCGATCGCGGTGAGCGGGGCGATGGCGTCGTGGGTGGTCTCGACGACACAGCCAGGTTCCGGTTCCAGCCCGACGCGGATGGAGCGGCCGGTCAGCTCCTCGATGGCGTCGAGGCGTTCGGCGAGGGTGCGCAGGGCGGCGCGGGCGGTCTCCGCGCGCTCCTCGTCGTACGCGGTGCGCCAGGCCAAGGGGAGGGTGGAGATGGTGCCGTCGGTGACGTCGTCGGGGAGGAGCCCGGCGAGGACCCGGGCCAGGGCGGTGGTGTGGTCGAGGCGTTCGGGATCGGCCCAGTCCGGTTTGTAGACGCGGTACTTGACCTCCTCGGCACCGAAGCCCTCGTAGGGAAAGCCGTTGAGAGTGACGACCTCGAGGCCGCGCCGGTCGAGCTCACCGCGCAGCCCGCGCAGTGCGGACGGGTCGGTGTGCAGGGTGCGGGCGGCGTCCTTGGCGAGCCAGAGCCCGATGCCGAGCCGGTCGCGGCCCAGGCGGCGGCGCACGGGTTCGCAGTGGTCCCGGAGCTGGGCGAGGACGCCGTCGAGGGTCTCGGCGGGGTGGACGTTGGTGCAGTAGGCGAGGTGGACGGTGGAGCCGTCGGGGTGGCGGAAGCGCATGGTTCACGCCTCCGTGGCGGGGACGCGGACCGGCGCCTGCGGGCCGGGGTCCGGCTCGTGCGGGTCCTTCGGGGCGCCGCGGAGGATGGAGTTGCCCTCGTGGGTGGCCTCCGTGCCGGTGACGTCCAGGTTCAGCCGGCCGCTGAGCCCGTAGAAGGCGACGGGGTTGCGCCACAGCACCCGGTCGACGTCGTCCTCGCCGAAGCCCTCGGCCAGCATCAGGTCGGCGACCTTGCGGGTCTTGAGCGGGTCGCTCTTCCCCCAGTCCGCGGCGGAGTTGACCAGGACCTGCTCGGGCCCGTAGGCGCGCAGGATGGCCACCATCCGCTCCTCGTCCATCTTGGTGTCCGGGTAGACGGAGAAACCCAGCCAGCAGCCGCTGTCCTTGGCCTCCTTGACGGTGGTCTCGTTGAGGTGGTCGACCAGGACGCGTTCCGCGGGGAGTGCGGACTCGCGGACGGCGTCGAGGGTGCGGCGCAGACCGGCGAGCTTGTCGCGGTGCGGGGTGTGCACGAGGGCGGGCAGGCCGTGGTCGGCGGCGAGCTGGAGCTGCGCGGCGAGGGCGGTGTCCTCGGCGGGGGTCATCGAGTCGTAGCCGATCTCGCCGACGGCCACGACGTTGTCCTTGACGAGATACCGGGGCAGCTCGTCGAGGACGGGCGCGCAGCGCGGGTCGTTCGCCTCCTTGGGGTTGAGGGCGATGGTGCAGTGGTGGGCGATGCCGTACTGGGCGGCGCGGAAGGGCTCCCAGCCGAGGAGGGAGTCGAAGTAGTCACGGAAGGAGGCGGGGGAGGTGCGGGGCTGGCCGAGCCAGAAGGAGGGTTCGACGACGGCGCGGACGCCGGCGGCGTGCATGGCCTCGTAGTCGTCGGTGGTCCGGGACGTCATGTGGATGTGCGGGTCGAAGATGCGCATCAGGACTCCTTGCCGTGGGGGTGGTCCGCGCCGGGGGCCGGGGGAACGGACTCGGTCAGGTCCAGGACGCGGTGCAGGTCCTCGGGGACGGGGCGGCCGGCGGCGGTGCGTTCGGCGGCGTGGTCGGCCAGCATGCGGGCGAGTTCGCCGTCGCCGCGGGAGCGCTCCTCCAGACCTGCCACGCGGTCGACGGGCACACCGGTGAACAGGCACTTCAGCACGGCGTGACGCCAGTCGTGGGGCGGCAGGTGCCGAGCCGCGTACGGGCCGACGGCGACGCCGAGGAGCCGGGTGTCGTTGGTGCGCAGGGCGTCCTCGACGAGCGGGAGGGCGCCCGGGCCGGACACGAGGTGGGGCAGGGCGTGCAGGACGGCGCGGCGCTCGTCGGCGGTGCCCTGGAAGTACACCCGGGTGAGGGCGTCCGTGTCGGCGTGGGCCGCGTCGAGGATGAGGACGCGTGCGGCGTCGGCGTGCGCGGCTCCGCAACGGCGGCCGGCCTCGGCGAGACGCAGTTCCCACACGGAGATGGGTCCGTGGAGGCCGGGGTGGGCGGTGGCCTCGTCCAGGGCGTGCTCCAGCCAGGCGCGGGCGGCCGGGTCGAGCTGGGTGGTGAGGTGGTCACGGAGATCGGTGAGGGAGGGGGTGCGGGCGGTGTCGGGACCTGGTCGGCCGGTGTGGGTGGTGCTCTCCGTTCTCGCCGGGGGTGTGGCGCGGGGGTGGGTCATCTGGTGCTGCTCCCTTCAGGGGTGGTGGAGGGAGCGCCGTGGGGTGGCGCGGCCTGCTGGAGGGCCGGAGCGGGGGACCGCGTCAGGGTGGCCGCGGTCCGCTCGGCGTGCTGGAGGAACGGGAGGGAGTGTTCGGCGTAGTGGGGACCGGCGTGGGAGTGGCGGGGCAGCTCGACGACGGTCAGGCCCTGGTAGCCCGAGGTGGCGAGGGCCGCCAGGACCGGCGGGAAGTCGATCTCGCCGTCCCCGAAGGGGAGGTGCTCGTGGACGCCGCGCCGCATGTCCTCGATCTGGACGTGCCGCAGCCAGGGGGCGGCGTCGCGCACGCAGTCGGCGGGAGAGAGGGGTTCGAGGCAGTGGCAGTGGCCGAGGTCGAGGGTGAGACCGAGGGGCTCGGGGTCGCCGAGGATGCGTCGGAGGTGGTGGAAGTCGGCCAGGGTGGCGAGGAGGTGGCCCGGTTCGGGTTCGACGGCGAGCGGTGTGCCGGCGGACGCGGCGGCCTCCAGGACGGGCGTGAGGCTCTCGGCGAGGCGCTTCCACGCGGTGTCGGTGTCGGTGCCCGCCGGGACGACCCCGCTGAAGCAGTGCACCGCGTGCGCGCCGAGGTCGGCCGCGACCCGGACGGCTCGCAGGAGCAGGTCGACGCGGCTGGCCCGGTCACCGGGGTCAGGGTCCAGCAGGGAGGGGCCGTGTTTGCGGCGCGGGTCTAGCACATAGCGGGCGCCCGTCTCCACGGTGACGCCGAGACCGAGCTCGCCCAGTCGGTGCGCGACCTCGCGGGTGCGGGTGGCGAGGCCGGGGGCGAGCGGGTCGAGGTGCATGTGGTCGAGGGTCAGCCCGACGCCGTCGTAGCCGAGGTCGGCGAGCAGGGAGAGCGCGTCGTCGAGCCGGAGGTCGGCGAGGCCGTTGGTGCCGTAGCCGAAGCGCAGACGCCGGGGGGCGGCGAGAGGAGCGGTCCCTGGGGTCACGTCACGCTCACCTTCTTCGCGAACCTGGCTCCGAGCGGTGCCAGGGCCGCTATGAGGAGGGCCCTGGCCGGTCCCTCGGAGCGGGCGGCCAGGGTGGCCTGGAGGGGGATCGTGGCGCGGATGCCGGCGCCGACGGCTCGTTGGGTGAGAGGAGGTGAGGGGTTGAGGGCGGCGTGGACGTAGGGCCGGGCGGTGGTGGCGGCGTAGGCGGCTGCGAGGAGGGTGGTGACATGTGCCGCGGCTTTCCGGCCGGGCGCAGGCTCGGGAGGCCGAGTGGCCCGGGGCCCGGGGAGGTCATGAGCGGCTGCTTCTCGGTGGTCCGGGCGGCGGTTGGTGACCGCACGGGTCAGCAGGGCGGTCGTGGCGAGCGCCGCCAAGGGGGCCAGGGGCGAGCCGCCCTGGGCTTCCTGCCGGGAGACGGTCGTGACGGCGAGGGTGTGGGTGCCGAGGAGGGCCGCGGAGGGCAGTGCCTCTCGGGCCCGGCCGGTCGTGGCGGCGGCTCCCAGGAGCAGGTCGAGTCCGCGGGCCGCTGCCATGGCCACGGGGCCCGCGGGGGTGTGCTTCAGGGTGAGGTCGTAGGCCCAGACGGTCGCCGCCAGGGGCGCGGCGACGGCCAGGGCCGGGCGGCCTGCTCGGGCCGCGAGCGCCAGTCCGCCCGCGGTGAGGACGCAGGCCGCGGTGAGCGCGGCGGACGGCCGGACGCGGCCGGAGGGCAGGGGGCGGTGCGGGCGTTCGACGGCGTCCACCTCGCGGTCCGCCCAGTCGTTGAGGGCCATGCCGGCCTCGTACAGGCAGAGGGAGGAGCCGATGGCGAGCAGGGTGCGGGAGTTGGGCGGTGCCCCGGCGGCGGCGGTGCCGGCGAGGGCGTCGCCCGGCACGCTGAACAGGGCGGGCAGCCGCAGGAGTTCGGCCCAGGCGCGAGCGCGCCCTGAGCGGCCGTGGGGCTCGGGGCGCGTCTGGGTGGCCGCCTCCCCTGTGCCGCCCTGGCGGCCGGGAGCGTTCTCGCGCCGTGTCACCGGCGGCCCTCCTTCCCCTCGCCGAGGCTCAGTGCGAACCGGACCAGTGCCTCGTACTGCTCACCCAGCCCCGACGGCCCCTCCCCCACCGGGTCCTTGAAGTAGAAGCCGAGTGCGCCGAGCGGTCCGGACAGCCCCGTCTCGTGGGCACGTGCCGTCAGGCGGGCGAGGTCGAGGACGAGCGGAGCCGCCAGGGCGGAGTCGCAGCCCTGCCAGATGGTCTGGAGGATCATGCGGGTGCCGAGGAAACCGTCGAAGGCGATGTGGTCCCAGGCGGTCTTCCAGTCGCCGAGGGCGGGGACGTCGTCGATGTGGACCTCGCCCTCGGGGACGCTGCCGAGGGTGTCGGCGAGGACGCGTTCCTTGCCGGCGTTCTTCGCCGCCGCGGCGGCGGGGTCGGCGAGGGCCGCGCCGTCGCCGCCGCCGAGGAGGTTGGTCCCGGACCAGGCGCGGACCGTGAGGGCACGCTGGGCGAACATCGGGCCCAGTACGGCTCGCAGCAGTGTCTGCCCGGTCTTGCCGTCCCGGCCGGCGTGGGGCAGGCCGCTCCGCTCGGCCTCGCGGGCGGCAACGGGGTGGTGCATGCCCTCGGAGGGGGTGAAGTTGACGTAGGAGCAGCCCGCGCGCAGGGCCGCCAGCGCGTACAGGGTGCTGGCCGGCAGCGGGGCGTGGGGCCCGTGGGACGCGGGTTCGGTGGAGGCGACGTTCACCACCACGGCCCGCTCCAGCTCGTGGCGGTGCACGAAGTCGCGTATGTCGCCGGCGAAGGCCGTGATCAGTTCGGCTTCGCTCCTGGTGTCCCCCGGCGTCGGGCCACCGGGCCTGATCTCCCGGTCGGCGACCGCGAGTTCCGCGGCGACGGCGGTGGCGACGCCCGGCGGGAGGACGCCGCCGGCGGTCAGGGCCTCGGCGCGTTTGGGCAGGGGGCAGTCGAGGGTGTCGTGGCCCCCGAAGACGAGGTCGGACAGCGCGGGCAGGCCGCTGCCGGTGAACGCCGGTGTCTCGGTCACCATGCCGGTGGGCGGATGCAGTCCCGCGCTGACGGCGGCGCACCCCGTGACGACGGTGGTGGCGACGGAGCCTCGTGCTCCGATCAGCCACACCCCCACACGCGGTCGGGAGAGGGACGCGGACATGGGCAGCCTCCTGATCGTGCGTGAACCCGGGGTGGCAGGAGACGGCGGGCGGGGGTCCGGCGTCCCCCGCCCGCCGCCGTTCAGTCACCCTTGACGGGCAGTTCCTTCAACTGGATGGTGCGGAAGGAGACCTGGTCGTCGGCGCCATGGTTCTGCAGGCCGATGTAGCCGTCGGTCAGGCTCCGCTCGGGGTCCTTGTTGGTGAAGTCGTTGATCTTGACTCCGTTGAGGAACACCTGGAGGCGTTCGCCCTGGACCTTGATCTCGTAGGAGTTCCACTGGCCGGGCGGCCGCAGAACCTGGTCACGGGCCTTGATGTTCGCCGACTTGAACGAGTAGACGGAGCCCGTGGTGCGGTCGGCCGCGTCCGTGGCGTCGATCTGGATCTCGTAGCCCTTGTTCACCGCGGACCAGGGGTCGTCGGAGGCCGGGAAGCCCACGAAGATCCCGGAGTTGTCGTCGCCCCGCATCTTCCAGTCGAGCTTGAGCGAGTACGACTTCAGCTCCTTGGCCTGGTACCAGAGCAGGCCCATGCCGCCCTCGGTCTCCAGGGTGCCGTCCTTGACGTTGAACGTGCCGGGGCCGGCCTGCTTCCAGCCGTCCAGCGTCTGGCCGTTGAAGATCTTCCGGTAGTCCTTGCCCGGCTTGCAGTCCGCCTTCACCTGGCCGGTGGCGTACTGGAGACCGCCGAGCAGATGAGCGCGGAAGGCCTCCTCGGCGTAGGACTCCTTGGTGTGGCCGCCGCCGGTGTAGAAGGAGCGGCCGCCGCCGTAGCTCTGGCACCAGGCGATCGGGTGGTCGCCCTTCATGGTGCCGCCCTGGTAGGTGGTCTCGTCCAGGGTGGCGAGCACCTTGGCCTGCTCACGCGGGTTGGTGCGGTAGTTGTACCACTCGTCGGTGCGCTCCCAGGCGTCGCCGAGGTGCGCGGTGGACGGGTGGTCGTGGTCCTCGACACGCACGGTGGCCTTCTGGATGGCGGGGTGCGAGTCGAAGTAGGCGCCGACCAGGCCGCCGTAGAACGGCCAGTCGTACTCGGTGTCGGCAGCCGCGTGGATGCCCATGTACCCGCCGCCGCCGGCCACGTAGTTCTCGAACGCCTTCTGCTGCTCGGCGTCGAGGACGTCACCGGTGGTGGACAGGAAGGCCACCGCGTCGTACTTGGCGAGGTTGGTCGTGGTGAACTGCCGGGCCTCCTCGGTCGCGTCGACCGTGATGCCGGCCGGGCCGCCGAGCTCCTTGAGGGCGGTGATGCCGGCCGGGATGGAGTCGTGCCGGAAGCCTCCGGTCTTGGAGAAGACCAGGACCTTCTTGCCGCCCGTGAACGGCTCGTTGGAGAACTCGAAGTCGTCCACGTCGTACAGCGCGCCCTCGCCGCCCTTGAAGACCAGGTAGATGTCCGTGGTCTTCTTCGGCAGCGACCGCAGGGGCACGTCGATGTTCTGGAAGGTCTCCCAGCCGCCGGTCGGCGGGATGTACGCCGAGCCGTGCAGCGGACCGTCGGGCGAGCCGGTGCGCAGTTCGATGAAGCCGCCCGCGCCGCCGGAGGAGGCCCGCACGGTCATCTTCTTCTGCCCGTCGAACCGGTAGGGGGAGAAGGAGATCCAGTCGCCGTCGTCGATGTTGCCGACGGTCTTGCCGCCGTTGGCGCCGGTCTTGTCGATCAGCGAGATGCCCGACTGGGTGGTGAAGTGCTCGCCCTGGCGGTGCAGCGGCTGGAGCACGGCGCGGGCGGTGCCGGTCAGGGCCTCCTGGCCGTTCGCCCCGCCGTCGGTGTAACTGGCGCCGACGACGCCGTAGATGTTGGCGTTGGGGTCGTGGCCGCCGTCACCGGGGGGCGGTGTCAGGGTGCCCTCGCAGCCCATCTCGCTGGTCAGTTCGTGGGCGTGGGAGTCGTGGCCGAGGCTGTAGGTGACCTTGACCTTGGAGCAGTCGATCGTCTCCTCGGGGTCGGTGACGGTCACCTTGAAGGGGACGGGCTTGCCGAACTCGGCCATGGTGCCGTTGCCCGGGATGTCCATCTTCACCTTGGGCTCGGTGTTGCCGACCACGATCCGGGTGCTGGCGTTGCCGGTGTTCCCCTCGGGGTCCTTGGCCGTGAAGGTGGCGGTGTAGGTCCCGACCTTCCTGTACGTGTGGGTGGGGTTGAGGCCCTCGCCCTTGGTACCGTCGCCGAAGTCCCAGCTGTAGGTGAGGTTCGGGGAGTCGGCGTCCTTGGCGGAGCCGGTGAAGGTGACCTTCAGGCCGGCCGCTCCGGACGTCTTGTCGGCGCTGACCTCGGCGATCGGGGAGAAGCCGTCCTCGGCGTTCTCGATGCGGTACAGCGCGGAGTTCTCGTCGCCCTGGAACCAGGAGACGCCGTAGTCGAGGACGTAGAGCGCGCCGTCGGGGCCGAACTCCATGTCCATGATCTGGGTGCCGGTCCACGGGAAGTCGTTGATCTTCGCGACGGAGCCGTCGTCGTTCTGCTCGATCCGCTTGATCCAGCGGCGCCCGAACTCACCGGCGAAGAAGTCACCGTCGTAGGCCTCGGGGAACTTCACCTTGGAGTCGAGCCCGGGGTCGTAGCGGTAGACGGGGCCGGCCATCGGGGACTCGGAGCCGCTGCCGAACTCGGGCACGGAGGCGTCGTCGTACGGGATCCAGGCGGCCTGCGCGGGCGGCAGGTCGGTGAGGCCCGTGTTGTAGGGCGAGGTGTTCTTCGGAGCGGCGCAGTCGAACTTCTCGCCGGACTCCTTGGTGGCGAAGTCGTAGTCGACGTAGGCGTCGTTGTTGCCGGTGCAGAACGGCCAGCCGAAGTTCGCGGCCTTGGTGACCTTGGCGAACTCGACCTGCCCCGCCGGGCCGCGCTTGGGGTCGGCGGCGCCCGCGTCAGGGCCGTAGTCGCCGACGTGGACGATGCCGGTCTTGTCGTCGACGCTCATCCGGAACGGGTTGCGGAAGCCCATCGCGTAGATCTCGGGGCGGGTCTTCTCGGTGCCCGGGGCGAAGAGGTTGCCCTCCGGGACGGTGTACGAGCCGTCCTCGGCGACCTTGATGCGCAGGATCTTGCCGCGCAGGTCGTTGGTGTTGGCGGAGCTGCGGCGCGCGTCGAAGGCCGGGTTGCGGTTCGGCCGGTCGTCGATCGGCGTGTAGCCGTCGGAGGCGAAGGGGTTGGTGTCGTCGCCGGTCGACAGGTAGAGGTTGCCGTCCGCGTCGAAGTCGATGTCGCCGCCGACGTGGCAGCAGGTGCCGCGGGAGGCCGCGACGTCGATGACCTTCTTCTCGCTGGCCGTGTTCAGTGTGCCGTTGGTGTTCAGTACGAAGCGGGAGAGGCGGTTGACGCCGTCGAACTTCTTGAAGTCCTCGGCGGTGCCGGTCTCCGGGGCGTCGCCCGCGGGGGTGTCGAGCGGCGGGGCGTAGTAGAGGTAGATCGCCCGGTTGTTCTTGAAGTCCGGGTCGACGCCGACACCCTGGAGGCCTTCCTCGTCATGGCTGTAGACGGGGATCTTGCCGGCGACCTTGGTGACGCCGCCCTGGTCGGTGAGGCGCAGCGTGCCGTCGCGCGAGGTGTGCAGCACGCTGCGGTCCGGGAGTACGGCGAGCGACATGGGCTCGCCCATCTCTGGTTCGCCCTTGGCGAGCGGCACCTGCTGGAACTGCCCCTCGGCGGCGGCCGGTGCGTCGTGTTCCGGGTGGCCGGGGTGGGCACCGGCGACCGTGGCCGGGGTGCCCACGGCGAGGAGCAGGCCGGTGAACAGGGCGAGAGCGGTGCGCAGTTCGGGGCCCCTCGTGGCGCGGGCGCTTCTCGGTCTGGTTCTGTGCACGAAGTCCCTCCGGGAACGGGGTGGGCCGTACGGGATGGGTGCGTGGACGTGCGGTGCGGGCGCCGGGGTGCGCCGTCACCCCGGAGGTGTGTGTGACCTGAACACGAGGAAGGTGCGTGGTTCAGCTGTTGAACGCCGCGTCGAAGGACGCGCTGGGCGGCTCGAAGTCGAAGGCCTTGAGACGGGTCAGCGCCTCGGGCGCGCCCTGGAGCCGGTCCATGCCGGCGTCCTCCCACTCGACGGAGACCGGGCCCTGGTAGTCGATGGAGCGCAGCATCCGGAAGACGTCCTCCCAGGGGACGTCGCCGTGGCCTGCGGAGACGAAGTCCCAGCCGCGCCTGGGGTCGCCCCAGGGCAGGTGGGAGCCGAGCCGGCCGTTGCGTCCGTCGAGGCGCTTGCGGGCCTCCTTGCAGTCGACGTGGTAGATGCGGTCGCGGAAGTCCCAGAGGAAGCCGACCGGGTCGAGGTCCTGCCAGACGAAGTGCGAGGGGTCGAAGTTGAGCCCGAAGGCGGGGCGCCGGCCCACCGCCCTCCAGCGCGCGCACCGTCGTCCAGTAGTCGTAGGCGATCTCGCTGGGGTGGACCTCGTGCGCGAACCGCACGCCCTCGGCGTCGAAGACGTCCAGGATCGGGTTCCAGCGGTCGGCGAAGTCCTGGTAGCCGCGTTCGATCATCGCCTCGGGGGCGGGCGGGAACATGGCGACGAGGTGCCAGATGGCGGATCCGGTGAACCCGATGACGGTGTTCACCCCGAAGGCGGCCGCTGCCCGGGCGGTGTCCTTCATGCGCTCCGCGGCCCGCTGCCGGACCCCCTCCGGGTCTCCGTCGCCCCACACCTCCCCCGGCACGATCGCCTGGTGCCGCTCGTCGATGATGGCGTCGCAGACGGCCTGGCCGACCAGGTGGTTGGAGACGGCCCAGCACTTGAGGCCGTACTTGTCGAGCAGGGCCCGGCGGCCGTCCAGGTACGACGGGTCGGCGAGTGCCTTGTCGACCTCGAAGTGGTCTCCCCAGCAGGCGAGTTCCAGGCCGTCGTAACCGAAGTCGCGGGCCAGGCGGCAGACTTCCTCCAGGGGGAGGTCCGCCCACTGGCCGGTGAAGAGCGTGAAGGTGCGTGGCATCGGAAGCAGGCCCTCCTCAGAGCGCGATCGGTGTGTAGACGGAGTTCTTCTCGGCGCTCTCCTCGACCGCCGCGAGCACGCGCTGCACTTGCAGCCCGTCGGCGAAGGAGGGTTCGGGGCGGCGGCCCTCGGCGATGGCGTGGACGAGGTCGCGGGCCTGGTGGACGAAGGTGTGTTCGTAGCCGAGGCCGTGGCCCGGCGGCCACCAGGCGTCCAGGTAGGGGTGGTCGGGTTCGGTGACGAGGATCCGGCGGAAGCCCGCCTCCGCGCCGGGCTCGGTGCCGTCGTGGAAGGACAACTCGTTGAGCCGCTCCAGGTCGAAGGCGAGCGATCCGCGCTCCCCGTTGAGTTCGATGCGCAGGGCGTTCTTCCGGCCGGTGGCGTAGCGGGTGGCCTCGAAGGAGGCGAGGGCACCGGAGGGGAACCGGGCGGTGAACAGGGCGGCGTCGTCGACGGTGACCTGGCCGGTGCCGGCGGAGGAGACGGTGGACAGGCCGCTCGTGGCACCGGTGGGCAGGGGCCTCTCCCGTACGAAGGTCTCGGTCAAGGCGGAGACGCCGGCCAGCCGCTCCCCCACGAGGTACTGCGCGAGGTCGACGATGTGCGCGCCCAGGTCGCCGAGCGAGCCGGACCCGGCCTGGTCCTTGCGCAGGCGCCAGGTCAGCGGGAACTGCGGGTCCACCAGCCAGTCCTGGAGGTACGTCACGCGCACGTGCCGCAGTCGGCCCAGGCGGCCCTCGGCGACCATCCGGCGGGCCTGGGCGGTGGCGGGCACCCGGCGGTAGTTGAAGCCGACCATCGCCAGCTGGCCGCGGCTGTAGGCCTCCTCGGCGGCCCGCGTCATCGACGTGGCCTCCTCGACGGTGTTGGCGAGGGGTTTCTCGCAGAGGACGTGCTTGCCGGCCGCGAGGGCGGCGAGAGCGATCTCGGCGTGGCTGTCGCCGGGGGTGCAGATGTCGACGAGGTCGACGTCGTCCCGTTCGACGAGGGCACGCCAGTCGGTCTCGGTGGACGCCCAGCCATGCCGGTCGGCCGCCGCCTGCACGGCGTCGGCGTCCCGGCCGCAGATCACGGCCTGCACGGGGTTCAGCGGCAGGTCGAAGACACGGCCCGCGGTGCGCCAGCCCTGGGAGTGGGCGGCGCCCATGAAGGCGTAGCCGACCATTCCCACACGCAGGGGTGGCTTGCCTGCCTCGGTCCCCTCTGACTGCTCCTGCGGCTGTCCCATACGGGTGTCCTCCTCGTCCTGGTCGGGGTGCACGTGGGGGGTGCGGGGTGGGATCACTTGAAGCCGGTGGACATGTACTGGTCGACGTTGGTCTTGTCGACGACGGCCGAGTAGAGCGTGATCGACGACGGGATCTCGAACTCGGCCATGCCGCCGATGCCCTTGCCCTGGCCGAGGGCGCGGGCCAGGTCGATAGCCGAGGCGGCCATGGTCGGCGGGTACAGCACGGTCGCCTTCAGCACGCCGTCGTCCTGCTTGATGGCCTGGAAGGCGGAGAGCGCGCCGGCGCCGCCGACCATCAGGAAGTCGTCACGGCCGGCCTGTTCGATGGCGCGCAGCGCGCCCACGCCCTGGTCGTCGTCGTGGTTCCACAGCGCGTCGAACTTCGACTGGGCCTGGAGCAGCTGGGCCATCTTGGCCTGTCCGGACTCGACGGTGAACTCGGCGGCCTGCCGGGCGACCTTCTTGATGTTGGGGTAGTTCTTCAGGGCGTCGTCGAAGCCCTTGGTGCGCTGCTTGGTCAGCTCGAGGTTGTCCAGGCCGGCCAGTTCGATGACACGGGCGCCCGACTTGCCCTTGAGTTTCTCGCCGATGTAGTGGCCGGCGTTGAGGCCCATGCCGTAGTTGTCGCCGCCGATCCAGCAGCGGTAGGCCTGCGGGGTGTTGAAGATGCGGTCGAGGTTGACGACCGGGATGCCCGCGCGCATCGCCTTCAGGCCGACCTGGGTGAGGGCCTTGCCGTCGGCGGGCAGCACCACCAGGACGTCGACCTTCTTGTTGATGAGGGTCTCGATCTGGCCGATCTGCTGGGCGGTGTCGTTGGAGCCCTCGGTGATCTCCAGGGTGACGTCCGAGTACTTCTTGGCGCGGTCCTTGGCGTTGTCGTTGATGGCGTTGAGCCAGCCGTGGTCGGCCTGCGGTCCGGCGAAGCCGATGGTGACAGGCTTGCCCGGCTTGTCGTCGGCGACCGGCTGGTCGTTGCCGGCCGGTTCGTCCTTGGACTCGGAGGGCTCGTTGCTCGTGCACCCCGTGAGGAGGGCACCGGCGGAGACGGCGGCGGCCCCGAAGAGCAGCCCTCTGCGGCTCGTGATCTCTGTCATGGCGGTGAACCCTTTCCTCAGGTCGTGCTCGCGGTACGGCGCTGGACCAGCACGGCGGCGACGATGATCGCGCCCTTGGCGATCTGCTGGACGTCGCTCTGAAGGTTGTTCAGGGCGAAGATGTTGGTGATCGTGAAGAAGATCAGGACGCCGAGCACGGAGCCGGTGATGGTGCCCCGGCCGCCGGTGAGCAGGGTGCCGCCGATGATGGCGGCGGCGATGGCGTCGAGTTCGTAGAGGTTGCCGTTGGTGTTCTGGCCGGAACCGGACAGGACGATCAGCAGGAAGGCCGCGATGCCGCAGCACAGTCCGGACAGCAGGTAGAGGTAGAGCCGCTGGCGGCGGACGTCGATGCCGGCGAGCCGGGCCGCCTCCGGGTTGCCGCCGACGGCGACGGTGCGGCGGCCGAAGGTGGTGCGGTTGAGCACCAGCCAGCCGATGACCGTCACGACGGCGAAGACCAGGACCAGGGGCGGGATGCCGAGGACGTAGGCGTCGCGTTCGCCCAGGTCGAGGACGGAGGGCACGGTGACGATCTGTGTCTTGCCGTCGGTGATCTGAAGGGCGAGGCCGCGGGCGGAGGCCAGCATGGCGAGGGTGGCGATGAACGGCACCATCGAGCCGTAGGCGATGAGCACCCCGTTGACCAGGCCGCAGCCGACTCCGACCGCGATCGCCGTGAAGAGGATGCCGGCGAAGCCGTACTCCTGGGTGGCGACCGTGGTCGCCCACACCGAGGCGAGGGCGACGATCGCGCCGACCGACAGGTCGATGCCGCCGGAGACGATCACGAAGGTCATGCCGACGGTGACGACGCCGACCACGGAGGCCTGGGTGAGGACCAGTTGGAGGTTGCGGGTGTCGAGGAACTCGTCGGGCTTGGTGATGCCGCCGACGACGATCAGCGCGGCGAGCACGCCGAGCAGCGAGAGGGTGCGGACATCGGCGCGGGCCAGCAGGCCGCGCCAGGCGGGGGGCTGCGCCTCGGGCACCTTGGCGGTGCTGTCCCGCGGCGGGGAGACGGGCTGCGTCATGACGCCGGGCTTCCTTCCATGACCAGGTCGAGTACGCGGTGTTCGTCGAGTTCGCGGGCGGGCGCCGTGTGGACGACACGGCCCTCGCGCAGCACCAGGACGCGGTCGGCGAGGCCGAGCACCTCGGGCACCTCGCTGGAGACCAGCAGCACGGCGAGGCCCTCGTCCGCCAGCCTTCGGATGACGGCGTAGAGCTCGGCGCGGGCTCCGACGTCGACGCCGCGGGTGGGTTCGTCGAGCAGCAGCACCTTGCAGCCGCGCAGCAGCCAGCGGGCGAGGACCGCCTTCTGCTGATTGCCGCCGGACAGGGTGCGCACGGGCACGGACGGGTTGTCCGGCCGGAGCGACAGCTCGCGCGTCGCGGCCCGGGCGGCGCCGAGTTCGGCGCCCCGGTCGATCCAGCCGCCGCGCGAGAAACGGGACATGGAGGAGACCGACACGTTGCGGGTGACGGACTCCAGCATCAGCAGGGCCTGCGCCTTGCGTTCCTCGGGGGCGAGCCCGAGTCCGGCGCGGACGGCGGCGCGGACGCTGCCCGGCTTCAGCGGCCTGCCCTCGACCAGCACCTGACCGGACGCCGGTTTCCGGGCCCCGTAGACGGTCTCCAGGATCTCGGAGCGGCCCGAGCCGACGAGTCCGGCGAGGCCGACGATCTCGCCCGGCCGCACGTCGAGGTCGAGCGGCTCGAACTCCCCGTGACGGGCCAGTCCCCGGACTTGCAGGACCGGTTCGCCGGGCGGCGGTGAGGCGGGCCGGTCCGGGAAGACGTACTCGACGTTGCGGCCCGTCATCAGCGCGACGACCTCGCGGGTGGGCGTGCTCTTCGCCGGGAGCCCGTTCGCGACGGCCCGCCCGTCCTTCAGCACGGTCACCCGGTCGCCGATGCGGCGGATCTCCTCCAGGCGGTGCGAGATGTAGACGACGGCGACACCGGCCGCGGTGAGGTCGCCGACGATGCGGAAGAGGTTGTCGACCTCGTCCGGGTCGAGGGCGGCGGACGGCTCGTCCATCACGATGAGCCGCACGTCGTGGGAGAGTGCCCGCGCCATGGACACGATCTGCTGCTGGGCCGCGGACAGGTCCCCGACCAGCCGCGCCGGGTCGACCTCCGGATGGCCGAGTCGCTTGAGGAGAGCGGCGGTCGACTCCTTGGCCGCCTTTCCGCGGACGACGAAGGCGGCGGTGGTCGGCTCGTGGCCCAGGTGGACGTTCTCGGCGACCGACAGGTGTTCCACCAGGTCGAGTTCCTGGTAGATGGTGGCGATGCCGAGGCGCATGGCGGCGATCGGTGAGCGGAGGGTGACGTCCTCGCCGCGCCAGCGCAGGCGGCCGGTGTCGGGCTGGTGGGCGCCGGCCAGGACCTTGATGAGGGTCGACTTCCCGGCGCCGTTCTGGCCGAGCAGGCAGTGCACCTCACCGGCCTGGACGTCGAGGTCGACGCCGTCGAGGGCCCGGACTCCGGGGAAGGACTTGGTGATGCCGGACATGCTGAGCAGCGGTGGTTCTGGTGCCATGCGGATTCCCCTTGGCGGGCGGGCCGGTGTCAGGGCGCTTGTCGAGCAGGCGTGTTCAGGGCAGGGCGGAGCGGGGCAGGGCAGGGCGGAGCAGGGCGCTGTGCTGGGTGAGCCGTGCGGTCGGAAAGGACTACGCGGGTGAGAACAGGTGGTCGCTGATGAGCCGGGCAGCGCCGGTGACGCCGGCGGCGGGACCCAACTCGCCCAGCACGATGGGCAGGTTGCCGGTCGCGAGGGGCAGCGACTGGCGGTAGACCTGGGTGCGGATCGCGGCGAGCAGGGTGTGGCCGAGGCCGGTCACCCCGCCGCCGATCACCACCAGGCCGGGGTTGAAGAAGCTGACCAGGCCTGCGATGACCTGGCCGGTGCGGTTGCCGCCCTCGCGGATCAGCTCGAGCGCGGTGGCGTCACCGGCGGCGGCCGCGGCGGCGACATCGGCGGCGGTGAGGCCGCCGTTCGCCTCCAGCCGTGCGGCCAGCTCCGCCGAAAGCCCCTGCTGGGCGGCCTCCATGGCGTCGCGGGCCAGGGCCGCCCCGCTGAAGTGGGCCTCCAGGCAGCCCCGGTTGCCGCAGGCGCAGGGGCGGCCGTCGGGCACGGCCTGGATGTGCCCGATGTCGCCGGCACTGCCCGTCGTGCCGCGGTAGACCTCACCGCCGACGACGATGCCGCAGCCGATGCCGGTGCCGATCTTGACGCAGAGGAAGTCGCCGACGGTGCGGGCGACGCCCGCGTGCTGCTCCCCCATCGCCATGAGGTTCACGTCGTTGTCGACCATGACCGGGCAGCCGAGTTCCTGGCTGAGCGCCTCCCGCACCGGGAAGCCGTCCCAGCCCGGCATGATCGGCGGAGCCACCGGCACACCCTCGGGAAAGCGGACCGGGCCCGGAACGCCGATGCCGGCGCCGTCGAACCCCTCCGCGAGTCCCGAGGCCCTCAGTTTCGCCGCCATGGCCAGCACTTGCTCGAAGACCGCGACCGGGCCCTCGCGCACGTCCATGGGCTGGTTGATGTGTCCGAGGGTCTCCAGTTCGGCGTTGGTGACGGCGACGTCGATGGAGGTCGCGCCGATGTCGACGCCGAGGAAGCGGAGCCCCGGGTTGAGCCGGATGTTGTGGGAGCGGCGGCCGCCGCGCGAGGCGGCGAGTCCGTCGGCCACGACCAGCCCCGTCTCCAGCAGCCGGTCCACCTCCACGGCGAGCTTGGACCGTGAGAGGTCGACCTG
Source organism: Streptomyces venetus (assembly GCF_039540295.1). NCBI lineage: Bacteria > Bacillati > Actinomycetota > Actinomycetes > Kitasatosporales > Streptomycetaceae > Streptomyces > Streptomyces venetus. Next base: position 323,501 of record NZ_BAABET010000006.1, read on the forward strand.
GTCGCCCAGCTGGGCACGGGAGTTGGGGCCACCGTCGCGCAACAGCTTGAGCAGTCGGGCCTGGTGGGCATTTCCGGGTCGTGCGGTCATGCGTCTCACGAGCCCCTCCCCGCCTCGATCGGCCTGTGCGCGCCGGTTTTCCGCCACATCGGTGGCTTGCTTTCGGAGGGAACGTAGCAGCGGCTGCCGGGAGTGGGAAGAAGTCGCGCAGGAATTGCCCTCTACTTCTTCCACTCACAGGACAAAGAAGAGGTGACGGATGCCCCGTCTCGCAGGTAGACGTGGTGACGCTACGAGCGCGGACGCGCGTGGTACGAGCGGCGCGTGTGCTCCGTGTGCTCGCGCATCAGCTGGGTGGCCCGCTGTTCGTCGCGGTCGGCGATCGCGGCGATGAGTTCGCGGTGCTCGATCCAGGACTGGTGGCCGCGCCGGCGGGCGACCGGGGTGTAGTACCAGCGGACCCGGCGGTCGACCTGGGCGGCGAGTTCCGCGAGGACGGCGTTGCCGGCCAGATCCATGATCTTCGTGTGGAAGCGGGCGTTCAGGGCGACGGCGGCGTCCACGTCGTCCGCCTCGACGGCCTGCTCGCCCTCCGCGCAGAGCGCCTCCAGGGCGGAGATCCCGGCGCTGCCAGCGTTGGCCGCCGCGAGCCGGGCCGCCTCGGCCTCCAGGAGTGTGCGGACCGTGAGGAGCTGGTCGGCCTCCTCCTCCGTCGGCTCGTGCACGAACGCGCCCTGGGCGGGCCGCAGATCGACCCAGCCCTCGGTGTTGAGCCGCTGCAACGCCTCGCGCACCGGCTGCCGGGAAACCCCCAGATGGCCGGCGAGTTCGCTCTCGACGAGGTGCTGGCCGGGCTGGAGGGCTCGGGTGGTGATGAGTTCGAGCAGTGCCTCGTAGACGCGGTCGCGCAGCGGACCGGGGCGTTCCAGCTTGGGTACCGCCCCTTGGGGCAGGCCTGTCGACAGCATCGCGGTCCCCCTCCTCGGCAGGGCCGTGCACAGCGCGGCGGAAGCCGGTGTCGCCGCAGAGTCAGTATCGATTGTCTTTCGTCTACAGTCTACGGCGCACGATTGCCAGGGCCGCGGGGAGTTGGCCGCGTCACACCAGGGCCGCGTCACACCAAAGCCCCGGGACACCAAAGCCCCGGGACACCAGGGCCTCAGGGACAGCGGACGACCTGCCCGGCGTACGAGAGGTTCCCGCCGAAGCCGAACAGCAGGACCGGGTCGCCGGTGCCGACCGCACCCTGTTCCACCAGCTTGGAGAAGGCGAGCGGGATGCTCGCGGCCGAGGTGTTGCCGGACTCGGTGACATCGCGGGCGACGACCGCGTTCACGGCGCCGATCTTCTCGGCGAGGGGTTCGATGATGCGCAGATTGGCCTGATGCAGCACGACCCCGGCGAGGTCCGCCGGCTCCAGCCCGGCCCGTTCGCACGCCCGGCGCGCGATGGGCGGCAGCTGTGTCGTCGCCCAGCGGTAGACGCTCTGGCCCTCCTGGGCGAAGCGCGGCGGGGTGCCCTCGATGCGCACCGCGTGCCCCATCTCCGGCACCGATCCCCACAGCACCGGCCCGATGCAGGCGTCCTGGGCGGCCTCGACCACCGCGGCGCCCGCCCCGTCGCCGACGAGCACGCAGGTGGTGCGGTCGCTCCAGTCGGTCACGTCGGACATCTTGTCGGCCCCGATGACCAGGGCTCGACTCGCGCCGCCCGCGCGGACGGCGTGGTCGGCGGTGGCCAGGGCGTGGGTGAAGCCGGCGCACACGACGTTGAGGTCCATCGTGGCGGGCTGCGGGATGCCGAGCCGGGAGGCGACGCGGGCGGCCGTGTTGGGTGAGCGGTCGACGGCGGTGGAGGTGGCCACCAGCACCAGGTCGATGTCGGCCGGGGCCAGTCCGGCCGCCGCGAGGGCCTTGGCGGCGGCGTGCGCGGCCAGTTCGTCGACCGGCTCGTCGGGCCCGGCGAGGTGGCGGGTGCGGATGCCCACCCGGCTCCTGATCCACTCGTCACTGGTGTCCACCATGCCGGCCAGGTCCTCGTTGGTGAGTACCTTGGCGGGCTGATAGTGGCCGACGGCGGCGATGCGCGAGCCGTTCATCTGGGTGGGTCCCCCTCGTTGCCTTGGGTAGCGGGACCCACCAGTCTGATCAGTGACTCACGGGTAGGCGGGCAGGCAAGGTGACAGGAAACCGGCGTCAGGGTTGTCACCTTCGGTCAGGTCCCCGGACGCTCACGCACCTGTCGAGCGCCTAGCCGGTGAACAGCTGCGTCGCCTTGCGGACGAGCTCGTACAGCCCGTAGGCGAGCGGCACCCCCACCCATACCCAGGCGAGGGCGATCAGCCATCGCCGGTCCGGGCTAGGCGGACTCTGACTGCTCTCGCTGGACACGCTCGGCCTCCTTCGGCTCGGGGACGTGGTGACGGGGGTCGACGGGCCGGACGAGTTCGTTGGCGACGAAGCCGACGACCAGCAGCCCGATCATGATGATGAAGGACAGTCCGTACAGGGACGCGCCGTGCCGGCCCGCCTCCTCCTGCCGGTCGGCGATCCAGTTCACGATCAGCGGCCCGAGCACTCCCGCGGTGGACCAGGCGGTGAGCAGCCGCCCGTGGATGGCACCGACCTGGTAGGTGCCGAAGAGGTCCTTCAGATAGGCGGGGACGGTCGCGAAGCCGCCGCCGTAGAAGGAGAGGATGACCAGGGCGCACAGGACGAACAGCGGCTTGGAGGAGTCGCCGAACAGGGCGATGAGCGCGTACATCAGCGCGCCGGCGCCCAGGTAGACGCGGTAGATGTTCTTGCGGCCGATCAGGTCGGACGTCGACGACCAGCCGATGCGGCCCGCCATGTTCGCCGCCGACAGCAGCGCCACGAAGCCGGCGGCGGCCGTCGCCGACACCGGCGTGGAGCTGTCCGCGAAGAAGTCCGTGATCATCGGCGCGGCCTTCTCCAGGATGCCGATGCCTGCGGTGACGTTCATGCAGAGCACGGTCCACAGGAGCCAGAACTGGGGAGTGCGCAGCGCCTGCTTCGCGGACACCTGCGGGCCAGTGGTGGCTTGTCGCGCGGTTCCCCGCGCCCCTGAGGCACGAGGCGGAACCCGGACCAGCAGCACGCCCAGCAGCATGAACACGGCGTACGAGAGCCCGTGCACGAGGAAGGCCAGCGCGATCCCGGAGCTGTCGCTGCCGAACGACTCCAGCATCTGCGCCGACCACGGCGAGGCGATGAGCGCGCCGCCGCCGAAGCCCATGATGGCGATGCCGGTGGCCATACCGGGCCGGTCCGGGAACCACTTGATCAGGGTGGAGACGGGCGAGATGTAGCCGATGCCGAGACCGATGCCGCCGACGAAGCCGTAGCCGAGGACGATCAGCCAGTACTGCTCCGTGGCCGCGCCCAGCGCGGAGAGCAGGAACCCGGACGAGAAGCAGACCAGTGCCACCGTCATCGCCCAGCGCGGGCCGTTGCGCTCCACGAGCGTGCCGCCGAACGCGGCCGACAGGCCCAGCATGACGATGCCCAGCTGGAAGGGCAGCGCGCTCTGCGTGCCGCTGAGGCCGAGCGCGGACTCCAGGGGTGGCTTGAACACGCTCCAGGCGTAGGCCTGGCCGATGGAGAGGTGTACGGAGAGCGCGGCGGGCGGAACGAGCCAGCGGCTCCAGCCCGGCGGTGCGACGGGGGGACTCATGAACCCCGGACGGTATTGATCCGCACGGCAGTTGAGAAGGCGGCGCGTCGACCGTATGCGGTGAACGGTATTTGGCATGCGCCGAACGGTCGGCGCGCGGACTCTTGCCGCTCCAACCTCCATACTGTAGACAATATTTCGTCGACACTAACCGTGCGCCCGTCGCAAGCCGGCCGCACGGCACCCACCTCCGCGGTATCCCTCAAACCGAACGGAGTGTTCCCGTGAAAGTCGCAGTTCTCGGCGCCGGTGCCATCGGCGCCTACGTCGGCGCCGCGCTCCATCGCGCGGGCGCCGACGTGCATCTCATCGCCCGTGGACCCCATCTGGCGGCCATGAGGCAGTACGGAGTCCGGGTGCGCAGCCCACGCGGCGACTTCACCGCGCACCCCCACGCGACCGACGACCCCACCGAGGTCGGCCCGGCCGACTACGTCTTCCTGGGCCTGAAGGCCAACGCGTACGCGGCGTGCGGGCCGCTGATCGCGCCGCTGCTGGGCCCCGCGACGGCGGTCGTGGCGGCCCAGAACGGCATCCCCTGGTGGTACTTCCACCGGCACGGCGGCCCGTACGACGGCCACCGCGTCGAGAGCGTGGACCCGGACGGCGCGGTCAGTGCGGTGCTCGCGCCCGAACGGGCCGTCGGCTGTGTCGTCTACGCGGCGACCGAGCTCGAAGGTCCGGGAGTCGTACGGCACTTGGAAGGGACACGGTTCTCGATCGGCGAGCCCGACCGCAGCGTGTCCCCACGGTGCGTGGCGTTCGGCGAGGCGATGCGGGCGGGCGGCCTGAGGTGCCCGGTCGAGCCGGACCTGCGCAGCGACATCTGGGTCAAGCTGCTCGGCAACATCTCCTTCAACCCGATCAGCGCGCTGGCCCGCGCGACCATGCGGCAGATGTGCCTGCACGGCGGCACCCGCAGGGTCATCGAGATCATGATGACCGAGACGCTCGGTGTGGCGCAGGCCCTCGGCTGCGAGGTCGGCGTCTCCGTCGAGCGCCGGCTCGCGGGCGCCGAGCGGGTCGGCGACCACCGCACCTCCACGCTCCAGGACCTGGAGCGCGGCAAGCCGCTCGAACTCGACGTGCTTCTCGCGGCCGTCGTCGAGCTGGCGGAGATCACCGGCGTGGAGGTGCCCACCCTGCGCACCGTGCACGCCATCTCGGACCTGCTCGCGCTGAGGAGCGCCGCATGAGGAAGCGTGAACCGAAGACCTACACCCGACTCACCCACCCCCTGGTGCGGGACTCCCGGGACGAGCCGTTCCGGCAGGCGAGCTGGGAGGAGGCCCTGGACCGGGCCGCCCGGGGCCTGGCCCGCAGTCGTGGCGCGTTCGGGATGTTCTCCTGCGCCCGCGCCACCAACGAGATGAACTACGTGGCGCAGAAGTTCGCCCGCGTCGTCATGGGCACCAACAACGTCGACTCCTGCAACCGCACCTGCCACGCGCCGAGCGTGGCCGGTCTGTCGGCGGCGTTCGGCTCGGGCGGCGGGACCTCGTCGTACGAGGAGATCGAGCACACCGACGTCATCGTGATGTGGGGCTCCAACGCCCGCTTCGCGCACCCGATCTTCTTCCAGCACGCGCTGAAGGGCATCCGGAACGGGGCCCGCATGTACGCGGTCGATCCGCGCCGGACGTCGACGGCCGAGTGGGCGGAGAGCTGGCTGGGCCTCAACGTCGGCACCGACATCCCGATGGCGCACGCGATCGGCCGCGAGATCATCCACGCGGGGCTCGCGAACGAGGCGTTCATCGAGCGGGCCACCACCGGCTTCGAGGAGTACCGGGCGCTGGTCGAGCCGTGGACGCTCTCGCTCGCCGAGAAGGTGACGGGCGTACCGGCCGCCGCCGTCCGGCAGTTGGCGCACGCCTACGCCCGCGCCGAGCGCGCCCAGCTGTGCTGGACCCTCGGCATCACCGAGCACCACAACGGCACCGACAACGTCCGCGCCCTGATCAACCTGTCCCTGCTCACGGGGCACGTCGGCCGCTACGGTTCGGGCCTGCAGCCGCTGCGCGGGCAGAACAACGTGCAGGGCGGCGGCGACATGGGTGCGATCCCCAACCGCCTGCCCGGCTTCCAGGACATCCTCGACGCGGACGTGCGGCTGAAGTTCGAGTCCGCCTGGGACACGGTCATCCAGCCGCACTACGGCCTGAACCTCACCGAGATGTTCGAGGCGATGGAGGACGGCTCGCTCAAGGCCGTCTACTGCGTCGGTGAGAACCCGGCCCAGTCGGAGGCCGACAGCGAGCAGGCCGTGCGGCGGCTGAGGTCCCTGGACTTCCTGGTCGTCCAGGACATCTTCCTGACGAAGACGGCCGAGCTCGCGGACGTCGTGCTGCCGGCCACCGCCGGCTGGGCGGAGACCGACGGCACGACCACCAACAGCGAGCGGCGGGTGCAGCGCGTCCGCAAGGCCGTCACCCCGCCCGGCGAGGCCCGCGAGGACATCGACATCATCTGCGACCTCGCGGCCCGCCTGGGGCACGACTGGAAGTACGCCGACGCCGAGACCGTGTGGAACGAGCTCAGGTCGGTCTCGCCCGACCACTACGGCATGACGTACGACCGCCTGGAGGAGCACCAGGGCATCCAGTGGCCGTGCCCCAGCACCGAGCGGCTGGAACCCACCTATCTGCACGGCCGGTTGTGGGACCCCGACCCCGCCGGGCGCGGCCGGCTCGCCCCCTTCGGGATCGTGCAGCACGATCCGCCCGTGGACCTCACCGACGAGCAGTACCCGATCCGGCTCACCACCGGGCGGCGGCTCGACTCGTACAACACCGGGGTGCAGAGCGGCGGTTACGCGTCGCCGCTGCGGCGCGGCGAGTACATCGAGCTGTGCCCGGAGGACGCCGAGCGCTACGGCGTGGTGGTCGGCGAGCGGGTCCAGGTGACCTCGCGGCGCGGGTCGGTGACAGCTCCCGTGTGGGTGGACACCGCGCTGCGGCCGGGGCTCGCCTTCATGACCATGCACTTCCCGGACGAGGTGGACACCAACGCGCTGACGATCGAGGCGAACTGCCCGATCGCGGGGACCGCGGAGTTCAAGGCGTCGGCGATCCGGATCGAGAAGCTGCCCATCGCGACCATCGTGGGGTGACGCACAGTGGACCTGCACTTCGGTGACAGCAAACCGACGGACGAGGAGCGGGCGGCCGTCGACGCCCTGCTCGGGCCGCCCGAGTCCTCCTGGGAGGGCGCCGACCGCTCAGATGCCGACCTGCGCTGGGCCCGTGGCGGGCGCGAGGCCCGGGACCGCCGCGACCTGCTGTTGCCGGGGTTGCACGCCATCAACGACCGGGTCGGCTGGATCAGCGACGGCGCCCTCGGCTACCTGTGCCGCCGGCTGACGGTGCCGCCGGCGGAGGCGTACGGGGTCGCCACCTTCTACGCGATGTTCTCCGTCAAGCCGCGTCCGGCGACCGTGCTCCACGTGTGCACGGACCTGGCGTGCGCGGCGGCCGGGGCGCCGGAGCTGTGCGCGGGGATCGAGGCACGGCTCGGCCCGGGCAGCGGGGTGAGTGTGGAGCGCAGTCCCTGTCTGGGTCTGTGCGAACGCGCTCCGGCCGCGCTCGCGATCAAGGCCGGGGATCCGGTGCGTACGGCGGTCTCGGCGCCGGCGACCGTGCACGACGCCGTCCTCGCCGCGAGTTCGCCCGACTCGGCCCCCGAGGAACCGCCCGCGGCCACGGCGGTGCCGCAGGCCGGGCAGGACGGCCTGATGCTGCTGCGCCGCGTCGGTGTGGTCGACCCGTCGTCCCTCGACGACTACCGGGCCCACGGCGGGTACACCGCCCTGCGCCGGGCCTTCGAGCTGGGGCCCGCCGGGGTCATCCGCGAGGTCACCGACTCCGGCCTGGTCGGGCGGGGCGGCGCCGCCTTCCCCACCGGCCGCAAGTGGCAGGCCACGGCGTCCCAGCCGGACCGTCCGCACCACCTCGTCTGCAACGCCGACGAATCGGAGCCGGGCACGTTCAAGGACCGCGTGCTCATGGAGGGCGACCCGTACGCGCTCGTCGAGGCGATGACGATCGCCGGGTACGCGACCGGCGCCCACCAGGGCTACCTCTACCTGCGCGGCGAGTACCCGCGCGCCCTGCGCCGGCTGGAGCACGCCCTCGCGCAGGCACGTGCGCGCGGGCTGCTCGGCGACGACGTCCTCGGCCAGGGCTACGCCTTCGACATCGAGATCCGGCGCGGCGCGGGCGCCTACATCTGCGGTGAGGAGACCGCCCTGTTCAACTCCATCGAGGGCTACCGGGGCGAGCCCCGCTCGAAGCCGCCGTTCCCCGTGGAGAAGGGCCTGTTCGGCAAGCCGACGGTCGAGAACAACGTGGAGACGCTGGTCAACGTCCTGCCGATCCTCACGATGGGCGCCCCGGCGTACGCGGCGATCGGCACGGAGCGCTCCACCGGCCCGAAGCTGTTCTGCGTGTCGGGGAGTGTGGAGCGGCCCGGTGTCTACGAGGTGCCGTTCGGGGCGACGCTGGGCGAGTTGCTCGGGCTCGCCGGGGTGCGTGAGGGGCTGAGGGCGGTGCTGCTCGGCGGGGCGGCCGGCGGTTTCGTGCGGGCCGACGAGCTCGACGTGCCCCTCACCTTCGAAGGGACGCGGGAGGCGGGCACGACACTCGGCTCGGGGGTGGTCATGGCCTTCGACGACAGTGTGCCCCTGCCCCGGCTCCTGCTGCGCATCGCGGAGTTCTTCCGCGACGAGTCGTGCGGGCAGTGCGTGCCGTGCCGGGTCGGCACCGTGCGGCAGGAGGAGGCGCTGCACCGGATCGTGGAGCGCACCGGCGCCGACGCGGCCGGGGACATCGCCCTGCTGAGGGAGGTCGGCCGCGCCATGCGGGACGCCTCGATCTGCGGTCTGGGGCAGACCGCGTGGAACGCCGTGGAGTCCGCCATCGACCGTCTGGGGGCGTACGAATGACCGTCACACCGCTGGGGATCCCGCGCCGGCTGCTGGAGTTCACCCTCGACGGGGAGCCGGTGCGGGCGCCCGAGGGCTCCACGATCCTCGACGCCTGCCGGGCCGCCGGGAAGGACGTCCCGACCCTGTGCGAGGGCGACACGCTCCGGCCGAAGAACGCCTGCCGTGTCTGCGTCGTCGAGGTCGAGGGGGCCAGGACCCTCGTCCCGGCCTGCTCCCGCAAGGCCGAGCCCGGCATGGAGGTACGGACCGACACCGAACGGGCCCGGCACAGCCGGAAGGTCGTCCTCGAACTGCTCGCGTCCTCGGTGGACCTGTCGACGACACCGCGGGTCGCCGAGTGGCTCAAGGAGTACGAGGCGAAGCCGGACCGGTTCGGTCCGGACGCGGCCCGGCTCAACGAGGAGCCAAAAGTCGACAATGACCTGTATGTCCGTGATTACGACAAATGCATCCTGTGCTACAAGTGCGTGGACGCCTGCGGCGACCAGTGGCAGAACAGCTTCGCGATCTCGGTCGCCGGGCGCGGTTTCGACGCCCGGATCTCCGTGGAACACGACGGGCCGCTGACCGAATCGGCCTGCGTGTACTGCGGGAACTGCATCGAGGTGTGCCCCACGGGCGCACTGTCCTTCAAGTCCGAGTTCGACATGCGGGCGGCGGGTACCTGGGACGAGTCGCGGCAGACGGAGACCACCACGGTGTGCGCGTACTGCGGAGTGGGCTGCAACCTGACGCTGCACGTACAGGACAATGAGATCGTGAAGGTCACCTCGCCGCACGACAACCCGGTGACCCACGGCAACCTCTGCATCAAGGGCCGCTTCGGCTACCAGCACGTACAGAACCGGGGCTGATCAGAACATGGGACGAGTCACCGAACGACGCAAGGTGATCCGGATACGGGACGGGGCGGTCTCCAGCCGCCCGGACACCCTCGTGGCGGAGGAACCCCTGGAGATCCGGCTGAACGGCAAGCCACTGGCCATCACCATGCGCACCCCGGGCGACGACTTCGCGCTGGCTGCGGGGTTCCTCGTGAGCGAGGGGGTGCTGGGCGGGCAGCGGGACCTGCGGAACATCGTGTACTGCGCCGGCGCGACGGTCGACGGCTCGAACACGTACAACGTGGTCGACGTGCAGACGGCTCCGGACGTGGTGATCCCCGACATCACCCTGGAGCGGAACGTCTACACGACGTCCTCCTGCGGCCTATGCGGCAAGGCGTCCCTGGACGCGGTACGCACCACGGCCCGCTGGCCCATCGCCGACACTCCCCCGGTCCGCGTCTCCCCGGAACTGCTCGCGAGCCTGCCCGACCGGCTGCGCGCCGCCCAGCGGGTGTTCGACCGGACCGGGGGCCTGCACGCGGCGGCGCTGTTCTCGGAGGACGGTGAACTGCTGGACGTCCGGGAGGACGTGGGCCGGCACAACGCGGTCGACAAACTGGTCGGCCGCGCGTTGCAGAACGGGGAGCTGCCGCTGTCCCGGGCGGTCCTGCTCGTCTCGGGCCGGGCCTCCTTCGAGCTGGCGCAGAAGGCCGTGATGGCCGGGATCCCCGTACTGGCGGCGGTGTCCGCGCCGTCCTCGCTGGCGGTGGACCTGGCCGCCGAGGCGGGCCTGACCCTGGTGGGCTTCCTGCGGGGCAGTTCCATGAACGTGTACGCGGGTGAGGACCGCATCGCCCTGCGGGCGGCGGCCGTCCAGGGCTGAGCGGGTTCTCCGCGCGACACGGCGGCGGGGCCCCGACCGGCGGGGAGCGCCCCCTGCGCCGCAGGGGCCCCGTCTCAGCGTTCGCGGTCCGCGGGTGTCATTCACCCGTGCCGGATATCCGGCGCAGCATCCCCGTGAACTGTTCCCGCTCCGCGGCCGACAGCGGGGCGAGCAGTTCGTCGTTGGCGGCGCGGGCCGCCTTCTCACAGCGTTTCAGCAGCCGGGCGCCCTCCTCGGTGAGGGACACGGCGTTCTTGCGGCGGTCCCTCGGGTCCGGCTCGCGCACCACCAGGCCCGCCGACTGGAGGTCGTTGAGGACGCCGACCAAGTCCTTGGGGTCCAGCCGGACCCCGCGGCCGAGGTCGGCCTGGGCGACGGGGCCGAGATCGCGGACGGCGGACAGCACCACGTGGTGCCACATCCGCATGTCCTGCTCGGCCAGCGCCTCGGCCACCAGGGCCCGGCCGCGGGCGGCGGCGCGGCCGAGCAGCCAGCTGGGCAGGGAGCGGATCGCGGGGAGGGGGGCTTCCGGCATGGCCGCAGCCTAACCAAGAAACCGTTGGTTCTTCCCATGATCCTCCTATACCGTTGGGCATCCCAACGGTGTCATGGGGGATACCAACGACTTCCGGAGGTGCGATGCGCCGCGTCCGCTACGAATCCCGAGGCGGCCCCCTGTTCCTGGAGGAGGCACCGGCCCCCGAGCCCGGCCCCGGCGAGCTGCTCGTGCGCACGGAGGCGATCGGCGTCACCCTCCCGGTCGTCCGCAAGGTCGCCGAGGCGGCCGAACCGGTCCCGCTCGGCGGCGAGATCGCCGGGGAGGTCATGGCCGTCGGCGAGGGCGTCACCCGCTTCGGCACCGGCGACCGGGTGACGGGGCTCTGCTTCGGCCACGGGTACGCCGACTTCGCGCTCCTGCACGAGGCCATGGCCTCCCCGGTGCCGGTGGACGCCGGTGCCGTCGACGCGGTCGCCCTGGTCCGCAGCGGTCTGGTCGCCCTCGGCGCCCTGGAGGCGGCACGGCCCGAGCCGGGCGAGGCGGCCCTGGTCACGGCGGCGGCGAGCGGTGTCGGCCACCTCGCGGTGCAGCTGGCCCGGACCCGGGGCGCCGGCCGGGTCGTGGGGGCCGTCTCCGACCCGGCCAAGGCCGACTTCGTGCGCGACCTGGGCGCCGACCACGTCGTCACCTACGGCGACGACGGCTGGGGCACCCCGGTCGACTACGCCCTGGACGCGGTCGGCGGTGAGCTGCTCACCCCCGCCCTCGCCGCACTCGCCCCGGGCGGACGGCTGGTGGCGTACAGCTCGGGCGGCGGCACCGTCGAGGCGTACGACCTGCTCGTGGGCGCCAAGTCGGTGATCGGGTTCCAGATGGCCCGGATCGCCCGCGGGAACCCGGAGCTGTACGAGCGGTGGCGCGGGGAACTGTGGCGGCTGTTCGCGGCGGGAGAGATCGAGCCCTTCGTGCACGGCACGTTCGCCCTTGAAGACGCGGCCAAGGCACACGGGGAGATCGAGGCGCGCGCCAACCTCGGCAAGGTCGTCCTGATCCCCTGACGCACGCTTCTTGTGGGGGGTCTGGGAGTCCAAGTACCGTCTGTGGCCCCACACATGGGACGTGGGATGTCCGGTTGTCCGCACCTCTGCCGTCCGGATGTCCCCTCCCGTGCCCCGGTGGTCCAGCCGACAGACGCATGAAGGGCAGGTCGCACCATGCCGTCAGGTCTTCGCGCACGTCTGAGATCCACCCTCACAGCCGTCCTCACCGCCGCGGCGCTGCTCGCGCCCACCGCTCCGGCCGGTGCGCAACCCGCCGCGGCCTTATCGGAGTTCGATCAACAGATCCTCTTCAAGGCCTCCCAGGACCCCGGCTACGCCTGCTTCCGCATCCCGGCGATCGTGCGGACCACGGCCGGCACGCTGCTGGCCTTCGCCGAGGGCCGTGTCCTCAACTGCGCAGACGCGGCCGACATCGACCTCGTCGTCAAACGCTCCACCGACGGCGGCCGCACCTGGGGACCGCTCCAGGTCGTCAACGAGGGCGCCGGCGACACCCACGGCAACCCGGCGCCCCTCGTGGACCGCAGGACCGGCCGGATCCTGCTGGCCGAGACGTACAACACCGGCCGTACGGACGCCGGCAGCTGCACGATCCCCTGCGACCGCACCCCGCATCTCCAGTACAGCGACGACGACGGCCGGACCTGGTCCGAGCCGCGCGATCTGAGCGACCAGATCCTGCCCGAGAACTGGAACTCCTGGTACGCCACCGGGCCCGTGCACGGCATCCAGCTCACCCGCGGCAAGCACGCCGGGCGGCTGGTGTTCGGCGTCAACACCGAGACGTGGGACGGCAGCCGGGTCACCGCGAACCACGCCGCGCTCATCGTCAGCGACGACGGCGGCGACCACTGGCGGGTCGGCGCCACCGACTCCTGGCCCATAGCTCAGGACGGCACGTTCCGGCAGAAGCCATCCGAGGTGACGCTCACCGAACGCGCCGACGGCGCCATCCTGGTCAGCGGCCGGGAACAGGACGGCACCGACCTGGGCCACCGCTCCCAGACCCTCAGCCTGGACGGCGGCGCCGGCTTCGCCACGCCCTTCCGCGACCTCCCGGACCTCTACACCCCGCAGGTCCAGGGCGCGACCCTGCGCCTGGGCGGGCGGATCCTGCTGTCCGCACCGGCCGACCCCGACCGCCGCCGGACGATGATGGTCCGCTCCTCCTACGACGGCGGGCGCACCTGGGACAGCGTGGACCGGGGCACGGTCGTCACCACGGACTGGTCCGGCTACTCCGACATGGCGGCGGTCGACTCCTCGACGGTGGGCCTGCTGTACGAGGGCGGGGCGGTCGACGCCCGTGACGAGATCCGCTTCGCCCGTTTCACCGAGGACTGGCTGAAGCCGCGCCGCGGCCGCGACCCGACCACCCGCGACGCCGCGCCGGGCGCCCGGCCGGCGGCCGTGCTGGGCGGTGCCCGGCCGACGACCGGCGTGCGCGGCGGTGCGCTGTCCTTCGACGGCGGCGACGACGCCGTACGCCTGCCGTACCGCTCCCGGCTCCCGCTCGGCGAGGGCGACTTCACGGCCTCGCTGTTCTTCCGCTACACGGCCACGACCGGCGAGCAGCCCTTCCTGTGGATGGGCGGCATCGGCACCACCCAGCCGCAGATCTGGCTGCGCGGGGAGCCGGCGAGCGACCGGGTCCGCGCTCTGATCACCACCCGCTCGGGCGCGACGACCGTGCGGACCGCCTCGGTGTCGACCGCCGGCGCCCACAACGACGGCCGCTGGCACCACCTGGTCCTGCGGCGCGGCGGCGGGAACCTGACCCTGTTCCTCGACGGTTCGCCGCTGAGCACCCCGGACGTGGCGGGCTCGGTCAGCCGTAACTCCCCGTTCGGCGTGCACATCGGCCAGCGCATGGACAGCCGGGCGTTCCTGACGGGGGCGGTCGACGACGTCCGTGTGTGGGACCGGGCCCTCTCCGACGAGGAGCTGGCTTCCGGCGCCGCGGGCGCCGCGGCGAGGGGCACGGTGCTGTGGCTGCCCATGGACCAGGTGAGCGGCAGCAACTAACGTCACGGCACGTGCCCGACGACGCGGGAACAGCACGAGCACGACAGCGCACGGGGACCGGGATCGGCCTGCTGCTGGTCCTGGTTCTCGGGGCCGCGCTGCTCATCGCCCTGCCGGAGGACGAGAGTCCGGACGACGGCGGCACCTGCCGGGCGCGCACGGTCCGCTCCTGGCAGGCGGACGACGGCCTCACCGCCGAGTTCGCCCGCTACGGCGACGACGCGAGCCGCAGCGACGACTGGACCGGCGGCGACGGCACCCACTCGGTGCGGTTACCGGACGGCCGGGTGCTGTGGCTGTTCTCGGACACCTATCTGGGCCGGGTGTACGGCCCGCCCAACCCGGCCGGCGAGTCCCACGCCTGGCGGGACACCACCGCCCCGCTGGTGCGCAACTCGGCCGTGCTGATGCGCGACGGCCGGCTGGAGAGCACCCTGCCCGCCCCGCTCTTCGCCGACCCGGCTCCGAACCAGTGGCGCTGGCCGGTCGGCGCCCGGGTCGAACCCCGCACCCCCGGCTCCTCCGAGCAGGTCGTCCGGGTCCTGCTGTGGGTGCGCACGGCCGGCCAGGCCCCGTGGATCTACGGCGTGCCCACCGCCACCGAGGTCGCCACCCTGACCCTGCCCGGCCTGCGTCTGGAGTCGATCGTCAGGGTGCTCGACCAGCAACTGGTCCCCGACCCGTCCCGGCGGGTGCTGTTCGGCACGACACTGGTCGAGGAGGACGGCTGGACGTACGTCTTCGGCGGCGACGACGGCCGGGCCGCCTCCCGCCCCGCCTCGCACGCGTACGCGGCCCGCGTACCGGAGGGCGGACTCGCCGACCCGGCCGCCTGGCAGTACTGGAGCGGCTCGGCGTGGGTGCCCGGTGCCCGTCCCCGGCCGGTGCTCGGGGACGGGCGGCGCAAGGGCGTGGGCAGCGCGTTCTCGGTCGTCCGGGACGACGGGACGTACATGCTGTTCACGATGGCCACGGGCACGAAGGGGCTGACCACCGTGGCGTCGTACTGGGCGTGCTCCCCGGCGGGGCCCTGGCACGGTCCCGTGAGGGAGTTCAGCCCGTCGCTGCCGCGGGGTCAGGTGGCCGCGTACAACCCGCAGGCCCACCCGGTGCTGAGCGGCGACGGGCGTCTCGTGCTGAGCTACGACGTCAACTGGCTGGAGACGACAGGTGCCGCGGCCCAGCTCAGCCGGAACGTGTCCCTGTACCGACCGCGGTTCGTGACGCTGCGGCTGGCTCCGGAGCGGTGACCTCCGGAGCCGGGTCGTGCGAGCGGCGCTTGGCGATCACGGCGCAGACCATCAGCTGCATCTGGTGGAAGAGCATCAGCGGCAGCACCGCCAGCGAGGCGTGCGCGCCGAACAGGACGCTCGCCATGGGCAGTCCGGCGGCCAGGGACTTCTTCGAACCGGCGAACTGCAGGACGATCCGGTCCTCCCGGCCGAAGCCCAGCGCCTTGCCGCCGTACCAGGTCAGCAGCAGCATCACGGCGAGGACGACGGCCTCGACGGCGAGCAGTCCGGCCAGCCGGACCGGGCTGACCTGGTGCCAGATGCCCTGGACCATGCCCTGGCTGAACGCGGTGTAGACGACGAGCAGGATCGAGCCGCGGTCCACCAGCCCGAGGACCTTCTTGTGCCGGGTGACGAAGCCGCCGATCCAGCGGCGCAGCAGCTGCCCGGCGAGGAACGGCACGAGCAGTTGCAGCACGATCTTCAGCAGCGAGTCGGCGGAGAACCCGCCTCCGCTGCCGCCGAGCAGCGAGGCCGCGAGCAGCGGGGTGGCGAGAATGCCGACGAGCGAGGAGAAGGAGCCCGCGCAGATCGCGGCGGGCACGTTGCCGCGTGCCATCGAGGTGAAGGCGATCGACGACTGGACGGTCGACGGGACGAGCGTGAGGAAGAGCAGGCCCTGGTAGAGCGGGTCGGTGAGGATCACCGGCACCAGCCCGCGGGCCGCGAGACCGAGCAGCGGGAAGACGACGAAGGTGGCGGCCAGGACCGTGACGTGGAGCCGCCAGTGCCGCAGGCCGTCCAGCGCCTCACGGGTGGAGAGCCGGGCTCCGTAGAGGAAGAACAGGAACGCGATCGCCGCCGTGGAGGCCCCGGACGCGACGTCGGCGGCCGACCCGCGCGCCGGGAACAGTGCGGCGACACCCACGGTCGCCAGCAGGAGAAGGACGAACGGGTCGATCGGCATCCGGCGCGGCCGGCGCAGGCGTTTCACGGTGCTCCACTTGCTCGGTAGGTACGTACGTGCGGTACAGGGCCGGGGTGGCCCCCTCCCATCCTGCTCCTCGACCCGGCCATCGGGAATCCCGTACACCGCTCTCACTGCTATCGCGTCTCGCGATGACAGGCGCTAACCTGGCGCCATGTACGACCCGTCCCATCTGCGCACCTTCCTGTCGGTGGCGCAGACGCTGAGCTTCACGCAGGCCGCGCGGCGGCTCGGGCTGCGGCAGTCCACGGTCAGCCAGCACGTACGACGGCTGGAGGACGCCACCGGCCGGACGCTGTTCAGCCGGGACACGCACTCCGTGGAGCTGACGGAGGACGGGGAGGCCATGCTCGGCTTCGCCCGCCGGATCCTGGAGGTGCACGAGCAGGCGACGGCGTTCTTCACGGGCACCCGGCTGCGCGGCCGGCTGCGGTTCGGCGCCTCGGAGGACTTCGTGCTGACCCGGCTGCCCGAGATCCTCGAGGGCTTCCGGCACGAGCATCCCGAGGTCGACCTGGAGCTGACGGTCGAGCTCTCGGGCACGCTGCACGAGCAGCTCACCGCCGGAAAGCTGGACCTCGTCCTCGCCAAGCGGCGGCCCGAGGACCCGCGCGGCGAGCTGGTCCGGCACGACAGGCTGGTGTGGATCGGCGCGGAACGCCTCCGGCTCGACCCGGACCGCCCGGTGCCGCTCATCGTCTATCCGCCGCCGGGCATCACCCGCGCGCTCGCCCTGGAGGCTCTGGAGCGGCAGGGCCGTGAGTGGCGGGTGGTGTGCACCAGCGGAAGCCTCAACGGTCTGGTCGCCGCCGCCCGGGCGGGCCTCGGCGTGATGGCCCACTCGCGCGGCCTCATCCCGCCGGGCCTGGTCCGGGTCCCGGACCGCGCCGGGCTGCCGGAGCTGGGGCAGGTCGACTTCGTCGTGGTGCACGGTCGGCGGCGCCCCTCCGCGCCGGGCGCCGCGGACGCCCTGGCCGCCGCGATCCTGGCCGGCGGCGACCGGCTGCACCGCAGCTCACGCAAGGGTCTGTGACAACCGGAGTGACGGAATCCGCCGCCGCCGCGCTGACAGAAGAGACCACTTTCGCGCCGCCCCGCACCGCGCCCGGAGTCGTACAGATTCGGTGGAGATTACGGCACCGAAACTTACGCAACCGTCAGGATTCTGTCCGACCCTTCCCCGTGTGAGCGCTTTTTCCCTCACTGACCAGCGCCGACGAGAGTCCTGCTCACCTGCGACCCCCCTCCCGCACCCAGGTCCCTTGGGGTAGCTTTCACGGCGCTGTGCGGAGCGTCACTCAACAAAAGCGCTGAGGAGCGGGGAGCGGGGTTTGCGCGAGTTCACCAACCCTCCGTTGGCGTTGGCACCTCCGGTGGGCGGTCTGGCCGACGTGGTCTTCGAGCATGCCCGGCAAGAGCCGTTGCACATCGCGCTGGGCCGCAAGGACGAGACGGGGCACTGGCGGGACGTCACCGCCGCCGAGTTCCGTGACGAGGTCCTCGCCCTGGCCAAGGGCCTGCTGGCGAGCGGCATCCGGTTCGGCGACCGGGTCGCGATCATCTCCCGGACGCGGTACGAGTGGACGCTGTTCGACTACGCGCTGTGGACGATCGGCGCCCAGGTCGTGCCGGTCTACCCGACCTCCTCGGCCGAGCAGTGTTTCTGGATGCTGTACGACGCCGAGGTGACGGCCGCGATCGTGGAGCACGAGGACCACGCGATGACGATCGCCACGGTCATCGACCGGCTGCCGCAGCTGCGGCGCCTGTGGCAACTCGACTCGGGCGCCCTGCACGAGCTGTACGACGCCGGCGCCCACCTCGACGACGAGGTGGTGCACCGCCACCGGCAGGCCGTCACCCCCGACTCGGTCGCCACGATCATCTACACCTCGGGCACCACCGGCCGCCCCAAGGGCTGTGTCATCTCGCACGGCAATTTCATGCACGAGGCGGACACCGTCATCGAGCGCTGGGAGCCGGTGTTCCACTCCAAGCGGGGCGACGAGGCCGCGACGCTGCTGTTCCTGCCGCTCGCCCACGTCTTCGGGCGGATGGTCCAGGTCGCGGCGATCCGCGGCGGGGTGAAGTTCGGCCATCAGCCGCAGCTGAACGCGGCGGCCCTGCTGCCCGACCTCGCCGCGTTCAAGCCGACCTTCTTCCTGGCCGTGCCGTACATCTTCGAGAAGGTGTTCAACGCGGCCCGCCGCAAGGCCGAGAAGGAAGGGCGCTCCGGCCCCTTCGAGAAGGCCGTGGACATCGCCATCAAGTACGCGGACGCGATCGAGGCGAAGACCTGGGGCATCGGTCCCGGCCCCTCCGCCGGCCTGCGCATGCAGCACCAGCTGTTCGACAAGCTCGTCTACACCAAGATCCGCGCCGCGATGGGCGGCCGCATCCGGCACGCCATGTCGGGCGGCTCGGCGATGGACCGGCGGCTCGGGCTGTTCTTCGCCGGGGCGGGCGTCCACATCTACGAGGGCTACGGCCTGACGGAGTCCACGGCCGCCGCGACCGCCAATCCGCCCGGACGCACCCGTTTCGGCACGGTCGGCCAGCCCATCCCGGGCATGACCGTGCACCTCGCGGACGACGGCGAGATCTGGCTGCACGGCGCGAACGTCTTCCAGGGCTACCTCAACAACCCCAAGGCCACCGATCAGGCCCTGCACGACGGCTGGCTGGCCACCGGTGACCTCGGCTCGCTCGACGAGGACGGCTACCTCACCATCACCGGCCGTAAGAAGGAGATCCTGGTCACATCCGGCGGCAAGAGCGTTTCACCCGGTGTGCTGGAGGAACGTGTCCGTGACCATCCCCTGGTCAATCAGTGCATCGTCGTCGGCAACGACCGCCCGTACATCGCCGCGCTGGTGACCCTGGACCAGGAAGCCGTGGAGCACTGGCTGGCGATGCGGGGCAAGCCGCAGCTGTCACCGGTCGAGCTGGTGCGCGACGCGGATCTGGAGACGGAGGTGCGGCGCGCGGTGGTCGCTGCCAACACCCTTGTCTCGCAGGCCGAGTCGATCCGCACCTTCCGCATCCTGGCCCAGCCGTTCACCGAGGAGCACGGGTTGCTGACCCCGTCCCTGAAACTGAAGCGCAAGGCGATCGAAAAGGCGTACGAGAACGAGGTCGAGGCGCTGTACCGGGCGTGAATGCCAGGTAACAGGGGATTTGTACGTCTGAATTCTCCCGTCAGGAATGCATCACGGCTCGTGATCGTTGACGATGGGAGCACATCTGACCACAAACCGAAGGATCGAGAGCTCGTGAGCAAGGTCCCCCCGATCACCCTGAACAACGGCGTCGAGATGCCCCAGCTGGGCTTCGGTGTCTGGCAGGTGCCGGACGACGAGGCCGAGTCCGCCGTGACGACGGCGCTGGAGGCCGGGTACCGCAGCATCGACACAGCGGCGATCTACGGCAACGAGGAGGGCACCGGCAAGGCGATCGCCGCGTCCGGTCTCCCCCGCGAGGAGCTCTTCGTCACCACCAAGCTCTGGAACGCCGACCAGGGGTACGACTCCACGCTGCGCGCCTTCGACACGTCGCTGGAGAAGCTCGGCCTGGACTTCGTCGACCTGTACCTCATCCACTGGCCGATGCCGGCCCGGGGTACCTACGTCGACACCTACAAGGCGTTCGAGAAGCTGCACGCCGACGGCCGGATCCGGGCCATCGGCGTCTCCAACTTCCTTCCCGAGCACCTGGAGCGGCTGATCGGCGAGACGTCGGTCATCCCGGCCGTGAACCAGATCGAGCTGCACCCGCACCTCCAGCAGAGCGCCGCCCGCGAGTACCACGCGGAGCAGGGCATCGCCACGGAGGCCTGGTCCCCGCTCGGCCAGGGCAAGGGCCTGCTGGAGGTCCCGGCGATCGTCGCCATCGCCCGGAAGCACAACCGCACCCCCGCCCAGGTCGTGCTGCGCTGGCACATCCAGCTGGGCAACGTGGTGATCCCGAAGTCCGTGACGCCGTCCCGGATCAAGGAGAACATCGAGGTCTTCGACTTCAGCCTGGACACGGAGGACCTCGCGGCCATCAGCGCCCTCAACGAGGACCGCCGCCTGGGCCCGGACCCCGCGTCGTTCGACGGAGCGTGAGCTTCCACGACTGCCCGCAGCTCGCAACCGAGCTGCGGGCAGTCGTGCCGGTGGCCTCAGCCCTCTCTCACACCGGCTGCCCCACCGGCCGCACGACCACCGTGTTGACGTCGACCCCCTCCGGTTGCCGCAACGCCCAGACAACCGAGTCGGCGATCTGCTCCGCGGTCAGCAGGTGCCCCGGGGGAAGGCTCCCGTAGGAGTCCCAGAACGGCGTCTCCACCCGCCCGGGCGCGACCAACGTCACCCCCACACCTCACTCGGTCACCTGACGGCGCGTGTTCTCGGCCAGTCCGGTCACCGCCCTCCCCCACTCTCGGCTGCGCTCGAGCGGGCGGTGCCCCCATCGTGGCCCCGTAGACGTTCCCCGGCCTGTGCACGAACCCGGCGACACTGCCGACGAGCACGATCCGCCCACGCGTCTCCTTCAGCGCGTCGATGGACGCCCGTATCAGCAGCGCCGGACCGAGGACGTTCGTCAGCACCATGTCGGTCCAGCCGGCCGGATCCCCCTCCGCCACCGTGTCGTGCGTGGCGAAACCGGCGTTGGCGACGACCGTGTCCAGCCGGCCGAACGCCTTGACGGTGGCGTCGACCGCCGACCGGACGTCGTCGTACACGGCGGTGTCCCCGGCGAACGTCAGCAACTCCCCGGGACGGCCGAGTTCCTCGGCGAAGCCCCGCAGCCGCTCCTCCCCACGCCCCGTCACGGCCACCCGGTGCCCGGCGTCCAGCAACTGCCGCGCGACGGCGGCCCCGATTCCGCTGCCGCCGCCGGTGATCAGCGCGACCCGAGACTCGGACGTGGATTCCCCCTGTGGTGATGCGGTCGGATGTGCGATGCCGGGGAGTCCATCACTTGAAGCGCTCTCGAAGTCAAGGCCCGCGCCGGACGGCACTAGACCGCCCGCACGGCCGTGTGCACGGTGTGGGCCTCCAGGACGAACAGGTCCGGGCGGCGGTGCACGCTCGCCTCGTCGTCGGGGTCGAGGAGCCGGTCGAGGGTGGCCAGGTCCTCGGCGTCGAACCCGTCGGGGATCCTGTCGCGCATGTGCGTCAGGGACGCGGCGACATAGGCGCGGGCCCGGTCCGAGACCGGTGCGGGGAGGTCCAGGAGGAAGCTGTGCGTCCTGGCCGGCTTCAGCCCCACCGCGGCCAGCAGACCCGGCCAGTTCTCCGTCTCGGCCACATGCCCCGGCAGTTCGTGCCGCATCCGCGTGAACCACTCCTCCTCCAGCGCGTCGAACCGCGCCTGGAGGCCGGGCCGCCCGATGCCGATGTCACGGGGCAGGAACCGCCGCGGTAGTCCGCCCTCCAACAGGGCCAGGGTCCCGCCGGGCGCCAGCCGGGCCGCAAAGGCGGCGAGCGCGGCCCGCTGGTCACCGAGGTGATGCAGGCTGCGGCTCGCCCAGAGCAGGTCGGCCGGGTAGTCCAACTCTTCGAGAATGTCGGGCAGTTCACCGGCGATCGTGCTGAAGCGGTCGGCGACGCCCTGCCGCTCGGCCCGCTCCCGGGCCCGCTCCAGCAGCGGCTCCGAGCCGTCCACGGCCACGATCCGCGCGGCCGGGAACGTCTCGGCGAACAGACACGACACCACCCCGGGCCCGCTGCCCGCGTCGACGATCAGCCCGGGTGCGGTCACCTCCTGCGCCAGCCAGCCCAGAGCCCGCTCGTACAAGGGCGCGAACAGCTCCGCCTGGGACTCCAGCATCGGGCCCACCTCGGCCCAGTCGATGTCCGTGTGGCCGTGCCCGTGTCCGTGATCGTGTTGGTGACGTTGGTCGTGCTTGTGGCCCTGGTCGTGACCGTGGTCGTGCTTGTGGCCCTGGTCGTGGTCGTGGTCGTGCGCCATGGTGGTCAGCCTCTCGCTCGGATGCCGTCAGCCTGCGCCGACGCACCGGGAAGAGCCACCACTGTTGCCGCTCCCGCAAAATCCGCCGGGGCCGGAGCCCCGGCGGATCCCGTGGGGACGGGGTGTCAGCCGCTCAGGACAGCGGCGGGTACGCGTTCTGCATCAGCTGCCGGAACTGGGCGGAGAACCACTGCCCGGACAGCGGCGCGTCCGGCAGGGCCCCGGACATGTGGTTGTTGTTGCGCGGGTTGCCTTCATAGGTCGGGTCGCACATGCGGTCGAAGCCCTTGCCCTCGTCGTTCGGGATCGCCTTGCTCGACCCGTCGGACTCGCCCGGGGGCTTCATCCACACGTACGCGTCGATCCCGGCGGCCGGAGCAGCCTTCGGGCGCTCGCCGAGGCCGGCTCCGGACTGGTTGCACCAGTTGCCGGGGTGGATGCGGCGGTCGTAACGGCCGCCGTCGACATAAGTGTCGACGGAGGTCTGCGCACCGGGGCCGGTGGGCCGGGCGGCGCCGCCCCAGCCGTTGCGGGAGGTGTCGATCAGCATGCCGATGCCGGAGTTGAAGCCGGCCGAGATCAGCTGGTTGCGGAAGCCCTGGGCGAAGGACAGCTCGTCGACGTAGCGGTTCCAGTCGACCCACTTCGACTCGCGGACGGACTTGCCGGCCACGTTGTCGTTGATGGTGAAGTTGTTCTCCTTCAGGGCGCTGTAGTTCGCGGTGTTGGTGATGAAGCCGTGGACGTCGTTGACGGTCGCGCCCTCGGCGGTGGCCGCCTCCTTGAACAGGGTCGCGGAGGGACCGAAGTTGTCGTCCCAGCCGATCCAGCCGTGGTGGCCGGCGTCGACGTAGTTGTAGACGTTCGGCACGTCGCCGAGCTTGTTCAGCGCGTAACCGACACCCTTGACGTAGTTACCGTTGGCCTTCATCACGTCGCACTGCGGGACGGCCGTGGGGCGACTGCCGGTATTGGTGACGAGGTTCGGCAGCGAGTCGATCTCGACCGTGGTGACGATCCGCAGCGAGGAGTACTTCGAGTCGGCGAGGATCGCCTTGATCGGGTCGATGTACTCCGTCTTGTAGCGGCCGATCTCGTCGGGCTTCAGCTCGCCGTTGGAGGCGAGGGCGGAGCAGTCACGGCCGGGCAGGTTGTAGATGACGAGCTGAACGACCAGCTCGCCGGAGCCCTTCTGGCGCAGCGCCTCGTCGAGGTGGGCGCGCAGGCCCATCTTGCCGCCCGCACCGTTGATCGCGGCGATCCGGTCCAGCCAGACGCCGGTCGGCTGGTTGGAGACGCGGCTGCCGCCCGGCTCGGCGGCGGCATGGGCGGACCACTCCGGGTTCACGTACACCTTGGCGCCGGCGTAGGGGTTGTCGACCCGGTTGGACGGGCCGCCGGGGTCCGGCGGGTCGGTCGGTCCCGGGTTGCCTCCGTCGTCGACATTGCAGGTCACGCCGTCGAGGGTGAAGGTGGCCGGGACGGCGTTGCTGCCGCTGTAGCTGCCCTGGAAGCCGAAGCTGACCGAACCGCCGGTCGCGAGCTGGGCGTTGTAGCTCTCGTTGGCCGCGGTGACCGCGGCACCGCTCTGGCTCAGCTTGGCGTTCCAGCCGCTGGTGACCTTCTGGTCGCCGGCGTAGGACCACTTCAGCGACCAGGAGGACTTGGCGGCACTGTTGTTGGTGACGGTCACGGCGGCGGTGAAGCCGGTGCTCCACTGATTCTGGATCTTGTAGTCGACGGTGCAGGGGACGGCGGCGGTGCCGACCCCTCCCGGGTCGACGGCGAACGCGGTGCCGGTGGCTCCGGCGACCAGGGCCATGGCGGCCAGTAACGCTGTTCTCGTGCGGCTCATGAGTGCGGGGATCCCTTTCGGTGGTGGGGGTGTCAGCCGTTCGGGACGTGCTCCGACAAGGACATGAGGAACTCGGCACCTACGCTCGCGCAGCCGGGGACGACCGCGCTGGGGGCGGCTCCAAGTACTGAACGCGAGGGGTGTCGCACGGGCGACTCCGTGCAGGTCGGGCATGCCGTGACGGACGCGTCGACTGATGGAATCGCTCCCACTGGTGTCAAGGAAGGTAGCGGCAAGTGTCGGCAAAGAACAGGGGAGTCGCTGACTTTCGCTCAACACGGGGCGTCGAATCTTTTCGACTCTTCAAGGCCCTTGACCGATTCCGCACCCGTCCTCACGATGGGAGCGCTCCCACTGGTTCAAGCCTTGACTTCTCCGAGCCGCAAGGAGGAACCAGCACCATGCATCCCCCACCCCGGAGACGGGGAGTGGTGCGGCGCGTGTGGATCGCCGCCGTCGCCGCTCTCGCGCTTCCGTTGACGATGCTCTCCTCAGGGTCGACTCCCGCGCAGGCGGCCGCACTTCAGTGCAGTGTCGATTACAAGACCAACGACTGGGGCTCCGGCTTCACCGCGGACCTGACCCTCACCAACCGCGGCACGGACGCCATCGACGGCTGGACGCTGACGTACGCCTACTCCGGCAACCAGAAGCTGGGGAACGGCTGGAACGGCAGCTGGTCGCAGTCCGGCCAGACCGTCACCGTGAAGAACGCCCCCCACAACGCACGGATCGCCGCGGGCGCCGCCGTCTCGACCGGCGCCCAGTTCACCTACAGCGGCACCAACACCGCACCGGCGTCGTTCTCGGTCAACGGCACGGTCTGCGCGGGCGCGCACCAGCCGCCGATCACCGTGCTGACCAGCCCGGCCGCGGGCGCCGTCTACACCCAGGGCGCGGCCGTCCCGCTGGCGGCCACCGCCGCCGCCGCGGACAACGCCACGATCAGCAAGGTGGAGTTCTACGACGACACCAGGCTGCTGGGCACCGACACCAGCGCGCCCTACGCGCTGTCCGTCTCCGACCTGGCCGTCGGCAGTCACTCCCTGGTGGCGAAGGCCTACGACAGCACGGGCGCCTCGGCCGACTCCACCCCGGTCGGCATCACGGTCGCCTCCGGTCCCACCGTCGTCGCCTCCCCGCTCCAACTGGGCGTCCAGTCGGGCAAGTCGGGCACCTACGAGGTGAAGCTGTCCAAGCAGCCGGCGTCCAACGTGACGGTGACGTCGGCCCGCGCGAGCGGAAACTCGGGCCTGTCGGTCTCGGCCGGCGGCTCGCTCACCTTCACCCCGCAGAACTGGAACACCGCGCAGAAGGTGACCGTCTCGGCCGCGAACTCCGGTACGGGCTCCGCCGTCTTCGAGTCGACGGCCGCGGGCCACGCCAAGGCCTCGGTCACCGTCACCCAGCTGGCGGCGGCGAAGACCTACGACGCCCGCTTCCTGGAGCTGTACGGGAAGATCACCAACCCGGCCAACGGCTACTTCTCCCCCGAGGGCATCCCCTACCACTCGGTCGAGACGCTGATCGTCGAGGCGCCGGACCATGGTCACGAGACCACGTCGGAGGCGTACAGCTACCTCCTGTGGCTCCAGGCCATGTACGGCAAGGTGACCGGCGACTGGTCCAAGTTCAACGGCGCGTGGGGCCTCATGGAGAAGTACATGATCCCCACCCACGCCGACCAGCCGACGAACTCCTTCTACAACGCCTCCAAGCCGGCGACCTACGCGCCCGAGCTGGACACCCCCGACGAGTACCCGGCCAAGCTCGACACCGGTGTCCCGGTCGGCCGCGACCCGATCGCCGCCGAGCTGAAGAGCGCGTACGGCACGGACGACGTCTACGGCATGCACTGGCTCCAGGACGTCGACAACGTCTACGGCTACGGCAACGCGCCCGGCAAATGCGAGGCGGGCCCGTCGGACACCGGCCCGTCGTACATCAACACCTTCCAGCGCGGCGCGCAGGAGTCGGTGTGGGAGACGGTGCCGCAGCCGACCTGCGACGCCTTCAAGTACGGCGGCAAGAACGGCTATCTGGACCTGTTCACCGGTGACGCCTCCTACGCCAAGCAGTGGAAGTTCACCAACGCCCCGGACGCCGATGCCCGGGCCGTGCAGGCCGCCTACTGGGCGGACCTGTGGGCGAAGGAGCAGGGCAAGGGCGGGGACGTCTCCGCGACGGTCGCCAAGGCGGCCAAGATGGGCGACTACCTGCGCTACTCGATGTACGACAAGTACTTCAAGAAGGTCGGCAACTGTGTCGGGCCCTCGGCCTGCCCGGCGGGCACCGGCAAGGACGCCTCGTTCTACCTGATGTCCTGGTACTACGCCTGGGGCGGCGCCACCGACACCTCGGCCGGCTGGGCCTGGCGTATCGGCTCCAGCCACGCCCACGGCGGCTACCAGAACCCCCTGGCGGCCTACGCGCTCAGCAGCTACGCCCCGCTGAAGCCCAAGTCGGCGACGGGCGCGGCCGACTGGGCCAAGTCCATGGACCGGCAGCTGGAGTTCTACCGCTGGCTGCAGTCGAACGAGGGCGCCATCGCGGGCGGCGCGACCAACAGCTGGCAGGGCCGGTACGCGACCCCGCCCGCCGGGAAGTCGACGTTCTACGGCATGTACTACGACGAGAAGCCCGTCTACCACGACCCGCCGTCCAACCAGTGGTTCGGCTTCCAGGCGTGGTCCATGGAGCGGGTCGCCGAGCTGTACCAGCAGACGGGGAACGCGCAGGCCAAGACGGTCCTCGACAAGTGGGTCGACTGGGCGCTGTCCAAGACCACGTTCAACCCGGACGGCACGTTCCGGATCCCGTCGACGCTGCAGTGGTCGGGCCAGCCCGACACCTGGAACGCCTCCAGCCCGGGCTCCAACAGCGGACTGCACGTCACCGTCGCCGACTACACGAACGACGTCGGTGTGGCGGCCGCGTACGCCAAGACCCTGACGTACTACGCCGACCGCTCCGGTGACACGGAGGCCGCGGCGGCCGCGAAGAAGCTGCTCGACGGGATGTGGGACAACCACCAGGACGCCCTCGGGATCGCTGTTGCGGAGAGCCGGGCGGACTACAACCGGTTCGACGACAAGGTGTACGTCCCGAGTGGCTGGACGGGGACGATGCCGAACGGTGACGCGATCAACTCGTCGTCGACGTTCGACTCGATCCGGTCCTTCTACGAGGACGATCCCGCCTGGTCGAAGATCGAGAGCTATCTGGCCGGTGGAGCCGTTCCGTCGTTCACGTACCACCGGTTCTGGGCTCAGGCGGACATCGCCTTGGCCATGGGTTCGTACGCGGAGCTTCTCGAATAGTCCCCGCCGGGCGCTCCGCGGGTGGGCGGCTGTCGTCTGCGGGCCGTATGTGGCTGGTCGCGCAGTTCCCCGCGCCCCCAAGAGTGCGTCCGAAGCTCTGCGTACGTGGCCCTGCACCTGACACAGGGTCAACCCGGCCGGGCGGCTTCCTTGCACTGGGGCCGCCCGGCCCTCGCACGTTCCCCCTCACGGAAGGACCCCCACCGTGCGAAGAACCCGCATCCTCACCGCCGTACTCGCGCTGGCGGCCGGGCTGTTGTCGGGCGCCCCCACCGCCCTGGCCGCCGATCCGCCGTCGGTGAAGATCACCGCCGACACCTACACCTGGAAGAACGCCCGGATCGACGGGGGCGGTTTCGTCCCGGGCATCGTCTTCAACCGCAGTGAGAAGAACCTCGTCTACGCCCGCACCGACATCGGCGGCGCCTATCGCTGGCAGCAGTCGTCCAAGACCTGGACGCCGTTGCTCGACTCGGTCGGGTGGGACGACTGGGGGCACACGGGGGTCGTCAGCATCGCGTCCGACTCCGTCGATCCGAACAGGGTGTACGCGGCCGTCGGCACGTACACCAACAGCTGGGACCCGAAGAACGGCGCGGTCATGCGGTCCGCCGACCGGGGCGCGAGCTGGCAGAAGGCGAACCTGCCGTTCAAGCTGGGCGGCAACATGCCGGGGCGGGGCATGGGTGAGCGGCTCGCGGTCGATCCGAACCGGAACAGCGTGCTGTATCTCGGCGCGCCCAGCGGCAAGGGGCTGTGGCGGTCGACGGACTCGGGCGTGACCTGGTCGCGGGTGACGAACTTCCCCAACGTGGGCACCTACGTGCAGGATCCGGGCGACACGTCCGGCTACGCGTCCGACAACCAGGGCATCGTCTGGGTGACGTTCGACGAGTCCACGGGCACGTCGGGCAGCGCCACGAAGACGATCTACGTGGGGGTCGCCGACCAGGACAACGCGGTGTACCGCTCGACGGACGCGGGTGCGACCTGGCAGCGGCTGGCCGGCCAGCCCACCGGCCATCTCGCCCACAAGGGCGTCCTGGACGCGAAGAACGGCTATCTGTACCTCGCCTACAGCGACAAGGGCGGCCCGTACGACGGCGGCAAGGGCCGGCTGTGGCGGTACGCGACCGGGAGCGGCACGTGGACGAACATCAGCCCGGTGGCGGAGGCCGACACGTTCTACGGCTTCAGCGGGCTGACGGTGGACCGGCAGAGGCCGGGCACGGTGATGGCGACCGCGTACAGCGCCTGGTGGCCGGACACGCAGATCTTCCGCTCCACGGACAGCGGCGCGACCTGGACCAAGGCGTGGGACTACACGTCGTACCCGAACCGGGAGAACCGCTACACGATGGATGTCTCGTCGTCGCCGTGGCTCACCTGGGGCGCGAACCCGCAGCCGCCCGAGCAGACCCCGAAGCTCGGATGGATGACGGAGTCCCTGGAGATCGACCCGTTCGACTCCGCGCGCATGATGTACGGGACGGGCGCGACGATCTACGGCACCGAGAACCTCACGAACTGGGACAGCGGAGGCAGGTTCACCGTCAGGCCGATGGTGCAGGGGCTGGAGGAGACGGCGGTCAACGACCTGGCCTCTCCCCCGTCGGGCGCCCCGCTGCTGAGCGCGCTCGGCGACGTCGGCGGCTTCCGGCACACGGATCTGGCCAAGGTTCCGTCGATGATGTTCACACAGCCGAACTTCACGACGACCACGAGCCTGGACTTCGCCGAGTCCGACCCGAACACGTTCGTGCGGGTCGGCGATCTCGACTCGGGTCCGCACATCGCGTTCTCCACGGACAACGGCGCCAACTGGTTCGCCGGGACCGACCCCTCGGGCGTGAGCGGCGGCGGCACGGTCGCCGCGGGCTCCGACGGCGGCCGGTTCGTGTGGAGCCCGCAGGGCGCCGGCGTGCACCACGCCACCGGCTTCGGCACGTCGTGGCAGGCGTCCGGGGGGATTCCCGCCGGGGCGATCGTCGAGTCGGACCGTGTCGACCCGAAGACCTTCTACGGCTTCAAGTCGGGGAAGTTCTACATCAGCACGGACGGCGGGGCGACGTTCAAGGAGTCACCGGCGAGCGGGCTGCCCGGCGGTGACAGTGTCCGCTTCAAGGCACTGCCGGGTGGGAAGGGCGATGTGTGGCTGGCGGGCGGCGCGAGCGACGGGGCGTACGGCCTGTGGCACTCGACGGACGGCGGCACGAGCTTCACGAAGCTGTCGAACGTCGAGCAGGCCGACACCGTCGGCTTCGGCAAGGCGGCGCCCGGCGCCTCCTACCAGACGCTCTACACCAGCGCGAAGATCGGCGGCGTCCGGGGCGTCTTCCGCTCGACGGACAAGGGCGCGAGCTGGACCCGCGTCAACGACGACGCCCACCAGTGGGGCTGGACGGGCGCGGCCATCACCGGCGACCCGAGGGTGTACGGCCGTGTCTATGTGTCGACGAACGGCCGTGGCGTCATCTACGGCGACAGCTCCGGCGGCGGGACGACGGACCCGGGTCCGGGCCCCGATCCGACTCCGGCCGGCGCCTGCAAGGTGACGTACAAGGTCACCAGCCAGTGGTCGGGCGGCTTCCAGGCGGACGTACAGCTCACCAACACGGGCACCGTCGCCTGGAACGGCTGGTCGCTCACCTGGACGTTCGCCGACGGCCAGAAGCTCACCCAGGCGTGGAACGCCGAGGCCGCGCAGTCGGGTTCCACGGTGACGGCGAAGAACGTCGGCTGGAACGCGGGCGTGGCGGCGGGCTCGTCGGTGGGCTTCGGCTTCACGGCGAACCGGACGGGCACGAACACCGAACCGGCCGCGTTCAGGCTGGGTGACCAGAGCTGCACGGTCGCCTGACCGGGCCTTCGTCCTGGGCCGGTGGGTGCGCGCTCCCCCGGGGTGCGCACCCACCGGTGTCTCACGGGGTGTAGACCGTCGGGCGGGGAGCCGTCGGCATGGCGTCGCCGATGAAGAAGCTGGGGTGCGGGGGCTGGTTGTAAGCCGTGTTCTGCCAGGCCAGGGCCGTGCGGTACTGGGTGTCGTGGAGCAGGGTCGTGATCTTCGTACCGGTCTCGTGCGGGGTCGAGTAGATGCGCAGGGCCGTGTTGTCGCTGGTGCGCCAGACGACCTCCTCGCGCCAGTCGCCGAGGATGTCACCGGACAGGACCGGCGTGGCCTTGGTGCCGTTGTTGGAGGAGACCCCGGATCCGGTCAGCAGGCGGGTGTCGCCCGACGTGCCGTACTTGTCGACGCGGGTGCCGTCGAGGAGTTCACGGACGGGGTCGCCGTCCCACCAGGACAGGAAGTTGACGCTGGACGGCTCCCGGCCGAGGGAGGCGCCGGTCGCGGAGCGCAGCGTGGTGTCGCGGGCGGACCAGGCCTCGGCTCCGGGGCTGCCGGCGTAGATGTCGGCGGCGACGCCGCGGCCGTTGTCACCGCCGGAGTCCGTCTGCCACAGGATCTGGCCGGTGCGCGCGTCGGCCATCCAGGAGCCCGGTGAGCCGCTGTTCTCCGAGACCTTGAAGTACTCCAGGCCCGCGCGGGACGGGTTGAGGTCGCCGACGTGGGCGGCGTCGCCGTGGCCCAGCTTGGTGGTCCACAGGCCGCTGCCGTTGTCGTCGACGGTCATCGCGCCGTAGACGATCTCGTCCCTGCCGTCCGCGTCGACGTCCGCGACGGACAGGCCGTGGTTGCCCTGGCCGTCGTAGCCCTTGCCGCTGTTGGTGGAGGAGTTGGTGTCGAAGGTCCAGCGGCGGGTGAAGGAGCCGTTCCGCCAGTCCCAGGCGGCGATCACCGTGCGGGTGTAGTAGCCGCGGGCCATGATCAGGGAGGGGCGGGAGCCGTCCAGGTAGGCCGTGCCCGCGAGGAAGCGGTCGACGCGGTTGCCGTAGGAGTCGCCCCAGGAGGAGACGGTGCCGCGGGCCGGGACGTAGTCGACGCTCTGCATCGCCTTGCCCGTCTGGCCGTTGAACATGGTCAGGAACTCGGGGCCGGCGAGGACGTAGCCACTGGAGTTGCGGTGGTCGGCCGAGGAGCTGCCGATGACGGCGCCGGTGCCGTCCTTGGTGCCGTCGGCGGTCTTCATGGCGACCTCGGCCTTGCCGTCGCCGTCGTAGTCGTACACCTGGAACTGCGTGTAGTGCGCGCCGGAGCGGATGTTGCGGCCCAGGTCGACACGCCACAGCCGGGTGCCGTCGAGCTTGACGCCATCGACGATCGTGTTGCCGGTGTAGCCGGACTGGGAGTTGTCCTTGGCGTTGGTGGGCTGCCACTTCAGGACGAGGTCCAGGGCGCCGTCGCCGTCCAGGTCGCCGACGGAGGCGTCGTTGGCCTCGTAGGTGTACGCCACCCCGTCGGGGGTCGTGCCGCCGGCGGGCGGGGAGATCGGGACGTCCTTGTAGCCGGTGCGGAACTGGATCGCGTGCACCGAGTCGCCCTGCTCCGTGCCGTTCACGATCGCGCGGACGGTGTAGTCGGCGTGGGAGGGGGCGCCGGAGTGGAAGAAGTTCGTGGCGCCGGTGATGGGTGTCGGGTTGACCTTCGTACCGGCCCGGTAGACGTTGAACGACACGTCGTTCGGGTCGGTGCCGAGCCAGCGCCAGCTGACCAGGTTGCCGCTGCCGGTGTAGACGCTGACCACCCCTCGGTCGAGTTTCTCGACCTGCCGGGCGGTGGCGGCCTGGGCGGTGTCGCCGCCGGCGAACGTCAGACCTGCGCCGACGAGCGCCGCCGCGGTCACGGCCACCGGGAGGAGCACTCGGCGTCTGCGGTGCCTGTACGGGTGCATCACGGACGGACCTCCTGAGGAGAATGGGGGGTTCCGTCTGTGGTCGCCGCCGGTGGCGCGGGAGTTGCCGGGTCTTTCCGCCGGTTCACCGCCCCCGGCCGACCGGCTGGGCCGGTGCGGTTCAGCCGGGCTTGCGGAACGACCGCAGGCTGAACACCGGGTCCGGGCGGGGACGGTCCTGGTCGGGCAGTTCGGCCAGCCGGGTGGCGAAGACGTCGGCGAGCGGGTCGCCGGGCGGCAGCGTGACGAACCAGCCCCGTCTGAGGTCCGCGACCGTGCGGCGCGGGCTGCGGCCCTGGCCGTGGCCCCGGAAGCGGGCCTGCCCGGCCGGGACCAGGCCGTGTCCGGCGGCGTAGCACTCGACGTCCGCCGCCGCGTCCCGGACCGGGCTCGGCGGGCGGGACGCCAGGACGACATCGATGTCACTGCCGACGTTGTGGGAGGCCGCCTTGTCGACGGTGGTGATGTAGACCCCGCCGGGCCGCAGCACCCGGGCGCACTCGCCGACGATGGCCCGTGCGTCGGCGGGGCCGGCGGCCAGATGCAGCAGCCACACGCTGCTGACGACGTCGAACTCGTCGTCCCGGAAGGGCAGCCGCCGGCTGTCGGCGAGCAGCACGGCACCGGGCAGCCGGGCGGCGGCCTGCCGGGCCATCGCCCGGGCGAGGTCCACGCCGGTCACCCGCATGCCGTCGCGCGCGGCGGCGAGCCTGCGGGTCACGATGCCGGTGCCGCAGGCCACGTCGAGCAGGCTGCGGGTGTCCGGCGGCACGAGGCTCAGCACCGCTTCCGCGGCGGCGGCCGCCCTGGGCTCGCCGCCGCGCGAGGCGTCGTACCGCTCCGCTTCCTTGTCGTAGTCGAGCACCCGGTCAGTGTGCCCCGTGCCCGGGGGCCAGGTCCTCCACCCTGCGGGCGAGCTCGAAGTCCTTCTCCGTGACGGCGCCGCCCGCGCTGTGCGTGTGGACGGACAGGGCGACGGTGTTGTAGCCGAGCGTGAGGTCGGAGTGGTGGTTCAGCTCCTCCTGGACCTGGGCGATGTGCACGACCATCGCGGTCGCCGCGAAGTGCGAGCCGAGCCGGTAGGAGCGGGCGAGGCGGCCCTCGTCGAGCGACCAGCCCGGCAGCTCGGCCAGCCGGTCCTCGATCTCCTTCTGCGACAGCGGTTCGACGGGCATGGGCTGCGCTCCTTCCCTTGCGCCGGTGTCCTCGTTCCTGCCCTCAGCCTGCCACAGCGGGCGCCCCGGGGCCCTGGTCAGAAGGGTGTGCCTGTCCGGGACGACCGGTTCTCGACTACGGTCCCGGCATGACCACTCACCCGTCCACCGCCGAGAAGGGCGTGGGGCCGCTGCTGCGGGCCTGGCGCGAGCAGCGGCGGGTCAGCCAGCTGGAGCTGGCTCTGCGCGCGGACTCCTCGGCCCGGCACATCAGCTTCGTCGAGACCGGCCGCTCCCGGCCCAGCGAGGAGATGGTGCTGCGGCTGGCGGAGCATCTGGACGTCCCCGTGCGGGAGCGCAACGCGCTGCTGCTCGCGGCCGGTTACGCCCCGCGGTATCCGGAGACGCCGTTGGACGACCCGGCGCTGGGCGCGCTGCGCGCCGGCATCGAGCGGCTGATCAGCGGCTACGAACCGTATCCGGCGCTGGTGGTGGACGCGGTGTACGACGTCGTGGCGGCCAACCGGGGGATCATGACGCTGGTCGACGGTGTCTGCGAGTCGCTGCTGGAGCCGCCGCTGAACGCGATGCGGCTCGCCCTGCACCCACGGGGCCTCGCGCCCCGCATCCGCAACCTGCGCGCCTGGCGCGGTCACCTGCTGGAGCAGATGGAGCGGCAGATCGCGCTGCACCGCTCCGCGCCGCTGCGGGCCCTGTACGAGGAGGTCTCGGCGTATCCGGTGCCGGAGGAGGAGCCGGAAGCCGGTCCTGAGGAGCCCTCGGACGCGGTGCCGTACGTCGCGCTGCCGCTGCGGATCGAGCACGAGGGGCGGACGCTGTCGTTCATCTCCTCGATCTCCACGTTCAACACGCCGATGGACGTGACCGTCGCCGAGCTGGCCATCGAGACGCTGCTCCCGGCCGATCCGGCGACGGTCAAGCACCTTCAGACGCTGCTGCCCTGACGGGCCTTCAGGGCTGTGTGCTGGAGGACGGCGAACCCGGCCACGGTGAGGGCCTGGAGCACCGTCCACACGGCGCCCGCCGTGCTCGGCGTGAGCCACAGCGCCAGGGCCAGGAGGCTCGCCACCGCCCAGGCGAGATTGACCTCCACGACGGCCCGCACACCGGGCGCCGGCGGCGCCGGCCGGGCGGCCAGCAGGCCCACGCCCGCCGCGTAGGCGGCGAGGAACGCGCCCAGTGCGAGCAGCAGCGCGGAGTCGACGCCGAGGAAGCGGCCGAGCGGCCCGGGCAGGGCGAGGTAGGCGAGGGCGTTGACGCCGGTCACCACGGCGTCCAGGGCGAGGAAGCGGCGCAGCGTCGACTGCGGCGTGGTGGAGCGGGCGAGCGCGGCGAGCTGGGTCGCGGACATGGTGGATCACCCTCCGTCGGGTCGTGGTGCGGCGGCCGGGGGCGGTCGCGGGCACGGGGTGCGACGCGGCCGGGGTGGTGCGGAGCGGGCCGGGGGCCGGACCGGAGTGCGCCGGCCCGGCCCCCGGTGGCTCCACGATCCCGTCCCGGCCGCGCCCGGTCGATTACCCGCGGGGTAATGACCCGTCGCCGGTCGGTTCCCGCCATCTCCTCACCGTCGGCCCTGGGAGACTGTCAGCGATACGTGACAGACTGGGCGCAGGCTGGGGGGCGTTGGGGAGGTGTGGCGTGAGTGAACGGCGGGCCGCACCCACCGTGGGCCAAGTGGTGCTGGGCAAGCGGCTCCAGGAGCTGCGCGAGGCGGCGGGCCTCAGCCGTGACGAGGCCGCCCGGGTGCTGCGGGTCGCCCCGGCGACCGTCCGGCGGATGGAGACGGCCGATGTCGCGCTGAAGATCCCGTACGTGCAGATCCTGCTGACGGCGTACGGCGTGGCCGACGACGAGGTGACCGCGTTCGTCGACCTCGCCGAGGAGGCGAACCGGCCGGGCTGGTGGCAGCGGTTCCACGACGTGCTGCCGGAGTGGTTCAGCCTGTACGTCAGTCTGGAGGGCGCCGCGCGGATCATCCGTTCGTACGAACCGCACTTCGTGCCGGGGCTGCTCCAGACCGAGGGGTACGCGCGTGCCGTCCTGGAGGCGGGCACCATCGGGAACTCCGGCCCGGAGGCCGTGGAGCGGCATGTGTCGTTGCGGCTGGAGCGGCAGCGGCTGCTGGAGCGCCCGGATCCGCCGCACCTCTGGGTGATCATGGACGAGACGGTGCTGCGCCGCCCGGTGAGCGTCGACGGCCAGGTGATGCGCGACCAGCTGGACAAGCTGCTGGAGTACTCCGCGCGGGACCGCGTCACCCTCCAGGTCGCCGAGTTCAAGGACGGTCCGCACCCCGGGACGTACGCGCCGTTCTCGCTGTTCCGCTTCGCCGAGCCCGAACTGCCCGACATGGTGTTCACCGAGTACCTGACCGGCGCGCTCTACCTCGACTCCCGCAAGGAGGTCTCCGCGCATCTGGAGGTCCTCGACCACATGACGGCGGGCGCCGCGTCGACGCAGCGCACTCAGGGGCTGCTGCGGGAGTACCGCGAGAGCTTCTGAGTGACCCGTACGGGCGTAGCCGGCGGGTGCGCAGCACGAGGGGCCTCTAGCGTCGTCAGGAAGGGAGCGCACGCGAGGAGGCCTGATGCCCGGCTTCGAGCTGCTGTACCAGGCGGCCGCGCTGTGCCTGACGTACCCCGATGACGACTTCCGCGCCCGGCTGCCGCTGCTGCGCGAAGCCGCCCCGCAGCTGCGGGAGTTCGCCGACCACGCGGCCGTCACCCCGCCGGGTGAGCTGGCCGCCCACTATCTTCAGGTCTTCGAGAGCACCGAGGGCAACAGCCTGTACCTGAGCCACTGGCGCGGGATCTCGCAGGAGCACTTCCAGGAGCTGTACAGCTCCCACGGCCTGGAGCTCACCGGCGGGGAGCTGCCCGACTTCCTGCCCGCGGTGCTGGAGCTGGCGGCCCGCACCGGCAACACCGACGTGCTGACGGAGCACCGCGCGGACCTGGAGCGGCTCGGCTCCCGGCTGGCCGGCCGCGGTACTCCGTACGCGTCCGTCGTCGAGGCCGTGCACGCGACGCTGCCGCCCGGCCCGGCGACGGGCTAGGCGGCGCCGCCCTTCTCGTCCCGCTGGTCCTTCTCCTCGTCCACGATCTCCGCGTCGACCACGCCCTCCTCGTCCTGCGGGGTGCCGGGGGTCTCCTCGGTGGGGGGCTGCTGGGGCTGGGACTGGGCGTACATCGCCTGGCCCATCTGCTGGCTGACCGAGGCGAGTTTCTCGACGCCGGCCCGCAACGTCGAGGTGTCCGCCTGCTGTTCGAGCTGCTGTTTCAGTTCCGTGACGGCCGACTCGACCTGGGACTTCGTGTCGGCCGGGATCCGGTCGCCGTTCTCCCGGAGGAAGTTCTCGGTCTGGTAGACGAGTTGCTCGGCCTGGTTGCGGGTTTCAGCGGCCTCGCGGCGTTGCCGGTCCTCCTCCGCGTACTGTTCGGCCTCGAGCATCATGCGGTCGATGTCGTCCTTGGGCAGGGCCGAGCCGCCGGTGACGGTCATCTTCTGTTCGCGGCCGGTCGCCATGTCCTTGGCGGAGACATGCATGATGCCGTTGGCGTCGATGTCGAAGGCCACCTCGATCTGCGGCACCCCGCGCGGGGCCGGCGGCAGGCCCGTGAGGTCGAAGACGCCGAGCTTCTTGTTGTAGGCGGCGATCTCCCGTTCGCCCTGGTAGACCTGGATGCCGACCGAGGGCTGGTTGTCGGCCGCCGTCGTGAAGATCTCCGAACGCCGGGTCGGGATGGTGGTGTTGCGTTCGATGAGCTTGGTCATGATGCCGCCCTTGGTCTCGATGCCCAGGGACAGCGGGGTGACGTCGAGCAGCAGCACGTCCTTGACGTCGCCGCGGATGACGCCCGCCTGGAGGGCGGCGCCGACGGCCACGACCTCGTCGGGGTTGACGCCCTTGTGCGGTTCCTTGCCGGTGAGTTCCTTGACCAGGTCGGTCACCGCGGGCATCCGCGTCGAGCCGCCGACGAGGATCACGTGGTCGATCGCGGACAGCTTCACACCGGCGTCCTCGACCGCTTGGTGGAAGGGCTTCTTGCAGCGGTCGAGCAGGTCCTGCGTCAGCTCCTGGAACTGGGCCCGGGTCAGTTTCTCGTCGAGGTGCAGCGGGCCTTCGGCGGAGGCTGTGATGTAGGGCAGGTTGATCGTCGTCTCGGAGGAGCTGGACAGCTCGATCTTGGCCTTCTCGGCGCCCTCGCGCAGCCGCTGCACCGCCATCTTGTCGTTGCCGAGGTCGACGCCGTACTGCCCCTTGAATCGCTTGACGAGGTACTCGACGATCCGCTGGTCCCAGTCGTCGCCGCCGAGGTGGGTGTCGCCGTTGGTGGCCTTCACCTCGATGACGCCCTCGCCCATCTCCAGCAGCGACACGTCGAAGGTGCCGCCACCGAGGTCGAAGACGAGGACCGTCTGGTCGTTCTCCTTGTCCAGCCCGTAGGCGAGGGCGGCGGCCGTCGGCTCGTTGATGATCCGCAGCACCTTCAGGCCGGCGATCTCCCCGGCCTCCTTGGTCGCCTGCCGCTGGCTGTCGTCGAAGTACGCGGGGACGGTGATCACCGCGTCGGTGACGTCCTCGCCGAGGTAGGACTCCGCGTCCCGCTTCAGTTTTTGCAGCACCCGCGCGGACAGCTCCTGCGCCCGGTAGCGGGTGCCGTCGATGTCGCCGTGCTCGGGGAAGCGCCAGTGCGCGTCACCCATGTGGCGCTTGACCGAGCGGGCGGTGCGCTCCACGTTCGTCACGGCCTGCCGTTTGGCGACCTCCCCGACCAGCACCTCGCCGTTCTTGGCGAACGCCACGACCGAGGGTGTGGTCCTGGCCCCCTCCGCGTTGGCGATGACGGTGGGCTCGCCGCCTTCCAGCACGGCGACCACCGAGTTCGTGGTTCCGAGGTCGATCCCGACCGCTCGTCCCATCGCTGTCCCCTTCCGCCAGGGCGGCTCTCCACACTCTCCAGCACAAAACTTGAGTGGGCTGTTGTCAATGCCGCGAAGGGGTGATCGGCCCGCGCAGCGCCACCGCGCGCCGGGGGCGGTCGGTGACGAGCACGTCCACGCGCGGGTGGGCGAGGAAGGCACGCATCAGGGTGTCGTCGTTGACCGTCCACACCATGGTGAACAGGCCGTGCCGGGTGGCCTCCCGCAGCACGTTGGTCCTGGCCAGCCGCTGGTGCACGGCGACGCCGTGGGCCCCGCAGGCGCGGATGCGGCGGACCGGGAACAGTTCGCTCAGCCGGGTCCCGGGCAGCCGGGCCGGCGCCAGTTCCCTGCGGTCGCGCCCCAGGGAGAGGGCGGTGCGCACCCCGGGGAAGGCCTGGGTCACGGCGGCGACGGAACGGTCCTCCAGCGTGGTCACGACCAGACCGTCCGTGCCGAGCAGGGCGACCGCCCGGTCGATCACCTCGCGCTCGTAGCCGACCTCCTTCAGGTCCAGGTGGGCCACCAGCCTCCCGGCGATCAGCGCCATGACGTCGTCCACGACCGGCACGTCGTATCCGGCCCGCTCGCTCAGCTCCGCGTGCGTGAGCGTGGACAGCGGCGGCCCGGTGTGCCCGGCCCGAGGGTCGTGGTAGACGACGAGGACGCCGTCCGCGGTGCGGCGGATGTCGAACTCGACGTACTCGGCGCCGGACTCCAGCGCGTCCTTGTACGCCTCCCAGGTGGCGGCCTCGGCGCGCTCGGAGCCGCCCCGGTGGGCGGAGACGGCGGGGCGTGGCGTCATGGTCGGGGGCTCCCGGAGGGGGCGCGCGGGGGCGGTACGGGCAGGGCGTCGTCGTCGGGCGCCGGCAGCAGCGAGCCGGAGCGGGTGCTGATCCGTCTGAGCAGGACGTAGCCGATCACCACGAGGACGAGGAAGGGCAGCCAGGCCAGCGCGTAGGCCGTGCCGTAGGCCCGCAGGTCGAGGATGGAGCGGTGGTCGTCGACGTTCGTGCCGTTCACCCCGAAGAAGGCCAGCAGCAGGGTGGGCGGCAGGGCGATCAGGGTGGCGGCGGCGACGAGACCGGAGACGGTGCGGTCGCGGCGGTCGTCGCGTTCGGCGAGTTCGGCGTCCAGGGCGGCGGAGCGGGCGCTGATCACCGAGGTCAGGCGTTCGACCATGCGGGCCGAGTTCTCGAGGCTGTCGCGGATGCCCAGGGTGTCGCGCAGCGAGGACTGGAAGGCCTCCATGACCATCTCGGGGATCAGCAGGCTGTCGACGTAGGCCTCGACGCCGAAGGCGAGGTCCAGCTGGAGTTCGTTGACGCCCGCGGAGAGGCGGGAGATCAGGGAGCGGATCTCGGTGGGCGAGTCGGTGAGGGCCTGTTCGTTGGCCTTCATCGTCGCGAAGGCGGCGAGCCGGGTGCGCTGGAGCGCGGACAGGGCGGAGATCATGCCGACGGCCACGAGCATCAGGCCGTTCTCGACGTGCGGGGCCCAGCCGGCCTGGACGGAGACGCCCCGGCCGAGCGCGGACAGGGTGAGGCCGTGGTTCCGGAGGTGGGGCGCGAGGCTCGCGTCGTGGGGCGTGGCGGGGTTCCAGGGCATCCTGCCGCGGTAGACGATCTCGTTGAGCAGGACCGCCTTGCGGGCCTCGTCGGCGCTCAGCAGCTCCCGCTGTAACCGGCCGCCGGGGAAGACGAGCTGGTGCACGTTCTGCCCGAGGGCCAGCGGCCTTCCGCCGAGCTGCTCGGTCAGCGCCGTCAGCAACGGTCGGTCGTCGAGTTCGATGCGCTCACGGTCGAAGCAGGTCGTGGCCAGCCACGCGGCGAGGTCGCCGGCCGTGGTCTCGCCCGCGAAGACGCAGTCCACGACCAGCGTCGCGTCGCCACGCGGGGTGGTGACGACGAGGATCCGCAGGGACGCGAGGCCGAGGCCGTGGTCGCCGTGCGGCAGCCGCAGCCGCCGGGGCGCGACCAGTTCGTCCAGCATCGGTACGGGGAGCACGTCCTGGCTGGTCATCAGGTGGGAGGCGAAACGGCCGTAGTCGTAGCGGCCGACGAGGGCGCCGAGGGCGGTGTCCCGGGGACGCAGCCGGCCGGAGAGGCTGAACAGCAGTAGGACGCGGGTCCGGTCGCGGGTGGCGGAGTCGAGCACCGTGGCGTTCGTGGACGTTCCCGGCAGCATCGCGTTCCTTCCGGCCCGTCGGTTCGAAAGCGTCTGGTTCATACCCCGGGCGCGGGTGGCGAACCGACGACGGCGCGGGCCCCCCGGGTGGGCGGACCGACGACATCGCGCGGGCGGCCCTGGTGGGCGGCCCGCGCGACGTGGGTGGGTCCGGTCAGGCGAGCTTGGCGGTCAGCGTGATGGGCGTGGCCTTGAGCGCCTGGCTGACCGGGCAGCCGACCTTGGCCTCGTCGGCGGCGGCGAGGAAGGCCGCCTCGTCGATACCGGGGACGGTGCCCTCGACGGTGAGGTGGATGCCGGTGATGCCCTCGCCGGGCTGGAAGGACACGTCGGCCGAGGTGACGAGCTTGGTGGGCGGCGTCCCGGCCTTGTTGAGGATGTTGGAGAAGGCCATGGAGAAGCAGCTGGAGTGGGCGGCGGCGATCAGCTCCTCGGGGCTGGTCTTCCCGTTCGCCTCCTGGGCGCGCGAGGCCCACGTGACCGGCTGCTCGCCGATGGCACCGGAGGAGTCGAAGGTGACGACGCCGTTGCCCTCGAGCAGGTTGCCTTCCCAGACGGTGTGTGCGGAGCGCGTGGTAGCCACGGATCTTCCTTTCGGATGCGGACTCGCGTGTGGGCCCGTCTCCGGGCCCCGTGCCCCCATCCGATCACACTCCGGTTCGGCGCACGAGGAGGACCGGGCCTTCGCCGGTGCGGCCGGGGCTCAGGCGGCCCGTTCCTCGCTGCTCTCCAGCGGCACCTGGGGGCCGTTGGACTCGCGCAGCCAGCGGCGCAGCACGCGGTGGACGTGTTCGGCGCCGGCGAGTGCCGTCCCCTCGTCGACCGGCGCGGAGAGGACGAGCGGCGACAGCAGGAACGGTCTGCCCTGTGCGCCGCCCAGGCCGCCGTGGGAGCCGATCTGCTCCTCGAAGGCGAGGACTTCGCCGTCGGCCGGGTCGTGGAAGGAGTTGACCATGATGTCGGCGGTGTGCGGGAAGAGGTGCGTGCGGCGTACCGCGTCGGCGGCGCCCGGCCCGAACGGGGCGAGCGGGCCCGGGTCGTCGTCGAGGTCGGCCAGCGGGATCTCGGCGCCGTACGCGCCGAGGACGACTCCGCCGTGCTGCTCGCTGCGCACCAGCAGGAAGCCCACGCCGGGGTGGTTGGCGAGGGTCGGCAGCAGGGCGGGGTGGCGGGCGTCGATCTCCTCCTTGCTCATCCGGTGCGTGACGTCCGGGAAGGAGACCAGACCGAGGTTGCCGGAGGCCAGCACGATCGGCTCCGGGCGGCGCTGGGGGCGGTGCCGCTCGCCGCCCTCCTCGACCGGTATGCGCAGTGCGGCCCGCACGGCGGCGCGGGCCTCCGCCCCGCTGCGGGTGCGCTCCGCCCGGCGTGGCACAGGCAGTCCGCAGCCGGCCCGCACCAGGTCGCCGAGGGTGAGGCCGTAGCGGGAGCGGAACGTCTCGCCGGGGCTCTGGCCGTGGTCGGAGAGCACGACGATGCGGTACGGGCGCGGGGCGTGCTCGGCGACGTTCTCGATCAGGGCCAGCGAACGGTCGAGGCGTTCGAGGACCTTCCGCGCGTCGCGGCTCGCCGGGCCGGAGTGGTGGGCGACCTCGTCGTAGGCCACGAGGTCGGCGTAGACGGCGGTGCGGCCGGCGAGCATGTCGCCCATGACGGAGGCGACGACGACGTCCCGCTCGACGACCGTCGCGAAGGCCCGGACGAAGGGGTAGAGGCCGGCGCGGGAGACGCGCGGGCGCTGCTTGCGCAGGCGGGCCCGGGTGGACTGGCCGATCTCGCGGCCGACCTCGGCGACGAAGGACAGGGCCGTGCGCACGGCGTTCGCCGGGTCCGAGAAGTAGGCGAAGTATCCGGCGCGGGAGCGGTTCTCCCGGCTGCGGCGGCGGGTGGCGATGGACAGCACGAGGGCCTGTTCGTCGGCGCCGCCGCTGAACAGGTTGCCGCGGCTGGCGCCGTCGACGGTGAGCAGCCCGCCGTGCCCCGCGTTCTCGACGGCGCGGCGCTGGAGTTCCGCGGCGCTGGTCGGGCGGTTGCAGACGACGACCTCGCGGGAGTCCTTCTCGTACCAGCGGAACGCGGGGACGTCGTGGTTGCTGCCGTGCAGGATGCCGAGCTGGCTCGCGCCGGTCTGGCTGGACCAGTCGGTGCGCCAGGGGGTGAGCCGGTGGGTGGGTCGGCCGCCGTCGCCCAGGTCGAGCCAGCGCGCGACGGTGGGCATCGCGCCCCTGCCGACGGCGTCCAGCAGGACGTCGTGGCCGACGCCGTCGAGTTGCAGGAAGACCGTGCCGTGGGCGGCGGGGCTCGGTGGTCCGGATCTGCGGCGGCGGTCGGAGAGCCGGTACAGCCGACGGCGGTAGGCGTCGTCGTCGCGCACGGCCAGGGCGGCGCCGGTGGCGGAGGCCACCGCGGACATCACGGCGGCGACCACGACGGCGGTCTCCGGGGCGGCGGCCCCGCGCTCGGCGGGGTTGAGGTGCAGGGCGAGCAGCAGCAGCGCGCCGTTGAGGAAGAACACCAGCAGGCCGAGCACGAGCGCCGGCACGAGGAGCA
This sequence comes from Streptomyces venetus, assembly GCF_039540295.1. NCBI lineage: Bacteria > Bacillati > Actinomycetota > Actinomycetes > Kitasatosporales > Streptomycetaceae > Streptomyces > Streptomyces venetus. Next base: position 366,412 of record NZ_BAABET010000006.1, read on the forward strand.
GGAGCCGGACGAGCAGCGGCCACACCAAGGCCGACAGCAGACCGAAGGCGCCCGCGCCGAAGGCCGCCGTGACGGCGATGTCGGTGGCGCTGTCACCGTTCTCCGAGCGGAGCCGGAAGTCCGGGAGGATTCCGGCGAGCACGAGCATGGTGACGGTGGAGACCGCCCACACGGCGACGCTCCGCCCGACCTGACTGGCGGCCCGCCGCCACCGCACGCCCCGCACGCCCAGCCACCTCACGTCCCGGCCCGTCACCACGGGCTTCCTGCTCACAGTGTCTCAACGCCGGTGGGGCGCCTTCCGTCCCCGCATGTCACTTCCGGTCGAGACGGCTCTCCTTCCCGCCACGACGGTGCACAAGCAGGACTGCTGTGGCGGGTGGACTTCGCCCTGGTGGGGGCCGTCAGCGCCCGTCGTAGCCGGCCGTCGGCATGGAGAGCCGGCGGTGCACACACGCCTTCATGGCCGCGTCGTACGCCGGCTCCGCGCGCCCCACCGTCTCGATGCGCACTCCGCGCCGCGCGCACTCCGCGGTGAACTCCTCGACGGACGCGAGCGCGCTCTCCAGGACCCGTCGGCTGGGCGCCACGAACACGTCGAGGCCGGGCCGGACGCCGTCCCACAGCGCGCAGTGGTCGGGACGCAGCCCGCGGACGAGTAACTCCCGGCTCACCACGTAGCCGCGCTCGGCCGCCCAGTGGGCGCACATCGCGTGCTGGCTGCGGGAGTCGACCAGGAACGGATCGTCGTCCAGCTCCTCCAGCGGCGTCAGACTCGCGATCGCCGTGACCCGGACCGGCACCATGGCGTCCCCCCTCACCTCCGGTTCAGCCGCCGACCCTACTCCTGCACGTAGGCTTCGGGGAGTCGCGCGAAGGAGGCAAAGAGGTGCCGGTGGAGATCACCTGGTGGGGTCACGCGACGTGCACGGTCGTGGATTCGAACGTACGCGTACTCACCGATCCTCTGTTCGCGCGCCGGCTCGCACATCTGCGCCGCCGGCGCGGGGCCCTGCCGCCGCCCGGTGCCCATCGCGCGGACGTGGCCCTCGTCTCGCATCTGCACGCCGACCACCTGCACCTGCCGTCGCTGATGCGGCTCGCCGCGGGCACGCGCCTGCTCGTGCCCCGGGGCGCGCGCCGTGCGGTGCCAGGGCTGCGCCGGCTCGCGCACCTCGAGGTGACCGAGATGGCGCCCGGGGACGAGACGCCGGTCGGGGACGTCGTCGTACGGGCCGTGTCCGCGCGGCACGACGGGCGGCGGCTGCCGCTCGGACCGCACCGCTCCCCCGCGCTCGGCTACGTCATATCCGGCGAGGCCCGGACGTACTTCGCCGGGGACACCGGGCTGTTCGAGTCGATGGCCGAGGAGGTCGGGCCGGTCGACGTGGCACTGCTGCCGGTGGGCGGCTGGGGGCCGTACCTCGGGGAGGGACACCTGGACGCGGGCCGGGCGGCCCAGGCGCTGGAGCGGCTGGCGCCGCGCAGTGCGGTGCCGGTGCACTACGGCACGTACTGGCCGATCGGGATGGACGCCGTGCGCCCCCACGAGTTCCACGCGCCGGGTGAGGAGTTCGTGCGGCTCGCGGCCCGGCGCGCGCCCGGCGTGGCGGTGCACCGGCTCGGGCACGGGGAGAGTGTGCGCCTGGGGGTCGCGCGGTGACCTGGACCGCGCCCTTCGCGCAGGCCGGCGGGCCCCTGCTCGCGGCGTCGGCCGTCACCCCGGCGTCCATCGTGCCGGAGTCCACTCAGCAGGCGGTCGGATATCCCACGCTCTTCCTGCTGGTGCTGGCCGGGGCGCTGGTGCCGGTGATCCCGACGGGGGCGCTGGTGAGTTCGGCCGCCGTGGTCGCCTTCCATCAGACGGCGCCTTTCTCGCTGCTGATGGTGTTCCTGACGGCGTCGCTGGCGGCGTTCCTCGGGGACGCGGCCCTGTACTGGCTGGGGCGGCGCGGCATGGGGTCGAAGAACGGCTCGCGCTGGCTGGAGGCGCTACGGTCGCGGGCGCCGGAGGACCGGCTGGCGCAGGCGCAGGAGAAGCTCGCGGCGCACGGGGTCGCCGTGTTGGTGTTGTCCCGGCTGGTGCCGGCGGGGCGTATCCCGGTGATGCTGGCGTGTCTGATGGCGAAGTGGCCGCTGCGGAGGTTCTCCCGGGGGAATCTGCCGGCCTGTCTGGCCTGGGCTGTGACGTATCAGTTGATCGGGATTCTCGGGGGGTCGTTGTTCGCCGAGCCGTGGGAGGGTGTGCTCGCGGCGATCGGGCTGACCTTGCTGATCAGCGCGGTGCCGGCGGTGTGGCGGCGGGTTCGGTAGCGCCGTTGTTCTTCGCGGTTGTCTCCTGGGTGCGGGTTGTGTGTGGCTGGTCGCGCGGTTCCCCACGCCCCCGCTGAGGGGTCAGCTTCCCTCGAGCACCTTTGAAGAGCCGATCGGCATGTCCCAGAGGTTTTCCCGGGGCAGGCCCGCCTTTTCCCATGCTGCCCGCACCCGTGTGAGGGGCTCCAGGACCGGTTCCGCCGAGAGGACGAAGGTCGCCCAGTGCATGGGGGCCATTCTGGTCGCGCCGAGGTCCTGGGCCGCTTGGACGGCTTCCTCCGGGTCGCAGTGGACGTCGCTGAGCCACCAGCGCGGGTCGTAGGCGCCGATGGGCAGCAGGGCCAGGTCGATGCCGGGGTAGCGGCGGCCGATGCGGGAGAACCAGTGGCCGTAGCCGGTGTCGCCGGCGAAATGGACGCGCTGTCCGTCCTGGTCGGTGAGCACCCAGCCGCCCCACAGGCTGCGGCAGGTGTCGGTGAGGGTGCGCTTGGACCAGTGGTGGGACGGGACGAAGTCGAAGCGGACGCCGCCCAGTCGGGCCCCCTCCCACCAGTCGAGCTCGGTCACGCGGGTGAAGCGGCGGCGGTGGAACCAGCGGGCGAGACCGGCCGGGACGAACACCGGGGTGTCACGCGGGAGTCGGCGCAGTGTGGGGGCGTCCAGGTGGTCGTAGTGGTTGTGGCTGATGACGACGGCGTCGACGCGCGGCAGCGCCTCCCAGGGGACGCCCACGGGTGTGATGCGGGCCGGGGTGCCGAGGATCCGGCGGGACCAGACCGGGTCGGTGAGGACGGTCAGACCGCCGATGCGGATCACCCAACTGGCGTGTCCCGCCCAGGTGACGGCGACGGTGCGGGCGTCGACGCGGGGCAGCGGGCCCGGCTCGTAGGGCAGCCGGGGGATGTCGGCGAGGCCTTCCGGGCCCGGTCTCACGGCGCCCTCGCGGGCGAAGCGGGCCATGGCCTTCAAGCCGGGGAGCGGGGCGGTCAGCCGGTCGTGGAAGGTGCGCGGCCACATCCGGTGTTCGGCCAGTGGTCTCGGTTCGGCCGGCGGCGGGTACGGGGACGCCGAGGGGGACGGGAGGGCGGGGTCGTCGGTTCCCTGGGGGGTCGTGCTCGTGGCCGACTCGGACTGCTGCGTCATCGAGGAGACTCCCATCGCTGAGCGTCGTCGCGGAGATCGTCGAAGACCGACTTCAGCCGGATCAACGCGCGTTGCACGTGCGGCAGTTCCAACGGCGTGGGCGAGGTGAGGCATTCCGCGCGTTCCGGGTCGGAGCCGGCCAGCAGTGCGCCGGTGGAGAGCCGCACGCGCGGGGCTTCGAGTTCGTCTCCGAAGCGGTGGCCGCCCGGGGCCGGCATGTCGAGGCGCGCGGAAAGGAAGTCTTCCAGTTCCTGCGCGTCGCCGACGCCGTGCGCGTTCAGCGCGGGGCGCAGCGGCGTGAGGTCGGCGTACAGGTGGCGGCCGGCCCGCGGAGGGCGGGCGAGGGCGCCCGCGGCGACCACGGCGGAGTGCGCCTCGGCGGCCAGGCGCGCGTGCAGGCGCACCGCCAGGGCGACGCGCTCCGTGACGGGTTGCGGTTCCCCCAGGGCGTAGGCGGCCGCGGCGGCGACGGGGGCGGCGACCTGGGCGTCGAGCGCGGTGAGGACGTCGAGCACACGCGCGTGGAGGCCGCCGGCGTCGTCGCCGGCCGGGAAGCGGGCCACGGCGGCCGGCCAGCCGGGCGGGAGCAGGGCACCGGCCAGGTCGCTGACGACGGTGACCCGGTCGGGCTGCATCTCGGCGGGGCTGAGCAGCACGGTGTCGTGCGGGTCGTGCAGGGTGTCGCGCCAGGTCTCGTCGCTGACCAGGTGCAGGCCCTCCCCCTGGGCGGCCTCGACGGTCTCGTGCAGCAGCTCGGGAGGGGCGACGGTGGCCGTGGGGTCGTCGGCGACGGACAGCACGAGAAGGCGCGGGTCGCCGCCCTCCGCGCGGACCCGGCGCACGGTCTCCAGCAGGGCGTACGGGTCGGGAACACCGCCGCTCTCGGGTGGGGTCGGCACATGGAAGGCGGGGCGCCCCAGCAGGCGGGCGTACGGCGCCCACCAGGCGGCGCAGGGCCTCGGCACCAGGACGTCACCGCCGAGGGCGGCGGTCAGCGCGAGCAGCAGGGCGGGGGCGCCCGGGCCGGCGGCCACGCGGTCGGGGTCGCAGCGCAGTCCGCGCCGGTCCCAATAGCCGCAGGCGGCCTCGCGCAGGGCCGGGCCGCCGCCGACCGGCTCGTGGCCGCCGCGGGAGGCCGCCGCAGCGAGCACCGCGGACAGTTCGGGGAGCACGGGCAGTCCGTCGTCGGGGAGGGGCGGCCCGAAGCGGACGGGGCCGTGGCCTTCCGGGTCGGTCCGCCGCATCCGTACCTCCGCAGTGCCTGGTGCCGCCTGGTGTCGCCTCCGGCGCGCGCGCCCGGCCGGTGTCCTCGGCCACTGAGTACCCAGGGTGCCCTCGCCCCATGGGCGCGCGGCCGGGTCGTGACGGTCACAGCATGAGCGGGCCCGGGCGGGGAAGAGGTGCCGCCCGGGGCCGGGGCGGGCGCCGGTCAGCGATACGGGTCGCCGTCCCGGTTGCGCAGGCGGTGCACCGCGGCGCCGAACGCGCCCGCGATCAGCACGCCGCCCGCGACCAGGGCGGGTACGGAGTCGTTGAAGGCGCCGCCGTCGCCGGCGCGCACCCCGCGCTGGACGGCGGCTCCGCCGCACTCGGTGCCGCCGCGGTGTGCGTCCTGGTCGGCGCCGAGGGATACGTCGCCGAGGGGCACGTCGGTGCAAGGTTCTCGGGTGGGTTCGTGGGTGGGTTCGTGGGTGGGCTCGTGGGTGGGCTCGTGGGTGGGCTCGTGCGGCTGCTCGTAGCCGCCACCGCCGTCATGGCTGTCGCCGCCGTCAAGGCTGTCGCCGCCGGCACCGCCGGCACCGCCGGCACCGCCGGCATGACCGCCACCGCCCTGGTCGCCGTGGGCCACCGTGAACGTCGCGCTCCACTCCGTGCCCTCCCCGCCGGGAGCGGCCGGGCAGGTGCCGTCGACGGTCCATGCCGAGTCGTCGCCGAGGGCGTCCGGATCGTCCTCGAAGCTCTCCGCCGAGGCGATACGCGCCGTGCCCCGGTAGGCGGGCCCGGACACCTCGTCGTCGTTGCCGGTCACCTTGCGCAACGCGACCGTGCCCTCGTCGAAGGCCTGCGAGGTCGCGTCGATGGTGTCGGGGGGTGGCCCGCCGTCCGGATCACAGCTGACCGAGACGGTGAGGGTGCCTCCGGGTGCGACGGTGGCGGGACCGACCTCGGCAGTGGGGTCGGCGGCCACGAGGGGCGCGAACCCGATCAGGGCCGAGCCGGCCAGTACGGCGACGGAGAGTGCGTGGAGGGTGTGGCGCATGCTGCCATCACAGCCAGCCCGGTACGCGACCGCGCGCGGCCGACCCCCATTAGCGGGACAGCACCCTCCGACCGGGTGAACCGGCCCGACCCGAAGGGCGCGGGGCTGTATCGACAGGCGGCCCGCCGCGTGGGCGCGACCAGCCGGCCACGGTCCGCACCCGCCGGACCACGGCATCGGGCACGGCGCTACGCGACATCCCGCATGACCTGCTCCCGCACCCGGCCGCAGGACCGGCTGATCAACCGGGACACATGCATCTGCGAGATCCCCAGCTCCTCGGCGATCCGGCTCTGTGTCATGTCCCCGAAGAACCGCATGTACAGGATCGCCCGCTCGCGCTCCGGCAACGCCGCCAGCCGGGCCTTCACCGACTCGCGGTCGACGACCGTGTCCAGCGCCGGGTCCACGGACCCCAGCGCGTCGCTCAGGGAGTACCCGTCCTCACTGCCGGGGAGTTCCGCGTCCAGCGACAGGGCGGTGAAGCTCTCCAGCGCCTCCAGACCGGCCTTGACGTCCTCCTCGCTCATCCTCGCGTGCTCGGCGATCTCGGCGATCGTGGGCCGGCGTCCGGAGATGGTCTGGGACAGGTCCTGCGAGGCGCAACGCACACGGTTGCGCAGGTCCTGAACCCGGCGGGGCACGTGCAGCGTCCACATGTGGTCGCGGAAGTGCCGCTTGATCTCGCCGGTGACGGTCGGCACCGCGTAGCTCTCGAAGGCGTTGCCGAGCTCGGGGTCGTACCGGTCGACGGCCTTGACCAGGCCGAGGGCCGCGACCTGGCGCAGGTCCTCGAAGCTCTCGCCGCGGCTGCGGAAGCGTCCGGCGAGACGGTCGGCCATCGGCAGCCAGGCCTCGACGATCTCGTCGCGGAGCGCGTCGCGCTCGGGTCCGGCGGGCAGGGTGGCCAGCCTGCGGAAGGCGTCGGCCGTGTCGGGGGCGTCGTCGTGGGGGTGCTGCTTCGTCCTGGTGTGGGTCGCCATGATGCGTCGCAATTCCCTTGCAGAGTGCTTTGGGTTCGACGGTCACCGTGGGAGCGCGAGCTGTGGGACGGAGGCGCCGGTGGTGGCTGTGCGACGCCACTCCCACGGACGTGCCTCCTGTCCGAAGCACTGTGGTGCGCCTGCCCCCGGCCCCCACCCGCAAACCCGGAGAGGTTTTCCGCCGTCGCGCAGGGTGACTCGTACTGCTGGCTCTGTCCCCATACGTCCGGGAGGTCGTACATGAGCACCAAGGTCTCCGACCACGTCCTGCAGCGACTGCGCGAGTGGGGGGTTGAGCAGGTCTTCGGCTATCCGGGGGACGGCATCAACGGTCTGCTCGCCGCTTGGGGCCGAGCCGAGAACGAACCGCGTTTCGTGCAGTCGCGCCACGAGGAGATGTCGGCGTTCCAGGCGGTCGGCTACGCCAAGTTCAGCGGTCGCCTCGGGGTCTGCGCCGCGACGTCGGGACCGGGCGCGATCCATCTGCTCAACGGCCTGTACGACGCCAAGCTGGACCATGTGCCGGTGCTGGCGATCGTCGGCCAGACGCACCGCACCGCGATGGGCGGCTCGTACCAGCAGGAGGTGGATCTGCACACGCTGTACAAGGACGTCGCCTCGGAGTTCGTGGAGACGGTGACGGTGCCGGAGCAGCTGCCGAACGTGCTGGACCGCGCGATCCGCACGGCGTACGCGCGCCGCTGCCCGACCGCGGTCATCATCCCCGGCGACGTGCAGGAGCTCGACTACTCGCCGCCGACGCACGAGTTCAAGATGGTGCCCTCCAGCCTGGACCGCGGTTCGTGGACGGCGGTTCCGTCCGACGACTCGGTGCGGCGGGCGGCGGAGATCCTCAACTCCGGTGACAAGGTGGGGATTCTGGTCGGCCAGGGCGCGGCCGGTGCGCGGGCCGAGGTGGAGCGGATCGCCGAACTGCTCGGCGCGGGCGTCGCCAAGGCACTGCTCGGCAAGGACGTCCTGAGCGACGAACTGCCGTACGTCACCGGCTCGATCGGTCTGCTGGGCACCCGTCCGTCGTACGAGCTGATGCGGGACTGCGACACGCTGCTGACCATCGGTTCGTCGTTCCCGTACACCCAGTTCCTGCCGGAGTTCGGCAAGGCGCGGGGCGTGCAGATCGACATCGATCCGCACATGATCGGGATGCGCTATCCGTACGAGGTGAACCTCGTCGGTGACGCGAAGGCCACGCTGGAGCGGCTGATCCCGCTGATCGAGGGGGGACGCGGGCGCGAGTGGTACGACACGGTGTGCGCCAACGTGACGCGCTGGCGTGACGTCATGGAGCGCCGGGCGGGACTGGAAGCCGATCCGATCAACCCGGAGTACGTGGCCCGCGCCCTGGATCCGCTGCTGCCGGACAACGCGATCGTCACGTCCGACTCGGGTTCGACGGCGAACTGGTACGCACGGCACCTGACGATGCGGCCGGGCATGCGCGGCTCGCTCTCCGGCACGCTGGCGACGATGGGCTGCGGCGTGCCGTACGTGATCGGCGCGAAGTTCGCGCACCCGAACCGGCCCGCGATCGCCCTGGTCGGGGACGGGGCGATGCAGATGAACGGGATGGCGGAGCTGATCACGGCGGCGAAGTACCGCCACCTGTGGGACGACCCGCGGCTGGTGATCGCGGTGTGGAACAACCACGATCTGAATCAGGTCACGTGGGAGATGCGGGCCATGGAGGGTGCGCCCTCGTTCCTGCCCTCGCAGGAGCTTCCGGACGTGCAGTACGCGGCGTTCGCGCGCTCTCTGGGGCTGACCGGCATCCGGGTGGAGAAGCCGGAGGACGTCGAGGCGGCCTGGCGTGCCGCGCTGGAGGCGGACGGTCCCGCGGTGGTCGAGTTCCTGACCGATCCGGCTGTCCCACCGATCCCGCCGCACGCCACCTGGGACCAGATGGAGGCGACCGCCGCGTCGGTCCTGAAGGGCGACGCGGACCGGGGATCGATGGTCAAGCAGGGCTTCAAGGCGAAGGTGCAGGAGTTCCTGCCGGGGCGGGAGAAGAAGTAGCCGCGGAGGCAGGAGCCACGTCGACCGGTTCGCGCCGGTCGGCGTCGTCCTGCGGCAGCAGCAGTTCCTCGTAGCGGCCCAGCACCAGCACCACCGCGAGCATGAGCAGCGGGATGAGCACAGCGAGCATCGCCATGGCGTGTCCTTCCCCAGGGATGTGTGGGGGGGGTGTGATCCGGGTCTCCCGGAGGCCGTGGCGCAAACCAGTGCGACGACGGTGATCGTGTGGGCCGCTCCGGTGTCGGCCCGTGGTGTTCGGGTACGCGGTGCGGGCCCCCGAACGTCTGGAGGGAGACATGCAGCGAGGCAGCGACCGGCTGAGCGTCCACCGTGACGACGAGATGAAACACGAACTGCAGGGTCTGCTCAGGTCCGGGCACCCCACACGCAGTGAGGAGTGGCACGACCCCGAGCCGGCCGCCGAGGACGACCCCGAGGTCGCGTACGGGCCGGTCACGCCGGGCCGTACGTCGACGTCCCTGGAGTCCGTGCGGCTGGAGCTGGCCCGGATCCTGGGCCGCAGGGCGTTCCCCGCGAGCGCCCGTGAGCTGACCCGCGAGCTGCGCGGGCACCAGGCACCCGACGCCCTCGTCGAGGCCCTGGAGCGGCTGCCGCACCAGGAGCGCTACGGCAATGTCCAGGAGCTGGCCGAGGCCCTGATCCGGGCCAGGGAGACCGGACCGGAGGAGTACGCGTAGGGACGGCGCCGGGGCGCATCGGGGCCGGCGTCGTGCCGGCGCCGGTGCCCCCGCCCGCCGGGGAACGGAGGGAGGGCCCCAGTGAAGGCCGAATTGGTGAAGGACGTGATGACACCGGGTGTGGTCGCCGTGCGCCCGGAGGCCTCGGTCGTCGAGGCGGCGTTGTTGATGCGCACGCAGAACATCGGCGACGTGGTGGTCGCCGAGGGCCAGGACGTGATCGGTGTGCTCACCGACCGTGACATCGTGGTGCGGGCCGTGGCCGACGGAGCCGATCCGATGACGGTGAGCGTGCAGACCGTGTGCACGCCGGATCCGGTGACGGTGACGCCGGAGGACCGGGTGGCGGCGGCGGTCACGCTGATGCGTGAGCACGCCGTGCGCCGGCTGCCGGTGGTGGAGAACGGGCTGCCCGTCGGGATCGTGAGCCTCGGCGATGTGGCCGAGGCCGAGGATCCCGCGTCGGCGCTCGCCGACATCAGCCGCGCGGATCCGGACGCCCGGGGTGGTGCATGAGCACGGACCAGGCGAGGCAGATCAGTGCCACCGGGGGTGGGGGTGCCCCCGCGCGAGCGAAGCCGAGCGTGGGGGAGGTCGACGTGGGTGACGCCACGACCCGCTATCTGCTGTACGGGCTGCTGCCCAGCTGGTTCGTCCCCGGTGTCGCCGACTGGGTGATGCACCGGCGGACCCGCATCGAGGAGACGGCGGGCACCAAGGAGTCGTTGATCCACTCGCTGATGATGGCCGAGGTCGGCATCCCGATCGCCCTGACACTGCGCTACGAGGTGAACCCGCTGCTGCTGACCGTGCAGTTGGGCGGGGCCGCGGTGCACGAGGCGACGGCGCTGTGGGACGTGCGCACGGCCGTGCGGAGCGAGCGGGAGGTCAAGCCGATCGAGCAGCACATCCACAGCTTTCTGGAGTCGCTGCCGTTCGGGGCGCTGGCCGCCCTGATGTGCCTGCACGCCGACCAGGTGAAGTCGCTGCTGCGCGGCGGCGCGGGCGATCCGGACGCGTGGCGTCTGGTGCCGCGCCGGCGGCCGCTGTCGCGCGGCTACCTGGCGGGTATCGCCGCCGCCATCGGCACGTGCGTGCTGCTGCCGTACGGCGAGGAGCTGCTGCGGTGCGTGCGGGCCGGACGCAAGAACAGCAAGAGCAAGAGGAAAGGACGTTGAGCATCATGCGTATCGCGTTTCTGGTGGCGCCCGAGGGCGTCGAGCAGGTTGAGCTGACCGATCCGTGGCAGGCGGTGAAGGACGCCGGCCACGAGCCCGTGCTGGTGTCGACGCAGCAGGGCGAGATCCAGGCCTTCAACCACCTCGACAAGGCGGACACCTTCCCCGTCGACGAGGTCGTGGGCGAGAGTGCGCCCGGGTCTTTCGGGGCTCTGGTGCTGCCCGGCGGTGTGGCCAACCCGGACTTCCTGCGGATGGACGACAAGGCCGTCGCGTTCGTCCGGGACTTCTTCGAGCAGGGCCGCCCGGTGGCCGCGATCTGCCACGCGCCGTGGACGCTGGTCGAGGCCGACGTCGTACGCGGCCGCGAGCTGACCTCCTGGCCGAGCCTGCAGACCGACATCCGCAACGCGGGCGGCACCTGGGTGGACAAGCAGGTGAAGGTCTGTGACCACGGGGCCGGCAAGCTGGTCACCAGCCGCAAGCCCGACGACCTGAAGGCGTTCTGCGAGACCTTCCTCGACGTCTTCGCCGAGGAGGCCGCCTGATGGCATCGCCCGCCGACCGCAAGCAGGAGCAGCGCGAGGCGTCCCGGGCGGACGATCCGGCCGGCGGGCCACTCACCACCGACCAGGGGGTCGAGGTCGATCACACCGACGACTCCCTGGCCGCTGGGGAGCGCGGTCCGACGCTGATGGAGGACTTCCACTTCCGGGAGAAACTCACCCGCTTCGACCACGAGCGGATCCCGGAGCGGGTGGTGCACGCGCGGGGCGCGGGAGCCTACGGCTGGTTCGAACCGTACGAGTCCTGCGCGGAGTTCACCCGTGCGGCGTTCCTCCAGGACCCGTCGGTGCGGACGCCCGTGTTCGTGCGGTTCTCGACCGTGCAGGGCCCGAAGGGCTCGGCGGACACCGTGCGGGACGTGCGCGGCTTCGCGACCAAGTTCTACACGTCGGAGGGCAATTACGACCTCGTCGGGAACAACTTCCCGGTCTTCTTCATCCAGGACGGCATCAAGTTCCCGGACTTCGTGCACGCGGTGAAGCCCGAGCCGCACAACGACATCCCGACGGGCGCGTCCGCGCACGACACCCTGTGGGACTTCGTCTCGCTCCAGCCCGAGACGCTGCACGCGATCACATGGCTGATGTCGGACCGGGCGATCCCGCGCAGCTACCGCATGATGCAGGGCTTCGGCGTGCACACCTTCCGGTTCGTGAACGCCGAGGGGCGCGGCACGTTCGTGAAGTTCCACTGGAAGCCGAAGCTGGGCGTGCACTCGCTGGTGTGGGACGAGGCCCAGGAGTGCCAGGGCCGGGACCCGGACTTCAACCGGCGTGACCTGTGGGACGCGATCGCGGCGGGCGAGTATCCCGAGTGGGAGCTGGGCGTGCAACTCGTACCGGAGGAGGACGAGTTCGCGTTCGACTTCGATCTGCTCGACGCGACGAAGATCATCCCGGAGGAGCAGGTGCCGGTACGGCCGATCGGCCGGATGGTGCTGGACCGCAACCCGGAGAATTTCTTCGCCGAGACCGAGCAGGTCGCCTTCCACACGGCGAACGTCGTCCCCGGCATCGACTTCACCAACGACCCGCTGCTCCAGGCGCGGAACTTCTCCTACCTGGACACCCAGCTGATCCGGCTCGGCGGGCCCAACTTCTCGCAGCTGCCGGTGAACCGGCCGGTCGCGCCGGTGCGCAACAACCAGCGCGACGGCTATCACCAGAGCGCCATCCACTCCGGCACGAACTACTTCCCGAACTCGCTCGGCGGTGGCTGCCCGGCCCACGCGGGCGCCGGCTCGGGCGCCTACACGCACTACGCCGAACGGGTGGACGGCCACAAGATCCGGCGCCGCAGCCCCAGCTTCCAGGACCACTACAGCCAGACGGCGCTGTTCTGGAACAGCATGGCGGACTGGGAGAAGCAGCACATCGTGGAGGCGTTCCGGTTCGAGCTCGGCAAGGTCGGCGCGATGACCGTGCGGGCCCGTACGGTCGAGCACCTGGCCAAGGTCGACGGGGATCTGGCCGCGCAGGTGGCCCGGGGCGTCGGGGTGCCGGAGCCGCAGGCCGCCGAGGCCGCGTCCAAGCAGTCCTCCCCCGCCCTGAGTCTGGAGTCACTGCGCGGCGACGGTTCGATCCGGACCCGCCAGATCGCGGTGCTCGTCACGGACGGGGTGGACGCGGAGCAGATCACGTCCGTGCGGGAGCGGCTGGCCGCCGAGGGGGCGATCGTCGAGGCGCTGGCCGCCACCGACGGGACGATCACCGGGGCGGACGGTGAGACGTACGCGGTCGACCGTGCGCTGCCGACCGTGGCGTCCGTGCTGTACGACGCCGTGCTGCTGCCCGGCGGGCCCGTCGGCACGCCGCCGACCGTGGCCGACCCGGACGCGGTGCGGTTCGTACGGGACGCCTACCGGCACGGCAAGCCGGTCGGCGCGCTGGGCTCGGGCGTGGGAGTCCTGTCGGCCCTGGAGCCGGAGGGCCTCAGGCTGTCGACGGAGTTCCACCGCGTGGTCACCGACCAGGGCGTGGTCACGGACACGTCGCCGGGTCCGGCGAGCGAGGAGTTCCTGGACGCGTTCGTGGGCGCCATCGCGGCGCATCGGCACTGGGGGCGGGGGCCGGTGCGGCACTGAACGGCGGGCCGGGCGGGCCGGGCTCCTTCCGGTCCAGTCCGGCCGGTTCGGTCCGGTTCGCCGTGTTCCGGTTTCCGTCCTCCGAGGGGCTCAGGTGCCGGGGGTGGTGGGAGTCGCCGACTCCCCGCTCCCCCGCTCCCGGGCCCCTTCGCGTGTGCGGCCCGCGGCCACCGGGCGGCTCGGGTTGCGGCGCAGGTACTCGCCCTCGAGCTGCGCCATCCGTTCGTTGTGGGCGCGCAGCGCGTCGTTCGAACCGTAGAGCAGCGTGTCGTGGCGCGTGCGGTGGATGGTCTCGAGCTCTTTCATGAGCTGCTGGTCGTCCAGTCGGTCAGGGTCCACTCCGGTCATGGTGTCTCCCCGCTCCTCGTGTTCGTGTCCGCGGTCCGGGTACCCGCCCGGCAAGCAACTGAGCACTACCCCCGAGCGGCATCCGGGAGGGAGCCATGGATCTCGCTTTTCTGCACCCACTCTACGAACACTCCGGCCCCTGGGCCTCCGTGTACGTCGACACCTCCCGGCATACGGAGGACACCCCCCACGAGCGGCGCCTGACGGCTCAGGCGATGGCCAGGGAGCTGGCCGCGCAGGGCGCGGACGAGGCGACCTGCCGGGCCGTGCAGAGCGCGATCGAAGACCTGGCCCACTCATCCGAACCACACGGCCGGGCCCTGTTCGCCCGCGCCGGCGAGGTGGTTCTCGACCCGCCGCTGACCCGTCCCCCGCAGGGCGGCGACTGGGCCGAGTGGGCGCCGCTGCCGCGGGTCACGCCGCTGCTGGAGCTGGCCGGTGAGGACCCGGTGTGCGTGGTGGCGTACATCGACCGCAAGGGCGCGGACTTCGAGCTGCGCAGCGCGCTGGGCAGCGAGGACGCCGGGAGCGTCACCGGGCGCACGTGGCCGGTGCACCGCACGAGCACCGTCGACTGGTCCGAGCGGCACTTCCAGCTGCGGGTGGAGAACACCTGGGAGCACAACGCCGCGGAGATCGCCGACGCGCTCGCCGTATGCCAGGAGGAGACCCAGGCCGACCTGCTGATTCTCGTCGGTGACGACCGTGAGCGGCGGTCCGTGCACGAGCGGCTGCCCAAGCGGCTGCACGACCTCGTCGTCGAGGCGCCGCACGGCAGCGGCAGCCGGCTCCTCGACGAGGACGTGGAACGGGCCCGTGCCGAGCATGTGGGGCGCCGGGCCGAGGCGGAGCTGGACCGGTTCCGGGCCGCACGGCACTCCGACGACGAGGGCCGGGCCGGTGCCGTGGAGGGCGTGCCCGCGCTGATCGACGCGGCGCGTGAGCACCGCATCGACGAACTGCTGATCCGGCTGGACGGGCCGGACGCGCACCGCGAGGTGTGGATCGGTGAGGATCCGGACCAGGTCGCGGTGCGGCGTACGGATCTGAAGGTGCTGGGCGAGCAGAACTCGTGGCCGGCCCGGGCGGACGACGCGTTGATCCGGTCGGCGGTGGCCACGGACGCGCATGCGCTGGCGGTTTCCCAGGAGGAGGTGCCGGTGGGGGGTCTTGGAGCGCTGTTGCGCTGGAAGTGAGCGGGGAGTGTTGCGCGCCCAGCCGCCGTAGGGGCGCTTCACTCATCGCGTGTGCGGGTGCGTTCGGGCTGGTCGCGCAGTTCCCCGCGCCCCTGGCGGGGACCTGCGCCCCACCCGGGGCGCGGCCCCTAGCGGGCTCGTTCCACTCTGCGTTCGTCCCAGACCGGGGTCGGGGTTTCGCGGACCCGGCCGTCGCTGCCGAAGACCAGGTAGCGGTCGAAGGAGCGGGCGAACCAGCGGTCGTGGGTGACCGCGAGGACCGTGCCGTCGAAGGCCTCCAGACCTTCCTGGAGCGCCTCGGCCGACTCCAGGTCCAGGTTGTCGGTCGGCTCGTCGAGCAGCAGGGCCGTCGCGCCCTCCAGTTCCAGGAGGAGGATCTGGAACCGGGCCTGCTGACCACCGGACAGGCGTTCGAACGTCTGCTCGGCCTGGTTCGTCAGCTCGTAGCGGCGCAGCCGGGACATGGCGGCGCCCCGGTCCTGAGCGTGCTCCTTCCACAGGATGTCGAGGAGGGTGCGGCCCTGTAGCTCCGGGTGGGCGTGGGTCTGCGCGAAGTGGCCGGGGACGACCCGGGCGCCCAGCTTCCAACTGCCCGTGTGCGCCACGTCCTCGCCGGCGAGCAGGCGCAGGAAGTGGGACTTGCCGGAGCCGTTGGAGCCGAGGACGGCGACGCGTTCGCCGTAGAAGACCTCCAGGTCGAAGGGCTTCATCAGGCCGGTCAGCTCCAGGCCCTCGCAGGTGACGGCCCGGACACCGGTGCGGCCGCCCTTGAGCCGCATCCTGATGTCCTGCTCCCGGGGCGGCTCCGGGGGCGGGCCGGCCTCCTCGAACTTGCGGAGCCTCGTCTGGGCGGCGCGGTAGCGGGAGGCCATGTCGTGGCTGTTCTCGGCTGCTTGACGGAGCGTCAGCACGAGCTTCTTCAACTGCGCGTGCTTCTCGTCCCAGCGCTTGCGCAACTCCTCGAAGCGGGCGAACCGCTGCCCGCGCGCCTCGTGATACGTCGCGAAACCACCACCGTGCACCCAGGCGTCCGCGCCGGCCGGTGAGGGCTCGACGGAGACGATCTTCTCGGCGGCGCGCGCGAGGAGCTCGCGGTCGTGGGACACGAAGAGGACCGTCTTGCGGGTCTCCTTCAGCCGCTCCTCCAGCCAGCGCTTGCCGGGCACGTCCAGATAGTTGTCGGGCTCGTCGAGCAGCAGCACCTCGTCGGTGCCTCGCAGCAGGGCCTCCAGGACGAGGCGCTTCTGCTCACCGCCGGAGAGAGTGCGCACGAGCCGCCACTGCGCCTTGTCGTACGGGACGCCCAGGGCCGCCGTGGTGCACATGTCCCACAGGGTCTCCGCCTCGTAGCCGCGGGCCTCCGCCCAGTCGGCGAGGGCCTGGGCGTACTTCAGCTGGGCGGCCTCGTCGTCGACGGTCATGATGGCGTGCTCGGCGGCGTCGACGGCGCGGGCCGCCTCGCGGATGCGGGGCGTGGCGACGGACACGAGCAGGTCCCGCACGGTCGTCTCGTCGCGTACGGACCCGACGAACTGGCGCATCACGCCGAGGCCGCCGCCGACGGTCACGGACCCGCCGTGCGGCTTGAGCTCACCGGCGATCATGCGCAGGAGGGTGGTCTTCCCCGCTCCGTTGGGTCCCACGAGGGCCACCACGGCCCCCTCCCCCACCCGGAAGGACACATCGCCCAGCAAGGCCCTTCCGTCGGGCAGGTAGTACTCAAGATGTGCGGCTTCGAGGTGACCCATGGGGCCCGATTCTGTGGGGAGCGAGGGAGCGGCGGCAAACGCATTATGTCCCCGTGGGGCCGTGGGACGCCCTCGTGGGGCCGCGGCTCAGGAGCCGAGCGCTGCGGCCTGGTCACGCAGGCCGCGCAGCGCCAGCTTCAGCAGCGGGTGGCCCTCGCTGCCGCTCCGTACGGCCGTGTACACCCGTCGCGTCGGCCGGCCGCCGCGCACCGGGCGGATCTCGGCGCCCTTGAAGGCGATGCCGTGCAAGGCGGAACGGGGGACGAGGGCCACACCGGCCCCGGCGGCGACCAGTGCGCACACCGCCGTGAGTCGTCGGCCAGACACTCCGCGCGGGGGGCGAAGCGGGCGTCCTCGCAGGCCCGCAGGACGACGTCGTGCACCGGGTTGCCCGGCCACGGCGTGACCCACGGGTCCTCGCGCAGTGCGTCCAGGGCCACGTCGGGGGCGTCGGCCAGCGGATGCCCGGAAGGCAGCACGACGTCGAACGGCTCGGCGTACAGCGGCCGCCGCAGCAGCTGATCGCCGTCCTGGCCCGGGGTGTCACGGTCCTCCACCCCCAGGGCGATGTCGACCGCGCCGTCGACGAGGAGCCGGCGGCTCGCATGCCCTTCGGCGTCCTTCACCCTGATCCGCACCCGTGGGGCGCGGATCCGCAGCTCGGCCACCGCGGGAGCCACCACCTCGGTGATGGCGCTGGCGAACGCCGCGATGGTCACCTCGCCGGCCAGACCCTCCGAGCAGGCGGCCATGTCGGCCTCCGCCTGTTCCAGCTGTGCGGCGACCTTGGCCGCGTGGGCGGCCAGGACCACCCCGGTCGGAGTGAGCCGGACGGTCCGGCCACGCCGCTCCAGCAACAGGTGCCCGACCTCCGCCTCCAGCGCGGCCAGTTGCTGGGAGGCCGCCGACGGCGACAGGTAGAGAGCCTGAGCTGCGGCGGTCACGGTGCCGTGCTCGGCCAGCGCCCTGAGCACCCGGAGCCTGCGTGGGTCGATCACGGGAGCAGTAGACCAGGCGAACCCCGCTTTCGTGAAGCGGAGCTTCACAGGCATCCCGCGAAATTGCCGATGGATTTAACAAGAGCGGCACCGCAGAGTTGTCTCCCGGCTCCCCCCCACACTCCCTCGCCGAAGGATTTTGCTGTGCCCATGACCGAGCGGCAGCGCCGTGAACACGACCTTCTGGGTGACCGGGACGTGCCGGCCGACGCGTACTGGGGCGTCCACACGGCCCGTGCCGTGGAGAACTTCCCGATCACCGGCACGGCGATCTCCGCCTATCCGCACCTGATCGACGCGCTCGCCGCCGTGAAGGAGGCCGCCGCCCGCGCCAACCAGGACCTCGGTCTGCTCCCGGCGCGCAAGTCCGACGCGATCGCGGCGGCCTGCCGGGAGATCCGCGACGGCGCGCTGCACGACCAGTTCGTGGTCGACGTCGTCCAGGGCGGCGCGGGGACCTCCACGAACATGAACGCCAACGAGGTGATCGCCAACCGGGCGCTGGAGCTCCTCGGCCACGCCAAGGGCGACTACCACCACCTGCATCCCAACGAGGACGTCAATCTGGGCCAGTCCACCAACGACGTCTATCCGACGGCGGTCAAGGTCGCCACGATCGTCGCCGTGCGGGAGCTGCTCGACGCGATGACCGTGCTGGGCGACGCCTTCGCAACCAAGGCCGAGGAGTTCCGTGACGTCCTGAAGATGGGCCGGACCCAGCTCCAGGACGCGGTCCCCATGACGCTCGGCCAGGAGTTCTCGGCGTACGCGGTGATGCTGGAGGAGGACCGGAGCCGGCTGGCCGAGGCCGCGCTGCTCGTCCATGAGATCAACCTGGGCGCCACGGCGATCGGCACCGGCCTCAACGCCCCCGCCGGGTACGCCGAGGCGGCCCGCCGCCACCTGGCCGCCATCACCGGACTGCCGTTGACGACCGCGGCGAACCTGGTCGAGGCGACCCAGGACTGCGGGGCGTTCGTGCAGATGTCGGGCGTGCTCAAGCGGATCGCGGTCAAGCTGTCCAAGAGCTGCAACGACCTGCGGCTGCTGTCCTCGGGCCCGAGGGCCGGGCTCGGCGAGATCAACCTGCCGCCCGTGCAGGCCGGTTCGTCGATCATGCCGGGCAAGGTCAACCCGGTGATCCCGGAGGTGGTCAACCAGGTCGCCTTCGAGGTCATCGGCAACGACGTCACCATCACCATGGCCGCCGAGGCCGGACAGCTCCAGCTCAACGCCTTCGAGCCGATCATCCTGCACTCCCTGTCCGAGTCCCTCACCCACCTGCGTGCAGCGTGCCTCACGCTCGCCCGTCGCTGCGTCGACGGCATCACCGCCAACACCGCGAAGCTGCGCGCCGACGTGGAGAACTCGATCGGGCTCGTCACCGCCCTGAACCCGCACATCGGCTACACGGCCGCCACCGGCATCGCCCAGGAGGCCCTCGCCACCGGCCGGGGCGTCGCCGAACTCGTGCTGGAGAAGGGGTTGTTGCCGGCCGACCGGCTCGCGGCCCTGCTGCGGCCGGAGGAGATCGCCGGGACAGGGATCTGATCCGCCCACCCCTCCCCCACCTTCACCCCCCACGTACGTCCCCCCATCAGCTCACCCATTGGAGCTCGGTACATGGCGACAGAACGCAGCACCGGCAGCCGCCACGACGACGACGCCGGCGCGCCCGAACCGGCCCCCCGCGCCAAACGCTGGTGGCACCTGC
The DNA here is from genome assembly GCF_039540295.1 of Streptomyces venetus. Taxonomy (NCBI): domain Bacteria; kingdom Bacillati; phylum Actinomycetota; class Actinomycetes; order Kitasatosporales; family Streptomycetaceae; genus Streptomyces; species Streptomyces venetus. The sequence continues at coordinate 385,675 of NZ_BAABET010000006.1, forward strand.
CACTCGGGGTGCAGTCGGCGCTCGCGGTGGGACTCGGCGCACTGATCGGAACGCTCGCGCCGTCTGTCGGTGAGCAGTTGAAGCTCCTGGGCGACGTCTTCCTGAACCTGGTGCAGATGGTCGTGCTGCCCCTGGTCTTCCCGCTGATCGTGCTGGGCATCGCCCGCATGGAGTCGGTGAAGAAAGTGGGCCGGATCGCGGGCAAGGCGATCCTCTACTTCGAGATCGTCACCACGGTGATCCTGCTGATCGCGGTGGCGCTGGCCAAGGTCACCGGCATCGGCAAGGGCGCCCCGGTCGCCGGGGCCGACTCCGGGAGCGTGGAGAAGCTCGATCAGGGCGTCGACTTCCACGAGCTCGTCCTGCACTCGATCCCGAAGAACGTCTTCGCCGCGTTCGCCGAGGGCAATCTGCTCGCCGCCATCGTCTTCGCGCTCTTCCTCGGGGTCGGCATGGCCGCCGTCGGAGAGAAGGCGGCCCCCTTCGCCTCCGTCCTCGACTCCGTCTCGTCGGCCATGTTCAAGGTGGTCGGCCATGTCATCCGGATCGCTCCCGTGGGCGTCCTCGGCTTCATCAGCTACGACGTGGCGCACTACGGCTTCGGGAACCTCAGGAGCCTGCTCGGCTTCATCGCCGTGGTCTACGCGGGGCTGGCCGTCGTCATCGGCGTCGTCTTCCCGTGCATCGCCCTGATCTACCGGATCCGGTACGTGGACCTGCTCCGGCGGATCGGCGGGCTCGTCGGCATCGCGTTCGTCACCCGCAGCTCCGAAGCGGTGCTGGCGCCGCTGATGGGCAGGCTGGAGGCCTTCGGGGTGAGCCGCTCGACCACCTCGTTCGTCGTCCCCCTCGGCTACTCGTTCAACACCGACGGCTCCGTGCTCTACCAGGCCACCGCCCTCGTGTATCTCGCCCACGCCTACGACACGGACACCTCGATCGCCTCGCTGCTGCTGATGGTCGGTGTCCTGGTGGTGCTGTCCAAGGGCATGGCGGGCGTCACCTCGGCCTCCATCGTGGTGCTGCTGGCCGCGGGCAAGACGATGGGCATCCCGCCCGAGGGCGTGGCTCTCCTGGTCGGCGTCGACTTCATCGTCGACATGGCGCGCACCGCGGTGAACGTCGTCGGGAACGCGCTGGCCGCGGCCGTCGTGGACCGGTCGGAGGCCAAGCGGAACGCCGTACAGGACGGCTGGGACGATCAGGACGGCCGGGACGATCAGGACGGCCCGTCAGCCGACGTGCCCGGACACGATGTTCCCGGACAGGATGGTGCGGACGGACCGCGGCAGGACGCACCGCGGCAGAAGGAGACCGCGCGGTGACGCGCGCCCAGTAAGCCACAGAGGTCCTGGCCCGGAACCGGCCGCCCAGCCCTGTCCCGGGCGGGGTCGGTGCGCCCACCCCCGGCGCACCGACCCCGCCCGGGACTCGGCATCCCGCCCACCGGCACTCCAACAGCCCCCGGACTCGGGTTCGGTGTGCGCTCTCCCCGCCGGGTACCCGCACCCGCATGACGACCCCCGACCTGGACCTCACCGCACCGAAGCCCGGGCACCATCCCCTGCGCGAGCGTCTGACGGCGCTGGACGGACGTCTCTTCGAGGCGGTCGACGGCCGGTACCGGCCAGGGGCGCGTTCCGTCGCGTCCCGCCTGAGCCGGAGCGCGGACCACGGCGCGCTGTGGTTCGTGGCCGCCGCCGCGCTCGCGGCGAGCCGCACTCCCCGCGCCCGTCGCGCGGCGACCCGAGGACTGGCCTCCCTCGGTCTCGCCTCCCTCACCGTCCGCGCCCTGGGCAGGCGCTCGGTACGGCACTCCCGCCCGGCGCCGGCCGCCGCGCTCCGCCTGCTCCGGCAGCTGAGGCGGAGGCCGGTCACCACCTCGTTCCCCCCCGGCCACGCCGCGTCGGCCGCCGCCTTCGCCGCCGGGGTAGCCCTGGAGTCCCCCGCCTGGGGCGCTGCCGTGGGACCGGTGGCCGCCTCGGTGGCCCTCTCCCGCGTCCGCGCCGGCACCCACTTCCCGAGCGACGTGCTGGCGGGCGCGGCCCTGGGCGTGGGTGCCGCGCTCGCCGTACGCGGCCTGGTACCGACGCGCGGCGGGGGCGCCCCGCAGGCCCGCTCCCGCGCCGAGGTCCCGGCGCTGCCGGACGGTGAGGGACTCGTCCTCGTCGCGAACACCGCCGCGGGAACCGCCGAGCGCGCCCGCGCCCTGCGGGACGCCCTTCCGCTCGCCGAGGTCGTCGAGTGCGCGCCGCAGGACGTGCGCGCGGAGTTGGAGAAGGCCGCCGGCCGCGCCCGCGTCCTCGGTGTGTGCGGCGGTGACGGCACCGTGAACACCGCCGCCCGGATCGCCCTGCGCTCCGGACTGCCCCTCGCCGTCCTGCCCGGCGGCACCCTCAACCACTTCGCCCACGACCTCGGGGTGGAGAACGCACGCGATCTCGCCCGCGCGCTGCGGGAGGGCGACGCCGTGCGCGTGGACGTGGGGCGGTACGCGTGCGGCGACGCACACGGCGTCTTCCTCAACACGTGCAGCGTCGGCGTCTACCCGGAGCTGGTGCGGCAACGGGAACGCTGGTCGCCCCGGATCGGCGGCTGGCCCGCCGGGGTGCTCGCGGCCGTGCGTGTGCTACGGGCCGACCGGCACCCGCTGGAGGCCGAGTTCCAGGGTCGTACCCGTCCCCTGTGGCTGCTGTTCGCCGGGAACGGCACCTACCACCGCATGGGGCTGGCACCCGGCCGCCGGAGGGACCTGGCGGACGGGCAGCTCGACGTGCGGGTCGCGCACGGCGGACGCCGGCCGGCCGTGCGGCTCCTCGCCGCCGCCCTCGCCGGGCCTCTGACCCGCTCCCCCGTCCATGCGGCCGTCCAGGTGGGACGGCTGCACCTGGACCACGTGGCGCCCGGCACGCTCCTCGCCTACGACGGTGAGGTCACCGAGGTGGCGGGCCGCGTGACGCTGGAGAAGCTGCCGGAGGCGCTGACCGTCTACCGGCCGATGCCCCGCCGCTGACTGACGGTCCGTCAGTCCATATATCAGGACGCGGGTCTCATTATTCGGCCCGACTGCGTACCGTGATCCCATGCCGACCCGAACGGAAGGGGTGGGATCCGCCATGCCGGAACCACGGGAGACCGCCGTCTACACGCACGGGCACCACGAGTCGGTGCTGCGCTCGCACACCTGGCGGACCGCCGCCAACTCGGCCGCGTACCTCCTGCCTTCGCTCAAGCCGCACATGAGGATCCTGGACGTCGGGTGCGGGCCCGCCACCATCACCGCCGACCTGGCTCGGCTCGTGCCCGACGGGCACGTCACCGGCGTCGACCGGGCACCGGAGATCCTGGAGCGGGCGCGTGCCACGGTGGCCGGGCAAGGGCTGGGCAATGTCGACTTCGCGGTCGCCGACGTGCACGCCCTGGACTACCCGGACGACACGTTCTGTGTCGTGCACGCCCATCAGGTGCTCCAGCACGTGGGCGACCCCGTACAGGCGCTGCGCGAGATGAAGCGGGTGGTCAGGCCGGGGGGTCTCGTCGCCGTACGGGACGCCGACTACGCGGCCATGACCTGGTTCCCGGCGTCCGACGGGCTCGACGACTGGCTGGACCTCTACCGCCGGGTCGCCCGCGCCAACGGAGGTGAGCCGGACGCCGGGCGGCGGCTGAAGGCGTGGGCGCTGCGCGCGGGATTCACGGACGTCACGGCGAGCTCCGCGACATGGACCTTCGCCACGCCGGACGAGCGCGCGTGGTGGAGCGGACTCTGGGCCGACCGGACGACGGCGTCGGCCTACGCGGAGCGTGCCCGCCAGGGCGGGCACGCGACCGAGGAGCGGCTCCGGGCCGTGGCCGGCGCCTGGCGGGAATGGGGGCGGCGGGAGGACGGCTGGTTCAGCGTGCTGCACGGAGAAATTCTCTGCAGAAAGGAAGCCTGATCCCCGTTTTACGGGAAACCAGTAGAGCAGGAGGTTCGAATTATGGTTCCCATTCTGCTGGTGCTGCTTCTGGCTTTGATCCTGTTCGGCGCCGGATTTGCAGTAAAGGTGCTCTGGTGGATCGCGTTGGCGGTTGTCGTGCTGTGGCTGCTGGGATTCGTCGTGCGGGGCACGTCGGCGTCCGGAGGCAGGGGCCGCTGGTACAGGTGGTGAGTGAGCCCCGGGGACGGGGTCAGCCCCCGTCCCTGGGCAGCAGCGGTCCGAGCGGCCCGAGGTCCAGATTGAGGTCCTCGGGCCGCAGGTCGTAGCGCTCGCGCAGTTCCGTCATACGCTCCTCGAGCAGCATCAGCGTGAGCCCGATCCGCTCCTCCTGCTCCTCGCTCAGGTCCCCCACGTCGAACCGGCGCAGCGCCTGGCGCTCCATGAGCTGACGCAGCAGCTCCACCACCGTCAGCACGAGTTTGAGCAGGTCACGCTCGACGGTGTCGGGCTCCAGGTTCAGCCTGTTGCGCTGCGGCCCCGGACGCTCTTCGGGACTGTCGGACGACGTCACAGCAACTCCTCGAACGGGGAGGGCACCTGGGCGTTCACCGAACTGATGAGCGCGTTGAGGTCGATACGGACGAGGTCGACGTCGGCGATGCGCAAGGTGATGTCCCCCGTGATCACGACACCGCCGGCGAGCAGCCGGTCGAGCAGGTCCACGAGGGCGACCTCACGGCGTTCCACTACGGTCACTGCTTCTCCCCGCCCGTCATGTCGCGGCCTCCCCGGCGAACGAATAGGCCGCCCAGGGGCCGGTGAGTTCTATACGCATTCCGGGCAGTTCTCCCTTGGTGCGGTCCACCAGTTCCACGAATTCCTCGGAATGCGCACGCGGCACGAGATATGCCGCGTTCAATACGTTCCGCCCGGTGGCCTTGGAAAGGGCGGGATTCTGCGGCGGGTGCAGCCGGGAATCCTCCGCGAATGCGGAGAGCTGCTCGTGCAGATGGGTCGAGAAACTCTCGGCCTTCTGCCACATTTCCTCGTGCGACCGGGTCTGAGCACGCCGCTGGCGCAGGTAGTCCCGGCCCGACGCGGCCTTCTGCGCCGGCTGGGCGGCCTCCTTCGGCTCGGACTCGGCGTACACCTTGACGCCCCACTCGACCCGGCCCTCCAGCCGGTCGAGGGTGCGCTGGAAGTCCTCTTCGCGGGCTTCCAGCATCGTCCGTACGCCGCTGTCGTCCCGGAAGACGGTACCCAGCCGGAGCGGCAGCGGCGTCGTGACGGTCGTCAGCGCGTCGATCACGCCCTGGTGGGCGCGGGCGGTCTCGGTGAGCCAGTCCAGGTCCTCCAGATGCCGGTGGAGCGGTTCCTCCGCGAAGTCCCGCTCCGGCACATGGCTGACCACGGCGACGAGGCCGTGATGGGTCAGCGCTCTGGGCGGATCACCCGCCACCCCCTTCAGCTGGGACTGGAGCGGTGTGCCGAAGGGGCGGCAGACGGCGTAGACGTACCGCAGGCCGGTCACGGTGCCTCCTTCTTCTCCGCGCGGCCGGTCTCCAGTTCCTCCAGCCGGGCCAGCCTCTCGCGCAACTCGGCGTTCTCACGGGTCAGTTCATCACGCCGGGCCCGCGAGGACAGCATCGGGTCGCTTTCCCACCAGTCGATGCCCATCTCCTTCGCCTTGTCCACGGAGGCGACGACCAGACGCAGCTTGATGGTGAGGAGTTCGATGTCGAGCAGGTTGATCTTGATGTCGCCCGCGATGACGATGCCCTTGTCCAGGACCCGTTCCAGAATGTCCGCCAGGTTGGCGCTGCTCCCCTGGCCGTAGGGCTCGGGCATCCTGCTGGGCGTCGTCATCGCCGGCTCCCTGCCTCCGCGTCCTCGTCTTCGTACTCGTCCTCCTCGTACTCCTCCTCCGGCTCACCCTCGGGCTCCTCCTCGCCTTCGGCCTCCTCGTCGTACTCGGCCTCGGCGTCGTCCTCGTACTCGCCCTCGGGCTCCTCTTCGCCCTCCTCTTCTTCCTCCTCGTCGTACTCGGCCTCGGGCTCTTCCTCGGTGCCCTCCTCCTCGGTGCCCTCCTCCTCGGATTCCTCGTCGGCGAGCGCGTCCTCGTGGCTGCGGACGACCTCGCCGTCGCGGATCTCACCGCGCCAGCCGTCCTCCGCCTCGCCCTTGATCGTGATGAAGCGGACGAAGTTCTTCAGGTCGAGCCGGGCGCGCCGGCCCTGGGCGCGCCAGATGTTGCCGGTCTTCTCGAAGAAGCCGGACGGGTAGTACTCGATGACCAGCAGGACGCGGGTCAGGTTCTCGGTGAGCCGGTGGAAGGAGACGACGCCCTTGGTGGTGCCCTTGGCCCCCTCGGAGGTCCACGCGATGCGGTCGTCGGGGATCTGCTCGGTCGTCTTCGCCTTCCAGCTGCGGTTGGACCACCAGATCTTCGCCTGCCAGTCCGAGTGGGTGTCGTCGTCGCGGCTCGCGCTCTTGACGCCCTTCGCGAAGGTGCTGAAGTCCTGGTACTGCGTCCACTGGTCGTAGGCGGTGCGCAGCGGCACACCGACGTCGATGTGCTCGATGATGACGGTGGGCTTGTTGCCGGACCGGCCCTTGCCCTTCTTGCCCTTGCCGCCGCCGAGGTTCTTGAAGGCGCCTGTGACCTTCTCCTTGAGCTGCGAGCCGCCGGTCTCCACCGCGGCGCGCAGCGGTCCCTTGCCCTCGGCGAGCTTGCGACCGCCGTCGAGGGCGAGTTTGGCGAAGCCGGGGCTGTTGCCCTCGGCGATGTCGTTCAGCTTGCCGGTGGTCTCGCCGAGCTTGCGGCCGACGCCGGTCAGCATACGAGTGGCCTGGGCGGCGAGGTACTCCTGCAACTCGGCCTTGAGCCGGTCGGCGGCCTCGCTGTGGGCCAGGTCCGTGAGCGGGTTCTTCGTCGCTCCGTCAGCGGCGGACTTCGCCGAGCCGAGAGTGTCGCTCATCCCTCACCGCCTCCCTTCGGCAGCCGGGACCGGGCGCTGCCGCCCCGGCCGGCGGTCGCCTTCTTCGCGGCCGTGGTCTTCTTCGCCGCCGTCTTCTTGGCCGGGGCCTTCTTGGCGGGAGCCTTCTTCGCCGGTGCCTTCTTGGCGGCCTTCTTGGCGGGAGCCTTCTTCGCCGGTGCCTTCTCGGCGGACTTCTTCGCCGCCGGTTCCGGCTCCTCGTCCGCCTCGGGACCGGAGTCCTCAGGCTCCTCGGGCTCCTCGTCCTCGTCGTACTCGGCCTCCTCGGCGTCCTCGTCGCGTCCGCCGGACACCGCGCCCGTCAGCTCGTCGCGCATCCGGGCCGTACGGCCGTGGAGCCGGTCGGCGAGGGAGTCGAGCTGCCGCTCGACCATGGCGCCGGAGGCCGCCTTGCCCACCCCGCGCAGATCCCCGCGCAGTTGCTCCCCGATCTCCTTGAACTGCGGGTTGTCCCGCAGCTGCTGCTGGACCAGCTCCGCGACCATGCGCGGACTCAGGTTCAGCTTCTTCCCGGCGACCAAGCCGCCGACGGCGATCGCCATCTTCAGCTTCTTGGTGCGCCCCAGGAGGTAGCCGGCCCCCACCGCGAGGCCCAGTCCCGTTCGGTTCATTGTGCCGTCCCTTGTTGGCCTGTTCCCGCGCTCCCGCGCGTAGCGGTCTCCAACCGGTCGAGGAGTTCGTCCTCGATGCGGTCGAACTCCTCCTCCGTGATCTCCCCGGCCTCCAACTGCTCCTCCAGACGGGACAGTTCGGCCCGGACCGTGGCGGGGTCGTAGTAGATCCGCTCGGCCTCCTGGAGTACCTGTTTGACGGCCCAGGCGCTGCCGCGCACCGGTGCGAGCGGCAGCAGCAGCACCTCGGAGATCAGGCCCATGTCGTCACCCCGCTCCGGTGTCGGTGCCACTCGCCGCGGTGCTTGCCGGCTCGGCCGGCCCGGACTCGACGAAGCTGTACGGCGGCAGCGGGCCGTTGATCCGGACCTCCAGGTGCGGCATGTCCTTGCGGGCCTGCTCCACCGCGGCCAGGAAGTTCTCGGCCGACTCGCGGTCCACCAGGAACGACACGTTGGCCAGCCAGCCGGTGGACTCGGGGCCCACACTCACGTCCTCGGCGGCGGGCTCCAGCGCGCTCTGGAGTGCGGCGGCGTCGTCGGCCTCCTTGGCCTTCACCGCGGCCGCCACCAGCTCGCCGAGCCGGATCTTGTCGTCGTAACTGCCGCCGCCGGCCTGCCGGTTGGCCTCCGCGAGACCGCGGATGTCCGGGCTCTCGGCCATCACCTGGTGCAGGACGGCCTCTTCCACGTGGTTGGCCTTCACGTTGTACTCGACGCGGCCGTCCAGGGCCCGCAGGCGCTCCTTGTAGTGCTCGGCCCGCTCGGCGAGCACGCCGGTGATCGAGTTGTCGTCCGGGGCGACGCTGCCGAACCGCATGGGCAGCACGCAGGCGGCCGCGCCCGCCTCGCTGAGCACGTTCTGGTGGGCGAGCAGGTCCCTGCGCTTGGGCCGCAGCCCCTCGGGAGCGTCGCTGACGACGGCCGCCAGATCGCCCTCCCGCAGGACGCGCACCGGGCGGGGAGGGTCGCCGACGCCGCCCATGCCCTCGGGGAGGGAGGGGTGCGTGCTCGCCGCGATGCCATAGACGTAGGTGCTCACTCCTGCTCCTCCTTCCGGCGGGACGACGTGCTCTTACGGGCGCGCGGACGGGACTCGCCCTGGCGCTCGGAGCCTTCGTCGCGCGCCTGCTTGAAGGCGTCGGAGATGGTCTCGGCGGCGCCCGACAGCGCCCCCTTGGACTTGCCGCGCGCGCCGGACTCGGTCATCTCGCCGACCAGGTCGGGCAGGCCGGGGTCCTTGCGCGGCCCGGCCTCCAGGTCGAGCCGGTTGCACGCCTCGGCGAAGCGCAGATAGGTGTCGACGCTGGCGACGACAACTCGGACGTCGATCTTGAGGATCTCGATGCCGACCAGGGACACCCGCACGAACGCGTCGATCACGAGCCCCCTGTCGAGAACCAGTTCGAGCACGTCGTAGAGACCGCTGCTGCCGCCTCCGCCGCCGGTCTGCTGTGCCGGTACGACAGTCATGCCGGATACTCCTCCTTCTCTGAGGGTGTGGGTCCGATCGGGCGGCCTAGCGGCCGCCGGACCTGCGCGCGTCGGACCGACCACGCTCGTAGCGACGAACGCGCCGGTAGCCGGTGAGCTGCCCCTGGGAGTCGAGCTCCACCTGGTAGCTCGCCATCAGGCTCATCGTGTCGGGCACGCGCTCGAGTTCGAGGACCTCGACCTCCAGCTGCCAGCCCTCCTCCGTCTGCTCGAAGGACGACACGGACTCGGCTTCCATACCGGTGAGCTCCGCGAGCTGACCGCGCGCCTGGCGCAGCACCTCCATCGGGCTCGGCCGCTCGGCGGCCCGGTGCCGATCGCTCGATGTGCGCGACTTCTGTGACCCCTGTTCTTCCTGTGAACCTTGTGAGTCTTGCGTGTTCTTTGTGTTCGACATGGCCACCTCTCCCTCCGTGTGGCCGCAAGAGTGTTCGCCAAACCTCTACGGGCGCATGCATCTGCCACCCACCGCCCGCCGCCGGAGGGTGCCTCAGCCGCGCAGGGCGTCCAGCCGCCGCCGGGCCGGGCCCAGTGACCGACCACGGTTCAGCAGGCCCGACCAGGGGTTCGTGCGGGCCTGCTCGACCGCGTCGGCGATGGTCCAGCGGCGGGCGTGCAGTTCGGGGTCGTCCAGTTGCTCCCAGCTGACGGGGGTCGCCACGGGCGCGCCCGGCCGGGGCCGGACGGTGAACGGCGCGACGGCCGTCTGCGCGTAGGCGTTGCGTTGCACATCGAGGTAGAGCCGCTCACCGCGGTCCTTCTTGCGGGCGGCGGTGGTGAGCCGGTCGGGGTGGGCGCCGGCGAGCGTGTCCGCGACGTCCCGGGCGAAGGCGCGCACCTCGTCGAAGTCGTGCCGGCCGTTCAACGGCACGATCACGTGCAGCCCGCGCGAGCCGGTGGTCATCAGCGCCGAGGGCAGCTCCAGCTCGTCGAGCAACTCCCCCACCAGCCGGGCGGCCTCCCGGACCGCCTCGAAGTCGTCCCCCGCCGGGTCGAGGTCGAAGACCAGCCGGTCGGGGTGGTCGGCGTTGTCGGCGCGGGACAGCCAGCGGTGCAGGGTGATGCTCGCCTGGTCGGCCAGGTAGAGGAGAGTCGCGGTGTCGTCGCACACGGTGTGGCAGACGGTGCCGCCTTCCTTGGACAGCTCGACGCGGTCGATCCACTCCGGGTAGTGGTCCGGGGTGTTCTTCTGCATGAAGCGGGGGCCGTCGAGGCCGTCCGGGTGCCGCTCCAGCATCAGCGGACGGCCGCGCAGGTGCGGCAGCATGAAGGGCGCGACGGCCCGGTGGTAGTCCACCAGGTCGCCCTTGGTGTACTCCTTGGCGTCCCCGCCGCCGGGGAAGAGCACCTTGTCCGGCCGGTGCACCTCCACGGTGCGGCGGCCGGCCCGCACCCTGCGCGTGCCGTCGCCGCCGCTCACGGCACGACCGCCTCCTCGACCAGCAGCCGCCCGGCCGCGGCGATCGACTCCGCGTCGATGCCCGCGGCGTGCAGTTGCTCGTCCGGGGAGGCCGAGCCGGGCATGCTCCGTACGCCGAGCCGCACCAGGCGCGGTACGGGGCGCCCGTCGGTGAAGGCGTCGAGGACCGCGTCCCCGATGCCGCCCTCCGGGTGGTGGTCCTCCACGGTCACCAGGCAGCCGGTCTCCTCGGCGGCCCGGCGCAGGGTGGCGCGGTCGACGGGCTTCACGGAGTACAGGTCGATCACCCGTGCCTGAATGCCCTCACCGGCCAGGGCGTCGGCGGCGGCCAGGGCCTCGTGCACGGTGACGCCCGCCGCGACGAGGGTCAGCCGGTCCTCGCCGGAGGAGCGCAGCACCTTGCTCCCGCCGACCGGGAACTCCTCGTCCGGGCCGTAGATCACCGGGCTCTCGCCGCGCGAGGTGCGCAGATAGCGGACGCCCTCCAGGCCGGCCATCGCGCCGACGAGCCGTGCGGTCTGGTTGGCGTCGCAGGGGTACAGCACGGTCGAGCCGTGCACCGCCCGCATCATCGCCAGGTCCTCCAGGCCCATCTGGCTGGGCCCGTCCTCGCCGATGGCCACACCCGCGTGCGAGCCGACGAGGTTGATGCCGGCGCCGCTGACGGAGGCCATCCGGATGAAGTCGTGGGCCCGGGTCAGGAAGGCCGCGAAGGTGGCGGCGTACGGCACCCAGCCGCGAGTCGCGAGCCCGACCGCGGAGGCGACCAGTTGCTGCTCGGCGATGTAGCACTCGAAGTAGCGGTCGGGGTGCTCCTTGGCGAAGAACTCGGCGCGGGTGGAGTCTCCGACCTCGCCGTCCAGGGCGACGATGTCGCCGCGGCCGGTGCCGAGTGCGGCCAGCGCCTCGCCGAACGCGTTGCGGGTGGCGACCTCCTCGCCCTTGTCCCACTTCGGGAGTTCGAAGTTCCCGGTGTGGACGGAGTGCAGCATGCGCGCGGCGGGCGGTTCCTGCACCTGGACGCGGATGTCGCGCGGGCCCCCGAGTTCGGCGATCGCCTCGTCCGCCTCGGGCAGCGGCTTGCCGTGCAGGCCCTCACGGTCCTGGACGCCCTCGACGCCCTTGCCCTTGAGGGTGCGGGCCAGGATCGCGGTGGGCTGGCCCTTGGTGGACGCGGCCTCGCCGTAGGCGCGGTCGATGGCGTCCACGTCATGGCCGTCGACCTCGATGGTGTGCCAGTCGAACGCCTTGAAACGGCGGGCGTAGGCGTCCAGGTCGTGCCCGTGCCGGGTCGGGCCGCGCTGGCCGAGCCGGTTGACGTCGACGATCACGGTGAGGTTGTCCAGGTGCTCGTACCCGGCGTGCTCGGCGGCCTCCCACACGGATCCCTCGGCCAGCTCGCTGTCGCCGCACAGCACCCACACGCGGTAGCCGGTGCGGTCGAGCCGCTTGCCGGCGAGCGCGATGCCGACGCCGACCGGCAGGCCCTGGCCGAGCGAGCCGGTGGCCGTCTCGACCCAGGGCAGACGCTGCGGTGTGGGGTGCCCTTCGAGTCGGCTGCCCAGCTTGCGGAAGGTGAGCAGTTCCTCGTCGTCGATGGCGCCGGCCGCCTTGTACGCGGAGTACAGCAGCGGGGAGGCGTGTCCCTTGGAGAGGACGAAGCGGTCGTTGCCGGGGTGGGCGGGGCGGTCGAAGTCGTAGTGGAAGTGGTGCGCGAGCAGGACGGCCATCAGGTCCGCCGCGGACATCGAGGACGTGGGGTGTCCGGAGCCCGCCGCGGCGGCGGCGCGGACACTGTCCACGCGCAGCTGCTGGCCGAGGTCGGTGAGTTCACCGGTGTTCATGAGTCTCCTTTCGCGGAGTCGTCCGGCGCATCGGATCGCTTGACGGGGCCGGGTGCGGTGCCGGCACCCGGCGGCGGCTGACCGGGCGGCGGTTCGAGGGTGCTGGGCCGGGGCTGGCTCTTCGCGGGCTCACCGCCGGGCTGGTTCTTGGCGGGCTCACCACCGGGCTGATTCTTGGCAGCCTCCCTGCCGGGCTGGTTCTTCGCGGGCTCGCCGCCGGGTTGGTTCCTGGCGGACTCGCCACCGGAGCCCCTGGCAGGCTCACCGCCCGGCTGGGTCTTCGCGGGCTCACCGTCGGGCTGGTGCTTCGCCGGTTCGCCACCGGGCCGGTTCCTGGTCGACTCGCCGCCGGAGCCCCTGGCAGGCTCACCACCCGGCTGGCTTGTCGCCGGCTCGCGGCCCCGTTGCCCCTTCGCCGTCTCCGCCTCGGAGCGCTGCTCCGCGAAGCGGGAACCGGGTCCCTCCCCGGGCGGCGTCGCGGTCGGGCGGCCCTTCGCCGTCTCGGCCTCGGTGCGGGGCTGCGCGGGCCCGGGTCCGGGTCGTACCTGCGTCGATCCGGATCCGGGCTGCCCCTTCGCGGGCTCTTCCCCGGCCCCGCCCCTGCCGGGTTCGTCATGGGTGTCGGAGGCGAGCGCCGCGCCCGGCCCGGACCGGGCACGGACCTCGTCCCGCTGTCCGGGCCCGCCCGGCACCCGGGCCAGCTCCGGCGACGACGTGTCCAGCGGTACGGACCAGGACCGGACGAGCCCCAACTGCACGGCCTGCCGCGGCAGTACCGCGTCCAGCAGCCAGTCGGCGGCGACCCGCACACGGTTGCCGGGCATCGCCGCGAGGTGGTAGCCCCGCGCCACCACCCCGGCAGGCACCCCGGACAAGGACACGCCCAGCGGGTTGGCGGCAGCCTTCGCACCACCCAGGTCGACGACGAAACCGAGGTCCCGGTGCCGGTAGGGCTTGCGCGCGCCGCCGAGGCCCAGCGAGGCGGCGACGTTCTCCGCCGCGACCTTGCCCTGCCGCCAGGCGTGCTGCGCGGTCATCGGCGTGTAACCGCCCGGCTTCTCCAGATCGGGCACCGCCGCCACGTCCCCGCAGGCGAACAGCTCGTCCCGGCCCGGCACCCGCAGGTGCGGGTCGACGAGCAGCCGCCCCTTCTCCAGCGGCAGCCCGAGGGACTCGACCAGCGGGTCGGGCCGTACGCCCACGCACCACACCAGTGTCCGGGTGTCGACGAACTCGCCGTCCGTCAGCATGACCCCGTCGTGCGTGGCCTCCTTCACGGAGGTGCCCATCCGCACGTCCACGCCCCGTTCCCGCAGCACCTGGTCGGCGGTGGCGGACAGCTTCTCGTCCATCTCGGGCAGCACCCGCGGCGCCACGTCCAGCAGCAGCCAGCGCGGCCGCATGCCCTGCCGCAGCGGGTGCTTGCGGACCTGCGCGTCGGTGAACATCTGCCCGTGCGCGGCGACCTCGGTGCCGGTGTACCCGGCGCCGACCACGACGAAGGTGCACCGCGCGGCACGCGTCTTGGGGTCGTCCGCCGCGGCCGCGAGCTCCACCTGCCGGGTCACGTGGTCGCGCAGGTAGAGCGCCTCGGGCAGCCCCCGGAAGCCGTGCGCGTGCTCGGCGACGCCGGGGATGGGAAGCAGCTTGTTGACGCTGCCGGCGGCGAGCACCAGCCGGTCGTAGGCGAGTGTGCCGCCCTCGCCCTCGGGGCCGGTGTAGTGCAGGGTGCGCCCGTCGAGGTCGATGCCGTCGGCCTCGCCGAGTACCAGGCGTACGCCGTGCAGCGTGTCCGAGAGGGAGACCGTGACCCGGCGCGGCTCCAGGACGCCGGCGGCGACCTGGGGAAGAAGGGGCAGATACAGGAAGTAGTCGGTCGGGTTGAGCAGGGTGATGTGGGCCCGCCCCCGGGTGATCCGGGACAGGGTGCGGGCCGTGCGGTATCCGGCGAAACCGGCACCGACGATCACGATGCGGGGTCGACTCACGGTTGGCTCGCCTCCGGCGCCGTCGCGTACCTCGGGAGCCTTCCGCGTCCCCCTGGCCAGGGCACCCAAACGTCCGCCGGGGCCCGCTCGCCCGAACGCGGCCGGTTTCCGTCCCGGCGCCCGGGTACCCGGTGCGGGATACGGACCGCCCCACGGAGGAGGCACTCCCCCATGCCCGAGTACGGTTACTTCCTCTCGTGCGAGCAGTACGGACCGGCCGAGCTCATCGAGCAGGCGCGGATGGCCGAGCAGGCCGGCTTCCATGCGCTGTGGATCTCGGATCACTACCACCCGTGGAACGACGAGCAGGGCCAGAGCCCGTTCGTGTGGTCGGTGATCGGCGCGCTGTCCGAGGCGGTGTCCCTGCCGATCGAGACGGCGGTGACCTGCCCGACGGTGCGCATGCACCCCGCGGTGGTGGCGCAGGCCGCTGCGACCAGCGCGGTGATGACGAACGGCCGCTTCCGGCTCGGCGTCGGCTCGGGCGAGGCGCTCAACGAGCACATCCTGGGCGACCACTGGCCGCCGGCCCACGTCCGGCTGGACATGCTGGAGGAGGCCATCCAGGTGATGCGCCGGCTGTTCACCGGTGAGGAGGTCAACCACCACGGTCCGCACTACACGGTGGAGAACGCCCGTCTGTACACGGTGCCGGACGAGCCGATCCCCATCGACATCTCCGGCTTCGGCCCGGCCGCGACGCAGCTCGCCTCCCGCGTCGGCGACGGCTACATCTCGGTCATGCCGGACGAGGCGATGGTGGAGCAGTACCGCAAGGGCGGAGGCGGCGGCAAGCTCGTCAGCGGAGGCACCAAGGTCTGCTACGACACCGACAGGGACGAGGCCGTACGCACCGTCCACCGGCTCTGGGCGAACGAGCAGCTGCCCGGCGAGCTGGGCCAGGTGCTGCCCTCCCCGAAGCACTTCGAGCAGGCGCAGCAGCTGGTCACCGAGGACATGGTGCGCGAGAACCGGGTGTGCGGCGACGACGTGGACGAGCACGTGGCGGAGCTGAAGCAGTTCGCCGACGCGGGCTTCGACCGGGTCTACGTCAACCAGATCGGCCCGGACCTGCGCGGTTTCTTCGACTTCTACCGCACGAAGGTGCTGCCGCAGCTCCAGCAGACCGTCTGACGAGAGCAGGGCGCCATGGAACTGCACCGGCCCGCGGTCTCCGTGTACACCGTGCCGACCGACGCTCCCGAGGCGGACGGCACACTGGCCTGGGACAGCACGACCGTGGTGATCTGCGAGGTGTCGGCGGGCGACGCGACCGGCACGGGCTGGACGTACGGCCCGGCGGCGGTCGGTGACTTCCTCGGCGCCGGCCTCGCCCCGCTGGTCGAGGGCATGAGCGCCCTGGACATCCCCGCCGTGCACGACGCGATGTGCCGCTCGGTGCGCAACGCGGGCCGCCCGGGCGTCGCGGCCTGCGCGATCTCCGCCTTGGACATCGCCCTGTGGGACCTCAAGGCACGGCTCCTCGAACTGCCCCTGGCCCGGCTGCTGGGGGTGGTGACCGAGGAGGTACCGGTGTACGGCAGCGGGGGCTTCACGACGTACCACGACACGCATCTGGCCGCGCAGCTGAACGGCTGGGTGCACGGCCAGCACATCCCACGCGTGAAGATCAAGATCGGTGAGAGCTGGGGCCGCGGGGTCACCCGCGACCTGCACCGGGTCCGGTCCGCTCGCCATGTCATCGGTGAGGACGCCGAGTTGTACGTCGACGCCAACGGCGCCTACACCCGCAAACAGGCGGTGCGCGTCGGGCGTGCGCTGGCCGAGCACGGGGTGGGCTGGTTCGAGGAGCCGGTGTCCTCCGACGACCTGACGGGCCTCAGACTGGTCCGGGACGCGGTGGTGAGCGACGTGACGGCCGGGGAGTACGGCTTCGACCTGCCCTACTTCGCCCGGATGATCTCGGCCGGCGCGGTCGACTGCCTCCAGGTGGACGCGACGCGCTGCGGCGGCCTGACGGAGTTCCTGCGCGCGGCGGCCCTGGCCCACGCCCACGGTCTGGAGGTCTCCGCGCACTGCGCCCCGCACGCCCACGCGGCGGCGGCCGCCACGATCCCCAACCTCCGGCACATCGAGTGGTTCCACGACCACGTCCGCATCGAGGACATGTTCTTCGACGGCGCCCTCGACCCCACAGGCGGCACGATCCGCCCGACCCGAGGCACGGGCCACGGACTGACCCTGCGCACCGAGGAAATCGCGGAATACCGAGTCGCCTAGAAGCGCCCCCAGGGGCGCCCCCACAAGGCACGAACCAGCCGAGCGGTCAGCAACGCCCCCCAGGGGCGCGGGAGACTGCGCGCCCAGCCACAACCCCGCCGCAGCCGCACAACAACACATCCCAGCACTCCCGACCGAGCGCTCAGCAACGCCCCCCAGGGGCGCGGGAGACTGCGCGCCCAGCCACAACCCCGCCGCAGCCGCACAACGACACATCACGGCACTTCCCGCGGGCACCTCCGGCCTCCAGCCAAGCCAAGCGCAAGCGCTCAGCGGCGCCCCACCAGTTTCCGTGCGGCCAGCACCCCCGCCCCCACGGTCAGGACCGCCCCCACCCACCCCCGGTTCCGGGACACCCACTGCTGCGGACCGCCCCCCACGACCTCGTCGTCGAAGCGCCCGTGCGCGCCGAAGTCGTCGCCGTGCGGCCCGTCCGCGGGCGCCCACAGGTTCGCCGGCCCGTCGTGCGAGCCCTTCTCCTGCTGGGCGTCGAAGTTCGTGCGCGCCAGATAGCGGTCCAGCACTCCGGGGGCGACCGCGTTGGCGACGAGCGTGGCGGCCGTGGAGCCGCCCACCCAGTACTCCCGGCGCCGCGCGTGCGACGCCGCGTGCACGATCGCCCGCGCCGCGACCTCCGGCTGGTACACGGGCGCGACGGGCCGGGCCCGACCCGGCATCCGGTTCAGCACCCAGTCGAACTGCGGGGTGTTGAGGCCCGGCATCTGCACCATCGTCGTCCGCACCCGGCTGCGCGCGTGCAGCAGCTCGCAGCGCAGGGACTCGTTGAACCCCTGGATCGCGTGCTTGGCCCCGCAGTACGCCGACTGCAACGGGATACCCCGATAGGCGAGCGCGGAGCCGACCTGCACGATCGTGCCGCGGTCGCGCGGCAGCATGTGGCGCAGGGCGGCCCGGGTGCCGAACACGAAGCCCAGGTACGTCACCTCGGTGACCCGGCGGAACTCGTCCGGGGCGACCTCCGTGACCGGCGCGAAGACACCGGTGAAGGCGTTGTTGACCCAGACGTCGATGTGGCCGAACGTGTCGACGACCTGCTGGGCCGCCGCGTCGACGGCCGTGGCGTCGGAGACGTCCACGCCGATGACGAGCGCCTCGCCTCCGGCCTGCCGTACGTCGTCCGCCGCGGCCGCCAGTCCCTTGCGCCCCCGGGCCAGCAGGGCGACCTTGTCACCCCGGGCGGCGAAGGCCCGGGCCGTGGCCCGTCCCACGCCGCCGCTGGCTCCGGTCACCACGACGACGCGGCCGTGCTGGTGCCGTGTTCGTGTCTTGCCCACCCCGTATCACGCCTTGCGGCGGGGCACTTCGGGGGCGTCCGAGGGCAGCGGGGGCACGGTGCCCGGGGCGGGCGGCCCTGCGGTGGCTCCGCCGACCGGCCCGGCGGCGGGCGGGGCCGGCGGTACGGGCGGCACACCGCCGGGGACACCGGCGCCCGAGCCGGTCCGGGAGGCGGACGGCCGGGCCGCGCCGCGCAGTACGTACGCGAGGACCCCCAGGATCACGGCGGTGATCAGCGCGGCGGCCCAGTCCGGCAGCCCGAGGGCGAGGGCCAGTCCCACGGCGAGCGCGAGGGCCGCGCCCGCGTACAGGGCGAGGGCGCCGGACGCGGCATACAGGGCCGCCTTGCGGCGCTGCCTGCGTGTCTGCTCGCGCAGTTCGTCCCGTACGGTCTCGCGCGCCACCTGTGCCAGCTCGTCGACCAGGTGCTTGTCCAGATGCTCCAGGTGATCCAACGGCTTCATACCCGGCCGGGTACCCTCGCCCCCTGGCGCGTAACTAGGCTCGTCGGCATGGAGATTCTGGGTACCACGCTGCGCGTCTGCGTCGACGACCTCGAGACCGCGATCCCCTTCTACGAGCGGCTGGCGGGCGGCAGAGCCCAGCGCTTCGAGCGGGGCGGCGTCCAGGTGGCGGCGATCGGCTGCTTCCTGCTGATGAGCGGCCCCCCGGCCGAGCTGGAGGTGCTGCGCAAGGTCGCCGCGACGATCGCCGTGAAGGACGTCGACGACACCCACCGGGTGCTCACCGAGCTGGGCGCCCACATCGTCGCGGGGCCCATCGCATCACCGGCGGGCCGCAACCTGATCGCCCTGCATCCGGACGGGTCGATCTACGAGTACGTGGACCGCAACCCGTGATGCCCGCCGGGGCCGGTCTCAGTGCCGCCCCGGCCCCCGACCATCTCGGCGGTGATCGCCCAGCGTTGATGGTCGCGCCAGGCCCCGTCGACGAAGAGCATCTTCGGCGAGAAGCCCTCCAGACGGAACCCGCCGCCGCGGGCCAGGGCGATCGACGCGGCGTTCGCGGGCTGGACGTTGATCTCCAAACGGTGCAGCCGCATCGGGCCGAACGCGTACCGCACGACGAGGTCAAGACCTTCGCGCATCAGCCCGCGCCCGGCGGCGTGCGCGAAGGCGCCGTAGCCCAGTGCCCCGGACTGGAAGCCGCCCTGGACGATGTTGTTGATGTTGATGAATCCGGCGAGGGCGCCGTCGTCCTTCTCGCAGACCAGGAAGCCGGCCTTGGACGGGTCCTCGATCAGCCGGCCCGCGTACGCGGTGTACGCCGACGCCCCCTCGGGCGGGAAGAGCCAGGGGCGGTGCAGGTCCCTGCTCTCCCGGGCGCGGGCGGTGAACTCGGCACCGTCCTCGTAGGCGAAGTGGCGTATCCCCACCCGGGGGCCTTCGGCGAGGTAGCGGGATGCGGTGTGCGGCACCCCGCCACAGTAACCTCGCCGCCCGTGACCTCGCCGCCCGTGGGAGAACGGCCCGGTCAGGAGCCGGTCACCGGCAGCCGGAGCACACCGGTGTCCCGGGGCCCGCTGACCACGGTCACCGGCTTGACGCCCCTGTTGCCGAAGTACGCGTCGTCGCTGGCCGCGATCACGAACCGCAGCCGGTGCCCCGTGTCGTACCGGTGCACGATCCCGGGCAGTGTGACGGTGAAGCTCCTGGTCACGTCCGGTACTCGGACCGGCGCGACCAGGCGGCGCACCAGGGTGCGGGTGCCGTCGGGGGCGACGTCGTAGAGCTTGGCGAACAGGACGAGCTTGTCGGCCGCGTCGCTGGAGTTCTGTGTGCGCTCGGCCTTCGGGGAGCGCACCCTCAGGGTGGCCCGGGGCGCGCCCACGACGTCGAGGGGGCGTGCCAGGGGAGCGCTGGTCCAGTCGAGGTAGGTGCCCTCGGTGTCGCGCGGAGGGGCGGCGGGCAGTCCGAGGAGGCCGGCGAGTGAGGCCTCCGAATGGCTCGTGGGGAGGGTCCAGTTGGTGTAGCTCCGGCGGCCGCGGGCCACCTTGTTCCGGTTGTCGACGAGTTTGCCGTCGCCGGAGAGGTAGAAGGTGCGGCCCTGCGCGGGAAGCCGGTCGGCGGTGGCGTAGGTGTGGTCCGGGTCGGTGATCCAGTCCCGGTGGTAGGCGAAGGCCGGTCCGGTGTCGGCGTCCTGCCGTCCCCGCAGATGGCGGTCGAACCAGGCGAGGACGCGCCGGCCGACGTAGCTGGTCTCCAGGTTGCCCTTCGCGAGGTCGAGTTCACCGGCGGCCGGTCCGGTGAGTCCGGCGCTGTGGCCCCAGGACTGCCAGATCATCTTCACGGGTGTGCCCTGGGCCGAGAGGGTCCGGTACGTCGCCGTGGCCTCGTTGAGGTTGAAGAGGGTGTCGGCCTGCCCCTGGACCAGCAGGGTGGGCGTCCGGACGCGGTGGAGGTACGACGCCGGGGAGACGCTCCGGGCGAAGGCGAGCAGCTCGGCGGTCCGGTCGGCGGGGTAGCTGCCCGAGTTCAGTGTGTGGATCGTCCGGCATGCCCGGGTGACGAAGTGCAGGCAGCTGAGGGAGTTGACGCGGGAGGGGTCGATGTTGGGCTGGAGCAGTGGCTGGCCCTCGCCGATGAGGTAGAAGCCATTGGTCCACTGCCATTTGAAGACGCCCGGGACACTCCCGGCGCCGACGGTGTTGTTGGGGGCCAGGGCGTACGCCAGGTCGTTCCAGGTGATCATGGGGACGAGCGCGTCGAGGCGGTGGTCGACGGCGGCCGTCGCCAGCTGGACGGCGCCGCCGTAGGAACCGCCGATCATGCCGACGCGCGGGTCGCCCGGGGCGTCGAGGGTGACGAAGTCGACGGTGGTGCCGTCGTCGGCGGTGCGTCTGCCGCCCAGGAAGTCGACCAGCTGCGAGGCGGCGGCGCCGTCGATGTCAGGGTCGTCGAGGGAGATGAGGCAGCCACTCTTGCCGAAACCGAGGCCGGAGTAGACGAGGGAGACGTAGCCGCGCTGGGCGAAGGCCTTGCCGATGGTGTCCGTCGAGCCGTCCGACTTGCTGCCGCCGAAGCCGTTGGTCCCGAGCACGGCGGGGGCCGGGTGGGCGCGGTCCACGCCCGCGGGGCGGTACAGGTCGGCGTCGACCGTGCAGGTTCGGCCGCCGGAGCGGACGGTGAGCTTCAGTGGGGTGACGGTGAAAGCGGAGTCCGCCGCCGCCGGTGGGGTGAGTGCGAGGGGGGCGGCCAGGGCGGCGCCCAGCACGAGAGCGAGCGGTGCGCGGGATCTGGGCACGCGTCGGGACACTCGGACCTCCACGGTGGGGACGACGGCATCCGGGCAAAGCTGGATACCGACCAGTAGGTACTGGCCGGTAGTCATGGTGTGACACGTGTCAGGAGGCGTCAATCACCGAAACGAGGGTTCTTGACAGGATTTCAGTGGCGGCGTCCTCAGCTCAGAGCCGGTTCGTCGAGCGTCAACGTGCCCGCTATGACGTCCAGTTCGGCCGAGGCGCCGAGCGGCATGGTCAGCGCGCCGTCGCAGTGCCCGAACCCGAACTCCTCCACGACCGGGACCCCGAGGCCGCCGAGCCGGTCGGCGAGGACCGCCCGCAGCTCCTCGGAGGGTCCGCACGACGCCCACGAGCCGAGCACGATTCCGGCGACCCCGTCCAGCCAGCCGGAGCGCAGGAGTTGCGTCAGGTACCGGTCGAGGCGGTACGGGCTCTCGCCGACGTCCTCGATCAGCAGCAGCCCGCCCCCGGCCCCGGCGCGCGTGTGCGGGGTGCCGAGGTCGCTCGCGAGCAGGCTCAGACAGCCGCCCAGCGTGACGCCCCGGGCCCGGCCCGGCACCAGCACTCCGCCGCCCGGGGGCACGGCGGTGACGGTCCGTACGGACTCGGGGTCGAAGAGGGTGGCCCGCAGATGGTCCTGGGCCCGGGCGTTCTTCAGGAAGTCGACGCCGGCCGCCGCCGGGCCGTACAGGGTGACCAGTCCGAGGCGGGTGGCGAACGCCTGGTGCAGCACGGTGATGTCGCTGAACCCGGCGAACACCTTCGGCCCCGCCGCCCGCATCGCGTCCCAGTCCAGCAGGTCGACCATGCGCTGCGCGCCGTACCCGCCCCGGGCGCACAGCACCGCGGCGACGGCCGGATCGCACCAGGCGTCCTGGAGGTCGCCGGCCCGCTCGGCGTCGGTGCCGGCCAGGTAGCCCAACGCGTCGTGCCGGCCGAGCACATGGGGCATCACCAGCGGGTCGAGGTCCCAGCCGCGCAGGACGTCGAGCCCGGCCTGGAGCCGCTCCTCGGGCACGGGCCCGCTGGGCGCGACGACGGCCACGCGGGCACCGGGGGCGAGTCGGGGCGGTCGCAGCAGCTGTCTCATGCGGAGTTCCATGGGGAGGGCCCCAGCTCAAGGGGCGGGATGCCGGGCGGTTTCAGGTCGAACACCTGGGCGTAGAGGGACAGTTCGGTCTCCAGGGCGCGCACCATGGTCTCCGCCCGCCGGAACCCGTGCCCCTCCCCCTCGAAGGCGAGGTAGGCGTGCGGCACCGGCCGGTCCCCCAGCCGGGCCAGGAACCGTTCGCACTGCACGGGCGGGCAGATCACGTCGTCCAGGCCCTGGAGCAGCAGGAAGGGCACGGCGAGGCGGTCGGCGTGGGTGGCGGGCGAGCGCTCCGCGTACCGCGCGGGCACCTCGGCGAGCGGTCCGATGAGGCTCTCCAGGTACCGCGACTCGAAGTCGTGGGTCTCCCCCGTGCCCCAGCCGGTGAGGTCCAGGATGGGGTACTTGATCGTGCCGCAGGCGTAGACGCCGGTCGTGGTGAGCGAGGCGGCCGCGGTCCAGCCGCCGGCGCTGCCGCCCCGGACTGCGAGGCGGCCGCGGTCGGCGGTGCCCTCCTCTGCGAGGGCCAGGGCGACGGCGGCGCAGTCCTCGACGTCCACCACGCCCCACTGCTCGCGCAGCCGCTCGCGGTACGGGCGGCCGTAGCCCGTGGAGCCGCCGTAGTTCACCTCGGCGACGCCGATGCCGCGCGAGGTGAAGTAGGCGATCTCCAGGTCGAGCACGAGGGGCGCGCGGCCGGTGGGCCCGCCGTGCGCCCAGACGACGTACGGCGGCAGCTCGTCACCGGGCGCGACACAGCCGGGGTGGTGGGGCGGGTAGATGTGGGCGTGGATGTCGCGTCCGTCCGGACCGGTGAAGGTACGGATCTGCGGCTCGGGATAGTAGGCGGGGTCCACGGCGTCGTCGTGCCCGGCGCCGATCACGCGGGCCCGTCCGGTGCGGGCGTCCAGCTCCACGACCTCGTAGGCGCTGCGCGGGCTGGCCCCCACGGCGACGACCCTCCCCCACCCGCCGGGCGGGGGGACCCCCGGCTCGCCGCGCTCGCCGTGGGCGGCGAGGGTGGGCGCGAACTCGGTCCAGGGTCCGGCCGCGTCGACGACCTCGCCCGTCTCGGGGTCGAGCAGCCCGAGGGCGGTGGCGCCCCGGCCGTGCACGACGGCGATCATTCCGCTCGCGAGCGGGGTGAACCATCGTGAGCCCAGCTTCCACAGCGCCCCGCCGAACTCCTCCTCGCGCGGGCACACAGGCTCGTCGTCGAGGTAGAGGTTCCACCAGCCGCTGCGGTCGCTCGCGTGCAGCAGCCGGCCGTCGTGGGTCCAGTCCACCTGGGCGATGGACTCCCCGGGACCGCCGGCCACGGTCCGGGCGCTGTGCAGAGTGCCGTCGGGGCCGGTTTCGGCGAGGACCAGTTCGGTGCCGTCCCAGGGCATGCGCGGATGGTCCCAGGCGAGCCAGGCGGCGCGCCGCCCGTCGGGCGAGAGCTTCGGCCCGGTGACGAACCGGTGCCGGCCGTCGGTGAGTTCGCGTACGGCGGCGCGGTCCCGGGCGGCGGAGCCGTCGAGCGGGACGGCGGCGAGGACACGGCGGACGTCGGTGGGGCCTTCGCCGGTGAACTCCTCCAGCACACACCAGACCTCGCCCCGCTCGGGCCGCACCTGGGGCTCCGCCCAGCGCAGCCCGGCGCCCACCGGGGACACGGGCGTGAGCGGGCGCGGTCGCCCGCCCGGTTCCCAGCGGTACAGCCGCTGGTCGGCGAAGTTCACGAACACCACCAGCGGGCCGTCGTCGCCCGTGAGGGCGGCCCAGGGGTGTCCGCCGTACTCGATGACCCGGCTGCGCACGTTCCATGGGGCGGGCAGCAGCGACTCCTCCGTGCCGTCGGCGTGCCGCCGCACCAGGGCGCGCCGGCCGCCCTCGGCGGGGCGCGGCTCGGTCCACCACACCTCGTCGCCCACGAAGTCCACCCACTCCGGGTGCCCGTCGT
The DNA here is from genome assembly GCF_039540295.1 of Streptomyces venetus. Lineage (NCBI taxonomy): Bacteria > Bacillati > Actinomycetota > Actinomycetes > Kitasatosporales > Streptomycetaceae > Streptomyces > Streptomyces venetus. The sequence continues at coordinate 409,784 of NZ_BAABET010000006.1, forward strand.
GCGCGGCGGCCAGGGCCGCGTCGATGGGCGAGGGCCACGACCCGTACGCCAGCTTCCGCACCTTCTCCCCCGCTCGCCTAGGCCGTCCGCAGGAACCGGTCGAGCACCCGCACACCGAAGTGCAGCGCCTCGACGGGGACCCGCTCGTCGACGCCGTGGAACATGGCCCCGTAGTCGTAGCCCTCCGGCAGCTTCAGCGGTGTGAAGCCGTAGCCGGTGATGCCGAGGCGGGAGAACTGCTTGGCGTCCGTGCCGCCGGACATGCAGTACGGCACCACGTGCCCCTCCGGGGCGAACTCCTCGACGGCGGCCCGCATCCGGGCGAACGTCGCCGAGTCCACCGGCGACTCCAGGGCGACCTCGCGGTGGTGGAACTCCCACGCCACGTCCGGCCCGGTGAGCCGGTCGAGGGTGTCGCGGAACTCCTCCTCGCCGCCGGGCAGGTACCGGCCGTCCACGTGGGCCACGGCCTCCCCGGGAATGACATTGATCTTGTAACCGGCCTCCAGCATGGTCGGGTTGGCGCTGTTGCGGACGGTCGGCTCGACGAGCCTGGCGGCCGGACCCAGCTTCTCCAGCAGTGCGTCCACGTCGGTGAGGTCGGTCTCGATGCCGTACAGCGCGGCGAGTTCGGTGAGCGCGGCCCGCACGGTCGGGGTCAGCCGCAACGGCCACGCGTGGGCGCCGATCCGCGCGACGGCACCGGCGAGGCGGGTCACGGCGTTGTCCCGGTTCACCTTGGAGCCGTGCCCGGCGCGTCCGCGCGCGGTGAGCTTCAGCCAGGCGGTGCCGCGTTCCCCGGCGGCGATCGGGTAGATGTGCCGCCCGTTGCCGTCGTGGAAGGTGAAGGCGCCCGACTCGCTGATGCCCTCGGTGCAGCCCTCGAACAGTCCGGCGTGCTCGTCGGCGAGGAACCCGGAGCCGTCCTCGGCGCTGGCCTCCTCGTCCGCGGTGAACGCGATGACGACGTCCCGGCGGGGCCGCACGCCCTGACGCGCCCAGGCGCGCACGACGGCGAGGATCATCGCGTCCATGTTCTTCATGTCCACGGCGCCGCGCCCCCAGACGACGCCGTCGCGGATCTCCCCCGAGAACGGATGCACGCTCCAGTCGACGGCCGCCGCGGGCACGACGTCCAGATGGCCGTGCAGCAGCAGTGCGTCGGCCGAGGGGTCGGTGCCCTCGACGCGGGCGACGACGTTGGTGCGGCCCTTGGCGCGCTCCAGGAGCGTCGGCTCGATCCCGGCCTCGGCCAGCCGGGCGGCGGCGTACTCGGCGGCGGGCCGCTCATGGCAGTCGCCCCCGCCCCTGTTCGTGGTGTCGATCCGGATCAGGTCGGACGTGAACGTCACGACCTCGTCCAGCGCCGGCCCGTCGATCTGCTCAGCCATACTGCTCCTCCACCGCGGCCGAGACGATCGTGGTGACCGCCTTGAAGGCGCGGATGCCCTCGTACATGGTCCCGGTCGTGTACGCCACCTTCCGCTCCCCGATCCGGTCCACACCCGGCACGACCGTGGCGGCCATCGCCAGGTGCTCGGCGTCGAACTCCACGGCGACCGTGAACGGGCCACCGCGCACCGGCTCGTGCCGCACCGCGAGCGAGGCGGCCTCCTTGGCCGCGGCCCGGATGTCCGCGGCGGTACGGGCGGGCGTACGGCACACGGCCGCGTACCGCGAGACGTGGTCCTTCACCGCGACCTTCAGCGCCCCGGGCGCGTACCCGAGCGCGTCCTCGCAGGCCACGTCGTCCCCGGTGACCAGGACGACCGGCACCCCGTACTCGGCGACGACATGGGCGTTGAGCAGCCCCTCGCTCGCCCGTACGTCGTTCAGCCACACGCCCGTGATGGAGTTCGCGAGGTAGGTGTGGGCGAGGACGCCCTCCATGCCGGCGCCCGCGTGGTAGCCGACGAACGCGACGCCGTCGACGTCGCCGTGTTGCACGCCCTCCACCATGGACAGCTCCTTGTGCCGCCCGGTGAGCAGCCGGGCCCGGTCGTCGAGCCGCTCCAGCAGGAGGTTGCGCATCGACCAGTGGGCCTCGTTGATGATCACCTCGTCGGCGCCGCCGTCGAAGAAGCCGAGCACGGCGGCGTTGACGTCCGAGGTGAACAGCGACCGGCAGCGCTCCCACTGCGAGGCGCCGGGCACCACGTCGTCCGGCCAGGTGACACCGGTGGCGCCCTCCATGTCGGCGCTGACGAGGATTCTCATGACGAGCGGTCCCGGATGGAGATGTTCATGGTTCGTCACGTTACGCGCTGCGGGCGGAACCGGCTACGAGCTGCTCACCAACGGATCGGCAGGTCGTGCAGGAACGCGGTCAGCCGGTCGGCGAGGAGACGGTGATCGGAGGCCGAGTAGTGCCAGTGGCAGCCCGTGTGGTCGAGGCCCGTGTCGTCGAGGGGCCAGTAGCGGACCCGGCGGTCGCCCGCGCCCGCGCGTTCTTCGACCACCTGCTTGACATGTCCCGCGAACGGACCGGCGCCGACGGCCACGAGGGTGGTTCCGGGCCCGTAGCGCGTGCGGAGCTTGTGGAGGAAGCCGCTGTAGGCGCTCCGGTAGGCGGCGGCGAGACTCTCGTCCGTCCACGGTTCGCCCGGGCCGACGGGGGTCGAGAAGTCGTTGGTGCCGAGGTGGACCACCACGAGCCCCGGCCGCCAGGTGCCCGGGTTCTGCCAGACGTCGCCCGGGACGTTCAGCAGCGCGCGGTCGTAGAAGGTGCGGTAGGTGACGTCCGGTGAGCCGCCGTTGTAGTTGCGCACCATGCCGAGGCCCGAGTAGGCGTTGAGCTGGTAGTCCGCGCGCAGCCTGCGTGCGGTGAGGGCGCCGTAGCTGACGTCGGCGTCGGTGGTGCGCTTGAGCTGCTCGCCGTCGCAGTCGCGGGAGGTCGAGAGGTTGCCGTAGCCGGCGGTGAGGGAGTCTCCGACGAACTCGATCTGGCGGCCGCGCGCGGCCGGCCTGGCGAGCACCGCGCCGCCGGGCGCGGCGACGAAGCCGCCGAACGCGCTGGTGCTCCAGGGGGTGTCGTTGCGTTTGACGAGCCGGACGGTGTGCACGCCGTCCCGCAGACCGTTGACCCAGTGGGTGGTCCTGCCCGGGGTGACCAGGGTGGCGACGGTGGCCCCGTCGACCTGGACGTCGTAGTCGGCGGCCGGGTCGTCGAGCACGACGCCCACGCCGGTGCCCCGGATCCGGCCCTCGAAGTACACGCCGGGCCAGCTGTACCGGAGCATGTCTCCGGCGGCCTTGACCCGTCCGGCGGTGTGCACGCTCGCCGCCGGCCCGTCCGTGTGCGGCGTGGCGGCGGTGGCGACCGCGGACGTGCCGGTCAGCACCATCGCCGCCGCAGACGCGACCAGCATCCGTAACCAGGGCAACGGCATGGCTGTCCTCCGGGGGACGAGGCAGGTGCACGGGCGGGTGAAGAGTGACCGTACACCGACAAAACGGCGCCCACCAGACCGCTGGCTCAGACCTCGCGCCCCGCCAGCAGCCACCTGGAAGGCAGCTCGACACGCACCCCGTCGGGGCGGTACTCCGTGGTCGCGAGGGGCAGTTCGCCGCTCGCCAGGACGGCGAGTCCGGCCGAGCGCAGGAACTCGGGCACGGCGTCGTCGGAGACGTCGGCGGGAGCGATGCCGTGCCGGAAGACGGGCGCGAGCTTGGGCGGCGGACCGTCGGGCCCGCTCGCCAGGCCCGTCAGCACCGGCTTGGCGGCGCCCGAGAGCTCCACGAGGAAGGCCCGGCCCCGTTCGCCCACCAGCGTGGCGATCCCGTCCACGAGCGACTGCCGGTCCTCGGACTCGCACTGGTGCAGGACGCCCCGCATGTAGACGTTGCTGTCACCGAGCTCCGCGTGCAGGGCCTGCGCCTCGCTCTTCTCGGCGGCGTCCAGCTGCCGGTAGACGGCCTGGCCCGCCGGGTCGGCCCGCCGCGCGTGGTCCAGGGCCGCGGCCGACAGGTCGGCGCCCACGACGCGCGGGAAGCGGCCGGCGAGGAAGCGGGTCTGGGTGCCGTTGCCGCAGCCGAGGTCCACCAGCGGCAGCGCGGGATCGGCCAGCTGTGGTTCGAACAGGGCGAGGTGCGGTCCGGCCGTCAGCGCCGGTTCCGCGTCCCAGAACACCGCCCCGGGTTCGGCGGGCGCCGCACGCCAGAACCCCTCCCAGGCCTCCCGGTACCGATTCGTCACGCTCATGCCCAACTCCCCAGGGTGCGAACGAATCCCGCCATGTGACGGGCGAGTACGGTGTACCGCGCCCTGGCCACGGTCACAAGGACGTGGCGTGTTCCTTCACTTGCCGTTCGATCCCCGGGTGTTCTTCAGCGGCGTGGCAGCGTCAGCTCGAACCAGACCGTCTTGCCCGCTCTGGTCCGGCTGGTGCCCCACTCCCGGGACAGCGTGCTGACGACCCTCAGTCCGCGTCCGATGTCGTCGAGCGGGCCCGTGTCGAGCAGTGTCGGCAGCTCGTGGTCGTCGTCGTCCACCTCGCACAGCAGGGTGTCGCCGCGGACCAGGCGCAGTTCGACGGGGCGGGCGTGGGAGTGCCGCAGGGCGTTGGTGACCAGTTCGCTGACCATCAGCTCGGCGGGCGGGACCAGCCTCGCCAGGCCCCAGTCGTGGAGTTGTTCGCGCACCGCCGCGCGGGCCCGGGCGGCCTCGGCCGGGTCGAGGGCGAGCCGCCACGTGGCGACGTCGTCCGGCTCGATGCCGTTCAGGCGGGCCATCAGCAGGGCCACGTCGTCCTTGCGGCCGCCGCTCGTGTTGAGGGCACGGATGATGGTGTCGCACGCGTCGTCCATGGACGCGGCCGGATGGGCGGCCGACTCGCAGAGCGTCGCGAGGCCCACGCCGATGTCCTCGCCGCGCATCTCGACCAGCCCGTCGGTGCACATCACCAGCCGGTCACCGGGCTCCACCCGCACCCGCACCGCCTCGAAGGGCACCCCGCCGACGCCGATGGGCGCACCCGTGGGCAGGTCCAGCAGTTCGCTGCGGCCGTCCTCGGCACGGACCAGGACGGGCGGTATGTGACCGGCGTTGGCCAGGCTCAGATCACCCGCGATCGGGTCGTAGACGGCGTACAGACAGGTCGCGAGGTAGGTGTCGCCGAGGCGCTGGGCGAGGTCGTCGAGGTTGCGCAGCAGCTGGGCGGGCGGCAGGTCGAGTCCGGCCATGGTGTGCACGGCCGTCCGCAACTGGCCCATCTTGGCGGCCGAGTTCAGGCCGTGGCCCATGACGTCGCCGACGACGAACGCGGTGCGGCCGCCGGGCAGCTTCACCGCGTCGAACCAGTCGCCGCCGACCCGCCCGAGCAGCGTGCCCGGCAGATAGCGGGTGGCGATGTCGCAGCCCGCCATGCGCGACGGGATGTGCGGCAGCATGCTGTCCTGGAGCGTCTCGGCGACGTTCTCCTGGAACGTGTACATGCGCGCGTTGTCGAGCACGAGGCCCGCGCGGGCGGCGAGTTCGGCGCCGGTGACCCGGTCCATGTCGTTGAAGACGGGCCGCTCCGGGTGCCGCAGCAGGATCATGAACCCCAGGACGACGTTGCGCGCCTTCAGCGGCACGACGAGCATCGAGCGGCCGGTGATCAGCGGCCGGATGTCGCGCTTCTCGAACTGCGCGGCGATGGCGTGGCCCATCTCCTCGCTGATGCGCGGCACCAGGACGGGTTCGCCGGTGGTCATGCACTGGAAGAACGGCGTGTGGGCCGGGAACGGCATGGCCTCACCGACGGGTACGACGTCGTCCCAGCGGCCGGGCTCGTCGGTGTGCTCGACGGCGACCCGGTGCCACATGGTCGTGGTGTCGGGCACGCCTTCCGGGAACCCCTCACCGGCGACGACCTGTTCGCGCAGGTAGGTGCCGGCGACGTCGGTGAAGCGGGGCACGACGGCCTTGCTGACCTCGATGATCGTGCGCGACAGGTCGAGGGAGGTACCGATGCGGCCGCTGACCTCGTTGAGGAACTCCAGGCGCTCGCGGACGGCGGCGTACTCCAGGTCCTCGCCCTCGTCGCGCAGTTCCTCCGGCAGGGGCTCGCCGGCCGCCAGGGCCTGTGCGGCCCGCTCGCGGCGCGCCTTGCGCTCGGCGCGCCGGGCCACCCCCCAGTCGGGGGTGACGGGCACCCGGTCGTTCTGGCTGAACTCCAGGACCGGGTAGCCGAGTTCGAGTACCTGCGCGACGATGCGGGCGCTCTCGCCGACGCTCATGCTGGGCAGGATCTCGGGCAGCCGGCGGGCGAGGTCCTTGGCCCCGGGGAAGTCGGTGTGCAGGGCGAAGCCGGGAGCGATCCGCTCGACCGGCCCGCCGCCGGTGCCGACGGCGCGCAGCCCGTCCGCGTCGGCGGCCAGCACGAGCAGCCGTTCGGGGCCGGGGCCGACCAGGGGGTAGGCCCACCACAGGACGTCGGCCCGGTCGCGTCCGGGCGCGGTGAGCCGGGCGCGGCCCGCCGCGGGGTAGGACAGCCCTCCGTCGAGGGAGGATTCGAGGTCGGGGCCGAGCCCGTCGTCCGCGTACGGGGTGGTGTCCTGTTCCTTGGGGAGCGCGCCGGAGACGGGGAGCAGGTCGAGGGCCGCGCGGCCGATCGCCTCTTCCCTGGGGAGGCCGAACAGACGCCGGGCGCCCCGGCTCCAGTGGGACACGAGGCCTTCGCGGTCGACGACGACCACGGCCAGGGGGACACGGCCGGGCTCGCTCGCTTCCCCCGCCGTGCCGTGTCCGGCCCCGGAGCCGGGGGATGTGTCCCTCTCGGTGCCACGGTCCATGGTCCAGGCCCTCTCTCCCCACGGATCCGCGAGATCTGTGCCGCCGTCACCACCGTACGGCGACCGCCGGTCGCCATGTGCGGCAATGCGGGAAATCGCTCGCGCGGGGTGCGCACCGGCGTGCGACCCCGCGCGCCGGTGCGGTTCAGTCCGCGTGTCCCAGCTGGAGGTCCCGCTCGGTGCGGCCGCCTCCGGCCACCTGGAGGACGGTCGCGACGGGCGGGTAACCGGCGGCGATGACGGTGTACTCGCCGGAGGACAGGTCGACGAACCGGAAGGTGCCGTCGGGGCCGGTGGTGAGGGTGTCGACGACGTTGCCCGCCACGTCCAGCAGGGTCACGCGCGCGTCCTCCACCGGCCGGCCTCCGCCGGCCCGGACGGTGCCGCGCAGCACGGCGCCGCCGGCCAGCTCGATGTCCCGGCGGGTCTCGCGGGCGGCCTGGACGGTGACGGGCAGCGCGGCCGGGCGGAAGGCGGGCGCGCTGGCGGCGAGGGTGTACTCGCCGGCCACCAGCTCGGTGATGACGTAGCCGCCCTCCCGGCCGCTGCGGGTGGTGGCCACGACCTCGCCGTGCACGTTGGTGAGCGTGACGGTGGCGTCCCGCACGGGTGTGCCGTCGGCGGTGACGACGCTGCCGACGAGGTTTCCGGCGCCGCCCAGGACGATGTCCAGTTCGACGGGGCGTTCGCCGACGGTCACCGAGACCGCCTGCGGCTGGTGGCCGCCCGCGGCGGCGATCAGCACGTAGGCACCCGGGCCCGGGGTGGCCAGGGCGTAGCGCCCGTCCTCGCCGCTCGCGACGCGCCCGGTCTGCTGTCCGGTGATGTCGATGAGGGTGAGCGCCGCGCGGGGCACGACGGTGCCGTCGTGGTGCTGCACCGAGCCGCAGACGGGGACGCCGGCGGCGTGGGGCGCGCGGGCCTGCGGGATCGGGGCGTTCCCGGGCGCCGTGTCCGGGTCGGTGACGGAGGCGTTGTGGGGCACCAGGGGTTTCTCCTTGAGGAAGAGGGCGATGACCAGTCCGAGGACCAGCACCGGCACCAGGTAGAGGAAGATCCGCGGCATGGCGTCGGCGTACGCCCGGACGTAGCCGTCGCGCAGGGCCGGGGGCAGGGTGTGCACGAGCTGCGGGGTGATGGACTCCGGGTCGGGGAACCGGGTGCCCGCGCGCGGGGGGAGCCGGCGGGTCAGGGCGTCGCCGAGCCGGTCGGCGAAGAGGGTGCCGAAGACGGCGGCTCCGACGCTGCCGCCGATCTGCCGGAAGTAGTTGTTGGCGCTGGTGGCGGCGCCGAGGTCGGTGGGGCGCACCGAGTTCTGCACGGCGAGGATCAGGACCGGCATCACCATGCCGAAGCCGGCGCCGAGGACGGCCATCCAGATGCTGTAGTGCAGCCGCGGTGTGCCGACCTCGAGGCGGGACAGCAGCCACATGCCGGCGACGGAGAGGACGCCGCCGAGGATCGGGTAGGCCTTGTAGCGGCCGGTGTGGCTGATGAGCTGTCCGACGATGATCGAGGCGCCGACGATGCCCGCCATCATCGGCAGCATCAGCAGGCCCGACTCGGTGGCGGATGCGCCGTCGACCATCTGGAGGTACGTCGGCAGGTAGCCGGCGGCGCCGAACAGCCCGACGCCGGTCACCAGGCCGGCCAGCCCGGTGACGTTGAAGACGGAGTCCTTGAACAGCCGCAGCGGGATGAGGGGTTCGGCGGCGAAGCGCTCGGCGACGAGGAAGAGGACGGCGGCCAACGCCGCCCCGGCCCCGAGGCCGAGGATGATGCGCGAGTCCCAGGCGTACTCGGTGCCGCCCCAGCTGGTGAGCAGGACCAGGCAGGTGGAGGCGGCGGCCAGCAGCAGTGTGCCGAGGAGGTCCAGCCGGGCCCTGACGGCCGGTTTCGGGAGCTTCAGCGCGGCGGCGACGACGGCCAGGGTGACCAGCCCGAAGGGCACGTTGACGTAGAAGCACCAGCGCCAGGAGAGGTGGTCCGTGAAGTAGCCGCCGAGCAGGGGGCCGGCCACCGAGGCGAGACCGAAGGAGGCGCCGATCAGGCCCATGTAGCGGCCGCGCCGCCGGGGCGGCACGATGTCCGCGATGATCGCCTGCACGCCGATCATGAGGCCGCCCGCGCCGGCGCCCTGGAGAGCGCGGAAGGCGATCAGCTGGTCCATGGTCCGCGCCCGGCCCGCGAGCGCGGAGCCGGCGACGAACACGACGATCGCGAACTGGAAGACGCCCTTGCGGCCGAGCAGATCACCGAGCTTGCCGTAGACCGGCAGCCCGACCGTGGCGGTGAGCAGGTAGGCGGTGATCGCCCAGGACATCCGGTCCAGGCCGTGCAGCTCGCCGACGATCTTGGGCAGCGCGGTGGCGACGATCATCTGCTCCAGGGCGGCCAGGAGCAGGGCCAGCATGAGCGCGAGGAAGACCAGCCGCACCCGGCGGGGGCTGAGGCCGGAGCCGGGGGCCGCGGGCGGGGCGGGGCTGTCGGGAGGCGCCACCGCCGGTTCGTCCTGCGCCAGAGTGATCCCGCCCACCTACCGCTCCCCTCGTCGCGCTGCCGCACAATTCCCGCGTAAAAGCGACAACTACGAGCAAGCGCGACGAGTTACGGCACAAAGCCGAGCGGTACGGAGATCACCCGAACCGGTGAGGGGCTCAACGGCCCCTGCGGACGCGGGCCTTGGGAACTACTTCTCGACCTCGGCGGCGAGCTTGGCGAGCAGGGCGTCGTAGATCCGGCCGAGCCCCTTGGGGGCGAAGGTCTTCTCGAAGAAGCCGCCGATGCCGCCGGCGCCGGTCCAGGTGGTGGTCACGACGACCCGGGACCTGCCCTCGCCGGCCGGGGTGACCCGCCAGGTGGTGACCATGGAGGAGTTGCGGTCCTTCTCGACCAGCTCGCCGTCGGTGGGCTCGCTGACCTCCAGGAGGCAGTCGCGCACCCGCTTGCTGGTGGCCTGGAGCTTCCAGTGGACGAGGGTGCCCTCGCCGTCCCCGCCCTCCCGGACCTCGTACTCGCTGAACTGCTCGGGCATCAGCCTCGCGCGCGTGCCGCTGTAGTCGGCGAGGGCGTCGAACACCGTCTCCGCGTCCGCCGCGACGATCCGCTCCGTAGTGGCCTCGACCTGCGCCATCAGGTTCCTCCAGGACATGGTTGCTCGGGGGTCGGGGCAAGCCAACCACCCCGCTGCCCGGCCCCCCAAATCGGGGTGGCCGAACCCGGTCGAACGCGCTCGGAAAACACCCTCGCACAATCAAGGGAACATGTGTTCTATTCTGTGGGCAGTGCTACCGAGGAGGCGCCATGCGCTGGGAGAACCTCACAGCGGACTCCGAACACGGCCGGGCCGACGCCGCGCTGTTCGGCGCGGACGCGGTGACGACCCGTACCTTCGACACCCCGGAGTTCCGCGGGATCACCTTCCACGAGATACGAGCCCGGTCGATCATCAACCGGGTGCCCGCGGTGTCACGGATGTCGTTCCAGTGGACGGTCAATCCCTATCGGGGCTGCTCGCACGCGTGCGTGTACTGCTTCGCGCGCAAGACGCACAGCTATCTCGACCTGGACACGGGCCTCGGCTTCGACTCCCAGATCGTGGTCAAGACCAACGCTCCCGAGCTGCTGCGCCGGCAGCTCGGCTCGCGCCGCTGGCAGGGCGAGCACATCGCGATGGGCACCAACGTCGACTGCTACCAGCGCGCCGAGGGCCGCTACCGCCTGATGCCGGGCATCATCTCGGCCCTGCGCGACCACGCGAACCCCTTCTCGATCCTGACCAAGGGCACCCTGGTCCTGCGCGACCTGGAGCTGATCAGGCAGGCGGCGGAGGTGACCGACGTCGGCATATCCGTGTCGGTCGGCTTCACCGACCAGGAGCTGTGGCGGACCGTCGAGCCGGGCACGCCCCCGCCGGAGCGGCGCCTGGAGATCGTACGGACCTTCGGGGAGCACGGCATAGGCTGCGGCGTGCTCATGGCGCCGGTGATCCCGTTCCTGAGCGACCGTCCGGACCAACTGCGAGCGACCGTGCGGGCGATCGCGGCGTCCGGCGCCACGTCCGTCACGCCGCTGGTGCTGCATCTGCGGCCCGGCGCCCGCGAGTGGTTCATGAGCTGGCTGGAGCAGCACCACCCGCACCTGGTGCCCCGCTACCGGCGGCTGTACGCGGAGGGCTCCTACGCCCCGAAGTGGTACCAGCGCCGGATCACCCGTCAGGTGCACGAACTGGCCGAGGAGTACGGCATCGGGCCCACGCGCGCCGGGATGCCGCGGCGGATCCGGCCCCCGGAGGAGCCGGTGGAGCCCCCGGCGTCCGGGCCGACTCAACTCTCGCTCCTCTAGGAGCGTGCGGGCAGGAGCGTTCGGGCGCATCCGAAGATCCGATTGGGTCATTAATCGGCAGATCGTGTTCTTTCAGGACGGGTTGCCGGGACGATGCGGCGAGGACGGTGTTTCTCGCGGTCCTACATCCCGCCGTCCTGGGAGGACTCCATGAGAAAACGCGCAGCGGCGCTGTGCGGCGCCGCCGTCGTCATGGCCGGGACCTGCACGGCCGTTCCCGCCGAGGCGAAGGCACCGCGCATCGCGGACACCGTGCACGCCGCGAAGCCCGTCTGGAAGAAGTGCGCCACCAAGGACTACCCGGCGCTCCAGTGCGCGTCCCTCGAGGTGCCGCTCGACCACCGCAAGCCGCAGGGGCAGCAGATCACCCTCGCCCTGTCCCGCGTGCCCCACACCGCCCGGACGTATCAGGGCCCGCTGCTGGTCAACCCGGGCGGCCCCGGCGGCAGCGGACTGGGGCTCGCCGGGTTCGTCGCGTCCTCGCTGCCCCAGGAGGTCGCGGCCCAGTACGACATCATCGGCTTCGACCCGCGCGGCGTGGGGGCGAGCAAGCCGGCGCTGGACTGCAGGCCCGGCCACTTCGACCCGGTGCGCCCGGACACCGTGCCGACCACACCCGCCGTCGAGCGGGCCAACCTCGCCCGCGCCAGGTCCTTCACCGCCTCCTGCACCAAGAAGTACGCCCACCTCCTGCCCTACATCGACACGATCAGCGCCGTGCGCGACATGGACGCGATCCGGGAGGCCCTGGACGCGGACCGGCTCAACTACTTCGGTTACTCGTACGGCACCTACCTGGGCGCGGTCTACGCGAGGATGTTCCCCGAGCGGGTCCGGCGCCTGGTCCTGGACTCGGTCGTCTCCCCGACCGACGTCTGGTACGACGCCAACCTGTACCAGAACCTCGCCTTCAACGACCGCCACCGCGCCTTCATGGCGTGGGTCGCCAAGCACGACTCGACGTACAGGCTGGGCACCGACCCGGAGTACGTCGAGGTCAAGTGGTACGCCATGCGTGCGGCCCTGGCGAAGAAGCCGGCCGGCGGCATGGTGGGCGCCTCGGAACTGGAGGACACCTACATCCCGGGCGGCTACTACAACGGCTACTGGCCGATCCTGGCGGAGGCGTTCGCGGCGTACGTGAACGACAGGAACGCCGCTCCTCTCGTCGAGGCGTACCAGAACTTCGGCGCGATCGACCCCGTCGCCGACAACAGCTACAGCATCTACACCGCGGTGGAGTGCGGGGACACCTCCTGGCCTCGGGACTGGGGCCAGTGGCGTAGCGACAACTGGGCGATGTACGAGAAGGCGCCGTTCATGACCTGGAACAACGCCTGGTACAACGCGCCGTGCGCGTTCTGGCCGAGGGCCGCGCCGCGCCCGGTGAGCATCGCCAACGGCGAGCTGCCGCCCACCCTGCTGTTCCAGGCGACCGGAGACGCGGCCACCCCCTACGTGGGCGGTGTCTCCGTCCACCATCTGCTGGCGCGCTCCAGCCTGGTCGTCGAGGACGGCGGCGGCAACCACGGCATCACGCTGAGCGGGAACGCCTGCCTGGACAGGCACCTGGCGCGCTACCTGTCCGACGGCACCGTGCCCCGCGGGCAGGGTGTGGCCGACGCGGTGTGCGAGGCCCTGCCGGACCCGAAACCGGCCGCCACCAAGGCGGCGTCGACCTCCGCGGGCGGCTCGGTGCTCCACAGCCTGCTCGGCTTCCGGGGCTGAGCGCTAGACGGCTGACGGACCGTCGGGGTCAGGCCTGTCGGTGCCGTGGTCCAAGATGGGCCCATGCACGAGCCGACCGGAATGCACGGGGTGACGGGCCTTCGGATACGCGAGATGACGCTCGCCGACTGCGACCGGGTCGCCGAGATCCGGGTCGGTGGCTGGCAGAGCGCGTACCGGGGCCTGATCCCGCAGTCGTACCTGGACGGGCTCAGCGTCCGCGAGGACGCCGAGCGGCGTCGCACCCACCTCACGCGGTCCGACGGCAGTGTGGTGAACCTGGTCGCCGAGGGCACCGGCGGCGAGATCACCGGCTGGGCCTGCCACGGCCCGTACCGGGACGGTGAGGCCCTGACCCCGGACGCCGAGCTGTACGCCCTCTACGTCCATCCGGACCGGGTGGGGCAGGGCGTAGGGCGGGCACTGCTCACGGAGTCGGTCACACGCTGCTCCGCCGCCGGCCACGACCGCATGCTCCTGTGGGTCCTCCAGGAGAACAGCCGGGCGCGCCGGTTCTACGAGCGGGCCGGCTTCCACGCGGACGGCGCCGCGGAACCCTTCGAGGTCCAGGGTGTGACGGTCCCCGAGGTGCGCTACGCACGCACGCTCCCCCACTGACCTCACCGCTGCTTCGGGATCCGTCCCAGCGCCCGCACCGCCGCCTCGGCCAGCGCCGGATGCGCGAGGGCCTCGTTCAGCACGGGTCTGGCCCGCGCGTCGCCGAGGGTGCCGAGCCCGTCCACGCAGGCGAGGGCCACGCGGCGGTAGGGATCGTGCGGACGCAGCCGCCGCTGGAGCGTGGTGATCAGCGCGGGCACGGCCTCGGGGGCGCGCAGCTCGACCAGGAGCCGCACCGGGTGCAGCGCGTAGGCGACGCGCAGTTCGTTGGTGGCGAGAGCGGCGGCCGCGCGGGCGGTGCGCGGGTCTCCGAGGCGGGCGAGGGCGTGGGCGGCGGAGGCACAGCGCGGCGGATCGCGGTGGTTGAGCAGCAGGACCAGAGCCTCGAAGGCCCGCCGGTCCCGGGCGAGCCCCAGCCGGAACGCCGCCAGCTCCCTCGTCCAGAGCGGCTGCCCGGGTTCGGTCAGCAGCCCCGCCAGCGCGTCGAGATCGTCGGTCGCCACGAGCCGCTCGAAGGCGGGCGACGCCCCCGACTCCTGCCGTAAGCGCTCCGTGAGTGATCGCAACTCTTCGTCCATGACTGAGAGAGTAGGTGCGGGGTGAGCTGCGCGGGACGTACATCACAAAGACGAGGGCTGGCGCGCTCGTTACCCGCCAGTTAAGCTCAGACGAGCGAGTTACCCACTCGTGTTCTCCTCGCGGCGGTCTGGTGACGCGGCCATCGCGAGAGCAGTCGGTTCGGTACCTCGAGTACCGCGGTGTGACTCGGCCCCGGGACAGGGCCGGTCCTCCCTTCACCGGGCGTGTGCGCTTGCAGCCCGGCAACACCCGCACTTCTCACGCACCCGGTGCGCCCGTGGCCCGGCTCCCGCCGGACCGTCCTCGGCGTACCCGGGCGTGTTCCCCGTCGTCACCCTCATTCCTGGAGTCCCTCGATGGCCACTCCCCTTTCCGACCCGTCCCCGTCCTCGCTGCGGACCGTCGCCGTCGTCGGCCTCGGCACCATGGGCACCGGCATCGCCGAGGTCCTCGCCAAGGCCGGCCGCGAGGTCGTCGGCATCGACATCAGCGAGGCCCAGGCCGCGAAGTGCGTCGCGGCCCTGGAGTCCTCCACCGCCCGTGGCGTCGAGCGCGGGCGGCTGACCGAGCAGGACCGCGCGGAGATCCTCGCCCGGGTCCGCACCTCCACCGACCTGCGGACCGCGGCCGACGCCGACCTGGTCATCGAGGTGGCCCCCGAGTCGTACGAGGTCAAGCACCAGATCTTCCGGGAGCTGGACGGGATCGTGCGCCCGGAGACGATCCTGGCGACGGGCACCAACGCCCTGTCCGTCACACGGCTGGCCGCCGACTCGGCGCGTCCCGAGCGAGTGCTGGGCCTGCACTTCTTCGCCCCGGCCCCGGCGATGCGGCTGGTCGAGGTCGTCTCCTCGGTGCTCACCGCGCCGGCCGCCGTCACGGCGGTCACGAACCTCGCGCTGGACCTCGGCAAGGAGCCCGTCGCGGTCGGCGACCGGCCCGGCTTCGTCGCCGACGGGCTGCT
The DNA here is from genome assembly GCF_039540295.1 of Streptomyces venetus. Taxonomy (NCBI): domain Bacteria; kingdom Bacillati; phylum Actinomycetota; class Actinomycetes; order Kitasatosporales; family Streptomycetaceae; genus Streptomyces; species Streptomyces venetus. The sequence continues at coordinate 424,791 of NZ_BAABET010000006.1, forward strand.
GTTCGGCTACCTCAACCAGGCCGCCGCGATGTACGAGGCGAAGTACGCCTCCCGTGAGGACATCGACGCCGCGATGCGGCTCGGCTGCGGGCTGCCCATGGGCCCGCTGGCGCTGCTGGACCTGATCGGCGTCGACACCGCGCGCACGGTCCTGGAGGCGATGTACGCCGCGTCCCGCGACCGGCTGCACGCCCCGGCGCCGATCCTCAAGCAGCTGAGCGAGGCGGGCCTGACCGGCCGCAAGGCGGGGCGTGGTTTCTACACGTACGAGGCGCCGGGCAGCGGCACGGTCGTGCGGGACGCCCTGACCCCGCTGGAGGGCGGCAGCCAGGCCGCCGGCCGGGCGGTCCAGTCGGTCGGTGTCGCCGGCTCGGGCACCATGGCCTCCGGTATCGCCGAGGTCTTCGCCAAGGCCGGGTACGAGGTGGTCCTCGCCGCCCGCAGCGCGGAGAAGGCCCAGGCCGCGAAGGCCCGGATCGGCAAGTCCCTGTCCCGCTCGGTCGACCGGGGCCGGCTGACCGCCGAAGCCGCCGCCGGGATCCTGGACCTGATCACGCCGACGGGCACCTACGACGACTTCGCCGGCGTCGACCTGGCCGTGGAGGCGGTCGCCGAGGACCTGGAGGTCAAGCGGCAGCTGTTCGCCACGCTGGACAAGGTCTGCAAGCCGGGCGCGGTCCTGGCCACCACCACCTCGTCCCTGCCGGTGATCGCCTGCGCCCGTGCCACCTCGCGCCCGCAGGACGTGATCGGCATGCACTTCTTCAACCCGGCGCCGGCCATGAAGCTGGTCGAGGTCGTGCGTACCGTGCTGACGGCCGACGACGTCCACTCGACGGTCCGCGAGGTCTGCGGACGGATCAAGAAGCACGCGGTCGACTGCGGTGACCGTGCGGGCTTCATCGTGAACGCCCTGCTGTTCCCGTACCTGAACAACGCGATCAAGATGGTGCAGGAGCACTACGCCTCGCTCGACGACATCGACGCGGCGATGAAGCTGGGCGGCGGCTACCCGATGGGCCCGTTCGAACTGCTGGACGTGGTCGGGCTGGACGTCTCGCTCGCCATCGAGAAGGTCCTGCACCGCGAGTTCCGCGACCCGGGGCTCGCCCCGGCGCCGCTGCTGGAGCACCTGGTGGCCGCGGGCTGCCTCGGCCGCAAGACCGGCCGTGGCTTCCGCGAATATGCCAAGCGCTGAACGTCCCGGCGACTGGTTCCGGTCCGGCTCCGAGTGGGGCGGCCTGCTCGGGCCGGACCGGTTCCACGAACCAGGCCATGCGCAGCGAGCTGCGCACATGCAGTACGTTCAGGGCATGTCCCAGCCCGCCAAGTCCTCACGTACATCCGCTACGACCGACGCGCCGGAGAGTGCCGCAGGCTCGCGCGCCGCCGCCCAGCGGCTCAAGATGCGCCGGGAACTGGCGGCCGCCGCGATGGAGCTGTTCGCGACCAAGGGGTACGAGGCGACCACCGTCGACGAGATCGCGGCCCAGGCCGGGGTCGCCCGCCGCACCTTCTTCCGCCACTTCCGCTCCAAGGAAGAGGCGATCTTCCCCGACCACGACGACACCCTGATCCGGGCCGAGGCGGTGCTCAACGCCGCGCCCGCGCACGAGCATCCGCTCGACACGGTGTGCCGTGGCATCAAGGAGGTCATGCGGATGTACGCGGCCCGGCCGGAGATCTCGGTCGCCCGCTACAAGCTGACGCGCGAGGTGCCCACGCTGCGCGAGGCGGAGATCGCGTCGGTGGCCCGCTACGAGCGCCTCTTCACCCGCTACCTCCTGGGCCACTTCGACGAGCGGGCGCACGCCGACGACGCCAACGACGACCCGCTGCTGGCGGAGGTCGCCGCGTCCGCCGTGGTCACCGCCCACAACCACGTCCTGCGGCGCTGGCTGCGGGCCGGCGGGCAGGGGGACGTGGAGGCGCAGCTGGACCATGCCTTCGCGATCGTGCGGAAGACGTTCGGCACGGGGATCGGGGCCGGGCGGTCCACGAGCCCGCAGCCGGCCGCGGCGACGGCCTCGGCGCACGGCGAGGTGCTGGTGACCGTCGCCCGGACGGACGCCCCGCTGGACGAGGTCATGAGGACGATCGAGCAGGCACTCAAGGAGCGCTGAGCGCACTCGGCACTGTGATGACGGCCACCCTTCGGGGTGGCCGTTTTGGCATGTCAGAGGCCGTTTTGCTGGCTCTCGCCGAGCACGTTCGATCGATCATCGCTCATTTGTTACGTAAAGATTTCATCCGGGCGCAAGTTCTGGCACTCAGTGCCTTGCGGGGTGACACGCGGTGTCATACGTTGAAGAGGTCCGGGTGACCGTCCCAGCAAGCTCACCCGCCTGCACGCCCGGGCGCCTGCGTCACAGGCAACCTCCCGCGCCACCCAGCGCTGCCGAACAGCACCACCGCCGAACCGACGGCACACCCTCGACCCTCAGCAGCACCGACGTAACCATCGGCGCCCCTCCCTCAGGGCGCTCACCGCCGGAGGCAACACCGTGACCGTGAAGGACATCCTGGCCGCGATCCAGTCGCCCGACTCCACGTCGGAGGACTTCGCCGCCCTCCCGCTCCCCGAGTCGTACCGCGCGATCACCGTGCACAAGGACGAGACGGAGATGTTCGCCGGGCTCGCCACGCGCGACAAGGACCCCCGCAAGTCGATCCACCTGGACGAGGTGCCGCTGCCCGAGCTCGGCCCGGGCGAAGCGCTGGTGGCCGTCATGGCCTCCTCGGTCAACTACAACTCGGTGTGGACGTCGATCTTCGAGCCGCTCTCCACCTTCGGCTTCCTGGAGCGCTACGGCCGCACCAACGAGCTGGCCAAGCGGCACGACCTGCCGTACCACATCATCGGCTCCGACCTCGCGGGCGTCGTCCTGCGCACCGGCCCGGGCGTCAACGCCTGGCGACCCGGTGACGAGGTCGTCGCGCACTGCCTCTCCGTCGAGCTGGAGTCCAGCGACGGCCACAACGACACGATGCTCGACCCCGAGCAGCGCATCTGGGGCTTCGAGACCAACTTCGGCGGCCTCGCCGAGATCGCCCTGGTCAAGTCCAACCAGCTGATGCCGAAGCCGGACCACCTGAGCTGGGAGGAGGCCGCCGCCCCGGGCCTGGTCAACTCCACCGCCTACCGGCAGCTCGTCTCCCGCAACGGCGCCGGCATGAAGCAGGGCGACAACGTCCTGATCTGGGGCGCGAGCGGCGGACTCGGCTCGTACGCCACCCAGTTCGCGCTGGCCGGCGGCGCCAACCCGATCTGTGTCGTCTCCAGCGACCAGAAGGCGGACATCTGCCGCTCGATGGGCGCCGAGGCGATCATCGACCGCAACGCCGAGGGCTACAAGTTCTGGAAGGACGAGAACACCCAGGACCCCAAGGAGTGGAAGCGCTTCGGCAAGCGCATCCGTGAGCTCACCGGCGGCGAGGACATCGACATCGTCTTCGAGCACCCCGGCCGCGAGACCTTCGGCGCGAGCGTCTTCGTCACCCGCAAGGGCGGCACCATCACCACCTGTGCCTCGACCTCGGGCTACATGCACGAGTACGACAACCGCTACCTGTGGATGTCGCTGAAGCGCATCATCGGCTCGCACTTCGCGAACTACCGCGAGGCCTGGGAGGCCAACCGGCTCATCGCGAAGGGCAAGATCCACCCGACCCTGTCGAAGGTGTACTCCCTCCAGGACACCGGCCAGGCCGCCTACGACGTGCACCGCAACCTCCACCAGGGCAAGGTCGGCGTGCTGTGCATGTCCCCGGAGGAGGGCCTCGGCGTCCGCGACCAGGAGAAGCGCGCCCAGCACATCGACGCCATCAACCGCTTCCGCAACATCTGAGACACCCGGGGGCACAGATGACTGAGCGTCAGCCCGCCGAAAACAGGCGGGAGAAGGACCGGCCGTGGCTCATGCGCACGTACGCCGGTCACTCCACGGCCGAGGCGTCGAACGAGCTGTACCGGCGCAACCTCGCCAAGGGGCAGACGGGTCTGTCGGTCGCGTTCGACCTGCCGACGCAGACCGGCTACGACTCCGACCACATCCTCGCCCGCGGCGAGGTCGGCCGGGTCGGCGTGCCGATCGCGCACCTCGGTGACATGCGCCGGCTGTTCCAGGACATCCCCCTGGAGCAGATGAACACCTCGATGACCATCAACGCCACGGCCATGTGGCTGCTGGCGCTCTACCAGGTCGTCGCCGAGGAGCAGGGTGCGGACATCACCAAGCTCCAGGGCACGACCCAGAACGACATCGTCAAGGAGTACCTGTCCCGCGGGACGCACGTGTTCCCGCCGGGCCCGTCGCTCCGGCTGACGACGGACATGATCGCGTACACGGTCTCCCACATGCCGAAGTGGAACCCGATCAACATCTGCAGCTACCACCTGCAGGAGGCGGGCGCCACTCCGGTCCAGGAGATCGCGTACGCGATGTCCACCGCGATCGCCGTCCTCGACGCCGTGCGCGACTCCGGCCAGGTGCCGCAGGAGCGCATGGGCGATGTCGTCGGCCGGATCTCGTTCTTCGTGAACGCGGGCGTCCGCTTCATCGAGGAGATGTGCAAGATGCGCGCCTTCGGCCGCATCTGGGACAAGGTCACGCGTGAGCGGTACGGCATCGAGAACCCCAAGCACCGCCGCTTCCGCTACGGCGTCCAGGTCAACTCCCTGGGTCTGACGGAGGCGCAGCCGGAGAACAACGTCCAGCGGATCGTGCTGGAGATGCTGGCCGTGACCCTCTCCAAGGACGCACGCGCGCGTGCCGTGCAGCTGCCCGCCTGGAACGAGGCGCTGGGCCTGCCCCGCCCCTGGGACCAGCAGTGGTCGCTGCGCATCCAGCAGGTGCTGGCCTACGAGAGCGATCTGCTGGAGTACGAGGACATCTTCGAGGGCTCGAAGGTGATCGAGGCGAAGGTGGCGGAGCTGGTCGAGTCCGCGCTCGCGGAGATCGACCGCATCCAGGAGATGGGCGGCGCGATGGCGGCCGTCGAGTCCGGCTACCTCAAGTCCCAGCTGGTCGCCTCGCACGCCGAGCGCCGGGGCCGGATCGAGTCCGGCCAGGAGAAGATCATCGGTGTCAACGCCTTCGAGGGCACCGAGCCGAACCCGCTGACCGCCGACCTGGACACCGCGATCCAGACGGTCGACCCGGAGGTCGAGGCCCGGGTCATCGCCTCGCTCCAGCAGTGGCGCGACAGCCGCTACCAGCCGCCCTTCAACCACCCGCGTCCCTGCAAGGCGCTGGAGCGGCTGAAGGAGGCCGCACGCGGCACCGGGAACCTCATGGAGGCCACCCTGGAGTGCGCCCGGGCCGGGGCGACGACCGGCGAGTGGGCCGGGGCCCTGCGCGAGGTGTTCGGCGAGTTCCGCGCCCCGACGGGCGTGTCGTCGGCGCCGGTGGCCGTCCCCGTCGAGGAGGGCAGCACGCTGGCCCTGGTCCGCCACAAGGTGGACGTCACGGCGAAGGAGCTGGGCGTCGGCAAGCTGCGCTTCCTGGTCGGCAAGCCGGGCCTGGACGGGCACTCCAACGGTGCCGAGCAGATCGCGGTGCGCGCGCGGGACGCCGGCTTCGAGGTGGTCTACCAGGGCATCCGGCTGACGCCCGAGCAGATCGTGGACGCGGCCCTCGCCGAGGACGTGCACGCGGTCGGCCTGTCCATCCTGTCCGGCTCGCACGCCCAGCTGGTGCCGGACGTCCTCGAACGGCTGCGTGTGGCCGGTGCCACAGATATACCCGTGATCGCCGGTGGCATCATCCCGAATGGTGACGCGGAGCAGCTCAGGCAAGCCGGAGTGGCCGCCGTCTTCACCCCGAAGGACTTCGACATCACCGGAATCATCGGCCGCATCGTCGACGAGATCCGGAAAGCGAACCAGCTCGACCCCCTGGAGGTCCCCGCATGACCGTCAACCGTCTGCGTCCCCGCCGCTCGTGTCTCGCGGTACCGGGAAGCAACCCGCGCTTCCTGGAGAAGGCGCAGGGCCTCCCGGCGGACCAGGTCTTCCTCGACCTGGAGGACGCGTGCGCCCCGCTCGCCAAGCCCGAGGCGCGGCACACCATCGTGAAGTTCCTCAACGAGGGCGACTGGACGGGCAAGACGCGGGTCGTGCGCGTCAACGACTGGACGACCGAGTGGACGTACCGCGACGTCGTCACGGTCGTCGAGGGGGCCGGGCAGAACCTCGACTGCATCATGCTGCCGAAGGTGCAGACGGCCGAGCAGATCGTCGCCCTGGACCTGCTGCTGACGCAGATCGAGAAGACCATGGGCTTCGAGGTCGGCAAGATCGGCATCGAGGCGCAGATCGAGAACGCGCAGGGCCTGAACAACGTCAACGAGATCGCGACGGCCTCCCAGCGCGTCGAGACGATTATCTTCGGCCCGGCCGACTTCATGGCCTCCATCAACATGAAGTCGCTGGTCGTGGGCGAGCAGCCGCCCGGCTACCCGGCGGACGCCTACCACTACATCCTGATGAAGATCCTGATGGCCGCCCGCGCCAACAACCTCCAGGCGATCGACGGCCCCTACCTGCAGATCCGCAACATCGACGGCTACCGCGAGGTCGCCCAGCGCGCCGCCGCGCTCGGTTTCGACGGCAAGTGGGTGCTGCACCCGGGCCAGGTCGAGGCGTCCAACGAGATCTTCTCGCCCTCGCAGGAGGACTACGACCACGCCGAGCTGATCCTGGACGCGTACGACTACTACACGTCCGAGGCGGGCGGCAAGAAGGGCTCCGCGATGCTCGGCGACGAGATGATCGACGAGGCCAGCCGCAAGATGGCGCTGGTCATCTCCGGCAAGGGCCGCGCGGCCGGCATGCAGCGCACCAGCAAGTTCGAGATCCCGGAGGGCTGAGCGCCATGCAGTTCGGACGCACCTACGAGGAGTTCGAGGTCGGGGCGACGTACAAGCACTGGCCGGGCAAGACGGTCACGGAGTACGACGACCACCTGTTCTGTCTCCTCACCATGAACCACCACCCGCTCCACATGGACACGAACTATGCGGAGAAGACGACGGACTTCGGCAAGAACGTCGTCGTCGGGAACTACATCTACTCGCTGCTGCTCGGCATGTCCGTGCCGGACATCTCCGGAAAGGCCATCGCCAACCTGGAGATCGAGTCGCTGAAGCACGTGGCGCCGACCTTCCACGGCGACACCGTCTACGGCCAGACGACCGTGCTCGACAAGTGGCCGTCGAAGTCGAAGAACGACCGCGGCATCGTCTACGTCGAGACCAAGGGCTACAAGCAGGACGGCACGCTGGTCTGCGTGTTCCGCCGCAAGGTGATGGTGCCGACCGAGACCTACATCAAGGAGCGCGGCGGCGAGCAGCCCGGCCGCCCCGAGCTCAAGGAGCAGGAGAAGTAGCCATGGCGCGACTCGCCCAGACCGCCGGTCTGACGGACATCCAGCAGGAGATCCTGTCCACCGTCCGGGACTTCGTGGACAAGGAGATCATCCCGGTCGCGACCGAGCTGGAGCACCGCGACGAGTACCCGCAGCAGATCGTCGACGGGCTGAAGGAGTTGGGCCTGTTCGGCCTGATGATCCCGGAGGAGTACGGCGGTCTGGGCGAGTCGCTCCTGACGTACGCCCTGTGCGTCGAGGAGATCGCGCGCGGCTGGATGTCGGTGTCCGGCATCATCAACACGCACTTCATCGTGGCGTACATGCTCAAGCAGCACGGCACGCAGGAGCAGAAGGACCACTTCCTGCCGAGGATGGCTGCCGGCGACATCCGGGGCGCCTTCTCGATGTCGGAGCCGGGCCTCGGCTCGGACGTGTCGGCGATCACCTCCAAGGCCGTGCGGGACGGTGAGGAGTACGTCCTCAACGGCCAGAAGATGTGGCTGACGAACGGCGGAACGTCGTCTCTGGTGGCCGTTCTGGTCCGAAGTGACGAAGGTCACCCCGAGGGCACCGCGCCCCACAAGTCGATGACCACCTTCCTGGTCGAGAAGGAGCCCGGTTTTGGTGAGGTCCGCCCGGGTCTCACCATCCCCGGCAAGATCGACAAGATGGGTTACAAGGGGGTCGACACCACCGAACTCATCATGGATGGCCTGCGGATTCCTGCGGATCGTGTGCTCGGAGGCGTCACCGGCCGTGGTTTCTACCAGATGATGGACGGCGTGGAGGTCGGCCGCGTCAACGTCGCGGCGCGTGGCTGCGGCGTCGCTCAGCGTGCGTTCGAACTGGGTGTCCAGTACGCGCAGCAGCGTCACACCTTCGGCAAGCCGATCGCCCAGCACCAGGCGATCCAGTTCAAGCTGGCGGAGATGGCTACCAAGGTCGAGGCCGCCCATGCGATGATGGTGAACGCAGCTCGCAAAAAGGACTCCGGTGAGCGAAACGACCTCGAGGCTGGGATGGCGAAGTACCTCGCCTCCGAGTACTGCAAAGAGGTCGTCGAGGACGCCTTCCGGATCCACGGCGGCTACGGCTTCTCCAAGGAGTACGAGATCGAGCGCCTCTACCGTGAGGCTCCGATGCTGCTGATCGGTGAAGGTACCGCCGAAATCCAGAAAATGATCATCGGTCGGCGACTGCTCGAAGAGTATCGATTCCAGGGCTAGATGTCCGGATACGGGGTGTTTTCTTGGAGAAGAAGATCACACCCCGTCAGCACTCTTCGGTCGCCGACTCGGCTTCCTGGCTTACCCAGTTAGGGCCCCGAGCCGCTACGATCGCCGGAAAGCCGCCGTCCCCCGTCAGAGTGCGGCCTCATCCGCTACGAAGGTCATCCATGCCCCACAGCCAAACCTCTGCACCACGCGACAGCCGGGCCGGCGTACGCCTCGCGCGCGGAGCATCGCCGTGGCTCCTTCCGACCGTCGCCACCGCAGCTCTCAGCCTGGCCCGTGCCCGCCGCTCCGGCGCCGCCAAGGCCGTCGCTGTTCCCGCCACCGCGCTCGCGGCGGGGATGCTGTGGTTCTTCCGCGACCCCGAGCGCGAGATCACCCAGGGCCGGGTCATCTCGCCCGCCGACGGTGTGGTGCAGAGCATCATGCCGTGGAAGGACGGCCGCACCCGCGTCGCGATCTTCATGAGCCCGCTCAATGTCCACGTCAACCGCGCGCCGCTGGCCGGCACGGTGACGTCGGTCGAGCACATCCCGGGTGGCTTCGTTCCCGCCTTCAACAAGGAGAGCGAGAACAACGAGCGTGTCGTGTGGCACTTCGACACCGAGCTCGGCGACATCGAGATGATCCAGATCGCCGGCGCGGTCGCCCGCCGCATCGTTCCCTACGTGCCGCAGGGCACCAAGGTCGAGCAGGGCGAGCGGATCGGCCTGATCCGCTTCGGCTCGCGGGTCGACCTCTACCTGCCCGAGGGCGTGGAGGTCGCGGTCGAGGTCGGTCAGAAGACCGTGGCTGGGGTGACTCGCATTGACCGTGATTGATCCGGATACCAAGGCCGGCTGGGTGCCGGAGGCCGACGAGGTCGACGAAGAAGAGGAGATGCCCCTCTCTCTGCGCCTGTCGATAGCGGACACCCTGACGCTCGGCAACGCCACGTGCGGCTTCATGGCGGTGTACTTCACCACCACCGGCATCCTCATCCCGCACCTCTCGGGTGACGCCTCGGGCATGGCCCGCAACAGCGCGGCCACGGCCGTGATCCTGATGCTGTGCGCGGCTGTCTTCGACCTGTTCGACGGCCTCGTCGCCCGCAAGCTGCGGTCGTCGCCGATGGGTGCGGAGCTGGACAACCTCTCCGACCTGATCAGCTTCGGTCTGGCGCCCGCGTACTTCGTGCTCGTGTACGGCATGGTCGCGCGGGACGCGCACGAGCGGGTCGCGGCGGTGGGTGCGATCGTGGTGCTGTTGGCGGTGGTGCTGCGGCTTGCCCGCTTCTCGTGCGTCACCGTGAAGGACGGCACGTTCCAGGGCATGCCCTCGCCGTTCGGTGCGCTCACGGTCGTCTCGATCGTGCTGCTCGAGCTGCCGTTCGAGGCGACGCTGCTGGCGGTCGTCGGTACGGCGTGGCTGATGGTGAGCCGGGTCGAGTACCCGAAGCCGCGGGGCGTCCTCGCGGTGGCGGTGCTCTGCTGGATCGTCTCGGCCATGGGCATGCTGGCGGCCTGGGCGTTCGACGCGCCGGGCGGTCAGGCGCTGCTCCAGACGGGCTGCGCGTTGCAGATCGTGATGGCGGCGACGATCCCGCTGTTCGCCACGGCGCGCCGGGTGAACACGTTCCGTGACAATCGGCGAGAGGCGCGGGCGGCGCAGCTCCCGTGACCCCGTAGCGTATGCATGGCCAGGGCCCCGGACCGGGTATCGGTTCGGGGCCCTTCGCTTGCCTTGCTCTGTGCGGATCCGTGGGTGGTCGCTGCTCCTGGGGGCTCTGCCCCCGACGGAGCTCGGCTCAGGTCGGACGAAGCCCGGCTCAGGTCAGGAAGTCCCTCGCGATGCGCTCCGCCACCCTCTCCAGGATCGGGCCCGCCTCGGCGATGCACTTCGCGACGTCCGGCTCCGCCTCCGTCAGGGGGTACGCGCGGCGGAAGCCGGCGCGGCCCAGTGTCTCCGGGGGCAGGGCCAGGCGCCCGCAGACCGCGACGACGTCCTTGCCGGCCGCACGGGCCGCCGCGGCGACGCCCGCCGGGGCCTTGCCGTGCAGGGTCTGCTCGTCGAGGGAGCCCTCACCGGTGATCACCAGACCGGCACGGTCCAGGGCGGGTGCGAAGCCCAGGACCTCGAGCATCACCTCGATGCCGGGGCGGAACCGGGCGCCCAGCAGCAGGGCGCCGTAGCCGATGCCGCCGGCGGCACCCGCGCCCGGCGAGGCGGCGTACTCGGCGGCCTTCGGGCCCACCGCCCCCTCCAGGACCTTCGCGAAGTGCGCGAGGGCGGCGTCCAGCGCTTCCACGTCGTCCGGTGAGGCGCCCTTCTGCGGGCCGTAGACCGCGGGCGCGCCCTTGGGTCCGGTCAGCGGGTTGTCCACGTCGCTCGCGAGGACGAATTCGATCTCGGCGAGCCGGGGGTCGAGGTGCGACAGGTCGGCGCCGGCCAGCGCGGCGAGGCCGCCGCCGCCCGGCGGTACCGGCTCGCCGTCCGCGTCCAGGAACCGGGCGCCGAGCGCGGACAGCATGCCCGCGCCGCCGTCCGTGGTCGCACTGCCGCCGACCCCGAAGACGATCGTGCGGGCGCCCGCGTCCAGCGCGGCCCGCAGCAGCTCACCGGAGCCGTACGTGGACGCCGTGAGCGGGGCGAAGACACCGGCGGGCAGCCGCTGGAGTCCGCTCGCCTCGGCCATCTCCACGACGGCGGTGTCCTCGCGCAGCGCGAACGCCGCCGTCACCTCGTCGCCCAGGGGGCCCGCGACCCGTACCTCACGGCGCTCGAACCCGGCCGCGACCGCCGCGGCCACCGTTCCGTCGCCGCCGTCGGCCACGGGCAGCGCCTCGACCTCGAGGTCCGGTACGACCCGGCGCAGCCCGGCCGTCACCCGCTCGGCGACCTCCACGGCCGTCAGCGACCCCTTGAACTTGTCCGCGGCGACGAGCACCCGCCGTGCCCTCCGGGTGCCGCTCACTGCAGCGTCCGCCACTTGCACTCCCCTTGCTCTCCGGGCCCTCACGCACGTCAGGGCCAGTCGCGCCGCAGCGACCTTAACCGGAGGACGCGTCCGCCGTCAGCCCGTGCCCATCCCATGGACCTGGGCAGCCACGCCTCAGGGGCGCGGGGAACTACGCACCACACCACAACGACCCCACAGCCGCCCACACACCCCCGACCCACCCCCTCAGGCACCCACGCCTCAGGGGCGCGGGGAACTGCGCGACAGACCACGACGAACCCGCAGCCGCCGGCACACCCGCGGCCCCACCCCCTCGGGCACCCTCCCAAAACGGGTAGACCAGAACCATGACCCTCGTCGACACCGAAACGGCGCTCGCCGACCGCATCCTCGGCGGCTGGACAGGCCGCATCGCGGGCAACATGCTCGGCAAACCGGTCGAGCAGGGCGAGGTCTGGACCCGCGACCGCATCGACCGCTACCTCCGGCAGGCCGCCGCCCTCCCCCTGACCGACTACCTGCCCGAGCCGACCGGCGCCGACGCACCCGTACTGCGCCCCGAATGGCGCCAGTGCGTGCGCGGCCGGATCCACGGCAGCTGCCGGGACGACGACGTCGACTACGCGATCCTCGGCCTCGACCTGCTGGAGACCCACGGCTTCGGCTTCAGCACCGAGCAGGTCGGCGACCTGTGGCTGCTGCGGCTGCCGTACCTCCAGACGTTCACCGCCGAGCGGGCCGCGTACCGCAACCTGGCGGGCGGGCTCAAACCGCCGCTGACCGCCACGTACGACAACCCGTACCAGGAGTGGATCGGCGCCCTCATCCGCGCCGACATCTACGGCTGGACCTGCCCCGGCGCGCCGCGCCGGGCCGCTTCGCTGGCCCGGCGGGACGCGGTGCTGTCGCACACCGGCAACGGGGTCTACGGGGCGATGTGGGCGGCGGCCCTGATCGCGGCGGCGTTCACGGCGCCGACGGTGCGGCACGCCCTCGACCAGGCCCTGACCGTGATCCCGGCGAGCAGCCGCCTGGCCCGTACGGTGCGCCGGGTGGTGTCCCTGCACGACACCCGGATGACCTGGGAGGACACGCTCACCACGGTCGCCGAGGAGACCGCCGGGATGGGCTGGATCCACACCGTCCCGAACGCCGCCGTCCTCACCGCCGGCCTGCTCTACGGCGACGGCGACTTCACCCGCACCATCACGCTGACCGTCCGCGGCGGCCTGGACACCGACTCCAACGGCGCGACGGCGGGGTCGGTGGCGGGGGTCCTCGGCGGGGCCGCGGCCATCCCCGACCAGTGGAAGGTGCCGCTGGAGGACACGGTCCGCAGTGCGGTGTTCGGTTTCGACGGGGTGCGGATCAGCGAGCTCGCGGAGCGGACGCTGCGGCTGGCGGAGCGGGCGGCCTGAGCGGATCGAACCGGCCATTTCCGGCCGCGTGCGGCGGCCGACCCGGTCTTCCGCTTCGAGGCCCGGGCCTCATGACGGTTCAGTATCAGCCAGTGCACCCGAACTCAGCCACGCGTTCCGCTTGGAAGCGCTTCCATCCGGCTGCTTCCGGCCACTTGGCCGCGAGCCGCCGATACCGATCAAACCCGATCGTAAAGTGATCTGGCCATCGGATCGTCCGATCGTTTCCAGTCACTCGGCCCGCGTCCTCACGCCTGACAGAAAGCATCTGCTTGTCATGTCTCGTCTCAGAACCGCTGTCCGTGCCGCCGCCTCCGTGTCCGTCCTGACCGCCGCCGTCCTCACCGCCCCGCAGGCCGTCGCCGCCGAGCGGCCCGCGCCCGCGGCCGCCGCGGCCACCGTGTGCGGCACCGGCTACACCCTGAGCAAGGCGATCCCGCTGCCCGTCGGCACCGACCCCAGCGAGCGTCTGGGCACCCTCTTCGCCTACGAGAACGGCGGCAAGGGCTGCGTCATCCTCGACAACAACGTCGGCAGGTCGCAGTACATGCTGGTGCAGGTCTGCAAGGTCGGCGGTACCTCCTGCGCCAAGGACGCGGGCAACTTCAGCGAGTACGCCGGCCCGGTGTACGTCTCCAGCTTCGCCTGCGCCCCGGTGACCGCCAAGATGGGCTCCTCCTCCAGCAGCCTCTACATCAACTACAAGTCGGACTACGTCTTCCCCTGCGGCTGATCCGGCGCCCGGTGGTTACCCTGCACCGATGACCACCTCTCCTGACTTCGCCGCCTACATCGCGTCCCTGCCCCGCGTCCTGGCCGGTGCCGCCGCGCTCTTCCGGGACGGCGAGGGCCGGGTGCTGCTCGTCGAGCCCAACTACCGGGAGGGCTGGACGCTGCCCGGCGGCACGATCGAGTCCGACGACGGCGAGACCCCGCGGCAGGGCGCGCGGCGCGAGACGGCCGAGGAGATCGGCCTGGACCGTGAGCTGGGCCGGCTGCTGGCGGTGGACTGGGTGCACGGTCCGGGGCGTCCGCCGCTGGTGGCGTACCTGTACGACGGCGGGGTGCTCGGCGAGGACGAGTTCAAGGCGATCCGCCTCCAGGAGGCGGAGCTGCTGTCCTGGCGGCTGGTGCCGCGCGAGGAGCTGACCGAGTACCTGCCGGGCGCCCTCGGCCGCCGTGTCCTGGCCGGCCTGGACGTCCTGGCGGACGGCTCCGGTACGGCGGAGCTGGAGAACGGGAACCGGGTGCCCTGACCGGCTCCGGCCGCTCGCCCCTCGACCTCCCGTTCGATATCCGCTCGCCGCCCCCGCGCCGCCCGGCCTACCCTCGGTGCCATGGGCAAGCCACTCGTCGCGCTCCTCACCGGTGCCGGCATCAGCACGGACTCCGGGATCCCGGACTACCGCGGACCGAACGGGCTGTGGCGGCGCGATCCCGAGGCCGAGAAGCTCGTGACGTACGAGTACTACATGGGCTACCCGGAGATCCGCCGCCGCTCCTGGCGGATGCGGCGCAAGAACCGGACGCTCCAGGCGGAGCCCAACACCGCTCACCTGGCCGTCGCCGACCTGGAGCGGTCGGGGGTGCCCGTGCGGGTCATCACCCAGAACGTGGACGGGCTGCACCAGCTCGCCGGGATGCCGGACCGCAAGGTCCTCGAACTGCACGGGACCGCGCGGAGCTTCGTGTGCACGGGCTGCCACGCCCGCGGCCCGATGACGGACGCGCTCGCCCGGGTCGAGGCCGGTGAGGACGACCCGCCGTGTCTGGAGTGCGGCGGGATCCTGAAGTCGGCGACGGTGATGTTCGGCGAGCGGCTCGACCCCGTCGTGCTCGGCGAGGCGGTCGCCATCAGCAAGGCCTGCCAGGTGTTCGTCGCCGTCGGGACGAGCCTGAAGGTCCAGCCCGCCGCCGGCCTCGCCGGTGTCGCCGCCGACCACGGCGCCCGGCTGGTCATCGTCAACGCCGAGCCGACGCCGTACGACGACCGTGCCGACGAGCTCGTCCGTGAACCCATCGGAACGGCCCTGCCCGAGCTGTTGCGCCGCCTCGGCGACGTCGCCTAGAACAGCGCGGCCCCGCTCTCGAACGCCAGCAGCCGGCGCTTGCGGTCCAGGCCGCCGCCGTAGCCGGTGAGGCTGCCGTTCGCGCCGACGACGCGGTGGCACGGCACGATGATGCCGACGGGGTTGCGGCCGTTGGCGAGGCCGACCGCGCGCGAGGCCGTGGGGGCGCCCAGGGCGTCGGCGAGTTCGCCGTAGGTGCGGGTCTCGCCGTACGGGATGCGGCGCAGCCGGTCCCAGACGGTGCGCTGGAACGGGGTGCCCGTCAGGCGCAGTTCGACGGTGAACTCCCGGAGCTCGCCCGCGAAGTAGGCCTTCAGCTGCTCCTCGGCCTGAGCGAACAGGGTGTCGTCGCGGGTGCCGAAGGTCTCCTCGGGCGGGCGGTGGCGCTGGTCCGTCATGTAGAGGCCGCACAGGACGCCGTCGTCGGCGACGAGGGTGAGCGGGCCGTACGGGCTGTCGGTCACGGTGTGCTGCTTCATGGAACGTCCCTATACCGGAAGGAAGTTGATCGGGTGGCTGTCGGTCGCCCAGAGGTACTGGACGGCGTAGGCCCGCCAGGGACGCCAGGCCGCCGCGCGGGCCGTGAGCGCGGCCGGGGTCGAGGGCAGGCCCAGGTCCCGGGCGGCGCGGCGGATGCCGAGGTCGGTGGGGAGGAAGGCGTCGGGGTCGCCGAGGGCGCGCATGGCGATGACGTCGGCCGTCCAGGGGCCGAAGCCGGGCAGGGCGAGGAGCTGGGAGCGGGTCCGCGGCCAGTCGCTCTCCACGCCCAGGTGGAGGTCGCCGTCGGCGAGCCGGCGGATCAGGGTGGTGAAGGTCGTGCGGCGGGTGCGGGGCATCGCCAGGGTCTCCGGGTCCAGCTCCGCGAGCGTCTCCGGCGTCGGGAAGAGGTGGGTGAGGCCGCCCTCGGGGTCATGGACCGGGTCGCCGTGCGCGGTGACCAGACGGGCCGCGTGGGTGCGGGCGGCGGCGGTGGAGACCTGCTGGCCCAGCACGGCCCGGACGGCGAACTCCGCCTCGTCCACCGCGCGCGGCACGCGCCGCCCGGGCGCCTTGTCGACCAGGGGCGCCAGGACCGGGTCGGTGCGCAGCTGCTCGTCGACGGCGACCGGGTCGGCGTCCAGGTCGAGCAGGCGGCGGCAGCGGCTGATGGCGACGGTCAGATCGCGCAGGTCGCTGAGGGTCAGGCGGCAGGCGATGTGGTCGGGGGTGGGGGTGAGGGCCACGATGCCGTGGCCGTACGGGAGGCGCAGCGTGCGGCGGTAGGAGCCGTCCCGCCACTCCTCCACGCCGGGTACGGCCGTCGCGGCGAGGTGGCCGAAGAGGTTGTCGGGGTTGAGCGGGGCGCGGAACGGCAGCCGCAGTGACAACGCTCCGGGGGTGCTCGCGCCCTGCCGCCTGGGCGCGCGGGAGCGCAGCTCGCTCGGGGACAGGGCGAAGACCTCGCGGACCGTGTCGTTGAAGGTGCGGATGGAGGCGAAGCCGGCGGCGAAGGCGACCCGGGCCATCGGCAGGGCCGTGGTCTCGATGAGCAGCCGGGCCGTCTGGGCGCGCTGGGCGCGGGCGAGCGCGAGCGGCCCCGCGCCGAGTTCGGCGAGCAGCTGGCGCTCGACCTGCCGGGTGCTGTAGCCGAGGCGGCCGGCGAGGCCGGGCACGCCCTCGCGGTCCACGACGCCGTCGGCGATCAGCCGCATGGCGCGGGCCACGAGGTCGGCGCGCTGGTTCCACTCCGGGGAGCCGGGGCTGGTGTCGGGCCGGCAGCGCTTGCAGGCCCGGAATCCGGCCTGCTGGCAGGAGGCCGCGCTCGGGTGGAAGACCATGTTCTCCGGCTTGGGCGGCACGACCGGGCAGCTGGGACGGCAGTAGATGCCGGTCGTCAGGACGGCCGTGAAGAACCAGCCGTCGAACCGGGCGTCCTTGGACCGGACGGCGCGTACGCAGCGTTCTGTGTCGGTGTGCATCCCCATCTGCATGCGTCCAGCATCGGGCACCGGGCGGCACGGGGCTGGCGAGAATCCGACATCGAGGTGCGGGCGCCCACCGCCGCACAGGGACAGATGAATATTCATTCATGTGTTCGTTGGTGACCGGTACGATGACGTCATGGGTCATGGAGCCGTCATCCCCGCGCAGGACGCCGCCGCCGAGCGGGTACGCCTGGACGCGGACAACGTCGCGAAGGTCGCCACCACGCTCCAGGCCCTGTCCACGCCGTCCCGCCTGCTGATCCTGGCGCGGTTGCGCGAAGGTCCGCTGCCGGCCACCGAGTTGGCCGCCGAGGTGGGCATGGAGCAGTCGGCCTGCTCGCACCAGCTGCGGCTGCTGCGCAACCTGGGCCTGGTGGTGGGCGAGCGACGGGGCCGTTCGGTGGTGTACGCGCTGCACGACCACCATGTCGCCGAGCTGCTCGACCAGGCCGTGTACCACGTGGAGCACCTGCGTCTGGGCATCAGCGACGCCGCCGACTGAGGCGGCGCCGCTGTCACTCCCACTGCGCTACTCGGTGGCCGTGGGCCGCCGCGAGGCCGCCATCGCCTCGCTCACGCGCGTCAGCGGACGCAGACGGTAGGTGTACGCGTAGTCGCGGTCGGCGAGCAGCTTGAACTCGTCGTGGGTGTGGGCGCCCCAGCTGTTGTCGCCGCCCACGCCCATCTGGCGGTGGTTGACCCGCAGGACCACCGCGTCCCGGGGCGTGAGCTGGTAGTCGTGCCGGGCGCCGACCGACAGGTCCTCGGGGGTGAAGTGCGAGGCGTTGACCTCCAGCAGCGGCTCACCGGAGACGAGCAGTCCGCGCCCGCCGCCGTCCGTCAGCGCGGCCCAGCGGACGTCGGTCTTGTTGCCGTTCTCCTGGGGGCGCAGGTAGGAGCTCCACTGCCCGGAGACGGTGCCGGAGTACACGCCGACGTCGGTGGCGTTGTTGCGGTCCCACATGTTCTCCTCGGGGCCCCGGCCGTAGTAGTGCAGCCGGTCCAGGCGGCGCGGCAGGAACAGCAGGTTTCCGACCTCGGGGAGGTACGGCAGGTTCGACGCGCCCGGGTGCAGGGTGTTGTCGACCTTGATCTCGCCGTTGCCGAAGACCGTGTACGTGGTGCTGTAGGTGGACTCCGGGGTCGTGGGCAGGGTGCCGGTGAAGGTGATCTCCACGGCTCGCTCGTCCAGGGGCCGCACCCGTACGTCCGCCACCTTCCGCCGCGCTCCGGCGTCCCGCCACACCTGGTTGCGGGTGTGGTGGCCGTTGCCCCGGTCGTTGTCGGTGGGTGCCCGCCAGAAGTTCGGGACCGGGCCGGAGGTGATCAGTCGCGTGCCGGCCGCCTCGTACGACGTGATGGTTCCGGTGCTCTTGTCGACGGTGACCGAGAAGCCCTTGCCCTTGACGGTGACCTCGTCGTCCCGGTCGGTGTACCGCAGGGCGGGCACGCCGCGCAGCGGTACCGCCTTCACCGCGGGACTGCCCGCGTCGAGGGCGAGTTGCTGCTTGGCCACCTCGAAGCCCGCCTTCGCCCACTTGGTGGGCTCCTTGGTGGTGAAGGAGAGTTCCAGGAAGTACTCGGTGCCCGGTGCGGGCTTCGCCGGCAGCCGCACCGGCACCTGGACGTCCTTGGCGGTCAGCGGGGCGACGTCGAGCTGGTCGCGGGTCAGCCGGCCGCGCTGGACGACCTCGCCGTCGGCGACGAGGGACCACCGGCCGTCGAACTCGCGGAGGTTGGTGAAGAGGTACTCGTTGGTCAGCCTGACGGCGCCGGGGCCGCCCGAGGCCCGGGTCGCGTTGATCGCCTGGTAGATCTGCTTGACCTCGGCGGCCTTGCCCGTGTGACCGCGGTCGGCGGTGATGATGCCGTCGCCGGAGAAGGCCCCGTCGTTGGGGTTGTCGCCCCAGTCGCCGCCGTAGGCGTAGAAGGTCTTCTCGCGCGGGCGCTTCTCGGTCAGGTGGACGGTGGCGGCGTCGAACCAGAACCGCACGCCCTCGTCCTTCGGGCCCCGGTCGTCCGAGGCGAGTTCCGCCGTGCTCAGCGCGCGGGCGTAGACGCGGGCCCGCCGGACGGTGCCGCTGAACTCCCGGGTCGGGTTGTCGACATCGGTGGCGAGCGACAGGGACGCCGTGTTGTCGCCGGGGCGCCGGGTCGTGGCCTTGGTGGCACGCACCTGCCCGTCGACGTACAGGGTGAGCGTGCCGGCGTCCGCGTCGAAGACACCGGCGACGTGATGCTCCTTGCCTGTCCAGTCCCCGGGCAGCACCCAGCTCGCGGTGACCCACTGGCCGCCGCCGTGAATGAAGAACTCCAGGGTCCTGTCGGTCTGCTTGAGGGCGTACTGGGTGTCGCCCTTGGCGATGAGGGGCTGGTGGCCGCCGGTCACATGCGGGGTGACCCAGGCCTCCAGCGTGAGGGAGCCCGTGAGGTCGAGGCGGGTGTCGCGGGGGAAGACGGTGCCGCCGGAGACGCCCTTGGCGCGGTCGAAGGTGCCGCTCGGGGCGATGATCTCGCCGCGCAGGGCGCCCGGGCCGGACTCGGTCAGCAGCTTGCGGGACGGGGTGGGCCAGGCCAGGGCCTGGTCGACGAAGTCCCAGATCCAGCCGCCCTGGAGGACGTCGTAGCGGCGGACGATGTCCCAGTACTTCTTGAAGTTGCCGTTGGAGTTGCCCATGCCGTGGGAGTACTCGATCATCACGTACGGCCGGGTGTCGCTCGTGTCCTTGGCGCGTTGCTCGACCCGCTGCGGGCTGTCGTACATCTCGGAGCGGATGTCGCTGATGCCCGGGCGGTCGTCGCCCTCGTACTGGATGACGCGCGTGGGGTCGTAGGAGCGGATCCAGTCGTGCATGGCGTTGAAGGTGGTGCCGCCGCCCGCCTCGTTGCCCAGCGACCAGATGACCACCGAGGCGTGGTTCTTGTCCCGGTGGACCATGTTCTGGGCGCGGACCACGCACGCCTCGGTCCACTCGGGGTGGCCGCTGCCGGGGTACCTGTCGCGGATGCCGTGGGTCTCCAGGTTGGTCTCGCCCACGAGGTACAGGCCGTACTCGTCGGCGAGTTCCAGCCACAGCGGGTTGTTGGGGTAGTGCGAGGTGCGGACGCTGTTGATGTTGAGCCGCTTGATGATCTGGATGTCCTCGATCAGCTGAGCGCGGGTGAGCGCCGAGCCGGTGACCGGGTGCATCTCGTGCCGGTTGGTGCCGCGGAAGGAGACCGGCCGGCCGTTGATGCGCATCAGGCCGTCCTTGAGCGCGAACTCGCGGAAGCCGACCCGGTGCGAGAGGGTCTCGACCACCTTGCCGCCCGGGTCGCGCAGCCGCAGCACGGCGGTGTAGAGGTGGGGGTGCTCGGCCGACCAGAGCTTCGGCGCGGGGACGGCTCTCGACGTCTCGACGGTGGCCTCGTCGCCGTCGGGGACGTCGACGGACCCGTTCAGCGGGCGCGACCAGACGGCGTGGCCGCGCGCGTCGTACAGCTGGGTCTCGACGGTGTACCGGCCACCGCCCTCTCCCCCGTAGTCGCGGACGTGCGCGGTGACCTCGAGTTCGGCGGAGGTGTAGTCGTCGCCGAGCGGGGTGTCCAGTTTGAAGTCGCGCAGGTGCACGGCCGGTGTGGAGTACAGGTGGACCGAGCGGAAGATGCCGCTCAGCCGGATCATGTCCTGGTCCTCCAGCCACTCCGCGTCGGAGTAGCGGTACACCTCGACGGCGATCTGGTTGGTGCCCGGCTTGAGGTGGCGGGTGATGTCGTACTCGGCGGAGGTGTAGGAGTCCTCGTGGTAGCCCGCCAGCTCGCCGTTGATCCACACGTAGTGGGCGGACTTGACGCCCTCGAAGTGCAGGAAGGTGCGGCGGCCGGACCAGGTGCGGGGGACGGTGAACGTCCGGCGGTACTGGCCGACCGGGTTGTAGCGGGTCGGGGCGGCCGGCGGCTGCGCGTCCTCGCCGCCGCCGTTGGGACCCCACCAGGGATAGGTGATGTTGACGTAGATCGGGAAGTCGTAGCCGTGCAGCTGCCAGGCCGAGGGCACGGGGATGGTGTCCCAGCCGGAGTCGTCGACGTCGGTGCGGTGGAAGTCCTTGTCCCGGTCGTCGGGCCGGTCGGCGTAGGCGAACTTCCACGTGCCGTCGAGGCTCATCCGGTACGGCGAGCGCGTACGGTCGGCGGCCAGGGCCTGCGGGAGGTCGGCATACGGCATGAGCGTGGTGTGCGGCGGCTCGGTGCCCAGCCGGTACACGGTCAGGCCGTCGTTCCACTCCGGAGGTCCGTCCGCCGCCGGGCGCCGGCCGGCCGCGTGCGCCGCGACGGGCGAGGCGGACAGGGCGAGCGCGCCGAGCACGGCGGCTCCTCCCTCCAGCAGACGACGACGGCTGACGACGGGCCGGTCGGTGGGAGACGGGTGCGGGTGCGGCATGACCGTGGCCTTCCTCGGTTCGACAGGGTGCTGCACGGACTGAGGGCGCATCAGTTACGGTCCTCAACTGCCCTCCCGGCGTGGGAGTTTCTGTTGGGACACGACGCAACTGACGGTGACGGAGCAACTGCTGAGCAGGCACACCCTAGAACTCGAACACAATCGAAGCAATGACCGCGTCGGACTTTGTGCGGTCCTGATGGTTAGCGCCGTCGCCCCCGGTGAAGGGAATCCAGATGGTCCCGACGCCCCGGAGGGCCCCGGGTACGCGCACCTCGGTTTTTTGCCGCTTCGGCGCGACAGTGCCGCCCTTCCGACTTACTGTGACCTCATCGGACAGCCCGCATGACGGATCTTGGCGGTACCTTTTGCCGCGCCGGAAGGAGCGGCTCGCATGAACGGGTATGCGACGTCGGACCGCGATGCCGTCACGGCCGCGCCCGGCGGGCTCCTGGACCTGCTGAAGGTCGCCGCCGTGGTCCTGGACGCGAGCGGGCACATCGCGCTCTGGAGCCCCGAGATCGAGCAGCTGCTCGGCTACACCGCGGCCGAGGCCCTGCGGCAGCGTGCCGACACGCTCCTGCTCGCGCCGGAGAACCGGCCTCGCGGCAGGGAACTGTTCGCGCAGGTCAGGTCGGGGGACCGCTGGGCCGGGGTCTTCCCGCTGCGGCACAAGGACGGCACGGAGCGCGCCGTGGAGTTCCGCACCATGCGGCTGCTGGACCCCGAGGGCCAGCCCCACCTGCTCGGCCTCGCCGCGGACGCGACGACCGTACGGAACGTCGAGCGGGACCTCGCCCTCTCGCACAGCCTCGTCAACCAGACACCGCTCGGCATCGCCGTCTTCGACAACGACCTGCGCTGGGTCGGCGTCAACCCCGCGCTGGAGCGGATCAACGGCGTGCCCGAGGAGGCCGTGCGGGGACGCCGGCTCGCGGAGGTGCTGCCGGACCTGGACGTGGCGGCCATCGAGAACCGGATGCGGCACGTCCTCAAGACCGGCAGGCCCCTGCTCGACCAGCAGACCATCGGCCGGACGGCGGCGGACGAGGAGGACCGCGCCTACTCGGAGTCGTACCACCGCATCGAGGACACCGACGGCCGGGTGCTGGGCCTCGCGATGGCCGTGCTGGACGTCACCGAGCGCCAGCAGGCCGCCGCCGAGGTGGCGCGGGCCCGCCAGCACCTGTCGGTGATCGCCGACGCCGGGGTGCGGATCGGCACCACGCTGGACCTCCGGCAGACCGCCCAGGAACTGGCCGACGTGGTGGTGTCGCACCTCGCGGACCTGGCCGCCGTGGACGTCCTGGAGTCCGTCGTGGCGCACGGCACCATCGCGCCGGTGTCGGACAGCGCGTCCGCCGAGTTCAGGGCACTGGCCGTCGCGGCCGGCTACCCCACCGACGCGATCCACGCCGCCGACCCGGTCGGCGAGCTCGCCACCTACGGCTCGTCACGGATCATCACGCAGTGCGTCCGCAGCGGCCGCCCCGTCCTGGTCGAAAGCGTGGACACGAAGATGATGCGGCGCATCGCCCGGGACGCGCGCGCCGCCCAGACCCTGCGCGAGGCCGGTGCGCACACCTACCTGGCGCTGCCGCTGATGGCCCGGGGCAAGGTGCTCGGCACGCTCACGCTGTACCGCACGGTCACCGAGCGTCCCTTCGACGACCGGGACCAGGTGCTCGCCTCGGAACTCGCCGCGCGCGCCGCGATCTCCATCGACAACGCACGCCTCTACGGCCGGGAGCGCGGCACGGCCCTGACGCTCCAGCGCAGCCTGCTCCCGGCCACGCCCGCCGAGCGGGAGGGGCTCGACATCGCCGCCCGCTACCGCCCGGCCCTCAGCGAGGTCGGCGGCGACTGGTACGACGTGCTGCCGCTGGGGCCGGGCCGCACCGGGCTCGTCGTCGGCGACGTCATGGGCAAGGGCGTCCAGGCCGCGGCGATCATGGGTCAGCTGAGCACGGCGACGCGGGCCCTGGCCCGGCTGGACCTGCCGCCCGCCGAACTGCTGCGCCACCTCGACGACATCGCCGGTTCGCTCGGGGACGCGATCGCCACCTGCGTGTACGCCGTGTGCGACCTGCGGGCCGGCACCTGCGCGCTGTCCAGCGCGGGTCACCTGCCGCCCGTGCTCGCCGGGCCGGACGGCAGCGCCGAGCTCGTCGACGTGCCCGGCGGCGTCCCGCTCGGGGTGGGCGGGGTGGAGTTCGGCACCGTGGAGGTGGAGTTCGCCCCGGGCTCGCTGCTCGCCCTCTACACCGACGGGCTGGTCGAGAACCGCGGGGAGCCGATCGACGCCGGCCTCACCACGCTGACCCGCCACCTGCAGAACGCGGGACCCAGCCTGCAACGCACCAGCGACAGCCTGCTCAGCGCGCTCAGCCCGGAGCCCGACGACGACGTCGCGCTGCTGCTGGTCCGCACCCGCGCCTGAGCGCGCTGACACCCGCAACTGTCCGCCTGTCCGGGTGAGTCATGTCCTCCACCTCGGCCGATGGGCCGGCAGCAACGTCTCGCCCCGGCCGGCCACGGCTGTGTCTCATGGATTGCCGGGCGGCTGTTCGAAGGGCTGCCAGGCGTCGTCCTTGCGGACGGTGCACAGCGCCCAGATGATGAGCCCGGAGATCGCGATCATCACCAACGACCAGACCGGATAGGACGGCAGGGAGAGGAAGTTGGCGATGATGACGAGTCCGGCGATGCCCACGCCGGCCACCCGCGCCCACGTCGACGCCTGGAACAGCCCGATGCTGACGGCCACGGCGACCGCGCCCAGGATCAGGTGGATCCAGCCCCAGCCCGTGAGGTCGTATCGGAAGACATAGTTGGGGGTGGTGACGAACACGTCGTCCTCGGCGATCCCGGCGATTCCGCGCATGATGCCCAGGATCCCGGCGATCATGAGCATGACGGCTCCGAGGACCATGGTGCCGACGGCCCATTCGCGCCTCGCGGTGTGCGCGCCCGTCGGGTGAGTGGCGGTCATCTGCTGCCTCGTTTCGCCTGCGTCCGGTGCCTTCGGCGACCGGGGGTGGTGGCCGGGGGGTCAGACTCCCGACCGGTGGGAGCCGCTCAGGACCATCTCCTTCGCCCTGCGGAACTCCTCGTCCGTGATGTCACCGCGGGCGCGGATCTCCGACAGCCTGGCGAGTTCGTCGGCGCTGCTGCCGCCGCCCCTGGCGGTCTCCCGGATGTAGCTGTCGAAGGCCTCCTGCTGCTCACGGGCCTGTGCCGTCTCCCGGCGGCCCATGTCCTTGCCGCGGGCGACGACGTAGACGAAGACGCCGATGAAGGGCAGGACGACGCAGAAGACCAGCCAGCCGGCCTTGCCCCAGCCGCTGAGGGAGTCGTCCCGGAAGATGTCGAGGACCACCCGGAACAGCAGCACGATCCACATGATCCACAGGAAGAAGAACAGGATCGCCCAGAAGCTGCTCAGCAGCGGAAAGTCATACGCGAGATACGTCTGCCCACTCATGTCACTCCTCCGTCCCGGACCCGCGCCCGGCAGCCGTGCCGTGCCGCTCCCAGCGTGCTCACGGCCCGGTCCCGGCCGCCTCACCCGGGGCGGGTGAGCGTCCGGCGGCGTCGTCCGCCGGGGTCGGCGCCGGGGCCGGCCGCGCCGGGGCGGGTCCGCGGGCCGTCCGCCGCCGGGTCACCCGCGGTGGGTGATCCGTACCCGGCGCCGCGGCGGTGAAGTGGACCGTGCGACGCACCCGACCGAGAGAGAACCCACGGCCGAGAGACACGAGATGGACCATCCAGCGGCTGCCCGGACCGGGCCCGCCCGGCTCCGGCGGGCGCGGGAGCAGCAGCACCAGGGGCGGCGCCCGCGGCGGCGCGCGGCGGTCACGGCTCTCGTGCGCGCCGCCCTCATCGCGGTCGGGCTGGTCACCGTCTACTACGTGCTGCCCCTGGACGGACGCGGCACGGCCGGTACTTCGGCGCTGCTCGCCTGTGGCCTGCTGCTGGTCGTCGGGGTCTTCTGGTGGGAGGTGCGGGCCATCGTGTCCTCGCCCTATCCCCGGCTGAAGGCCGTCGAGACCCTGGCCGCCACGCTGGCGCTGTTCGTGTTGCTCTTCGCGGGCGCCTACTTCCTGCTGGAGCACTCCACCCCGGGCTCGTTCAGCGAGCCGCTGACCAAGACGGACTCCCTGTACTTCACGCTCACGACGTTCTCCACCGTCGGCTACGGCGACATCGTGGCCCGTTCCCAGACGGCACGCGTGCTGACGATGTTTCAGATGCTGGGCGGGGTGCTGCTGGTGGGCGTGGCCGCGCGGATTCTCGCCGGCGCGGTGCAGGCCGGACTGCGCAGGCAGGGGCGTGAGCCGTCGGACGACTTCCCCCACCGGCCGGAGGGCTGAGCCATGACCGTGACGAGCCCCGAGAAGACCTTCCTGTCGCCGGCCGAGCGGGCGGCCGAGGGCCGGAGCGCGCGGCGGCGCGTCCCGCGCTCGTCCCACGGCTCCTTCGAGGCGGGTCCGGAGCGGTTCGACCCGGTCGACGTGGTGGAGCGCCAGTCGGCGACCCGGGTGGCGGACCTGGTGCCGATCCGCTACGCCCGGATGCTCGAGTCCCCGTTCCGCTTCTACCGGGGCGCGGCGGCCATCATGGCCGCCGACCTGGGGGCCGCCGCGGACACCGGTCTGCGGGTGCAGCTCTGCGGGGACGCCCATCTGCTGAACTTCCGGCTGCTGGCCTCGCCGGAGCGCCATCTGGTGTTCGACATCAACGACTTCGACGAGACCCTGGCCGGGCCGTTCGAGTGGGACGTGAAGCGGCTGGCGGCCAGCTTCGCCATCGCGGGGCGGGCCGACGGGTTCGAGACCACGGTGCAGAACAGCACGGTGGAGGCGTGTGTACGGGCCTACCGGCAGCGGATGCGGGAGTTCGCCGGCATGCGCACCCTGGACATCTGGTACGCGCAGGACGACGCCGACCAGCTGCGGGAGCTGATGGCCGCGTCGATGACCAAGGACGCGAGGCGCCGTACCGCCGAGGCGACGGCGAAGGCCCGCACCCGCACCGGCCTCCAGGCCTTCGCGAAACTCACCCGGGCGACGGCCGAAGGGCGGCGGATCGCGCCCGACCCGCCGCTGATCACTCCGCTGCGGGACCTGGTGAGCGACTCCTCGCCGCACAGGCAGGAGAAGGAGCTGCGCACCGTCCTGGAGGGGTACGCCCAGTCCCTGTCCTCCGAGCGCAGGCACCTGCTGCGCCGCTACCGCATGGTGGACATCGCCCGCAAGGTGGTCGGGGTCGGCAGCGTCGGCACCCGCTGCTGGATCGTGCTCCTGCTGGGCCGGGACGACGACGATCCCCTGCTGCTCCAGGCCAAGGAGGCGCAGGAGTCCGTGCTCGCGGCCCACACCGGCGGCGACCGCTACGACAACCAGGGCCACCGCGTGGTCGCGGGACAGCGGCTGATCCAGACCACCAGCGACATCCTGCTGGGCTGGACGCACGCCCTGGGCCTCGACGGGCACGAGCGGGACCTCTACGTACGGCAGTTGCGGGACTGGAAGGGCATCGCCCGTCCGGACACCATGAGCCCCGGCCTGCTGCGGCTGTTCGCGCGGCTGTGCGGGGCGAGCCTGGCCCGGGCCCACGCCCGCTCGGGCGACCCCGTCGCCATCGCGGCCTACCTGGGCGGCAGCGACCGCTTCGACCGCGCGCTCACCTCGTTCGCCCAGGCCTACGCCGATCAGAACGAGCGGGACTTCGCGGCGCTGGGCAGCGCGGCCCGCTCCGGCCGGATTCCCACGGCGACCCTGTGACCGGGCGGGACCCGTCTCGTCCCCCAGGGTCACTCCGGCAGCCGGCGCATCTCCACGACCCTGAGTCCCAGTGACTGGAAACGGGTCAGCAGCCCGTACAGGTGCGCCATGTCGACGACGGGGCCGTACAGGACGGTCTGACCGGGCATCGTCACGTGCTCCAGCTCCGGGAAGACCTTGACGAGCGTCTCCGACATCTGCCCGTCGACACGGATCTCGTAGCGCATGAGCTGCTCTCTCGCGGGCGGCCTGGGCGGTGGTACGCGCCCTGTCCCCCTGATGCTCCGCCCGGGTGGGCCGGCCGCCCTCACCCGGCGCAGGTGAACCTCGCCGACCTCGTCGAAGGGTCCGTCGGAGGTTCACAGCAGGCGCAGGTCGCGGGCGCGGCGCACGGCGTCACCGCGGCGGCTGACCGCGAGCTTGCGGTAGATGCTCTTCAGGTGGGTCTTCACGGTGTTCGCGGAGAGGTGGAGGTCGGCGGCGATCTCCTGCGTCGACATCATCTGGGACAGTCTGCGCAGCACGTCCCGCTCCCGGGCGCTCAGTTCCTCGACCGCCAGGTCGGGGCCGGATTCCCCCGGGGTGTGCGGCGGGGTGTGTCCGAGAGCGCGGTGGCGGCCGTGGCCGGAGACGAGCCAGCCCTCGGCCAGTTCCCGTGGCCTGCCGGTGCTCAGCAGCGGGCGGAGCCAGGGTCCGGCTTCCCGGAACGGCCGGCGCAGCCGCTCGCGCCGGCCGTCGAGCAGCGCGCGGGCGACGAGGCGGCGGGCGCTCTCCTGGTCCCCGGTCTCGTGTGCGGCCTGGGCGCGTACCAGCGTGGCGCGGACGGTGACCGCCGGGCCGGGCCGGTCGTCCTCGGGCAGGCCGTCCAGGAGGTCGAGCGCCTCCTCGGGGTGCCCCGCCGCGAGCCGGGCCCGCGCCGCCCCGACCGCACAGGCCGTCCGGTGCCGTGCCACCGGCTCCACGACCTTCTCGGCGAGCTCGGTACGCCCTTCGGCCAGGTGGGCGGCGGACGCGAGCAGGGCGCTGTGGTCCCGAGCCCAGGGCGAGCTCGCTGCGGCCGGGACGATCGCCTCGGCCGCTGTCAGCGCGCCCCTGGCATCCCCCCTCGCCAGCAGCAGGTGCCCCCGGGTGAGGGTCCGGCCCGCTTCCAGCACCGGGTCCTCGACGAGCGACGGGGAGCCGTCCGCCGCGTCGAGGAGCGCCTGGGCCTCGGCGAGTTCGTCGCGGTCGATGTGCACGGCGGCCAGGACGACGGGGCCGGCGCCCGAGCCGGAGCGGTGCGGCAGGCTGTAGTGCTCCGCCTGGCCGGCCGCCGCCCGGGCCTTGTGTTCCGCCCGGCCGGGCCAGCCGTTCAGGTAGTCGATCAGGGCCAGCTGCCCGAGGGCCTCACACCGGGGCAGCGCCATCGCCGCCCCGCCCTGGTGCCCCGCGACCGCCGACAGGGCGGACCGGGCGTCGTCGAAACGCCCCGCCCACAGCCGGGCGGAGCCGAGGTGGGCGAGCAGGAGGGCGGTGAGTTCCGGATGCTCCTCCAGGAGCTGCGCGGGGACGTCCTTCCGGAGGGCCCATGCCTGCTCGGCGGCGCGTTCCGCTCTGCCCGGGGAGCCGGTCAGCCGTCCCGCCAGGGCTTCCAGCAGGGCGCAGCTGAGCTTGCCCCGCGCCGGTTCGTTCCCGTCCCCGGCCAGTTGCTCCTCGGCCCGGCGCAGATGGGTCAGGCCGTGGTCGAGATCGTGCCGCGCCAGTTCGCGTGCCGCGCGGACGAGGTCGGGCGCCGGGCCCCTGACCTCGCTGCCCATCCCGGCGAACAGGGCGGACAGGTCCTCTGAGCGCAGGCCGGTGAAGAGCTGCCCGATCGCGAGGTCGTCGACGACCGCCCGGGTGGTGAACTCCCAGTCGTCCGCCGCCGCCCCCTGGACGAGCGCGTCGGGGAGGGCTCCGGAGCGGCGCAGCCACCGGGCGGCCCGGCCGCGCAGTTCCGGCTCCAGGCCGGGGAACCGCTCCCGAAGGTGGGCGCGGAGTATCTCCGCGAAGAGGGGATGCAGGCTGTACCAGGAGTGGCCGAGGTAGTGGACGAACGCGTTCTCGCGGTGCAGCGAGGCCAGGATCGGTTCCGCGTCACCGCGCCGCGTCAGCGCGTTCACCAGGTCGGGGCAGAAGCGGTCCAGGACGCTGATGCGCAGCAGCAGGTCCTGGGTGCCGGGTGGCTGCCGGTCGAGCACCTCGGCCAGCAGGTAGTCGGCCACCGTGCTGTGGTCGGCCTCGAACTGCTTCACATAGGCCTGGGCGTCCGGGCTCTGCCGGGCGGCCAGCGCGCACAGACTGAGGCCCGCGGCCCAGCCCTGGGTCCGCCCGACCAGGGCGCGGACGGCGCTGGCGGGCAGGTGCAGTCCGTGCCGTGACAGCAGCTCGTGGGCCTCCTCCGAGGTGAAGGCCAGCTCCGCGTCCCGGATCTCGGTGAGCTCGCCCGAGGCCCGGTACCGGTGGAGCGGCAGCAGGGGCTCCGTGCGGGTGACGAGGACCAGGCGCAGTCCCCGTCCGGCGTGGCGCAGGACGAACTCCAGCTGCTCCGCGATCTCCGGCGAGGTCACCCGGTCGAACTCGTCGAGCACGACGACGGTCGTGTGGTCGCGGTTCTCGAGGTCGGCGGCGAGACAGGTCAGCGTCCGCTGGTCGACCCGTCCGGCCTCCGCAGGGCAGCCGACGTCGCCCGCCACGGGGACGCCCGCGGCGCGCAGTGCCTCGAGCAGATAGGCCCAGAAGACCCCGGGTGCCTGGTCGGTGGTGTCCGTCGTGAGCCAGGCGACCGGTTTGCGCAGACCGACGGCCCAGTCGGCGACCAGGAGGGTCTTGCCCGCGCCGGCCGAACCGTTGACCATCGTCAGGGGCGTCGCGAGGGCCTGGTCGAGGTGCCGGACCAGACGGGGCCGGCGCAGGAACGTGGCGGGGCGCTCCGGCAGCGCGAACCGGGTGCGCAGCAGCGGGTCGCCGGTCGGATCGATGCCCGTGATCGCCGGCTCCGTACCAGTCGCGTCGGTCGTGGCCATGGTGCTCACCACCGCCTGTCGTCCGTCAGGACACGAGCAGCACTCCCTTCGCTCAGGATCTCAGTCTTCCCTCCCCCACGCATGCCCGGCCGGGTCGCGCCGGACGGCGCGACGCACGTGCGGGGTGCGCGGCAACCACCCGCCACGGGCGATGCGCAGACCCCACGGGCCGGGGTTCGCTGGACCACACGGGCGGGAGACGGATCCGCTCCCCTCACCCACGCAGCCGCACGGTATGCCGGACGCGGCCCGGAACGGGGGTACCGACCATGTGCCGCTGGCTCGCCTACTCGGGCACTCCCGTGCTGCTCGACGATGTGCTGTACCGCCCGGAGCACTCACTGATCGACCAGAGCCTGCACGCGCGGATGGGCGTCGAGACCACCAACGGGGACGGCTTCGGGGTCGGCTGGTACGCGTCGCATCTGCGCACGCCCGCCGTCATCCGCGACACCGGTCCCGCCTGGAGCAACCGCAACCTCCGGGAGATCGCCGACCACGTCCGCTCGCCGCTGTTCTTCGCCCATGTGCGCGCCTCCACCGGTTCCGCCGTGCAGCAGACCAACTGCCACCCCTTCCGGCACGGGCGGTGGATGTGGATGCACAACGGGGCGATCAGCGGATTCTCCGAGCTGCGCCGGGACCTCATGCTGGCCGTCGACCCGGAGCTGTTCCCGTCGCTCGAGGGCACGACCGACTCCGAGGTGATGTTCCACGTGGCCCTCACCCTCGGGCTCGACGGCGACCCGCCGGGCGCGGTGGCGCGGATGGCGGGGCTCGTCGAACGGCTGGGGCACGAGCACGGGGTGCCGGAGCCGCTCCAGATGACGATCGCCGTGACCGACGGCGAACGGATGTGGTTCTTCCGCTACTCCAGTGGCGGGGCCTCGCGGTCGCTGTACTACAGCAGCCGGGTGGAGGACGTACGCGCCCTGCACCCCGACCTCACGTTCCTGCGGCAGATCTCCAAGGAGACCCGCCTGGTCGTCTCGGAGCCGCTTGGCGACCTCCCCGGCGTCTGGAACGCCGTACCGGAGAGCACGTACGGCGTCGTCCGGCGCGGCCAGGACGTGTTGCGGCACTTCGAGCCCGAGCCCGTCTGAACCCCGCCCGGCTCCCGGCCGTGCCGTCTCAGCGCAGTCGCGCCGCGAACGCCTCGTAGGCGCGCTCGTCGAAGAGCACGAACCGGACCTCCTCGACGTCGGTCTTCGCCGCCCGCACCGCGTCCACGGCGATCCGCGCCGCGTCCTTGATCGGGTAGCGGTAGACGCCGGTGGAGATCGCCGGGAAGGCGACGGTACGGGCGCCGAGTTCGTCGGCGATCCGCAGGGACTCGCGGTAGCAGGAGGCGAGGAGGCCGGAGCGGTCCTCGGTCGCGCTGAAGACGGGGCCGACGGTGTGGATCACCCAGCGGGCGTCCAGGTCGCCCGCGGTGGTGGCGACGGCCTTGCCGGTGGCCAGGCCCTTGCCGTACCGCGAGGCGCGGAGCCGCCGGCACTCCTCCAGGATCGCGGGACCACCGCGCCGGTGGATCGCCCCGTCGACGCCTCCCCCGCCCAGCAGCGAGGAGTTGGCCGCGTTGACGATCGCGTCGGCGCTCTCGCGGGTGATGTCGCCCTGGACCAGTTCGATGACGGTCATGTCTGCCTCAGACGCTTCCAGACGGCCTTCGCCGCGTTGTGCCCCGACATGCCGTGCACGCCGGGGCCCGGCGGGGTCGCCGACGAGCAGATGAAGACGGCCGGGTGGGGGGTCGTGTACGGGGAGAGGGTGAGCTTCGGGCGCAGCAGGAGCTGGAGGCCGGAGACCGCTCCGGAGGCGATGTCGCCGCCGACGTAGTTGGCGTTGCGGGCGGCGAGTTCGGGCGGGCCCGCGGTGGCCCGGGCCAGGACGCGGTCGCGGAACCCCGGGGCGAAGCGCTCCAGTTGACGCTCGACGGCGTCGGTGAGGTCGCCGGTCCAGCCGTGCGGGACGTGGCCGTAGGCCCAGAAGACGTGCTTGCCCGCCGGGGCCCGGGTGGGGTCGACGACGCTCGGCTGGACCGTGATCAGGAACGGCTTGTCGGGGGCGCGGCCCTGCCGGGACGCCGCGCGCAGGGCCGCGCCGATCTCCGCGCGGTCCGCGCCGACCTGCACCGTGCCGGCGACGCGGGCCTCCTTCGCGGTCCACGGCACGGGGCCGTCCAGCGCGTAGTCGATCTTGAAGACGCCCGGTCCGTAGCGGTAGTTGCGGTAGTGGTCGCCGAAGCCCGCGATGCGGGCCAGGGCGGTGGGCGAGGTGTCGAAGACGTAGGCGCGGGCCGGCGGCAGGTCGTCGAGGCGCTTGACCTCGTAGTCGGTGTGGACGCTGCCGCCGAGGTCGCGCAGGTGGGCGGCGAGGGCGTCGGAGATGGCCTGTGAGCCGCCACGGGCGACGGGCCAGCCGCGGGCGTGCGCCGCGAGGGCGAAGACCAGGCCGATGGCGCCGGTGGCGAAGCCGCCGAGCGGCGCCATGACATGGGCGACGAGCCCGGCGAACAGCGCCCTGGCCCGTTCGTCGCGGAAGCGGCGCATCAGCAGGGTCGACGGCGGCAGGCCGACGAGGCCGAAGCGGGCGAGGGTGACCGGGTCGCGGGGCAGCGCGGTGAGCGGCAGCGACATGAAGTCGCGGGCCAGGACGTCCCACTTGGGCAGGAAGGGCTCGACGAGCCTGCGGTACACCCCGGCGTCGCGCGGCCCGAAGGAGGCGGCCGTCTCGCCGACCGACCGGGCCAGCACGGCCGCCGTGCCGTCCGGGAAGGGGTGGGCCATGGGCAGTTCGGCGTGCAGCCACTCCAGCCCGTGACGCTCGAGCGGGAGGGCGCGGAAAGCGGGCGAGTTGATGGCGAGCGGATGGGCGGCGGAACACGGGTCGTGCCGGAAGCCGGGGAGCGTGAGTTCCTCGGTGCGGGCTCCGCCGCCCACGGTGCCCCGGGCTTCGAAGACGGCGACGGAGAAGCCGCGGCGGGCCAGTTCCACGGCGGCGGTCAGTCCGTTCGGTCCCGCACCCACCACGACGGCATCGAGCATCGACGGCACCTTCGGACCCCTTCGTCAGCCGACGGCCACTGGGGATCAGGATATGCCCGGGGACTGACAGTCACCGGCCGAGGGGGAAATCTCCCCGACAGCGGGCCTGGAGCGCGGTTCGAGCGACGAGTCGTGTACGTTCCGTGACCGTCATGCTCCGCCCGCCAGAAGCGCCGCGATCCGGCGGGCCGTGGCGGCGTCGCGGGCCGCGGTGAACGGGAGGGCGTTGCCCCCGGTGATCCGGAACGGCTCGCCCGCGCGGGTCAGGTGGGCGCCGCCCGCCTCCTCGACCAGGAGCAGCCCGGCCGCGTGATCCCAGGCCGCCTCCCAGGAGAAGGCGATCGCGTCGGACTCGCCCCGGGCGATGGCCAGGTACTCCAGCCCGGCCGAGCCGCAGGGGCGCGGTGCCACGCCCTCGGTGCGCAGGCAGAGCAGGGCGTGCTTCTGCTCGTCCGTCGTGTAGTCCGGGTGGGAGGTGGCCACGCGCAGGTCCCGGCCGGGCTCGGGCACACCGGCGAACAGCCGCTCTCCGTCGAGGTGGGCGCCCTTGCCCCGCTGGGCGGTGGCGAGCAGGTCGCGGGCGGGGGCGTAGGTCCAGGACGCGAGCAGGGTGCCGCCCTGGGCCAGCGCGACGAGGGTGCAGAACCCGGCCTCGCCCCGCACGAACTGGCGTGTCCCGTCGACCGGGTCGACGATCCAGACCGGGGCGTCGCCGCGTATCGCCTCGTACGTCGCCGGGTTGGCGTGGACCGCCTCCTCGCCGACGACGACCGAGCCGGGCAGCAGGGCGGCCAGCGCCTCGGTCAGGAACAGCTCGGCCTTGCGGTCGGCGTCGGTCACCAGGTCGTGCGGGCCGGCCTTCTGGTCGACCTCGTGTGCGGCCAGGCGGCGCCAGCGCGGCATGATCTCGGTGGCCGCCGCCTGGCGGATCGCCTCCTCGACGTCGGAGGCGTGCTGTACGAGAAACTCTTCGATGGTTTCGGTGCTTTCGATCACCCCTCCATGACAACACGCGCCACTGACATTCCCCGGCCACCCGGTGCACTCCGGGTGCAATCCCGATGAACGGTGAAAGGGGGACGCGGCCCGGCCGGGGCTCCCGGTCAGCGGCCGACGGCGTACCCCTGCATGCCGCGCGGGTTCGCCGCCGCCGACAGCACACCGGTCTCCGAGTCGCGGGCGACCGCGCAGAGGCGGCCCTCCGACCAGGGGCCGCCCACCGTCACCTGGTGACCGCGCCGTCGCAGTTCCTCGACGACGGCCGGGTCCGTGCGGGACTCCACGGTCACGCTGCCCGGGCGCATGCCGCGCGGGTAGAAGGAGCCGGGGAAGCTGTCGTTGTGCCAGTTCGGGGCGTCGATCGCGCCCTGGAGGTCGAGGCCGCCGCGGACCCGGCCGCGCTGCGTGACCGCCAGCAGGAAGTGCAGCTGCCACTGGTCCTGCTGATCCCCGCCGGGTGTGCCGAACGCCAGGACGGGGACGCCCGCGCGCAGCGCGATCGACGGGGACAGGGTGCTGCGGGGGCGGCGGCCCGGGGTGAGCGAGCTGGGCAGGCCCTCCTCCAGCCAGGCCATCTGCAGCCGGGTGCCGAGCGGGAAGCCGAGCTCGGGCACGACGGGGTTGGACTGGAGCCAGCCGCCGCTGGGTGTGGCCGAGATCATGTTGCCCCACCGGTCGACGATGTCGAGGTGACAGGTGTCGCCCCGGGTGGTCCCGTCGGCGGCGATCTCCGGTTCGCCCGGCACGGGCTCCGCGGGACTGCCGGCGACCGTCGGTTCACCGATGCCCAGGGCGTCGAAGCCCTCCTGGGCGGCTCCCGCCACGCGCGCGTGCGCCCCCAGACGCGGGGTGCGTCCGCCGGGGCTGCCCGGCCTCAGGTCGTAGGAGGCCCGCTCGCCGACGAGGGCGCGGCGGACGGTGTTGTACGCGTCGGACAGCAGGTCGTCGAGCGGCACGTCGGCGGCGTCCCCGTACCAGGCCTCCCGGTCGGCCATGGCGAGCTTGCAGTTCTCGACCAGGAGGTGGACGTGGTCGGCCGAGCCGTAGCGGGGCAGTTCGGGCGGCAGGAGGGCGAGTTGCTGAAGGAGGACCGGGCCCTGGCTCCAGGGGCCCGGCTTGCACACCGTCCAGCCGTTCCAGTCGTACGTCACCGGCGTCTCGTAGGTCGCGGACCAGGCGGCGAGGTCGGCGGCCGTGAGGGTGCCGGTGTGGCGTTCGCCGCTGGTGTCCATGGTGGGGCGCCCGGCCTGGCGGACGAGGGCCTCGGCGATGAACCCGGTGCGCCACACATGGCGCGCTGCCTCGATCCGTGCCTCCCGGTCCCCCGCCCCGGCGGTCTCGGCGAGCAGGCGCTTCCAGGTGGCGGCGAGCACGGGGTTGCTGAAGAGCTCGCCCGGGCGCGGTGCCTTGCCACCGGGCAGATAGACGTCCGCCGAGGAGGCCCATTCCGTCTCGAACAGTTCGCGCACGGTCTCGACGGTCTCGCCGACGCGCTCCACGGGCGCGTGCCCGTGCTCGGCGTATCCGACGGCGTACTTCAGCACGTCGTCGAGGGACTTGGTGCCGTGGTCGCGCAGCAGCAGCATCCAGGCGTCGAACGCGCCCGGTACGGCGGCGGCGAGCGGCCCGGTGCCGGGGACGAGGTCCAGGCCGAGGTCCCGGTAGTGGGCGACCGTCGCCCCGGCGGGTGCGACGCCCTGCCCGCAGAGCACCCGTACCTCGCCGCCGACCGGGGCGAGCAGGATCGGCACCTCGCCGGCCGGGCCGTTGAGGTGCGGCTCGACGACGTGCAGCACGAACGCACCGGCCACCGCCGCGTCGTAGGCGTTGCCGCCGTCCTCCAGGACGGCCATCGCCGACTGCGAGGCGAGCCAGTGGGTGGAGGAGACCATGCCGAAGGTGCCGCTCAGCGTGGGACGAGTCGTGAATTGCATATCCGACCTCCGTGTGGGGGGCTCCGGGGAGAACGAGCGCGAGATCATTCGGTGTCCAGCAAGAGTGTCTCCCGCTGTCAAGGCGCCATGGCCGGGCGTGCGCCGCGCTGTTAGCGTTGACGGAACCGCTCTCGAGACGGTCTTCGAGACGCGGCCACGGGGGGCGTGTGTCATGGATGCCGGCGCTTTGGCGGGGGTTCACGGGATCCGCAACTACGGGTATCTGAGGGACGCGGCCGGTGACCTGCCGACCGCTCTCAGGGCCATCGAGGCGGATTGGTCGAGCTGGATCGGACAGGGGCTGAGGAAGGCGGGCGGCGTCTTCGTCCAGGAGCCGTGTCCGGTCGCCTATTACGCCGACTGCGTCTTCCGGGGTGACCGCATGGGCGCGCAGGGACCGGCCCGGCTGACGCCGTTCGCCGAGCAGTTGCTCGCCCAGTGGATCGAGGAGGTCCGGACAGGGGAGCCAGGGTCGGCATCCGCGCCGCTGGCGAGTCAGGGGCGCCTCACGTCCGGGGTGCGCTCGATGACGGAGTGGTTCACGGAGCGGTACGGGCAGCGGGCGCTGTCGGTCGTCACCGCGACGGTCAGCGAACTGGCGGCGTATTTCGATCCGGCGTTTCCCGAGAGACGTGAGCAGGCGCAGGGCCGGGTGGCCGCCGTGCTGCGCGAGCGCCGGCCGAGAGTGCTGCTGGCTCATTCCCTCGGCAGTGTGGTGGCTTATGAGGCGCTCAGCCGGGACTCCGGTCTGCGCGTCGAGTTGCTGGTGACGCTGGGCAGCCCGTTGGCCATGCGGACGGTCGTGTTCGACAGACTGATACCGCCTGTGCGGGGGCGTGGGGCCAGGCCGCCCGGCGTGGTCGAGTGGGTGAACATCGCCGACCTCGGCGATCCGGTGGCGGTGCCGAGAGGCGGCGTCGCGCAGCGCTTCTCCGGGGTGGCCAGGGACCATGTCGCGAGCATTCATCGGGTGGATCCGCACAAGGCGAAGAACTATCTGCGCTGTGCGGAACTGATCGGGGAGATCAAGAAGTTCGTCGGGGACCGGGGGGCGTAGAGAGGTGCTGGAGCGCGTACACGCGCTCTCCCGCTCCGACGAGCACGATTCCTTCGCCGTTCGGCGCGAGGGCGAAGATCGGTTGGCCGAGTGCGATCTCGTCCACGCACCGGCGTTCCTTGAGGTCCCAGACACGCAGGACGCCGTCGGTGCCACCGGACAGGGCGACAGGCCGGCCGGACAGACGGGTGGCCACGATGACGGTGACCGCGCCCTGGTGGCCGTCGGCAGTGGTCCGGTCACCGATTCTGAGGTGCCCGTCGGGACCGGCGTGGACGGTGAGCAGTGCGTCGTCCACGAAGCAGGTGGTCAGGCGTGGGTCGGTGGGCCCCCGACTCGGCTCCTCCCAGGGGACGCGGATGGCGTGCGCGCCGGAGGACGGATCCCAGAGACGGCAGCGTCGAGGTGACCGGAGCAGGACGACGGGGACGCCGCCCAGGGCGATGTGCTCGATGCCTGTGACAGGGGCGCCGTCACCGGGAAGAGGCTCACGGATGTGCCGTCCGGTCAGCGGGTCCACCGCGAAGCAGGTGCCCTCGTCGTCGGCGTAGACCGCTATGTCCGCCGAGCCGGCCGGGGTGTGCTTCACGGTGAGGATCCCTACGCCGGTCACCTTGGGAGCTGCCGCGGAAGCCGCAGGGGCGGGTGGGGCGTCCGGGCCGGTGAGGACGGCATGATGCACACCGTGCTGCCCGAAGTCCTGGAGCCGTGTACGCCGGTCGAGGTTCCACAGTGCGGTGGACCCCGCACAGACCAGGCAGCACAGATCACCGTCGGTGGTGTGATGCAGCGCGACAGCCCGGATCGGGTCGCCGTCCACCCGGATCGGCTCGCCCACGGGCCGGAACGTGGCGAGATCCCACACGGCGAGGGTGCCGTCCTGACCACCGATGACGGCGACGCGGTGCTCCCCCGTCCGTCCCAGGGCGATGGCGTTCACCGCCGCGCGGCTCGTGGGCAGTACGCGCTTTCGCGTGTAGCTCTGCATGTCCCACACGATCGTCGTCCCGTCGGCGCAGCCCGCCAGAAGCACCAGACGCCCGGCGGAATGTCCGACG
This sequence comes from Streptomyces venetus, assembly GCF_039540295.1. Classification (NCBI taxonomy): domain Bacteria; kingdom Bacillati; phylum Actinomycetota; class Actinomycetes; order Kitasatosporales; family Streptomycetaceae; genus Streptomyces; species Streptomyces venetus. Next base: position 463,127 of record NZ_BAABET010000006.1, read on the forward strand.
GCGACGCAGCGGACGGGGGACTCCGTCGCCCATTCCCGGGGCGACGGTGCGTCGGGACCGCCACTGTGCCAGCTCCACAGCCTCCCGGCGCTGGACGTACAGCCCACTGCCATGAAGGTGCCGTGACCGACGGCGGCGAGGGTGGTGGGCGGCGCGTCGGGGACCGTCACCACCGGGCCGACCCGCCCGCCCGACCGCAGGTTGTACGCCGTCACCTCACCGGCGCTGGTCGCGCTGACGACGAGTGACCCTCCCACGTAGTCGGCGGCGGCGAGGGCGGTGACGGCATCCCCTTGCGCGGCCCACGTAACCGTCCGCCCCTCGCGGTCGACAACCGCTATCTCTCCCTGTGACGTCCCGATGATCAGCACGCTGCACCCGTTGCCGCGGCCGAAGGCGAGTGCGCGTGGTGTCGCCGTGGTCAGGGCTTCGGCCTGCGGTTTCTGCCAGTTCCAGGTTCGCAGGTCGCCGCTTGCGGTGAGCGCCGCGACGGCGGGAGCACCGGTCGCGGATGCGCTCGTTTCCCGACCCGCTGTCCACAGGGGGAGCCAGGACAAGGGGGGTTCACCGGGGAGGGTCGCGACCTGGCGGGCGAAGGCGGGCTCGTTCTCCTCGACGGCTGACAGGGCCAGAGCGGGACGCCGCTCAAGGGTGTTCCGCACCTTGAGCCATCGTGTCACCACTCGCCGTACCGGTTCTTCGAGGAACGGCCCGTAGTTCTCGGCGTCGGCATGCAGCAGGTAGCCCGGATCGCCGACGACGTCCGCCGCCGCGCCGCAGTCGTCCGCGTGGGTGAGGGCGTGCCGCAGGACGTAGGGCTCGGCGGCGGACCACTGGCGGCGGCCGGTTGGCCCGAGTCCGTCCAGGAGGGCGTGGAGGACCGGTTTGGACTGCTCCTCCCGGTGGAGGTACCGGGTGAGTTCGCGGTGAAAGAGGCGGTGGACCGGAATGCTGTCCGTGTCGATGGAGCGGCGCAGGAAGGTGTGCCCGGCGGAGAGTGCCTCCTGGACGTCCGCGAGGGACGGGGCGGTCGAGGGGTGCAGGGCAGCCACGGCACGCTGGATCACGGAGGCCGGCATGCCATCGCCGTGAGCGTGGGCGAGGACCGTCAGGACGGGCTGAAGCCACGGATGCGTGGTCGGGCCGGCGAGGTGGAGTTCGAGAACCTCGGGCAGGGTGCGGGGTGCGGCTCTGCCCCAGTCTTCGGCCGCGTCGTTTCCGAGGCTCGGGTCGAACAGGGCGGTGAAGTGGCGCGTGTAGAGGCCGGCCACGAGGAATTCGCCCCATCCGCTGCCCCGGTGCGCGACGAGGGTGTCGGCCAGGGCGCCCGCGAACGCTCCGCTCATCTGATGGCGGCCCCGCAGCGCGGGGACGGCGCGCAGGAGCCCGCTCACGTAGGCGTGCAGGTCTGCGAGGAGCACGGCCGGTGCGACGTCGTCGAGATCGAAGCAGCACCCCGCCGCGGAGGCTCGGGCGCGCAGCTCCGTGGTCTCCTCGTAGTCCCTGGTGGCGACGAGAAGCCTGACGGCAGCGGTCCCGTCGGAGCGTGTCAGGGCCATGAGGCGGGTGAGCCAGGTGAGGGTGGCCTGTACGTCCGCGGCCTCGTCGAGCGCGTCGAGGACCACGGTCGGCGGCTGGGAAAGCCGCAGCGTCTGAAGGGTCGCCAGGAGCTGGTCGGGGGTGAGCGGACCCAACTCGAGCTGGACACCGAGTGACGAGGCGATGGTGGTGAGCGTGCGGTCGCGGGCGTGGATGACCGCGAGATTCGGCACGGGCGTGGGGGTGGCTGCCGCGGTGGCCCAGATGACGTGCGTGGGCTGGTGCAGGCGGGGGTGTGCGGCGCACACCAGCACGCCCAGGAGCGCGGACTTCCCGGCGCCGGGGCTGCCGGTGACGACGGAGATCGGTGACGGGTCGTCTCCGCCCAGCCAGCGCGAGAGGCGGCGCAGCTCATATGCCCTGCCGGTGAAGCCTCCGGCGTGCTGGACCGCCCCTTGCCACCCTTCCAGTCCGGTCGCGGAGTCGACGAAGTGCCTCAGGTCCGGCCCGTGTTCCAGCTCTTCGATGACGGCGTCAAGGGCAGGCGGTGCGACGACCGCCCGGCCGGCTGTAGGAGTGGTGGGCTCGTCAGGGCCGATGTCCGCGGCTGTGTGGGCGGGATTGGGGAACAGGGGCAGCATCACCTGTTCCGCGCTGACCTCCACCCTGCTGGCCGTGACGTACTGACGGTAGACGCTGTGGGCGTCCGCCAGTTTCACGACGGCACGGCGGACCGCGTCCGTCACGGTGCCGAGCGGGACGTACGGCAGGTGCGGCGCCACGTCCAGGCGCTGTTCCGTTATGTCACGCAGAACGTCGGTGAGGGCCCTGGTGAAGTGGCCGTTGAAAGCGTCCCGGTCGGGTTCGCAGGCCGCGATCACCCAGCCTTTGCGGCCGGTGCGGTCGTAGGCGGACTGCCACGGTAGTCGTGTGACCGTACCGGAGCTGCAGAGGTCGAGCGTGAACAGTACGGTCGGCCGGTCGTCGACATGCTGCAGCCCGGTCAGCCATCCGCCGATCTCCGTGCTTTCGTGCGGTACGGCGTCGGACCCCAGCGCGTAGAGGGCCTGGTCCCTGGCCTCGCCATGGGTGAGCAGGTGCACCAGGAGGACGGTGTCGGCTTCGGCGGACTCCAGGGCTTCCTTCACCAGCCGGCCCAGGCGGACGGCGGTCATGCTCTGCTCGGTGACCTCTGTGACGGAGAAGCCGAATCCTTCGCGGAGGACCGTCGCGAGACCCGTGATCGCGGCGGGAGCGAAATCCAGGTCGCTCAGGGCTCCCTGTCCCTGAGTCATGAAGCCGGATATGCCGACGAGCAGCGCGCGTCGGTGCTGGGTCTTCATGGTCACACGGTTGCCGACGGCATCCGGCGGAGCAGCCGTCGGGCCCGGTCGGCGTGCGCGGACGGCAGCGGCTGGGGGGAGGTGACAGCAGCGTGCAGGGCGATCCGAGCCCGTTCTGTGTCTCCTTCACGCAGCCGGGCTTCGGCTACCCGCCGTTGGGTTCTGGCCCGGTGCGGGACAAGGAGGAGGGCATCCTCCAGTTCCGCCTCGCCGTCCGCTGTCCGGCCGAGGGCGATCAGACTGATCCCTCGGGCGGACTTCAGATCGGCACGCCGGTGCGCCTCGTCAATGGCGCAGCCACGCAGGCGGTCGAGGTCTGCGAGGGCGAGACGCGGCCGGCCGAGATCGGCGTGGATCTGCCCTCTCGCGAACAACGCGGCCCGGTTGTCCGGGTCGACGGCCAGCGCGCGGTTGAGGTGGGCCAGGGCGTCTGCCTCGTGCCCCGCGTACCACAAGGAGTATCCGAGACCGCTCAAGAGCACCGGGTCGTCGGGGAGAACGGTCAAACCCTCATGCAGCACGGCGGCCGCTTCGTCGAAATCGCCGGCCGTGAAGAAAGCCTCGGCGAGAGATCGGTAGACCCGTGCCGCGGACGACAGGTCATCCACAATGGTGAATGCCGACAGCGCTTCGCGGTAGTACTCGACAGCCGTGGGCCAGTCTCTCGCGCAACGGGCGATAGCCCCGCAGAGAGCGAGAGCGTCGGCGGTTCCCCATTCGTCGTTCACTTCGCGGTAGCCGGCACCGGCAGCTGCGGCGAGCTGCATCGCCGACGTCAGATCCCCCGCACAGTAGGCCCTTTCCGCAGCCACCCGCAGCTGGTCGGAAGTACGTGGCGCGTCTTCGTCGCGCTGCGCCGGTGACGGCATCACTTCCCTGTACGGCATCGACAAGTCGTACCACGGCGCGAATTCAGTATGCGTCGGTCCTCTGGTGCCGGAGCTCTCCGCCATGGAGTCCATCGGCGCCTCACTCATGGCCGCCTCCAAGCAGGTGGCCGCCTGAATCTCGTCGACTGCCCAACGAGGCATGGATCAACAAGTGTCCACCTCGACAACTCACCTTGTCAATCAAAATGACCTCCTCCGCACGCCGCCATCCGCTATGCGAACGCCGCATTCAAGCCCTCGGTCAAAACCTCGTCGCGGCCGTAACTGCCAGGCCGACAGATCACTGTGGCGACGCACAACATACCGGCCGGAACCCCACAGGGACCGGAGTTCGCAGGAACACATCCCGTTTCACCGGTAACACCCCAACGAGTGAGCCAGCAGAAATCATTGACGCGAAGCCAGACTCACGCGTCCCCCGCAGACCGGAAACGACGTAGCATGGACAGCCCGCCCAGTGGCATGTGGCCTCCTCCCATCGGAGCCACACCGTCCGAAAACACTCGATCGATAAACGACCAAGGAGCGGCTTCGTGGAAGCCTTCGCACGCAGTCTGATCTTTGGCGACGAGATTCCTGCCCGGAATCCACACTTCACAGGGCGGGAGGAGGAGCTGCGGATACTGCGCCAGCGGCTGACAGCGTCCGCCGTCGAAGTGCTGAGCCAGCCCCCTCAGGCCGTGTTCGGCCTCGGAGGCATCGGCAAGACGGAGATTGCCGCCGAGTACGCGCACCGGTTCGCCAAGGATTACGAACTGGTGTGGTGGGTGCGTTCGGAACATGAAGATCGCATGCGAGACGCGTTCGTGAAGCTGGGAAAGCGGCTGGGACTCGCCTCTACCGACGGGCAGCGCGACAAGTCGATCTGGACGGTGATGGACGCACTGCGCAGCGGTCCCTACGACCGGTGGCTGCTCATTTTCGACAACGCGACGCAGCCCGAGGTCGTCAAACGCTACCTGCCCATGGGCCGGCCGCACGGTCACGTCATCATCACCTCGCGCGAGCAGCAGTGGCGTCGCCACACCAAGGCCGAGGGCATCGAAGTCGCACAATTCTCCGAAGAGGAAACCGTCGAATTCCTCCGCAAAAGGGTTCCCGACCTGGCAGCACGCGATGAGCACGGCAGGCCGATCGACCGGGCGTCCGAGCGGATCCGCCACAACGATGCCGTACGCCTGGCACGTGCGCTGGACAATCTGCCCATCGCGGCGGAACATGCCGCTGCTTATCTGGCCGAGACCAAAAGGTCGGCGAGCTCCTATCTGGAGATGTTCGAAGAGAACGCACACGATTTGTTCAGCGAACACGTCGACATGGACTATCCCCGTGTCGTCGCCACCACATGGAGTATCTCCAGCCGTCAACTCGGCCCGGACGCCACCGAACTCTTCAACCTGTGCGCGTTCTTCTCCCCGGAGCCCATGGCAGAGGAACTCTTCCTCACCGGCGGCAGGAATGTGCGGGCGCCGGAAGCCCTTGCCGAAGTCCTCGCGGACACCCGGCGCTTCCGGCAAGCCGCACGACGGCTGCACCGCTATTCACTGGCGAAGGCGGACGGCAAGCGCAATGTGCTGATCGTGCACCGGGTCGTGCAGCGCGTCACCCGCGGACAGATCGCCATCGAACGTCCGGAGGACTGTGAGGCGTACCGCACAGCGGTCCACACCCTCCTCGCGTCCACCAACCCGCGGAACCCGGATCGAGAGAGCAACGACGCCCAGTACGAACGGTCCTTGCAGCACCTCGTGCCCGCAGGCGCCCTGCACACCGACAACCCCGATCTGCGCCAGCTCATCGTCGACCAGGTCCGCCGCCTCCACCTGCGGGGCGGACACGAAGAGTCCCTGCGCCTGGGGGAGGCGGCGCTCAAGGTCTGGCGCGAGACATGGGGACGCGACGACGAACGCGTCCTCCAGCTCGCCGTCGAGGTCGGCATCGCCCTGCGCCTGGCAGGGCGCTCCAAAGAGGCGCGAGAGCTCAACCAGGAGGCGCTGGAGCTGCTCACCAGGAATTTCGGCGAGGACCACGAAGTCACCCTCATCTGCGCCAACAGCTACGGCGGCGACCTGCGCGCGCTCGGGAAATTCGACGACGCACTCGAACTTGACCTCAAGCTGCTGCCGTTGTTCGAACGTGTCTTCCTCCCGCACCATCCCCGCACGCTCAACGTCCGCAACAACCTGGGCGCCGACTACAGGCGGCTGGGCCGGTTCCGCGAAGCACTGGAGCACGACGAGCGGGCCTACGCCGAGCGAGAACGGGTCCTCGGACCCACCAACCTGCGCACCCTCACCTCCAAGGACTCGATCTCGCACGACCTACGGGGCTGCGGCCAATATGATCTCGCCCTCGACGTGGCTCGCGACGTCATCACCGCCCTCGCGCTGCGCACCGGCCCGGAAACGCTGGACTCGCTCAACGCGCAGAAGAGCTTCGCGGTCGCGCTGCGCAAGGCCGGCCACTACGAGGACGCCCTCCAGGAGAGCCAGAGGGCGGTCCAGCGATACCTGGACTTCCTGGGCGAGAAGCACCGCTACACCCTGCGGGCCCAGATCAACCTGATCAACGACCTGAGGGTCACCGACCGTCTCCGCGAAGCCGAAGAACTCGGACGCTCGACACTGGCGCTGTGCCCCGAACTCGACAGCCCGAAGGGTGACATCACATGGGCCACCATGGTGAACCTCGCCCTGGTCCTCAGGCGCAACAACCCCGAGGAGGCACGGATCTTGGACGAGGGCGCGGTGCAGGGACTGAGCGAGGTCTTCGGCCCCGAGCATCCCTTCACCTTGCAGGCGACCGCCAACCTGGCCAGTGACCTCGCGGCCGTCGGAGACACGGCCGGCGCCCTCGAGCTGGGCGAGCGCTGCTACGAGGCCGGTGGCCGCGTCCTGGGCGAGAACCACCCGGACACCCTCGCGATGGGAGCCAACCTCAGCCTCGACCGGCGAGCCACGGGCGACACACGGCGAGCGGAGGACCTGCGGGCCGATGTCCTCCGCCGCTACGAGGAGGTCCTTTCCGTGGAACATCCGGTCACCCGGATCGCGCAGCAGCGCGGGCGCATCAGCATCGACATCGAGCCCTACTGAACAGCCCAGCCCAGATCCGCCGACACCCGACTCCGTATGGACGTGATCAGGTGCAGCAGATCCGGGCAGTAGACAGACGGATTCATGAACCCGCCCTTCTGGTGGTACCGGTGCGTGAACAGTCCGCCGCCACACGTCCGCATGACCGGGCAGCTCCGGCAGACGGCGGCCAGCGAGTCGGCGCCGCCCTGCCGAAGTCCGGTGAGCGGATGCGACAGAGCAGCGTCGAACGCGTCGGTCGCCACATGCAGGTCGAGGTCCGCGGCCCCCGCGTGAGCGGCCGCGAGCGAATCGAGTTGCTTGATCGACCCGTCCGTATCCACCACCACGACGGTCGACGGCCGCAACCCCAGCCCCTCGACCGCGGGAGTTCCGCCCAGAACCGCCTGAGTGATCTCCCCGAACAGCCGTACCCAGGTCTCCGCCTGGTCGTACCACCGCTCGAAGATCGCGAGCAGCCACTCGGCATACGGTGTGCCGGTCGTGCCCGCACCGCGTCCCGGGGGCGGCAGCGTCCACGTGCCGTGCGGGAGAAGGAAGTCGACTGCGGGCGGCGCGTACGCCAGCAGCGCCTCATATGTCGCGAGTGGCGGGCTCCTGAGGTCGATGGTGCAGAGCAGGCCGGCGAACATGCCTCGGAAGCGCTCTCCGCTCAGCAGTCGCAGAGCCCGGTCGACATGGTGATGGCTGCCTTCGCCGTTGGCGAAGCGCCGGTGCCGGTCGGTGGCCCCCGCGTCACCGTCGAGGCTGACGCCGATCCTCACCTCGAGACCGGCGAGAACCTCGAGACGCTCCCGTGTGAGTAAGGTTCCGTTGGTCTGCATGCTCACGTCCACCTGGGCCGGGACTCTCTCGCGGAGCCGCCGTACCAGCGCGGCAAGGAACCCGGTTCCAGCCAGCAGTGGTTCGCCGCCGTGCAGAATCAAGGAAAGTGACGGCAGACGGTGAGCGTCCACGTGCTCGGCGATCCGCTCGACCACCTGATGCATGGTGGTCACGCTCATCCGGCGCGGCTGGTGCCGCCACGACTGGTCATTCATCTCGTAGACGTAGCAGTAGTCACAAGCCAGGTTGCAGCGGCTGTGCACTTTCAGGACGAACTGTCGAAACGGAACCATCGTCATGATGAGCTCTCCGTGGCCTCGGCGCCGGCCAGCCAACCCGCGAGTTCGAGCGGGTCGATGCGGCTCCCCGTGATGTCGTGAATGGCCGAATGCACGGCGAAGACGAGCGGAATCCGGCGACGCAGGAATGCGGCAGCGGGGTCAGTCATGCTGTCCGCCAGAGCCATGGCCAGACCCGACCACACCTCCGGCTCCGCTGGGCGCCGACAGATCTCGGCCCGGTAGGCGTTGATCGCACCAGGCATGTCGTCTCGAAGCAACGCCACATCCGCCGCGCTGAGCCGCAACGCCCCCCACCCGTCCGGTCCTTCCTCCTCCAGCAGCTCCCGGAAGCGCTCGGGATCTGCATAACGCATGGTCAGCAGGGATCCCCTGGCATGAGCGGGTCGCTGGTGTGCGGGCTGGACACGACGCCGAACAGAAGCGCACTCGGCCGGATCCGGAGTCCTCCCGGCGTTCCACGCGGCGGCCAGCCGAGCGACCGGCTCGGGATCGAGCGAGACATGGCGCGCCTCCCACGTCGTCCGGTGCTCGTAGGAGGCAGCCGAGGCAAGGCGGCGTGCTGTGTCAGGCACACGGTCGCGCTGCCACCGACGCAACTGCTGCTCCGCCGTCTCGGCGAAGCCTCTTCCCTCCGCCGTGAGCCGATCCGAGACGAGCAAGCCCTTGACGACCTCCCGGGTCTCCCCGCAGCGACGGAAGAACTCCGCATGCCCCCGCAACGCCTGGTCTTGCGGCATGCGCCAACGTTGCACCTGCCAGAACCGGGTGACGCCGAGATAGGCGTAGGCACCATGCAGGAGTCCCCGCGCAGGGCGCGGATCGTCCCGCCAAGGCGCATAGAACAGTGCTCCGTCCCCGGGCACCACCAACGGAAAGAGATCGAGAATTCCGCACAGCTTCAGGTGCTGGAACTCGTGAACCAGGGTCTCGGCCAATGTCAAGTCATCGGCCGCCAGCGATGTAGCGATTGCCCCGAATACCGCGGGCGAGGTGGCAGCCACAGTCGACCCCGCCAGGTCGGGCCGGAGGGGAACGATGGTCTGCACGGAAACAGACATGGCTTCCGCCGTGTCGGGATGGTGCTCGGTCAGAATGCGCCAGGCACCCTCGATTCTTTTGGACCACCTCCGAATTTCCAGCGGACTCAGTCTATTCATCCGGCGATGCCGATAGCGATCCAGATACGGAGTGGTGTCGTCGAGATCGACAGACAGCGACAACTCCCTGTCCCGGACGCATACTCTCAACGGCACAGGTTCAGATAACACCGAGAGTGCCCCACCTGCCACCATCTCCAGGCGGGCACTACGACGCCGAAGCCGGACATCCCCCTGTACCGGAACTGGTATCGCGGCAAAACCTGGAATGACAAGCCGAGCGTCCGGCACCACCAACGGCAGATCAAAATCAATGCCGGCCCAGATGCAGCCAGCGGCTGCGAAAGTCCCCGCCCGGGCCAGATCTTCCCGCAAGGCAGGAGTCGCCTGATCCGCCTGAGTCACGCTTCTCAGACAGTCGACAGCCCACGCCCCCAACTGCGGCATCTGAGATATCCTGCCGAAAACGTCGGGGGCCTTCCACTGAACGCGTCCCAGTGACTCCCAGACGCCGGTCAACTCCAGTTCGGCGTGAACCGCAGGAAAGCGCCGGGCGGCCTCGTCGATGACGCCGTGAAAGAGGAGCAGGTGTTTGCTGCGTTCCGCTTCACACAGGCGCTCCATCGTCGCAACGTCGTTGCCGCCTCGGGCGAGCTGGTCCAAGTCCGCTCGCCGCAACCCATGTGTACAAACACCCAGGGGCTCGCTCATATGTTTGCATTGAAGGAGTAGAGCGGCTCTTGCTCGTCCTCGAGTCTCTCCAGTAACTTTCGCACCGATGCCCGGAGTCCCGCGGATGGCAGTTCGTCGATCTGCGACAGCCGCAAATCAGCCAGTTCGGGAAGATTGGACTGGAGAACTTCCTCCGACCGCTCCATGAGTCGCCCCCCACATCGACGCGGCGCGACTCCGCCGCGGTAGACGCCAGACCTGACTGCACCTTCTCTACCCCGGCAGAGGCAACCCTACAATTGTAGCCGCCAACTCCCGCCGGGGCCCTGGCATGAGATATGCAACTGTACTCAGCCATAGCCGAGTTAGTGCGCCCCGGCGCCGGACGCCGAGGAGTTGCCCTCACTCCGCCATCTCCGCGCGGCGCGTCGTCGCCCGCGAGCCGGTCGCCGACTGCCCGGGCACTGATCCGGAATGGGTGAACCCCGGCCCCCGGGCAGGGCGACGTCCATCACACCGCGCGGCTCGACCGACTCCGCATCCCCCGGAAAACCCGCAGGTCAGGGCTCGAATGCAGTCAGTGCATGGATCTTCGCAATGTCAGGCATTGGACGCATGCGACGCGGGGTCACAGTCTGGACCGTCTGGAACAAGCACCGGTCCCGACCTTCGAGGAGTCATCATGGGCACAGAGAGGAGCACCGTCGACGGTGTCATCCGGACGAGCGCGCGCGGACACGCCGTACTGAACAGTCCGCGGCTGAACCGGGGTACGGCCTTCACCCGGCGGGAACGGCAGGAGCTCGGGCTGGTCGGCCTGGTGCCGCCGCAGGTGCTGACACAGGACCAGCAGGCGGCCCGCGCCTACACGCAGTTCCGTTCCCAGCCCGACGACCTCGCCAAGAACGTCTACTTGACGGCGCTGCGCGACCGCAACGAGGTCCTCTTCCACCGGCTCCTCGGCGACCACCTCGCCGAGATGCTGCCGATCGTGTACACCCCGACCGTCGGTACGGCGATCGAGCGCTACAGCTACGAGTACCGCCGCCCGCGCGGCGTGTACCTCTCGGTCGACGACCCCGACGCCATCGAGAGCTCCCTGCGGGCTTCCGGACTGGGCGCCGACGACGTGGACCTGATCGTGGCGACGGACGGCGAGGCGATCCTCGGCATCGGTGACTGGGGGGTGGGCGGCATCGACATCGCGGTGGGCAAGCTCGCCGTCTACACGGCCGCCGCCGGCGTGGACCCGGCCCGCACCCTGGCGGTGATGCTGGACGTCGGCACCGACCGGCAGGAGCTGCTGGACGATCCGCTGTACCTGGGCAACCGGCACCCGCGCGTGGACCGGGACCGCTACGACGCCTTCATCGACGCCTACGTCACCGCGGCCACGAAGCTGTTCCCCGACGCCCTGCTGCACTGGGAGGACTTCGGCTCGTCCAACGCCCGCCGCATCCTCGACCGGTACCGCGAGAAGACGCTCACCTTCAACGACGACATCCAGGGCACCGGCGCGGTCAACCTGGCCGCCGTGCTCTCCGGCGTGCGCGCCGGCGGCGCCGCGCTGCGCGACCACCGGGTGGTGCTCCTCGGCGCCGGTACCGCCGGTGTCGGGATCGCCGAGCAGCTCCGCGACGCGATGATCGCCGAGGGGCTGACCCCGCGGGAGGCCGCGGGCCGCATCTGGGCCGTCGACCGCCACGGCCTGCTGACCGACGGCCAGCAGGGGCTGCGGGACTTCCAGCTGCCCTTCGCCCGTCCTCGCGCCGAAGTGGCCGACTGGCGGCACGACGAGAACCTCGGTGGTGTGCCGCTGGCCGAGGTCGTCGACCGGGTTCGCCCGAGCGTCCTGATCGGCGCCTCGGGGCAGGGCGGCGCCTTCACCGAGGACATCGTCCGCTCCATGGCCGCGCACACCGACCGGCCGGTCATCCTGCCGCTGTCCAACCCCACGCGGCTCGCCGAGGCCGTCCCCGCCGACCTGCTCGCCTGGACCGGCGGCCGGGCCCTGATCGCCACCGGCAGCCCCTTCGCGCCGGTGGAGACCGACGGCGTCACCCATCACATCGGGCAGGCCAACAACGCGCTGGTCTTCCCCGGCCTGGGACTGGGCACCGCCGTCGCCCGGGCCGAGCGGATCACCGACGGCATGCTGGTGGCCGCGGCCCGCGCCATCGCGGACCAGACCGACGCCACGGCACCGGGCGCGCCGATCCTGCCTCCGATCGACCGGCTGCGCGACACCTCCGTGGCGGTGGCCGTGGCGGTCGCGCGCGCGGCGGTGGCCGACGGCGTCGCCCGGGAGCCCGTCGACGACACGATCGAGGAGCGCGTGCTCGCGGCCATGTGGCTGCCGGAGTATCCGCCGATCGAGGCCGTCTGACGGGCCCGCGCCCAGGTCTCGCCCCACCCCCCAGGGGTCGCCGACCGTAGTCCCTCGGCTCTCTGACGTGCTGTCACCGGCCCGCACGGTCGCGCCTCCGCCCTTGTCCAAAGGATTGACGCAGTCATGTCTTTCGCCGAGATCTTCACCGTCGTGGTGCCGGTCTTCCTCCTGATCGCGGTCGGCTACGGCACCGGCCGCCGGGCGCTCTTCGACGCGGGCGGCGCCCAGGCACTGCGCGAGCTCACCATGCAACTCGCGCTGCCCGCCGCCCTGCTGCTGAGCATCTGGCGGACACCGCGGCACGTGCTGGTCGAGCAACTGCCCCTGGTGGGCCTGCTGGCGTTCGGGTTCCTCGCCGTGTACGCCGTGCTGCTCGGCGTCCTGCGCCTCGCGGCCCGCCGTTCGCTGCGGCGGGCGGCCCTGTTCGCCCTGGCGTGCGTCCAGCCGCAGTACGCCTTCATGGGCACCTCCGTCCTGGGGGGACTGTTCGGAACCGCGCAGGCCGCCGTGCCGATCGCCGTCGCGGGGATCATCGTCAACGTCGTCCTCGACCCGGTCGTCCTGATCCTGCTCGGCATGCCGGAACATCCGGCCCCTCGGACGGCCACCGCGGGTGCGGCGGCCCCCGCTCGGCAGCCGGCCCTGGCCACCGTCGGCGGGGGCGCGCCCGAGGCGTCCGCCGCCGAGCCGGCCCCCGCCGGGGCCGGGGCGTCCGGCCCCCGTCCCTCCGTGCTGCGCACCGTCGGGCACGCGCTGCGCGAGCCGTTCTGCTGGGGCCCGGTCCTCGGCCTGGTGCTGTCGGTCGCCGGGGTCGGTGTGCCGGAGATCGCCGACTCCGCACTGGGGCTGCTCGCGGGCGCCGCCTCGGCGACAGCCCTGGTGTACGTCGGCGTCTCCGTCGCCCGCATCGGCCGGCCCGCGCTCTCCCCCGCGGTGTGGGCGGTCTCGCTCACCAGCGTCGTGGTCCTGCCCCTGCTCGTCTACGGGACGGGGCTGATCCTGACCTCCGAGGCCGTGGCGGCCCAGGCCGCGCTGATCCTCGCGTTCCCCGTCTCGCCCGTCCCCCTGATGTTCGCCGCCCGGCACGGCTCGGCCGAGGACGTGCGGACCATCGGCTCCGCCGTGGTGCTGAGCCTGCTCCTCTCCTTCGTGACCCTGCCCCTGATCATCGAGCTGGTCGGCTGACCGCGGTCGCGGGAGCCGCCGGGGCACCGCCCCGCGCGGCCCCGCGCCCGCCGTCCGGCCGACCACCCCGAAAGGACACGGCCTCATGACACCAGCAGCGCACACGCGACCGGACCGTCCGCGCCGCACGTCGTGCCCGCCGTGGCCGCGCTCCGTCCTCGGCCGCGTGCCCGGCTCCCTGCCGCTCGCGGCGGCGGCGCGGGGCGCCGTCGCGCTCGCGCTGCCCCTGCTCATCGGACTCGCCACCGGGTGGGTCGTGCCCTCGGTGATCGCCGCGATCGGCGCCCTGTGGGGGGTGAGCCAGGACGGCTCCGATCCGTACCGGGTACGGGTGCGGCGGCTGAGCTGGACCGGGGTGTCCAGCGCGCTCGGCCTGCTCGCCGGTGAACTCGCCCTGCGCAGCGGGCAGCCGCCGGCGGTCGCGGTGACTCTGGGGACGGCCGCGCTGGTGGCCGGCGCTGTCAGCCTGCGGGGGCGGATCGCGTCCGTGTCGGGCATGCACCTTCTGCTCGGTGTCACGATCGGCAGTGGCATCCCCGTGCCGGGGCCGTGGTGGCAGGCGCCGCTGGCGCTGCTCGCCGGTGTCGCCCTGGTCCTGGTGCTGTCCGCGGCCCCGTGGCTGTGGCGCCGGCACCACGTCGAACGGGCCGCCGTGCTCGCCGTGTACCGGAGCGCCGGCGAGGCGCTGGCCGTGGCGGGTACCGACGCCGCCGAACAGGCCCGCCTGCGGATGACGCTGGCCCTGAACCACGCCCACGAGGTGATGGCCCCCCATCTCGCCCCGCGCGGTCAAAGGCGGCAGGACGGGACCGGGGAGCTGGTCCGGGCGTTCCACTGCGCCGTACGGCTGGGCGAGGCCGTGACGGCGGTGGTGTGGGAGGGCCATGCGCTTCCGCCCGCCCTGACCGGCGTACCGCGGCACCTGGCCGGACGCCTGCTGCCGGGGGACCGCACGGCCCCGGAGGACCACGTGGCGGAGCCGGTATCGGAGACCGGCTCGCCGGGGACGCGTGCCCTGGCCGATCTGGTCCGCGCCGTCGACGGCGAACCGGACGGCGCCGACCTGGAGTTGCGCCTGCCGGTGCACGAACGGCCCGGACGCGCGGCGCGGGTGCGCTACGCCCTGCTGCTGGCGGGATGTGTGCTCGCCGCCCATCTGCTCGCCGAGGTACTGCACCGCCCCCGCGGCTACTGGCTGCCCATGACGGTGGCCTTCGTCTACAAGCCCGACTTCGGCCCGCTGCTGCCCCGGGCACTGCACCGGTGCGTCGGCACGATCGTCGGAGTGGCCGCGATCGGAGCGGTGTCCGCGGCGGCCACCGGCACCTACGCCGTCGTGGGCGTCGTGGCCGTGTTCGGCGCGCTGATGGCCGTCGGCGTGCGGCACCACTACGCGCTCGCCACGCTGGGGCTGACCGCCGTCGTGTTCGTGCTCCTCGATCTGCTGGGCGACCACCGGGCGCTGTACGGCACGCGGGTGGTGGACACGGCGCTGGCGTCCGCGCTCGTGCTCGTGGCGCACTTCGTGGTGTGGCCGGACTCCTCCGACCACCGGGCCGAGGCACAGACGGAGGCCGCCGTCGCCGCCGCTCGCCGCTATCGCGACGCCGCGCCGCAAGCGGGCCCGGTGCAGCGGCAGTCGCTGCGCCGTGCCGCCTACCACCAGCTGGCCGAGGCGCGTCGCACGGTCGCTCACGCCCGGCGCGAACCGGCCCGCCGCGGACGGCCGCTGCCCGACTGGGAGAGCGCCATCACGGCGGCCGAACGGCTCTGTGACCAGGTGACCGGGCAGGCGGTCGCGGGCGCGGCGAGCCCGGCCCGGTGACGGCTCCCGTTCCGCGGCGGGGGAAGAATGGGGCCATGGACCTCCAGGTACTGCGTTCCTTCCAGGCCGTCGCCGAGGGAACGACGGTGACCGACGCCGCGACGGACGCCGGCATCACCCAGCCCGCCCTGTCACGGGCCCTGGCCCGGCTGGAGGACGAGGTCGGCGCGGAGCTCCTCCAGCGGGTCGGACGGGTGCTGCGCCTCACCCCGGCGGGGCGGGTGTTCAAGGAGTACGTCGACGGGGTGCTCGACAACTACGACCGGGGGCGGCGCGCCGTGGCCGAGATGGTCCACCCCGACTCCGGAGTGGTCTCGCTGGCCTTCCTGCACACCCTGGGAACCTGGCTGGTGCCGCGGCTCGTCACGGACTTCCGGCGGACCTTCCCCCAGGCGCAGTTCGAACTGCACCAGGACGGCGAGATCGGACTGACCCGGCACCTCCTCGACACGACCGCCGATCTGGTCATCACCAGCAGCGACCCCGGCCACCCCTTGATCACCTGGCGGCGGCTGCTGGTGGAGCCGCTGCGGCTGGCCGTCCCGGCGCGGCACCGGCTCGCCCGGCGGCGCCGGATCCGCCTGGCCGAGGTGGCCGAGGAGCGGTTCATCCTGCTCAAGCAGGGATACGGGCTGCGCGACATCACCGCGGCGCTGTGCCGCGAGGCCGGCTTCACCCCGGTGATCGCCTTCGAGGGCGAGGAGGTGGAGACCCTGCGCGGCCTGGTCGCCGCGGGTCTGGGGGTGTCCCTGATCCCGTCGTCGCCGGACGTCACGGCGGCCTCCGAGTCCCCGATCCGCTATCTGGAGATCACCGACGTCCGGGGCGCCCGGGACATCGGCATCGCCTGGCTGGCCTCGCGCGCCGTGCCGCCGATCGCGCGGCGCTTCCTCGACCACGCGCTGCGGGCGTCGGCCGACCGGGAGACGCTCGTGACGTGAATGTCCCTCCTGTGCCGTGAAGTCGACGCATGTCCTGCCTTGCCCAGGGGGCGCGGGCCCGATTCGGGCTGCTCAGCGCGACCGCGCCGACGCGAACAGTATTCCGGCGGCCCGTGTGGGAGACCGCACTTCCGCCGCACAGGGACTCATGTGACACTGTCGTCCCGTCCGCCGTGCGGACCTGATCCGCACCGTCCGTCCCCCACGAGAAGGGCGCCGTGCGTTCCCTACCTCTGCCCCTCACCCTGACCGCACGTCTGTCGCCGGTGGCCGTGCTCGCCGCGGCGGGCTGGGCGCTGTCGTCCGGTCCGCTCGCCGCACCGCAGGCCGCCGAGCACACGCCGGCCGAAGAGAAGACCGGGACGCAGTCCGCGTCCGCGCCGTCGACGTCGACCGAGTCGAAGACGTACACGGCCGCGCCCGCCCCGTGCGGGAGCGTCGCCGAGAAGACCGTCACCTCGCTGGTCCCCGGGGCCAAGAAGGCCGGCAAGGAGATCCCGTCCACGGACTCCGCGTTGCGCCGCACCTGCTCCTGGAACGCGCTCGAGGGGTACGACTACCGCTGGCTCGACGTCTCCTTCGAGATCATGGGGTCGGACGAGGCGGCGCGGAAGTCGTACACGGCCCGCACCGAGGAGAAGAGCGGCGGAGGGGCCGTCCCGGGTCTGGGCGACAGCGCGTACTCCGTCGTGAACCTCACCACCGAGGACAAGCAGCAGACCCGCGAGGGAACGGTCGTCGCCCGCGCCGCGAACGCGCTGGTCGTCATCACGTACAACGGCAGTGACTTCGAGTCGAAGAAGGCACCCGACACGGACACCATCAACAAGGGCGCCATCAAGGCCGCCAAGGAAGCGGTCGCCGCGCTGGAGGACGGTGGCGGCAAGGGCTGACCGCCCTCCGGCGCCCGCGTTTCGCGTCAGACGGTGGTCCGCCTCCGGCCCGTGGCCGTCATGAGCACCAGGTACAGCAGCATCGAGGTGCCGAGGCCCACCGCCCAGCCGTAGTCGGCCAGGCCGGCCAGGGCCGGGACGGGGCGGCCGTCGATCAGCGGCCTGAAGCTCGCGCCGCCGACGGCCAGTACGCCGCCGGCCACGAAGGCGACGACGGCCCGCCAGTTCCAGCCGCCCTCGTACCAGTAGCGACCGCCCGTGCGGTACAGGTCGGCCAGGTCCAGCCGGGAGCGGCGCAGGATCCAGTAGTCGGCGATGAGGATGCCGGCGACGGTGCCGAGCAGACCGCCGACCAGGCCGAGCCAGGTGAAGATGTAGCCCTGCGGGTCGGAGTACAGCTTCCAGGGGAAGATGAGCACGCCGAGCACGCAGGTGGCGAGGGCACCCGCCCGGAAACTGATCTTCCGTGGGGCGATGTTGGAGAAGTCGAACGCCGGCGAGACCAGGTTGGCCGCGACGTTGACGGACAGTGTCGCCACCAGGACGGTGACGAGGGCGAAGAGCAGACCCACCGTGTTGTCGGTCCTGGCCGCGAGCTGTACCGGGTCCCAGACGGCTTCGCCGTAGACGGCCTGCGAGCCCGAGGTGACCATCACCGACAGGAACGCGAAGAGCGTCATCGTCGTCGGCAGACCGAGGGCCTGACCCCACGTCTGGGCCTTCTGGCTCTTTCCGTAGCGCGTGAAGTCCGGGATGTTCAGTGACAGCGTGGACCAGAAGCCGATCATGCCCATGAGCGCGGGGGCGAACAGCTTCCAGAAGTCGGCGCCCCAGCCGAGCTTGGAGGGCTGGTCGAACAGCGGGCCGAACCCGCCCGCCTTGCCGCTCATCCACCACAGCATCACGAACGCCCCGACGAGCACGAACGGCGCCGCCCAGTTCTCGAAGCGGCGGATCGTCTCCATGCCCCGGTAGATGATGACGACCTGGAGCGCCCAGAAGATCGCGAACGACAGCCACATGGTCCAGGCGTAGCCCCCGACCTTCGCGGCGTCCGTCCAGCCGCTGCCGATGAGCTTGCCGGCCAGGAAGTAGATGGCCTCGCCGCCGATCCAGGTCTGGATGCCGAACCAGCCGCACGCGACCAGCGCCCGTACGACGGCGGGCAGGTTGGCGCCGCGAACACCGAAGGAGGCCCGGGCGAAGACGGGGAAGGGGATGCCGTACTTGGGTCCGGCGTGCCCGGTGAGCAGCATCGGTATGAGCACGATCACGTTGGCCAGGGCGATGGTGAACACCGCCTGCTTCCAGTCCATGCCGACGGCGATCAGACCGGAGGCCAGGGTCCAGGATGCGGTGTTGTGGGCCATGCCGACCCACAGCGCGGAGAAGTTGTACGTGGTCCAGGTGCGCCCCTCGACGGGGACCGGCAGCAGGTCCTCGTTGGCGTAGCGGCCGGTCGGTGCGGGAACGCCCGGGGCGATCTCCACCCGGCCGTCGGCGAGGGTGACTTGTGAGGTCGGCGGGGTGGCCGTGGGAGCGGTGTCGGTCATGGGCCAGGCCAATCAGGGGAGGTGGGACGGGAAAGGCCATGCGGGTGACGCCGATGGGGGGGTGCGCTCGGGAGCGTCCTGGGCCCCCTCCCCGGGCCGCCGGGGAGGGGGAGCTCAATAGGGGTTCCGCGAGGGAAGGGTCAGCCGTTGACGGCCGGGATCACGCGTGATCCGTACGCGTCGATCACGGCTTCCTGCGCGTCGTGCATGTCGTACACGGCGAACTGGTCCACGCCGAGGGCGCGCAGCGCGTTCAGCTTCTCGATGTGCCGCTCGACCGGGCCGATCAGGCAGAACCGGTCGACGATCTCGTCGGGCACGAACTGGGCGTCGGGGTTCCCGCTGCGCCCGTGGTGGGAGTAGTCGTACCCCTCGCGCGCCTTGATGTAGTCGGTGAGTTCGTCGGGGACGGCGGCGGAGTGCTCCCCGTACTTGGCCACCAGGTCGGCGACGTGGTTGCCGACCATCCCGCCGAACCACCGGCACTGCTCGCGCGCGTGGGCGAGCGCCTCGGGCGAGTCGTCCTCGGTGACGTAGGCCGGGGCCGCCACGCAGACGGTCACCTCGGCGGGGTCCCGGCCCGCGGCGACGGCCGCGTCCTTCACTGCCTTGACCATGTACTCGGTCAGATAGAGGTCGGCCAGCTGGAGGATGAACCCGTCCGCCTCCTCCCCGGCCATCCTCAGGGCCTTGGGGCCGTACGCGGCCATCCACACGGGCAGTTCGGCGCCGGGCCTGATCCAGGGGAAGCGGACGACGGTGCCGCCCCCGAGGTCGGCCTCCCGGCCACCGGCGAGCGCCCGGATGACGTGCATGGCGTCGCTGATCCGGGCCAGTGTGTTGGGCTTGCGGCCGGCCACGCGCATGGCGGAGTCACCGCGGCCGATGCCGCAGACCGTGCGGTTGCCGAACATGTCGTTGAGGGTGGCGAAGGTGGAGGCGGTGACCTCCCAGGTGCGGGTGCCCGGGTTGGTCACCATCGGCCCGACCTTCAGCTTCGTGGTGTTGGCCAGGATCTGGCTGTAGATCACGAACGGCTCCTGCCACAGCACGGCGGAGTCGAAGGTCCAGCCGTACGAGAAACCGTTCCGTTCCGCGCGCTTCATCAGGCTGATCACCCGCGAGGCCGGCGGGTCGGTCTGCAGGACGAGTCCGAAGTCCATCTGCGCCACTCCTAGTTGAGGTACTGACAGGTGGATCGCGGGGTGAAGACGCCGTGTCCGGCGTGACCGGTGTACTCCCGCTCGGTGATGACGGGCACGCCCCGCGAGAGGACCGTCTCGACCCGGCCGGTGACGTGCCTGCCCTCGTACGCCGAGTAGTCGACGTTCATGTGGTGCGTGTCGGCCGAGATGATCTGCTCGGCGTGCGGGTCGTAGATGACGACGTCGGCGTCCGCGCCCGGCGCGATGGTGCCCTTCTTCGGGTACAGGCCGAACATCCGGGCCGGGGTGGCGCAGGCGATCTCGATCCAGCGGCGGCGCGAGATGTGCCCGTCTAGGACCGCCTGGTGGAGCAGGTCCATCCGGTTCTCGACACCCGGGAGTCCGTTGGGGATCTTGGAGAAGTCGCCGCGGCCGAGCTCCTTCTGGCCGACGAAGCAGAAGGGGCAGTGGTCGGTGGAGACGACCTGGAGGTCGTTCGTCCGGAGCCCCCGCCACAGGGCGGCCTGGTGTTCCTTCGGCCTCAGCGGGGTGCTGCACACGTACTTGGCGCCCTCGAACTCCGGTTCGGCGAGGTTGTCCGTGGAGAGGAACAGGTACTGCGGGCACGTCTCGCCGAAGACGTTGAGCCCCTCGTCGCGGGCCCGGGCCAGCTCGGCGACCGCCTCCGTCGCCGAGACGTGCACGACGTACAGGGGGGCGCCGGCGACCTGGGCGAGCTTGATGGCGCGGTGGGTGGCTTCGGCCTCCAGCAGGGCCTTGCGGACCTCGCCGTGGTAGCGCGGGTCGGTCTCGCCGCGGGCCAGCGCCTGCTCCACCAGGACGTCGATGGCGATGCCGTTCTCGGCGTGCATCATGATCAGGCCGCCGTTCTCGGCGGAGCGCTGCATGGCGCGCAGGATCTGTCCGTCGTCGCTATAGAAGACGCCCGGGTAGGCCATGAACTGCTTGAACGAGGACACGCCCTCCTCGATCAGCATGTCCATCTCCTTGAGCGTCTCGTGGTTCACGTCGGAGACGATCATGTGGAAGCCGTAGTCGATCGCGCAGTTGCCCTCGGCTTTGGCGTGCCAGGTGTCGAGGCCCTCGCGCAGGGTGTGGCCGACGCTCTGCACGGCGAAGTCGACGATCGTGGTCGTGCCGCCCCAGGCGGCGGCGCGGGTGCCGGTCTCGAAGGTGTCGGAGGCGAAGGTGCCGCCGAAGGGGAGTTCCATGTGGGTGTGGGCGTCGACGCCGCCGGGGATGACGTACTTTCCGGTGGCGTCGATGACCCGGTCGGCGGTGAAGGTCTGTGCGGCGGGGGTGCTGGAGGCCGCGAGGGCGGCGATTCGGCCGTCCTCGATCAGGACGTCGGCGTGGATCTCGTCGGATGCGGTGATGACGAGGCCGCCGCGGATGACGGTTCGGGTGCTCATGCTGTGTCGCTCCTCGCCGTGTGAACGTGACGGTTGCATGTGGCTGGTCGCGCAGTTCCCCGCGCCCCTAGGGGGCCGTCAGCGGACCGTAGGCTCCAGGCGCCCGGTCCCGGTAGAACTGCCACCGGTCGCGGACCTCGCGGAGTTTGGCCATGTCCAGGTCCCGGACGACGAGTTCGCTCTCCTTGTCGCTCGCCACCTCGCCGACGAACTGGGCCTCCGGGTCGACGAAGTACGAGGTGCCGTAGAAGTCGTTGTCGCCGTACTCCTCGACGCCCACCCGGTTGATCGCGCCGACGAAGTACTCGTTGGCCACGGCCGCCGCCGGCTGTTCCAGCTGCCAGAGGTAGCCGGAGAGGCCGCGGGAGGTGGCCGAGGGGTTGAAGACGATCTCCGCGCCCGCGAGGCCGAGCGCCCGCCAGCCCTCGGGGAAGTGGCGGTCGTAGCAGATGTAGACGCCGACACGGCCGACCTTGGTGTCGAAGACGGGCCAGCCGGAGTTGCCGGGGCGGAAGTAGAACTTCTCCCAGAAGCCCCTGACCTGGGGGATGTGGGTCTTGCGGTACTTGCCGAGGTAGGAGCCGTCCGCGTCGATCACGGCGGCGGTGTTGTAGAGGACCCCGGGCTGCTCCTCCTCGTACATCGGCAGCACCAGGACGATGCCCAGTTCCTTCGCGAGTGCCTGGAAGCGGCGGACGATCGGGCCCTCGGGGATCTGCTCGGCGTACTCGTAGAAGGCCGGGTCCTGTACCTGGCAGAAGTACGGCCCGTAGAACAGCTCCTGGAAGCACAGGACCTGGGCGCCCTGCGCGGCCGCGTCGCGGGCCGCCTGCTCGTGGACCTGGATCATCGACTCCTTGTCGCCGGTCCAGGCGGTCTGGAAGACGGCGGCACGGATCACTCGGCTCATCGGGACCTCCGGTCGCTCGGTGTGCCGTGAGCCTAGGAAGTCGCGAAGGAGTCTTTGAGGTGCACCGTGTCACGTCCGGGGGCCTGCGGCGTGCCACCGTGTCACTCTGCCGTGGGCCCATGTTTCACCGCCGTTTTCCCAGGTGGTCGGGTGTTTCACTGCTGTTGCGCGTCGTGCGCGAGAAGCGCGATGTGCACCGAGGCGGCCTGCTCGAAGTCGTCGAGGTCCACGCCGAGGCGGACCTGTATGGACTCCAGCCGGCGGTAGAGGGCGGGCCGGGAGACGTGGTGGAGCAGGGCCGTGCGGGACTTGTTGCGGCCGGTGGCGAGGTAGGTGCGCAGGACGGACAGCAGGCCCTCGTCGCCCTCGCGCAGCAGCCCGTCCAGCTCCCGTTCCGCGAAGGACTGCACGTGCGGGTCGTCGCGCAGCAAGCGGATCAGGCCCCGCAGGTGGACGTCCCTGAGGCGGACGACCGGTGGCAGTTCGAGGGCCGTGGCGGAGTCGGCGACGGCGTCCGCGACGTGCTGGGCCTCGCGCAGTCCGGCGGGTACGTCGTCCCAGACGGTCCGGGGGTCGGCCGCGGCGACGACCGTGCCGGCGGTGCCGGACTCGGTGCGCAGCCGGGTCGCGAAGTGCTCGGCGAGAGCGTCCGCGTCCTGGTCGCGGGCGAGGCTGAGCAGCACGGCGGTGGCCCCGTCGGCCAGTTCGGCGACCAGGCCGGGCAGGCCCAGCAGCCGCAGCAGCCGTTCCAGCCGGCCGGTGTCGCCGTCGCGGACGACCAGCGGCACGAACGTCCGCAGGTTGACCGGCAGTCCGGCCGCGCGGGCCCGGGGCAGCAGCTGACGCGCCGGTACGACTCCGCTGACCAGGTCGGTGAGCAGGCTCTGCGCGGACTGCTCCTCCCACGAGCAGGCGGCGCCACCGCCGAGCATGCGGTGCAGGACGAGGGCCTCGGCGGCGCGGTCGGCGAGCAGCCGTCCGGTGGCGGTGTCGCCGCGGTAGCCGCAGAGCACGATCCGGCCCCACCGCTCCCCGCGGCCGCCCAGTTCGGCCCGGATCCAGCCGTCGCCCTCGGTGCCTCCCCCAGTGCCTGAAAGGCCTGGGTGGTACCCCCATGCCTGGCGGGCGATGCGTTCCCAGTCGCGCAGCACGTCGTCCACGGCCGACCGCTCCCCCGCCGTGCCGAGGACGCGGTGGGCGAGGTTGGTGACGACGACGGGGCAGGCGCTGTGCCGGGCGACCTCGTCGAGCAGGCGTTGCAGCGGGGCGCCCGCGGTGATGAGGGCGGTGAGTTCGGTGCGGACGGCCTCGGAGAGGCTGACGGCGGCGAACTTGCGCCGTACGAGCCGTGACTGGACCTCCTCGGTGAGCTCGGCGAAGGGGAAGGGCCGGTGCAGGACGACCATCGGCAGTCCGCACCGTTCGGCGGCCCGGCGCATCACGTCCGGCGGGGCCGGGAAGGCGCGGCCGAGTCCGAGGACGACGGCGGCGGCCTCCGCGCGGTACAGCGAGCGGACGTACTCGGCCTGCTTGTCCTCGTCGCCGGCCAGCAGCACGCCGGTGGTGAGGACCATCTCGCCGCCGCTCAGCATCACACCGACGTCGGCGGCCTCGGCGACGTGCACCCAGCGCACCGGCCGGTCGAGCTGGCTCGCACCGGCCACCACCTCGGGCTCCCCGGCGAGCACCCGCTCCAGGGTGAGGACCTGCCGGACCGACAGCGCGGGTTCCAGGGAATCCAAGGTGATGGTCATGGCGCCGTACCCCTTGCTCTGGTCGTTCAGTCCACTGCTACTGGATGCTCCTCAGAGCGTTCTCGAGGATCGCGGCGCCTTCCTCGGCCTCCGCGACGTTGAGGGACAGCGGCGGGGCGACGCGCAGCGAACTGGTGTTGTGGCCGCCGCCCTTGCCGATCAGCAGGCCGCCCTCACGGGCCGCCTCCAGGACGGCCGCGGCGGCCTTCGGGTCGGCCGTGTCGGTCCCCGGTTCGGTGATCTCGATGCCGATCATCAGGCCGCGTCCGCGTACCTCCCGCACGGCCGGCACCTGTGCGGCGGCGGCCCGCAGCCGCTCGATGAGCAGGCCGCCGACGCGTCGTGCGTTGCCTTGCAGGTCGTGTTCCAGCAGGTAGTTGAGGTTGGCGAGGCCCGCCGCCATGGTGATCTGGGTGCCGCCGAACGTGGAGATGCTGTTGGAGTCCAGGCAGTTCATGATCTCGGAGCGGGCGACGACACCGCCGATGGACATGCCGTTGCCGATGCCCTTGGCGAAGGTCATGATGTCCGGCGGCCCGTTCCGGCCGTGGGCCTGCCAGCCCCAGAAGTGCTCGCCGGTGCGGCCCCAGCCGGTCTGCACCTCGTCGGCGATCCACAGGATGCCGCGCTCGCGCAGCACCTCGCGGAACGCGGCGTACAGCCCGTCCGGCGGTGAGGTGAAGCCGCCGACGCCCTGGATGGGTTCGGCGATCAGCGCGGCCGGGGCGCGGGTGTGCCCGAGCAGGTCGACCAGGTCCTCGACGCAGGCCGCGATGAAGTCGGCGTCGCCGAGATGGGCGTAGGGGCCGCGGGTGCGCACACCGCCGTGGACGTACAGGGCCTGGAGCGGCGACAGGGAGGTCGGGGACCAGCCGCGGTTGCCGGTGATGCCGACGGAGCTGAAGGAACGGCCGTGGTAGCTGTTGCG
Organism: Streptomyces venetus; assembly: GCF_039540295.1. NCBI lineage: Bacteria > Bacillati > Actinomycetota > Actinomycetes > Kitasatosporales > Streptomycetaceae > Streptomyces > Streptomyces venetus. The sequence continues at coordinate 487,846 of NZ_BAABET010000006.1, forward strand.
CATCGCGAGGACGGTGTTGCTGCGCCGGTACGCCGTGGCCAGCAGCAGGGCCGTGTCGTTGGCCTCGGTGCCGGACGTGGTGAAGAAGACCCGGGCGTTCGGGATGCCGCTCAGCTGGGCGATGCGCTCGGCGAGTTCGACCATGGGGCGGTTGAGGTACAGGGTCGAGGAGTGGATGATCCGCCCGGCCTGCTCACTCACCGCCTTCGTCACCTCGGGCAGCGCGTGCGCGGTCATGGTGGTGAGGATGCCGCCGAAGAAGTCGAGGTACCGGTTGCCCTGGGCGTCCCAGACGTGGCGGCCCTCGCCGTGGGTGATCTCGATGGGCTCCTCGTAGTAGAGGGCGAGCCAGTCGGGGAGCACGGCCCGGTGGCGGCCCAGCAGGTCGTCGGTCACGGCTTCACCAGCCCTTCGTAGGCGTCGGGGCGGCGGTCGCGGTAGAAGGCCCACTGCTGCCGCACTTCTTCGATGAGGTCGAGATCGAGGTCGCGGACCACGAGCTCCTCCTTGCTGTCGCTGGCGACGTCCCCCACGAACTGCCCGCGCGGGTCGACGAAGTAGCTCGTGCCGTAGAAGTCGTTGTCGCCGTACTCCTCCTGGCCGACACGGTTGATCGCGGCGACGAAGTACTCGTTGGCGACGGCCGCGGCGGGCTGCTCCAGCTGCCACAGGTGGGAGGAGAGGCCGCGGTGCGTGGCGGAGGGGTTGTAGACCAGCTGGGCCCCGGCCAGGCCGAGCTGCCGCCAGCCCTCCGGGAAGTGGCGGTCGTAGCAGATGCAGACGCCGACCCGGCCGACGGATGTCGCGAAGACGGGCCAGCCGAGGTTGCCGGGTTTGAAGTAGTACTTCTCCCAGAAGCCCTTGACCTGCGGGATGTGGTGCTTGCGGTACTTGCCGAGGTAGCCGCCGTCGGAGTCGATCACGGCCGCGGTGTTGTAGTAGAAGCCGGACTGCTCGATCTCGAAGACCGGCGCGACGATCACCATGCCGGTCTCGCGGGCGAGGTCCCGCATCCGGCGCACGGTGGGGCCGTCGGGGACGGGCTCGGCCCAGCGGTAGTGCTCGGCCTCCTGGACCTGGCAGAAGTAGGGGCTGTTGAAGACTTCCTGGAAACCGATGATCCTCGCGCCCCGGCGGGCCGCCTCGCGGGCGTGCTCCTCGTGTTTCGCCACCATGGACTCGGTGTCGCCGGTCCAGGTGGCCTGGACCAGAGCGGCACGTACGACGTTGGCCATGAGCTGCTCCTTCGACGCGACGTCAGCGCCTCTACGCCCGTAGAAACGGGCCATAGAGCCACGAACGTAAGCCTCCGGCGAGGGCTTGCCAAGACCATCGTCCCCAACCCGCTGGGCCGGGCGGGATTCGCACTCCTGTGGGTGAGTCGGCCGGGCCGCCGCGGTGCCGGTCAGGCGGGGAACCCTGCCACCCGCAGGGCGTGCAGGAGATCCCACCGGCGCTCCTCCGACACCCCCTGGGCGGCCTCCAGCAGGAGTGGTACCAGGCGCCGGGGGTCGGGTTCGGCGCTGCGGGCCGCCTCCTCCGGGGTACGGGCCCTGACGTAGGCGTCGAGCAGCGCGCGCACCTCACGGCGGCGCCCCTCGGCGACGAGCCCGAGCACGGCGTGCCCGACCTCGCCCGGAGGCCGGGCGACACCCTGCCGCAGGATCTGCCGGCCGTCGCCCGGGCGCCCGGCCGCGCGCAGCGCGTCCGCCGCGGCGACCAGCCGGCCGGCGGGCAGCGAGGCGGCCTCCCACAACAGGGTCTGCCAGTCGGCGCCCAGCCCGGCCCGCTCCAGCTCGTCCGCGAGCAGCGGGAACGTGGCCGGGGCGCGGTCCGCGGCCTCGACCAGCAGCGCGTGGGCCTCTCCGCTGCGCCCCTCGCCCCGCAGCCGCGCGAGTGCCTCGACGGTGCGTGCGACATCGCTGCGGTCCCCCACGCCCATGGCTTCGCCCGGCGGCTCCGCGGGCTCCGCTCCCCTGTCCACGTCGGCCCAGGCGAACCGCGCGCCGCGCGGGCTGCGGCCGGTGACGGGGGCGGCTTCGGGAAGCGTCGGCACGACAGCGGGCGGTACGACCTCGGGCGCGGCCTCCTCCTCGACCATCCCCGCGAACCGTGCGCCGCCGCGCCGGCGTTTGCGCTGCTTGGGGACGGCCGGGCTGGGGGCTGGAGGTTCCGGTGTGTCGAACGGCCGGGAGGCCGAAGCCCCGGGGGTGTCGGACAGCGAGGCCGCGTCCGGCTGTGACCTGGCGTCATCGGCGGCTTCCCCGGAGACGGCCCAACCGCCCGCCTGCTCGCCCAACTGACCCTCCGACCCGGGACGCGACCCCGCGCCCCGGGTGTCGCCGGGTCCGCCATAACCCGACCCGCCCGGCGTCTGCCTGTACGGACGACCCTCGTACCCGGGGCCCGAGCCCGCCCGCCGACTGTCCTCCGGGCCGACATAGCCCGCCCCCTCCGACGCCTGCCCGAACGAACGATCCCCCGGCCCAGAGCCCGAGCCCGCATACCGCGTGCCCTCCGGGCCGCCGTACTCCGACCCATCCGGCGCCTGCCTGTACGGACGACCCCCATGCCCAGGCCCCGAGCCCGCACTCCGGGCGCCCTCCGAGCCGGAGCCCGCCCCCTCCGGCGCCTGCCCGAACGAACGACCGCCCTGCCCAGGTTCCGAGCCCGCGCGCCGGGTGCCCTCCGGGCCGCCGTGGCCCGACCCGTCCGCGGTCTGCTCGGTGCGGTGTCGTGGTGGGGCGGGTGTTGTCGTGGCCGACGGGTCGCGGGGGGACGGGTGGGTGTGCTCGTCCGGCGTGGCGGAGAGGCCGTTTGAAGGGTGGCGCCGCGCTCCGTACCCGTCGGCCGTCCCCTCCCCGGCGCCGTGGGGGCCCGGTGCGGGCCCCGGGCCGGCGCCGCCCGGTCCGCTCCCGTCGCCCCGCGCCGCGGGAACGGGTTCACCGGGGATGCGACGGACGGTCACGGCCTCGCGCTCACGGCGGTCCAGGCCGGCCATCCGGGCGCGGAGTTCCGCGCACCGCGCCGTCGCGCGCTCGTGGTCGTCGTGGGCCCAGGCCAGGTCGAGGCGGAGGGCGTCGGCCTCGTCGCGGGTGGTGGCCGAGGCGAGGAGGCGGGTCAGTTCCGCCTGGCGGTCGGCGGCGTACCTCTGCTCGCGGAGCATGACGTCGAGCCGGTCCCCGAGGGCGTCGCGGGCGCCCGGCCGGGCGTCGTGCGCGGTGAGCGCGGACGCGTGCAGGGCCCGGGCGCGTTCCGCCTCCGGACCGGCGCCGCCGGGGCCGTACTGCCCGGCGAGGTCGTGCAGCAGCGCCTCCACCACGTCCCAGGGCGGCAGCTCGCGCCCGTCGAGGCAGGCCCGCATGCCCTCGGGGTCGCGCTGCCAGAACACCGCGCACCAGCCGCCGGAAGGGTCGAGGCGTGCCAGCAGACCGTCCAGGTAGTGCGCGAACTCCCGTACTGCGGACGGGAGTTGTTCCGCTGCCATCGCTCGACTCCCGCGTCAGGACCGGAGGGCTCCGCCCAGTAGGCAACACCAGTCGTGTTACAGGCGTGCTACGGGGAGTTTTCGCGCGCGGCGCGGGAGCCTCAGCGCCGCGCGTGTCAGACCGGCACCATCACGCACCGCACCGCCAGCTCGTCCATGGACAGCCCGAGCACACCGGCCAGCGCGGCCACGGTGAAGAAGGCCGGGGTCGGGGCCCGCCCGGTCTCGATCTTCCGGAGGGTCTCGGCGGAGATGCCCGCGCGCGCGGCGACCTCCGTCATGCTCCGGTCGCCGCGCGCCGCTCGCAGCAGCCTGCCCAGCCGCTCGCCGCGTTCGCGCTCTTCGGGGGTGAGAGGGGTGCGCACCATGCCCCCATTCTAATACCGGTATAGTAATTGGCATGGTGGAGCTGAAGACCGACACATCGATCGATGCCATGTACGAAGCGGGCCAGGTCGTCGCCCGCGCCCTGACGGCCGCACGGCAGGCCGCGCGCGTGGGCGTCTCCTTGCTGGAACTGGACGAGGTGGCGCACGACGTGCTGCGCGAGGCGGGCGCGAAATCGCCGTTCCTGGGATACCGGCCCTCCTTCGCCCCGACCCCTTTCCCCGCCGTCCTCTGCGCCTCGGTCAACGACGCGATCGTGCACGGCGTCCCGGGCCGCTACCGGCTGCGCGACGGCGACCTCGTGTCGCTCGACTTCGGTGCCGAACTGGGCGGCTGGGTGGGCGACTCCGCGCTCAGCTTCGTCGTGGGCACGCCGCGGGAGGCCGACCTGCGCCTGATCGAGACCGTCGAGCGGGCCCTCGCCGCGGGCATCGAGGCGGCCGTGGTGGGCAACCGCATCGGCGACATCGCCCACGCGATCGGCACCGTGTGCCGCGCCGCGGGCTACGGCATCCCGGACGGTTTCGGCGGCCACGGCATCGGCCGCCGTATGCACGAGGACCCGTCCGTGCCGAACGAGGGCCGTCCGGGGCGCGGGATGCGGCTGCGGCACGGCATGGCGCTGGCGATCGAGCCCATGGTCATCGCCGGCGGCACGGACGGCTTCCACGCGGCCCCCGACGGCTGGACGCTGAAGACCGACGACGGCTCCCGCGCGGCCCACGCTGAGCACACGGTGGCGATCACGGACTCCGGACCGAGGATCCTGACCGCGCGCTGACCACGCACTGACCACGCCCGGCGGCCCGTATCCTCCCGAAATGCCCCGAAGGTGCCCGTCACCGGCGATCGTGCGAAGGTGTTCTACGAGCGCGTCCCAGGTGTAACGGGCTGCCACCCGGGTTACCCGACCCCGGCACGTCGACCAGCGAGGGCGTCCCCCGCCCGGGCGCCGGGGACGCCGGGAACGGAAGGCCCATGAGCAGCGGCTTCAGCAGCCCGGAGGGCTACGGCTCGGACCCCTTCGGAGAATTCCTCGCACGCTTCTTCGGCGGACCGCGCCCTAGTCCCCGGCAGATCGACCTCGGCCGGCTGCTCAGCCAGCCGGCCCGGGAGCTCGTCCGCGGCGCCGCCCAGTACGCCGCCGAGCACGGCAGCCGGGACCTGGACACTCAGCATCTGCTGCGGGCGGCGCTCGCCACCGAGCCCACCCGGACCCTGCTCAGCAAGGCCGGTGCGAATCCGGACTCGATGGCCTCCCAGATCGACGAGCGGTCGGGTCCGGCCCAGCACGGCCCGGACGACACCCCGCCGCCGACCGCGCTCTCCCTCACCCCCGCGGCCAAGCGGGCCCTGCTGGACGCGCACGAGATGGCCCGGGCCCGCGGCTACGGCTACATCGGCCCCGAGCACGTGCTCAGTGCCCTGGCCTCGAACCCCGACTCGGCCGCCGGGCACATACTGAACGCGGCCCGCTTCGCCCCCTCCGGCCCGCCCGAGGCACCGGAGGCACCCCAGGCCGAACGGCCGCGCGTGACGAACACGCCGACCCTCGACAAGTACGGCCGCGACCTCACCGAACTGGCCCGGCAGGGCCGTATCGACCCGGTGATCGGCCGGGACCAGGAGATCGAGCAGACCGTCGAGGTCCTCTCCCGGCGCGGCAAGAACAACCCGGTGCTGATCGGTGACGCGGGCGTCGGCAAGACCGCCATCGTCGAGGGGCTGGCGCAGCGCATCTCCGAGGGGGATGTGCCCGACGTGCTGATCGGACGCCGTGTCGTCGCGCTGGACCTGACCGGCGTGGTCGCGGGCACCCGCTACCGGGGCGACTTCGAGGAGCGGATGAACAACATCGTGGGCGAGATCCGCGCCCACTCCGAAGAGTTGATCATCTTCATCGACGAGCTGCACACGGTCGTCGGCGCCGGTTCGGGTGGCGGTGACGGCAGTTCCATGGACGCCGGCAACATCCTCAAGCCGGCCCTCGCCCGTGGCGAGCTGCACATCGTGGGCGCCACCACGCTGGAGGAGTACCGCCGGATCGAGAAGGACGCGGCGCTGGCCCGCCGCTTCCAGCCGATCATGGTGCCGGAGCCCACCGCCGCGGACGCGATCGAGATCCTGCGCGGTCTCCGCGACCGCTACGAGGCCCACCACCAGGTCCGCTACACCGACGAGGCCCTGCTGGCGGCCGTGGAGCTCTCGGACCGCTACCTCACCGACCGCCGGCTGCCCGACAAGGCCATCGACCTGATCGACCAGGCCGGCGCCCGGGTGCGGCTGCGGGCCCGGACCAAGGGCACGGACGTCCGCGCCATGGAGCGCGAGCTGGAGGAGCTGACCCGGGACAAGGACCAGGCGGTCGCGGACGAGCGGTACGAGCAGGCCACCCAGTTGCGCGACCGGATCGTGGATCTGAAGCAGCGGATCACCCAGGCCGGCGGCGAGGGTGAGATCGACGAGGGCCAGGACCTGGTGGTCGGGGCCGAGGCGATCGCCGAGGTGGTGTCCCGGCAGACCGGCATCCCGGTCAGCAGCCTCACCCAGGAGGAGAAGGACCGGCTGCTGGGCCTGGAGGAGCACCTGCACCAGCGGGTCGTCGGCCAGGACGAGGCCGTGCGGGTCGTCTCGGACGCGGTGCTGCGCTCCCGCGCCGGTCTGGCCAGCCCCGACCGGCCGATCGGCAGCTTCCTGTTCCTCGGCCCGACCGGCGTCGGCAAGACCGAACTGGCCCGGGCGCTCGCCGAGGCGCTGTTCGGCAGCGAGGACCGCATGGTCCGCCTCGACATGAGCGAGTACCAGGAGCGGCACACGGTGAGCCGTCTGATCGGCGCCCCGCCCGGCTACGTCGGCCACGAGGAGGCGGGACAGCTGACCGAGGTGGTCCGCCGCCACCCGTACTCACTCCTGCTGCTGGACGAGGTCGAGAAGGCCCACCCGGACGTCTTCAACATCCTGCTCCAGGTCCTCGACGACGGACGCCTCACCGACTCCCAGGGCCGTACGGTCGACTTCACCAACACCGTCATCGTGATGACCAGCAACCTCGGCTCCGAGGCGATCACCCGCCGCGGCGCCACCACGGGGTTCGCGGCCGGCGGCGCCGACGCGGACGAGGAGGCCCGGCGGGAGCAGATCCTGCGCCCCCTGCGCGAGCACTTCCGCCCGGAGTTCCTCAACCGCATCGACGAGATCGTCGTCTTCCGCCAGCTCACCACGGACCAGCTGCGTCAGATCACCGATCTGCTGCTGGACCGCACCCGTTCCCTCGTCCGGGCCCAGGGCATCACGGTGACCTTCACGGACCAGGCGGTGGAATGGCTGGCCGACCACGGCTACCAGCCGGAGTACGGCGCCCGCCCGCTGCGCCGCACGATCCAGCGCGAGGTGGAGAACGAACTCTCCCGGCTGATGCTGGACGGCAGGGTCGAGGAAGGCGGCAGGGTCACGGTCGACGTGGAGGACGGCCACTTGGCCTTCCGGACGCAGAGCTCGGCATCGTCCTCTTAGGGGCGCGGGGCTGTATCGATGCGCGGCTGCTCCGCCGCGTGGGCGCGACCAGCCCCCCACACCCGCACCCGGCACTCAACGCACAGGTTGCACGACCATCGCCGATCCCCCACCTCGCCGTACCGTCTCAGCGGCTGCCAGCCACTTCCCCCCGGGCAGCCGCTGAACACCGGTCGCCGCGCCGATCTCCGGGTTGGCCTTGAAGGAGTGCCCGATCGCCTCGAGCTGCTTCCTCAGCCCGGCGTCGCCGTACAGCCCCGGTTCCAGCTCGGTCTGCGCGGCATTGCGCTGGCTGGCCCGAGGCGCCGCGATGGCGTCCACGAGAGGCAGCCCCCGGTCGAGGAACCCGACGAGCGTCTGGAGAACGGTCGTGATGATGGTCGCCCCGCCCGGCGACCCCAGCGCCACCACGGGCTTGTCGTGCCGGTCGAGCACGATCGTCGGCGAGATCGAGGAACGGGGCCGCTTCCCCGGCCCCGGCAGGTTCGGGTCGTGCACGGCGGGGTTCGCCGGGGTGAAGGAGAAGTCCGTCAGCTCGTTGTTGAGGATGAACCCGCGCCCCGGGACGGTGATGCCGCTGCCGCCCGTCTGCTCGATGGTGAGCGTGTAGGCGACGACGTTCCCCCACTTGTCGGCCACGGTCAGATGCGTGGTGCTGTCGCCCTCGTACGTCGTGGGAGCGGCCGTGCCGCCGGAGCCACACCGCTCGGGGTGACGCGGGTCGCCGGGCGCCACCGGGCTGGTGAGCACGGCGTCGTCCTTGATGAGGCAGGCCCGTGAGTCGGCGAACCTTTGGGACAGGAGTTCCTTCGTCGGCACGTCCTCGAAGGCGGGGTCGCCCACCCAGCGCCCCCGGTCGGCGAAGGCGATCCGGCTCGCCTCGATGAAGCGGTGCAGGTACTTCGCCTGGCTCGCCTTCGACAGGTCGGTCCGCTCCAGGATGTTGAGCGCCTCGCCGACCGTCGTCCCGCCTGAGGAGGACGGTGCCATGGAGTAGACGCCGAGGCCGTGGTACGAGGTCCTGGTCGGCGCCTGGAGCTTGGTGCGGTACGCCGCGAGGTCCTTCGCGGAGAGGTCGCCCGGCCGGGCGTTCCAGCCCGAGCCGGGGTCCACCGGCGGCTTGTTGACCGTGTCGACGATCTCGCGCCCGAGCGGGCCGCGGTAGAGCGCCCCGACCCCCTTGCGCCCCAACTCCGCGTAGGTACGCGCGAGATCGGGGTTCTTGAAGGTGGAACCGACGACCGGGAGCTGCCCGCCCGGCAGGAACAGCTCGGCGGTGTCCGGGAAGTAGCGGAAGCGCGTCTCGTTGGACGCGGTCTGCGAGCGGAAGGTGTCGTCGACCGTGAAGCCGTCGCGGGCGAGCCGCTCGGCCGGCTTCAGGACGCTCGCGAGCCCCTTGCTGCCCCACTGGTCGAGGGCCGTCTGCCAGGTGCCGGGCGTGCCGGGCGTGCCGACACTCAGGCCGCTGCTGACGGCCTCTGCGAACGGGATGGGCTTGCCGTTCTCGACGAACAGGTTCTTGTCGGCGCTCCGCGGCGCGGTCTCGCGGCCGTCGATGGTGCGCACCGTACGGGACTTGGCGTCGTAGTAGACGAAGTAGCCGCCTCCGCCGATGCCGGCGGAGTAGGGCTCGGTGACGCCGAGCGCGGCGGCGGTGGCGACGGCCGCGTCGACGGCATTGCCCCCCTTGCGCAGGACCTCGACGCCGGCGGCCGAGGCGTCGGGGTCGACGCTGGAGACGGCGCCGCCGTAGCCGACGGCCAGGGGGGATTTCTCCTCGGCGGTGCGCTGCGCGGTCGGCGGCGCCGCCGCTCCCACCGACACCACCACGGCGGCCGAAACCGCCAGGACCGTCAGATTCCGTGCGACAGGGCGACGCATCCGCACCTCCAGTCAAAGGCCGTCCGCGCAGCTTAATTCATGTCCATGGTCGCGTCAGGCACACGTCGAACACCGGTGCGTCGGGCCCGCTACCATGCGCGCCCATGAATGACGACGTGCGCAACATCGTCCTGGGCGTGGTCGCGGCGGGTGTCAGTGCCGCGATCGGCTGGGTGGCCCGCACCTACCTGTGGAAGCGCAGGCTCCGCCGGAAGCAGGTCTTCTTCGGGCTGCCCGACAACTCCGAATCGCTGCTGGTGGTGAACCGGGGTGCCGCGGGACCCGAGTTCGCGGTGATGCGCTACGACGTGTTCGCGCTCCTCGAACTCGCCGCGCTGATCAAGGACTGCAACGCCCACGCCCAGATACTCCCGCACGACACGGCGCGTCAGGGCTTCGGCGAGCGCACCGAGTTCTGCGTCGGCGGGCCGGCGTCCAACCGCCGTATGGCCGCCCACCTGTCCTCCCTGCTGCCCGGGGTGCGGGTGAACGTCGACGCCGAACCGGGGCCGGACCGGGGCTCGTTCCAGGTCGGTTCCGAGCGCTACCGCGTGGAGAACGGCAGGGAGGAGTACGCGCTGCTCGCCCGGCTCACCGCGGACCGGAGCCAGAACATCCGCCCCGTCTTCCTCTTCTGCGGTCAGACGTCGATCACCAACCAGGCCGCCACCCGCTACCTCGCCCGCAACCACGAACGGCTGGCCCGCAAGTACGGCAACGGCTCCTTCGTGCTGCTGCTCAAGGTGATCAACTCGCAGGCGTACGGCCCGGACGTCGTCGAGCTGGCGGACGACGTGACCCGGGCGGCGCAGGCCCCTCTGCCCGCGGCCGAGACTTCGCGCAGCAGCCACCGGGCCTCCTGAGATCCTCCACGCCTCAACAATCGTTACTGGCACGTAACTTACCGACGGGTTACCAGTGGTAAGGGGGCGAGGTTACCGTCTGGTCACTTTGCACTTACACGAGTGAGGAGTGACCCGTGGGACTCCGCCGCAAGGCCCTGCGCACCACCACCGTAGGCGCGGTCTCGGCGACCCTGGTCGCCGGCACGGCCCTCGGACTCGCCCCCACCGCACAGGCGGCGCCGAACCCGGTCCGGTTCGTCGACATCACCGGCGACGGCGGCACCGTCCTCAAGGCCAACGTCGTCACCCCGGCCGGCTCCGACGGCACGCGCCGCTACCCACTGCTCGTCATGCCCACGAGCTGGGGGCTCCCCCAGGTCGAGTACCTGGCGCAGGCACAGAAACTCGCCGACTCCGGGTACGTCGTGGTCACGTACAACGTGCGCGGCTTCTGGCAGTCGGGCGGCGAGATAGAAGTAGCGGGCCCACCCGACACCGCCGACGCCTCGAAGGTCATCGACTGGGCGCTCGCCAACACCCCCTCGGACGCCGGGCACATCGGCATGGCGGGCGTCTCCTACGGGGCCGGCATCAGCCTGCTCACGGCCGCCCGGGACAAACGGGTGAAAGCCGTCGCCTCACTGAGCGGCTGGGCCGACCTGATCGGCTCGATCTACTCCGGGCGCACGCAGCACGTCCAGGCGTCCGCCCTGCTGGACGGCGCGAGCCTGGTCACGGGACGGCAGAGCGCCGAACTCCGGCAGGTCTTCGACGACTTCTACGCCTCCAACCTGGCGAAGGAGCCGGAACTCGTCGCCTGGGGAAAGAAACGTTCCGCTGTGACCTACGTCGACCAGATCAACAGCAACGGCGCGGCGGTCATGCTCGCCAACGCCTGGGGCGACACCGTCTTCCCGCCCAACCAGTACGCCGACTTCTACGAAAAGCTCACCGGCCCGAAGCGCCTGGAGATGCGTCCCGGTGACCACGCCACCGCCGAGCTGACCGGCCTGTTCGGGCTGCCCAACGACGTGTGGAAGGACACCGAGCGCTGGTTCGACCACTATCTCAGGGGCGAGGACAACGGTATCGACCGTGAACAGCCCGTCCAGCTCAAGTCCCGCTCCGCCGGCGACTACGAGGGCTACCCGGACTGGAAGTCGGTCGCCGCGACGGAACGGAAGATCGACCTCGCGGGCACCACCACGATCCGCACGAACGTGAACTCGGGCGCCGACGGCGGGATCGTCTTCCTGTCCAGCATCCTCGACCAGGTGGCCCAGCTGCCGCCGATGGCCTCCATCCCCCTGCTCCCCCGCCGCTGGGCCGCCGTGTGGCAGTCGGAGAAGTACGGCACGGCCCAACAGGTGCGCGGAACGGCGAAGTTGCACACGACCCTCACCCCGACCAAGGAGAGCGGCACCCTCGTCGCCTACCTCTACGACGTGGGGCCGCTCGGCCTCGGCAAGCTGGTCACCAACGCGCCGTACACCTTCCACGGGCGCACCCCCGGGAAGCCGTTCGGCGTCGACCTGGAGCTGTACTCCACGGCCTACGACGTCCCGGCCGGGCATCGCCTCGCCCTGGTCGTCGACACGGTCGACCCGCTCTACATCGAGCACAACCCGTCCGGCGGGCAGCTGACCTTCTCCTCGCCGCCGGACGACCCGTCGTACGTGTCGGTTCCGCTGCGCGAGCAGTGATCTCCGGCTGCCGCCGGACGGGTCTGGCCGATGTGAACCGCCGCCCCCGTGGCCCTAGGGCCGTGGGGGCCGCGCCCGGCGGGCAATGCCCCGCGGACCGGACGGGCGGTCTGCTCGTCCCCGGCGGGATCGGCGGATTTCGGCGAAGTCCCCCTCTCCGACAGGGATGAAGGACACATCGTAGTCGAGGTCCGGCACGATGAGCTGTCCGGCTCCTGCCCGTTCAGTGCTTGAGGATCTTGGAGAGGAAGTCCTTGGCGCGGTCGCTGGTGGGGTTGGTGAAGAACTCGTCGGGGACGCGGTCCTCGACGATACGGCCGTCGGCCATGAAGACGACCCGGTTGGCGGCCGAGCGGGCGAAGCCCATCTCGTGCGTGATGACGATCATGGTCATGCCGTCGCGGGCCAGTTGCTTCATGACCTCCAGCACCTCGTTGATCATCTCCGGGTCGAGGGCGGAGGTCGGCTCGTCGAAGAGCATCGCCTTGGGCTCCATGGCGAGAGCGCGGGCGATGGCCACGCGCTGCTGCTGTCCGCCGGAGAGCTGCGCCGGGTACTTGTCCGCCTGGTCGGCGACACCGACCCGGTCGAGGAGTTCACGCGAGCGCCGGTCGGCGTCCTCCTTCCGGCGCCCGCGGACCTTGGTCTGTCCCAGGGAGACGTTCTGCAGGACGGTCTTGTGAGCGAAGAGGTTGAACGACTGGAAGACCATGCCGACGTCGGCGCGCAGCCTGGCCAGGGGCTTGCCTTCCTCCGGCAGCGGCCGGCCGTCCAGGACGATCTCCCCGGACTCGATCGTCTCCAGGCGGTTGATCGCACGGCACAGGGTCGACTTGCCCGACCCCGACGGGCCGATGACGACGACCACCTCTCCCCTGCCGACGGTGAGGTCGATGTCCTGAAGGACATGCAGCTCCCCGAAGTGCTTGTTGACTTCACGCAGCTCGATCAGCGGATCCACGGCCATACTCAGCCCTACTCACTCTCAGCTGTGTGGTGGTTGCCGCAACGTATCCAGGCAAGATCGAACGTGCGGGGGCGACACGCACCTTTCGATCATTAGCCGTATTTACGGCGGACTTTGGGCCAGAGCTTTTGAGGGGCCGGGCTCACGCCTCCGCCACTTCCGCGTACAGCTGGGACAGCTCGGGCACCCCGTTCGCCGCCCACTCGTGGCCGGAGTCCACGACGTCGAACTCCCGGCCGGAGGCGAGCCGCACGACGGGCTGCCCGTCCGATCTGATCTCCCAGCCGGCCCCCGGCACGGTGCGCACCAGGACGGTGCCCAGGTAGAGCCCGGCGTCGTTGCCGAGCCAGTGCAGGATCTCCTCGTCGTCCCGCCAGCGCGGCACCAGCTGGTCCAGCGCCTCCAGCGAGGCCACCGTGTCGTCCAGCCGGACGCCCGCCCGGGACGCCTGGGAGCGGAGCAGTTCGCACTCGGCGAGGAGCTCCGCGATGCCCGACGGGTCGGGGAACCCGAGCTTCTGGCGCCGGTTGCCCAGGAAAGGGATGTTCATACGCCCAGCGTGTCATTCGTACCGGCGTGCGCACCACAGGGCACGCGGACCGGCCTTTGCGGTCGAGTTCTCGCCGAGTTCGCGCACGGTTCGTTGACGAGTCCCTGATGTCTCCCTAGCTTCACCGTGCGTCAGTTTCACCGTGCGTCGTGTGTCGGTCGAACGGGAGGAGTCGGCCGTGGGCCGATGTGTCCGGGGGATCCTGTCCGTCCTGGCCCTGTGCGGGGCCCTGTGCGGGTCCGTGCTGCCGACGGCGCCGGCGGCTCGGGCCGCCGAGGAGCGGCGGGCCGCGCCGGTGCCGCTGGAGAAGTTGTTCGACAACATCGCGGTCAGCGACGACGACCTCCCCGGCCGGGCCGACTTCGACGGGGCCGGCGCCTCGCTGTCCGCACGCGACCTCACGGCCGCGGGCTGGACGCCGGGCCGCGCCCTCACCGTCCAGGGGGCCCGGCTGACCTGGCCGCGGCGGCAGCCCGGCGAGCCGGACAACGTCCGCGCGGCAGGGCAGGAGGTACGCGTGACGGGGCGCGGGGACGCCCTCGCCTTCCTGGTGGCGGGCACCTCGGGCACGGAGACGGGCGGCACGGGCACGGTCGCCTACGCGAACGGCACCCGCTCCGGGTACCGGCTCGCCGCCCCGGACTGGCGTACCGGGCCGCTCGCCACGAAGGCGGTGGCGCTGCCGCACATCAACACGCCGGGTGGGCAACTCGCCGAACAGGCGCGCCTGTACGTCGTGACGGTGCCGCTGGTGCCGGGGCGGGCCGTCACCTCGGTCCGGTTGCCGCGCGCGGCCGGGCTGCACGTCTTCGCGGTGACGGTACGGGCCGCCACGCAGGGGTGGACGGGCAGCTGGACGACGTCGACCGGCGGCTACGGCGCCGTGGGGCCCTGGACCGACCGGACGCTGCGGCTGGTCGTGCACACGTCGGCCGGCGGGCCCCGGGTGCGGGTGCGGTTCGAGAACACCTTCGCGGCGGCGCCGGTGCGGATCGGGAGCGCGACGGTCGCCGTGCGGGCATCGGGCGCCGCGGCGCGGGGAGCGCCGGTGCCGCTCGCCTTCGGTGGCGCGGCCGGGGTGGAGGTCCCGGCCGGCGCGCAGGCCTTCAGCGACCCGCTGGGCTTCGCGGTGCCGGCGGACGCCGATCTGCTGGTGAGCTTCCATCTGCCCGGCACGGTGCCGGCGGCGCCCGTGCACCGGCTCGCTCAGCAGCGGTCCTACGTCAGCGGGCCGGGCGACCACGCGGCGGACGGTACGGCGGCGGCCTACACGTCGGTGATCACGAGCTGGCCGCTGCTCACCGGGGTCGACGTGAGCGGCGGGCCCGGGTCCGTGGTGCTGCTCGGTGACTCGATCACCGACGGCGACAAGTCCACGGTGGACGCGAACCGGCGATGGCCGGACGTGCTGGCCGACCGGCTGCGCCGGCAGGGCGCGGTCCCGCCCTACGGGGTGCTGAACCAGGGCATCTCGGGCAACCGCGTGGTCACCGACCGGTATCCCGGCGACGGGGTGTCCACGGACGGGGCGGGGGTGAGCGCCCTGCACCGGTTCGACCGGGACGTGCTCGCCCAGACGTCGGCGCGTACGGCGGTCGTCTTCGAGGGCGTCAACGACCTGCGGTGGGACACCTCGGCGGAGCAGGTGATCGCGGGGCTGTCGGAGCTGGCGGCGCGCGGGCACGCCCGGGGCCTCAGGATGCTCGCGACCACGATCCTGCCCTGCGAGGGCGAGGCGCGGTGCACGGCCGCCGTCGACGCCGAGCGGGCGGCGGTCAACGAGTGGATCCGGGGTGGCGGGGTCTTCGACGGCGTGCTCGATTTCGACGCCGTCGTGCGCGACCCCGACCACCCGTCGCGCATCCTCGCCGCGTACGACAGCGGGGACCATCTGCACCCGGGTGACGCGGGGCTCGCGGCCATGGCCGAGTCGGTCGACCTGTCGCTGCTCGTGCCGTGACCGGGGAACCGGCCTATACGTCCAGGTCGACGACCACCGGCGCGTGGTCGGAGGCGCCCTTGCCCTTGCGCTCCTCACGGTCCACGTACGCGTCCTCGACCGCCTTGGTGAACGGTTCGTTCGCGTAGACCAGGTCGATGCGCATGCCGCGGTTCTTCGGGAAGCAGAGCTGGCGGTAGTCCCAGTACGTGAACGGGTGCTCGTACTTCAGGGGCCGCGGGACCACGTCCGACAGGCCCGCCTCGCGCAGGGAGGCGAGGGCGGCGCGCTCGGCCGGGGTGACGTGCGTGGAGCCCACGTAGGCGGCCGGGTCGAAGACGTCGTCGTCCGTCGGCGCCACGTTGTAGTCGCCCATCACCGCGAAGGGGCGGCTGCCCGCCGCGTCACCGGCGACGGCCGCCTTCAGGGCCTCGAACCACTGGAGCTTGTAGGCGTAGTGCGGGTGGTCCACCTCACGGCCGTTCGGCACGTAGACCGACCAGACGCGCAGCGGGCCGCAGGTCGCCGAGATGGCGCGGGGCTCGACCGAGCCGTCGAAGCCGGGGTCGCCGGGCAGGCCCTTGACGACGTCCTCGATGCCGACGCGGGACAGCACCGCCACGCCGTTCCACCGGCCGGTCGCGTGGACCGCCGACTCGTAGCCCAGCTCGCGCAGTTGCTCCGAGGGGAACTGCTCCTCGGCGACCTTGGCCTCCTGGAGGCACAGCACGTCCGTGCCGCTGCTCTCCAGCCAGGCCAGGAGCCTCGGCAGGCGCGCGGTGATCGAGTTCACGTTCCAGGTCGCGATGCGCATGCCCCACAACCTACCCGGCGGGTCTGACAACGCCGTCCCGGCCTCAGAGGTCGGCCGACGTCCCGGGGGTGAGCCGCAGGTGCTCCGCGCCGCCGAGCTGCCCGATCTGGCGGTCGTAGATCGGGCGGGCCAGGTCGGTGAGCAGGGCGTCGTGGATGTCGTAGGCGCGCTGCGGTTTCAGCTCGCGGACGTAGTCGATGACCTCGGAGATCTTGCTCCAGGGGGCCATGACGGGCAGCATCAGCGTCTCCACCGGCTGGTCGGGGACGGTGAGGGCGTCACCGGGGTGGAAGACCTTGCCGCCGTCGACGAGGTAGCCGACGTTGGTGATGCGCGGGATGTCGGGGTGGATCACCGCGTGGAGTTCGCCGTGGACCTGGACGTCGAACCCGGCGGCGGTGAAGGTGTCCCCGTGGCCGACGGTGTGCACGCGGCCGGGGAACGCCGGGGAGATCTTCTCCGCGACGGACCCGAGGGTCCAGATCTCCGCGGCCGGGTTGTGCTCCATCGCGGCGCGCAGCCGGGACTCGTCGAAGTGGTCGGGGTGCTCATGGGTGACGAGGATCGCGTCCGCGCCGAGCGCGGCGTCCTCCTCGGTGAACCCGCCGGGGTCGAGGACGAGGGTCCGGCCGTCCTTCTCCAGGCGGACGCAGGCGTGCGACATCTTCGTGAGCTTCATACGTCCATCCTGCCCCCGCCCTCCCCCGCGGCCTCACTCCTGGGGGGTGGTCTCCTCGCGGATGACCTGCTGGGCGACCTTGAACGCGCTGTTCGCCGCCGGAACGCCGCAGTAGACGGCCCCCTGGAGCAGGACCTCCTTGATCTCCGCCGGGGTGAGGCCGTTGCGCAGGGCGGCTCTGGTGTGGAAGACCAGTTCGTCCAGGTGACCGCGGGCGACCAGGGCGGTGAGGGTCACGGCGCTGCGGGTGCGCCGGTCGAGGCCGGGGCGGTCCCAGATCTCGCCCCAGGCGTAGCGGGTGATGAACTCCTGGAAGTCCCCCGAGAAGTCGTCGGCCTGGGCGAGCGCCCGGTCGACGTGCGCGTCGCCGAGGACCTCGCGGCGGACCTTGAGCCCTGCGTCGTAGGGGTCGGGCCGCCCCTGGGCCTGAGGCGGCACGGCGAGCGGGGCGATCTCGGCGACGGGACCGGTCTGCAAGGGCTGCTGCGGAGCGGGCGCCAGGACCGGCTTGACGGCGGCCGCCGGCAGGGCCGTGTGGCCGGTGGAGGTGTCGAAGGCGGGCTGCCAGGCGGTCGAGAAGTGCCGGACCAGGAGGTCGGTGACCGCCGCGGGCTGCTCCACCGGCACCAGGTGGGAGGCGCCGGGGACGACGGCGAGGCGGGCGTCCGGGATGCCGGCGACCAGGGTGCGGGCCTCGGCGGGGCCGGTGACCTGGTCGTCCGAGCCGACGAGGACCAGGGTCGGCGCGCCGACCCGACCGAGTTCGGCCCGGACGTCGAACGAGGCGAGCGCCTCGCAGGCGGCGATGTAGCAGCCGGGGTCGGTGGTACGCACCATCTGCACGGCCCACTCGGTGATCGCGGGCTGCGCGGCGGCGAACCCGCCGGTGAACCAGCGCTCGGGCGCGGTGCGGGCGATGGGGTCGAGGCCGTTGGTCCGGACGATCACGCCCCGCTGCCGGAACTCGTCCGCCGTGCCGAAGCGGGGCGAGGCGGCGATCAGCGCGAGGGAGGCGAGCCGCTCGGGGTGGCGCAGGGCCAACTGGATGCCGACGGCACCGCCGAGCGCGCAGCCCGCGTAGCCGAAGCGCTGCACGCCGAGTCCTTCGAGGGTGGCCAGCAGCCGGGTGGTGAGGTCGGTGACCGAGCCCGCCGGGTACGCCGGCGCGCCGCCGTGCCCCGGCAGATCGAACCGGAACACGCGCCACTGCTTGGTCAGCTCGGGGATCTGCCGGTCCCACATGTGCCAGGTGGTACCCAGTGAGGGACCGAGGATCAGCACCGGGGCCTCTTCTGGCCCGTCAAAGCGGTATTGCAGGGTGTTCGACGGCGTCTCACTCACGTCCCAGACCCTCTCACGTCTCGCAAAATCTCACACAGCCGGGGGAAACCAGTGACCCGATGCGTCCGCGGCTCGACTCGCCGGGCACTGCCGACGGCCTCATCGATCGAGTCTGAGCCTCTCAGTTTGCACGCGCGCCCCTGACGCGGCGCGTCCTGTCGGCCGCCCTCTCACCCGGTCCTCACATCGACGCGCTGCTTCCTTCATCAGCACAGCCGCCGGCTGTGTCGAGGTCGCGGCGAAGCGTGTGGTGCCGTCCGCCCTGGACGACGGAGCGACGGACGCGCTCGATCCGGTGATCGCCAGGGCCGGACCGGGATCCGGCGTCCTGTCCGCCCACCACCCCGTTTCGGCCATTTCCTGCCCGCAGCCGCTCCAAGCCGGACCAGGGATCCCGCGCCGGCAGGCTTCCTTCCCCCAGGAAACAGCGGGCTCCCCAGCCCGACCGAAAGACGTGTGTTCGATATCGCGGCCGTGTCGTTGGACCTCACGACTCTGCCGCAGCGACCGTCCTAGGGGGAACGAATGACCTCGGCCATTACGCAGGACCAGCCGCCGCAACCGCCGAAGGGGACCACGCCGGACGACGAACCGCAGGAGGCCGGTGTTCGAGAGGAGGAGTACCTCTACCGCGACGAGTCGAGGCTCCAGGCCGGCTCCCTGCTGACCTCCCGCTCCATGGCGCGGCGCCTGCCCTCGCTCGTACGGCGCTCGGTGCGGATGGCCTGGCGCGTGGACCGCGGCGCGACCATCGGCCTGCTGGTGTGCCAGATCGGGACCGGCGTCCTCGCCGCCCTCGGCCTCCTGGCCGTCACGGGCACCATCACCGCGCTGATCTCCTCGGGCGACATCACCGAGCGGCTGTGGGACGCCGCCCCGCAGCTGGCCATCATCGCCGCCGCCACCGGCCTGCGCGCGCTGCTGGGCATCACCGTCGTCTGGCTGACCGGCCGTCTGCGACCGGTGCTCGGCCGGGCAGCGGAGCTGACGATGATCGAGGCCGCGCTCGGCGCGGAACTGGCCGCCAACAACAAGCCCGGCTACAACGACGCCTACGACATCGCCGACCGCGGCGCCCAGGTCACCCCCGACCTCGTCGAAGAAGCACAGGACGTCCTCGCGGCGACCGCGACGCTCGCGGCCGGCGCCACCGTCCTGACCGTCCTGCACCCTCTGCTCCTTCCTCTCCTCTTCCTCGCCTGCCTGCCGCAGGCCGCCGCCTACGTCCGCTCCGCGCGCGTGCTCTACCTCGCCGCGCTGGAGACCTCCGGGCGGCGCCGGATGCTGGGCAAACTGCGCTGGCACATGGCCTACCAGGAGTCGAGCGAGGAGATGCGGGCCTGCCTGGCCGGCCCCTTCCTCATCGGCCGGTACCGGAAGCTGGCCGCCTCGGTCAACGAGGCCGAACGCACGGCCGCGAACACCGGCGCCTGGATGGGACTGGCCGGCGCGATCGCCGGCGGGATCGCCTCGACCGCCGTGTGGGCGGCACTGCTGTGGCTGCTGGCCTCCGGCCGGATGAGCCTGGCGGCCGGCGGCGGCGCCGTCTTCGCGCTTCAGACCGCCACCGGCTCGGTGCGCGGCATCATCAACGGCGGGGCCCGTCTGGTGCGCACCGGCTGGTACGTGCAGGACTGGCAGAACTTCCTCGACAACGCCCACGGCCAGGCCATGACCGACTCCCGCGGCACCGCGCCCGTGACCGCGGCCCCGGAGCGTTTCGAGGTCCGCGACGTCACCTACCGCTACGACGGCGCCCCGAAGGACAGCCTGAGCAACGTCTCCCTGCACGTGCGGCGCGGGGAGATCGTGGCGCTGGTCGGGGAGAACGGCTCCGGCAAGACGACCCTCTCCCGCCTGCTGTGCGGGCTCTTGCTGCCCACCGAGGGCGACGTGGCCTGGGACCACGCCTCCACCGCGGACCTGGACCCGTGGGGGTCGTGGGAGCACGTCGCGCTGGTGCCGCAGAAGTTCACGTACCTGCCGCTGACGATGCGCGACAACATCACGTTCGGGCAGGGCGACACGAGCGACGCGGCCCTGCTCGCCGCGTGCGAGGCGTCCGGCGCCGCGGAGATGCTGCCGGGCCTCCGCTCCGGCCTGAACACCCTGCTGACCAGCGAGTGGTTCGGCGGACAGCAGCTCTCCGGCGGGCAGTGGCAGCGCCTGGTCCTCACCCGCGCGTTCCACCGGCAGGCGGCACTGCTGGTGATGGACGAACCCACGGCCGCCCTCGACGCCCGCGCGGAGCACCGGATCTTCGCCGGCCTGCGCGAACTGGCCAAAGACCGCGCCATCCTGCTGATCACGCACCGGCTCACCAACGTGGCCGTCGCCGACCGGATCGTGGTCCTGGACGAAGGGCGGATCGTCCAGGAGGGCACCTACGCCCAACTCACCCAGGAACCAGGTCTCTTCCGCACCCTGTGGGAGCTGCAGCGCCGAATGAGCGGCACCACCCCCTGATCACTCCTCGCCGTTCCGCGCTGCCCACTCGCCCGTCCACCGTCTCGGAAGGCAGAGATACGTGACCTCTCCCGTCTCCCCTTCGGATCACGTCTCACCGCGTGCTGCTCTGCCCGCTGCGCAGTACGCCGCATCCCGGCATGCGGCGTGGCTCGGCGCCGCCGCGATCATCACCGACGAGGTCGGCCGGGTCCTGCTGGTGCACCCCACCTACCGCGAGGACGACTCGTGGCTGCTCCCCGGAGGCGTCGTCGAACCCGGCGAGCACCCGCACGTCACCTGCCGGCGCGAGATCTCCGAAGAACTGGGCCTGGATCTGCCCCTGCCGGCCGTGCTCGCCGTCCACTCCTTCTCCCCGCGCCACCCGGACCTTCAGCCCGGCACGCACTGCCCCGGCGAGGTCCGGTTCGTCTTCGACGGGGGAACCCTCACCCCCGACCAGGTGGAGGCGATCCGCCTGCCGCGAGAGGAACTGTCCGAGTACGCCTTCCTGGAGACCCGGGACGCGGTGCAGCGGCTGCGCCCCGTGGACGGGCAGATCATGCTCGCCGCCTACCGCGCCCGGCTCGGAAACACCGCCACCGCCCACCTCGCCGACGGCCGGCACATCCTCGACGTCCCGGCGCTGGACCGCCATGACGTCCACGTCCGTTACCGGCCTCTGTGGGACAGCCCTCTCCACCGCGGCCCCGTCCCCGGGCAGTTGGCCGTGCAGCAAGCCTGGGCGTGGTGCTTCGTCCCCGACGGCCGGGTCGTCCTGGTGGCCGAGCCCGGCCCTCGGGGCGCGCTGCCGATGCTGCCCGGCGGCACCGTAGAGACGACCGATGCGACGCCCGAGGACACCCTGCGCCGAGAAGCCGCGGAGGAGGCCCAGCTCACCCTGGCCGATCCGGTGCGACTGGGCTGGGTGCTGGACGAGACCGGAGAGGTCTACGGCGGTGTGGGGCCCAACGCCCGGCTCCGCCTGGCCGCCCGGGTCACCGCCATCGGGCCGGGTGCCGTCGACCCTGCCACCGGCCACCCCTTCGCCCGCCTGCTCGCCACCCCCGCCCAGGCAGCCGCCCTGCTGGGATGGGGCCCGCCCGGTGCGCGGCAAGCACAGCTCGCGGCGGAGACGGCAGGCGAGCGGTGGGGCCTGCCCCTGGCTCGCCCCGCCGCCATCGAGGAGGTCCCTGCGGAGGGGATGCGGCTGAGCTGACCCGAACGACCACCCCCGCCTCGACTCGTCCCGCTCCACGCGCCTCTGAGGTAGCCCCATGCCGTTGTCGCACGATCACATCCGCACCACCGTCGAGACCTACCTCGCTCGCCACCCTCACGAGCGCACGCAGCTCGGCGGCCTCCTGGACGCCCTCGACCGTCCCACCGACATCGCCAGCCGCTTCACCTTCACCGGACACGTCACCTGCGGCGCGATCGTCCTCGACCCACTCAGCCGCGTCCTGCACGTGCTGCACCTGGCGAGCGGGAAGGTCCTCGCCCCCGGCGGACACACCGAGCCCGCCGACGAGTCCCTGGCAGCAGCGGCGCTGCGGGAGCTGCACGAGGAGACCGGCATCACGCCGCAGGCCGTGGCACTGTGGCCCGGCTACGAGACTGTGCCGTTCGACATCGACATCCACGACATCGAGGCCCACCCGGGCAAAGGGGAACCCGGCCACCAGCACTTCGACCTCCGGTTCCTCTTCAGCCTGCGCACCGCGGCCGAGGCGCCGGTGGTGCTGCGGGAAGAAGAGGTCGGCGGCATCGAGTGGCGGCCCGTGGACAGGGTGACCTGCCCCTCCCTGCGCGCGAAGCTGCTCAGGCTCACGCCGGAGACCGAACCGCAGACCGCCAACGCCTCCGCCCTGATCTACAACGACCGCGGCGAGTACCTGCTCCACCTGCGCGACTACTTCCCCGGCCGGATCTGGGAACCGGGCATGTGGTCCCTGCTGGGCGGCGGCCGAGAGCCCCGGGACGCCACCCTGGAACACACCGTGCGGCGCGAACTGACCGAGGAAGCCGGCCTCGACCTCGCCGACCTGACCCCGTTCGGCACCGAGTACGCCTCCGACGACACCGGCGCGACCGTGCCCATCGGCATCTACGCCGGCCGCTGGAACGGTGATCCCCGCGACCTCCGTCTGACGGAAGGGGTGATGCTGGCCTGGTTCACCCCCGACGACCTCCACCGCCTGCGCATCGCGCCCACCACCAGCGACCTCGTACGGCGCCACGCCGCCAGCCGCCCGGCCGGCACCGCGCCGCAGAGCGGCCTCGCATCGCACGGGGCGTGCCGCCAAGCTTCGCCACACGGCACGGTCCTCAACGTCATCGGCGTCCACCTTTACCTGGAGCGCCCCGACGGAACGGTGCTGCTCGGGCTGCGCCACCCCAACTCCGCCTTCGCGCCGTCCACCTGGCACGTCCTGGCCGGCCACTGCGAGCAGGAGAACGCCATCACCTGCCTGATCAGGGAGGCACGGGAGGAAGCCGGCCTGCGCATCGAGCGCCAGGACGTCGAACTCGTCCACGTCATCCACCACATCGACAAGGCCGGGGACCGGCCCCGCCTGGGCCTGTTCTTCCGCGCTCGCACCTGGAGCGGCGAACCGGAACTGCGCGAGCCGGACAAGTGCACCCAGTGGAAATTCTGGGACCCCGCCGCCCTCCCCGACGACATCGTTGCCTACACCCGGGTGGCCATCGAAAAGATTCAGAACGGGGAGCTGTACAGCGAGACGGGCTGGCCCGCATGACCGGCGCGCCGAGCGGCGCACACCGTCGTCTGTCCACTGCGACTGCGGTCGGCCGTGAGAACACCCGTCTGGTGGTGATCCGCGGCAACTCGGCGTCAGGCAAGTCGAGCGTGGCCCAGGGCCTGCGAGATCACTACGGCCGCGGTATCGCGATCGTGGGCCAGGACGTGATCCGCCGGAACGTGCTCAGGGAACACGACACCGCGCGCGGTGCCAACATCGCCCTGCTGGGCAGGATCGCACGCGAAGCACTGAACGCCGGCTTTCACGTGGTGCTCGAAGGGATCCTGTACGCCGACCGCTACAGCCATATGATCACGTCTCTGGTACGGGACCACCGCGGCGTCTCCCACTGCTACTACCTGGACGTGCCGCTGGAAACGACGTTCGTCCGACACGCGTCGAAGGCGGATGCCGCGTACCTGGCGCAAGTCACCGACGACCACCTCGCCTCCTGGTACCGCGAACGGGATCTGCTGCCCGGCAGTCTGGAGACCGTGATCCCGGCCGCCAGCACGCTGCCGGACACCATCGCGCGAATCCTGCGCGAAACCGACCTGGCCTCTGCCTCCCCCGTCCCGCCACCGCAGTGCAAGCCGTCACAGGGAGACTCGATGGACCCTCTGGTGTTGATGTCCGATCCGCGGGTCGCCGCGATCCCGGTGCGCGAGTGCGGGGAGCCGCTCGTCGACGTGCGTGACCACAGTTTCCGCGTCGATCCCCGCAAGCAAGATCCGCTGGGCGCTTTCGCCCACGTCCGCGAGGGCGTCCTCGCCCGCTTGGAGCACGCCCGCTCGCTCCTGCCCGCCGGCACCGACCTCCTGTTCATCGAGGGCTACCGGCCGCTGGCCCTCCAGCAGCGCTACTTCACCGAATACCGGGACGAGCTGGCCGCCGCTCACCCCGGCTGGACAGGTGAGCAACTGCACCAGGCCGCGAGCCGGTACGTGTCACCACCGGAGATCGCGCCCCACTCCGCGGGCGCTGCCGTGGACGTGACCCTCGCCGACCAGGACGGCCACGAACTCGACCTCGGCACCCGCGTCAATGCCTCCCCCGAGGAGAGCGACGGGGCCTGCTTCACTCACGCCCCGAACCTCAGCGATCGCGCGCGCCACCACCGCACGCTGCTGCTCAACGCCATGGAGAACGCAGGTTTTACCAACTACGGGACGGAGTTCTGGCACTTCTCGGTAGCCGACCGGTACGACGCGCTGATGCGGCAGGAGCCGCACGCGCGGTACGGACCGATCCAACTGCCCTAGCGCGCCGACAGCCTCGTCCATTTCCTCGCCACCCACGCTGATCCGAAAACACAGGAGCGTGGCCGCCGGCACCCGGCCCGGTTGCGATCCCAGGACGGCAACGGACGGGCCTCAGGACATGCTGCCCCGGCACACCGTCCCCGGGGCCGGGGTGCGGCCCGTGCGGAGGTATTGGTTGACCGTCTCCGTGACGCAGCGGTTCTGCGGGTATGTGCCGTGGCCCTCCTCCTCGGCCGTCAGGAGCACGCCGACACCGTCGCCCAGGGCGCGGGCCATGTGGCGGGCGCCGGAGTATGGGGTAGTCGGGTCGCCGGTGCCGCCGACCACCAGGACGGGGGCCGCGCCGTCGGCGTTCACCTGAGGGGTGGCGCGCTCGCCGTCGAACGGCCAGTTGTAACAGAGGTAGACGCGGGTGGACCAGGCCGCGCCGAAGACGGGTGAGGCGGCTTTGATGCGGGCCTCGTCCCGGTCGAGGCGTTCGAAGCCGGGGCGCAGGCTGGAGTCCGCGCAGGTGATCGCGGTCAGGGCGGCGCGGCTGCTGTCGCGCGGGGTCTCCGCGCGGTCGGCGGAGCCGATGTCGTCCCCCTTGCTCAGCAGACGGCCGTCGTTGTGGTCGATCAGCGCGGTGAGGGCCTTGGCGAGCGGCGACCAGCCGTCTGTGCCGAGGTCGAGATGCTCGCTGACGGCGTACGCGAGGTCGTCGGCGTCGAGGTTCCTTCCGCCGCCGGCCGGCGCGGGCTTCTTCTCCAGGCGCTCGGACAGGCGCGCCATGCGTCGCGCGGCCTCCTCGGGTCCGTCGCCGGTCGGGCAGTGGCGGATACGGGCCGCGCAGTGCGCAGCGAACCGGTCGAACGCCGCCTGGACCGCCTTGACCTGCGACACCTGCTTCTCGTCGAGGTCCTCGGTCGGATCGACGGACGCTTCGAGGACGAGCCGTCCGACGTGCGACGGGTACAGGTGGGCGTAGACCGCGCCGAGCGCCGTTCCGTACGAGACGCCGAAGTAGTGCAGCCGCTCGTCGCCGAGGAGGTAGCGCATCAGGTCGAGGTCGCGCGCGGTGTGCGAGGTGCCGATGTACGGGAGGAGCGCCCCGGAGTGCTTGGCGCAGGCGTCGGCCCCGTCGTAGCCGGTGTCGTCCGCGGTCTTCCCGCAGCGCACGGGGACGGTCGCGCCGACGCCGCGCGGGTCGAAGGAGACCAGGTCGTAGCGGTCGAGGAGCGGCTGGTACTGGCTGAGGAGTTCGGGCAGTCCGCTCACGCCGGACACGCCGGGGCCGCCGAAGTTGAGGACGAGCGAGCCGATGCGCCGGGCGTTCGGGCCGGTGGCCTTGCGGCGGATCAGGGCGACGTCGATCGTCCTGCCGTCCGGTTTGCGGTAGTCGAGGGGGGCCTTCATGGTGGCGCAGTCGTAGCCCGTGCGCGCGGTGGGCGGCGAGGTGCAGCGGGACCAGCGGAGGTGCTGGCCGGTGGTGAGCGCGGTGGGCAGACCGGCGGGTGGGTTGTCCGCGGTGAACTCCGTACGCGGTTCCGCACTCCGGCCGGGAGCGTCGTGCTGGAGCCAGGCGCCGATGGCCCCGATCGCGGCGAGGACGACCCCGGCGATGATGATCGCACCGGCCGAGAGGCCCGGTCTGCGGCTTCGTAACGGACGTGCGTCACTCATCGAAATCCCCGTGCTCCCGCCCCTGGACGCCCAGGCCTCGTGCCCGTATGCCCGTATGCCCGTACCCGTGATCGTCCGATCTTTCGATCGTCGAATGAGTGCAGGGTACTAGCCGCCTTCGACAGCTCGGCTCCAGGGACCGGGCGTCCTGACGTTGGCCGTTGGCCCCCGGATTCGGTCTTGCTGCGCGCCCGCCGCCGGCCTGGCGGCCGTCCGGACCGGCGGACGGGGCGATGTCATGCAGGGGCGCCGAGCGGCGGGTGCTCGAGCACGCGGGGCTTGTACTCGACCAGCTGGGTGCGGCCGTCGAAAGTACGGTGCCCGAGCATCTCGAGGGCAACGTCCGGATAGCCGTCGTAGATGCGTTCATCGCCCGTGGCCCCGGTGATCACCGGGAACATCACGACCCGGAAGCGGTCGACGAGTCCGGCACGTAGCAGGGACCGGCACAGGCTGAGGCTGCCGATCGTGCTGAGGAGCCCCGAGCCGTTCGACTTCATGGCGCGGACCGCCTCGATGGCGTCGTCGCGGACGAGCGTGGAGTTGGCCCACGTCAGTGGCTCCTCGAGTGAGGAGGAGAACACCACCTTGGACGCTCGCGTGAGCTCGTCGACGGCCGCCTCTTCCTCGGGCCTGAACTCGTCTTGGCCCTTCGGGACCTCACCTGCGGCGAAGCCCGACATCAGGCGGTAGGTGTTCGCTCCCATCAGGTAGGTGGCCTCGGGCTGCTCGCCGAGCCATGCGAGGTACTCCGGTCCCTCGAGGCCCCAGAACCCGGGCCATCCCTCTCCCGATGCGTAGCCGTCGAGGGTGGTGATGAAGTCGACAAGAAGCTCCGACATGACGGTGTCCTTTCCTGGGTGTCACGAGTTTGGACCGGCCGGGAGCCACAAACTCATCGGCCGCGCTGTGGAGGACGGGAAAACCCATGACTGCTCCTCCGACGACCAAGACACGCCGTCACCTGCCTCGGAGACGTCGCCGACATGCTCGAATCCCGGTTGGGGGCGTCAGATGAAGATCAGCGGGACGCCCGGCACATCGGGTCCCGGAGGGGACACCATCCTCGGCTCAACTGGGCGGCCGCCAGTACTGGCCCGCAGCCCGCATGAGCAGATGCTCCTCCACCAGGTACCGGCGCAGCGCGGCCACATCCGGATGGATTTCGCGCAGGACGTCGTTGACTTCGGCTTCCGGGTAACGCCGCTGTGGTTCGAAGAGCGGTACCAGCCCCTCCAGGAACACTCTGCGCTTGCTCTGCTTCGAGGGGATGGAGGCCGGTGGCCGTGGTCGCGCGCGGCGGGGGGCCGCCTGCCTCCAGACGTCGTCGACGGCGGACCAGAGCTTTTCGTCGCGCGCGAGGAGTCCCGCCTGTTCCAGCGCGGCGAGGGACTTCGCACAGCGCGCGGGCGCCATCCCCAGACGCTCCGCGATCCCCTGGGTGGTGTCGGCTTGGAGGACGACGGCGCTGTAGACGGTACGCCGGGTGTCGTCAGCCAGTGCGGCGAGGATCCCGCCCGCGGCGTCTGTCGTATTGTCCGCGGCCCGCGCGGGAGCGGAGGCCAGCCGGGGAGCAGTGGCGGAGTCGGTCTCGCCGAGGGCCCGGAGTTCCTCGTGGAACGGAACGCCCCGGTCACGTTCCTCCCTGCCGTGTTTGCGCAACAGCAGCAGGCCCGTCTGACGGTGCTTGTGGGGTTCCCTCAGCGCGAGCACGTCGAAGTCAGCGGCCGGCACGGCGGCCTGGCGGCGCAGCTCCTGCAACAGCGGGGTGGGGACGACCCGGGACGCGACCCGGCCGCGGCCCTGCCCGGAGTCCGTTTCGACCGTCGTGGCCAGGTACGGCTCGTGCAGCACGACTGTGCCACCAGGCGCCACGCGAGGCCACAGCGAGGTGAGGAACCCGGCGTCGTCGGCCTGTGTGCCCGCGTCGAGCCAGACCAGGTCCAACGGGCCCCAGGCGTCCAGCTCGTGGTCCGCCAGGTCGAAGAAGTCCCGCTCGATGAAGGTGAGCATGCCGTCGAGGCCGAGCGAACAGGCTGCCTCCCGCACCTGGTGCGCGGATGTGCCGGGTACGGAGAAGTCGTCGACGACGAGGAGCCTCGGCGCGTAGTCGTCGACTGCGGAGCGTGGGTGCAGGACCGATGCCCGTTCGTCCGCCGTGATCTCTCCGCGGACGATCCGCCGGTCCTCGTCGGCCTCCGTCAGCGCGTCGCGCAGCCCGAGGAGCAGGTGCAGTGTCGAGGAACCGGCCCCCACTTCGACCACGGTACGCGGACGCAGCATCCTGGCCAGCACGCGCAGTGCGGGGCCGGCGTTCTCGGTTCCCATGCCGGGACGTGCGAGAGTGCTGAGCACCTCGCCGGCCGGATCGTGCATGGATCGCCCTCTCATTTCGGCTGTTCTCTCTTCGGCTGTGCTTCGTCGGCTGTGCTCTCGTCGGCTGTGTTCTCGTCAGCCGTCATGCTGTCGGTGCATCAGGTACGGACGGACCGGAGCATGCCGGCGGACAGCAACCGGTCCGCCACGTCGTGCAGTTTCGCGGGAAGCCGGTCGACGGGGATTCCGTCCCCGTGCCCCGCCCACCGCCACAACTGCAGAGCGGCCGTGCCGACCTTGAGGAAGTTGCCCGTCGCGGTGTGGGCGAGGACGTGCGCACCGGATTCCCGCTCCACCGCCCGCACCCACGCTTCCTGGACCAGCGCCCGCGCACCCTCCGGTTCCTGCCGGGCCGCGTGCACGGTGTCGCCGCTCACCAGGCCGCAGCGCATCATGCCCACCACGTGGTGGTCGGCGACTTCCTCCGCCTCCCCCCACGCCTGGCGGACGTCGGCCACCGAAGCGCCGTGCAGCAGGAGATCGCCGACCGGCTCGGGTACCTCGGCGAAGGCCGGCGGGTCCTTACGGAACAGCACCGCTACGGGCCCTTCGCCGTCCAGGAACGGGACGGGCGTCTTCTGGAGCCGCACCCCGGACGGCAGGCGGAGCCCGGTCTCGGGAGGCAGCCGGCGGGGCCACGTGGCACGGTCGACCGTCCGGGGGCCCGGCGGTGGGGTCAGTCTGACCACGGTGTCGTCCTGCTGCTCCGACCAGGCGAGTTCCCAGGCGAGGGGCAGCGGGGCCCCTGTCTGGGCGCAGAACCGGGGGATGACCGGATCGAGCTCGATGCGTCGGCTGCTCACGGCGTGCCGCCCTCCGGCACCTGCCCGGCGGCCACCGACGCGCCCTCGGCCGGCGCCGGAGAAGGGGCCACCGCACGGATACGGAACCATCCGATCGAGCCGGCCAGGAAGGCGACCCCGCCTCCGGTGAGGATGCCCCAACGAGCCCAGTCGGCAGGAGCGAGTCCCGCGAGGGCGAAGCCGACGGCCACCGAGGTCTGCAACGTGGCCCCGTACGCGGCGCCGACACGGCCCCGCACGTCCGGCGGGCAGTCGGCCATGACATGGGTGCGGAGCGCCACGTTCTGCACGGCGTTGGCCATGCCACCGCACAGGAAGGCGGCCAGCATCAGCGGTACCACCGGGTAGGCGCCGG
The DNA here is from genome assembly GCF_039540295.1 of Streptomyces venetus. Lineage (NCBI taxonomy): Bacteria > Bacillati > Actinomycetota > Actinomycetes > Kitasatosporales > Streptomycetaceae > Streptomyces > Streptomyces venetus. Next base: position 517,620 of record NZ_BAABET010000006.1, read on the forward strand.
TCACCAGATAGCTGAGACCGATGATCGCCGCGGCTCCGACGGCGACGACGGCGGTGGGCTGACGGCTGAGCCCGCCCCGCAGAGTGAAGGGCCCCAGTACCAGACCCACGCTCCAGGTGGCCAGCAGCACGCCGTAGGCAGCGGTGCCCCCCGGGATGTCGTCCGCGAAGAAGGGCAGCAGCACATTGACGACCGAGGTCGCCGCGACGGTGACCACGATCGTGGCGAGCGTGGCACGACGCTGTGCCCCCGCCCAGAGGAGGGCCAGCCCGACCCGCAGGCCTCCCTCGGTCTTCCCGGCGGGCTCCGTGCCCTCGGTGACCGCTTCGGCCGTCTCCGCGGCTGGGGCCTCGGCCCGGCCGGCCGCCCCCGCGCGTTCCCGGGCGGCCATGACCAGCCAGCGGCTGATCACCGGCACGGCCAGCAGGGCGAAGGCGAAGGTACCCGCGTCCACCGCCAGTGCCAGACCGGTACCGCCGTGTGCCGTCAGCAGGCCGACCAGCAGCGGGCCGATGATGTAGCCCGCGTTCCTCACCGACTCCATGAGGCTGTTCACCCGGAGCTGGACGTCCGCGGCGGGGAACAGCCGCGGCACCAGTGCCATCACGCAGGTCTGGGCAACCGCTCCCCAGGCACCCAGCAGCAGCATCGTGGCGATCAGCAGCACCGCGCCGTCCGCGACCGCGGCGGCGGCCGCCGCGACGAGGCACTCCAGGGCCAGGGTGACGCCCAGGACCGCGTCCGCGCGGAAACGGTCGACGATCCGTCCGATGGGGCCGCCCAGGGCGATGCCGGGAACCAGGCCGGCGAGCATCTGGGCCGACACCACCGAGGTCAGCCCTGTACGGTCGGCGCCTCGCAGGGCCAGCGCCACCATGGCGACCTCGTCACCCACCGTACTGACCAGCAGGGCGGCGATCACCAGGAGTGTCGCCGCCCTGCCCTGACGCGCATGTGTCACCGGAGGGACTCCATCTGCTGTGCGGGAGCGGGCACGGCCGCTTCGACGTCGATGGCCCGCCAGGTCCACAGCCGCAACAGCACGGCGTGGAGGAGGGGGACGGCCGCGCTGTCCGCCCGGCGCTCCCAGTCCGCGAGGTCGATCGTGTCTCCCGCGATCAGGGCGGTCACCGCTGCCTCGACCTGCGGATGGTCGGCGACTTTCAGGGTGTGCCCCTGCGTGGCGACGGCGCGGCGACCGTCGGTGAGCTGCCGCTGCCGCAGCACGGTGTCCTCGTGTGTCCGGACTCGGGCGTCGCGTGCGATGGCGACGGGCGATCCGGCCGGCCGGCCCACGCCCAGTCCGCCGGACGTCACCGAACGCATGTGGTGCTCCCACACGGCGTCCTCGACCTCGCCACCGGACAGGTCCGCCAGTGCCGTGAGTGTGGCCGCCGCCGCGGCCGGAATGCCGTCCGGGGCGTGCGCGCCGGTAGCGGCCTCGTCGGCGGGGGTCCGGGCGAGCAGGCCTGCGACCGCGTCGATGACGAGAGCGGCCGGATCGCTCCGGGTGAAGAAGGCGATGTTGACGTTGACGGCCACGGCGTCGGGGGACTCGCCCACATGCAGTTGCTCGGAGGGGAAGTACGTCAGCGCGCCGGGCACACCGACCAGCACCTCGGCAAGATCACGAGCCGAGGCGTAGTCGGAGGTGTGCTGCGGGACCTGCCCGGCGTACGCCGGCGGCCAGGTGAGGAGGAGCTTGCGCCCGCGCAAGGTGAAGCCGAAGTTCCCCGCGTGGTCGACGTGCACGCCGACGTTGGTGGAGGTGTACCGGCCGATGAACGTGTCGATGTCCACCCGGCCGGCGACCCGTGTGCCCGTGTACCGGTAGACGTCGTCGGAGAGTCGCTTGGCCCGGTCCCACAGCGGCGCGTGGACCGCGTGCAGGCCGGACACGGCGACGCTCCATTCGTGGTCCCGCATGCGTTCGTCGACCCGGGCGGTGTAGTCGTCCAGCGAACGGTCCTCGGGCAGCGGGAGGAAGGGCCGGGTGTCGATCGGCTGTGTCCGGCCGTCCACCGTCACCACGACGCGGGGCAGTCCGGACCCCTTGGGACGGTTGGCTTTGTCGGCGGCGAGAACCAGGGCTCGCAGCAGTTCGTCGTCGCCGATGTCCAGTTGCACGGGAGCGGCGGGAAGGGAGAGCGGCTGCTTCTCCCAGTGACGGGAGGCGAACTCCCTCCAGAAGCCGTCCGTTTCGGCGCCTGCGAGAGTGGCCGGGTGAGGCACGGGGGAACTCCTGTACTCGGGCCGCGAGGTGCGGCAGGTCGACGGTGGACTCGGGTCGGCCCGTCAGGGAACGCGCTGCGCCACAGCGGTCGGGCGGGGCAGCCCGAGAAGCTCCGGGTCGAGAGCAGCCGCGGCGATCACATGATGCCTGATCAGATCGCGTAGCAGGGCGTGCAGTTGCTCTTCCCGCAGCCGTGATCGGGTGGCCAGTTCCGAAGCCGTCGTACCGCCGGCCGCGAGCAACCACAGGAGTCGGCCCGCCGCGGAGACCCTGACTCGGTTCCCCGTCTCGGGAGAGGTGAGCAGGCAGCTGCCGTCGGCTCGGCTGTCCGTCACCTCGTGAAGGTGAGCGGCGTACCAGAGGTGGCGCCGCACACCGGGGGCCCCGGCCGGTTCCAGCGTGACGGCACCATGGGCGACGAGCCGCAGCAGCGTGGTCGCGGCCGATCCGGGGGAGGCGGAGTTCTCCCACAGGTCGGCCACGGCGTGGAACCGCCCGTCGAGCAACGGGTGCCACTCCTGCGGTACCGACAGCAGGGCGTCACTCGACGGTACGTGCAGCAGGCGGCCCCGCCCGGTGACCGACGTCCGGGACCGCACACCGTCCGCGAGCCGCACCATTGTCTCGGGGTCCACATCGTGGCACGGGGCGGCGGGCGCGGTCACCCGCCGGGCCGGCAGCTCCGCCTCGGCCATCGCCCACAGGAACGACCACTCCTCGGCATCCCCGATCCAGGTCCCCTGGTGGAACGCTGCTCCCGCGCCCGCACCCGGCCCGGAGGAGGTGAGCCGGACGACTTCCTCCTGGGTGAGTCCCTCGGCGACCGTGTAGTCGACGTCGAACGCCAGGTCCTCCCCCTCGCCGGGTGGCAGCAACTCGACGCCGAACAGATCGGGACGCTCGCCGACCGGCGAGAGCACGTCGAGGATGAAGGGCCCGTTGGCGGCCGTCGAGTACGGCACGCCGAACTCCTCCGTGGAGCGGTGCAGCGTCTGCGCGGCGAACTCCTGGGTCCGCAGGGCCTCTTCCTCCGTCTCGCCCGGGAACCCGGTCATGCAGAAGAGGTGGACGGGCACCTTGTTCCCCAGGAGGGACTGGAGCGACGGCTCGATGTCGGCGACTTTGGTGCCCTTGCGCATCAGGTCCAGGACGCGCTGGTTGTACGACTCGAGGCCGAGGTCGAGACGCCGGCACCCGGAGTCTCGCAGTGCCTTCGCCAGTTCCGCGTCGAGACCCTTGCTGAACCGGGTCTCCCCGTACCAGAAGAGACTGTGCCCTCCGTCGATCAGATGCCGTGACACCCCGCGCAACGACGTGAGCGTCATGATCTCGTCGACGAACATGAAGGTGTCGCTGCCGTGCTTGGCCGCGAGAGCGGTCATGTCGTGGACGACCTGCTCGGCGCGCCGGATGCGGAATTTGTTGCTGGCGAACGGGATCGAGCAGAAGGCGCAGTCCCAGGCGCAGCTCCGTGAGGCTTGAAGCGGCAGGACGGGCCCGGGCGCGAAGTACGCGTCGAGCGGCAGACCGTCGAAGTCCGGTGTGGGCAGATCGCTGACGTCGACCATGGCTGCGGGGGTACGCAGCAGCCCGCCGCGGCCGTCGCGCTCCAGCAGCCCCGGCACGGCCCTGTCATCGGCACCGGTGACCCGGTCGCACAGCGCGGGCAGCGCGTCCTCGCCTTCGTAGGACACGAAGGAGTCCACGTACTCGAAGAAGGGATGTTCTTCCTTCCAGCGGCTCACCATGCGTGTCGTGAGGTTGCCGCCCATGACCACGTGCACGTCGGGCCGCCGGCGTTTCACGTGGCGGGCCGTGGTGAGAGCCGCGATCAGCTGTGTGTCGGCGGACACCGAGATACCGACCACCGCCAGGTCACTGTTTTCGAGATCGGGGATCGGGCGACGCTCCAGTGCCCATCCGTACACGTTGCGGTCCGCCGACCTGGCTGCTTCCAGGACGGATTCGGAGCGCCGGTGGGAGAAACATGAGAAGTTCCCCCGAAGGTCGAAGTTCAGTCCGGGAAAAGAGGCGGAAACGCAAGCGAGACCATTACGGACGACCGTAGCCGCATCCGCAAAGGAGAGCGGGTCCGTGAGAACGTCACGGGACTTGAGTACGGCTCTGGCACCGTCGATGCGCGAAACCGTGTCACCGAAAACGGCGAGGATCTCCTCCTGCGCTCGACGCTCCTCGGAGGCCATATCGCCCATACGACCCTCAGCAAGCGGAAGTAATGCTTCCAGCCCTTCGGCCGAAAGCAGCCAGTCCGTCTGTTCGATGCTCAGGTCGAGGGATGAAACGTGCCAGCCGTGCCGGCGCATGACCGCGGCCAGCAGGGGGACCGCGAGGTGCGGCGCGTAGACGTTCCAAGTGGGCGGATTGATGAGGAGTATCCGGGGCTTCCGCATGTGAACTCTCGCCAAGGTTCGATGCTGGGTGGGGAGTCGGGTGTGGCCGTCAACGCGCGGACGGGACGTGCTTCAGCCGGTCAGACCGAAGCAAACCCCTGTGGCTCAGTTGTTGCCGGACTCCTGGAGGAGGGCGTATTTGCTGTTGAGACGGTTCGGGGCGACGGCCTCGACGGAGAGCGCCTCGTCCGCCTCGGCGAGAGAGAGAAGGGAGTCGATGTCGAAGTCCTGCGCGGTCTCGTGGTTGACGTTCATGCGGATCTCCTGTCCCTGATGAATGGTGCCCTGCGAGGTGGTTCACACGGCCGCCACCCGACTCATGGCCATCCAGCGCGGAAGCAAAAGTATCTGCGTGGTTGAACGCTCACAAGATGCCCTTCCCCAGCTGGGCAATAGCTTTTCAGCCATTCCACTTCAGGCGGCTACGGATTTCGGGCATGACCGCAACCAGGAAATAGCCGGATATACAAGCCGACCGGCGCGGACGGCCGCGGCACGGGCCGGCATTGCCCAGCCGGCTGTGTGAGGGACCTCAGAGGTCGCCCGGTATGCCGAGGCCCGTCAGCGCGCCGACCGGGTCCAGGTCCGGGGTGCCGCGCGGCCACCAGTCGTCGCGGCCCGGCTCGGACTCGTAGGCGTACCAGAGGTGGTCGCGGCCGAGGCGGAGCTGGACATGGCCGTGGGGGTGGGTGAGGTGGTTGCGCCAGGGGCGGAAGGCGGGCAGGTCGGCGGCGAGGAGCAGCGGACGGGCGCGGTCGAACCGGCCGGCCGGCGGGTCCCACGGTTCCTCCAGTACGGCGAGGCCCTCCGGCCCGCCCTGCCGCCAGGCGGCGACCGCGCGGGCCAGGTCGGACGTGGTACGGCCGGCCGCGGCGGCGAGGGAGGAGTAGAGCGCCCGGGTGCCTGCGGTGAGCCCCGAACCGGGGCGGGCCGCGGCGAGGCGGACCGCGTCCTCCCAGAGGGTGAGCTGCCCGACCGGATCGCGGCCGGTGGTGAGCAGGGCGTGAGCGCGGGCGGCGGCGTCGGTGGCCAGCTGGTCCAGCGCGAAGGGGTCGGGGCCGCCGGGGGCCGCCGGGTAGGCCGGGGGCTGTTCCGGGTGCGGGGGTGGGGGCAACGGCGCGGGGAGGGGCGGGAGGGCGCGCGCCGCCAGGGCGTCGGCGGCCCGCACGCCGGGGAGGGGCGCCGGCTCCTTGTCCTGGGCGGCGCGCGCCGCCCGGGTGGCGCTCAGCCGGGAGAGCGCGTCGAGCAGCTCCCGCTCGCTCCGGCCACGCAGCAGGAGCAGCACGAAGGGGTCGGCGTCGAGCAGCCGCGCGGTCTGGTAGCAGAGGGCGGCGGCGTGCTTGCAGGGGTGGCCCCGGTCCGGGCAGCTGCACCGCGGGTCCAGGTCCCCCGGCCCCGGCAGCAGGGGTACGCCGCAGTCCGCGAGGGACTGCGGCAGCTCCTTGTCGAGCAGGGCCGCGATGTGCCCGGGCCGGTCGGCGGCGGTGTCCAGGAACCGCTCCCAGTCGGACGGGTCCAGCGTGCGCAGCCGTACCTGCACGCGGTACGGGCGCGGACGGCTGCCCCGCACGTACGCCAGGACCCGTCCGGGTGTCACGGTGATGGCGTCGACGTGCCCCTGCCCCGCGTACCCGCGTCCGCGCTCCAGCCGCCCGGAATCCAGCGCGCCCTGTTCCAGGGCGGCCACCCAGGCGTTTCCCCACCAGCTCTCGGCGAAGTCCTCGCCCTCCCGGGGCGGGAAGGGCGGGAAGGTACGCCGGAGTTCGCTGTCGCGGTCGGGGGCGGCCATGGAGCGCGGGGACCTGGGAGCTCCTGGAGTCTCGGGGGTTCGGGGGATCTCGGGCGTGGCCGGGGTGGGGCGGGAGCGGGTGGGGGCGGGAGTCTCCGGGGGCTCCGCCGTCGGCATCCGGAACATGTCGGCCGTCAGCTGCGCTACGTCCTGTGCTCCACCCCTGGTGTCGGGTTCGCCCGCCCGCCGGGCGGCCGCCGCCCTCTCGTCCACAGCTCGCTGCCGGGCGCCCCTGCGCCGTCGCCGGGCGCCTTCGCTCTCGGTCTCCTCCCTCGCCCGCCGCGCGTCGTCCCGGGACGCGCGAAGGGCCTCACGCGCGATGTCCGCGGCGCGTGACCCGGACCGGGCGCCCTCACGAGGGGCCGCGGCGCTCCCCTGCGGATCACCGGGGCCGTCCGGCTCCACCCGCCCGGCGGCCGGGGCGTCCTCCGGCTCGTCGGCGGGCGCGGCGGCCTCGCTGACCCGCTGTCCGCCGGACGCGTCGGGCTCCGCCGTGCCCGCCTCGTCCTCGTCCGCTGCCTCAACCGTGACCGCGTCGCCCGCCGGGTCCTCGTCACCGCGGCCGGTCCCCCGGTGCTCGGACACCGATCTCCGCAGTGCCTCGCGGGCCACGTCGCCCGGCCGGCGGGTCTCCTGGTCGGTGGCTGCCCGTGGCGGGGAGGGTGCCGGGCGGTCCGTCGGCGACGCGTCCGGCTCCTGGGCCGCCCGCTCGCGGGCCTCCCGCAGCGCCCGGCGGGCCTCGTCGGCGGGCCGGGGCGTCATGACGACCTCCGCAGGGACACCAGGTCGGACAGCTCGCGGTCCGTCAGTTCCGTGAGGGCCGACTCCCCGGAGCCGAGGATCGCGTCGGCCAGGGCCCGCTTGGACTCCAGCATCTCGGCGATGCGGTCCTCGACCGTGCCCTCGGTGATGAGGCGGTGGACCTGGACGGGCTGGGTCTGGCCGATGCGGTAGGCACGGTCGGTGGCCTGTTCCTCGACGGCCGGGTTCCACCAGCGGTCGAAGTGGACGACGTGGCCCGCGCGGGTGAGGTTGAGGCCGGTGCCGGCCGCCTTGAGGGAGAGGACCAGCACGGGGGTCGCGCCGGCCTGGAAGCGGTCCACCATGCGCTCGCGCTCCGGCACCGGCGTGCCGCCGTGGAGGAGGTCGACCGGGACCGCCCGGGTCGCCAGGTGGGAGGTGATGAGACGCGCCATCCCCACGTACTGGGTGAAGACGAGGGCGGAGCCGTCCTCGGCGAGCAGTGTGTCCAGCAGCTCGTCCAGCAGGGCGAGTTTTCCCGACCGCGCCGCCAGCCGGTCACCGGACCGCGCGTGCTCCTCCTTCAGGAACAGCGCCGGGTGGTCGCAGATCTGCTTCAGCGAGGTCAGCAGCTTCAGCACCATGCCCCGGCGGGCGATGCCCTCGGCGGTCTCGATGGCGAGCATCGACTCGCGGACCACCGCCTCGTACAGCGCGGCCTGTTCGCGGGTGAGCGGCACGGGACGGTCGGTCTCCGTCTTGGGCGGCAGCTCGGGCACGATGCCCGGGTCGGACTTCCTGCGGCGCAGCAGGAACGGGCGGACCAGGCGGGCCAGCCGCTCCACCGCCTCCTCGTCCTCGCCGTTCTCCACCGCGCGGGCGTGCCGGGCGCGGAAGGACTTCAGCGGGCCGAGGAGACCCGGGGTGGTCCAGTCGAGCAGCGCCCACAGCTCCGACAGGTTGTTCTCGACGGGCGTGCCGGTCAGGGCGACGCGCGCGGGGGTCGGGATGGTGCGCAGGGCCTTCGCCGTGGCCGAGTAGGGGTTCTTGACGTGCTGCGCCTCGTCGGCCACGACCATGCCCCACGGCTGCCCGGCCAGGGTGGGTGCCGCCGAGCGCATCGTGCCGTAGGTGGTGAGGACGAAACCGCCGTCCAGGTCGTCCAGGCTGCGGTCCGGGCCGTGGAAGCGGCGGACGGGCACGCCGGGCGCGAACCGGGTGATCTCCCGCTGCCAGTTGCCCAGCAGCGAGGCCGGGCACACCACCAGGGTCGGCTCGCGGCGGGCCCGCTTCAGGTGCAGGGCGATGACGGTGACGGTCTTGCCGAGGCCCATGTCGTCGGCGAGGCAGCCGCCGAGGCCGAGGGAGGTCATCAGGTCGAGCCAGGCCAGGCCCCGGAGCTGGTAGTCGCGCAGGGTGGCGTGCAGGCCGGGCGGCGGCTCGGCCGGGCGTACCCCCGCGGTCAGGCGGTCGCGCAGGGTCGCGAGCGCACCGGCCGGTACGGCCTCGACCGTGTCGCCGTCCACGTCGGCGGTGCCGGTGAGGGCGACGGACAGCGCGTCGACCGGGTCAAGCAGGCCCAGGTCGCGTTTGCGGGCCTTGCGGACGAGGGCCGGGTCGACCAGCACCCACCGGTCGCGCAGCCGGACGACCGGGCGGTGGGACTCGGCGAGGGCGTCCATCTCGCTCTCGGTGAGCTGCTCGCCGCCGAGCGCCAGCTGCCAGCGGAACTGGAGCAGGTCCTCGCTCTCGAAGAAGCCCGTGCCGTCGGTCGCCGAGCCGGGGGCCGGCCGGACCACCGCCGTGGCGGACAGGTCCTGGGCGAGGTCCCTCGGCCAGTGCACGGCGACCCCGGCCGCGGCGAGCCGGGTGGCCGCGACGCCGAGCAGGTCGCTCAGCTCCTCCTCGGTCAGGGCGAGCACATCGGGCACGTCCTGGTCGGAGAGGCGGTCGAGCGGGGGCCAGACCCGGGCCGCGCGGCGGACGGCGAGGGCGGCGTCCACCCGCGCGCGGGGCCCGAAGGCGTGGTCGGCCCCGCCCGCCCACAGCGCCGCGGCGTCGGCGACGAGGGTGGGGTCGGCGAGGCTGTGCACCTGGACGACCGCGGCGCCCGCGCTGCGCACACCGCCGTCGGAGGCGGCGTCGAACAGGTCGTACGCCGAGAGGTCCAGGCGGAGCGAGATCCGCACGCCGGCGTCCATGCCGGCGGCCACCTCGGCGGCCCAGTCGTGGGCGGCGGGCAGTCGCTGGGCCTCGCGGGCCGCGAAGGGCTTGCCGGTGCTGTGGGGCGCGGCCGGGGTGCGGGGCAGGGTGTCGGCGACCGCGTCCAGGAAGGCGCGCACCAGGGCTTCCGGTTCGGGCAGCCGGATCGGGCCCGGTCCGGACAGCGGGACGGCGTGCCCCTCGTACGGCAGGGCGGCGGCGACCGCGCGCAGGTGGGCGATGTCGTCCGGGTCGAGGGGGCCGGCGCGCCAGGCGTCGTGTCCCGTGGCGGTCAGGCCGGGCAGGAGGCGGCCGCGCGCGGTCAGCCGCAGGGCGTGCAGGGCGGCCGCGCCCCAGCAGGCGGTGGCGGGGTGGGCCGCCGGGTCGTGCCGGGCGCGCACCAGGAGCGGCAGGGCCTCGTCCAGCGGGAGGGAGAGCGCCGGGGTGGTCCGCCGCCGGGCTCCGCTGCCGTGCCGTCGTACCACCGTCAGCTCGGTGGCCCCGGCCGGTTCGCCGGCCTCGGCGGGCAGGGGCTCGCCGTCCGGGTCCCAGAAGGCGATGCGCCCCTCGCGCGGCAGGGGGGCGGGCAGGAAGACGGCCGGGAGCCTGACCGGGACCGCCGGCCCGCTCGCCGCCGGGGCCCCCGCCCGCCCGGCCACCACAGCCGTGTCGCCCATACGTCCTGCCACCTCCCGCCCGCTTTCCGGATCAGTTGTCTCCGACTCTACGGGCGGGGTCTGACAATCGGCTCCGAGCGAGGTCAGGGCACCGTCCGGGACACCACGTACACCCACGGATACGCCGGGTTCGAGAGGTCCACGACCACGTCGTGCGTGGGTGCCGGGTTCTTCTGCCGGTGGACGAAGCCGGACCACTCGCCGTTCTCGGCGAACTTCCAGCCGGTGATCCTCCGGTCGCGGGCGCCGATGGTGACGTGGCCCTTCTCCAGGTCGTCCCGGGTCATCCCCAGGCCCGTCAGATAGGCGTCGAGACCTGCCGAGTTGGTCTCGAACTGGGTGTACAGGCGGCTGGTCTTCCAGTTGTTGGTCTCGTAGTAGGCCACGTGCCAGGCCGGGTGCGGTACGGGCACCTGGTAGATCCGGCGCTGGAGCTTGGACGGCCAGCCCGCGGTCAGGCCGGTCGCCGAGTACTTGGCCTCCTTGTCCTTGCCGCTGTCCCGGCTCTGGTTCGCGGAGATCACCAGGTAGCCGGCCGGGACGCCGATGAGCAGCACGATGATCAGCAGGGTCAGCGCCCGGCGGCGGATCATGTGGCGGCGGTCCTCGGCCGGCCGCTCCTCGCCGTCCGGCCAGGACCCCTGGTGCGGCAGGGAGGCGGTCACAGCGTCTCCTGGGTACTGCGGCGGGACTGGGCGTACCGCTCGTAGCGCTCGTACCGCTCCACCCGGCGGCGCTTGGCGCGCCGGAAGCGGCGGGCGACCAGCCGGGCCAGGTCGGCGGCGCCGACCATGCCGGCCTCGGGGCCGAGCTGGGCCCGGGTGATACGGGCCTCGGGGCGGTAGCCGCGGCCCGTCAGATGCCTGCGGAAGGCGTCCCTGGCGGGGCCGATCAGCAGGTCGTCGGCGGCCGAGACACCGCCGCCGATCACGAAGCAGGAGGGGTCGAGGGCGGCCGCGAGGTTGGCGATGCCGACGCCGAGCCACTGGCCGATGTCCTGGAGCAGCTCGATGCACATGGCGTCGCCCTCGCGGGCCAGCTCGGTGATCATCGGGCCGGTGATGTCGGAGACGTTGCCCTTGACGTGCTCGATGATCCCGTACGCCACCGGCGAGTCGGCCGCGGCCAGCTCGCGCGCCTCGCGGACCAGGGCGTTCCCGGAGCTGTACTGCTCCCAGCAGCCGCGGTTGCCGCACGGGCAGCGGTGGCCGCCGGGCACGACCTGCATGTGGCCGAACTCGCCGGCGACGCCGTACTTGCCGCGTTTGACCTGGCCGTCCTCCAGGATGGCGCCGCCGATGCCGGTGCCCAGGGTGATCATGACGAGGTGGTCCTCGCCACGGCCCGCGCCGAAGCGCCACTCCGCCCAGGCGGCGGTGTTGGCGTCGTTGTCCACGAGGACCGGTACGGAGAGCCGGCCCGAGAGCCGGTCGCGGAGCGGTTCGTTGCGCCAGGACAGGTGGGGGGCGAACAGCACACGGTTGCGGTCGGCGTCGACCCAGCCGGCCGCGCCGATGCCCACCGCGTGCACGTCGTGCCGGTCGGACAGGTCCAGGACCAGCTCCGCGATCGTGTCCTCGACGACCTTCGGGCTCTTGGACTTGTCCGGGGTCTCCGTGCGGACCTTCTCCAGGATGTTGCCGTCGGCGTCGACGACGCCCGCCATGACCTTCGTACCGCCGATGTCGATGCCGACCGTCGGCACGCGGGGCGCCGTCAGGAGTGAGCGGCGCTCCCGGGTGCCGACCGTGCGGAGCGCGGTGGCTCGGCGGGAGCCGATGGGGGCGGTGAAGTCGCGGTAGGTGCTCATCGCCGCCGATTCTGCCTCACCGGGCGGCAGGGTGCGGAGCAGAGGGGTGGTGCGGATCATTGCCGGCTGCGGGCAGGTGGGGGCTTGTCGCGCAGTTCCCCGCGCCCCTTAAGTGCGCACCAGCAACTGGAACTCGAAGGAGTAGCGCGTCGGGCGGTAGGTGTGTGTGCCGTACTCGACCGCGCGGCCCGTGTCGTCGAACGTGACGCGTTGCATGGTCAGCAGCGGCGCCCCGGCCTCCTCCGCGAGGCGTTCCGCCTCCTCCTGCGTCGCCGCTCGGGCGCCGATCGACTGGCGGGCGCTGTGCAGGGTGATGCCCGCCGCCCGCATCAGGCGGTAGAGGCCGGTCGTCTCCAGCTGGTCCGTGTCGAGGTCGATGAGGCCGGGGGGCAGGAAGTTGCAGAGGTGGGCCATGGGCTCGCCGTGGGCGAGGCGGAGGCGTTCCACGCGGTGGACGTCACTGTCCTCGGCGACGCCGAGCGCGGCGGCGACCTCGGCGGACGCGGGGACGACCGTGTTGACCAGGACCTTGGTGGCCGGGCGCTGGCCCGCCGCCTCCAGGTCGTCGTAGAGGCTGCTGAGCTCCAGCGGGCGCTTGACCTGGCTGTGCACGACCTGCGTGCCCACCCCACGGCGGCGCACCAGGAGACCCTTGTCGACGAGCGACTGGATGGCCTGGCGGACGGTCGGCCGGGACAGGCCGAGCCGGGCGGCGAGTTCGATCTCGTTGCCCAGCAGGCTGCCGGGGGTCAGCGTGCCGTGCTCGATCGCGGCCTCCAGCTGCTGGGACAGCTGGAAGTACAACGGCACGGGAGAGCTGCGGTCCACGCTCAGCTCGAGCTGCACGGTCGGGTCCACTTCTGGTTTCGGCACGGGCCGAGCGTAGCTCCGTGCGTTGTTGACGGGAAGTCGTGTAGTCAGATTGTCCGGACATACAGATTGACAGCGGCGGCCTCGGCACGCACTTTGTTTCCATGCGCATCGGGGTCATCGGTACGGGCCGCATCGGCACCATCCACGCGAAGACGCTCAGCCGGAACCGGGACGTCGGTTCCCTGATCCTCACGGACGCGGACGCCGCACGGGCCCAGGAACTGGCACACCGGCTGGGCGAGACGGCGGCGCCCGGGGTGGAGGAGATCTTCCGGTGGGGGGTCGACGCCGTGGTGATCACGACGAACACGTCGGCCCACGCCGAACTGATCGGTCGGGCAGCACGCTCGGGCCTGCCGGTGTTCTGCGAGAAACCCATCGCGCTGGACCTGCCGGGCAGCATGAGCGCGATCGCCGAGGTCGAGACGGCCGGGACGGTGCTCCAGATGGGCTTCCAGCGGCGCTTCGACACGGGTTACCTGGGCGCGCGGGAGGCCGTGCGGTCCGGGAGGCTGGGGCGGCTGCACACCGTGCGCGCGCTGACCAGTGACCAGACCCCGCCGCCCGCCGCGTGGCTGCCGCTGTCGGGCGGGCTGTACCGGGACACGCTGATCCACGACTTCGACATCCTGCGCTGGGTGACGGGCCGCGAGGTGGCGGACGTGTACGCGGCCGGGTCCGACGCCGGGCCGGCGATGTTCCGGGCGGCCGGCGACGTCGACACCGGCGCGGCGCTGCTCACCCTCGACGACGGCACACTGGCGACGGTCACGGGCGCCCGGCTGAACGGGGCCGGCTACGACGTGCGCATGGAGCTGGCCGGGGAGGCCGACCAGATCGTGGTCGGCCTGGACGACCGTACGCCGATCGCGTCCACCGAGCCGACCGGGCCGCCGGCCGCGGACAAGCCCTGGACCGGCTTCCTGGAGCGCTTCGGCCCCGCCTACGCGTCGGAGCTGAACGCGTTCGTCGAGGTCGTGCGGGGCGAGCGGCCCAATCCCTGCGACGGGCGCGAGGCCCTTCAGGCGCTGCGGATCGCGGAGGCGTGCGAGCTGTCCCGCCGGGAGCGCAGGGCCGTGCGTCTCGCGGAGATCCCCGGTGGGTCCGCCGCCGCGTTCGCCTGACGGCGTGCCCGCGCGGCGGTCAGTGGCCCTCCTGGTCCGCTTCGAGGCGGTCCTCCTCCAGGAGGCCCGCGTCGTAGGCGAGCAGCGCGATCTGCACGCGGTTGTTGAGGTCGAGCTTGGCCAGGACCCGGGAGACGTGCGTCTTGACGGTGGCGACGCTCATGAAGAGTCCGGCGGCGATCTCGGCGTTGGCGAGGCCCCGGCCGACCGCGACGGCGACCTCGCGCTCGCGGTCGTTGAGGACCGCCATGCGCTCCCGCGCGCGGGTGCGGCGGGTGTCGGCGGTGGTGCCGACCGCGTGCCGCATCAACTGGCGGATCACCGTGGGCGACAGGACCGGGTCACCGGCCGCGACGCGGCGCACCGCCGCGAGGATCTCGGCCGGTGGCGTGTCCTTGAGGACGAATCCGGCGGCGCCCGCGCGCAGCGCCCGCAGCACCTGTTCGTCGGCGTGGAAGGTGGTGAGGACGATCACCTGGGGGGCGTCCTTCCGGGCGCGCAGCCGCTCCGTCGCCGTGAGACCGTCCACCGTCGGCATCCGCAGGTCCATCAGCACCACGTCCGGGCGGGTACGGTCGACGAGCGCCTCCACCTCACCGCCGTCGGCCGCCTCGCCGACGATCTCGATGTCGTCGGCCCCGCCCATCATGAAGGACAGCCCGGCCCGCACCAGCGGATCGTCGTCGACGAGGAGCAGTCTGATCGCAGTCATGGCCTTACGTAATCACGGCCGGGGCGGGCGGCGGGCGAGGATGTGCGCCGGGGACGGCACGGACATCAGCCGACACCGCAGTCGAGTCAACTCGCTTCACGGCGTGAGGTCATGGGGTTGCGCGCGGGCGCCCGTACCTGCTGTCCTCGCTGGTGCGGGTCACCGTCGAGGAGACGCCGGTGGGCGGTCTGCGGCACGCCGCGGACGGTGAGAACGTCTGCGCCTGCACGGCCGACGGACGCGAACCGCAGGTGCGGGTCGGGATCCACAACTCCTCCGGACGTGACCTGTGGGCCGTCCTGCTCGATCTGACGGACGGATACGCCTCGTCCCCGCACCTGTTCCGGCTGCCCGCCTGGTCCACCGCCGCCCCGTCCGGCGCACGACTCAGCCCGGGACCGGCGGCCGGCAGCGGCCTGCTGCGGCTGGTCGCTGCGGGTGTCACAGGCGGGCGGGACACGGGCGGCCCGCCTGCCTACGGGGCGGGCCGGTGGGGAACGGCACAGGTGGTGGTGCGCACCCAGGTGTGACGGGCCGTCACCAGCCCAGACGGGTGAAACCCTCCCAAGCCGTCACCCCAGCCGGTCCGGCACCGGCCGGGTCATGCCGGCCAGGCCCCGGGCGTTCAGCTCCACGGCAGCCACGCCCGCACCTCGAACCCGCCGTCCGGGGTGGGGCCGTGCTCAAGGCGGCCACCCGCGAGGGTCGCCCGCTCCATGAGGCCGATCAGGCCCTGCCCGGAGCCGGGCACGGGTGGCACCTCGCCCTCGGGGGGCGGGTTGCGTACGCAGACGGTGAGGCCGTCACCCGGTGCGCCGGTGACGGACACCGTGACCTCCGTGCCCGGGGCGTGCTTGCGGGCGTTGGTCAGGCACTCCTGGGCGATCCGGTAGGCGGTGCGGCCGACGGAGGACGGGACGGCGGCGGGGTCGGTGACGTGGTGCTGGAGAAGGACCTTCATGCCGGCTGCCCGGGACTCGGTGACCAGCGTGTCCAGCGCCGCGAGGGTCGGCTGCGGCCGGCCGGCGTCGTCGGGCTCTCCCGCCCGCAGGACGCCGATGATCTCCCGCAGGTCCTGGAGGGCCTCGTGCGCGCTCTCCCGGATCACGCCCGCTGCCCGTGCCGTCTCGGCCGGGGGCGCGTCGGGCCGGAACTCCAGGGCGCCCGCGTGCACGCTCAGCAGGGTCAGCCGGTGGGCGAGCACGTCGTGCATCTCGCGCGCGATGGCCTCGCGGGCGAGCCGCTGCGCCTGCTCGGCCCGCAGCCGCGCCTCGGTCTCGGCACGCCGGGCACGGTCCCTGAGGCTCAGCATCAGCTGCCGCTTGGCCCGCACGAACATGCCCCAGCCGACGATCGCCACCGTCAGCAGCACGGCGAAGACCACGCTCACGAGGTAGGGCATGTCGACGTCGGGGCGCAGCCAGTAGAACAGCGGGACCAGCGCCGCGTTGACGCCGCCCACCCAGGCCACGTACCGGAAGGGGCGGTGCACGGCGAGGGTGAAGAGGGCGATGACGCCCGCACCGCCCGCGGTGTCCGAGACGAAGCTGACGGGAGTCAGCGCCACGGCCAGCCCGAGCGGCCAGCGGCGGCGCAGCCAGACCGCCGCGCAGGCGAGCGCGCCCATCACCTGGTCGACGACGGCCAGCCCGTCCGGGACCTGGGGGTTCCTGCTGAGGGCCTCTATGGCGACCGCTCCCAGCAGCACGGCGACGAAGAAGCAGGCGAAGTCCACGACCCAGTCGCGGGCGGTGCGCCGGGGCCGTCTTCCGGGGCGTCCGGCGTCCGGGTCGAGTTCGTGGAGCAGCGCCGACGGGATGAACCATCTGGGCCCGGTGAAGAGCGCGGGCGTCTGTGCCGTCGGCACCGGGGAGGCCTGCCCCGCGTCGTCACCACTCACGGTCGGCAAATCTACGCAGGGCGGGCCCCTTTCACCTCGTCCCGGGCCGGACCGTCGACCGAAGTCGCGGCGGCGGAGACTTTCGGTGCGGCCGGTGAACCCGGAACAGGGACTTCCGTCCCGGTGTGCTCGCCCCGCGGCCGATGTGCGTGGGGGGTCCGCGGGGCGAGGCTTTCCGCCATGAAGCAGGTACTGGAGATTCTCGGCTTCCTCGCCCTGGTGCAGGGCGTGGCGGGCCTGGTGCACGAGTTCACCGACTGGGACTGGGGCCTCGTGCAGCGAGTGGGCTTCCTCGACGGCCACGAGGTCTACGCGAGCGTCGCCCTGCTGGTGCTGGGCATCGCGCTGTTCGCGGCCGCCGGGAGCCGGAAGTCCGTCTGAGCCGCCGGACGGACGTCGTCAGCAGCCGTAGTCGACCAGGTCGAACGACGCGTAGTGGTCGGCGGTGTAGTAGTCCTCCTGGTTCTTCTGTCCGGTGACGATGCGCCGTGCACCGCGCGTGTCGGAGCCGGGGGTGATGACCGTGTACTCGTGGTAGTAGCCGGACGACTGGCTGGGCAGGATGCGCTCCCGGTTCTGGAAGACGGTGCCGTCCTGCTCGAACGGGTAGGGGCCGCCCCGCTCGATCAGGTCGAGCGTGTCGTGGGCCTGGGACGGCAGCTTGCTGTAGCAGATGTCGCCGACGGCGGTGGGGGCCGCGTCGGCCGTGGTCGCGGAGACGGTGCCGCCGACGAGGAGGGCGGACAGGAGGGCGGCTGCTGCGCCGAGCCGCGAGGCGCGTGGGGGGAAATTCATGCGCTCATGATGACGCGCGTAGACAGTGGCATGTCAATGACAAGCGGGAAGAATTTGCTGTGAAGTCCCGTGCGTTCGCGGGCAGTTCATCTGACAACCGGCGTCCTCGCGCCCGCTTCACCAGGGGCGACGCGGACGCCGGCGCAGGGGCTAGGCGTTCTCCGGCAGACCGAACTCGCCGTACTCCGGACGGCCCGCCAGGTCGTACGTCTGGATCGAGACGCCCGCGCCGGTGACGCTGCCTCCGGCATGGCGGAACGCGGTCGGCACGGCGCCCTCCGGGAACAGCCGGAATCCGGCGCCGAGCACGACCGGGAAGGTCAGCAGGTGGAGCGTGTCGACGAGGTCGAGCGCCAGCAGGGACCGGACCAGGGCGCCGCTGCCGTGCACCTGGACCTCGCCGTCGGTGCGCTCCTTCAGGGCGGCGACCTCCTTGGCGAGGTCTCCGGAGAGCACGGTGGTGCCCGCCCAACCGGGATCCGTCAGGGTCGAGGAGGGGACGTACTTCGGCAGTGAGTTGAGCTTCGAGGCGACGGGGTCGGCGGGGTCGGTCACCTTCGGCCAGTACGTGCTGAAGATGTCGTACGTGCGACGCCCGAGCAGGAAGGCGCCCGGCTTCACGAAGACCTCGCCCATGAACCGGCCGAAGTCCTCGTCGGCGTACGGGAAGCTCCAGCCGCCGTGGGTGAAGCCCCCGCGGGTGTCCTCGTTCGGGCCGCCGGGGGCCTGGTAGACGCCGTCGAGGGTGACGAAGAGGGTGGAGACGAGCTTGCCCATGGCGGGTGCCTTCCTTCCGGAACGGGTGGGTCGGTCTGCTGTCACCGGGTCTGATGTCGTTGGGTCTGATGTCATCGGGTCTGTTGTCATCGGTACAGACCCGGCCGGCACCCGCAACTCATCGCTGGGCCGTTCGCCGTCCGCGCGGCTCGCCGCCGGCCTCCGGGACCTCCATGTCCGTTCCCCGCCAGCGTTCCGGACGCGCCGACGCTGGGATGGACGCATGACAACCCAAGGAACTCTTGACGGCAAGGTGGCTCTCGTGACCGGCGGCAGCCGGGGCATCGGCGCGGCGACGGCACTGCGGCTGGCCCGGGAGGGCGCGGACGTGGCCGTCGGCTATGTGAACGGCAAGGAGGCGGCCGAGGACGTCGTACGGGCCGTGGAAGCGCTGGGGCGCCGGGCGGTGGCGGTGCGCGCGGACGCGGCGGACGCCGACGACGCGGCCGGTGCCGTGACCGCGACGGCCGACGCGCTGGGCGGCCTCGACATCCTGGTCAACAACGCGGGCGTCGGCGTGCTCGGGCCGCTGGAGACCTTGTCGCTGGCGGATGTGGACCGGGTGCTCGACATCAACGTGCGGGGTGTCTTCCTGACCTCGCAGGCCGCCGCGGCGCGGATGGCGGAGGGCGGACGGATCATCACGATCGGCAGCTGCATGGCCCAGCGGGTGCCGGGCCCCGGCGGGACCCTCTACGCGATGAGCAAGGCGGCGCTCGCCGGTCTGACGAAGGCCCTGGCGCGGGAGCTGGGCGGGCGCGGGATCACCGCGAATCTCGTCCTCCCGGGCCCGACCGACACCGACATGAACCCGGCGGACGGACCGTTCGCGTCCGGCCAGGCGGCGATGACCGCGCTGGGCCGATTCGGGACGGCGGACGAGGTGGCGTCGACGGTGGCGTACCTGGCGGGGGCGACGTATGTGACCGGCGCGGAGTTCGCGGTGGACGGCGGACACGCGGCGTGACACACACGCGGGGCACACCGGTGCTGTCGGGCCGGTGTGCCCTACGGGCGGGGCAACCGCCCAGCCACCCGAAGCGGCAAACGGGCCCCACCCGCGCTTCCAGGCGGAGCCGCCCCACAAGCCCGGCAACCGCCCAGCCCCGCAAGGCAACAGCCGGCCCGATCAATGCCGTCAGGCCCACCCGCCCCGCAAGCCAGGGCGACCACCCAGCCGCCCGAGCCGACTAGCGGGCGGGCCATGTCGTCAGGCCCACCCGCCCCGCAGGGTGAAGTGGCCGTCTAGCCGCCCAGTTCCTGGTGGCGTGCCGTGAGGTGGCTTGTGCCCTCCTGGGTCAGGGAGCCGAACAGGCGCAGCCGGGAGATGCCGCCGTCCGGGAAGATGTCCACGCGCGCGTGTGTGCCGACGGCCGGGTCCGGCAGGACGAAGCGGTGGTTGGTGTCGGGCTGGAGGCGGGTGCGGGGCAGGATCTCGTGCCACTCGCCGTCCTCACCGTCCTTGACCGACACCGACGCCCAGCCGGCGCTGTTGCCCTTGAGGTAGGCGGTGTCGATCTCCAGGGCGCGGATCTGGGCCTGGGCGGCGAGCCGGTAGCGGATCCAGTCGTGTCCCTGGTCGCGCCGGCGGCGGGTCTCCCAGCCGTCGTCCATCTTGCGCGAGCGGCCGGGCTGGATGGTGTTGCTCGCCGGGGAGTAGAAGAGGTTGGAGGCGTCCTCGGCCCGGCCGCCGTTCTCCAGGGCGACGACGTCGAAGGTGCCGAGGACCTCCAGCCACTCGGGGTCCGGGACGACCTCGCCGTACACCCGCAGGCGCGCGATGCCGCCGTCGGGGTGCTGGTTGACGCGCAGGTGTGTGAAACGCTGCTCCACGGAGACCTCGAAGCCGTTCGCCGCGTGGCCGCCGACCGGGGTGCGCGGGACGAGGGCCGTCCACTTCACGTCGCCACCGAGGAGTTCCTCCGGGGACGGCGAGCCCGGCACCGAGGTGCCCTCGACCGACACCGCCTGCGGGTAGTTGCCGCGGAAGTGGGCCGTGTCGACGACGATCCCCCGGATCACGCCCGGCGCGCCGAGGCGGACCAGCGCCCAGTCGTGGTCCTCGGCGGTCGGCCACGGGTGCTCGGCGGACGCGCCCCGGCGACGGCGCGTCTCCCAGCCGTCCATGATCTTGCCCTTGTGCCCGAAGTGCTCGGGGTCGAACTCGGCGCGCTCGGGCACCAGCAGGTTCTCGCGCTGGGCGAAGAACTCGTCGTTGGCGGCGATGACTCCGGCGCCGAGGCGCCGGTCGGCGAGGTTGGCGTACCGGGTGAAGGGGAAGTCGGCGGTGCGGTAGTCCGCGTACGGGTCGCCGCCTCCGTAGGGGTTCGCGTCGCCGGTGAAGCTGGGAATCGCCGTCACGTGCTGTGCCTTTCGGGAGTCGGCCGGTGGTGGACCCGGTGCGGATGCGGATGCGGGGATGGCTAGGGGTGCCGGGTGAGGAGTCGGCCCTTCGGCTCGGTGAACTCGCCGTCCGCCACGATGCGCTGCCCGCGCAGCCAGGTGGACTTCACGACCCCCTGGAGGGTCCTGCCCGCGTACGCCGTGACGTGGTTGCGGTGCTGGAGGCCCGCCGGGTCGACGGTGAAGGTCTCGTCGGGCGCGAGGACGGCGAAGTCGGCGTCGTGGCCCGCCGCGATGGCGCCCTTGCGGGTGTCGAGACCCACCAGTGCGGCCGTGCGCGTCGACATCCAGCGGACCACGTCCTCCAGCCCGTGGCCCCGCTTGCGGGCCTCCGTCCACACCGCGGCCAGGCTCAGCTGAAGGCCGGAGATACCGCCCCAGGCCGTCGCGAAGTCGTCCGTCTTCAGGTCGGCGGTGGACGGGGAGTGGTCGGTGACGACGCAGTCGATGGTGCCGTCGGCGAGTGCCTGCCAGAGCAGGTCCTGGTTGGCGGACTCGCGGATCGGCGGGCAGCACTTGAACTCGCTGGCCCCGTCGGGGACTTCCTCGGCGGTGAGGGTCAGGTAGTGGGGGCAGGTCTCCACGGTGAGCCGTACGCCCTCCGCCTTCGCCTCGGCGATCAGGGGCAGGGCGTCGCTGGAGGAGAGGTGCAGGACGTGCACGCGCGCGTGGAGGGCCTTCGCCTCGGTGATGAGCTGGGCGATGGCGGTGTCCTCGGCGTCCCGGGGGCGGGAGGCGAGGAAGTCGGCGTACCGGGGACCGCCCCGCTGCGGGGCCGAGGAGAGCAGGTGCGGGTCCTCGGCGTGCACGATGAGCAGCCCGTCGAAGGCGGCGATCTCCGCCATGGAGCGGGCCAGCGGGTCCCGCTCGAGGTGCGGGAACTCGTCCACGCCGGACGGCGAGAGGAACGCCTTGAAGCCGAAGACACCGGCCTCGTGCAGCGGGCGCAGGTCCTTGACGTTGTCCGGCAGGGCGCCGCCCCAGAAACCGACGTCGATGTGCGCCTTGTCGGCGGCGACCTGCTGCTTGGTGCGCAGGTGCGCGACGGTCGTGGTCGGCGGGAGGGAGTTGAGGGGCATGTCGACGAGGGTGGTGATGCCGCCGGCCGCCGCGGCGCGGGTGGCCGTCCAGAAGCCCTCCCACTCGGTGCGGCCGGGGTCGTTCACGTGCACGTGGGTGTCGACCAGGCCGGGCAGCAGTACGTGGTCGCCGAGGTCTTCCAGGCGGGCGCCCTCCGGGACGGGGGCGTCGTACGGGAGGACGGACTGGATCGTGCCGGCGGCGACGGCGACCGAAGCGGCGCGTGTCCCCTCGGGAGTGATGACACGCGTCGAGCGCAGCACCAGTTCAGTGTCGGACACCCGAACCCCTTTACTTCCGCGTAACGGAATTCAACTTTCTGTTGAAGGAGTCTTCACTCCCACTCCGGCCCCGTCAAGGGCACACTGGACTGACTCCTCCCACGCAAGCACACTGGACGTTTCCACAAAGCGGAATTAAACTTCCAGCAAGCAGAACGTAGCTACGTACGACCAGGGAGTCAACCGACTGCCGGGTAGGCTTCAGCTCTTCCGCCAGTCCCGAAAGGAACGCGCCGTGCCGACGTCCAGCGCCAGCACCACCGACTCCGCCCGGTCCTCCGCCAACGGCGGCGTCCAGTCCCTGGAGCGCGCCTTCGATCTGCTCGAACGGATGGCGGACGCGGGGGGCGAGGTCGGTCTGAGCGAGCTGTCCGCGAGCAGCGGTCTCCCCCTGCCGACCATCCACCGCCTGATGCGCACGCTGGTGGCCTGCGGGTACGTACGGCAGCAGCCCAACCGGCGGTACGCGCTCGGCCCGCGCCTGATCCGCCTCGGCGAGTCCGCTTCCCGGCTGCTGGGCACCTGGGCACGGCCCTATCTCGCCCGGCTGGTCGAGGAGACCGGCGAGACGGCGAACATGGCGCTGCTGGACGGGGACGAGATCGTCTACGTGGCGCAGGTGCCGTCGAAGCACTCGATGCGCATGTTCACGGAGGTCGGCCGGCGGGTGCTCCCGCACTCCACGGGCGTGGGCAAGGCACTGCTCGCCGGTTTCCCGCCGGAGGAGGTGCGCGCGCTGCTCGCCCGCACGGGCATGCCCGCCGCGACGGAGAAGACGATCACGACTCCCGAGGGGTTCCTCGCGGCACTGGAGGACGTACGCGGCCAGGGGTACGCGATCGACGACAACGAGCAGGAGATCGGGGTCCGTTGCCTCGCCGTCCAGGTACCCGACTCCCCCACCGCCGCGGCCATCTCCATCTCCGGCCCGGCGGGCCGGGTCACGGAGGCGGCGACGGAGAAGATCGTGCCGGTACTGCAGCAGATCGCCGCCGAACTCTCCGAGGCCCTCGCGAGCCAGAACCCCGCGTGACGGGCTGACGACGCGAGCGACTCACGACTCCGGCAGCCCCGGGACCGGGACCGCACGCCCACGGGATCCGTCCCGTCCAGCGGGTCCGAAGCCGGAGCGGCCTTCTAAGGAAAGGGGACCTCGGTACCGCCGGAGACGCACCCGCCCCGCACCGGCCGACCGGTTTCCCCTCCCCCGGCCAGGACACCTAGCCCTGTCCGCGCACCGGCCCTCCGAAGAGGTCCACGGCCCGGCGGACCTCCCTCAGATCCGGGGACAGCGCGCTCACCGAGCCGATCGCGCCGGCGATCAGCAGCAGGGAGCGGCGCAGCCGCGGGATCTCGGGGGTGCCGCCCGCGGCCATCGCGTCCAGCGCGGCCAGCTCCTCCTCGGCGATGCTCCGGTCGGCGAACTCGCCGGGATGGGCGGCGAGCCGGCGGCGCAGCCGCGCCACGGCGGAGCGCAGCTCCGTCACACGCGGATCCCCGTCGCCGCCGGTCACAGCCCCCTGCCGCTTCTGCTCCACGCTCCGCAACACAGTCCTCCCCCTCGCACCACGCCGTGCGCCTGCCCTTCCGGCCCGAGGACACCCGGCCGGTCGGTGCGGGGACAGTAAACGACACGACCCACCAGGCGCCAGTCCATTGCGTCATCGGCTTGCTCCGCTGAGTCACTTCCCGGTGCGGTATGCAGGACGCATGACGACAAGGAAGACGACGGACGAGGGGTCCGAGGTTGCCGGGTTGCTGCTGGCCGCCGGCGGCGGGCGGCGACTCGGCGGGCGCCCGAAGGCCCTGCTGACCCACCGTGGCCGGCCGCTCGTGGAGCACGCGGTGCGGGTGCTGCGCGAGGGTGGCTGCACGCGCGTCCACGTGGTGCTGGGCGCCCGGTCGGACGAGGTGCGCGCCCGGGCCTTCCTGCCGGACTGCGTTCTCGTCGACAACCCCGGCTGGGAGCAGGGCATGGGATCGTCCTTGCGGGCCGGGCTGGACTCGCTCGCCGGCACGGGGGCCGGCGCCGCCCTGGTCTCGCTCGTCGACCAGCCCGGCATCGGGCCCGAGGCGGTGGCCCGGGTCCTTCAGGCCCACACGGGCCAGGAGTCACTGGTGTCGGCCGCCTACCGGGGAGTGCGCGGCCATCCCGTGCTGTTCGGCGCCGCCCACTGGGCGGGTATCGCCGCGTCCGCGACCGGGGACCGGGGGGCACGCGCCTATCTGAAGGAGCACGCGCCGCAGATCACGCTCGTCGAGTGCGGCGACGTCGCCCGGCCCTTCGACATCGACACCGAGGCCGATCTGGCGCACCTTGAGTGAACGGCGTGGCACGCAGAGCCATCTTGCCTCGACTCGGAGAATCTCGACATCAACACACGATTGAACTTCCACTATGAGGAAACTAGTATCCACTGTTCAGAAGCGCCCGAGGGCTCTGAGGGTGCGAAACGCCGTATCCGGGAAGACTGGCACCCGGTGCCGAACCGCCGGCTCGTCTTCGTAGCTCGCTGAAGGAAGTGACAGTCCATGTCCGCACCAGCGCCGTCCCCGCTGGCCATCGTCGACGCCGAGCTCCTGCCCCGGCAGGAGGAAGTGCTCACCGAGGCGGCGCTCGCCTTCGTGGCCGAGCTGCACCGGCGGTTCACGCCCCGGCGTGACGAGCTCCTCGCCCGCCGCGCCGAGCGCCGCGCCGAGATCGCGCGCACCTCCACCCTCGACTTCCTCCCGGAGACGGCCGCGATCCGCGCCGACGACTCCTGGAAGGTGGGCCCGGCCCCCGAGGCCCTGAACGACCGCCGGGTCGAGATCACCGGCCCCACCGACCGCAAGATGACCATCAACGCCCTCAACTCGGGCGCCAGGGTGTGGCTCGCGGACTTCGAGGACGCCTCCGCGCCCACCTGGGAGAACGTGGTCCTCGGCCAGCTCAACCTGATCGACGCCTACACCCGGAACATCGACTTCACGGACCCGAAGTCCGGCAAGTCGTACGCGCTGAAGGCGAACGAGGAACTCGCCACGGTCGTGATGCGCCCGCGCGGCTGGCACCTGAACGAGCGTCACCTCGTCGACGCGGACGGCACCCCGGTGCCCGGCGCGCTCGTCGACTTCGGGCTGTACTTCTTCCACAACGCCAAGCGCCTGCTGGGCCTGGGCAAGGGCCCGTACTTCTACCTCCCCAAGACGGAGTCGCACCTGGAGGCCCGCCTCTGGAACGAGGTCTTCGTCTTCGCGCAGGAGTACGTCGGCATCCCGCAGGGCACCGTCCGGGCGACCGTCCTGATCGAGACGATCACGGCCGCGTACGAGATGGAGGAGATCCTCTACGAGCTGCGCGACCACGCCTCCGGGCTGAACGCGGGTCGCTGGGACTACCTGTTCTCCATCGTCAAGAACTTCCGGGACGGCGGCGCCAAGTTCGTCCTGCCGGACCGCAACGCGGTGACGATGACCGCCCCGTTCATGCGCGCCTACACCGAACTCCTCGTCCGCACCTGCCACAAGCGCGGAGCTCACGCGATCGGCGGCATGGCCGCGTTCATCCCGTCCCGCCGGGACGCCGAGGTCAACAAGGTCGCCTTCGAGAAGGTGCGGGCCGACAAGGACCGCGAGGCGAACGACGGTTTCGACGGCTCCTGGGTCGCCCACCCCGACCTGGTGCCGATCGCCATGGAGTCCTTCGACAAGGTGCTCGGCGAGAAGCCCCACCAGAAGGACCGGCTGCGCGAGGACGTCGACGTCAAGGCGGCCGACCTGATCGCCATCGACTCCCTCGACGCCAAGCCCACCTACGCGGGACTGGTCAACGCCGTGCAGGTCGGCATCCGTTACATCGAGGCCTGGCTGCGCGGCCTCGGCGCGGTCGCGATCTTCAACCTGATGGAGGACGCGGCCACCGCCGAGATCTCCCGCTCCCAGATCTGGCAGTGGATCAACGCGGGCGTCGTCCTCGACAACGGCGAGCAGGTCACCGCCGAGCTGGCCCGCAAGGTCGCCGCCGAGGAACTGGCGAACGTCCGCGCCGAGATCGGTGACGAGGCCTTCGCGGCCGGCAACTGGCAGCAGGCGCACGACCTGCTGCTGAAGGTCTCCCTCGACGAGGACTACGCCGACTTCCTGACCCTGCCGGCGTACGAGCAGCTCAAGGGCTGAACGGCCGCTACCGCTCCGAGTGGCCCAGGGACTTGCCCGGGGCCACTCGGTCGCGTACGGCCTTCTTCACGGCCGTCGGCTCGGGGAAGCCCTGCTCGCGGCGGTCCCATACCACCTCGTCGCCGACGCGGACGACGAACACCCCGCCCTTGCCGGGCTTCAGCGCCAGCTCCGTCAGTTCGGCCTCGAAGGTCGTGAGCAACTCCTGCGCCAGCCATGCCGCGCGGGGCAGCCAGCGGCACTGGGTGCAGTACTCGATCTCGACGCGCTCAACGTCCGTCATCCGAGATGTACCGACCAATCCTGTCGGGCCGCGGGCTTGCCGTGCAGGTCGGGCACCTGCTTCAGCCACGCGGGGCGTCCTTGCTGGTTCCTCGCCGCGCGCAGGGCCTCCTCGGCGGCGAGCTCCTCCCGGGAGGGGAAGCCGGTGGGCAGCCAGGCCTTCGAGGACCGCACGCGCGCGTGGAGGTACGCCACGTACGCCTCGCGCGCCGCGTCCGGCGTGGCGAAGCCCGGCTCGTCCGCCAGCCAGGCGTCCGGGACCTGGCCGAGGATCCGGCGCAGCAGCTCCTCGGTCACCCTGGGCGCGAGCTCGGCGTCGGCCGCCCGGACGTCGGGGCCGTAGTGGCCGAGGGCGTGGTGCCGGAAGTCGTAGGCCTTGGCGGGGTCGGAGCCGTCCCAACGGTGGTGGAAGACGAGGGCGGCGCCGTGGTCGATGAGCCACAGGCGCGGGGGTGCGACGCCCAGGGTGGGCCAGACCATCAGGTTGGAGCTGTGGACGGTGCGGTCGACGTTCACGGTCAGCGCGTCGAGCCAGACGATCCGCCCCGCCTCCAGGGGATCGACGGGGAAGACCCGCGCGACCTCGGGCGTGAGGTCCCGGGCGCCCGGCAGGTAGTCCATGCCGAGGTTCACACCCGCGCTGGCCGCGTGCAGCTCCCGCACCTCCTGGTGCGGCTCGTTGTCGGCGATTCCCGGGTCGAAGCGCACCAGGACCAGCTCGGGGAACCGCAGCCCGAGAGCCCGGGCCAGTTCACCCACGACGACCTCGGCGACCAGTGCCTTGCGGCCCTGTGCGGAGCCGGTGAACTTCACGACGTAGGTACCCAGGTCGTCGGCCTCCACGATGCCGGGGACGGAGCCGCCGGAACGCAGGGGCGCGATGTAGCGGGTGGCGGTGACCTCGGGCAGCATCCCTCAACCGTACCGGGCACCTCGTACGCGGAAGCGATTCCTGATGCCGACCGGAGCCCGACATAAACCACGAAAGCGCCATCAATGGCAAAAATGCCTCACCCCTGCCTGTTGTATGGAGCCGTCCACGCACAACGGGAGTGAAGCGCATGGCCGACGAGATCACGGGCGCGGGGCCGCCACCGTCCGCGAGTCTGAAGCCCGACGCGATCGGGTTCCTCGACGCGCTGGTCATCGGGCTCAACGCGACCTCCCCGGCCTACTCCGTGGCAGCGGTCATCGGCCCGGTCGTGGCGCTGGTCGGCATCTACGCCCCCGGGGTGATGGTCGCGTCGTTCGTGCCCATGCTGCTGATCGCGTCCGCGTTCTACTACCTCAACAAGGTGGACCAGGACTGCGGCACGACCTTCTCGTGGGTCACCCGGGCCATGGGACCGTGGGCGGGATGGCTCGGCGGCTGGGCCATCACGATGACGGGTGTGCTGGTGGTCGGGTCGCTCGCGGACGTCGCCGTGACCTTCTTCCTGCTCGCCGTCGGCCTGGACAGCTGGGCCGACAACGACGTCGTGCGCCAGGTGCTCACCGTGCTGCTCATCCTGGTGATGACGGCCGTCTGCGTCATCGGCATCGACGTGTCGGCCAAGGTGCAGAACGTCCTCATCCTGGCGCAGGTCGCCTGCCTGCTCGCCTTCGCCGTGGTGGCCCTGTACCGCGTCTACGCCGACACCGGCACCCTGGACTCCGTCGAGCCGAAGATCAGCTGGCTGAACCCGTTCGGAGCCGGCGGGGCGCCGCTCACCTCGTCCCTGCTGCTGGGCGTGTTCATCTACTGGGGCTGGGAGTCGGCGGTCAACCTCACCGAGGAGGTCGAGGACTCGGCGATCGCGCCCGGCAAGGCGGCCGTGTGGTCGACGGTGCTGCTGCTGGTGACCTACGTCGCGGTCGCCTTCGCGGTCGTGGCCTACGCCGGGACGGCCTACCTCGCCGAGAACGCGGCGGAGGAGGAGTTCATCTTCGCGCTGCTCGCCGAGGAGGCGATGGGCGGCTGGGACTGGGTGGTGCTGCTGGCGGTGTCGACGTCCGCGCTCGCCTCCACGCAGACGACGATCATCCCGGCCTCGCGCACCGGGCTGTCCATGGCACGCCGGCACGCCCTGCCCGCGCACTTCGGCCGCATCCACCCGCGGTACCGCACCCCCGACGTGAGCACCTGGTGGGTCGCGGGCATCGCCATCGTCTGGTACCTCGTCCTCTTCCACATCAGCGAGAACGCGCTCTTCGACTCCCTGACCGCCCTGTCCCTGCTGATCGCGTTCTACTACGCGCTCACGGGTCTGGCGTGCGCGGTCTACTACCGCCGCGAACTGACCCGCAGCGTCCGCGACTTCCTGCTGATCGGCCTCGGCCCGCTGGTCGGTGCCGGGCTGCTGGCATGGCTGCTGGTGGAGTCCGTGTCGGACATGGCCGACCCCGCCAACTCCTACAGCGGCGTCTCGTGGTTCGGGATCGGCCCACCGCTCGTCATCGGCATCGGCATCGCCCTCACGGGCGTGGTCCTGATGGTCGTGTGGCGACTGACGGCCCCCGCGTTCTGGTCGGAACGCCCCAGCACGGTCGACCCCGCCCTGATGCACGGAAAGGAGTCCTGAAGCTGCCGGTGGTCCTCATGAGCGGCCCGGGCGCCGTTTCGCGAGCGGGCTGAAGGCGTACAGGTCGAGGATCTCGGGCCGGGGGGCGACACCGGGACCGCCCTCCCGGACCCAGTAGACGATGTCCTCGGTCGCGGCGGGGTCGTTGACCAGCCCGAGCCACACCGGCCGCCCGCCGGCCGCCCGGCCCGCGGCGGAGGGCTGGACGACGATGACGTTGGCCTGGTCGCAGACGTCGAGGCAGTCGGAGATCCGGACCGGCGCGGCAGCGCGCAGCCGCTCGGTCTGGGCGGTGTGGTCGACACCGGTCACCTTGCCGCTGCCGCAGCAGCAGTCCCGGCACACGACGATGCGGCACGGAAGCCCTCCGGCCGGCGTTGCGGACATGCCGCACCTTCCCTCTCTCCCGGGGAGATCCGCCCCGGTGGTTCGTCGAGGAGGCGACCGCGTGAGTCTCCTGGCTCTCGGGTCGACGCCGGTCCCGGCCTTCCCACCCTCGCGGGCAGTGGCCTGTCGGGAACGGCTCACCGATCACAGTGGCGGGACCGCGCCGGATTCACACCGGCTTCCTCGTTCCGCCGTCGCCTTGTTCGCCGGTCATCTTGCCATGGGGCCGGGGCAGGACGGCAGTTGCCGACCGGCTTTACGGCTTCGCCCGGCGGTCACGGGCAGGGCCCCGCCGGCGGGTTCGGGTACGGTTCGAGGGGGTTGTGTGAGGAACGGGGAGGCTCGGTGGGGGCGGGGAAGCGGCGTACGGCGGGGAGCGTGGCGTGGCTGCTGATGGGGGTTCTGGCTCTCGTCTTCGGGGTGGCCAGTGCCCTGGAGGTGCGCGGAGCGCTGGACCGGGAGCGGGAGTTCCGTGCCGCGCCGGCGTGCGCCTCGGTCCAGCTGAAGGCGTCGGGGTGCCGGTGGGAGCAGGAGTTCACCGTCCGCAGGGCCGACACGCACCGCGGGGAGCGGAACGCCTCACCCGAGGCGGAGTTGGTGCTGCCCTCCGGCAAGCCCTGGGAGGTGACGTTCCCGCACGCCGATCCGGTGGTGTCGGAGCTGGAGCCGGGCGACAAGGTCGTGGGCCTGATCTGGCACGGGGATGTCGTCGAGGTGCGGGACGACGGCGATCGGCGGCAGCGGACGTCCGATTCACCGGTCGGGTGGCCCGAGGACCGTCTCGGCGGCGCCCTGATCTGCTTCTCGTTCGGGCTGCCCGCCGTCGTCGGCGGGGGGTGGCCCCTGTTCGCGCGGGGCGACCGACGTCATGCGAAGGCGGCCTCGGTGGTACGGGGGCACGGCGTCGGCATGGCCGGCGCGGCCGTCCTGACGCTGTGGGCGCAGTCCGCCAACGACTGGCCGCTCTGGTCGATCCCGGCGATCTGGGGGCCGCTCGCGCTGCTCGGCCTGGCGTCCATGACGGCCTTCGCGATCGCCGCTCTCCGCGGTGGCCTGGACGACAACGCGCCGGACACCCCGGACACACCGGAAGCCGCTGAGCCGGACGCCACGGCCACGGCGTCAGGTCACTCCTGACCCTGGGCACCGGCGGAGAGCCGCGCGCCCCCGCACAGCGAGGCGCCGCCGCACCCCGCGGGCCGGGCCTCGATGGGGACGCCGTTCGCGCGCAGCACCTCGCGGACGTCGAGGATCAGCGGGAACACCTCGTGGTTGCGGTCCTCCCCCTGCTCGTCCCAGGCCCGTTGCTCCGCTTCCACCGCCATGCGGTCCTCGGCGAACACGCGCTCGGTGAAGCGCCGGACGAACGGCCAGGCCAGGTGGAGGAGGCCGGGGATCCGGGGTTTCTCGATCATGAGCAGGCCGTAGGCGTGACACCTGCGCTGCTCGGCGTCCTCGGGGACGTAGGCCGCCCAGAGGCGGAAGGCCGGGCGGTCGGCGTTCTCCGGCACCAGTTCGAGGGTCTGGTACGGGTACTCGGTGCGGATCGTCATGACATCGGCGGTGCCGCCCCCGACCCCCTCGGAGGCCAGCAGGCCGGCGCTGCGGCTGCGTCTTCCCCCGGTGTGGGTGAACAGGTAGCCGGCCTCCACCGAGCGCTCGTCGCTCCGGTAGCCCAGCAGTTCGGGGTGGAGTCTGCCGACCACGCCCCGGTGCAGGAACTGGTGGTTCATGTCGAGGAGGTTCTCGTGCATGAACGAGTAGTGGCAGCGCACGGTCTTGGAGTACGTCATGGTCCGGTACCGCGGTGAGCCGAAGGCCGGCAGCTCGGGCAGCGGCGTGGCCGCGGCCCGCTGCGGGTCGCCCGGGAAGACGAACACCAGGCCGTACGCCTCGCGGACGGGGTAGCCGCGCACACCGCGGGGCGGCCGGCGGTCGCCCTTGGCCAGGTACGGGATCTGTGAGACGCGGCCGTCGCCGCGGTAGGCCCAGGCGTGGTAGCGGCAGCGGAGTGTCTCGCCCTCCACGACTCCCATGCTCAGCGGCACCTGCCGATGGGCGCAGCGGTCCTCCAGCGCGTGGACCTCACCGCTCCGGGTGCGGAAGAGGGCGATGCGCTCACCCGCGAACGCGGTGGCCAGCACCCGCTCGCGGCGCAGGCGCCGGGACAGGGCGACCGGATACCAGTGGTCGGGGTGCAGCCCGACCCGCCGGAGATCGGCCTTGGCGGGATCCGGGTCACGGTGCCCCGCGGGCTGCGCGGCGAGGGCGCTGGCCCTGTCGGTCTCGGTCATACCTCTCCTCGCGGATGGGGCGCGGCACGGACAGCCACCACCACCCTGACCGCCGGCCGCCGTCCGTGCCCCGCCGGAGGGTCCGGACGGGTGAGCGGCTTTCAGGCACCGCGCAGCGGGTTGGGCAGCGGCAGGTAGCGCGCGTCCGCGCCGTTCGCGTTGGTCCAGCGCAGGAGGAGGTTCGTCTTGGCCGGGAGGGTGGGTGAGGCGAGCAGCGCGGGGATCTCGGGGAGGTCGTGGCGGGCGAGTTCGCGGCGGGCGGCGGGCCAGGGGTCGAAACCGGGGTGGCGTTCGGCCAGGGCGCCGGCGATCTCGGCGAGGTGGTTGACGACCAGGCAGTACACGAGCCGCTCCCAGCCGGCTTCGCGCGACACCTCCGGCAGCAGTTTCACGCCCTCGGCGTCCCGGTACAGCGCCTGCACGGGCATGCCCGCGGCGTCCACGGCGACCAGGGTGTTCTGCAGATGCGCCTCGATGACGACGCCGTGCCGGGCGAAGGCGGCCAGCGCCGGCGGCACCACCTGCGCGAGATACGCCGCCCACCAGGCCCCGGGGTCGGCGGCACGGTCGAGCGGGCTGCCGTCGAAGCCTTCGACCAGCCCGGCGGCGAGCAGCGGGGTGGCACCCGGCAGCAGGTGGTCGCGGAAGCCGTCGCGGACGAGGCAGGCCAGGGCCTCGAAGGCGAAGTCGGCGGTGCGGTAGCCGCGGTCGCTCAGCCAGGCCGGGGGGCCTTCGAAGGTCTCGAAGGCGGCGCACACGGCCGCGTCGGTCCGGCGCAGGGCGAGCAGGTCGTGGCGCCACAGGCGGCGGATGTCGTTGGTGATGCGCACGTCCAGGCTGAACTTGAGGAAGAGGTCCCGCTCGGGCGCGTAGAGCGTGCGGACGGCGGCCGTCGGCCAGGTACCGGGGGCGGTGGTGCCGAGCCGGACGAGTCTGCCGTCCGCGAAGGGGGCGGCGAGCTCTGAAGCGGCCAGATCGAGCTGCCAGGGGTGGGCGGGCAGCAGCCGGTAGCCGGGCGGGGCCGTGCCGAGGGCGTCGAGGGCGGAGGTGTCGCCCTCCTCGACGACGGTGTCCTCGCGCAGCCCGAGCAGGGTCAGCGGGAATCGGGTGTACGCCTCCGGCGCGTAGGGCAGCCAGCCGGCGGCGGGGCCGCCCCCGCGCGCCTTGGGGGCGGGGTGGTGGGTGTGGCCGGTCAGGAGGGACTGCTCGGAGCGCCGGTAGGGGTCGTCGGGCTGGGGGGTCCCGGCACGGGCGGCGAGCAGCACGGCCACGGCGTCCCGGCTGTCGATCATCTCGGCGGGCAGTTCGTCGTTGGACAGCGCGGTGTGCCGGCGCAGCTCCTCGGCGACGAGTTTGACCAGCTCGGTGTGGCCGAGGGGGTGCCAGCCGTCGGCGTTGCGCACCTCGGGGTCGGTGGGCCGCCGCGTGTCGCGCACCCGCAGCAGGCGGTCCCCGCCGGGCAGGTGGTAGACCCGGTGCTCGGTCGTCCGGCGCACCGGCCGGGCCACCTCCCGCAGCAGGCAGTTCAGCAGCGGCACGGCGGCGTGGGCGTCGGCGCGCCCGGCGAGGCCGCCGGTGACCGGATCGTCCTGGGCGCGGTCGCCGGGGGCGGAGTCGCCGCCGTCGGGCGGGGGCATGAGGTCCACGCGTTCCACTCGTTCCCTGTGGTCCTTCCGGATCTTCGGACTTCCGGGCGGAGATGATCAGTATGTGTGACGTCGTCACCCCGTCGTGACGCCCTATTCGTACCCGAGGAGCCCGCCCGTGCACCGTTCCCCCACCGCCGAGGCCGAGGTCGCCGACGAACTGGCCGTCGTGCGGCCCGGTCTCGTGCCGCGGTACGAGGCAGAACTGCCCGGCGCCCGGGCGGCCGTGCTGTCCCGGTTGTGGCGCGGTCTCGCCCACGATCCGCTGCCCTGGGTCGTCCGCAGGGAGCGGGGCGGGGACGGCCTGACCCTGTGGCTGTCCGACGGCCGCCGGCTGCACGGCCCCCGGCCGGATCCGTACGCGACCGGCGCGTACGTCTCCGTCGTACTGCTCGACGAGGCGGAGTACGACGATCCGGCCCGGCTGGTGGCGGACCTCGCCGTGCCGCGCTCCGCGTCCTTCGCCGCCGAAGTCGGGCACAGCGTGGCCTCGTTGGCGCTGTCGAGGGCGGCGCAGGAGGGGCACGGAACGGAGGCGTGGCCGGAGAGCGACTGGGCGTGGGAGCAGCGGATCGTCGACGGGCACCCGTTCCACCCCACCTGCCGGTCCCGGCCCGGTTTCTCGGTGGCCGAGCAGCTCGCCTACGGGCCCGAGCACCGGCCGGTCGTGGAACTCGGGCTGGTGCCGGTGCGGGCGGAGGAGTGCCTGGTGACCGGCGTGTGGCCGCGGGAGCTGCGGGACGGGGAGCGTGTGGTGCTGCCGGTGCATCCCTGGCAGGCGGCGCATGTGCTGAAGCGGGGGTGCGAGGAGCGGCGCCCCGCCCATCCGCTGATGTCCCTGCGGACCCTCGCCCTGGCCGGCGGGCCGCACGTCAAGACCTCGCTCAGCGCCCGGCTGACGTCGTCGGTGCGGGACATCTCGCTGCCCTCGGTCGCCGCGTCAGCGATGCTGTCCGGCTTCGCCGAGACTCCGGCGGCGCACACGGACGGCCTGCTGCACATGACCCGGACGCTGGGCGCGGCGGCGGCCGGCTCCCCCGACTTCGCGGCCGTGCTGCGGGAGTCGCCGCAGGCGTACGCGGCGAGCGGCGAGCGCGTCCTGCCGGTGGCGGCGCTCGCCACCACCGCGCTCCCCCGCTCCCCCGGGTGGCTGGCCGGCTTCGCGCGGCTCGCTCTCGGCGTCGGCCTGCGGCTGCTGGAGCTGGGCGTGGCGCTGGAGGCGCACGGCCAGAACCTCCTGGTGGTCCTCTCGCCGGCGGGCGATCCGCTGCGGCTGGTCTACCGGGACCTGGCCGACATCCGGGTCAGCCCGGCCCGCCTCGCCCGGCACGGCATCACGGTGCCGGACCTGCCCGCCCGCATGGTCACGGACGACGAACGCGCGCTCCGGCGCAAGCTGTTCGGCTCGCTCGTGGCGGGCGCGCTGGCGGGCACGGCCGGATCGGGGGCGGTGCTCGCTCAGGCGCTCCGGACGGCCCTGCGGGATCTGCCGGACACCCCGGACCTCGCGGCGCTGCGCGTCGACCCGCTGCCCGCGAAGGCGCTGACGCTGATGCGGCTCTCCCCGCGGCCGGCCGGGGACCAGTGGGCGGAGCTCCCCAATCCTCTTGTCTGAGGCTCGTTTTGGAGCAAGCCACCGGGGATCAATAGGATCCGCCGATGATCACAAGAAAACGGCCGGCGGCAGTGGTCTGTGCCCTGCTCGCCGTGTTGACGGCCGGGTTGGCCTTCCCGGCCGGAGCGGCCGCCGGTGAACCCACGGGCCAGGACGCCCCCAAGGTCGACCTCGTCCTCGACGTCAGCGGTTCGATGCGGGCCCGGGACATCGACGGGCAGTCGCGGATGGCCGCCGCGAAGAAGGCGTTCAACGAGGTGCTCGACGCGACGCCGGAGGAGGTCGAGCTCGGCATCCGCACCCTCGGGGCCGACTACCCGGGGGACGACCGGAAGACGGGCTGCAAGGACACCGCACAGCTCTACCCGGTCGGCCCCCTGGACCGCACCGAGGCCAAGACGGCCGTCGCCACGCTCACCCCGACGGGCTGGACTCCGATCGGCCCGGCGCTGCTGAAGGCGGCCGGCGACCTGGACGGCGGGGACGGCGGGGACGGCTCCAAGCGCATCGTGCTGATCAGCGACGGCGAGGACACCTGCGCCCCGCTCGACCCGTGCGAGGTGGCTCGCGAGATCGCCGCCAAGGGCATCGGCCTGACCATCGACACCCTGGGCCTGGTGCCGACCGCCAAGCTGAGCAGGCAGCTCAGCTGCATCGCCGAGGCGACCGGCGGCACGTACACGTCCGTCGAGCACCAGGACGAACTGACCGACCGTGTCAACCAGTTGGTCGACCGGGCGGCCGATCCGGTGGTGACGCCGGTGGCCACCGAGGGCGCGACCGAGTGCGCGAAGGCGCCGACGCTGAAGTCCGGCCTGTACACCGACCGGGAGGAGTTCGGGCAGCAGCGCTGGTACCGCGTCGACGTCCTGCCGGGCCAGGAGCTGCGTGCCTCGGTGAGCGTGGCGGCGGACCGGGCGGTGAACCCGGATTACGGGGTGCTGCTGCGGGCCGTCACGGTGCACGGCCGGGAGATCGTGCGCGGTGAGGCGGCGGGCGGCGGGCGGACCGACGTGATCTCGACCGGTCTGCGCTATCCGAAGCCCGAGCGCGAGGACTCCGACAGCGACAAGCCGGCGGCGGAGGCGGTGTGCCTCGCGGTCACCAACTCCTACTCGGCCGCCTCCGGGGTGAAGACCACGCCCGGTCTGCCGCTGGAGCTGACGGTGGACGTGGTGGACGGTCCGTCGCACGCGAGCGACGTGGCCTCCTTCGGCCTGGGGCGCGGCTGGTGGCTGCTGGGCGTGCTGATTCTCACCGGCTTCCTCGCCGGTCTCGTCTGGGGCTGGCTGTCGCGCTGGCGGGTCGCGGTCTGGAGGACCAACTGATGCGAACGGTACGTGTTGGGACGGTACGTGTCGGGGCGGTACGCGTGGTGAGCGCCGCGTTGCTGGCCCTCGGACTGGCGGCCGGTCCGGCCGCGGCCGACTCCTCGCCGAGTCCCTCGCAGGACACCTCGTCGGCACCCACGCAGGCGGGCACCTCCTTCCGCACGGCGACCGAGATCGAGCAGGGGCAGCGGGCCACGGCGAGCGGCTCCACGGGCGACTACCTGTACTGGTCGTTCCCCGCCGACACCGGACAGCGCCCGACGGTCCGGGCGACGGTGAAGCTGCCGGACACCCATGCCGCGCAGACCTGGCAGATCGACGTGTACGACGGTCTGCGCCGGCGTCAGGCCTGCCAGTACGGGGCACAGACGCGCACCGCGGCGGCGGACTCGGCCTCCGTGGAGCTGGCCTGTGTGCTGCGCACGGTCCGCGCCTGGTCGGAGCCGTGGGCGAACGACCCGCTGCCGGGCACGTACTACGTCCGGCTGACGGTCACCGGCGTGCCCACCTCCGATCTGGGGCTCCGGGTCGACACCGACATGCGCGTGGAATCCAAGGAGATCGGCGGCTCGGCGGCGGTGGACGGCTCGCTGTCGGAGCCGCTGGTGCCGGGCATCGCGGTGAAGTCCGAGGGTGAGAAGGAGGACCGGGCCGTGCTGTTCGGCCTTGAACCCGAGGACGGCTGGGCGTCCGGCTGGTGGTCGGACCGGTGGGTGTGGACCGTGGTGGGCGGAATGCTGGCGGCGCTGGCGGGCGTCGCCGGGTACAGGTTGACGCGCGGCGCGGGACGGCCGTCCCGTGTGCCGCCCGCGGCCTGACGGTGAGGCGATGGCTCGGTGAGGCGGCGTCTCGATGGCCCGATGACGCGCTGACCCGATGACTCGGAAGGCCCGCCCTGTGCGGGCCTTCTTCCTGTTCAGGCCTCCTTCAGCGCCTTGGCGAGAGTGCCCTCGCCGGTCACCTCGATCCGCCCGTCCCGCACGGCCTGTGCCAGGCTCAGCTCCCCCCGCCCGAGGGCCGTGCAGGTGCCGGTGTCCAGGACCAGCCGGGCGTCCGGCTCCCCGGGCGCGGGCCCGTCACCGTAGACGGGCCCGTCCTCGGCGCCGGCATGGAGATGGAACTGCCCCTCCTCCAGACGGACTTCGACGAGCCCCTCGCCGTCTAGCAGGCGCAGCAGCGGCAGGGCGAACCAGTGGGCCCGTACCGCGTCCGTGGGGCGCCGTTCCCCGAGTTCCGCCTGCCCCCACGCGCCCAGCGCCTGGAGCACGGGCAGCAACTCCCGTCCCCGAGGGGTGACTTCGTACACGTAGGCCGCGCCGGGCGGGGGCAGCCTGCGGCGGGTCGCGAGGCCGTCGCGCTCCATGTCCTTCAGCCGCGAGGCGAGTACGTCCGTGCTGACGCCGGGCAGATCGGCGTGCAGGTCGGTGTAGCGGCGGGGACCGGCGAGGAGCTCCCGGACGATCAGCAGGGTCCAGCGGTCGCCGACGAGGTCGAGGGCGCGGGCGACGGAACAGTACTGGTCGTAGCTTCGGCGAGGTGGCATGCGACGCAGTCTAGACAAGTTGTTGGACTTTCCAAGCGCGTACTTGGTAAAACCAAGCAACACCAGATTCCGGAGGGGAAGCGCGCATGGAGTTCCGGCAGTCGAGCAAGCTGAGCGAGGTCTGTTACGAGATCCGCGGCCCGGTCATCGAACACGCCGACGCGCTGGAGGAGGCGGGTCACAGCGTGCTGCGCCTGAACACCGGCAATCCGGCGCTCTTCGGGTTCGAGGCGCCGGAGGAGATCATCCAGGACATGATCCGGATGCTGCCCCGGGCGCACGGTTACACCGACTCGCGCGGCGTCCTCTCCGCCCGCCGGGCGGTCGCCCAGCGCTACCAGACGCTCGGCCTGGAGGTGGACGTCGACGACGTCTTCCTCGGCAACGGCGTGTCCGAGCTGGTCTCGATGGCCGTCCAGGCGCTGATCGAGGACGGCGACGAGATCCTGATCCCCGCCCCCGACTTCCCCCTCTGGACGGCGGTCACGACCCTCGCGGGCGGCAAGGCGGTCCACTACCTGTGCGACGAGCAGGCCGACTGGTACCCGGACCTGGACGACATGGCGTCGAAGATCACCGACCGTACGAAGGCGGTCGTGATCATCAACCCCAACAACCCCACGGGCGCGGTCTACCCGAAGGAGATCGTCGAGGGCATCCTCGACCTCGCCCGGCGGCACGGCCTGATGGTGTTCGCCGACGAGATCTACGACCAGATCCTCTACGACGACGCGGTGCACCACTCGGCCGCGGCCCTCGCCCCCGACCTGGTGGTCCTCACCTTCTGCGGCCTGTCGAAGACGTACCGTGTGGCGGGCTTCCGCTCCGGCTGGATGGTGGTCACGGGCCCCAGGCAGCACGCCAAGGACTACCTGGAGGGCCTCACGATGCTGGCCTCCATGCGGCTGTGCGCCAA
Source organism: Streptomyces venetus (assembly GCF_039540295.1). NCBI lineage: Bacteria > Bacillati > Actinomycetota > Actinomycetes > Kitasatosporales > Streptomycetaceae > Streptomyces > Streptomyces venetus. Next base: position 556,161 of record NZ_BAABET010000006.1, read on the forward strand.
CGCGCCCGCCCAGTACGCCATCCAGGCCGCGCTCGGCGGCCGGCAGTCCATCGACGAGCTGACCAGGCCGGGCGGGCGGCTGCGGGAACAGCGGGACGTGGCCTGGCAGAAGCTCAACGAGATCCCCGGCGTGACGTGCGTGAAGCCGAAGGGCGCGCTGTACGCCTTCCCGCGCCTGGACCCCAAGGTGCACAGGATCCATGACGACGAGCGGTTCGTGCTGGACCTGCTGCTGCGGGAGAAGATCCAGGTGGTCCAGGGCACCGGCTTCAACTGGCCGACCCCGGACCACTTCCGCATCCTGACCCTGCCGCACGCCGAGGACCTGGAGGCGGCGATCGGGCGGATCGGGCGGTTCCTCGGCGGGTACCGCCAGTAGGCGCCGTTGTCAGTGGCGGGTCGTAGCCTTCCAGCAGGTGGGGCGAGTGCCCCGGGCCGCCCGAGACCGGAGGGGAGCGTGCCGTGACCCGACCGCCGACCGCCGCCCAGCGGCGGGTCATCGACGCCGCCGACCCGGTGACGGGGCGGTTGCGGGGTACGGAGGCGCAACTGGCGGCGCTGGTGAAGCGGGGGCTCGCCTTCCGGCATCCGAGGCCGCCGCACGACCACTTCCTGACACCGGAGGGCCATCGGGTGCGGCAGGGCGTCATGGAGGCGCCCGCGCCCGCCGCCGAGGCCCCCGCCGGCGCCGGTGTGTTCACCGCGCGCGTCGGCGGCGAGGAGACGGCGCCGGAGAGCGGGCCCGCCCGGCGCCGTGAGGTGCACAGCGCCTGGCAAGGGCTGCTGGAGCTCCGCCGGATGACCAACCCGGACGGCGCCGTCGACCGTCCCTGCGGCTGGGAGCGTACGCATCTGGTGCGGGCCGCCGCGCTCACGCTGGAGGCGGCCGGACACCGCCCGGCCGGAGCGGACGACGGGGGCTACCGGGTCCGGGAGACCCCGCAGCCGGAGGCCGTCGCCGTGCACGAGCCGGACGGCGAGGCGCTGCGGACCTGCGCGGCCACCCTGGAGGCGGCAGGCTGGCAGGTGAGCGAGCACCGCGAGCCGCGCACCGGAGCGCGGTATCTCCTGGCTTCTCCGCGCCGAGCGTGATGAACATGCCAAGATCGGTGGATCGTCGCGCACACGATCGTCGCGCCACGATCGTTGCCCACACGATCGTTCCGCACACGATCGTTGTGCACACCACGAGAGTCCGGTGCGAGAAGGGGAACCCATGAGCGAGCCGTTTTCCGTCCCCGTGACCGTCCGCGGTTACGAGACCGATGTGCAGGGTCACCTCAACCAGAGCGTGTACCTGAACTACGCGGAACACGCCCGCTGGTCGTTACTGCGGGCCGCGGGGATCACCCAGTCCGCGCTCATCGGCAGCGGGGTGGGCCCGGTCGCCCTGGAGACGACCATCCGCTACAAACGGGAGCTGCTCGCGGGCGACGAGGTGGAGGTGACCTGCGCCTTCGACTGGGGCGAGGGCAAGACCTTCCGTATCGAGCAGACCGTCCGCAAGGCCGACGGCACGGTGGCGGCCGAGATCACGGCGGTCGGCGGGCTGATGGACCTGAAGGCCCGCAAGCTGGTCGCGAACCCCCAGGAGTACTTCGGGAAACTGGCGGCCGACCCGGGCTTGTTCGGGCTGTAGCCACGGACCGGCCCCGGCCTCAGGGCGCGGCCGGGGCCGTGGGCGCGGCCTTGATCTCCTCACCGGCCTCCATCGGATGGGTCACGTCATGGGCGTCCCGGCCGCTCCTGCCCAGGTGGTTGAAGACCAGGTTCAGCAGGACCGCCGCCACACAGCCCGTCGAGATGCCGGAGTCCAGGACGATCCGGGCCGTCTCGGGGAAGGCGTGGTAGAACCCCGGCGCCGTGATGGGGATGATGCCGACGGCCAGGGAGACGGCCACGACCAGGACGTTGTTGTCCTTCTCCAGACCGGCCCGGACCAGGGTCTGGATACCGCTGGCCGCGACCGACCCGAACAGCACCACCCCTGCGCCGCCGAGCACCGGGCGCGGTACGACGGCGATCAGTGAGGCGGCCATCGGGCACAGGCCCATCAGCACCAGGAAGCCGCCGCCGGCCGCCACGACGTAGCGGCTGCGGATCCTCGTCATCGCGACCAGGCCGATGTTCTGCGCGAAGGCGCTGCACATGAAGCCGTTGAAGAGCGGGCTGATCGCCGAGCCGAGGGTGTCGGCGCGCAGGCCGGCCGCGATGGTCTTCTCGTCCGCGGGGCGGTCGACGATCTCGCCCAACGCCAGCATGTCGGCCGTCGACTCGGTCATCGACACCACCATCACCACGCACAGCGAGAGGATCGCCGTGAGCTGGAACTGCGGTGCGCCGAAGTGGAAGGGGGTGGGGAAGCCGACGACCGCCGCGTCCGCGACCGGGCCGAAGTCCGTGGCGCCGAAGGGAATCGCGATCAGCGTGCCCGCGACGAGTCCGAGCAGTACCGCGATCTGCTTGACGAAGCCGCGGGTGAAGCGGCGCAGCAGCAGCACGAGGACGAGGGTGCCGGCCGCCAGGCCCAGGTTGGTCGCCGAACCGTAGTCGTGTGCCGCGGGGTCGGGGCCCTGCGCCCAGCCGAAGGCGACCGGCAGGAGCGAGATCCCGATGAGGGTGATCACGGAGCCGGTGACGACCGGCGGGAAGAAGCGGATCGCCTTGCAGAAGACGGGGGCCGCCAGGAAGCCGAGGAGTCCGGCGACGATGACCGCGCCGAAAATGACGGGCAGGGCGTCGGACTTGTCCTCGGTGGAGGCGACGATCGCGGTCATCGGGGCGACACCGGCGAAGGTGACACCGTTGACGAACGGCAGCCGGGCGCCGATCTTCCAGATGCCGAGCGTCTGGAGGACGGTGGCGAGGCCCGCGGTGAAGAGGCAGGCGCCGGTGAGGAAGGTCAGGTCGGTGGCGCTCAGGCCGATGGCCGCGCCGACGATCAGGGGTGGGGCGACGACTCCCGCGTACATGGCGGCCACGTGCTGGAGGCCGGTCGTTGCCATCTTGAGCGCGGGGAGTTTCTCGTCAACGGGGTGGTCGGCCACGGCGGCTTCCCTCCGGTCGGTTGCACGGCCGCTCACAGGGCTGCCGTGGGTGTCAGGGAGGTGGTGCGGGTGGTCGTGCGGGACCGGACGTGCGGGTGATCGTGCGGGGGGGGGGGACGGTGGGGTGACCGTTCCGGGGCGCGTGTGTCCCACGCGCCCCGGAGACGGCCGCCGTGGACCCCGCTCGGGTCCACGGCCACCGGCCGGGAGCCGTCCCTCCCGTCCGGAGTCATCCGGGTGTTCAGCCCTGGGCGGCGATCCGCGCCAGCCGCTGGGCCTCGTCCCGCGTGGCGCGGGCGATGGCGTCCTCGTCGGCCGTGAGCAGCCGCCCGTCCTCGACGATCTGCCGGCCGTTCACGAAGGAGGCGGTGACCGGGGCCGCCGCGCCGAAGACCAGGGCGGTCACCGGGTCGGCGATGGAGGCGTGGGCGAGCGTGTCCAGCTTCCACAGGACGAGGTCGGCGAGCTTGCCGGGTTCCAGGGAGCCGGTCTCGCTCGCCCGGCCGAGGACCTGGGCGCCGCCGTACGTCCCGAGCCGCAGCGCCTGCCGGGCGTTCAGCGCTCGTTCCTTGTGCGCGCCGAGGCGGTTGATGAGCAGGGCGTTGCGCAGTTCGGTGTGGAGTTCGCCGGACTCGTTCGACGCGGTGCCGTCGACGCCGAGGCCGACCGGGACGCCGGCCGCGAGCATGTCGGGGACGCGGGCGATACCGGCCGCGAGGCGGGCGTTGGAGGAGGGGCAGTGCGCGACGCCGGTCCTGCTGCGGGCGAAGGCGGCGATGTCGGAGTCGTTCATGTGGACGCAGTGCGCCATCCACACGTCCTCGCCGAGCCAGCCGGTGGACTCGAAGTAGTCGGTCGGGCCCATGCCGAACGACTCGTGGCAGAACTTCTCCTCCTCCACGGTCTCCGAGCCGTGGGTGTGCAGCCGGACGCCGAGGCGGCGGGCCAGCTGGGCGCCGTCCCGGAGCAGTTCGGTGGAGACGGAGAACGGCGAGCAGGGCGCGACGGCCACCTGGGTCATGGCGTCGAAGGAGGAGTCGTGGTGCTTCCGGACGGTCTCCTCGGTGGCCGCCAGCGCACCGTCCAGGGTCTCGACGGCGAAGTCCGGGGGCAGACCGCCGTCCTTCTCGCCGCGGTCCATGGAGCCGCGGGCCAGGGTGAAGCGGACGCCCATGTCACGGGCGGCGCCGATGATCGCGCCGGACAGGTCGCCGGAGCCGTGCGGGAAGACGTAGTGGTGGTCCATGGCGGTGGTGACACCGCCGCGGGCCATCATCGCGAGCGAGCCCTGGGCCGCCGCGCGCACCATCGGCTCGTCGATGCGCGCCCAGACCGGGTACAGCGCGACCAGCCAGTCGAAGAGGTTGTGGTCCGTGGCGAGGCCCCGGGTGATCCACTGGTAGAAGTGGTGGTGGGTGTTGATCAGCCCGGGGGTCACGAGGTGTCCGGAGGCGTCGATCCGGCGTACGACGTTCTCCAGGCCCTCGGGGGCCCTGCCCGCGCCGAGGGACTCGATGCGGTGGCCGGCCAGGACGACGTGCCCGGAGGCGTACTCGGTGTCGTTCGCGTCGACGGTCGCGATCGCGCAGTTCTCGATGACGATGCGCCGGTCTGCTGCCATGGTTCGTCCCTTTTCACGAAGTGTGCTGCATTGGCGAGGGCACGGCAGGACCCCGGGAGATTTGAGTGCCGTGGCCGGGAGAAGGGTTCCCCGGCCACGGGTGCCGAAAGAGGGAACCTCAGAGGTTGGTGAGGTCCACGGGGATCCTCGCCTCGCAGCCGTCCCTGAGGATCGTCGCCTCGATCAGGCCGTAGGGGCGGTCGGCGGCGAAGTAGACCTCGTTGTCGTTCTTGAGCCCGAACGGCTCCAGGTCGACCAGGAAGTGGTGCTTGTTGGGGAGGGAGAAGCGCACCTCGTCGATCTCGCCGCGGTTGTCGATGATCCGCGCGCCCATCTGGTACAGCGTCTGCTGGAGCGAGAGGGAGTACGTCTCGGCGAAGGCCTGGAGCATGTGCTTCCTGACCTGGTCGTAGGACGTCTCCCAGTCGGGCGCGGGCTGCTCGTCGTCGGTCCAGTTGAAGCGCCAGCGGCCGGAGACCTCGGTGGCCAGGATGCGGTCGTGGGCCTCCTTCAGCGTCGTGTACTTGTCCTTGACGTATCCCCAGAACTCGGAGTCGGTCGAGTTCATCACGACGAGGTCCTTGAGGCCGGAGACGACCTCCCACGACGTGCCGTCGTAGGTGATCTGGGTCAGCCGGACCTCCTGGCCCTTGCGGACGAAGGAGTGCTCGGCCTCGCCGGACGCCGCGATCCGCTCCCAGGCGTACTCCTCGATGCGTATGCGGGCCGTCCTGATCGGCTCCTGGCTCGTCACGAAGTGGCGGGCGAGGTGGATGCCGAACTGCTCGGCGGACTCGATGCCGTGCTCCTTGGCGAACGCGTACACCGTGTTCTTGGTGGTGTCGGTCGGCAGGACGTTGGCGTTCGAGCCGGAGTAGTGGACCTCGTCCATGTCACCGCTCAGCGACACGGAGACGTTCAGGTCCTTGATGTGATGGGTGGCGCCGTCCCGCGTGATCTTGACGACTCGGTTCTCGGCCTTGCCGTACTGGTTCTGTCCCAGAAAGGTGGGCATAGCTAGCTCCCTCGGTAAACGGAGTAGCCGAACGGGTTGAGCAGCAGCGGTACGTGGTAGTGCTCGCCCGGCACGACGGCGAACGTGATCGCCACCTCCGGGAAGAACGCACCGGCACCGCTGTCCCGATTCGCGGGGGCGTCCTGCTGCGCATCGGCTTGCTTCTTCGCGGATTCCTCGAAGTACGGCTCCACCGCGAAGTCGAGCCGTACGTGGGTGGTCCCCTGCGGCAGGGCCGGCAGGTCCTTGCACCGGCCGTCCGCGTCGGTCGCGGAGCCGCCGAGCGCCTGCCAGTCAGCCCTCCGGCCCGAGCGGGCGGAGAGCTGGACGGCGACGCCTCCGGCGGGGCGGCCGATGCTGGTGTCCAGGATGTGCGTGGACACCGAGGCGGTGGTGCTGGTGCTCATGTCAGGCTTCCTCCGCGACGAGTCGGGCCAGTCGGATGCGGTTGATCTTGCCCAGCTCGGTGCGGACGATCTCCCGCTCCCGCTCCGGTGTGTTGCCGAGCCGCTCCCGGACCGCGTCGCGCATCTGCTCGCCGGTCAGGCCGGTGGCGCAGATCAAGAAGACATGGCCGAACCTCTCCTGGTAGGCGAGGTTCAGCTCCAGCATCTCCGCCTTGAGCGCGTCGGAGGCGCCGGCCATGCCGCGCTGTTCCCGGGCCGAGGTGGGGTCGCCGGGCTTCGGACGGCCGATGGGCGGGTGGCCGGCCATCGCCTCCGCGAGGTCCTCGGCCGCCAGCTCCGCCATGGCGGCGTCGCTCGCGGTGTACAGGTCCTCGGCCGTGGCGTAGGGGCGGGCGGCCAGCAGCCGCTCCGCCCACGCCGTGGAGGCGCACGCCTCGTGGAGCGCGGTGCGGGCCGCGTGCTCCTCGAGGGCGTTGAACCGGGTCAGGCCCGGCGTGGAAGTGGGGGTCACGGGAGCCTCCGTGGCCGGATGCGGCCTTCGTGCTGAACGGGCGTGCCGACAGCTAACGCCTTCCCGCGACAGCGCGTCAACAGTTTGTTGAAAATTCGCGGAGAAAACCGGGCGCTGCCAGGAGACCGCCGGGCGCCGGGCCGGTCAGGACCCCTTCTCGCGGTTGAGATAGTTGTAGACGGTGAAGCGGCTGACGCCGAGGGCGCTCGCCACGGTCTCCACCCCGTGCCGTACGGAGAAGGCGCCGCGCGCCTCGAGTATCCGTACGACCTCCTGCTTGGCCTTGCGGTCCAGGTCGGCCAGCGGCACGCCCTTGCGGCGCTCCATGGCGGCGAGGATGTGGTCGAGGGAGTCGGCGAGCTGCGGCAGCCGTACGGCGACGACCTCGGCTCCCGCCCAGGACAGGACGACGTCGTCGGGGCCGGCCTCGTCCGGCGGGACCAGCTCGCCGCCCATGGCGTCGACCAGGGGCTTGACGGCCGCGATGAACGGCTCGTCGCCCGCGCCGCTCATGCCCCGTCCTCCTCGAGCACGTTGACCTGGAGCGAGATCCGCGTGGCGCCCGCCTCCAGGGCCTTGCGGAGCAGGGCGTCGACGGCCGTGAGCACCGTGTCGGCACCGCCCTCCGCGGTGTTGCCGAACGGGCCGACGTCCACGGCGTCGAGCTCGGCGGCCTCCACGACCTCGCGCGCCACCACCGCGTGCGCGGGCGCCTCGTCGAGGTCGAAGGGCTCCGTGGTGAATTCCACTCTCAATCGCATGCTGCCCCCAAACGCCATCGTGACCTGCGCCCGGATCACCCGCCACAGGGCGCGTCGGGGCGGCCGTACGGACGTGCCGCGTCCGCCACGAGGCGACCCTAGCCGACGCGGGCGCCCCGGCCCCGCCGCTCCTCGGCCTCCCGGGGCAGCCTGCCGCGGTCGAAGACGTAGAAGCTGAAGAACACCCCGCCGATGACCAGCAGGCCGCCCCAGAACTCCTGGGCGGTGGGCATGCGCTGTTCCCAGAGCAGATAGAACAACGCCCCGAACACGGCCTCCATTCCGATCACCGGTCCCATGACCGTGGCCGGCAGACGTTTGGAGGCGATGTTCCAGAACCAGGTCGCGCACCAGGAGCCCAGTACGGCCAGCGCCGCGCACCAGGCCAGGAACGGCAGCAGCGTGCCAGCGTCCGCGAACGGGGAGGTGCCGTCGGCGGACGCGGCCGGCGGGAGCAGGACGAGCGAGCCGCCGAACGCGCCGATGCCGATGCAGGCGGTCCACACGGCGTTGTCGGGGGCCGGGACCGTACGCCGCAGGATCATCCGGTTGGCGATCACGAAGTAGGACCACGCGACGCACGAGGCGAACCCGAGCGCGGCGCCGAGGAGCCGGTCCCGTCCGTCGCCGGCCGTGCCGAGGGAGGCGGTGCCGCCGTTGACGAGGAACAGTCCGCAGGCGATGACCGCGATGGGCAGCAGGCCGCTGCGCCAGGGGAAGACCTTCTCGAGGGCGTTGGAGATCAGCGAGACCATGACGGGGATCAGCCCGGTCATGGCCGAGGCCAGCACACCGCCGCCGACGGACGCGGCCATCGACAGCAGCAGGTAGAAGCCGATGTATCCCACGACGCCGAGGTGCAGCGCCTTCAGCACGTCACGCCGGCCGAGCGCGCGCAGCCGGTCCCACCGGGCGGCCAGCACGACGGCCGACATCAGCCCGAACACCGCGTACCGGCCCAGGACCAGGTAGTAGACGTTCACGGGATCGACGGCGGCGGGGCCCAGGAAGGTGAAGCCCCACAGCGCTGTCGCGACGAGTGCGGCCGCCAGGCCGACCAGTGCGGGGACGGAGTGCCGCCGCCCGGCGGGGTCCATGGGGGTCTCCTCTCGTCGGGCTGCTCCGCGGTCCGCCGGTGGTCCGTGCCGGGTCATCGTGACGCCGCGACGAGTTCGTCGCCGAGTTCCACGACCCGGGCGACGAGGAAGTCGAAGTCGGAGTGGACCGTCCGGTGGTTGTTGTTGGCGACCCGGAGCACGAACCTGCCGTCGATCACCGTATGGGACGGCACGGCCTCACCCGCCGTCTGGAGGCGCGACAGCACGTCCCTGTTGACGCGGTTCAGCTCGTCTGGCCCGGCACCGGGCCAGGTGTAGCGGAAGCACACGACGTTGAGGTCGCTGCGGGACACGAGCTCCAGCCGGTCCGAGCCGTCGACCAGCTTGGCGAGGTGGGCGCACTGGTCGATGTTGGCCGCTATCGAGGCGGCGTAGGACTCGATGCCGTGCGCCTTGAGGGCGAACCACACCTTCAGCGCCCGGAACCGCCGGGACTGCTCGATGCCCCGGTCGGAGAAGGCGAGGGAGTACGCGGCGGGGCCCTGCGCCGTGCTGCTGATGTAGTCCGCGCTGGAGCTGAAGGTGCTCTCCAGCGCGCCGGGGTCACGGACGAGCACGCAGCTCACGTCGAACGGCATGTACAGCCATTTGTGCAGGTCGAAGACGAGCGAGTCGGCCTCGGCCATCCCCGCCAGCAGGGGCCGGTGGGTCGGCAGCAGCTGGGCGAAGGCCCCGAAGGCGCCGTCGACGTGGAACCAGAGGCCCTCCTCTCGGGCGACGGCGAGGAGTTCTTCGAGGGGGTCGACGGCTCCGGTGTTGACCGTGCCGGCGTTTCCGACGAGGCAGAGCGGGACGTGTCCGGCCTCGCGGTCCCGGCGGATCGCGGTGCGCAGTACCTCCGTGTCGATCCGGAAGTCGGTGTCGACCGGGATCTGCCGGAAGTACCGGCCGCCGATCCCGAGCAGTTCGACGGCCTTCTCGATGGAGTGGTGGGTCTGGGTGGAGCCGTAGACGGTGAACTGGCGGCCGTCGGCGACGGCGCCCCCGCCGCGGATGTCCTCGGCCCCGGCCGCGGCCTGCCGGGCGGCGGCGAGGGCGACGATCTGCCCCATCGAGGCACCGCTGGTGAGCAGGCCCGACCCGGTGCAGGGCCAGTCCATGGCCTCCTTCAGCCACTCCAGCACCTGGTGCTCGACCATCATCGCGGCGTTCTCGCCCGACCCGAGCGTGCAGTTGACGAGGGACGCCAGCAGGTCGGCGTAGGCGGCGACCGGCACGCCGGAGCCGTTCGCCCAGCCCCAGAACCGGGGGTGGATGTTGCCCCGTGGGTACGGCAGGACGGTCGTGCGGAACTCCTCGTAGACGTCCTCGGCCGGGGTGGGGGTCCGGGGCAGGGGGGTGTCGAGGCGGGTGCGGATCTCGTCGGGGACCGGCTGCCACACGGGGCGGTCGCGGATGCCCGCGAGGTGGTCGGCCATGTCGTCGACCATGCGCCTGCCCAGCGCCTTGAACTCCTCCCAGTCGGACGGATCGAGCGGGACGGACTCTTCGTGCGGGGACACCGTGCCTGCCTCCTGGCGGTATCGGCTGTATCGGCGGTGGTCAGACGGGGTAAGCCGCGGGGGCCATCGGCGCGGCGGCGGCCGGGGCCTCGTCCGCCAGGAAGGCGGTGAGGCGCTCGGGGTGGTAGAGGGCGTGCATCGGGTGCGGCCGTCCGGTGAGGGAGGCCAGAACGGCCCGGGCGACGGCGGGGGCCTGGGCGAAGCCGCCCGTGTTGTGACCGCCGTTGACGACGAACAGTCCGCCGCGCGCGGTGGGTTCCGTGTGGTGGAGTCCGAGGGAGGTCGCGGTCCAGGGCCGGACGCAGTACTTGAAGTCGTAGTTGTCCGAGGCGCGGGACGAGGCCGAGCGGTGGGCCTGGTCCGGGAAGAGCCGCTCGACGGTGTCCAGGATGCCGAGGCGGACGGCGTCGAGCTGTGCCTCGTCGGCGTGGCCGGCCAACCCGACGTAGCCGTACCCGGAGCCGACGATCAGCGTGGACCGTCCGTCGCCGTCCACCGCGACGGTCACGTTGGCGTCCTCGGTGACGTGCCCGCGGCGGCCGACCTTCAGCGAACAGGGCAGCCGGGCGCGTTCGTTGCTGAGCCGCATCCAGCCGCCCAGCACGCCCTGGATCCTGCCCTCGCAGGGCGATCCCTCGAGCAGGGCGTGGCCGTGGGCGCCGGGCGAGGCGACGACGTGGGCGTCGCCGGGGATCGGGACGGCGCTGTCGAAGCCGGTCACCGTGCCCGAGGCGTCGCGCCGGACCCGCCGCACGGGAGCGTTCCAGTGGAACGTGACGCCGCGCTCCCGGAGGAAGGAGACGAGGCCGTGCGCGAAGCGGTGGACGCCCACGGTGAAGCCGGGCACGAGGAAGCCGCCCGCCAGCGCGCCCGACTCGAAGGCCTGGGCGAGGCCCGGGAACCGTGCGGTGAGCTCCACCGGGGAGAGTTCCCGGGCGAGGGCGCCGACGGCGCGGTGCCGGGCGAGTGCGGCCCGGTGATGGGCTGCGTCCGCGTAGAGGCGCAGGATGCCGTCGGTGAGGACGACACGCTCGAAGAGGCCGGGTAACTCGCGGCGCAGCGCGGTCCACTCGTCGAACGCCTCGGCGGTGAAGGCGAAGATGTCCTGGTTGTAGGCGCGGGCCAGCCAAGACGGCACCCGTTCGAACTCCTCGATCCAGGCCTGCTCCCGCCCGGTCAGCGGCCGGCTGCCGGTGGCGAGCCAGCCCTGCCGGTCGACGGGGCGCCGGAAGTACTGCGGCGGGGTGCCGTGGAGGTCCTGGTTGTTGTAGCTGTCCATCTCGGTGAAGGTGACCATGCGGGCGTCGTCACCGGCGTGGGTGCAGCCGTAGCGGAGCCAGTCGGCGCCGCCGGGGGCGGGTGACCGGTCGACGACCGTGACCCGGTGGCCGTCCCGCCACAGGTACAGGGCCGTCACCAGGTTGACGATGCCGGCGCCGATCAGCACCACGTCCCGGCCGTCGGCGCCGGGGTGCGCGGGGAGGGGTCGCTGGAGGGCGAACCGCCGCTCGAAGCAGCCGAGGGCCGTGGCGAGCGAGGTGAGCGTGGAGTCGGCCCGCGTGAACTCGGTGACGTCCGCCGGGGCGGATCTGCGGGGAACGCCGGTGACGTAGGAGAGGAACTTGGGGCCGGGCACGGTGGCGGACCAGTGCCTCAGGAAGGTGTCGGCGGGGCGCCTGGACAGGATGAGGCCCCGCGCGCCCCGGGCCGTCACATGGGTGAGGAGCCGGTCGGCGGGGGCCGCGTCGAGGTCCGGGGCGTGGTCGATCGTGCCGTCGCGCAGGACGTCCGATCGGGGCAGGTCGGGGCTGGGTGTGGTGATGATCGTCTTCACGGCACCGTTTTCCGTACGAGGGGCGGGATTGCCACCGGAAATAGCTCAGATCCGCTGGCCGGTGAACGGGAGGGGGTGGCGTCTCAGACGAAGGCGGGGCCCGGTCCGGGTGGTGTCGATATCGACACCGATCCAGCCTTCCCGGAATGCCTGGTCCAGTCCTGCCGTGTCGGAAAAGGGGAGAGAGCGCTGCGGCGGCTCCGTCGCGGTGGTTTCTTTCACGGGCCATGGCTCCGGAGTGGGCCGGTAGAACAGAAAGCGAAGCTTTCCGCCGAACTTCCGGACCAGTCGGACGGGTCGGAATCCCGCGCGCATCAGCGATCCGACACCTGCGGGATTCCGCGGTGAACTGGTCGCACAGAGGTGCCGGATGCCGAGTCCGGCCACGTCGTCGAGCGCTCTGCCGTTCATGAGCCGGGCGAGTCCGTGGCCACGCCATTCGGGCAGGACGGCGATGGTGTCCCAGTGCGCGACCCGGCCGTACTCGGCGGGCGGCAGGGGCAGGTCCTTCGCCAGGTTGAAGTCCCGGTCGCGCGGAAAGTAGACCATCCGGTAGGCGACCGTCCCGGTGCCCTGGGACACGCCGTAGCAGAGCCCGCCGTCGGCGAGGCAGTACGCGACGAACTCGGCCGTGCTGGCCTGGAAGACGTCCGGGTCGGCGAGCGACGCCCGGATGCGTTCCTGGAGGTCCAGGATCAGTCCGAGATCCTGTGGACCGAGGCGGCGGACGTCGAACATCAGCGTCCCCCGAGGGCGTAGGAGGGTTCCCCGGCCGCCGCGTGCTCCGCCGCCACCGCCACGAACAGCGAGATCAGCGGGTCGGGGACGTCCGGCCCGGTGGGCAGCTCGGGGTGCCACAGGACGCCCACCGCCCAGCCCGCGCCGACGTGCTCGATCGCCTCGGGCAGGTCGTCGTCGGAGCGGGCCGTCACCCGCCACGGGCTGTGCGCCGCCGCGGGGCCCAGGCCCTGGTGGTGGTACGAGGTGACGGTGACGGTCGGCCGGCCGTACGCCCGGGCGACGGTGCTGCCCTCCGCGAGCGTCACGTCGTGCAGAGACGTCTCCGTCAGGGAGGTGCGGTGGGCGACGCGGCCGCCGTTGACATCGGGGATGTGGGAGATGAGCGGATTTCCCGTGGCGGCGTAGAGGACCTGACAGCCGCGGCAGATACCGAGAACGGGCAGTCCCGCCGCCAGCGCGGCGTGTGCGAGGCGGAATTCGAAGACGTCACGCGCGGGCTGGTAGGTATATCCCGGCTGCCGCGTCGTGCCCGTGCAGTGGTCCGGGTCGATATCCTCGCCGCCGGTGAGCAGGAGGCCGTCGAGGCTCGCGAGATAGGGCTCGCAGAGCGCCTCGTCGACGCAGGGAACGACCAGGGGAATGCCGCCCGATCGGGCGACGTGTTCGACGTAGCCCCGATGGATCGAATGGCTCTCCAACCCGGAACGGAATCGCGCAGTTATACCCAACCGCGGTTTCATGTGCAGCCCCCGTCAGCGTATGCAAACAGCCGACACGCTAACTGAAGCAGTTCTTGCCACCATAAGGAGATTTCGAGCCAACAAAATCGGTCCGCTCCATGGCTGAAACGATTTCCCGGAGAAGACGGAATTCGGCCACGCGCCGCCCCGGCACGCGGCGGCGGCGGGTCCCACCGCCCTCCTGCGAGCGTCGGGCGACAGCCGTCACCCCCCTTGACAACCTTCGCCAGCCGACGGCAGTCTTCCGTTAAGCAGAAACAAGATTCCACGATACGGAATATAAGGAAGGGAGCGCCGCCTCGATGGGATTCGCAGACCAGCGCTTCAACGTCAACCTGTCGATCCTCTTCACGGAACTCCCCCTCCTGGAGCGCCCTGCGGCCGCCGCAGCGGCCGGCTTCTCCGCGGTCGAGCTGTGGTGGCCCTGGATCGACTCACCGGTCCCCGAGCGGTCCGAACTCGACGCCCTGAAGCGGGCGATCGAGGACGCGGGCGTCCGGCTCACCGGCCTGAACTTCTACGCCGGGCAGCTCCCGGGCCCCGATCGCGGCGCCCTGTCGATCCCCGGCGAGGAGTCGGAGCGGTTCCGCGCCAACGTCGATGTGGTGGCCGGCTTCGCACAGTCGCTGGGCTGCGAGGCCCTCAACGCCCTGTACGGCAACCGCGTCGAGGGCGTGGATCCGGCCGAGCAGGACGCGCTCGCCCTGGAGAACCTGGTCCTGGCCGCCGAAGCCGCCGACCGGATCGGCGCGATCCTGCTGATCGAGGCGCTGAACGCCCCCGAGTCCCCGCTGTACCCGCTGGTGTCGGCCCCGGCCGCCGTCGACGTCGTCGACAGGGTCAACGACGCGACAGGGCTGGGCAACGCCCGGTTCCTCATGGATCTGTACCACCTGTCCATGAACGGCGAGGACCTGCCCCTGGTGATCGAGCGGTACGCCGCGAAGACCGGCCATGTGCAGATCGCCGACACCCCCGGGCGAGGCGCGCCGGGCACGGGCTCGCTGCCCCTCGAAGACCTCCTCGACCAGCTGAGGAAGGCGGGTTACGACGGCTGGGTCGGCCTCGAGTACAAGCCGGGCGACCGCCCGAGCGCCCGGGCCTTCGACTGGCTGCCCCGCTGACCCCCGCACCGAAAGGCACACCCTCATGAGCGACGCACTCCCCAAGATCGCCTGGATAGGCCTCGGCATCATGGGCTCCCCCATGTCCGAGAACCTGATCAAGGCGGGCTACGACGTCACCGGCTTCACGCTGGAGCAGGACAAGCTGGACCGCCTCGCCGCCGCCGGCGGCACCGCGGCGGGTTCGGTCGCCGAGGCGGTGCGGGACGCCGACGTGATCGTCACGATGGTGCCCGCGTCCCCGCAGGTCGAGGCCATCGCCTACGGCCCCGACGGCATCCTGGAGAACGCGCGGCCCGGCGCGCTGCTGATCGACATGTCGTCGATCACCCCGCAGACCTCCGTCGACCTGTCCGAGGCCGCCGGGGACAAGGGCATCCGGGTGCTGGACGCCCCCGTGTCCGGCGGCGAGGCGGGCGCGATCGAGGCTGTGCTGTCCATCATGGTCGGCGGCGAGCAGGCCGACTTCGACCAGGCGAAGCCGCTCTTCGAGGCGCTCGGCAGGACCGTCGTGCTGTGCGGTCCGCACGGCTCCGGCCAGACCGTGAAGGCCGCCAACCAGCTGATCGTCGCCGTGAACATCCAGGCGTGCGCCGAGGCCGTGGTCTTCCTGGAGAAGTCCGGCGTGGACCTGAAGGCGGCACTGGACGTCCTGGGCGGCGGACTGGCCGGCTCGACCGTGCTGACGCGCAAGAAGGACAACTTCCTGAACCGCGACTTCAAGCCGGGCTTCCGGATCGACCTGCACCACAAGGACATGGGCATCGTCACGGACGCCGCCCGCAACGTCGGCGCCTCCCTGCCCGTCGGTGCCGTGGTCGCCCAGCTGGTCGCGAGCCTGCGCGCGCAGGGCGACGGGGGCCTCGACCACTCGGCGCTGCTGCGAGCCGTGGAACGGCTCTCCGGCACCCAGGTCTGACCCTCGCTCACCCCCGGGGTCCCTCGTGCTCCGGGCGGCGCCGCCGCTGACATCTGTCCTGTCGCGCCCAAAGGGGCGGCGCCGCCCGGCCCATCCGTGCCCACCTCTTCCGCCCGGCCCGTCGCGAGCCGCGCGTGGAGGAGGCGGTCGCGCCCGTGCGAGGCCCCCCCCCGAAACTCCCTGACCGTGTCCGACCGCCCGGGGCGACCCGGATGAGGGGTGGTCGCCCCGGGCGCGGGCGCGGGCAGGGCATGGACCGCGGCGGCTGCGAGCCAGTGCGGTGGTGAAGGGCGCCGGGCCGGCTTCTCGACCTGAGGGAAGACGTCCCGGACCCGTCGCACCCGCCGCGGTCCCGATCGCACCCCCCTTGAAGACCCCGTCCGGCGGCGCGAACGTCCTGTCGCGCCCAGCCTCGCGCCGTCGGACGGCCCAGCCCGTTCAGCGTGCGGAACCGTCCGGTCCGCAGCAGCCTGAAGGCATGGCACATCCAACCGAGCACCCGCACGTCGTGGTCCACGCCCCCGCCCTGGACGGCTCCCGCCGGGTCACCCTGGGCGACGAGCCGCTGGGCGTCGCCACCCACACGGACGACGTCGCCGAGATCCTGCGGCTGGCCGATCTGTACGTCACCGACGTCGCGGAGAGCGACCTCGTCGAGTGGCAGGGCGGCGGCCCGGACGACTGGCCGGGGCTGTCGGAGCACCACGCCGTGTAGGCAGGCCTACGGCAGCGGTCGTACGCGCCCTACGGAACCCTCAAATCAACCTCTGAACCCGGCCCCGGGGGCTTCAACCGCCCCCGGGGCCGGGCACATTCTCGACTACACACGGGGCCCGCCGGCACGGGGGCGGCGGGTCCCGGTACGGGGGTGAAGCCATGGTCGACGGTACGGCGGTCCGGCTGGAGCCGCACGAGATCGCACTGCTGGGGGAAGGCCCACGGGCCGCCGTCACCGTCGCCGTGGTGGACCTGTATCTGCGCGGCCTGGCCGAGGCCGACCGACCGGGGACGGTCCGGGCGGGCGTCGCGGACGCCGTCAGCGCGCGGCGCCCTGCGTCTCCACTGGCTCAGGCGGTGCATGCCCGCCTCCACGAGCCCGCGGGCCTGCGGACGTTGGTGAAGGATCCGGAGGTCCGGCTCGCGGTGGCCCTCATGCGCGTACCCCTCGCGGAGGCGGGCCTGCTGCGCTATCCGCTGCTCGGCGCGACACGCGCCGCCCGCCGCCACGTACGGGACCTGCGGCGGCAGCACCCGCTGCCGGCGGACCGGCGCGGCCTGACGGACGACGAGCGGCTGCTCGCCGTCGCGCTGCACGGCGAGGCGGCGTTGCGGTTGCTGGTACCGCGCTTCGCCCTGCGGGCGGGGCTGGTCCGCCGTGCCGAGGTGGGCGGCAAGAGTCTCCTCAAGCCCTCGTCGCGCGGCGCGAACGGAGGCGGTGGGGGGTACTTCTCCTGCGGTGGGGGCGGGGGCGGCGGGGACTGAACGCGTCCCGTGACGGCTGAGGGGCGGCCCGTCCTCATGGACGGGCCGCCCCTGTTCTTCCCGTGCGTCAGACCTTCAGCGTCCTGATCGAGGTCGGCGCGTGGCCGGGCTCGGTGGCGATCTCCTCGAACTCCACGACATTGCCGATGTCGTTGGTCGTCGACATGGAGATGTTGGTGACACGCTCCAGGATCGCCTCGACGACCACCGGCACCTGGTGCTCCGCGGCGAGCTTCTTGGCCTGCTCGAAGGCGGCGCCCAGCTCGGCGGGGTCGGTCACGCGGATCGCCTTGCAGCCGAGGCCCTCGGCGACCTTGACGTGGTCGACGCCGTACACGCCGAGTTCCGGCGCGTTGATGTTCTCGAACTCCAGCTTGACCTGGAAGTCGATGTCGAAGGCCCGCTGCGCCTGCCGGATCAGGCCCAGGTAGGAGTTGTTCACGAGGACGTGGACGTACGGGATGCGGTGCTGCGCGCCGACGGCCAGTTCCTCGATCATGAACTGGAAGTCGTAGTCGCCGGAGAGCGCGACGACGGATGCCTCCGGGTCGGCCTTGGCGACGCCGAGCGCCGCCGGAACGGTCCAGCCGAGCGGGCCGGCCTGACCGCAGTTGATCCAGTGCCGGGGCCGGTAGACGTGCAGCATCTGGGCGCCGGCGATCTGTGAGAGACCGATGGTGGAGACGTACCGGGTGTCCGGGCCGAATGCTTTGTTCATCTCCTCGTAGACGCGCTGCGGCTTGATCGGGATGTCGTCGAAGTGCGTACGGCGCTGGAGGGTCGCCTTCTTCTCCTGCGCGGCGGCGGCCCAGCCGGAGCGGTCGGGCAGCCTGCCGGCCGGCTTCAGCTCCTTCGCCACCTCGACGAACAGTTCCAGCGCGGCCCGGGCGTCGGAGGCGATGCCGTAGTCGGGGGCGAAGATCCTGCCGAGCTGGGTGGGCTCGATGTCGACGTGGACGAAGGTCCGGCCCGAGGTGTAGACGTCGAGTGTGCCGGTGTGGCGGTTGGCCCAGCGGTTGCCGATGCCGAGGACGAAGTCGGATTCCAGGAAGGTCGCGTTGCCGTAGCGGTGCGAGGTCTGGAGGCCGACCATGCCGGCGTTCAGCTCGTGGTCGTCGGGGAGGACGCCCCAGCCCATGAGGGTGGGGACGACCGGGGTGCCCGTCAACTCGGCGAACTCGACGAGCAGTTCGGCGGCGTCGGCGTTGATGACCCCGCCACCGGCGACGATCAGCGGCCGCTCGGCGGCGTTCAGCATGCCGAGCGCCTTCTCGATCTGGGCACGGGTCGCGGCGGGCTTGTAGGCCTGGAGCGGCTCGTACGTGTCCGGGTCGAACTCTATCTCCGTGAGCTGGACGTCGATCGGCAGGTCGATGAGGACGGGCCCGGGGCGGCCGGAGCGCATCAGGTGGAAGGCCTGCTGGAAGACGCCGGGGACCTGCGCGGCCTCCAGGACGGTCACGGCCATCTTGGTGACCGGCTTGGCGATCGAGGCGATGTCGACGGCCTGGAAGTCCTCCTTGTGGATCACGGCGGTCGGGGCCTGGCCGGTGATGCAGAGGATCGGGATGGAGTCGCCGGTCGCGGAGTACAGGCCCGTGATCATGTCGGTGCCGGCCGGGCCGGAGGTGCCGATGCAGACGCCGATGTTGCCGGCGTGGGTGCGGGTGTAGCCCTCGGCCATGTGCGAGGCGCCCTCGACGTGCCGGGCGAGGGTGTGGGTGATGCCGCCGGAGGCGTTGAGTGCCGCGTAGAAGGGGTTGATCGCCGCGCCCGGGACACCGAACGCGTCGGTGACGCCCTCACGCTTGAGGATCTCAACTGCCGCTCGGGCAGCGGTCATTCGAGCCATCGAGTACTCCTGCTTCGGCTGTCGGATTCGCACTCCCGTCGCGCCCCGCGGTGAGCTCTTCCGTATTATGGAAACTCTTTTCTACTATCTGGAATGAATGTAAGTGGGGCGGCCGAAGGCGGTCAAGAGTCGGCAAGCGGCGGACAGACGGGGGCCCGGCGGCGCACGATGGACGCGCTGTCCCGATGCGACACGGTTCTGGAGGGGCCATGGCCGAGACCGTCCCCGTGCGCTGCCCGGCCTGCCACCGCGAGCACCGCTACACGGCTCCGGCGTACCCGTGCGCGTGCGGCGCGCCGGTCGCTCCGCGGCTCGACCGGCACGGGGTGGCGACGCCTGTCTCCCATCGGGTCTGGCAGGACGAGTGGGTGACGGTGCGCTGCCGGTCCTGCGGGCGGGGCGGGGAGTGGCCGCGCCCCGAAGTGGGCTGCTCGTGCGGGGTGGTGATGCGGGTTCCGGTGATGGACGCGCAGAGCGTCGCCGAGCAGGACGACGCGACCGGTCAGGACGCCGCACCGGACCTGGACACCGAGACCGGAACCGGAACCAGGACCGGCCGACGCGACACCGCCGCCGCCCCTGCCACCCCTGCCGCCCGGCCCCCCTTCCACTCGGTCACGATCCGCACCGCGCTCGACGCCGTCACCGCCACCGCTCTGTACCTGCGCTGGCTCGGCTACCAGGGGGTCCGGCGGGCGGACCAGCGACCGCCGTCCGGTATCGGTCTCGCCGCCCGCGGCGTCGTCGCACAGGTGGACCCGGCCGTACACCCGGCGACCCTGCGGGACGTGGAGTGCCTGTGGCTGACGGCGATGACGGAGTCGTCGGAGTGCCTCTACTTCTCCCTCACCGGCTACACGGCCGAAGCCCGCTCCCGCGCCGACGCCCTCGGCATCCCCCTGTTCGTCCTCGACCTGACCGGCACGCCGCGCCCGGTGAACGAGCCGGCCGGGGCGCTGGCCGGCACCGAAAACCGGGCGCCCTGACCCTCCGGCGACGCGCATACTCACCGCATGCGCATCCGCCCCGCGGCGCCCGCCGAACTCCCCGTCCTCCAGGACGTCGAACGTGCCGCCGGCGCGCCGTTCCGCGAGTTCGGCATGCCGGAGATCGCCGACGACGAGCCGCCGGGACTGGACGTACTGGAGCGTTACCGAGAGGCGGGGCGCTGCTGGGTCGCGGTGGACGGGCGGGACGATCCGGTCGCGTATCTGATCGGCGAGCCGGTGGACGGCGCCCTGCACGTCGAGCAGGTCTCCGTCCACCCGCGCGCCGGCCGCCGGGGCGTGGGCCGGGCCCTGCTGTCGTACGCGGCCGAGCGGGCCCGCGAGGAGGGCCTGGCCGCCCTGACGCTGACGACCTTCGCGGACGTGCCGTGGAACGCCCCCTACTACGCCCGCCTCGGCTTCCGCGTCCTGCCCGAGCCGGACCTCACCCCCGGCCTGCGCGCCGTCCGCGCGACGGAGGCCGCGCACGGCCTGGACCGTTGGCCCCGGGTGTGCATGCGGGCCCCGCTGTGACCGGCCCGCACCGATCCGGCTACCGCTGCCCGCCGGCGAACCTCTCCCGCAGCTCCACCTTGCGCACCTTCCCGGACACCGTCATCGGGAAGGTGTCGAGGAGCTGGAGCCGGCTCGGGATCTTGTAGTGGGCCAGCCGTCCCTCGCAGAAGGCCCGGAGTCCTTCCAGGGTCGGCGGGTCGGCCGGGTCGCGGGCGATGACGCAGGCCAGGACCTCCTCGCCGTAGTGCTCGTGCGGGACGCCCACGACCTGGACGTCCTGGATCCCGGGGTGGGCGTACAGGAACTCCTCGATCTCTCGCGGGTAGATGTTCTCGCCGCCCCGGATGATCATGTCCTTGATGCGGCCGACGATCTCGACGTAGCCGTCCTCGCGCATCGTCGCGAGGTCGCCGGTGTGCATCCAGCGGCCCGCGTCGACGGCCTCGGCGGTCTTCTCGGGCTCGTTCCAGTAGCCGAGCATCACGCTGTAGCCCCGGGTGCACAACTCGCCCGCCGTGCCGCGCGGTTGTGTGACGCCCGTCGCCGGGTCGACGACCTTCACCTCGATGTGCGGCAGCACGCGGCCGACCGTACCGGTGCGGTGTTCCAGGTCGTCGTCCCTCCGGGTCTGGAGGGAGACCGGGGAGGTCTCGGTCATGCCGTAGCAGATGGAGACCTCCGCCATGTGCATCTCGGCGACGACCCGCTTCATCACCTCGACCGGGCAGGGCGAGCCCGCCATGATGCCGGTGCGCAGGGAGGAGAGGTCGTAGGAGGCGAAGCCGGGGAGGTTGAGCTCCGCGATGAACATGGTCGGAACGCCGTAGAGGGAGGTGCAGCGCTCCCGCTGGACCGCGTCCAGCGTGGCCTTCGGGTCGAAGGACGGGGCGGGGATGACGATGCAGGCGCCGTGCGACGTGGCGGCCAGATTGCCCATCACCATGCCGAAGCAGTGGTAGAAGGGCACCGGGACGCAGATCCGGTCCTGCTCGCTGTACGCGATCAACTCCCCGACGAAGTAGCCGTTGTTGAGGATGTTGTGGTGGGAGAGCGTGGCACCTTTCGGGAAGCCGGTCGTGCCCGAGGTGTACTGGATGTTGATCGGGTCGTCGCAGGACAGCTCCTCGAACGGAGCGGGCGTCGCCCGCGCGATCAGCTCCTCCCAGCTCGGGTCGCCGATGAACACGGTCTCCCGCAACTGCGGGCACCGGCCCCGCACCTGCTCGACCATCGCCCGGTAGTCGCTGGTCCTGTGACTGGACGAGGCGAACAGCAGCGAGACCCCCGCCTGCTTGAGGACGTACTCGACCTCGTGGGTGCGGTAGGCCGGGTTGATGTTCACCATGATCGCGCCGATGCGGGCGGTGGCGTACTGGACCAGCACCCACTCGGGGCAGTTGACCGCCCAGATGCCCACCCGGTCGCCCTTGGTGACGCCGCTCGCCAGCAGCGCGTACGCCAGCTCGTCGACGTCCGCCGCGAACCGGGCGTAGGTCCAGCGCCGTCCGGACGGCACGTCGACCAGCGCCTCCCGGTCCGGCCAGGCCGCGACGGCCCGGTCGAGGTTGGCGCCGATCGTGTCGCCGAGCAGCGGTGTGGGGCCGGTCCCGTGGGTGTAGGAGGTCACCGGAAGTCCTCCTCGCGGTACTCGGCGTCCGACCCGGCCGCCGTGGCCTCGCGCAGCTCGATGCGGCGGATCTTGCCGGAGACGGTCTTGGGCAGGTCGCCGAACTCCAGGCGGCGGACGCGCTTGTAGGGGGCCAGGACCTCCCTGGAGTGCTCGAACAGCACCTTCGCGGTGTCGGGCCCCGGCTCCCAGCCCTCCGCCAGCACGACGTACGCCTTCGGCACCGCGAGGCGCAGTGCGTCCGGGGCGGGCACGACCGCCGCCTCGGCCACCGCCTCGTGCTCCAGCAGCGCGCTCTCCAGCTCGAAGGGGCTGATCTTGTAGTCGGACGCCTTGAACACGTCGTCCGCGCGGCCGACGTAGGTGATGTAGCCGTCCTCGTCGCGCGCTCCGATGTCGCCCGTGCGGTAGTAGCCGCCCGCCATCGCCTCCGCCGTGCGGTCCGCGTCGCCGTGGTAGCCGGTCATCAGGCCGACGGGGCGGGCCGACAGGTCGAGCGCGATCTCGCCCTCGGCCGCGCCCGGCGCCCCGGAGACGGGGTCCAGCAGCTCGACGCGGTAGCCGGGGCTCGGCCGGCCCATCGAGCCGGTCTTGAGCGGCTGGCCGGGGCTGTTGGCGACCTGCACGGCCGTCTCGGTCTGGCCGAAGCCGTCCCGGACGGCGACGCCCCAGGAGCGGCGGACCTGCTCGATGACCTCCGGGTTGAGCGGCTCTCCGGCGGCGACGACCTCCCGCGGCGGGGTGCGCAGCTGGGTCAGGTCGGCCTGGATGAGCATGCGCCAGACGGTGGGCGGGGCGCAGAAGGTGGTCACCCCGGCGCGGTCCATCTCGGCCATCAGACGGGCGGCGTCGAAGCGCGTGTAGTTGTGGAGGAAGACGGTCGCCTCGGCGTTCCAGGGGGCGAACAGGTTGGACCAGGCGTGCTTGGCCCAGCCCGGCGAGGAGATGTTCAGATGGACGTCGCCGGGCTTCAGGCCGATCCAGTACATGGTCGACAGGTGCCCGATCGGGTACGACGTGTGGGTGTGCTCGACGAGCTTGGGCCGGGCGGTGGTGCCCGACGTGAAGTACAGCATCAGCGGGTCGTCGGCACGGGTCGGGCCGTCGGGCGTGAAGTCGGCCGGGGCGCCGTGGGCGTCCTCCAGCGGCAGCCAGCCCCCGGGCACCGCATCGGCGGCTCCGGCGGCGATGCGCGTGTAGTCGCCGGGGACCTCGGCGAACTTGCCGGTGTCCGCCGGGCGCACGATGACGTGCCGGACCCGGCCGCGGTCGACGCGGTCGCGCAGGTCGGCCGGGCCGAGCAGCGGGGTGGCCGGGATGACCACCGCGCGCAGCTTCATCGCCGCGAGCGCGACGATCCACAGTTCGGCCTGGTTGCCGAGCATGACGAGGATCCGGTCCTCCGCCCGCACGCCCCGGGCGCGCAGCCAGTTCGCGAACCGGTCGGACAGCACGGACATCTCCTCGAAGGACAGGCGCGTCTCGTGGCCGTCCTCCTCGACGATGTGCAGGGCGGTGCGGGCATTGCCGTCGGCGATCTCGTCGAACCAGTCGAGCGCCCAGTTGAAGTACTCGGGACGCGGCCAGCGGAAGCCCTCGTAGGCCGTCGTGTAGTCCTCGCGGTGTTCCAGCAGGAAGTCCCGCGCGTCGCGGAACAGCTCCGTCGCCGATGTCATCTGTCCTCCTGGGTGCCGGACCATTGCCGGGCGGCTCCCGACCATCGTGTAATCCGTGATGCAGGTCTCACTACCCCCGAACGGGGGGTGCGCCCGCACAGCAGCCGTAGTGAAGGGGCGAACAGGTGACATCGGACGCGTCCGACGCGGTCGACATACGGAACGCGCTGCTCCGCCTGCGGCGCGCCACCGGACTCCCGGTCGCCTTCGGCGGCCTGATGGAAGCCGGGCAGCAGATGCGCATCAGTGAATTGAGCGGGACGGCGACGCACGCGCTGCGCTCGCTCGTGGTGACGTCCGGTAACGGACTGGGCGGGAAGACGGTGGCGCTCTCCCGGCCGTGCGTCGTGACGGACTACTCGGCGTCCCGGCGGATCAGCCACGAGTACGACGCCCCGGTGGCCCTGGAGGGGCTGCGCTCGGTGCTGGCCGTGCCGGTGGTGGTGCGGCACCGGGTGCGCGGGGTGCTGTACGGCGCGCTGCGCACGGCCCGGCCACTGGGCGGACGCACGCTGGACGCGGCCGTGGAGGCGGCCCGGGACGTGGAGCGGGCCCTGGTCGTACGGGACGAGGCCCGTACGCTCGCCGCCGAGGCGGGAGCGGCGGGCGGCGGGTGGGAGCAGGTGCGGGAGGCGCACGCGGCCCTGCGGGCGCTGGCACCGAAGATCGCGGACGAGCGATTGCGGGCCGAGCTGCTCGGGGCGTGTGCGCTGCTGACGGCCCCCGGGAGCACGCCTTCCTCCCGGGTGCGGCTCACGCCGCGCGAGGTGGACGTGCTGGCCTGTGTCGCCGCCGGGGCGACGAACGCGGTGGCGGCGGAGCGGCTGGGGGTGACGTCCGAGACCGTCAAGGCGTATCTGCGATCGGCCATGCGGAAGCTGCGGGCCAGGACGCGTGGCGAGGCCGTGGTCGCCGCGCGCCGGGCGGGATGGTTGCCGTAGGTTTGTGGTGGTTTCCGCCGTGCCTGCCCGTTCGACATGCCGACGGGGTCCCGACCGGGCGTCACCGTGGTGTTCCGCCGCATTCGGGAGACCGGAGAATTCGTCCGCCGAGGCCCGTTGTCGTTTCTCTCACCACACCGTCCGTCCGAAATTCAAAGAGCTGTTGCCTAATATTGGCCAGGACACGACACAGGGAGGGCGGCGGTGACCGTGCGACGGGACTTCCAGGAGCCTTCCAGGAGCCGCCCCGACCTGGTCATCGGCCGGGAGGATCTGTTCACGTCGGCGCGTGAGCAGCTCGGCCGGGGCGGGAGTGTGCTGCTCCACGGCCCTGCCGGAATTGGAAAGTCGACGGTTCTGCGGGCGCTGGCCGCGGATTACGGCGGGGCGGCCCGGACCGTGTTGCGCTGCTCGGCCACCGAGTCCGAATCCCATCTGCCCTTCCTGGCGCTGGCCGACCTGTTCGGCCTCGTGCTGGACGAGGTCTCCGGCGGGCTGCCCGCCGCCCAGCGCACCGCCCTGGAATCGGCGCTGACCGGCCGCGGCGAGTCGACCCTCCAGAGCGACGGGCTCGCGCTGCGCCTCGCCGTGCTGTCGGCGCTGCGCACGCTGGCCGCCAAAGGGCCGGTGCTGGTCGTGGCCGACGACCTCCAGTGGCTGGACGCGGCCAGTGCCGAGCTGCTCGGGTTCGCGGCCCGCCGGCTGGGCGACACGCCCGTGCAGATGCTGTGCGCGGTGCGGACCGAGGGCCAGGAGTACGACCGTCATCTACGCGCGTCCCCGCCCGACACGCTCGCCGTCCGGCTGGGCCCGCTCACCCGTACCCAGGTCTCGGCGCTGCTCGACCACCGCGGCTACACCCCGCTGTCCCGCTCCACGATCCGCGACATCCACCGCACCAGCGGCGGCAACCCGCTCTTCGCCCTGGAGCTGGGCCGCGCCCTCGCCGAGAGCCCCACCCGGCCCCGGCCGGGCGAACCGCTGCCCGTGCCGACCTCGCTGCGGGCCCTGGTGCTGAGCCGGCTGGAGATGCTGTCCGGCGAGGCGCGCCGCACCCTCCTCGTCGCCAGTGCCGGTGCCCGCCCCACGCTGGCGCTGCTGCACGCCGCCGGCCGGGAGCACGCCGAGGCCGAGACGGCCCAGGCGGCGGCCCTGGGGCTGCTGGCGACCGAGACGGAGGGCCCCGCCGTACGGTTCGCGCATCCGCTGATCTCGGCCGCGCTGTACGCGGAGGCCCCGGCGCAGGAGCGGCGGGCCGTGCACGCCGCGCTGTCCACGGCCGCCTCCGACCCGATCGAGCGGGCCCGGCACCTGGCCCTGGCGACCACCGGCACCGACCCGGAGGTGGCGGCCCGGCTCGCCGAGGCCGGGGCGCTGGCCCGGGACCGCGGGGCACCGTCCGTGGCCGCCTCGCTCGGGCTGCTCGCGGCCCGGCACACCCCGGCGGACAGCACGCCCGGCCCGGACGAGCGGCGTCTCCAGGCGGCCGAGGACGCGATCACCGCCGGCGAGGCCGATCTGGCCCGGGACATCGCACGCGACGTACTGACGCGTGCCACCGTGCCCGCCGAGCGGGTCCGCGCCTGGATGGTGGTCATCGAGGCGGCAGGCCAGGCCCTCGGCGAGGTCGACGCCGTGTTCCCGCAGGTCCTCGCCGACGCGGGCGACGACCCGGGGCTGCTCGCCCTGGTCCACTACCAGCTGGCCTGGCGCGGCCTGGTCGTCGAGGGCGACTTCGCCGAGGCCCGGCAGGAGGCCGCGCACGCGGCGGAGCTGGCCGCCCGGGGCGCGGACCGGCGCACCGAACTGATGGCGCTGTCCTTCCAGGCCTCCACCGAGACCCTGATGGGTCACCCCGACGCGCCCGCGACGGTCAAACGGGCCCTGAAGGAACCCCAGGACCCCTACGTGGCCTGCCATCACAACGGCGCCGGCTCGGCCCGGTTCCGCTGGCTGATCATGAGCGACCAGCTGCCCGAGGCGCGGACGACGATCACCGCGCTGCTGCGCGAGGTGCGGCGGCGCGGCATGGTCGAGAGCGAGGTGCACTTCCTGCGCTTCCTCGCCGAGACGGAACTGCGCACCGGGCACTGCGGGCGGGCCCTGGACCTGGCCCGCGAGAGCCTGCGGCTCGCCCGGGACTCCGGGATCGGCGAGGGCGCCTCGGCGATGCTCACCTCCCTCGCGGAGGCCTCCGCCGGGGACGTCGACCGGGCACTGGCCCTCGCCCGTGAGGCGGCCGACCACGCCGAGGTCGACGGCGACCAGATGTACCTGTCCCGGGCCCTCGCGGCGCTGGGCTACGCCCAGTTGGTGGCCGGGGACCCGGCGGCCGCGGTCCGTTCGCTGCGCCGGGTGCGGGAGCTGGAGCACGGCCTCGGCATCAACGACCCGGCGCGCGGCCGCTGGCACGGCGACCTCGCCGAGGCCCTCGTCCGGATCGGTGAACCCGCCGAGGCGCAGGACGTCATCGACACGGCGCGGGCGCACGCGCTGCGGCTGGGCCGGCAGAGCGTGCTGGCCGTGCTCGACCGGGCCGAGGCGCTGGTGCGGGCGGCACGCGGCGAACACGACGCCGCCGTCGCCCGGTTGACGTCCGTGCGGGACCGGCTCGGCAGGCTCGGCTACGGCCTGGAGGAGGCCCGTGCCGCCTTCGCCCTGGCCCGGCTGCGGGACCGGGCCGCCGCCTTCCCTCGCGCCGGGGGCGCTCCCCTGCCGGCGTCGGCGTCGTACGACGAGGCCGCCCGGCTGTTCCGGCGCTGCCGTGCACTGCCCTGGCTGCGGCAGGTCGACGCGGCGGTCGCGGCCGGTCCGGCCGCGGTGGAGCCCGCCTCCGTGGCGCCGCCCGTGGCGCTCGACGCGCTGGAGGGGCTCGCCTCGATGGAGCGTCAGGTCGCCTCGCTGGTGATGGAGGGCGCGACCAACCGGGAGATCGCGGCCCGCCTGTTCATCAGCGTCAAGACGGTCGAGGCGACCCTCACCCGGGTCTACCGGAAGCTGGGGATCCGCTCGCGGGTGGACATCGTCAGGCTGGCCGCGGGCCGCCGCAGCACCTGACCCGACCTGGTTCGATCGGGCCCGACCGAGGGTTTTCCCTGCCCAACTCCCTTAGGGGCTTCCCTCATTGGGAGACCTCCCGTCCGGGTTCTAGCTTGGGGGCGTGCCGCTCGCCGGGCACACGGAGATCCGAACAACGGCGTCAGGGTCCCCGTGCACCACCACCCGCGCGACCCCCCACCGGCAACTCCCCAAGGAGACCCATGTTCGGGCTCAACGCTGCCAAGAAGGCCGCCGCCGTAGCCGCGGCGACCGCTGCCGCCGCCACGACCGCGCTGCTCGCCGCCCCCACGGCCGTCGCCGCGCCCCAGCCGATCGTCGGCGGTACGACGACCACCACGTCCGCGTACCCGTTCGTCATGCAGATCACGGACGCCTCGCAGAACCAGTTCTGCGGCGGCACGCTGGTCTCCCCGACGAAGGTCGTCACCGCCGCGCACTGCATGGTCGGCGAGACGACCAGCAGCGTGCGCGTGGTCGGTGGCCGCACCTACCTCAACGGCACCAACGGCACGGTCAGCAGGGTCAGCAAGATCTGGGTCCACCCGAGCTACACCGACGCCACCAACGGCGACGACGTGGCCGTGCTGACGCTGTCGACGTCGATGCCGTACACCCCGGCGACGTACGTCTCCTCCTCGCAGACCTCGGTGTACGCGGCCGGCACCACCGCCCGCATCCTCGGCTGGGGCACCACCTCCGCTGGCGGCAGCTCCTCCAACCAGCTGCGCACCGCGACCGTACCGACCGTGTCCGACTCCAGCTGCGCGAGCTCCTACGGCTCCGACTACGTGCAGAGCGACATGGTGTGCGCCGGAAAGACCTCCGGCGGTGTGGACACCTGCCAGGGCGACAGCGGCGGTCCCCTGCTCATCGGGGGCGTCCTGGCAGGTATCACCTCCTGGGGCGAAGGCTGCGCCCAGGCCGGTTACCCGGGGGTCTACACCCGGCTGACCACCTTCTCGAACCTGGTCACCACGCAGGTCAACTCGTGACCGTTCGATAGCTCCTGAGCAACCCTCAGGTGACATACCAGGGGGCGTTGCGGGCCTCCACGAGCGGCCCGCAACGCCCCCTCTCCATGTCCGCGGGCGGGTTCGATGCCGCCTGTCGCGGTCATCTCCGTACGACGCCGAACCGGATGTCGTACGCGGCCCCCGGGTACAGCACGCGCAGCATCCGCTCCCCCTCGGCGGTGACCTCGTCCCGCTGGGTCCTGCTCAGCCGGTCGAAGGGCTCGATCACGAGTGCGTCGTCCGCCAGTCGCCACAGGCCGGCGAGGAAGCCGTCGACGAGGAGCGTGCAGTAGGCGATGTTGCCCTGCCAGGAGCGGCCGCGGTGCTCGGGCGGGACGACGCGGGTGCGGTCGGCGTGGGAGAGCAGGAGGTTGTCGAACTCGGGCAGGAAACGCGGCGGGGCCGGGGTGTCCGGGTCGGGGCGGGGGGCGTCGGGGAGGTCGAAGAGTTCGGCGCCCTTGTCGTCGCGGAAGGTGACGAGCCGCGGGCGGAGACGCTCGAAGGCGTCGCCCAGGCGGGTCAGCCCGGCCCAGGTCTGCATGTCCCGCACGGAGGCCGGGCCGAACGCGGCGAGGTAGCGCAGGACGACCGCGTCGATGGTGGCGGCCGGTGCGCCGGGACGGCCGAGCCAGTGCTCGGCGGTGGTCAGACGGACCTGACCGCTCCTCCCCCACAGCCCGCGTGGGGTCACCTGCACGAGCGGAAGGAGGCACCGGGCGGCGATGGCCAGCGCCTGCGGATCTGCGTCGGGCCACTCCCGCAGCAGGGCCTCGCGCAGCTCTTTCATGGTGCGGGGCTCGGCCTCGACGAGCTCGCGGGCCAGGACGGCGAGCCGGTCCGTGTCGACACCGGCGAGACCCTTGCGGAAGTTCGCCAGTCCCCGCTCCATGACGGGCTGCATCAGCGGCCGCAGGGTGAGGCAGTCGTGCGCGGTGTGGGTGTGGATGGTGGAGCGCATCGTGACGATCCGGACCGCCTCGCGCTCGGCCATCAGCCGGGACAGCGCCTCAGGGGCGAAACCGTCGAGACGGGCGGCGAGCGCGAGGTACGGAGGCCTGACGTTCTGCGCCTGGAGGCCGACCAGGTGCTCGACGGCCGCGGCGGCGGAGAGCCGTGCGGGGCGCAGGAGCAGCTGCCGGTCGAGGGTGGCGCGGCCCAGGGCACGGGCGCCGAGGTGGGGCGCGGTGCCGGTGACGCTCCGCTTGGTGTTCGTCATGGCAGGCACGCTAGCGGGGCTTGCGGACAGGTTCTGGCCGCGACTCAGCCCGTATGTCGCGGGAACCAAGTGGCCGGCGCGACCGACTCCTGGGGCGAGTCAGCTCTGCTCCCGAAGAGCGATGAGCGCTTCACCGGCCAAGGAGACACAGACGATGCCTTTACGTGTGCAGATCCTCATGTACGACGGGGTGGAGGAGCAGGACGCCATCGGGCCGCGTGACGTGTTCGGGCACGCCGTGCGGGCGGGCGGCCAGGTGGAGACGACACTGGTGCGGCCGTCGGCCCCTGGCGAGGTGACATGCTTCTTCGGCACGCAGGTCCGGGTGCCGACCGCGTGGGAGCCCACCGACACCGACCTTCTGATCGTGCCGGGCGGCGGTGACCGGCTGATCCACGATCCGGATGTCCTGCGCAACCTCGTACGGGCACAGGAGGCGGGAGTCGTCGTCGCCGGTGTCTGTACGGGAGTCATGGTGCTGTCCGCGGCAGGCCTGACCAAGGGCCGTCCGTGCACGACACACCACCTGGCCAAGGCCGAACTGGCCGCCCAGGGAGGCAGGGTGATCGACGCACGGGTCGTGGACGACGGGAACCTGGTGACCGCGGGCGGTGTCACCAGTGGAATCGACCTGGCGCTCTGGATGATCACCCGCGAATGCGGGGCATCGGTCGCCGTAGGCGTCGAGTCCGTCATGGAGTACGAGCAGCGCGGCGTCGTCTGGCGGAGCTCTTGATCGCCGGCGCATGTCGGGGAGCCCGGGCCCGGATGCCGATGACCCGGCCCGTCACCACCGCTCTGGCCGCGGCCCTCTGTCTGCTCACAGCGGCATGCGGCGGTTCCTCCGACGACGACAGGACGAGCACGACGGCGACCGGGGACTCGAAGAGCGGATACCCGGTGACCCTGGACAACTGCGGCCGGAGCGAGACGTTCAGGAAGGACCCCAGCCGGGTCGTCGTCATGAACGGCGCCTCGGTCGCCGAGGTCTCCACCCTCCTCGCTCTCGGCCTTCAGGACAGGATCGTCGCCAACCAGCAGAGCTACGGCATGTCCGAGGTCTCCGGCCGGGCCGCCGCCATCAAGGCCCTGCCCACCGGCGACATCGAACTCAACGAGGCCTACGACATCCCCCGCGAGGCCATGATCGGCCTGCGCCCCGACCTCGTCCTGTCCGTCACCACGTACGGCTTCGACGAGAAGAACGGCTTCGCCACCCGCGAGCAGCTGGAGCAGGTGGGAGCCAACAGCTACGTCTCCCCGCAGGGCTGCGACGACGACCCCTCCAGGATGACCGTCGCCGACAGCTACCGGTTGCTGCGCGACATGGGAAAGATCTTCCAGGTCGGTGACAAGGCGGAGAAGCTGATCGCCGCCTCGGAGGAGAACATCGCGGCGGTCTCCGAAAAGGTCCGGGGCAAGAAGAAGCCGAAGGTCATGGTGCTCTTCTCCAACATGGCCATGGGCGGCAACGACTTCAGCTCGGTCCTCAGCAAGGGCATCGTCAACGACATCCTCGCCAAGGCCGGCGGCTCCAACGCCTTCGAGGACGCCTCCAGGACCACCTTCGCGGACCTGAGCAAGGAGAAGGTGGCCGCCACCGACGTCGACGCCCTCGTCGTCATCGGCTACAACGACCCCGACCCGGCGGCGTACGCCGAGAAACTGCTCGAGGAGTTCCCCCAGTGGCCGGCCGCCGAGAACAACACGTACGTGACGCTGTCCGACTCGATGTACCTGGGCCCCAGCAACGACCGGGCCGTGGAGGAGATCGCGAGGATGCTGCACCCCGAGGCGTTCTGACCGGGCTCAGGACTCCGCTGGCGTTCACGCTCCTGCCCGTCGTACTGATCGTCACCATGATCGTGGCGATCAGCGTCGGCGCGGTCAACGTCCCGCTCGGTGACGTGTGGGGGATCGTCCTCCACCATGTCACCGGCGCGGGCGCGGGTCCCACCGACCCGGCGCTGGACCAGATCGTCTGGAACTTCCGCACCCCCCGGGTGGTGCTGGCCGCTCTGGTCGGCGCGGGCCTGGCCGTGACCGGCGCCGTGCTGCAGACCGTCGTGTCCAACCCGCTGGCCGACCCCGTCGTGCTGGGCTTCTCCTACGGTGCCACGCTCGGCGCGGTCCTCGTCATCACCCTCGGCGGTGGCGCGGTGCTCGCCGGGCTCGGGGTGCCGGCGGCCGCCTTCCTCGGCGCAGTCGCCGCGGGGGCGCTGGTCTTCGCCCTCGGACAGCGGCGGGGCCGCCTGGCGCCGACCCGGCTGGTACTGGCCGGCGTCGCCGTCGGCTACGTCTTCCTCTCGGCCACGAGCTACGTGCAACTCCAGGCGACGCCGACCGAGTTGCGGACGGTCATGTTCTGGATGCTGGGCAGCGTCTCCGGCGCCCGGTGGGACCAACTCCCCACAGTCACCGTCGTGGTGCTCGTCATCACCACCCTGCTCACTCTCTTCGGCCGACGGCTCAACGCGCTGCTGGCGGGTGACGAGTCCGCCACCGCGCTCGGCGTCGACGTGGGCCGGCTGCGCGCCGCACTCCTGGTGCTCACCGCGCTGCTGACGGGAACCGTCATCGCCGTCGCCGGCGGCATCGGATTCGTCGGCCTGATGGTCCCGCATCTGGTGCGCCTGACCACCGGCGCCGACCACCGGCGGCTGCTCCCCCTGACCGCCCTGCTGGGAGCCGTCTATCTGGTCCTCGTCGACCTGCTCTCCCGCACCCTCGACCGCCCCAACGAAATGCCCCTGGGCATCCTCACCGCTCTGCTCGGAGCTCCCTTCTTCCTGTGGCTGCTGCGCCGCAACAAGGGCCTGGACTAGAACCATGAAACTGACCGTCGACCGGCTCCACGTCACGCTCGACCGCAACCCGATCCTCCGCGATGTCAGCCTTGTGGCCGGCAAGGGCGACATCGTCGGTCTCGTCGGCCCCAACGGCAGCGGCAAGTCCACCCTGCTGCGCACCGTCTACCGCTCGCTGCGACCGGCGGACGGTGTGGTCAGGGTCGGTGAGGACGACGTGTGGGCGCTGTCCCCCCGCACCGCGGCCCGCCGCACCGCCGCCGTCCTCCAGGACGGCGGCGGCAACACCACCGGACTGACCGTCACCGAGATCGTCGCTCTCGGCCGCGCCCCCCACCACGGTCTGCTGGGACGCGACGGAGCCGAGGACCACCGGGCCGTGGCCGACGCCGTCGACCGCTGCGGCCTACGCCCGTTCGCGGACCGGGACTACGCCTCCCTGTCCGGTGGAGAACGCCAACGTGTCCTGCTGGCCCGCGCGTTGGCCCAGGCCCCCCGGCTCCTGGTGCTGGACGAACTCACCAACCACCTCGACATCCGCGCCCGCTTCGAACTGCTGGACCTCATCCGCGCCACCGGCATCACCACGCTGGCGGTCCTGCACGACCTCGACCTGGCGGCCCGGCTCTGCGACCACCTGGTCGTCCTGCACGGGGGAACCGTGGTGGCGGCAGGACCGGTCCTGGACGTACTGACCCCGCGGATACTCGGGGACGTCTTCGGCGTCCGCGCACGCACCGAACGGCATGCCGACGGCGTCATCCGCATCACGTACGCCGCCCGTGCCCTCGCCGGCGCGGACGACTGCCTCGACTCGCTATGACGTGGCGTCCCAGGTGACCGGGAGGCTCTTCACGCCGTAGATGTCCGCGGTCTCCGGGCGCAGGACGACTTCCTCGGCCGGTACGGCCAGGCGCAGCGTGGGGAACCGGTCGATCAGCGCGCGGAAGGCGACCCGCATCTCGACGCGGGCCAGCTGCTGCCCCAGGCACTGGTGGATGCCGTGGCTGAAGGCGAGGTGCCCGCCCGCGTCCTGCCTCCGCAGGTCGAGCACATGGGGGTCGGTGAAGCGCTCGGGGTCGCGGTTGGCGGTGTGGTACGACAGGACGACCGTCGTGCCGGCCTCGATGGTCGTGCCGCCCAGCTCGATGTCCTCGAGCGCCGTCCGCATGAACGTCTTGGCGACGCTCAGGTAACGCAGCAGCTCTTCGACGGCCTGGTCGGTGAGGGCGGGGTCGGCGCGCAGCGCGGCCAGTTGAGCCGGGTTCCGCAGCAGCGCGAAGGTGCCGAGGGACAGCATGTTCGCGGTGGTGTCGAAGCCGGCGGCCAGCAGAATGAGGCTGATCCCCTTCAGTTCCTCGTCGTTCAGATCGCTGTCGGTGAGTTCGCTGAGCACGTCGTCGGTGGGGTGCGCGCGTTTGGCGGCGACCAGTTCCGCGAGGTACTCCTGGGTCGCGGTGTAGGCCGCGATCAGCTCCTCGTCGCTCACCTCCCCGCCCATGAACGTGTCGATCTGCTCCTGGAAGGAGCCCCGGTCCTCGTAGGGCACGCCCAGCAGCTCGCAGATGACCATGGTCGGGATGGGCTTGGCGAACGCGGTCACCAGGTCGGCCGGCGGCCCGGTCCTCTCCATGGCGTCCAGGCAGTCGGCGGTGATCTGTTCGATGCGCATCGAGAGCAGCCGCATCCGCCGCACGGTGAACTTCCCCGCCAGCGGCTTGCGGTAGCGGCGGTGCTGCGGGTCGTCCATGAGGAGGAACTCGCCGGGCGGCGCCGGAGGGACCTCGAAGTCGCCCACGTTCAGGAGCTCTTTGCGCGAGCTGAACCGGGAGTCGGCGAGGACCGACCGGACCAGGTCGTACCCGGTGATCAGCCAGCCGGGTCTGCCGCCGGGGTGGGTGTAGCGGCTGATGGGGCCGTGCCCGCGGGCTTCGAGCAGCTCCGCCGGCGGGTCGAAGGGGCAGCCGGCCTGACGGGTCGTCGGCAGCGTCGTGACGGTGTGCAGGGACTCACTCATGACCGTTCCTCATCTCGCGACCACATGTTCACTTCGACGGAAAGCTACGTTGCATTCACGATCCAGGCAATCCCGGAGAAGCTATAACACCTGCTGAAGCGCGGTAAATTGATGCAATGAGTGAGATTTAAACGCAACGCTTCGTTGCAATGGACGAATGCGAAGGCAACACCTCAGCGCCGGGCCAGCGCCAGCACGCTCAGGCCGAACATCAGGACACCGAGGGGGAGATGGACCGACGGGACGTGCGCGATACCCAGCACCACCTGGGCCGAGGCGAGCACGAGGAAACCCGACGCGTGCCGGACGGGCCGGAGCGAGCCGCCGCCCGGCTTCCACGCCAGCACCGCCGCGAGCAGGTACAGCATCGACGCCCCGTACATCACACGGGCCCCGGCGCTGTGCAGCGTCTCCCCGTAGGACGAGGTCAGCAGCAGTCCGGCGGAGACCGCCTGGAGGAAGATGGTCAGGGTCTGCACGGCGATCGCGATCCGCAGGAAGGAGGAGCCGCGCCGCGTGTTCGCCGTCGTCGTCACCTGAGTGGCCATGTCACAGTCCCCTTTTCCGCCCTCGGGCAGCAGATCGATAAGGTCTCACCAGCCCGACGACACGGGTCTGCGAAAGGTAAGGCGAGGGGGCTGCCGGAAGCATGGGGACGGTCGGGGCGGGCACGGACGGCGTAGCCGGCGAGCGACGCCAACTGATCAACGTCGCTTACCGGTTGCTCGGTTCGGTGACCGAGGCCGAGGACGCCGTGCAGGATGCCTACGCGCGCTGGTACGGGCTGTCACGCAGCCGGCGGGAGGAGATCCTGTCCCCCGGCGCCTGGCTGACGACGGTGACCAGCCGCATCTGCCTGGACCTGCTCGGCTCGGCGCGGGCCCGCCGTGAACGCTACGTCGGCGCGTGGCTGCCCGAGCCGCTGCCCGACCGCACGGAGTGGGACCACGCGGGAGGGGCCGGCCCCGCCGGCCCTGCGGACCCCGCCGACCAGATCGTGCTGGACGAGTCGGTGACCATGGCCTTCCTCGTCGTCCTGGAGTCGATGACGCCCGCGGAGCGGGTGGCGTTCGTGCTGCACGACGTCTTCCGGTATCCGTTCGCCGAGATCGCCGACGTGCTCGGCCGGACCCCGGCGGCCTCCAAGCAACTGGCCGCCTCCGCCCGGCGGCGGGTGAGCGCCGCGCGCGCTCCCGAGACGGCGACGACACCACCGACGGCCACGGCAACCGCGACCGCGACCGCGACCGCGACCGCGACCAGCCGG
The DNA here is from genome assembly GCF_039540295.1 of Streptomyces venetus. Classification (NCBI taxonomy): domain Bacteria; kingdom Bacillati; phylum Actinomycetota; class Actinomycetes; order Kitasatosporales; family Streptomycetaceae; genus Streptomyces; species Streptomyces venetus. The sequence goes on from NZ_BAABET010000006.1 coordinate 591,961, forward strand.
GCCGACGTGGTGAGGCAGGTCAAGGAGGCTTGGGAGACCCAGGACATCGCGGCCCTGGTCGGTCTCCTCGACCCGGCCGCCGTGATGACCGCCGACGGCGGCGGCATGGTCGGCGCCGCCCTGCGCCCGGTCGAGGGCGGCGCGCGCATCGCCCAGTACATGGCCGCCATCGCCGGCAAGACCCCGGGGCTCGCACTCCTGGAACGGTCGGTCAACGGCGTGCCGGGCCTCGTGGCGCAGCGTGCCGGCGTCGTCATGACCGTGGCCTCGTTCGACGTCTCCGACGGGCGCGTCACCCGGATCTGGGTGGTCCGCAATCCGGAAAAGCTGCGGCCGTGGACGCCCCCTCGTTAGGCCCACCGCGCCACCGGGTACTCGGCGGTGCGTCCCGGAACCCACACCACACGCTCCACGCGCTCCACTCGGGAGACCTCATGCTGCGACTTCCCCCACCCCGAGAACCCGCCGCACCACATGCGTGACAGCACCGGACGGACGGCGGAGGTCATGGAACGGCAGCCGGACCCGACACGGTCGGCTCTGATCGTGATCGACATGATCAACACCTACGACCACGAGGACGCCGAACTCCTCGTGCCGTCCGTCGAGGAGGTCGTGCCCGTGCTGGCGGAGCTGATCGGCCGCGCCCGTGAGGCGGACGCTCCCGTGATCTACGTGAACGACAACTTCGGGCTGTGGCGATCGCACCACGGAGAGTTGCTGGACGCGGCGCTGAGCCGCCCGCACGCCGACCTGATCGAGCCGATACGGCCCGACGACCAGTCGCTCTTCGTACTGAAGGCACGCCATTCGGTCTTCTTCGAGACGCCCCTGTCCTACCTCCTGTGGAGCCTGGGCGTCGGACACGTGGTGCTGACCGGCCAGGTCACCGAGCAGTGCGTCCTCTACTCCGCTCTCGACGCGCACATCCGGCATCTGGGCGTCACGGTGCCGAAGGACGCCGTCGCCTCGATCCATCCCCATCTGGCGTCCGCCGCCCTGGAGATGATGGAGCGCAACATGGGCGCCCGGATCGTCACGGCGAAGGAAACCGACTTCGCGCCCAGCGCGTCCGGCGGATGAGGCAGACCACAGCCACGGCGAGGGCAAGGTCACAGCGTTGCCCACTGCTGCTCCTTCGAGTCCTGGCCTAGCATCCGAGCATGACGGTCCTGCCTGACGACGGGCTTGAGCTGGCCGGCGAGTTCCCTGATGTGCCCCACGAGCAGTGGCAGCGCCTTGTGGCGGGTGTGCTGCGCAAGTCGGGCAAGGACGTGGAGGGCGCCGAAGCCGAGGAAGCCCTGTCCACCGCGTTGGAGGACGGGCTGCGCACCCGCCCTCTCTACACCGCCCACGACTCCGCGCCCGAGCCGGGCCTGCCCGGGTTCGCGCCCTTTGTGCGCGGCGGCCGCCCCGAGGGGAACACCCTCGGCGGCTGGGACGTACGGCAGCGGCACACGGTGGCCGACGGCGAACCGGTGCTGGCGGATCTGGAGAACGGCGTCACCTCCCTGTGGCTGGGCGTCGGCGACTCCGGCATCCCCGTGCCGGAGCTCGGCCGGGTCCTGGACGGCGTCTATCTCGACCTCGTGTCCGTCGTCCTGGACGCCGGATCCGACACCGAGCCCGCCGCACGCGAGTTGCTGCGGCTGTACCAGGAGCGCGGTGTCGCCCGGGACGCGGCACGCGGCAACCTGGGCGCGGACCCGCTGGGTCATCAGGCCCGGAGCGGGCAGCGGGGCGACTTCGCGCCGGCGGCCGGTCTCGCGCGGCAGTGCGCCGAGGAGTACCCGGGCCTGCGGGCGCTGACCGTGGACGCGCTGCCGTACCACGAGGCCGGTGGTTCGGCCGCCCAGGAGCTGGGCTGCTCGCTGGCCACGGCGGTGGCGTATCTGCGGGAGCTGACCGGGGCCGGGCTGAGCGTCGAACAGGCCTGTGCGCAACTGGAGTTCCGGTACGCGGCGACCGCCGACCAGTTCCTGACGATCGCCAAGCTGCGGGCCGCGCGCCGGCTGTGGGCGCGGGTGGCCGAGGTGTGCGGTGCGCCGCGCGCGGGGGCGCAGCTCCAGCACGTCGTGACGTCTCCGGTGATGATGACGCGCCGGGACCCGTGGGTGAACATGCTGCGGACGACCATCGCCACGCTGGCCGCCGGGGCGGGCGGGGCCGACGCGGTCACCGTGCTGCCCTTCGACCACGCCCTCGGCCTGCCGGACGCGTTCGCGCGGCGGATCGCCCGCAACACCTCCACGATCCTCATCGAGGAGTCGCACCTGTCCCGGGTCATCGACCCGGCGGGCGGCTCCTGGTACGTGGAGCGGCTCACCGACGAACTCGCCCACGCGGGCTGGGAGTTCTTCCAGCGGATCGAGCGGCTCGGCGGCATGGCCGCCGCCCTGCGCTCGGGTGACCTCGCGCAGGACCTGGCCGACACCTGGCAGGCCCGCAGCGGCAGGCTGGCCAAGAGGCGCGAACCGGTCACCGGTGTCAGCGAGTTCCCCCACCTCGCGGAGAAGCCGGTCGTCCGCGACCCGGCACCCGAACCGCCGTCCGGCGGGCTGCCGCGGGTGCGCCGCGACGAGGCGTACGAGGAGCTGCGCGCCCGCTCCGACGCCCATCTCGCCGCGACCGGCTCCCGGCCCCGGATCTTCCTGGCCGCGCTCGGCCCGGCCGCCGCCCACACCGCACGCCTCACCTTCGCGTCGAACCTCTTCCAGGCGGGCGGCATCGAGCCCGTCACGGAGGGCACCTTCGAGGAGAGCGGCGCGGCGGAGGCCGTGCTGTGCTCCAGCGACGCGGTGTACGAGGAGCAGGCCGAGGCCACCGCGGGTGCCCTGAAGGCCGCCGGCGCCTCGCACGTGTTCCTCGCCGGGCGGCCCGGTGACCACGCCGGTGTCGACTCGTACGTCTTCGCGGGCTGTGACGCCGTCGCCGTGCTGTCCGCCACCCTCGACCGCATGGGAGTGTCCTGATGGGAATCCCCGACTTCTCCGGGATCGAGCTGGGGACCCCGGCCTCCGGCGGCGGCCCCGACGAGTGGCGTACGGCCGTCAAGAACGCGTCCGGCGGGGACGACCTGCTCTGGGAGACCCCGGAGGGCATCACGGTCAAGCCGCTGTACACCGGCCGGGACCTGGAGGGCCTGGACTTCCTGGAGACGTACCCGGGCGCCGCCCCGTATCTGCGCGGCCCGTACCCGACGATGTACGTCAACCAGCCCTGGACGATCCGCCAGTACGCCGGTTTCTCCACGGCCGAGGAGTCGAACGCCTTCTACCGGCGCAACCTCGCGGCCGGGCAGAAGGGCCTGTCGGTCGCCTTCGACCTGCCCACGCACCGGGGTTACGACAGCGACCACCCGCGGGTGACGGGTGACGTCGGCATGGCGGGCGTGGCGATCGACTCGATCTACGACATGCGGCAGCTGTTCGACGGGATCCCGCTGGACAGGATGACCGTGTCGATGACGATGAACGGTGCCGTGCTGCCGGTGCTGGCGCTGTACATCGTGGCGGCGGAGGAACAGGGCGTACCGCCGGAGAAGCTGGCGGGGACCATCCAGAACGACATCCTCAAGGAGTTCATGGTCCGCAACACCTACATCTATCCGCCGAAGCCCTCGATGCGGATCATCTCCGACATCTTCGCGTACACCTCGCAGCGGATGCCGCGCTACAACTCGATCTCCATCTCCGGCTACCACATTCAGGAGGCCGGTGCGACGGCCGATCTGGAGCTGGCGTACACGCTGGCCGACGGTGTCGAGTACATCCGCGCGGGCCGGGAGGCGGGCCTGGACGTGGACGCGTTCGCGCCCCGGCTGTCGTTCTTCTGGGCGATCGGCATGAACTTCTTCATGGAGGTCGCCAAGCTGCGCGCCGCGCGCCTGCTGTGGGCGAAGCTGGTGCGGCAGTTCGACCCGAAGAACGCCAAGTCGCTCTCCCTGCGCACCCATTCGCAGACCTCCGGCTGGTCGCTGACCGCGCAGGACGTGTTCAACAACGTGACGCGCACCTGTGTCGAGGCCATGGCGGCGACGCAGGGGCACACGCAGTCGCTGCACACCAACGCCCTGGACGAGGCGCTGGCCCTGCCGACCGACTTCTCGGCGCGCATCGCCCGCAACACGCAGCTGCTGCTCCAGCAGGAGTCCGGCACGACCCGGGTGATCGACCCGTGGGGCGGCAGCGCGTACGTGGAGAAGCTGACGTACGACCTGGCCCGGCGGGCCTGGCAGCACATCGAGGAGGTCGAGGCCGCGGGCGGTATGGCCAAGGCCATCGACGCGGGCATCCCCAAGCTGCGCATCGAGGAGGCCGCGGCCCGCACCCAGGCCCGGATCGACTCGGGCCGGCAGCCGGTGATCGGCGTGAACAAGTACCGGGTGGACAGCGACGAGCAGATCGAGGTCCTCAAGGTCGACAACTCCTCCGTGCGGGCGCAGCAGATCGAGAAGCTGCGGCGGCTGCGGGCGGAGCGGGACGAGCGGGCCTGCCAGGACGCGCTGGACGCGCTGACCCGGGCCGCCGGCGGCGAGGGCAACCTGCTGGAGCTGGCGGTGCACGCGGCCCGTGCGAAGGCCACCGTCGGGGAGATCTCCGACGCCCTGGAGAAGGCGTACGGCCGGCACGCGAGCCAGATCCGTACGATCTCCGGCGTGTACCGCAACGAAGCAGGGGAGTCCCCGTCCGTGGACCGCACCCGAGCCCTGGTCTCCGACTTCGAGGAGGCCGAGGGCCGCCGCCCGCGCATCCTGGTCGCGAAGATGGGCCAGGACGGCCACGACCGCGGCCAGAAGGTGATCGCCACCGCCTTCGCCGACCTCGGCTTCGACGTGGACGTCGGCCCGCTGTTCCAGACCCCGGCCGAGGTGGCCCGGCAGGCCGTCGAGGCGGACGTGCACATCGTCGGCGTCTCGTCGCTGGCGGCCGGTCACCTCACCCTCGTGCCGGCGCTCAAGGAGCAGCTGGCCGAGGAGGGGCGCGAGGACATCATGATCGTGGTCGGCGGGGTGATCCCGCCGCAGGACGTGCCGACTCTGCTTCAGATGGGCGCGGCGGCGGTCTTCCCGCCCGGGACGGTGATCCCGGACGCGGCGTACGACCTGGTGAAGCGGCTGTCGGACGGCCTCGGGCACGACCTGTGATCGATGTCGACGCGTATGTGAAGGGTGTCCTCGACGGGAAGCGGGCGATCGTCGCCCGCGCCATCACACTCGTCGAGTCCACCCGACCCCAGCACCGGGAGCTGGCCCAGCGGCTGCTGACCGAGCTGCTGCCGCACAGCGGGCGGGCGCGGCGGATCGGCGTCAGCGGGGTGCCGGGCGTGGGCAAGTCGACGTTCATCGACGCGTTCGGCTCGATGCTGACGGGGCTCGGGCACCGGGTGGCGGTGCTCGCCGTCGACCCGTCCTCCAGCCGTACCGGTGGCTCGATCCTCGGCGACAAGACGCGGATGGAGCGGCTGGCCGTCGATCCGGCGGCCTTCGTCCGGCCCTCCCCCACCGCGGGGACGCTGGGCGGGGTCGCCAAGGCGACCCGCGAGTCGATCGTGGTGATGGAGGCGGCCGGCTACGACGTGGTCCTGGTGGAGACGGTCGGTGTCGGCCAGTCCGAGACGGCCGTGGCGAACATGGTCGACTCCTTCCTGCTGCTCACCCTCGCCCGCACCGGCGACCAGTTGCAGGGCATCAAGAAGGGCGTCCTGGAGCTGGCGGACGTGATCGCCGTGAACAAGGCGGACGGCCCGCACGAGCGCGACGCCCGCGCCGCCGCCCGCGAACTGGCGGGCGCGCTGCGGCTGATGCACGGCAAGGACGCGTTCTGGACACCGCCCGTGCTCAGTTGCAGCGCCCGGGAGTCGGCCGGTCTGGACACCGTGTGGGAGCGCCTGGAGCAGCACCGCACCCTGCTGGACTCCACCGGCCGCCTCAGCGCCAAGCGCCGCGACCAGCAGGTCGACTGGACCTGGACCATGGTCCGCGACGAACTCCTCGGCCGGCTCCAGGCCGACCCGGCGGTACGGGCTCTCGCGCCGGTGCTCGAACAGCGGGTCAGGGAGGGCGGGTTGACGCCGACCCTGGCGGCCGAGCGGATCCTGGGGGCGCTCGGAGGTTCCGAGCCCGACACTGCCTGACCACGGCTCCGTACGCGGGCTCCTGGAGCTCACCGAACGGGATCCATGCAAGCGACTTGCATGATTATGCGTGGCGATACATACTCTTCCTATGTCCAAGGTCCTCACCTCCCTGCCCGCCGGCGAGCGCGTCGGCATCGCCTTCTCGGGCGGTCTCGACACGTCCGTCGCGGTCGCGTGGATGCGCGACAAGGGTGCCGTCCCGTGCACCTACACCGCCGACATCGGCCAGTACGACGAGCCCGACATCGCCTCGGTGCCCGGCCGTGCGAAGACCTACGGTGCCGAGATCGCGCGTCTGGTCGACTGCCGTGCCGCGCTGGTCGAGGAGGGCCTGGCCGCGCTGACCTGCGGCGCGTTCCACATCCGCTCGGGCGGGCGGGCGTACTTCAACACCACGCCGCTCGGCCGTGCCGTCACGGGCACGCTGCTGGTCCGGGCGATGCTCGAGGACGACGTCCAGATCTGGGGCGACGGCTCGACCTTCAAGGGCAACGACATCGAGCGGTTCTACCGCTACGGCCTGCTCGCCAACCCGCACCTCAGGATCTACAAGCCCTGGCTCGACGCGGCCTTCGTCACCGAGCTCGGCGGCCGCAAGGAGATGTCCGAGTGGCTGGTCGCGCACGGGCTGCCCTACCGCGACAGCACGGAGAAGGCGTACTCCACCGACGCCAATATCTGGGGCGCCACACACGAGGCCAAGACGCTGGAGCACCTGGACACCGGCGTCGAGACCGTCGAGCCGATCATGGGCGTGCGGTTCTGGGACCCCGAGGTCGAGATCGCCACCGAGGACGTGACGATCGGCTTCGCCGAGGGCCGCCCGGTGTCCGTCAACGGCAAGGAGTTCGCCTCCCCCGTCGACCTGGTCATGGAGGCCAACGCCATCGGCGGGCGGCACGGCCTCGGCATGTCCGACCAGATCGAGAACCGGATCATCGAGGCCAAGAGCCGCGGCATCTACGAGGCGCCGGGCATGGCCCTGCTGCACGCCGCGTACGAGCGGCTGGTCAACGCGATCCACAACGAGGACACCCTCGCCCAGTACCACAGCGAGGGACGGCGGCTCGGCCGGCTGATGTACGAGGGCCGCTGGCTGGACCCGCAGGCGCTGATGATCCGCGAGTCGCTCCAGCGCTGGGTCGGCGCCGCCGTCACCGGCGAGGTGACGCTGCGGCTGCGGCGCGGTGAGGACTACTCGATCCTCGACACCACCGGCCCGGCCTTCAGCTACCACCCGGACAAGCTGTCCATGGAGCGCACCGAGGACTCCGCGTTCGGCCCGGTGGACCGGATCGGCCAGCTCACCATGCGCAACCTCGACATCGCCGACTCCCGCGCCAAGCTGGAGCAGTACGCCGGCATCGGCCTGATCGGCACCGGCAGCCCCACCGTCGGCGCCTCGCAGGCGGCCGCGACCGGGCTGATCGGCACCATGCCGGAGCTGCCGCAGGGCGGCGCCGAGGTCATCGCCTCCCGCGGCGAGGTCTCGGACGAGGACGCGTGGCTGGACCGCGCCGCGATGGAGTCCGGCACGGACTGACCGGCACCCTGGTCTCACGCGAGAGGCCGGCTCGGCACCGTGGGTGCCGAGCCGGCCTCTCTCGTATGCCACCGGCAGTTCAGCGCGACGTGCCCGCCATCTCCGGGACCGGTGCGTCCAGGGAGTCGAGGGCGCGCAGGATGTCCTCGACACGCTGCTTGGCGTCGCCGAAGAGCATCTGGCTGTTGTCCCGGAAGAACAGCGGGTTCTGCACACCGGCGTAGCCGGCGGCCATGGACCGCTTGAAGACGACCACGTTGGCGGCCTCCCACACGTGCAGCACGGGCATGCCGGCGATGGGGCTGGCCGGGTTGTCGGTGGCGGCCGGGTTGACGGTGTCGTTGGCGCCGATGACGAGGACGACCGAGGTGGCGGCGAAGTCGTCGTTGATCTCGTCCATCTCGAGGACGATGTCGTACGGCACGTTCGCCTCGGCGAGCAGCACGTTCATGTGCCCGGGCAGCCGGCCGGCGACGGGGTGGATGCCGAAGCGCACCTCCACGCCCCGCTCGCGCAGCTTCCGCGCCAGTTCGGCGACCGGGTACTGGGCCTGGGCGACCGCCATGCCGTAGCCCGGCGTGATGATCACCGAGGAGGCCTCGCGGAGCAGCTCCGCGGTGTCCTCCGCGCTGATCTCGCGGTGCTCCCCCTGCTCGCCCTCGTCGGCCGCCGCGGCGGGGGTGCCGAAGCCGCCCGCGATCACCGAGATGAAGGAGCGGTTCATCGCCTTGCACATGATGTACGACAGGTAGGCACCGGAGGAGCCGACCAGCGCGCCGGTGACGATGAGCAGGTTGTTGGCGAGCAGGAAGCCCGAGGCCGCCGCGGCCCAGCCGGAGTAGCTGTTGAGCATGGAGACGACCACCGGCATGTCACCGCCGCCGATGGAGGCGACCAGGTGTGCGCCGAGGGCGAGCGCGATCACGGTGACCGCGATGAGCAGCCCCATGTTCGGGCGGGCCACGAAGGCGACGGTGAGCGCGACGAAGGCGACCAGGGCGCCCACGTTGAGGACGTGCTTGCCGGGCAGTGTGAGCGGGCGGGAGTTGATGCGCGCCGAGAGCTTCAGGTACGCGATGACGGACCCGGTGAAGGTGACGGCGCCGATGAACACCCCGATGAACACCTCGGCGTGGTGGATGCCCAGCAGCGAACCGCTGAGCTCGGCGTCGACGTCGAGGTAGCCGTTCCAGCCGACGAACGCGGCGGCGAGGCCGACGAGGCTGTGCATGATGGCGATCAGCTCGGGCATGCCGGTCATCTCGACGACCCGGGCCCGCCACAGTCCGATGCCGCCGCCGACGGCGGTGGCGAGGACGATCAGTACGAGACCGGTGGCGGTGAGGCTCCGGGAGGCGAGCCCGACGGTGGCGGCCAGGGCGATGACCATGCCCGCGATGCCCCAGACGACTCCCGAGCGGGACGTCCGGTGCTGCGAGAGCCCGGCGAGGCTGAGGATGAACAGCAACGCGGCGACGACGTAGGCGGCTTCTGAGGCCGTGACTGTGCTCATCCGTGATCAGCCCTTCGAGAACATGCCGAGCATGCGGCGGGTGACGGCGAATCCGCCGAAGATGTTGATGCTCGCCAGCAGGATCGCGGCGAACGACAGCACGGTGACGGCGGTGTTCCCGTGCCCGATCTGCAACAGCGCGCCGACCACGACGATCCCGGAGATGGCGTTGGTGACCGACATCAGCGGGGTGTGCAGCGCGTGGTGCACGTTGCCGATGACGTAGAAGCCGATGACGATCGCCAGGACGAAGACCGTGAAGTGGCCGATGAGTTCGCTCGGCGAGAAGGCGGTCACCAGGAACAGCGCGAGCGCTCCGGCGCCGACCAGGGCGTAGGAGGACCACGCGGGGCGGGCCGGCTTCGCCGGGGTGGCCGCGGCCGGGGCGGCTTCCGGGGTCGCCGTGGGGGCGGGCGCGGGCGCGGCGGACACCTGGACCGGGGGCGGGGGCCAGGTCTTCTCGCCGTCGCGGACCACGGTCATCGAGCGCTGCACGACGTCGTCGAAGTCGAGGACGAGGCGGCCGTCCTTGCCCGGGGTGAGCAGCTTCATCAGGTTGACGATGTTGGTGCCGTACAGCTGCGAGGCCTGGGCGGGGAGCCGGCCGGGCAGGTCGGTGTAGCCGATGATCGTCACGTCGTTGTCGGTGACGACCGCCTTGCCGGCGACCGTGCCCTCGACGTTGCCGCCCTGGGCGGCGGCCATGTCGACGATCACGCTGCCGGGCTTCATCCGCGCGACGTCCTCGGCGGTGATCAGCCGCGGTGCGGGCCGGCCGGGGATGAGCGCGGTGGTGACGATGATGTCGACGTCGGCGGCCTGCTCGGCGTACAGCTGCGCGGCGAGCCGGTTGTAGTCCTCCGAGGTGGCCTTGGCGTAGCCGTCGGTGCTCACCTCCTGCTCGGCGGTGACCGTCAGGAACTCCCCGCCCAGTGAGCGCACCTGCTCGGCGACTTCGGGCCGGGGGTCGGTGGCGCGGACCACGGCGCCGAGGCTGCGGGCCGCTCCGATCGCCGCGAGTCCGGCGACACCCGCACCGGCGACCAGCACCTTGGCGGGCGGCACCTTGCCCGCGGCGGTCACCTGGCCGGTGAAGAAACGGCCGAAGGCGTGCGCCGCCTCGACCACGGCCCGGTATCCGGCGATGTTCGCCATCGAGCTGAGCACGTCCAGGGACTGGGCGCGCGAGATGCGCGGTACGGCGTCCATGGCGAGGACGGTGATCGGCCGCCGTGCGAGCTCCTCGACCAGCTCGGGGTTCAGGGCGGGGCTGATCAGCGCGATCAGCGTCGCTCCGTCCCGCAGCCGGGCGATCTCCTCGCTGGAGGGGCCGTTGACCTTGAGTACGATCTGCGCCGCCCATGGGTCGCCGAGCCGGGCGCCCGCCTCCTCGTAGGCCGCGTCCGAGAAGCGGGACGAGGCTCCCGCCCCCGGTTCGACCACCACGTCGTATCCGAGTGCGACAAGTCTCCCCACGGTGGCCGGCGTGGCCGCCACCCTGGTCTCGCCCGCAGTGGACTCGGCGGGTATGCCGATCCGCTGGGGTTCCGGTTCCGCTGGGACCATCGTCTGCCTCTCTCCTCATCTGTCGCTCGCCGTCTGACACCCGCCGAGTGCTCGTCCATCCATCGGTGCCCGAATCTTGCACTCTCGACGCCGGATCCGCGGGCGGTCGTCTTCACACGGCTGAAGAGTCCTGCCTCACAGCTGCGAGGGGTTGCGGGTGAGCTCGTTCGCGGGTATGGCGACGTCTTTCGGCGGTGTAGTCCTCTGTGGCTGCCGGGGCCTGCGGGGCGCTGATCGGCTTGTGATGCGAGGCGTCGTGGTGCGGCGCGGACTGAGTTGCGTGAGCAGCACCCGTCCGAGGCGCGGCGGGACCGCATCCCCTTCCCGAACCGCCTTCCACTCCCCGTGGCCGCAGGACATATGCGCGTAATGCCCTGATTGCCGTGCCTGTGAGGCGGGCACTCAGGGCATGTGCACACACAAGACGGCATGCGACCGCGCCGAGTCCTGCTGACCGGGTGGTTCAGCTTCCGGGACGGGGAGGCGACCGCCGGGGACGTGCTGGCCCTGCGCCGGGTGGAGGACGTCCTGCTCGGCACAGGCATTCCCTACGACGTCGCCTGGAGCCCCGGCTTCCGTCCGGAGGCCCTGCACCTGGACCGGCTGTGGCCGGAGGACTACTCCCACCTGGTGTTCGTGTGCGGCCCGCTGCACGGGTCGCAGGTCGAGGAACTGCACCGGCGGTTCGCGCACTCGGTGCGGATCGCCGTCGGCACCTCGGTGATCGACCCCGGCAGCGCGGCCGTGACCGGCTTCCACCGGGTGCTGCCGCGGGACGCTCCGGACAGCGAGCCGGTGGAGGACCTGGCGGCCCGCGCCCCGGACGTGCCCGCCCGGCCGGTCGTCGGGGTGATCCTCACGCACGGCCAGCAGGAGTACGGGCAGCAGCGGCGGCACGGCCAGGTCGCCGAGGAGGTGACGCGCTGGCTGGCCGGGAAGGACTGCGCACGCCTGGAGCTGGAGACCCGGCTCGACACCCACGACTGGCATCTGAGCGCCACCCCCGCACAGCTCCAGTCGGTGCTGGCCCGGCTGGACCTCGTGGTGACCGACCGGCTGCACGGGCTGGTCATCGCGCTGCGGGTCGGCACTCCCGTCCTGGCCGTCGACCCGGTCACCGGCGGGGCGAAGGTGACCGCGCAGGCCCGGGCCTGCGGCTGGCCCGCGCTGCTGCCCGCCGAGCGGCTGGACGTGCGGCAGTTGGACCGCTGGTGGGACTGGTGCCTGACCGGCGGCCGGGTGACCGCCCGGCAGATCCGCGACGGCTTCCGGGAGGGCACCGTGCCGGACAGCGCCGACCGGCTCGTCGAGGCCCTGGCACGGGCCGTGCCCGGTTAGCTCCGGGACCTCACGGGGCACCCGCTTTGTCAGTCCCCGCTTCCTGTCCCGCCGCACGTCCCCCCGGGAGGAGACGGTCGGGCCGCCCGGAAGGAGAACCGCGTGTCCATCGGCCGACTCCCCGATCACGAGCAGCGCATCCTCGACGAGATGGAACGCGCCCTGCGCCGCGACCGCCGCCTCGACCGCCGGCTGCGTACCCTGCGGCTGAGCCGCCTGCCCGACCCCGCCAGGGCCTTCGTCCGACTGGCCTCCTACCGCCCCCGCGTCTGGACCGTGGTGGTCCTGCTCGCGGTGTCGGTCGCCCTGCTGGTCACCGGCATCGCCACCTCCGAACCGGGTGTGATCTGGGCGTTCGCGGCGCTGTGGCCCCTGACGCTGTTCGCCGGGTTCCGGCTGATGTGCCGGTGGTGCGGGAGCTGAGCGTTTCCGGGCCCGACCGGGGGGTCGGGCGTCAGCCCGTGTAGCGGCGGGCCTTCGAGCCGCGCTGGGACGGTTCCAGCAGGCGAAGCCGCGACTCGACCTCGTGCGGCAGGACGCGGCGTTCGCGCAGGACCCACGGCAGGGCGGCGGCGGCTTCGGCGAAGGCACGCAGGGACGCGGTGTCCCGCGGGACCGTACGGGCCAGGCCGACCGTCCGGCGCAGGGCGGGGCCGACCGGGCGGCGCAGCCACGTGAACCACAGGGTGTTGCGGATGCCGTGGGTGCGGCGCAGGGTGGCGTCCCGGGCCCGGGACGGCTGGTGGTGCACCGTCAGGTGACCGGCGTACGTCAGCCACCATCCGTCGGCCGCCAGGTCCGCGGCGAGCAGCTCCTCCTCGCCGCCCAGCCACAGCCGCGGGTGGAAGCCGCCCGCGGTCCGGAAGGCGTCGGCGCGCAGTACGGTCGCGGCGGCCAGGAAGGATGCGAGGGCCGGTCCGGGCAGCCAGGCGGGCCCGGGCACGGGAGAGTCGCGCAGCTCCTCGACGATCGGGTCGTCGGTGCCGTCCGGTTCGACGACGATGCGGGCCGTGACGGAGCCCAGCGCCGGATGCCGGTCGAGGAGGTCTCCGGCGCCCGCCAGCGATCCGGGCGCCCACCAGGAGTCGTCGTCGCAGAACGCGATGTAGGGCGTACCGGCCTGCCGGACGGCGAGGTTGCGGCCCACGGCGCCGAGGTTGCGGCCGGGCCGCAGCAGCCGGACCCGCGGGTGGTGGCGGGAGACGGCGTCGGCGGTGCCGTCCGTGGAGCCGTTGTCGGTGACGATCACCGGCGGGTTCTCCGGCAGTTCGGCGAGACGGTCGAGGGTGCGCAGCAGTTCCCGGCGCCGGTTGTGGGTGATGACGACGACGGTCGTCCGGCTGTCGGTCATGCGGCATCTCCCTCGGCCAGGCGCGCGGCCCGCTCCACGTGCGGCGGCAGGGGCCGGCGCGCCCGCAGGGCGGCGGGCAGCCGGGCCAGCGTCCCGCGCAGTGCGAGCCGGGCGCGGGCGTCGTGGCGGGCCTCGGCGGCCAGGGCACGGGTTCGGGCGAGTGCGTACGGCACGGGACGGCGCAGCCAGGCGGTGAGGAGTTCGTTGCGCCGCTGGACGACCGGACGGCCGGTGCGGGGACCGGGCGCCGGATCGTGGTGGGCGACGACGTCCGGGCAGTGGCTGACACCCCAGCCGCGCGCGGCCAGGTCGTAGGCGAGGAGGGTCTCCTCGCCGCCGAAGAACAGCAGCCTGTGGAAGCCGCCCGCGTCGAGGTAGGCACGGCGGCGCACCACCGAGGCGCAGGCGAGGAAGCCCAGGACCTGGGTGCCGGGGAGGTCGGCGACCGGGCCGAGAGGTGATTCCGCGAGCACGTCGTTGAGCGGGTCGGGATCGGCGGTGGGGCCGACGAGGGTGCGGGCGGCGATGAGGCCGAGCCGCGGATGGGCATCGAAGAGCCGGGCCGCCCTGTCCAGTGCGCCGGGTGCCCACCAGGAGTCGTCGTCGCTGAACGCCACGTACGGGGTGTTCAGGACGCGGGCGCCGTAGGTGCGGGCGAGGGCGCCGTGATTGAACGGCAGGGACAGCACCCGGACCCGGGGGAAGTCGCGGGCGAGCAGGGCGCGCGTGTCGTCGGTGGACGCGTTGTCCGCGACGAGGATCTCGGGCCGTTCGGGGAGGGCGAGAAGCCGGCGCAGGGTGTCGGTGAGGGTGGCCGAACGGTTGCGGGTGGCGATGACGACGCCCACGGGGCTCGGGTTCGGGTGCGCTGTGGTCATCGGGGTGGCCCCCTCACGGGTGTCGGATGCCGGGCGGTTCGGTGACGGCACGCAGGACGTCCTCCGGCGTGATGCGCAGCAGCGCCGGGTCGGGCCGGCGGCCGTGCGGGTCGCCCTCGGGCCCGTACCACAGCGCGCGGTGGCACGGGCCGGGCGGCGGGCCCCAGCGGCTCGGCGGGACGGGGCCGAAGAGGGTGACGGAGCGTGTGGCGTGGGCGACCGCGAGGTGGGCGATGCCGGTGTCGCCGCTGATCACGACGTGCGCGTCGGCGACGAGGGCGGCCAGCCGGTTGAAGGGCAGGCCGCCGCCGAACACGTCGGTGTCGGGCAGGCCGGCCTGTTTGGCGAGCTGAGCCACGAGGTCGCCCTCGTCCGCGCCGCCGGTGACGACGACCCGCAGGCCCCGCGCCCGCAGTTCGGTGGCGACGGCCGCGTACCGCTCGACGGGCCAGCAGCGGGCGGGTGACCCGGCGCCGGGATGCAGCACGACCGCGCCGGGCGCCGGGGAGGCGGTGGACGGCCGGGGCAGGCGCAGGTCGGCGGGGTCGGCGTCGATGCCGTACGCCCGGAGCAGCCGGCACCAGCGGTCGCGTTCGTGTTCCTCCGCGTACCAGGGCGGGCCGTCGATCTCGGGCAGGTCCGGGTGCGCGAAGGCGAGCAGTTTCCGTGGCCGCAGCCCCATGAGCAGCCGGTGGCTCGGTGGTCCGTTGCCGTGCAGGTCGACGGCGACGTCCGGCGGCGGGCCGCTCCAGTCGAGCGACACCGGCACCTTGCGCCCCGGCGCGGAGGCGGGCAGCAGCCGGTCCACGGCCCCCGTCACCGCCGCGACCGGTTCGAGCTCGGCGGGCGCGGCCAGCACGGTCTCGTGCCCGGGGTGGGCCCGCCGCAGGGCGCGCAGGGCGGGGACGCCGGCGAGGAGGTCGCCGAGTCCCAGGGCGCGCAGCACGAGGAGACGCGGTGGCAGGGTCATCGTGCTCCTTCCGCCGCCCGTTCCATGAGGGCCGTCGAGGAGCGTCCGTCGAGGTAGGGCAGGAGGACCGCCTGGCCGCCCCATTTCTGGAGGAGGGCGGCTTCCGGCAGGTCGGCCGCCGCGTAGTCGCCGCCCTTGACCCAGACGTCGGGGCGCAGGTCGGCCAGGAGGCGTTCGGGGGTGTCCTCGTCGAAGACGGCGACGGCGTCGACGCAGGCCAGGGCGTGCAGCACCCGGACGCGATCGGCGAGCGGGGTGACCGGTCGGCCCGCCCCCTTGCGGCGCCGCACCGAGGCGTCCGAGTTGACGCAGACGACCAGGCAGTCGCCGAGCCGCCGGGCGGCCTGGAGCAGGCCGACGTGGCCGGCGTGGAGGAGGTCGAAGCAGCCGCCGGCGGCGACGACCGTGCCGTGCGCGGTACGGACCCTGGCCGCCACGGCGTACGGGTCGTCCTCGTCGGGCGGCGGTGCCGGTTCGGCGTCCGCGCGCGGGAGCGCCGCCGCCCCGCCCGCGGCGACGAACCCGCTGGCGGCGGCCACGGCGCCCTCGACGGCCTCGGCCACCAGGACTCCGTCGGCGAGCAGCCCGGCCGCCGTCGCGGCGAACCGGTCCCCCGCCCCGCAGCTGTCGCCGTGGTGCGCTGCGGGCGCGGGGACGAGCAGCGGGTGCTCGCCGTAGGACAGCAGGGCGCCGCGGGCGCCGAGGGTGACCGCGACGGCCGCGGCCCGCCAGTGCCGGACGAGGGCGGCGGCGCTGTGGGCGGCGGCACGCAGGTCCCGGCGCGGGGTGCCGTCCCGCGGGGCGAGGCCGTGGGCCTCCTTCTCCGCCGGGGTCACCAGCCGGGTGCCGGGCACGGGCGGACCGCCGCGTGGGTGCGGGTCCCAGACCAGCGGCGGGCGGGCGGCGAGGACGTCCCGGAGGGCGTCGGCCGTACCGCGGCCGTAGTCGGAGACCAGGACGGCGGGCGCGGAGCGGACGACCTCGCGGGCGGCCTCGGTTGCCTCGCGCGTGCGGCCGGCCCCGCGGTCCAGGCGGACCACGGGGCGGTCCTGCGCGAGGATCCGGGTCTTCTCGGACAGGGAGCCGGTCAGCGGCAGCGGGACCAGGGTGAGCCAGGGTTCCAGAAGGCGGCGCAGGGCGCGGCTGGCCGGGTCGTCGCCCACCCCCGCGACCAGCGTGACGTCCCGGCCGTCACGGGCCGCCAGGTAGGCCGCCAGCGCGGCGCCGCCGGGCCGGGTCCGTTCCGCGCAGTCGTCGACGACGGGCACGGGCGCGTCCGGCGCGAGCCGCTCCGCCCGGCCGCGCAGATCCCGGTCCAGCAGCGCGTCACCGACCACGACCAGGGGTGCCTTGCCGTTCATGTCACCTCCGGCCGTCGCCGTCGCGCCAGGTGCCGCGTTCCACCGCCGCGTCGAACGCCGCACACACCATGTGCACCGCCACCAGGTGCAGTTCCTGCACGGTCGCCGCCGTCGGTGCCTCGACGCACAGGTACTCGTCGCTGCCCGCCATCAGCGGGTTGGGTGCGCAGCCGGTGAGGGCCCACACGCGTACCCCGGCCGCCCGGGCGGCGTCCGCGGCGGACAGCAGGTTGGCGCTGGCGCCGCTGGTGGACAGCAGGATCAGGATGTCGCCGGGGCGGCCATGGGCGCGCACCTGGCGGGCGAACACCTCGTCCACGCCGTAGTCGTTGGCGATGGCGGTGGTGCTGGAGGTGTCGGCGTGCAGGGCGAGCGCGGAGAACGGCGGCCGGTCGTCGCGGTAGCGGCCGACGAGTTCGGCGGTCAGATGCTGGGCCTGGGCGGCGCTGCCGCCGTTGCCCGCGGCCAGCAGCCGGCCGCCGCCGGTGAGCACGGTCGCCAGGCGCTCGCCCCACCGCTGCGTGAGGTGCGCCGAGGCACGGAACGCGGTCAGGGCGTCCTGGAGTTCGTCGCAGTGCCCGGTGACGGGCGGGTGCACGGTCATCACGCCACCTCCTTCTGCTGTGCGTGTCCGGCGAGGACCTGGCGGTGGACCTGCTCCACGCCGTCGCCGACACGCCGCCAGGTGTAGTGGGTGAGGACGCGTTCCCGCCCGGCCGTGCCGTGGCGGCGGCGCAGCGCGTCGTGGTCGAGGAGTTCGCGTACGGCCGCGGCGACCGAACCGAGGTCCTGCGATGGGACGAGCCGGCCCGTGACGCCGTCGGCGACGCTGTCGCGGTGGCCGCCGACGTCGGTGGCGACGACGGGCACGCCGCAGGCCATCGCCTCCAGCGGCACGATGCCGAACGGCTCGTAGACCGGGGTGCACAGCACCAGGTCCGCGCTGCCGATCAGGGCGGGCATGCCGGCCGGGTCGACCGCGCCGAGCATCCGGACCCGGTCGGCCACGCCGATGCTCCGCGCGAGCCGCCGCAGCCGCTGTGCCTCGGGGTCGTCGTCGAGCAGACCGGCGGGGGGCCCGCCGGCGATGAGGAGTTCGGTGTCCGGGATCTGGGCGAGTGCCCGGACGGCCTGGTCGTAGCCCTTGCGCGGGACGAGTCGGCCGCAGGCGAGCAGCCGGTGCCGCTCGCGGCGTGCGGGAACGCCGTCGGGTGCCGCCCCGGGGCGGAAGTGCCCGGCGTCCACTCCGCACGGCACCACGGACACCTGCCGGCGCGGCACACCCATCTCGGCGAGCTCGTGCACCTCGTCCGTACAGGTGGCCAGGACCCGGGCGCAGCCGCGGCCGATCTGCCGCTCGATGCCGACCCGTTCGGGCGGGCTGGTGTCGAGCCGGCCCTGGTGGCGGCGCTTGACGGTGCCGAGGGCGTGGAAGGTCTGCACGACGGGCACGTCGTGCGGGTGGGCGCCGATCCGGGAGGCCATGCCGGACATCCAGAAGTGGGCGTGTACCACGTCGGGCCGTTCCCGGGCCCAGGCGCGTGCCAGCCAGGCTCCGAAGGCGGGCATGTACGGGAACAGTTCGTCCTTGGGGACGGGGCAGGCGGGCCCGGCGGGTACGTGTTCCACGACGACGCCGCCGGGCAGCGTCACCCGGTCGGGCAAGTCGGCCGCGTCACGGCGGGTGTAGACCGTGACGTCGTGGGCGCGCCGCGCCAGTTCCTCGCTCAGGCGGGCCACGTACACGTTCTGGCCGCCCGCGTCGACGCCGCCGAGCGCGGCGAGCGGGCTGGCGTGCTCGGAGACCATGGCGATCCTCATCGGGCCACCTCCTTCAGCAGCCGTTCCCAGTCGTCCAGGAAGCGGGTGAGCCCGTAGCGGGCGAGGGCAGCCGCCCTCGCTCCCCCGCCGACCACGCGGGCACGCTGCGGGTCGGCGACGAAGTTCCGTACGGCGTCGGTCAGTTCCTCGATCCGGTTGGAGACCACTCCGGCGCCGGGCGGTACGGCCTCGGTGACCTCGGTGGTGGCGAGCGCGACGACGGGCATGCCCAGGTGCATCGCCTCCAGCAGGGACAGGCCGAGGGAGGTCCAGCGGACGGGGTGGACGTAGACGCGTCGCCGGGCCATCGCCGTGTGGAGTGCGGCCTGGGTGAGTTCGTGGGAGCGGCAGCGGTCGGCTGGGATGCCGAGCCGTTCGGCGAGCCCGTGGGTGCCCATGCCGAAGACGTCCAGCGGGGCCGCCTCGGCGAACGCGGGCAGCAGGTCGGTGCCGGTGGTACGGCCGCGCCGCAGCGGCTCGTTGACGGCGACGGCGGCGCGTTCCAGCTCTCCGGTCCACTGCTGCCCCGGGTCGATGATGCCGTGCTCGATGACGGTGCTCGGAGTCGGGCCGGCGTCCCACATCAGGCGGTTGAAGTGGGTGACGTGGACGAGGGTGACGCCGGGGAGGTCCGCGGCGGGGTGGCGGGTGTCGGGCACCCCGGGCGAGGAGCCGTGCGGGGCGTTGTGCTCCAGGTACACCAGCGGCGGACGGCGGCCCAGCCACCGGTCGACCAGGGCGAGTTCGTGCGGGCGTTGCAGGACGACGACGTCGATCTCCTCGTCCCGGAGCCGCTCCGGCGGTACCTCGACGACGGAGTCGGGCCAGTCCCAGGTGCGGGCGCGGCCGAGTCCGTCGGGCCCCCGGTCGGGGGTGACGGGGACGACGTAGGTGTGCGGGCCCTGGACGAAGGCGGTGGTCCACGATCCGTGCACGTGCCAGATGAGGATCCTCATGTCTCCCCCAGCAGTTTCTCGACGGCCGTCACCACGTCCTGCGCGGTGACGGTGTCCAGGCACGGATGGCCGGGCACGGGGCA
The DNA here is from genome assembly GCF_039540295.1 of Streptomyces venetus. Classification (NCBI taxonomy): domain Bacteria; kingdom Bacillati; phylum Actinomycetota; class Actinomycetes; order Kitasatosporales; family Streptomycetaceae; genus Streptomyces; species Streptomyces venetus. Next base: position 611,479 of record NZ_BAABET010000006.1, read on the forward strand.
CTCCCTCGCCCTGCTGTCCGCGCACGGCGCGTCCTGGTCGCCGAGCAGCACGTACGGGACGCCGTACGGGCGCCAGCGCTCGGCCGGGACGACCGGTGCGAACAGGGACACGACCGGGGTGCCGACGGCGGCGGCGAGGTGGGCCGGGCCGGTGTTGCCGGTGACGACGACGGCGGCGCCCGCGAGGACCCCGCCCAGTTCCGCGGCCCCGGTGCGGCCGCCGAGGTCGAGGGCGTGCGAGCCCGCCACGTACGCGGTCAGGTCGCTCTCCCCCGCGCCGCCGGTGACCACCACCCGGTGACCGGCCGCGGCCAGTTCACGCGCCGCCTCGGCACAGCGCCCGGGGCTCCAGGCGCGGGCGGGGACGCTGGCGCCGGGGTGCAGGACGACGTAGGGGCCCGGGCCGGTGAGACCGGTGGTGGCGGGCGGCGGGAGCACCCGCAGCCGGCCGTCGTCGGCCGGCGGGAACCCCGCGGCCTTGGCGAGGGCCAGCGCGGCCTCGGCCTCGTGGGCGTGCGGGGCGCGGTGGTGGCGTACGTCGAGGAGGGAGCCCGGGTAGTCCTCGCTGTCGGCGGCGATGAAGCCGACGCCGGCCAGGCGCAGCAGCAGGGCGGCGGGCAGCGGCGACTGGTGGTAGGAGGTGAGGATCAGCGCGGTGTCGGCGTCGATCATGTCGATGAGCTGGTCGACCTCGCCGCGGCCGACGGGCGGGGGTGTGAAGCCCACCCAGGGCGCGTCCCACACGAGGACGTCGTCGACGCCGGGCAGCAGCCCGGCGGCGGGCGCGCCGCGCGGCCCGCACAGCAGGGTGACGGTGTCGGCGCGGGCGGCGACCGCGCGGACGGCGGGCCCGGCGAGCAGGACGTCGCCGAAGCTGTCGAGCCGGGTGACGAGGGCCTTCACGTGACCCTGCCCGGGGCCGGGCCGGTCGCGTAGGCCTCCTGGATGGGGCGTTCGTCGGCGAGGACGCGGCCCTTCGGCGGTCCGTCCAGGACGGCGCGGACAGCGGTCAGCAGGTCCGGTGCCACGTGGTCCGCGCTCATGGTCTCCTCGGGGCGGGTCCGCGCGGTGGGGACGAGGATGCCGCGGGCGCCGGCCCGGCGGGCCGCCTCCACGTCGGAGCCGATGTCGCCGATGACGACGAGGTCGGCGGGGCGGGCGCAGATCCGGCCGGCCGCCCACAGCACCATGCCGGGCCGGGGTTTGCGGCAGTGGCAGCCCTCGTCGGGGCCGTGCGGGCACATGGCGAACACGTCGAAGGGGCCGAGGAGTTCGTCGACGCGGTGGTTGACGCGGCGCACGTCGGCCTCGGTGAGCAGTCCGCGTGCGACGCCGGACTGGTTGGTGACGACGCCGGTGCGGATGCCGCGGACGCGGAGCAGGGCGAGCGCTTCCCGGGCGCCTGCGAGGGGGTGTACGCGGTCGGGGTCGGCGTTGTAGGGGACGTCCTCGACGAGCGTGCCGTCGCGGTCGAACAGCACGGCCTTGACCGGGCTCATCGCGCCACCTCCTGCCAGGCGGGGGCATGGCGGTGGCGCAGTGCGCCGGCCAGCCGGTGCCAGGTCGCGGCGGGTGGGATGAGCACGCTGGTCGCGAGCATGGTCGTCACCTCGTGGCGGGTGCGGGGACCTGGGGTGATGCGGGCGCGGGCGAACTCGGCCGTGCCGGCCGCCCAGCCGAGCGCGCAGGCCGTGGCGGCCCGGCCGTGCCCGGTGGCGGCGAGGGCGCAGGCGGCGACGCCCGCGGTGGTGATCACCGCGTGACTGCGGATCCGGCCGCGCGGCGCGACCGCCTTGTCCCACCAGTCGGGTCCGTGCAGCTGCCGCATGAGGGCGTCGTCGGCGTTGCCGCGCTGCTGGCCCACGGACGCCCAGCGGGAGGCGGGGCGCACGGGGTGGCGGGTGGTGCGGCGGCCCTGCCGGATGCGCCAGCCCGCGTCGAGGACGCGCAGCGCGAGGTCGGCGTCCTCGCGGAAGGCGCGCCGGAACCGTTCGTCGAAGCCGCCGACCTGCTTGAGCGCTTCCGTGCGGTAGGCCATGTCGGCGGTGATCCAGTGGGCCCGGGCGAGTCCGGCGGTGCCGCGCTCCCAGTCGGTGGGGCGGCGTTCGCCGGGCAGGGGTACGGCGATGACACCCTGGACGCCCGCGATGTCGGGGGACGCCTCGGCGAGGTCCTCGGCCAGTTGCCCGCACCAGTGGGGCCCTACCTGGACGTCGTCGTCGAGGAAGACGGTCCACGGCGCGGTGACGGCGCGCAGCCCGGTGTTGCGGGCGGCGGCGGGCCCACGACCGCCGCCGCCCAGCACTGTGGTGCGCTCCCGCAGGTCGCCGAGGACGCTCAACGGGTGCTCCAGCCTGTCCGGTTCGGGGTCGGGCCGGTCGTCGACGAGGACGATCTGCTCCGGGCGCGGCCCGGTCGCGGCGGCCAGCGACGCGAGACAGTCGGCGAGGGTGTCCCGGACGAGGGTGGGGATCACGACGGCGTACGAGGTCATGCGGCGCTCCTCCCTCCGGCGAACGCCCGCCCCCGGCGGACCGCGTACGGCCCGATGGCCAGCAGGTCGACGGGCGCGGAGCCGAAGCACTCCAGGGCGTCGCGCGGGTCGTCGACCATGGGCCGGCCGGCGGTGTTGAGGCTGGTGTTGACGACCACGGGCAGTCCGGTGCGCCGCTCGAAGGCCTTCAGCATCCGTGCCACCAGTGGTTCCCGCCGCTCCTCGACGGTCTGGATGCGGGCGGTGCCGTCGACGTGCACGACGGCGGGGATGCGGTCCCGCCACTGCTGGGCGACGTCGTGCACGAACAGCATGTAAGGGCTGGGCAGCGGGCCCCCGGAGAACAGGTCGGCGGCGCGGTCGGCGAGCACCATGGGGGCGACGGGCCGGAACTCCTCGCGGCCCTTGACGTGGTTGAGGCGTTCGAGGTTCTCGGCGCGGCCGGGGTGGGCGAGCAGGGAGCGGTGCCCGAGGGCGCGCGGCCCGTACTCGCCGCGGCCCTGGAACCAGGCGACGACTCCGTCCTGCGCGAGGACCTCGGCGACGGTCTCGGCGATGTCGTCCGGCTTCTCGTACGGGATGGCGGCCGTGTCCAGCCGGGCGCGCAGTTCCTCGTCGCTCCAGCCGCGGCCGAGGTCGGCCCCGGACAGGGGCTCGGGCTGTTCGGCGAGGTGCAGCGCCCCGCCGAGGGCGGTGCCGGCGTCACCGGCGGCGGGCTGCACCCACACGTCCCGGTACGGGCCCTTCGCCGCGATCTTCGAGTTGGCGACGCAGTTGAGGGCGACGCCGCCGGCCATCGTCAGTGCCTCGCCGCCGGCCTCGCGGTGCAGCCAGTCGACGAGCTCCAGCAGGACTTCCTCGAGGACGGCCTGGGTGCTGGCGGCGAGGTCGGCGTGGTCCTGGTTCCAGGGTTCGCCCGGGGTGCGGGGCGGGGTGAAGAGGGCCCAGTCGACGCCGTGGGCGCGGAAGCCGCCGTGGCCGGTGGGGTGGACGTACTGCCGCAGCTGGGGGAGGAAGCGCGGGGTGCCGTAGGAGGCGAGGGCCATCACCTTGTACTCGTCGCTGCTGCGCAGGAACCCCAGGTGCTCGGTGAGCTCCTCGTAGACCAGGCCGAGCGAGTCGGGCAGCGCCTGTGTGGCGAGGGTGTCGAGCTTGCCCTCTCGGTAGCGGCCGGCCAGGTGCGAGGCTGCCTCGCCGCGGCCGTCGAGGACGAGCACGGCACTGTCGGGGTGTGGGGAGGCGGGCCCGGCGGAGGCGGCGTGGGCGACGTGGTGGGGGACGAAGACGACCCGGTCTGGGTCGAGTCCGGGCAGGGCCTCGGCGAGGAAGCCGGGGGCGCGACGGGCGTACTCCAGGCGCAGTGGGTCCCAGGGGTCGTCCAGGCCCATCTCGCGGGCGGGCCGGGCGAGCTTCGGGTCGAAGGAGTAGGTGACGGCGTCCAGCTCGCCCGGTCGTATGCCGGCCTGTTCCAGGCACCAGCGGGCGGACAGCTCGGGCAGCTCCCACGCGGAGAACGGCAGCGGGCGCTTGCCGTGCTTGCGGCGGCTGAAGCGCTCTTCCTCGGCGGCCGCCACCGTCCGCCCGTCGACCACGAGGGCGGCGGCGGGGTCATGGAACAGGGCGTTGATACCGAGAATGCGCATGGGGGTGTGCTCCGTCCCGGTGGTCGTGGGGACTACGGTGCGCCGAGTGCCGCGGTGCAGCTGTCTCAAACAATTGGAGCCAACTTCAGGAAATAAACCGAATTATCACTTTCTGTCGCACACCCAGCCCGCAGGGCGACCGGCTCAGGCAGCCGCGGACCTCGAGAACCAGCCAACGGTCCGCTCCAGCCCCTCGCTCCATCCGACGCGAGGCCTCCAGCCGAGCCGTTCCCGGGCCAGCCGGGTGTCGGGACGGCGCCGGGCGGGGTCGTCCACGGGGCGGCCCACGTGGCGGACGCGGGAGGCGGAGCCGGTGAGCTCGATGATCCTGCGGGCCAGCTCCAGCATGGTGATCTCGTCGTCGCCGCCGATGTTCACGGGCCCGGTCTCGGCGGAGGCGGCCAGGGCCAGCACGCCGTCCACGGTGTCGTCGACGTAGCACAGCGAGCGGGTCTGGCCGCCGTCACCGGCGACCGTCAGGGGCATGCCGTCCAGGGCCTGCGTGACGAAGGTGGGAACGGCGCGGCCGTCGCCGGTGCGCATGCGCGGGCCGTAGGTGTTGAAGATGCGGACGATGGCGGTGTCGGTGCCGCGCGCGCCGCGGTGGGCGGTGACCAGGGCCTCCGCGAAGCGCTTGGACTCGTCGTACACGCTGCGCGGGCCGACCGGGTTGACGTTGCCCCAATAGCCCTCGCGCTGCGGGTGCTCCAGTGGGTCGCCGTAGACCTCGGAGGTGGAGGCGAGGACGAACCGGGCACCGTCGGCGTGGGCGCGCTCCAGGGCCAGGCGGGTGCCGGTACTGCCGACGTCGAGGGTCTCCAGCGGCAGCCGCAGGTAGTCCACCGGCGAGGCCGGGCACGCGAAGTGCAGGATGAGGTCGAACCGGCCGGGCAGGCCGGCGAGGGCCTCCGGGTCGGTGGCGTCACCTCGCACGAAGCGGAAGCCGGGCCGCGGCTCCAGATCGGCCACGTTGGCGCGGGAGCCGGTGGCGAGGTTGTCCAGGCACACCACAGCCGTGCCGGCGTCCAGCAGCCGTGCGCACAGATGGGACCCGACGAACCCGGCACCGCCGGTGATCAGGGCCCGGCTCCAGACCTGTCCGTTCACGGGACTCTCCTCCCACTCGGGCCCCCCGCATCCCCGGCGCGAGTAACCCGCAGAAGAGCCGAAAACACTATGCACTGGACGTATACACGCTGTGTATAGTCCCGGCATGCCTTCTCTGACCAAGAAGATGAAGAAAACGGGGACCGCGTTCCGAACGGCCGGAACGCTCGCGGCGACCGCCGCCCTGACCCTGGCCCTGAGCGGTTGCGCCGGGCCCGAGGCCACGGCTCCCAGCGCCGTACGGGCCCGGGCGGCGGCGGACCTCCCAGCAGCCCGTTTCGGCACCGTCGACTGCCGTGAGGTCAAGTGCATCGCGCTGACCTTCGACGCCGGGCCGAGCGAGCACTCCGCGCGCCTGCTGGACATCCTCCAGGAGAAACAGGTCCCGGCGACCTTCTTCCTCCTCGGCAAACGCCACATCGAGAAGTACCCGGAGCTGGTGCGGCGGATGGCCGACGAGGGCCACGAGGTGGCCAGCCACACCTGGGACCACAGAATCCTGACCCGGCTGAGACCCGAGGAGATACGCGAGGAGCTGGAACGCCCCAACCGGGAGATAGCACGCCTCACCGGCCGTCGCCCGACCCTGATGCGTCCGCCGCAGGGCCGCACCGACGCCACCGTGCACGAGATCTGCCGCGAACTCGGCCTCTCCGAGGTGCTGTGGAGCGTGACCGCGAAGGACTACACGACGACCGACTCGGACCTCATCACCCGCCGTGTCCTCGCCCAGGCCTCCCGGGACGGGATCATCCTGCTGCACGACATCTACGACGGCACCGTTCCGGCCGTGCCGGGCATCATCGACGCGCTCAAGGAACGCGGGTACGTGTTCGTGACGGTCCCACAGCTGCTCGCCCCCGGGACTGCGGAGCCGGGGAAGGTCTACCGGTAGGCCGGGGGGCCGGCACCGTCCGGCCTGGGCCAACTGGGTGAGGCATGCACGGACCCGGCCTTGAACAGCGGGGATTTCCTACGATCGTGACGTGGTGAACTTCCTGCTCGAGCGTACGGTCCCGCTGCCCCTCGACGAGGCGTGGCGGCGGATCACCCGGTGGCGGCGGCACGGTGAGGTGGTGCCGTTGACCGCGGTCAGAGTGATCCCGCCCGAACCGACCCGCCGCGGCACCCTCGTCGTGGCACGCTCGGGCCTCGGCCCGCTGTCCTTCGACGACCCGATGGAAGTCACGGTGTGGCAGCCCCCGGAGGACGGGGCGCCGGGACGGTGCCGACTGGAGAAGCGGGGCCGGGTGGTGCTGGGCTGGGCGGAGCTGGAAGTGCGGCCGGGGCCCGGGGGCCGCAGCCGCGTGGTCTGGCGGGAGGAGCTCCGCCTCCGGCTGCTGCCGTCCCTCTTCGACGGCGTGGTGCGGCGCTCCTCGCGGTATGTGTTCGGACGGGCGCTGAACCGCCTGCTCAGGTCACCGTGACGACCGTCGAACGGGCCCGCGACGACGGTCTGCGCTGTTGCGTGCTGCGCACCGGTCGATGAGGGCGCGTCAGGCCACCGACCCGATCCGCCCCACCGCCCTCGGCTCCGGCTCGTGGTGGATCGGGGTGTGGGCGCCGGTCAGTGAGGCCCCGCTGCCGCCGCGCCGGGCCGCGACGATCTCCGACGCGATCGACAGTGCCGTCTCCTCCGGTGTGCGGGCCCCGAGATCCAGGCCGATCGGGGAGTGCAGTCGGCTCAACTCCAGCTCGGTGACGCCGACTTCGCGCAGGCGGGCGTTGCGGTCCAGGTGGGTGCGCCGGGAGCCCATGGCGCCGACGTACGCCACCGGCAGGCGCAGCGCCAGTTGCAGCAGAGGCACGTCGAACTTGGCGTCGTGGGTCAGGACGCACAGGACCGTGCGGGCGTCGACGTCGGTGCGCTCCAGGTAGCGGTGGGGCCACTCGACGACGATCTCGTCGGCGTCGGGGAAGCGCGTCCGGGTCGCGAAGACGGGGCGTGCGTCGCACACCGTGACGTGGTGGCCGAGGAACTTGCCGATGCGGACCAGCGCGGAGGCGAAGTCGATCGCGCCGAAGACGATCATGCGGGGCGGCGGGACCGAGGACTCGACCAGGAGTGTGAGCGGTGCGCCGCAACGCGAGCCCTGCTCGCCGATCTCCAGGGTGCCGGTGCGGCCGGCGTCCAGGAAGGCACCCGCCTCGGCGGCGACCGTGCGGTCCAGTTCCGGATGGGTGCCGAAGCCGCCCTCGCAGGACCCGTCGGGACGGACGAGGAGGGCCCGGCCGGTCAGTTCGCGCGGGCCCGACACGATCCGCGCCACCGCCGCCGCCTCCCCTTCGGCGGCGGCGGCGAGCGCGGAGGCGACCACCGGGCGGACCGGATCGGCGGCCCGTACCGGGGTGACCAGGATGTCGATGACGCCGCCGCAGGTCAGCCCCACGGCGAAGGCGTCGTCGTCGCTGTAGCCGAAGCGCTCCAGGACGCTCTCGCCGTCCCGCAGCGCCTGTTCGCACAGTTCGTAGACCGCGCCCTCGACGCAGCCCCCGGAGACCGAGCCGATCACCGTGCCCTCGGCGTCCACCGCGAGCGCGGCGCCGGGCTGCCGGGGCGCGCTGCCGCCGACGGCCACCACGGTGGCCACGGCGAAGTCACGGCCCTGCTCGACCCACCGGTTCAGCTCTTCGGCGATGTCCAGCATCTTTCTCGGTCTCCTTGAGGTCGCGACGAGAGGTCGTGGCGAGGGGCGTCAGTGGACGCCCAGCCAGCTCTCGATCGGGTTGAGGGCGAAGTAGACGAGGAACACCGCCGTCAGTACCCACATGAAGGCGCCGATCTCGCGCCCCTTGCCCTGGGCGGTCTTGATGGCCACGTAGGAGACGACGCCCGCCGCGACACCGGTGGTGATGGTGTACGTGAACGGCATCAGCACGACCGTCAGGAACACCGGGACGGCGGTGGCCCGGTCGGCCCAGTCCACGTGCCGGGCGTTCATCAGCATCATCGCGCCGATGACGACGAGGGCGGCGGACGCGACCTCCTGCGGCACGATCGCCGTGAGCGGCGTGAAGAACAGGCAGGCCGCGAAGAACAGCCCGGTGACGACCGAGGCGAGGCCCGTGCGGGCGCCTTCGCCGACACCGGTCGCCGACTCGATGAACACCGTCTGGCCGGAGCCGCCGGACACGCCTCCGATCGCGCCGCCGGCGCCGTCGATGAACAGCGCCTTGGACAGGCCCGGCATCCGGCCCTTGTCGTCGGCGAGCTTCGCCTCGGTGCCGACGCCGATGATGGTCGCCATCGCGTCGAAGAACCCGGCCAGCACCAGGGTGAAGACGATCATGCCGACGGTCATCGCGCCGACCTCGCCCCAGCCGCCGAACTCCACGTGCCCGAAGAGCGAGAAGTCGGGCATGGACACCGCGCTGCCGTGCAGCTCGGGTGCGCCGGCCGCCCACTGCTTCGGGTCGACGACACCGGCGGCGTTCAGCATCGCGGCCACGACCGTGCCGCTGACGATGCCGATGAGGATGGCGCCCGGGAGGTTCCGGGCCTGGAGCATGAAGATCAGCAGCAGGGTGCCGGCGAAGAGCAGCACGGGCCAGCCGGCCAGTTCGCCCGCCGGGCCGAGCGTGACGGGAGTGGCCTTGCCCTGGTGCACGAAGCCGGACTTGTAGAAGCCGATGAGGGCGATGAACAGGCCGATGCCCATGGTGATGCCGTGCTTGAGCGCGAGCGGGATCGCGTTCATGATCATCTCGCGCAGGCCGGTGACGACCAGCAGCATGATGACCACGCCGTAGACCACGCACATGCCCATCGCCTGCGGCCAGGTCATCTCGGGCGCCACCTGGGAGGACAGCACCCCGGACACGGACAGCCCCGCGGCGAGGGCGAGGGGCACCTTGCCGACGAAGCCCATCAGCAACGTGGTGAGGGCCGCCGCGAACGCGGTGGCGGTGATCAGGGCCTGCTGCGCGAGGGTGTCCCCGGCCGCGTCCCTGCCGGACAGGATCAGGGGGTTGAGCAGGAGGATGTACGCCATCGCCATGAAGGTCGTGACGCCGCCGCGCACCTCTCGCGCGACCGTGGATCCTCTGAGGGATATGTGGAAGTACCGGTCGAGCCAGGACCGGCCGGCCGGGACGCGGGTGCCTTCGCCCGCGTCTTCGGCTGTGGTCCTCGGCTCTACTGACGGCTGGGTCATGTGGGCCTGCTCCCAAGGTTCAAAGGGGCACCCGCGTCCTGCCTCGGCGCTCCGCGGGATTTGGGAAGGTGCTGCGGCCGCACGACCCGGGGGACGGCCCGAGACGAACGATTCGGTCGGATTCCGGGGGCCGCGAGCGGTGCGGATCCCGGTACTCCGGGCGGCGCGGAGTGTGTGACGTTCCTTCGCGCCGCCCGGAGAGCTCTTACGCGGTGCCGGTCAGGTGCTCGGGGCGGACCGGCGTCCTGTTCAGCTCCAGGCCGGTCGCCGCGCGGATCGCCGCGAGCACCGCCGGAGTCGACGACAGCGTGGGGGCCTCGCCGATGCCGCGCAGCCCGTACGGGGCGTGCTCGTCGGCGAGTTCGAGGACGTCGACCGGGATGGTCGGCGTGTCGAGGATGGTCGGGATCAGGTAGTCGGTGAAGGACGGGTTCTTGACCTTCGCCGTCTTCGGGTCGACGACGATCTCCTCCATGACCGCCACGCCCAGGCCCTGCGTCGTGCCGCCCTGGATCTGGCCGAGCACGGACAGCGGGTTGAGCGCCTTGCCGACGTCCTGGGCGCAGGCCAGCTCGATGACCTTCACCAGGCCGAGCTCGGTGTCGACCTCGACGACGGCGCGGTGCGCGGCGAAGGAGTACTGGACGTGCCCGTTGCCCTGCCCGGTGCGCAGGTCGAAGGGCTCGGTCGGCCGGTGCCGCCACTCCTCCTCGACCTCCACAGTCTCGCCCTCCAGGACGTCGACCAGGTCGGCGAGGACCTCGCCGCCGTCCGTGACGACCTTGCCGCCCTCCAGCAGCAGTTCGGCCGTCGCCCAGGCCGGGTGGGAGGAGCCGAACCTGCGGCGCCCGAGCTCCAGCACCTTCTCGCGCACCAGCTCGCAGGCGTTCTTCACCGCGCCGCCGGTGACGTACGTCTGCCGGGAGGCGGAGGTCGAACCGGCGCTGCCCACCCGGGTGTCGGCCGGATTGATGGTCACCTGCGCGACGCCCAGCTCGGTGCGGGCGATCTGCGCGTGGACGGTGACACCGCCCTGCCCGACCTCGGCCATGGCCGTGTGGACGGTGACGACGGGCTCACCGGCCACGACCTCCATCCGCACCTTCGCGGTCGAGTAGTCGTCGAAGCCCTCGGAGAAGCCGACGTTCTTGATGCCGACCGCGTAGCCGACCCCGCGTACGACGCCCTCGCCGTGCGTGGTGTTGGACAGGCCGCCCGGCAGCTGCCGTACGTCGGCGCCCTCGCTGGACTCCCACTGACGCTCCGGCGGCATCGGCATCGCCTTGACGCGGCGCAGGAGTTCGGCGACCGGGGCCGGGGAGTCGACCCGTTGCCCGGTCGGCAGGAGGGTGCCCTGCTCCATGGCGTTGAGCCGGCGGAACTCCACCGGGTCCATGCCGAGCTTCGCGGCCAGCTTGTCCATCTGCGCCTCGTAGGCGAAGCACGCCTGGACCGCGCCGAAGCCGCGCATGGCGCCGCAGGGCGGGTTGTTGGTGTAGAGGGCGATGGCCTCGATGTCCACGTCGTCGATCACGTACGGGCCGACGGACAGCGAGGAGGCGTTGCCGACGACCGCCGGGGAGGCGGAGGCGTAGGCGCCGCCGTCCAGGACGATCCGGCACTTCATGTGGGTGAGCTTGCCGTCGCGCGTGGCCCCGTGCTCGTAGTGGAGCTTCGCCGGGTGGCGGTGGACGTGCCCGAAGAAGGACTCGAACCGGTTGTAGACGATCTTGACGGGCTTGCCCGTGCGCAGCGCCAGCAGGCAGGCGTGGATCTGCATCGACAGGTCCTCACGGCCGCCGAACGCGCCGCCGACGCCGGACAGCGTCATGCGTACCTTGTCCTCGGGCAGCCCGAGCACGGGCGCGATCTGCCGCAGGTCGCTGTGCAGCCACTGGGTGGCGATGTAGAGGTGGACGCCGCCGTCCTCCTCGGGTACGGCGAGACCGGACTCGGGTCCGAGGAAGGCCTGGTCCTGCATGCCGAAGGTGTACTCGCCCTCGACGATGACGTCGGCCCGCCGCCGGGCGGCCGCGACGTCGCCGCGGACGATCGGCTGACGGTGCACGATGTTCGGGTGCGGGACGTGGCCGGCGTGGTGGTCGTCGCGGTGCTCGTGGACGAGGATCGCGTCCGGCGCGGTGGCGGAGGCCTCGTCGGTGATGACGGGCAGTTCGCGGTAGTCGACCCTGATCTTCGCGGCGGCGCGGCGGGCGGTCTCCGGGTGGTCGGCGGCGACGACCGCGACCGGCTCGCCGTGGTGGCGGACCTTGCCGTGGGCGAGGACCGGGGTGTCCTGGATCTCCAGCCCGTAGTTCTTCACGGCCGTCGGCAGGTCGTCGTACGTCAGCACGGCGTACACGCCCGGCAGCGCCAGGGCCTCGCTCGTGTCGATGGACACGATCTCGGCGTGCGCGACCGTCGACCGGAGGATCTGGCCCCAGAGCATGTCCTCGTGCCACATGTCCGAGGAGTACGCGAACTCGCCGGTGACCTTGAGGGTGCCGTCCGGGCGGAGGGTCGACTCGCCGATGCCGCCCTTGGTCTGCGACCCCTGGGTGAGCTTCGTCGGAGCGCCGTTGGCCGGCATCAGACCGCCCCTCCCTGCCGGGCGGCCGCGAGGCGGACCGCGTCCATGATCTTCTCGTAGCCGGTGCAGCGGCACAGATTGCCTGACAGGGCCTCGCGGATGTCCGCGTCGGTCGGGTCGGGGTTGCGCTCCAGCATCTCGTCGGCGGCGACCAGCAGTCCCGGCGTGCAGAAGCCGCACTGGACCGCGCCGGCGTCGATGAACGCCTGCTGGATCGGGGCGAGCTCGGTGCCCTCGCCGGTCTGCGAGTCGGTGCCCTTGGCCTGCCACTGCCGCGAGTCCTCGAGCGACGTACCGCAGCCACCGGTCCCGCAGGACCGCTGCCTGGCGTAGTCGGCGAGACCCTCGACGGTGACGACCTCGCGGCCCTGAACCTGCCCGGCTGCCACCAGGCACGAGCACACCGGCACCCCGTCGAGCCGGACCGTGCACGAACCGCACTCGCCCTGCTCGCAGGCGTTCTTCGACCCCGGAAGGCCCAGCCGCTCCCTCAGTACGTACAGCAGGGACTCGCCCTCCCACACGTCGTCGGCTTCCTGCGGACGGCCGTTGACCGTGAAGTTGACGCGCATCAGGCAGCTCCCTCGATGGTGCGGCGGGCCCCGCGGTAGGACTCCCAGGTCCAGGTCAGCGTGCGGCGGGCCATGACGCCGACCGCGTGCCGGCGGTAGCTCGCCGTGCCCCGGACGTCGTCGATGGGGTTGCAGGCGGCGGAGCACAGGTCGGCGAACTGCTTGGCGACCGAGGGAGTGACGATCTTCCCGTTGTCCCAGAAGCCGCCCTCCTCCAGAGCGGCGTTCAGGAACTCCTCGGCGGCCTTGGCCCGAATGGGCGTAGGGGCGGCCGAACCGATGCCCGTCCGCACGGTCCGCGTCTCGGGATGCAGCGCGAGCCCGAACGCGCACACGGCGATGACCATCGCGTTGCGGGTTCCCACCTTGGAGAACTGCTGCGGCCCGTCGGCCTTCTTCACGTGCACGGCGCGGATCAGCTCGTCGGCCGCCAGCGCGTTGCGCTTCACTCCCTTGTAGAACGCGTCGATCGGGATGCGCCGCGATCCGCGCACCGACTCGACCTCCACCTCGGCGCCCGCGGCGAGCAGGGCGGGGTGGGCGTCGCCGGCCGGGGAGGCGGTGCCGAGGTTGCCGCCGACGCCGCCGCGGTTGCGGATCTGCGGGGAGGCGACCGTGTGCGAGGCGAGGGCGAGACCCGGCAGTTCGGCGCGCAGGTTCTCCATGATCTGCGTGTAGGGCACCGAAGCACCCAGCCGTACGCTCTCCTCGCCGACCTCCCACTCGGAGAGGTCACCGACGCGGTTCAGGTCCATGAGGTACTCGGGCCGGCGGTGGTCGAAGTTGATCTCGACCATCACGTCGGTGCCACCCGCAATCGGCACAGCGGTGGGGTGCTCGGCTTTCGCGGCGAGCGCCTCCTCCCAGCTGGCGGGGCGAAGGAAGTCCATGACCGGCTCTCTTCTTCGTCTTCTCGTGGGGCGTTCAGATTGAGCCAATCCGTGTGCGGCGGTCCCGGCTCGTTCATGTGCTGTTGACGCGTAGTGGCCTCAGTACACAGCGCGGTACTCCGACGGGGTCAGTCACGGAAACCATGAAGGAGTTGGCTGGCCAGGGCGGGCATCTTGTAGATTCGTATGAACGGAGGCCCTCGGAAACCTCCGTGTTCTCCTGTGGAAACGCGCGACACAGGCGCGCGACCTCGCACAGCCGGGCCCCGCCCGGAGGTCGGCCCGACGAACAGGCGTTCCCTCCGCACCCCACCAAGATCCACCATAGATTTCGAGACAAAGAACGGCGGCGACGAGAATGCGGCTGCGCGCACTGCTGGACACGGACGCGCTGGGCCTCAAGCTGCTCGGCGGCGAGGACGAGCTGGACCGCACCGTGCGCGGCGTGATGACCACCGACCTCCGGGACCCCAGCCGCTACCTGTCGGGCGGCGAACTGGTGCTCACCGGCCTGGCCTGGCGCCGGGACGCCGCGGACTCGGAGCCGTTCGTCCGGATCCTGGTGCAGGAGGGCGTGGCCGCGCTGGCGGCCGGCGAGGCCGAGCTGGGCGATGTGCCGGAGGACCTGGTCGCCGCCTGCGCACGCCACCGCCTCCCGCTCTTCGCGGTGCACGAGTCGGTGGCCTTCGCGACCATCACCGAGCACGTCGTACGGCAGGTCTCCGGGGAGCGCGCCGGCGACCTCGCGGCGGTGGTCGACCGGCACCGGCGGATGATGACCTCGGGCCCGGCCGGCGGCGGCCCCGACGTGGTCCTGGACCTGCTCGGCTCGGACCTGGACCTGCGGGCCTGGGTCCTCGCCCCCACCGGCCGGCTGATCGCGGGCTCGAAGGCCGCGGGCCCCGCCCTGCCCGCCGAGACCTGCGGACGGCTGGCGGCGGAACACCTGACCGCCACCCGCACCGGCCGCCGCGCCCCGCACCGCGTGCTCCTGGGCGGCAGCACCTACTCCCTGTTCCCGATCCGCTCGACGGGCCGCTCCGCGCAGACCGCCCGCGACGTCCGGGAGACCGTGCTGTCCGACTGGCTGCTGGCCGTCGAGGCGGACGCCGGGGACTGGGCGGAGGAGCGACTGGACCTGCTGCACGGCGTCACGCAGCTGATCGCGGTCGAGCGGGACCGGAGGGACGCGGCCCGCACGGTCCGCCGCCGCCTCGCCCAGGAGGTCCTGGAACTGGTCCAGACGGGCGCGGCCCCCGCCGAGATCGCCGCCCGCCTGCGCGTGGCCGCCCCGGTGCTGCTGCCCGGTCTCGGCGCGGCACCGCACTGGCAGGTGGTCGTGGCCCGCGTCGACTGGGACGGCGGGGACGTCGAGGGCGGACCGGTGGCGCAGGCCCTGCTGGAGGAGATCCTCGTCGACCCCCGGTCGGCGGGCCCCGAGCACTCGGACCGCATCGCCGTGGCCCACACGGGCGAGGAGGCCATCGCCCTCGTCCCGCTGCCCGCCGTCTCCACCGAACACGACGGCTCGGAGGCCGGCGTCCTCGCGGACGCCCTCCTGGAGTCCGTACGAGACGCTCTCACGGCGGGCCTGGACGACGACGGGCACCTCACCCTCGGGGTCAGCGCGGCCGTGCACTCCGCCGAGGGCCTGCGCGGCGCGCTGGAGGAGGCCCGCCACGCGAGGCGCGTCGCCGCCGCCCGCCCCGGCCGGGTCTGCGCGGCGGGCCACCAGGAGCTGGCCTCCCACGTCCTGCTTCTGCCCTTCGTCCCCGACGACGTCCGCCGCGCCTTCACGGCCCGCCTCCTGGACCCCCTGCGCGACTACGACCGCCGCCACCGGGCCGAACTGATCCCCACCCTGGAGGCCTTCCTGGACAGCGACGGTTCCTGGACCCGCTGCGCCTCCCGCCTCCACCTGCACGTCAACACCCTGCGCTACCGGGTCGGCCGCATCGAGCAGCTGACGGGCCGTGACCTGTCACGGCTGGAGGACAAGCTGGACTTCTTCCTGGCACTGCGGATGAGCTGACCCGACCCGGCAACCGATCACGCCGTGTGTCCCACGACTTTGTGAAATCCTTCACCCACCCCCTTGGCCCGGCACCGGGATTCGTGCTGAGATGCCGCCACCACTCAACAGCTCGATGGCGTGCTCGGGGAGGGCAACGTGGCGCATACCGCCATGTCTGGTAACGGAACGACCGCAGGTGACGATCCCCTCCAGACCGCGGTATGGCGGCTGCGCTCGCGCGCGTGCTGGGCAGACGCCGCCGCCCTGCTGGTACCGGCCACCCCCGCGGCGGCGCTGCAACGGGCCTCGCTGCTGGTGGAGCGGTGTCTGTACACCGAGCAGGGCTGGGAGGAGGCCGAGGACGCCCTGCGTACGGCCGAGGCGCTGGCCCACAGCGACGAGGAGCGGGGCGCGGCCGCTTGTGAACGCGGGTACTTGGCCTACGCGGCGACGCTGCTCGCGGTCCGGGACCGGGCCGACGAGGCGCGGGCGGCGCTGGGGAGGGCGGCGGCGCTGATCCCTCCGGGGGCTCCGCAGCGGGCCCTGCTGGACTTCCGCCGGGGGTTGCTCGCGGAGAACCTGACCCTGGCCCCGCAGGCGGCGCGGGCCGCGTATCGCCGCGCGCACGCCGGGGCGACGGCGCGTCCCGATCCGTTGCTGCTGTCCTTCACGTGGCGTCACCTGGCCGGACTCGCCTTGCGGGACGGGGAGTTGGCGGAGGCGAGGCACGGATTCGCGGAGTCGCTGCGGATCCGTGAGGAACTGGGCTATCTCGTGGGCACCGCCCCGGCGCTGGTGTCGCTGGCCGATACCGAGACCGAGCCGGAGGCGTCGCGGCTGCGGGAGGAGGCTCGGCGGCTGTTCCGGTTGCTCGGGGGTGTGCCGACCTGGTTGGCGCGACAGTTGGCGCCGGTGCCGCCGGCCGCGACGGCCTGATACGAGTACCCGGCGTTGGTGCCCGGGACGGGGCGTTGCGCAACTCGGCGGCGCGAGGTGCCGCTGCGCCCACCCGTGCCGCCCCTAGCGGCACGCATGCCCGCAGCTGGGGCGGATGCGCCCGCAGCGGCCGACGTGCGCAAGGGGCCGTGTCGGGGGGTGTCCGCCCGCAGTGGGCGGCGCGTGTGACGCCAGTTAGCCGGTAGGCGACTTGGTCGCGCCGTTCCGAGGACGGACACCCCCCGGCGCGGCCCCGACCCACCCCCCACCCCGCCGCTCAGCCGACCCCAGCCGCCCCGCTGCTGAAGTGCTCCCCCACCAGCGCCCGCACCACATCCAGATCCCGGGCGATCAACGCGTCCAGCAGCGCCGTGTGTTCATGGGCGTCCGCCACCAGTGCGGCCCGCCCCCGGGCGTCCGGCCGTCCCCCCACCAGCGGCCACTGCGCCCGCCGGTGCAGGTCCTCCGCGATCTGGACCAACTGCTCGTTGCCGGACAGGGACAGCACGGCCCGATGGAACACCCGGTCGGAGTCCGCGTACGTCGCGCGGCACCCGGAGGACGCCGCGCGAACTGTCGCCTCGGCGAGAGGACGCAGCTCGGCCCACCGCTCGGCCGGCACAGTCCGGGCCAGCCGCAGCATCACCGGCACCTCGATCAGCGCCCGCACCTCAGCCAGCTCCGCCAGCTCCCGCACCCCCCGCCGCACCACCCGAAACCCCCGGTTCGGCACGACCTCGACCGCGCCCTCGAGCGCCAGCTGCTGCATGGCCTCCCGAACCGGCGTCGCCGAGACCCCGAACCGCTCGCCCAGCACCGGCGCGGAGTACACCTCCCCGGGCTTGAGGTCCCCCGCCACCAGCGCGGCCCGCAACGCGTCGACGATCTGCCCCCGCACCGAGGCCCGCTGCACGACGGCCCGGTGCCCCAAAGGCGCGGGCTCACAGTGCGTGTGCTCCCCCCGCACAGCCCCACCCTGCTGCGGCACCCGTACCTGCCCGGCCTGCCCGGCCTGCCCGCCCCGCCCGGCCTCCCCAGCAGAAACCCCCACATCCGCCCGAACCCGTGGACCCCCCGCCCCGATGGCGCCCTGCGCACCCTGCTCCACGGGTCCTCCTCCGGACGTATCGGTACTTGGGGTCATTACGGCGGGTTGTTACTCGTCCGTCAAGCACCATAAGCGCACCGGCCGCCAGTTCAAATCCCAGCGATCTTGGGTTAGGTTAGGCTTACCTCCCAACCACCACTCCTACGACGTGGATCGGTGATCGCATGCCCGTGCCCCGTTCGGCCGTCTCCGGCGCCTACGCCCGCCTGGCCGAGGTCCTCCCGGGGCTCGCCGTCACCGAACTGAGCCCCGAGGACGACACCCCGCACGGCGGCGGCTGGACCCCCGCCACCGCTCTCGCGGCCGCCGGCCCCGACCTCGACGCCTTCCTGGCCTGGGACGACACCCAGATCCGCCGGGACTACGACCAGCAGGCCCGCCCCGACGTCATCGCCAGTTTCGGCCTGCACCGGTACGCCTGGCCCGCCTGCCTCCTGATCACCGTCCCCTGGTTCCTGAACCGCCGCGTCCCCCGCTACCCCGTGACGCACGTCTCGTACGACCGCACGGACCCGGAGCACGTCATCGGCCGCATGGCCGTCCGCCCGACCGGTTTCGCCTGCCTGCCCGACGACGACGCCGCCGCGCTGCCGGGCGCCCGGGTCGTCCCGGACGAGGAGGCACTGCGGGCCGAGGTGCGGTCGGCGGTCGCCGAGCACATGGAGCCGGTACTGACCGGCTTCGGCCCCCGGATGCGGCGTCGCGGACGGGCCCTGTGGGGCATGGCGACGGACGAGATCGTCGAGGGCCTCTGGTACGTCGCCCAGCTGTTCGGTGAGATCGAGGAACGGCGCGCGATGCGCGAACTGGAGCTGCTCCTGCCGGGCGCGACGAAGCCGTACGTGGGCACGGCGGCGTTCCGCGAGCTGAACGGCCCCGGCGGCGAGCCCCTGCGCACGCGGGACCGGGCAAGCTGCTGCATGTTCTACACGCTGCGCCCCGAGGACACCTGCGCCACCTGCCCACGCACCTGCGACGCGGACCGGGTCAACAAGCTGCTGGCGACGGCCAGTTGAGCCCCGCTCGGACCGAGCGACCCCTCTACACCCCGTAGGATCGTCACCGCACCGGGCGCCCACTCGCCCGCGGTCGATCCACATCGCCCTCAGTCGATTCACACCACCCTCATGGGTCACGGAAACTTTCCGGGGAACCACCCGTACGGGTATTCTTTCTCGAACTCAACTCCCGTCCCTCACGCGGCAGTTCGAGCGGAACGCCGCCGTGGGCATCCCCTTGCACTTCCTTGGCGGCCTCTTGCCCCGAAACCCCCTGAGGGCCGATGGGATTGGGCCACTATGGCGGGCGTTACGCCCTATCCCAATGCAAGGGACCACCCAGATGAAACTGACCGACATATCGCTGAACTGGCTGCTTCCGGGCGCCGTGCTTTTCCTGGGCATGCTGGCGGCGGTGGCGGTGCTCGCGCGCGGCAAGCGCTCCTCGGTCAAGGACACGAGCGCGGACGACTCCTGGGAGCGCAGCGAGGAACGCCGCAGACGCAAGGAAGCCCTCTACGGCACCGTCTCCTATGTTCTGCTGTTCTGCTGCGCGGCCGTCGCCGCCGCGCTCTCCTTCCACGGCCTGGTCGGCTTCGGCGAGCAGAACCTCGGGCTGTCCGACGGCTGGCAGTACCTCGTCCCGTTCGGCCTGGACGGCGCGGCGATGTTCTGCTCCGTGCTCGCGGTGCGCGAGGCCAGTCACGGTGACGCGGCGCTCGGCTCCCGGATACTGGTCTGGACGTTCGCGCTCGCCGCGGCCTGGTTCAACTGGGTGCACGCGCCCAGGGGGCTCGGCCACGCGGGCGCACCCCACTTCTTCGCGGGCATGTCGCTGTCGGCGGCGGTGCTCTTCGACCGCGCGCTGAAGCAGACCCGCCGCGCCGCCCTGCGGGAGCAGGGCCTGGTGCCGCGCCCGCTGCCGCAGATCCGTATCGTGCGCTGGCTGCGGGCTCCCCGGGAGACGTACAGGGCCTGGTCGCTGATGCTCCTCGAGGGTGTGCGCAGCCTGGACGAGGCGGTCGACGAGGTGCGCGACGACAAGCGCAAGAAGGACGAGGCCCGGCAGCGGCGCCGGGACCAGCAGCGCGTGGAGCGGGCCCAGCTGAAGGCGATCAGCCGGGGTCACCGCGGCTACCTCGGCCGCGGTGGCGGCGGTGGCCGGCAGCTGGAGGTGCAGGTGGAGCGCGGCTCCTCGCAGGTCTCAGCGGAGCCTGCCATATCCGGGCCGGAACAGCTGCCCGTACGCTCGCGTCCCTCCCTTCAGCCGGTCCGCAAAGGGACTGACCCCGTGACCGTCGACCTGACCGCGGAGGACGACACCATGGCGCTGCCGCGTCTGGACTCCCTGGAGCGCAAGCTCAAGGACCTGGAGCAGCAGTTCGGCTGACGGAGCGGTACACGGACGGAAGGGGACGCGGCCCGCGGGCCGCGTCCCCTTCGCCGCTCACGCCGCTTCGGCCCCGAGTTCGAACCAGACGGCCTTTCCCACGCCGTGTGCCCTGACCCCCCAGGAGTCCGCGAGGGACTGGACCAGGAACAGGCCCCGGCCGTTCGTACCGTCGTCGGCGACCGGTACGCGCAGCCGGGGTCTGCGGGCCACGAAGTCCCTTACTTCCACCCGCAGTCCACGGGGTCCGACGGTGGCCGTCAGGACCGCGTCATGGTCGGTGTGGACGATGGCGTTGGTGACGAGTTCGCTGGTGAGCAGTTCCGCTACGTCGGATTGTCCGTGCTTCCCCCACTGTCCGAGCAGGTCCCGCAGTGCCTTGCGGGCCTCCGGCACGGCCCGTAGGTCCGCCCGCCCGAGTCTGCGCCTCAGCTGCGGCGCCGCCACCTGCTCCGTGACGTCTTCGGCCTTGTCCTCCATGGTCTCCGCCGAGAAGGCCCCTATCGCTATGGGACCGCCTCCTCGTGCCTGCCTCTCCATGACCCCCGCCCGTGCGCCGATGTCGGTTCCCCTCCTGGTCGAACACGTTCACGGGGATCCATGCCCCATCGGGCACGCGGCAGTCATGTCGAATCGTCAACGACCGGATGTTCGGCCACACGGACGGGGCCGGGGAGCCGGGCGGAGCGGCTCCGAGCGGTACGGCGGCGCAGGGCAGGGGGACAAGAGGGTAGCCGTTGCACCTACCGCGGTGGATCCTGACCGCCGGAGATCGGACGAACTGCCGAGGGCCGTCTGCCGATTCTTCCGTACACGGCCGGCGGACGGCGGGCCCGTACCCGTGCGCGCCAATGCGGTGAAGTTGGCCGAAGTACGTCGGTCTCCCCGTCGGCACCGGCCGCCGGCACCGGCCGGAAGGGGCCGTCCTCCCGACCCCCGTGGCGGGAGGACGGCCCCGGTCCTCGGCGGTGGCCGCGCCGTCAGTAGAGCTTGTTGACGGCGGTGGTCGTCGTCTTCTTGAAGGCGGCCACCGGGGCGTCGTCGAAGTCGCCCATCTGTCCCCACTCGACGACGGTGACGGTCCTGCCGTCCCGCCCGACGGACAGCAGCGCGACGTCCGTGGCCCCCCAGGAGGTCTCGGTGTGCAGTCCGCGGACGCGGGCGCCCTCCTCGACCGGCAGCGAGCCGTAGTCCCGGCCCTCGGCCTCGATGTCCGGAGAGGACTCCTCGATGCGGTCGGCGCAGGTGCGGATCAGGTCGTCGTAGTGCTTCGCCAGGGCCTTGGCCTGGGCGGCGGTGCCCGTCACGACGGTCAGCTGCACGGCGCTGGTGTCCAGGTCGGTCCGGAACTCCCGGTGCCGGTAGTCGTAGGAGGGCACGCCCTCCGTGCTCACGCAGAAGCCGAGCCCTTCCGGGAACCCGTCGGTGACCGGCCCGGCGGTCCAGGACGACGTCGGGTGCGGCGGCAGCTGGGACGCCGACAGGAACTTGGGCGCGGCGGCCTTCGGCGCGGCGCCGGCGGCCGGTGCCGTGAGGACCGTGCCCGCCGCGAGGGCGGCGACGGTGAGTGCGGTGAGAGCGCTCGTTCGGATGCGCATGGACATGGGTGTCCCCCCGTTGATGAAAGCGTGGACGTGGATGCCGCGGCGAGGCCGGCTGGTCGGCCCGGGCCTGGTCGGTGCGACACCAAGAGCATCAGCGGTCACGGCCGAGGGGCGCAACAACCTGCGGCCGATCGGCCACCCTGGAACCATCCCAGCCCCTCTGACGTGCAGGTACAGGGATGCCTGGGATGCCGTCCCGGGCCGGGTCGGACCTTACGAGGGCGGGGGAAACGTGTCGGCACAGGAAGACGTGGACGACGTCGGGGAGTTCGCGGCGCTGCTGAGGGCGCTGAAGGAGCGCACCGACCGCAGTTACGGTTCGCTGGCCCGCCGTCTGGCCATGAACACCTCGACCCTGCACCGCTATTGCGCGGGTGAGGCGGTCCCTGTCGACTTCGCGCCCGTGGAGCGCTTAGCGGCGCTCTGCGGGGCGTCCCCGGAGGAACGCCTGGAACTCCACCGCCGCTGGCTCCTGGCGGTGGCGGCACGTCAGCGCCCGCGTGCGGCCAAGGCCGCGCCGCTGCCGGGCGACGACGCCGCGGACGAGACGACCCCCAACGCGACGGGCGCCCCGGGGACCGAGAGGACTTCCAGCGCGACAGACACCCCGGGGAACGAGACGACCCCCGGCCCGGCGGACGGCCCGAGGGACGCCCCGAACCACCACCCGGCTGCCGCCGACTCCCCGCTCCCCCACCGCCCCTGGTACCGCCGCGGGCGGCTCGTCGTCGGTCTGGCCGCCGCCTGTGCGGTGCTCGCGACCCTCGGGAGCCTGTCGGCGCTGCCGGACGGGCGGCGTCCGTCCGACGACCGTGTCCGTACGGCCGGACCCGCCGCCTCCGGCACGACGGAGGCCAAGGCACCGAAGCGGGAAGACCCTTCGCCCACCGCCCCGAGCAGCTCCCCCACACCGAAGCGCCCCAGCCCCTCCACCACCCCGAAGAAGAAGCGGAAGCCCTCCCCGAAACCCTCCACCCCGGAGACCACCCGGCCCACCACCGGAAAGGCCCCCGCCACACCGCTCACCTGGTCCGCCAACTCCCAGGCCTGGAAATTCGGCTGCGGTCACGACTACGTCATCGGCAAGCCGCCCGAGCAGGTGCCGCCGCCCCCGGCCCCACAGGACGCGGGAACCTGGGCGGCGACGCAGGGCGCGGTGCACGGCAGGGAGACGATCGTGGAACTGTCCGTGCAGGGGCGGACGGACACGGCCGTCGTGCTGGAGGCGCTGCGCGTGCGCGTGGTGGGGCGTACCGCGCCCGTGCGGGGCAACACCTACGCCATGGACCACGGCTGCGGCGGTTCGCTCACCCCGCGCTACTTCGACGTGAACCTGGACAAGGACCGGCCGATCGCGCACGCGGTCCCCGGGAGCGACACCGGCACCCCGATCCCGGCGGTGCGCATGCCGTACCGCGTCTCCGCGACGGACCCCGAGGTCCTGCTGGTCACCGCGCGCACCACGGGGTGCGACTGCCGCTGGTACCTGGAGCTGGACTGGTCCTCGCAGGGCCGCAGGGGCACGGTCCGCATCGACGACGCCGGCCGCCCGTTCCGGACCAGCGGCATCGAGGGGCTGCCCCGCTACGGGTACGACACCTCGGCCCGGCAGTGGGGGCCGTACAGCTGACCGCCCGGGCCCTACAGCCGGGGCACGTTGCGCAGGTTGGAGCGGGCCATCTGGAGCATCCGGCCGACCCCGCCGTCCAGCACCATCTTGGAGGCGGACAGGGCGAATCCGGTCACCATCTCGGCCTTGATCTTCGGCGGGATGGACAGCGCGTTGGGGTCGGTGACGACGTCGACGAGGGCCGGGCCCTTGTGCTTGAAGGCCTCCTTCAGGGCCCCGGCGAGGTCCTTGGGCTTCTCCACGCGCACGCCGTGGGCACCGCAGGCGCGGGCGACGGCCGCGAAGTCGGGGTTCTTGTTCGCCGTGCCGTACGACGGCAGCCCGGCGACCAGCATCTCCAACTCGACCATACCGAGCGAGGAGTTGTTGAAGAGGACGACCTTCACGGGCAGGTCGTACTGCACCAGCGTCAGGAAGTCGCCCATCAGCATGGAGAACCCGCCGTCGCCGGACATCGACACGACCTGCCGCTTGCGGTCGGTGAACTGGGCGCCGATCGCCATGGGCAGCGCGTTCGCCATCGAGCCGTGGGAGAAGGAACCGATGACGCGGCGGCGGCCGTTGGGTGAGATGTAGCGGGCGGCCCAGACGTTGCACATGCCGGTGTCGACGGTGAACACGGCGTCGTCCGCGGCGATGTCGTCGAGCACGGACGCCACGTACTCGGGATGGATCGGCACGTGCTTGTCGACCTTGCGGGTGTACGCCTTCACCACCCCCTCCAGCGCGTCCGCGTGCTTCTTCAGCATGCGGTCGAGGAAGCGGTGGTTCTTCTTCTCCTTCACCCGGGGGATCAGACAGCGCAGCGTCTCCCGTACGTCGCCCCACACCGCGAGGTCCAGCTTCGAGCGGCGGCCGAGGTGTTCGGGCCGCACGTCGACCTGGATGATCTTCACGTCGTCGGGGAGGAAGGCGTTGTACGGGAAGTCGGTGCCGAGCAGGATCAGCAGGTCGCATTCGTGGGTGGCCTCGTACGCGGCGCCGTACCCGAGCAGCCCGCTCATCCCGACGTCGAAGGGGTTGTCGTACTGGATCCACTCCTTGCCGCGCAGGGCGTGCCCCACCGGGGACTTGATCTTCCCGGCGAACTCCATGACCTCGGCGTGCGCGCCGGCCGTGCCGCTGCCGCAGAAGAGGGTGACCTTGTCGGCGTCGTCGATCATCTCGACCAGCCGGTCGATCTCGGCGTCCCCGGGGCGGACCGTGGGCCGGGAGGTGACGAGGGCGGTCTCGGCGGCCTTCTCCGGGGCGGGCTGGTCGGCGACGTCGCCGGGCAGAGTGACGACGCTGACGCCGCTGCGGCCGACGGCGTTCTGGATGGCGGTCTGCAGCAGCCGGGGCATCTGCTGCGGGCTGGAGATCATCTCGCTGTAGTGGCTGCACTCGGCGAACAGCCGGTCGGGGTGGGTCTCCTGGAAGTAGTTGAGACCGATCTCGCTGGACGGGATGTGCGAGGCGAGGGCGAGGACGGGCGCCATGGAGCGGTGGGCGTCGTACAGGCCGTTGATGAGGTGGAGGTTGCCGGGGCCGCAGGAGCCGGCGCAGGCGGCGAGCCGTCCGGTGATCTGTGCCTCCGCCCCGGCGGCGAAGGCGGCGGTCTCCTCGTGGCGGACGTGGATCCAGTCGATGGCGGAGTTGCGGCGGACGGCGTCGACCACGGGGTTGAGGCTGTCGCCGACGACTCCGTAGAGGCGTCTGACTCCGGCGCGGGTCAGGATGTCGACGAACTGTTCCGCGACGTTCTGTTTGGCCATGACTCTCGTCTGCCCCTTCGGTCTCCTGGGATCCCTCCGGGTTCCATCAAGTCACACGCGCCGACGTCACGCCTCCCAGACGGCGGCGGCCGTACGGTCGTCCGCGTACCCCTTGACCCGCACCTGGGAGTCGGCGAGGAACGCGGCGAGCCCGGGCGGCTCGGGGCGGGACCAACGGTCGGCCAGGTACTCGCCCAGTTCGGGTTCGCCGCGCAGGGGGTCGGCGAAGCCGCCGCTGCACATGAGCAGGGTGTCACCCGGGCGGGCGACGGAGGTGCGGAAACGGAAGGGTTCGCGGGGCGGTTCCGGGGCGGGCTCGTACGGGCTGGGCGGGGTCGGGATGCCCAGGTCCATGGTGAGCCGGTCGCCCTCGGGCGTCTCGGGGGGCGGCGATCCGAACCCCAGGACGGGTTCGCCCCTGACCTCGGTGACCCGCGGTTCGATGTCCTGCCACTCGCCTTCCCGCAGCCGGAACAAGCCACCCGGTCCGACGCCGAAGAAGACACGGGTACGGCATTCCGGGTCGGCGGACAACAGGAGGCAGCGCAGGCTCGCCGCGTACTCGCCGGGGTCGACACCCTGTTCGGCGGCGCTGGCGCGGAGCTTGCCGAGGCTGCGGTCGGTGAGGCGGTGCAGGCCCGACTTCAGGTCGCCGCGCCGGCCGGCCCTTATGTCCGCCACGAGCCGCGCGTGGCTGCGCCCGACGGCCCGCCCGATCCAGTGACAGGCCTCGGCGGCGGCCCGGTGCGCCCCGGGCGTGGCCCGGGCCCCGGTCGCCATGGCCACCAGCAACAGTGCCTGCTCCCCCGCGCCGAACCGCGCGGTGAGCAACGAGTCCCGCCGTGGCTCGCCCCGGTACCGCGCGGAGTCCCCCCGTACGGACACGGCCCGCAGGGTGCAGGCCCCGTACCGAGCTCCGTCGAGCACGGTGTCCGCGACGAGATCGTCGAGATCGTCCGGGTCGGCGGGTGGCAGCGCGGTGGGTTCGGCGTCGTAGGTCGGCGGCCGGGACCCGACGTGCCCCCTGGCCCGCTCGGTGGGCGGCGCGGGGGGCTCGATCCGGGGTTCGGGCCGAGGTTCGGGCCGCTCGAGCTGTGGAGCGTCGACGGGCCGCGGCGGGGCCGGTGGCGGCTCGGCGGAGCGCGGCGGCACCGGTGGCGGCTCGGCGGAACGCGGCGGCGCCGATGGCGGTGGCGGCTCGGCGGAACGCGGCGGCGCCGATGGCGGTGGCGGCTCGGCGGAACGCGGCGGCGCCGATGGCGGTGGCGGCTCG